>NZ_CANKYH010000007.1 GCF_947487915.1 uncultured Serinicoccus sp. | reverse complement strand
CCGGCCGAAGCCTTCAACGAGCATCTACTGTTGCTCCAACAAGACGGTGTTGCATCGACCGGTTGAACCTGGTCAATTTCGTAGCAGGAAGTTCGTCCACGCTCTCAACCGCCACGACATGGTCGGGTCAATGGGCAGAGTCGGTGCCGCGGGCGACAACGCCGCCATGGAATCCTTCTTCGCCCTGCTCCAGAAGAACGTCCTGAACCGCCACCCCTGGGCCACCCGCCACGACCTACGCATCGCCATCGTCACCTGGATGGAACGGACCTACCACCGCCGCCGACGCCAAGCCGCTCTCGGCCGGTTGACCCCCATCGAGTACGAGACCATCATGACCACACCAGCCCCCCAGGCTGCGTGACTAACCACTGTCACCTATCCGTGCAGCAGTCCCAACAGTAGAACTGCCGTAGGACAGGCACGAACCCGCGGGGGCCGGCCACATCGGCCGGCCCCCGTGCGCCAATCAATGTCCCGGGCGGGTCCTGCTGCACAAGTCGACCCACCGCCTGCGCATCGTCAAGTGCGACCACACGGCTGCAGCTACGCGTAGTAGAGCGCTCATCCGGACGTCCCGCACCCAGTACGACAGCCCTCTCCCGAACGGCCCGCCGGACCACAGAAGGTCCGTTCCACAATCGATCGCTGCGGACACCGGACGACCGGCCGGTGCAGCGGCCACGCGATCGGCGGCAAAGTTGTGCCCTCGATCGGGACGACTTCGCGCCTGCCTCGGTAGGCTCTGATCATGAGGCCGTCGCCGCAGGAAGTCGCGTCCGAGCTTTCGACTATTCTTCGGTCACCTTGGCCAGAGGGCATCGAGGATGCACTTCCATGGCTGCGCTCGAAGGGCGTCGCGCCAGAAACAGCAGAAGAATCATCTTCAAAGAGCAGTGGTCGATCCTGGCACATGGCCTCGATGCCCACATGGGGCAAGGCTCGGGCAGGGTGGAGCGTGTACCACGAGCGGTTCGCGGACGTCTCCTGGTTCCTGTGGGACGACCATGGCTGGGACGACGTCCGCGGCGCTACGGCTGAGCTGGCCCAGCAGATCACTGACGCCCACGGAGCGCCGGTCGAGACCACGGAGGAAGCGGCCAGCCACGGACCCAGTTGGTGGTGGCGTCTGAATAGCCACAGCATCGAGATCTACGCCCACAACGGTGCAAATCGGCCAGAAGGCTTCCCAGCCGGACCCTCGGTGGTCCAACTGCACGTCGATCTACGCGCAGTCGCAGACCATCGAGAAGCCGAGGCGCGGGCATTACACGCTCCTCCCGGACGCTGACGCGACTGCAGCTAGGCGGCGCGAGGTCCCAGCGCAACGCGGCAGATCCGGATAGGTGTCCAGGGGCTGTCGCGCTGCCCTCGGGATGCCGGAGGTCGGCGGCCTGTCGAGCGGGGGACACCCTTGTCACCTCGGCGCTCTGCTGGGATCATCCTCGGAGGTGGAGTCGAGAGTGAAGGGCGTCCGGCGTGATCCTGCAAAAGGTGGTCCGCGGTGTTTCCGGTCTGCGTCGAGACCCGGGGAACGACGAGGTCGCCGAGATCATGAGCAGGTCGGGGCTTCTTTGCGCGGCAGTCCGGAATGGCCGGGCAAAGAGCCCCGACGAGGCCGATGCTCTATTGGGGCCCACAGAACTCGATGACCACCGACACCGTCATCTCCGCGTGGGCTACAGCTCTCCGTACATCTCAATGACTGCGGGCACATACGAGGAGCGCAACAAGCAGAACCATGCGGCTTTCGCGATCGACACCGCCCTCGCTTTCGCGACGCGCGGTCATCAGACGTCTGGTTGGCTCTTCTACGGCTACGTCTTCCTGCTCGGTAGGCCTGCTGGCATGCACGGAGAGTTTGGCGAGGAGGTCCGTGACGTGCACCAGCACCCAGAATGGTCGCGCTTCCGGGCTGAGGGCGAGGTCGCGATCCCACTACGGGTGCCGCCCCGTCGACTTCAGCGGGCCGAGCTGTACACGCCTCGCGACATCATGAGCGCGGTCCAGAACCGTGTCTGGCCACCTGACCCAAGCGACATCGTCGACAACGAGGCCGCCGGCCGCTACCGTCCCCCCGAGGAAATCATGGCCGGTCGGGGGATGATCTGAGTGGCGGTTCTTTACGACGCCATCGACCTGCTCGGTCTGCAGGTCGAAGTCATCGAGCGGACGGCGGGCGCAATGCTCGTAGCCGCCCACCACGCGATGCGGACCACCGAACCGCGCCGTGGCGAAGGCTCGGACTACATCGCCGCCCACTCTTTGCGCGGCATAGGGCTGATGGCGCTCGTCGATCAGGAGGCCGCGCGCGACGCGGCAAGGAGCGCGACCTCATGGCTCGCGGCTATGAAGCACCCCGGTTGGCCGCTTGCTGCGGCAGCTCTCGACCACAACACGTTGCTCGCACTGCACTTCGGTGAGGACGACTTTGTGGGTTACAAGGTCGAGGCAACAGGCTACCCAGGGGCGCTCTTGCGCATCGCGACGGGGGACGTCGAGGACGAGCTCGGCCCAGAGGACTTTGGGGGACCCGGGTACTCACGCCTGGGGCTGGGCCCGTACGGCCTCGATATCCGGCTTCTTCACGCGGCGGTCCGCGGTGGTCGCACCACGGAGGTTGGCTTCATCAGCGAACCGTCCGCGCCCGCGGTGGTCGACGTCCTGCTTGGGTCGGTCCAGGACGCACTTGATAGGGCGCACCCCGACGAGGAGTCCTGGGCGATCGGCCTCGGACCCGTCTCGGCGACAGATCCGGAGATCCTTCTGACCCTGCACGCGCTGAGGCGCTCGCCATCCGGCTTCGGCCTGGCATTCGGCGCCGAACGACGGCCGCAGATACAAGCTGCACTGCTGGTGATCGAGGAGCTTGATCCCTGGTGAGCGATAACGTCTGGGTCGCGATGATCGAGCAGCTCGTGCCGCTGGCCACGCTGGTCCTCCTCGTGGTCACGCTAGTCTTGCTCTGGGACCCGATCAAAGGCATAGCCAAGCGGGCGACGAAGATCGGTATCGCCGGTGTCATCGAGGTCTCGGCCGAACCGTTGAGGCAGGCTCCCGCAAGGCCGCCAGTGTCGGAGAGCGCTGTTCGCGCTGTCGAGAAGCGAGTGGCCCGCAACCAAGCACAGTTGCTCCGATTGCGGGTCCTGTGGGTGGACGACCAGCCGGACAACAACCATGTGGAGCGGACCTACCTACGAGATCTCGGCGTCACCGTGGACACTGCCGTAACCACTGAGGAGGCGAACGCCCTGATACCGAGGGTCGACCCCACGGTCCTGATAACTGACATCGACAGGCCAGAATCCAAGAGCGCCGGCATGGACCTGGCCAAGGCCATGGCGAAACGACGCCCAGATCTCCCAGTGATTGGCTATGTGGGCGAGTTAAAGGCGGGAACACCGGACGGCTTCTTCGGCATAACGAACCGACCCGATGAGTTAGTCCACTTGCTGTTGGACGTAGCGGAACGGCAGTCCTAACCGCGGCAAGAGCGGATGCTGGTGCGCAGCGTCCACCCTGCGCACGCACGCTGGGGCCTTTGGCGGCACCAGCCCGGTGAATTCGTTAGCGGTTGGGGCGCGCGCTCCACCCTTTACGCTGGCCAGGCGCACCCCTTGGTCTACTGTGCTAAGTATTCTTTTCGCAAGATTGTTCATTCGGATCAAGGGCGGGAGTTTGCGCGACTCTGCCGTCCCGTTGGCATACGACGGATCTCGCCTCTCCGCCGCAACCGCTGTGGGCCTCCGTCTCGTCTGGCCAACACGCGGTTGGAAAAGCCTCCCGCGGCGGCAACTTGGTTGCCCCGCCAGCACAGGTATCCCCCGATTGCGGATCTACATCCATGGTTGCCCCACGGAGGTCTGTCCGGGTGAGATCTGCTTGGGATAGATCTACCCCGCATAGGAACGCCCGTCGCAGGTCAGCGTCCACCAGATTGGCTCCGCTGAAGCTAGCATGGGTCAGATCGGACCAATATAGACTCGCTGCGCGTAGGTCCGTACGACGTCCATTATCGTCGGCCCCCAGATTGGCGTCCCGAAGCATGGCACCACTCAAGTCGGCAAACACAAAATTTGCACCCTGAAAATTGACACCGTTGAGTGAGGCCCAGTTGAGCTTTTTGCCCCTCAACCAGTATCCGCTCATGTCGAGGATTTCCCCGTCGGCTGGATCTAACGGCGCCGCCAGTCCGGACAGGTCCGACTGCGACGCTAGGGCGAGCCGGATCGTCTGACGTTGGTTTTCTAAATTCTGCTGGTAGTCTATGATCTGCACTACGGTCTGAATCAGCAAGATTGAGAACGTCACTACAGCGCCAGCACCCAAGGCGATAGCAAGACTCGCCCTCGATTGATCGGGCGCCTGAGGTGGGCGAACTGTGTGTTGCCTCCATAGGCGGACGGCTAAGATCGCAAGCAAAGCCACGAGAGGCAAAGTAAAGGCTGCGACAGTCAGCAGGATCGGAGCAAGAAGTCCACGGATGCGCTGCGGGACAAAGAATTCCGAGGCGGAAAAGAGCACCAGCGTAGTGCCAATAATGGCAAAGGGAATAGCCAAGGCGCTTTCGCGCCTATTGACGGATATTGCGATAAGCATAGTCCCGACAAGAGCCAATGCAATGAGGGCCAGTGAGGACATACCTACTCCGTCCCGGTCAAAGCTTTGGCGAGGTCCTGCGCCATGCTGAGGTTAACCATCCATTTGTTCTGATACCAGTCGCAGCGGCGTAACACGTACAGCGCCCTGCATACCCTTCCCGTACTGCGGCGCAGACTTGCCCGATGGTGTCTCGGCACGACTGTCCTCGGGGGCTGATCCTCGTGTCAAGAGGTACGGAGGTGACAGAGACACGTCCGTATCTTGGCGGGGGACGAGGACGCTGGGCATCGGCGTCCTCGATCGTGCTCACCTGCTGTGCGGTGAGATCCGCCTCGTCGATCTGGATCCAGTGCGCGATAGCGAGGCCAACAAGCCGCGCCTGGCGGCGCTCTTCAGTTCCGATCGGGCGAACATCATGGCTGAACGACTCGGTCGTGGAGTCATCAAAGTCGTGTCCCTCACCAGCAACGTGGAGCTGGTCTTCCCGTGCCAGGTGTTGCTGCCAGCTGAGGAGACAGGACTGCGGGTGGACTGCAAGACCCAGGCGGAGCAGATGCGCTCGGTGGCCGACGAACAGGTCGGTGATGCAATAGGCCGGGTGCCTCCCCGCCTCATGGCTGCAGTCGACAAGGTGTTGCGAAGCCATCTACGGCAATGACCGCCCGCAGCGCGGCAAAAGTCGGACGAGCGTAGCCGTCGTCCACGCGGCAGATCCGGTAATCGTGAAGCGGGCGGGCAAGACCGGTCCGACTGGCCTTTGTCCCCTGGTCCGCGATCTGGGGGTCGCTGGTTGGTCCTGGTTCAGAGCATGGAGCCTAGGTCTGATCCGACGGTGGGGTAGGCGGCGGTCATCGATTTCAGCTGGCGGGTGGTGAGTCCCAGCTTCATGGCGAGGGCGAGGGTGTTGACGAGCTCGGCGTACTCGGGGCCGAGCAGGTGTGCTCCCGCGATGGTGTCGTTGGAGCGGTCGATGAGGATCTTGGCCGCGGCGGTCGTCTCCCCGATGCGGTAGTTGGAGTACCAGCTGCTGGTGTCGGAGTAGCGGACGTCGATTTCCATGCCCCGGGCGAGGGCCTCTTCCTCGAGCAGGCCGACCCGGGTGAGTTCGGGGATCGTGAACACCGCGGTGGGCACGCCGGTGTAGTCCGGGGCGGTCGTGGTGCCCTTGAGCATGTTTGACGCGGCGACCTTGCCCTCGAACACGGCGACCGGGGTCAGCGGCATGCCGGGGGTGCTGGCCGCGTCGCCGGCGGCGTAGACCGCCGGGTTGCTGGTGCTCTGCAGGTGGGCTGCTACGCGGACCCCGTCCTCGTCCCACTGGACGCCGGCGGCGTCCAGGTCCAGGGTCGTCAGCTCGGGGGTCCGGCCTGCGCCGTGGACGACCAGGTCGAACTCGGCTGTCCTTGACCGCCCTGATTCATCGACGCTCACCTGATAGCCGGTGGCGGTCGTCTCCACCGCGGTGAGCGTCGCAGAGCGCCAGGTCTCGATCCCGACCTGGGTGCTGCGGTCGACGAGGAGGTCGACGAGGTCGGGGTCGAAGGCCTTCAGCGGTCGAGGTTTGCGGTCCAGGATGACGGGGGTGCTGCCGGCCCGGGCGGCGATGTGGGCGAACTCGAAGGAGATGAAGCCACCGCCGACGAACAGGATCCGTCGCGGCAGCTCGGGCAGGTCCAGGAAGCCGGTGCTGTCTACCAGGTGCTCGTGCCCGGGCAGGTCCAGCGGGCGGGGGCGGGCACCGGTGGCGATGAGGAAGTGTCGGCCGGTGTAGGGGGCGTCGTCGATGGCCACGGTGTTGGGACCGGTGAACCGCGCGGTCCCGTGCAGGGTGGTGACCCCGTTGTCTGACAGCCCTTCCTCCATCTGCGCGGGGACGGGGTCGGTGAAGCCGTGCTTGTGCGCCATGAGGTCGGCCCAGTTGATCGACAGGCCGTCGTCGTCGATGCCCTTGCCGCGCATCAGGCGGGCGCTGTCGATGACCTCGGCACCGCGGCGCAGGATCTTCTTGGGGTCGCACCCGCGCAGGGCACACGTGCCGCCGTAGGGCAGGGCGTCGACGATCGCGACCTTCCACCCCGCGGAGGCGCACTTGTTCGCCGCCGTGACGCCGGCCATGCCGGCACCGATGACGATCAGGTCGTAGTCGTAGGTCATCGCGTGGCCTCCTGGGCCAGTCCCAGCGCTGCGTACAGCTGTCCCGTGGTCGGTGCCCCAGCCAGACCGTCCGCCGTGTGGTAGACCCGGCACGACAGCCCCCCTGCCGGGTCTGGGGCGGAGAACACGTCGGTACCGTCGACCAGCACTGTGGGTGAGCCGCGAAAGCCCACCTGTTCGGCCTGCTCCCGGGTCTCGACGCGCTGACGCCGGATCCTGACTTCCGGGTGCTCGGCCGCGATCGCGACCAACCTGCGGTCAGTCACCTTCCAGTTGGGGCAGTCCTCGAAGTAGAGGAGGCAGACGTCCATACCCGCGACGCTAGACCTTGTACCCTGGTACAAGGTCAAGCGTGAGAGGTAGGACAGGGCGAATGCGGATCGGAGAGCTGGCCGAGTCGGCGGGAGTGAGCAGTCAGACCATCCGCTTCTACGAGCGCCAGGGCCTGCTGGCCGAGCCCGCGCGCGGGGCGAACGGCTACCGCGTCTACGACGAGTCCGCAGCCACACGGCTGCGCTTCATCGCCATGGCGCAGGCCGCCGGGCTCACGCTGTCCCAGATCCGCAGCATCCTGGACCTGCGTGACCAAGGGACCACCCCCTGCCAGCACGTCACCACACTCCTAGACACCAGACTCGCCGACGTCCGGACACGGATCCGCGACCTCCTCACGCTGCAGACAGAGCTCGAGACCCTGCTCCAGCGCAGCCGCCTGCTAGACCCCGGCGACTGTGCAGACCAGGACATCTGCCACATCCTGTCCCCGTCGCAGTAGCCTTCGCCCAGGCACGACCCGGACCCCGACCTCGCGCGCCAGCCATAACACGCCGGAACAAGGCCAGCTGTCCGGTCCGCCCACCGCAGCACCAGCACGGCCGATGGCGCGGGCGCAGCAGATGAGTGTGCATCCACAGGGGGCCGGTCTGTCGCGGCCCGCCGCGGTACGCCAGTCCACCTGACCCGGCGACGCACGGCACGCAGTGAGTGCGCTAACATCGCTCTATGACGATGACAGCGAAGGTCCCGATCGGCCATGAAGGTCCGGAGCGCGATGCAGGGCTGCCCGTGGCGGCTGCGCTGTTCCACGGCCTGTCCGACCCGTCGCGGTTGGCGATCCTGCAGCATCTGCGCCTGGGCGAGCACCGGGTGCGTGACCTCACGGAACACCTTGGGCTGGCGCAGTCGACCGTGAGCGCCCACCTGGCGTGCCTTCGTGACTGTGGCCTGGTGGTGTCCCGGCCGCAGGGCCGGGCCTCGATGTTCTCGCTGACCAGTGCCCCCGAATTGCTGGGCGTGCTGGACGCGGCGGAGCGGCTGCTCGCCTCCACGGGGTCCGCCGTCGCGCTGTGCCCGAACTACGGCATCGGCACCGAGGGCAACCCCGCCCCGCAGCAGCTGCGCACGCACGCCGGGCAGGGGGAGGGCGCGTGAGCCGCGAGGAGACCCCACAGCGGGAGGTGCTCGTGGACGCGTGCGGGTGCGAGATCCCGCCGCCTCCCACCGGCGGTGGGGATGTCGAGGAGCCGGTCACCCGGCTCTGGGACGTGCGGGAGGTGCAGCTGGGCCTGCTCTCCGGTGCCCTGCTCGGAGCGGGGTTCCTGGCCGGGCTCGGCGGCTGGGAGACGGTCGAGCTCGTGCTCGCGGCGGCGGCGCTGCTGGTGGGCGGGTCCACGTTCGTGCCGGGGGCGCTGCGGAGGCTGGCGCGCGGCAAGCTTGGTGTCGGCCTGCTGATGACGATCGGCGCCGTGGGTGCCACCCTGCTGGGGCAGGTGGAGGAGGCCGCCGCGCTGGCGTTCCTGTTCTCCCTCAGCGAGGGCCTGGAGGAGTACTCCCTGGCTCGCACCCGGCACGGCCTGCGGGCGCTGCTGGACCTGGTGCCCAAGGAGGCGACGGTGCTGCGCGGGGGTCGCGAGGTCGTCCTCGACCCCGCCCGGCTGATGATTGGGGACGTGATGGTGGTCCGGCCGGGGGAGCGGCTGGCGACCGACGGGACCGTGCGCAGCGGGCGCAGCAGCATGGACACCTCGGCCATCACGGGGGAGTCGATGCCGGTGGAGACAGGCCCCGGTCAGGAGGTCTTCGCCGGCTCGATCAACGGCACCGGCGCCCTGGATGTCACGGTGACCTCCACCGCGCAGGACAACTCCCTGGCCCGCATCGTGCACGTGGTCGAGACCGAGCAGTCCCGCCGCGGCGCCACGCAGCGGCTCGCGGACCGGATCGCCCGCCCGCTGGTGCCCGGCATCCTGGTCGCCGCGCTCCTGACCGCGCTGCTCGGTGCGCTCCTCGGTGACCCGTCGGTCTGGGTGCACCGGGCCCTGGTCATGGTCGTGGCCGCCTCCCCGTGCGCGCTGGCGATCTCGGTGCCGGTCACCGCGGTGGCCTCGATCGGCGCGGCGAGCCGCCGCGGGATCCTGATCAAGGGTGGTGCGGCGATGGAGGCCCTGGGCAGGGTCCGCACCGTGGCCCTGGACAAGACCGGCACACTCACGCGCAACCGGCCGGCCGTGGTCGACGTCGCTGCCGCACCGGTGAGCGACCGGGACCAGGTGCTGGGGTGGGCGGCCGCGCTGGAAGCCCGCAGCGAGCACCCGCTGGCGGCAGCCATCCTGGCCGCCTCCGCCACGGTGCCCGCCGCGCAGGACGTGCAGGCCGTGGTCGGCGCCGGCCTGGTCGGCACGGTCGACGGTGCGCGGGTCCGGCTCGGCAGACCCGGCTGGGTCGACCCTGGTGACCTGGGGGGTGACGTGGGGCGGATGCAGCAGGCCGGTGCGACCGCGGTCGTGGTCGAGGTCGACGGTCAGCCGGTCGGTGCCATCGCCGTCCGGGACGAGCTGCGGCCCGATGCCGCCGAGGTCATCGCCCGCTTCGTCGACCACGGCTACACCGTGGCGATGCTGACCGGGGACAACCAGGTCACCGCACGGGCCCTGGCCGCCGAGGCCGGCATCGAGCAGGTGCACGCCGACCTGCGCCCGGAGGACAAGTCGCAGGTGGTCACCGGCCTGCGCGCCCAGGGGCCGACCGCGATGGTCGGTGACGGTGTCAACGACGCGCCCGCGCTGGCCACCGCGGACGTCGGCGTGGCGATGGGCGCGATGGGCACCGACGTCGCGATCGAGACCGCCGACGTCGCCCTCATGGGTGATGACCTGCGGCTGCTGCCGTATGCGTTCGAGCAGGCCCGCCGCACCCGCGCCATCATGCTGCAGAACGTCGTGGTCTCCCTGGTCCTGATCGCGGTCCTGATCCCGTTGGCCCTGCTCGGCGTGCTGGGTCTGGCCGCGGTCGTTCTCGTCCACGAGCTGGCCGAGGTCCTGGTCATCGCCAACGGCGTCCGTGCCGGCCGCAGCAGACACCTGGTCGCCCCCGGCGCAGCGCAGGACCGCGCCCACCTGGAAGGAGCTCACGCATGAGCGCAGGTCACGACCACGGGACCGTCACCACCCACCGGGGCCGGCTGGCGGTCGCGTTCGCGATCACCGCGACCATCCTGGTCGCCGAGGTCATCGGAGCGTTGTGGACGGGCTCCCTGGCCCTGCTGGTGGACGCCGGGCACATGCTCACCGACGCTGCCGGGCTGGGCATGGCGCTGGTCGCCGCGTCGCTGGCGCTGCGCCCACCGACCGCCGAGCGGACCTGGGGGTTCCGCCGGGCGGAGGTCCTCGCCGCCGGCGCGCAGGCGGCCGTGCTCCTGGGTGTCGGGATCTATGCCTTCGTCGAGGGCGTCCGCCGCCTGTACGAGCCGCACGAGGTCAGCTCCACCGGCCTGCTGATCTTCGGCATCGTCGGCCTTGCCGGAAACATCGCCTCCATGCTGGTCCTCAGCTCCGGACGCGGCGCCAACCTCAACATGCGCGCCGCGTTCCTGGAGGTCGTCAACGACGCCCTGGGGTCGGTGGCCGTCATCATCAGCGCGATCGTCATCACCACCACCGGGTGGGTCCGCATCGACGCCATCGCCGGCATGCTCATCGCCGCCCTCATCGTGCCCCGCGCCATCACCATCCTGCGCGAGGCGGGCCACATCCTGCTGGAGTCCACCCCCAAGGGGCTGGAGCTCGACGACGTCCGCGCTCACGTACTGGCGGTCCCGCACGTGCAGGACGTGCACGACCTGCATGCCTCCACCATCGCCACCGGCCTACCCGTGCTGACGGCTCACGTCGTCCTGGACGAGGAGTGCTTCACCGACGGTCACGCCGCCGAGATGCTGGCCCGCCTGCAGGACTGCGTGGCTGACCACTTCGATGTCAGCATCGAGCACTCCACCTTCCAGCTCGAACCACCCGGCCACGCCGATCGCGAACACACCGCCCACGCCTGACCCTGCGAGAGCAGTCCGTGACGCTCACTACGGTCCTTTTCATGGGCCCCGAACACTTCGTGCTACCTTCGACCGGCGGACGGGACGCGATCCGTGTTGCCCGCCCCTAACGGCCAGTCACATCTTGCCCCACAGTCTTGTAGTGGCTCTTCTACCGCGTGGGAGGCTGCCGGCACACCAGACCTACCCCCCATGGCTTGCGCCACAAAGGGCGCTGTCTGAAGCAGAGCCCCGCCGAACTGGTCCCAACAGGGTGGCGGCCCCTACCTGCGGATTGTGATCCGGAGGAACACGACCACCTGAACCTAACCCCTGCGGGAGGGTGACGGGTCCGGCGGTCGGCGGCCCCGGCGCGGTCGTCGATGAACCGTCTGCGCGCGCTGACCGCTGCGCAGCGTGTCAGGGCGGGAGGCGAGGTCAGCCGTGACGTCCGGTGGCGCCGTGGTGGTCAGCGGGCCTTTCGTCGTGACCCGCGCCCGGAGCCCCGTCGGGGTGCCACGCCGGAGCGTCGTCGCGTTGGCGGTCCGGCGCGTCTTCGTGGTGCCACGCCGGAGCGTCGTCGCGTTGAGGGGCTGGCGCGCCGTCGTGGTGCCACACGGGAGCGTCGGCCATGCCGCGGCCCTGCGTTTCGGCCATCTCAGCGTGACGCTGCTCGTGTTCCAGGCGACTGTCGGCACAGAATCCCTGTCCGATATGCAGTCCCTCCACGAGGCCAGCGTCGAGGTGGTGCCACACCGGAGAGTCGGTGCTCCCGCCGCCGTCCCTTTCCAACATCTCAACGTGACGCCGCTCGTAGTCCACCAGACTGTCGGCACAGGATCCATGTCCGATGTGCAGTCCCTCCACGAGGCCAGAGTCGGGATGGTGCGGCCCCGGTGCGAACGCCTCCGCGACCGGAAGGTCGGCCTGGACGGCGACCACGGGAGTGGCGCCTGAGACGCTCATGATCGCAGCAGCGAGCGCGACGCAGGTCCGAGGGAGGGTGGGGGTTCTCATGACTGCTCCTTGGCTGTGACCAGACCTCTGGAATCCGGTCACTTCCAACGATCCTCCCTTCTTGGGCGGTGCGATAGGGCATCGAACCGTCATGGGGTGTGATAATTACGACATCACGTAGGACTAGCTCGTCTATGAACCGACTGCCCTGCCGGAAACCGCATCCAGGGCTCAACAGAAGCGTCCGCTACTCGGCGTGGCCGGCCGTGGTCAGGCCCTTGCCGAAGCATCCGACTCTCGGCATGACAGCGATGTACCGACCCTCGGCGCTGGCCGATCACCCATATATCCCTGATGAGGGCGCGCTGATCGGCGTGAGGGTGATGTATCGACCGCCCGCTCCAGGTGGCCAATCGATCTCGCGAAGTCGAGACGGCCACGGACGTGGACGGCGCGGGAAGGGCGAGCGGTCTAGGCTTGCGGGAGTCGAGGACCGGACGAACTTCGACCGCTGTCCGTCGTGGTGCCCGTCTGTGGGGTATGCACGACTTTCTGCCGTCGGGCGGTCGGCGGGGGAGTGGTCAAGACGAGCCATGAGGCGCCAGTCATGATGCACGTATGATGCACGAAACGGTCTAAACGACTCATTTTGGGCTGTTTGTCCAGGTCAGGACGTTGTGGCCGGGAGTCTTGTAAACAGGTGGTTGAGGGTTCGAGTCCCTTCGCCAGCTCTCCTTTTGACCGGGGATTCTGACCTGCCATTCCGTCCTGAGAGCGCCGCGCGAGTTCCTGGAGCCCACCGACATCCGGGCGGACCGTAGCGTGGCGGGTTCGCTCGTGCTGGGCGTCGAGACGTAGCGACGGTAGGGGAGTGGACGGCGGTGCCGGCGCAGCAGCGGTGGAGGCTGCGGGTTGACTGCTCTTCCCCGCCGGTCTCGCCGAGGTCTTCCGCGGGCTGGTCCAGTGGTTTGCCATGCGCCCCGACCCTGGCGCTAGCCCGTGGCTGGTTGCAGTCACCGACTCCTCCACGGACAGATCGGACCGCCCGGTCGTTGTCGGGAGTAGCGTGGGCGCGTGGGACCTACCCCAGAGACCGGGGCGCTGCTGTGGGCGTACGCGGAGCGCGTCGTCGACACCTGGGCTCTGCCGGGGATGGCCATCGGCCTCGTGCACGACGGCGGTCTACTAGACATCCGAGCGTTCGGCACGCGCAACCGCACCACCGGCGAGCCGGTCGCCGTCGACACGCTGTTCCACCTCGCCTCGATCTCCAAGACCTTCGTCGCCACCGCGGTGATGCAGCTGGTCGAGGGCGGAGAGCTGCAGCTGGACGGGAGCGTTCCTGCATATCTGCCTGGTCTGGACTGGACCGACCCGCGAGCCGACGCGATGACCGTCCGGCACCTGCTGTCCCACACGTCGGGGCTGGGGGACGTGGCGGACTACAGGCGCACCTCAAGGACCGGGTGCTCGACGCGGCCGGGATGACGACGAGCACCTTCTTGCGTGCCGACGTGCCGGTGGGCCTGGGCGCGAGCCCGCACCTGGGTCTGTGCCGCGGGTGGTCGAGGGGGCCTAGCACCGCGGGTATGCCGCCGTCAGCCACTCGTGCGAGGACCCGGGCTTCAGCACCAGCCTCGCGATGGTGCTGGAGCGTGGGGTCGGTGTCGTGGTGCTGGCGAACAGCAACACCGCCCCGATTTTCAGCCTCACCAAGGCCGCGCTGGACGTGCTTCTTGGTGAGGATCTGGCGGAGCCCCCGAAACCACCCGTGACGGTGCCGCTGGCGAAGATGCTCGAGGAGGCGGGCGTGGGTCCGGCCGTCGAGCTCTACAACCAGCTCCAGGCGGCGGGAGATGACGAGTTCGATCTCGGGCAGGACGGGTTCTCGGAGGCGGTGTGGGGTGTGATCGAGATGCACCGCACCGACCTGGCTTGGCCCCTGCTCAAGGTGTGGCAGCACCCTGAGGACGACGACACGACGGCCATGCTGCTGCAGGTGACCGAGGTTCGTCAGCCCTGGGCGTGGTGAGCGGGGCAGGAAGGCTTGTCTCCTCGGGGTGTAAGTGAGCAACGGAGTTCGCGTTCTGTTCCTCGCGAGGGCACTCCCGTTACGTCTCCCGTACGGCGTCGCGGCTGGTCGGTGACTTGCCAGGTGGGTGCTCTGGGCGGTGGGCCAGGGCCACTAGTTGGGCACGGTCGCGTACGTCGAGTTTCGCGAGCAGGTGACTGACGTGGGTCTTGACGGTGGAGTAGCCCAGGTGCAGATCGGTTGCTATCTCGCGGTTCGAGCGGCCGTCTGCGACGGCGCTCAGTACATCGCGCTCCCGGGGCGTCAGCATGGGCCATGATGCGGTGGGCCGGAGATGTGTGCGGACATCGACTGACGTGTCGCTGATGAACTGGGTGACCAGCCGCTGCGTGATCCAGCCGCCAAGGAGGAACTCGTTGCGCGAAGCAAGACTGCGTACTGCGGTGATGAGGTCGTCAGGTCGGATGTCCTTCAACAGGTATCCGCGCGCTCCGGCGTGGAGTGCCTGGCGGACGTCGTCATCGTCGTCGAACGTTGTCAAGACCAGCACGGGCACATCGCGGGTCTCCGCAGCGCCGGAGAGGTGACGGATCGCCTCGATGCCGTCCATGCGGGGCATCCGCAGGTCCATCAGCACCACGTCCGGACTATGTCGCCGGACCGCGGCAAGGGCCTCCACCCCATCACCGGCTTCTGCGATCACTTCGATGTCGGCAGCGGAGTTGAGGATTAGGGAGAACCCGCCCCTGACCAGGTGCTGGTCGTCCGCGATGACGACGCGAATCACGCCGGCACCGCGTTCTGGGAGGGAACGGCGTCATGGGGCTGGGCATTCAACGGGATTCGCGCGTGCACGCGGTAGCCGCCGAGGCGGCGAGGGCCGGTGGTGAGCTCCCCGCCGTAGACGGCCACGCGCTCCCGCATCCCGGCCAGCCCGCGGCCTGATCCGCGAACGGACGGCGCCCCTCCTCGGCCGTCGTCCACGATGTCGATCAGTAGGTCGTCACCCCGGCGCTGCAGGGTCACGGAGACAGTGGCCGAGCCTGCGTGACGCAGAGTGTTCGTCAGGGCTTCCTGGATGATGCGGTATGCCGCAAGTTCGATGCCGGCTGGGACGTCGCCGTCGATGCTGCAATCCAGCGCTACGGGCAGTCCCGCAGCTGCCATCCCTGAGGCGAGAGCCGGGAGGTCATCCAACCCGACCAGCCCGTGAGCTGAGTGCGTCGACGGGTCCCCCTCGCGGATGACCGAGAGCAGCCGTCGCAGCTCGTGCATGGATGATCGCCCGGTGTCGGCTATGCGTGCCAGCGCAGCGGCGGCCTCGTCCGGTCGCGCGCTGAGCAGATGTTGGGCGACGCCGGCCTGCACCACCATCACGCTCATGGCATGTCCCAGCACGTCGTGGAGTTCTCTGCTGATGCGCAGCCGCTCTTCCAGGGAGGCTCGATCTGCCCGCTCCCGCTCCAGGTCCAGATCTCGCAGGGCCGCCGCTACCTGGGCCTCGTGCAGGAGCCTGCGTTCCTTGACCCCGGTGCCGAGCACCAACCCCACGACCAGCAGGGCGCCGTTGACCGCCACTCCTTCAAGACTGAGGTCCACCGGACGCAGCAGCGCAGTCGCCACGACGACGGCGGCCACGACGACGAGGCCGTGCCGGGCTGCCCGCACGGTTCCCCAGGCCGTGACCGAGTAGAACGCGATCAGGACCCCGACCGGTGCCACCGCCACGACATACTCTCCGGCCATCAGGCCTAGCAGCCCGATGGAGCACGCCGCCAGAGCGGCCAGCGGGCGAGACCGACGACTCGCCAGCGGTGCGACGGCGATGACCGTCAGGGCCGTGGAGACGAGATCCGAGGTTCGGTTCGCGTCGACCCCATCGAGGTGCGATCGGTGCACGGTCACCGCGATCAGGGTGCAACCGAGCGCAAGGACGGCGTCGAAGACCGTCGTCGAGCGTGCCAACCGGAGAAGTCGAGTCAGCCGAGACCTGGATGGTGCGGTTCCAGCCATCGGCTAGCCCTTCTCGGCGCTCACCGGATGTGTCCGCCTGACACGACAGTATGGCCAACGGCATGACGGGCGCATCCGGCTGAGGACCCGGGTCTCGAGGAGGAGGGCGGGACGCGAGGTCGAGCCTGCGGACCGACGCGGGTCAGCGGGTCGGCGGGCCAGAGTGAAGCCGAACGGTGTCGAGCTCCGGCGCCCCGGTTTCAGGAGGCACCATGACCCCCACCGCTCCTGCAGCACAGCCCCCTCTCCAGCAGGGTCGCAACGACTCTGAGCGGATGGTGCCCCGCTGGAGAGTGGCCGCGCTGATCGGACGGCGGCCACTGCTCAGCTTCGTCGTCCTGGCGTGTCTGCTGTCGTGGTGGCCCGCGGCGTTGTACGCGGTGGACGCCTCTCCGCTACCCATCGCCAGCTTCGGTCCATTCCTGGCCGCGCTGGTCGTGCTTGCCCTGACGGGAGGCAGAGCCGCGGTGTGGACGCTGCTTCGCTCCATGGTCGCCTGGCGTGTCCCGAGGCGGGCCTATCTGCTCGCGATCGGGCTGCCCCTGGCGTTCAGCGGCGGCGCGGTCATGGCCAATCTCGCCTGGGGGGCCGAGCCGGTGGACGGCGGCCTCGCGACCTGGACGGCCATCCCGGCTACCGCGCTCTTCGTTCTTCTGATCCCCGGGGTCGGCGGTGCCTGGGAGGAGCCAGGTTTCCGAGGATTCGCCCTACCCCGACTGGAGCAGCGCTTCGGCGCCATGACCGGACCCCTCGTCCTCGGCGTGCTGTGGGTTCTTTGGCACGCACCCCTCTTCCTGGTCGGGCAGATCCTGTGGACGGACGTGCTCACGATCGTGGCCGCCAGCGTGGTGATCGCCGCCGTGTTCCACACCGCACGTGAAAGCGTCCTGGTGGTGATGATCATGCACGCCACCAACAACGCCGTCGGCGGTAGCTACGCCAGCCAACTGTTCGACGGAGCCGACCAGGCCCGGTTGGGGACACTGACCGCGATCGCCTGGTGGGCAGGGGCCGCGGCCGTCCTCATCACCATGAAGCGCTCTTCGGGGACTGCTGCACGATCAGGCGACAGTGGTGAGTCGCTTGGAGAGCCCGAGTGAGACGGACGACAGGTCACACGGGCAGCACGGCCTTGACCTGTCCGCCGGAGGAGGAGGGGCCGGCGGCGAGTGTGCCGCCGAGTTCGGTGGCCCGCTCGCGCATGGATGAGAGCCCGATCCCCGCCGTCCACGGCCCGGGAGGGGCGTGGACGGGATGGGCCGGCCCCACCAGCGTTCCGCCCTTGTCGCAAACCGAGACGACCAAAGCTGAAGCGTGGAAGCGTAGCGACACTGTCGCATCAGGACTGGTCGTGTGGCGTCCGATGTTGGTGAGGGCCTCCACGACTATCCGGTATGCGGCTACCTCGACGACAGCGGGCAGCGTCGGGAGTGCGTCGGTGGCGACTATCGAGACGGTCAGTGGCGCGCCTTGAACGGTGCGCAGGCCGACAGCTCGCTGGCGCAGAGCGCCGACCAGTCCCAGCTCGTCCAGCGCAGGTGGCCGCATCGCGTAGACCAGTCCACGGATGTCCTCGATCGCGGTGGCCGTCTCGGCGCGTACGGCTCGGAGCAGGGCCTCGGCTCCTTCGGGATCCACGTGCATCAGGTTTCGGGCAGCGTCGCAGGTGAACGCGATACCCGACAGCCGGGGACCGAGTCCGTCGTGCAGGTCCCGCCGCAGGCGTCGTTGCTCCTCGGCGATGGCGGCCACTGTCTGCTCGCGGGACGCACGGAGGTCGGCGACGAGTGCGCGGGCCTGGAGCGCCTGGGCCAGCAACGGAGCAGCGAGCTCGAGGACTTGCTTGTCGCCCCGGGTCATCGCGAGGTCCCCGGCCCGAAGACCCACGACGAGCTCGGTGTCGGGGTCGACGACGATGGTGCGCGTGTGCGGCGTGGATGAACCGGAGGAGACGAGCGCGACGCCCTTGACACGGAGCGAGGCGTAGGGCAGCACCAGCGCCGCACGGATGGCGCGCAGGGCGAGCACCGGGTCGTCCCCGATGTGGCCTACCACCTCGTGCGCGGCCAGGAACGGGTCGGGCCGGACACCGAAGAGGAGCCGGTCGACCACGCCACGAAGAAGCACCTGCAGCGGATGCAACGTCAGCGCCGCCAGCGCGCCCACGAGCGCCAGCGCTCCCACCTGCGGTTGCACTCCGGCCGTGAGTTCGAGCAGGGTGGCGAGGGTGACGAAGATTGCTGTGTAGCCAAGGACCGCCAGGGCGGTCACGACGGCGCCGACCACGGCCCCTCGCACGTCGACGACCTGTGGTGCCATCACCCCGAGGTAGAGCGCCGGTCCGATCACGACAAGCAGACCGACCGCGAGCCTGCTCACGAGGTACCCCTCCCACGCGAAACCGAGAATGGCGCCGGTCAGCGCTGAGGTGCCGACCGCGAGGGCCATCCACTGCACCGCTCGACGTTCGTCGCCTGAGATGCGCTCTAGTCGCCACCAGGTGTGGGCCAGCAGGGTGCCGACGATGAGGATGCCGAGCGAGCCCACTGCGGAGAGGTCGGTGGCCCGGGTCACCGCTGCTGCGCCGGCCACCATGATGATGCCCAGGGCCAGGACGTCCACGGGATGGCGCCAACGCGCCCGGGGGTAGGTCATCAGCGCCAACGGCAGCAGCCCGGCTCCCCCCGTCACGAGAAGAGCGCGGGCCAAGGTGGTCCCGCCGGAAGGGGCCAGTAACACTCCGACCAGGCCGGCTGCTCCTGCGCAGACCAGGAGTCCGCCGCAGATCGGAGCCTGGCGAGCCAGCAGCAGCGCGATCCCGCCCAGAAGGCACGACAGCGCCACCGCGGCCAGTGCCGCGAGGCTGGCGCTCAGCATCGTGGGCCTGGCCCGTCGCCTGGCCGATCCGGGCCGCCCCCGAGACCCGCCCCGCGCGCGAGGATCATCGCGGCCGCCCGGTCGGTGACCTGCAGCTTGGCGAAGATGCCGGTGAGGTTGTTGCTCACCGTCTTGGGCGAGAGGAACAGCTCGCGGGCGATCTCGGAGGTCCGCCTGCCGTCGGCGAGGAGCCCGAGGACGTGACGTTCCCGGTCCGTCAGCCCTGGGAACGGCATGGCGGCGGGGGCTTCGTCCGGGACCCTGGTGGCGAACAGGTCCAGGACCCGAGCGGCTACCCCTGGTCCGAAGACGGCCTGACCAGCGACCACGGCGCGGATGGCGCTGACGATCTCTTCCTGCTCGGCACCTTTGAGCAGATAGCCTCGCGCCCCGGCCTGCATCGCGGTGAGCACGGTGGCGTCGTCGTCGTACATCGTGAGGACCAGGACCGCGGTCCCGGGGACGGCCGTGCGGATGCGTCGGATGGCCTCGATCCCGCCGCTGCCGGGCATCCGGATGTCCATGAGCACTACGTCGGGGCGCAGCAGCTGGGTCTCACGAACCGCCTGCTCACCGTCCGCGGCCTCACCGACCAGCTCGATCCCCTCGATCGTCGACAGCAGAGCTCGCAGCCCACTCCGCACCACCGGGTGGTCATCTGCCAGCAGCGCGCGGATCGTCATACTCCACTATGCGCCCCCCGACCCTCCCGCTGTCGGGAAACTGTTCCCCGCGGGGCAGGACACCAGGGAACAATGCCGGGCACGATGGTCATGACGCCGGGAGGAGGATCAGGCACACGGTGGTCTCATCCATTCCGCCCACCAGGGGAGTCACCATGAACAACCCGTCCACCCGTCAAAAGGTCGGTCTCGCCATCGCCGGCGTGCTCAACCTGACCGCCATCCCCAGCGTGCTCATGCCGACGCCTGAGGGTCAGGTCGGCCCGCCCTACGTAGTCCTGATGCTCTCCACCGTCGTGGGCGTGATCGGCGTCGTCGCCGTCGTGCTTGCCTGGCGTGGCAGCGCGCCAGCACTCAGGGTCGCGGCCGGAGCCGTCATCATCCCGACGCTCACCGCGCTCCCGGCGTTCTTCGTCGACGTGCCCCCCGTGGTGCGGCTTCTGGTCGCTACCTCCGTCCTCCTCGCGGTAGCCGCCATCGTCCTGATGTTCTCGACCGAACGCCGGCCGGTGCCGGTGATGGACTGAAGGACCAGCCGTGATCGGCATCATCACCATCCTGACCGCTCTTCCGCTGGGCTTCCTCGTGGGGTCATGGCTGGCTGCCAACCTGATCTATGCGGTGGCCTACCTGTGGGCCTTCGTCTTCCAGACGCTCTATCTGCTCCTTCCCTCCGTCGACGGCACTACCGGGCAGACCTTTGCAGCAGATGTCTTCCCGTGGAGCTACGGTCTGGTCACCCTGGCGATCTTCGCCTTCGGCTTCGGGCTGGTCGCCCTCGGTCACCGGCTGCGCATCCGCGCCAGCGGCTAGGTGGCTTCACCCTGCCAGCATGAAACCCCCGCTCGGGGGCCACGTGGACTCGTCACTGATCAGCCGCGGTTCCCGTGGAGCGGTGGGTCAGGTGTGGCGGTTGACGCTCGAGAACAGCTACCACCATCACACCCCGCACCGATCGGCGCAGGCGCATCAGGCGCAGGTCTCCCCTGACACTAGGACGCGACACTGGACTGGCTACGCATACTGCCGAGCGCTGGCCTACCTCGTAGGTTGGGTCGAGCCGTCGCATCACGAGCGACGGCAGGAGAGGAGCACAGCATGCTGAAGGGCAAGGTCGCGCTGGTCACCGGTGCGGGGTCGGGCATCGGTGAGGCGAGCGCACGGGCGCTGGCTGCGCAGGGTGCGCACGTCACGCTGGTCAGTCGCACCCGGGAGGAGCTGGAGGAGGTCGCGGCCGACCTGGAGGCCGCCGGCGCCCAGGCCCTGGTGGTGACCGGTGACGTCAGCGAGGAGGAGGATGCGCGCCGGATGGTCTCGGAGACCGTGGAGCGCTTTGGGCGGCTCGACGTCGTCGTCGCCAACGCCGGGGTCAACGGCACGTGGGCCGGCATCGAGGACCTCGAGGTCGAGGACTTCCGGTCCACGGTCGATATCAACCTGACCGGGACGTTCCTCACGATCAAGCATGCGGTGCCGCACCTGGCCGAGGGCGGCGGCTCGGTCGTCGTGGTCTCCTCGGTCAACGGCACGCGGGTGTTCTCCAACTCTGGTGCCACGGCATACTCCGCGAGCAAGGCGGGCCAGGTCGCTCTGACCAAGATGCTGGCGGTCGAGCTCGGGCCGCGCAGGATCCGTCTCAACGTGGTGTGCCCCGGGGCGATCGACACCGAGATCGACGACAACACGCGGGCAGCGAACGAGGACGTCAAGATCCCGGTCGAGTTCCCGCAGGGGGAGATCCCGCTCACCGACGGGACCCCCGGCTCGGCGCAGCAGGTGGCCGACCTGGTGACCTTCCTCGCCTCGGACGCGGCCAGCCACATCAGCGGCACCGAGGTGTGGGTCGATGGGGCGCAGTCGCTGCTGCAAGGGTGAGCGGCTCTCCGCCGCCTGAGACCCGGACAAGTGACAGGAGCCGTCTCCGGCCGGTGAGCAACCTCTGGGCCCAGGCATCGAGTCCGGCAGTCTGAGA
Source organism: uncultured Serinicoccus sp. (assembly GCF_947487915.1). Lineage (GTDB taxonomy): Bacteria > Actinomycetota > Actinomycetes > Actinomycetales > Dermatophilaceae > Ornithinicoccus. The sequence continues at coordinate 266,891 of NZ_CANKYH010000007.1, read as the reverse complement.
AGGGGCATGACGGTGAATGAATCTCCTGCGGTCGAGCCGTCGTCCTCGGGGCCGGTCGGCGGACGGCCCGACGAGGCGCGCGGCGCCGTGGACAGCTCGCACCGGCCGTGGTGGCGTGATGCTGTGGTCTACGAGGTCTACCCGCGCAGCTTCCGGGACTCGGGCGGTGACGGGGAGGGCGATCTGGACGGCATCCGCGCCGGGCTGGGTTATCTGCAGGACCTCCGCGTGGATGCCCTCTGGATCGCGCCGTGGTTTCCGTCCCCGATGGCGGACGGCGGCTACGACGTCTCCGACTACTGCAGTATCGACCGGCGATACGGCAGCCTCGAGGACGCCGTCGCGCTCCTCTCCGAGGCGCACGCACGGGGCATGCGGGTCATCATCGACATGGTGGCGAACCACACCGCCCTGGACCATCCGTGGTTCACGGCTGCGCTCGCGGCACCCGAGGGGTCGCCCGAGCGGGAGCGGTTCGTGTTTCGCGACGGGCGCGGTCCTGACGGCAGCGAGCCACCGAACAACTGGATCAGCGCGTTCGGTGGGCCGGCCTGGGAGCGCACCGCGAACCCGGACGGCACGCCGGGGCAGTGGTACCTGCATACCTTCGCACCTGAACAACCGGACCTGAACTGGAGCAACGACCACGTCAGGAGCGACTTCGACGGCATCCTGCGTTTCTGGTTCGACCGAGGCGTGGACGGCATCCGCGTCGACGCCGCACCGGCGTTCTTCAAGACTCCGGGCCTGCCGGACGCCGACTACGGCGGCGACCTGCGGTTCAGGTCGGGGGAGTGGGTCGGCAACCCGCACTGGGACGTCGACGACGTGCATGAGATCTTCAAGCGGTGGCGCCGCGTGGCGGAGGAGTACGACGGCGATCGCGTCCTGGTCGCGGAGGCGGTCGTGGCGAGTCCGGAGCGGCTCGTGCGCTACCTCGCGCCGGACGAGATCCACACTGCGTTCAACTTCGAGTTCCTCAAGGTCCCGTGGGACGCCGGGCTGCGCCGCGTGATCGATGAGACCCGCGAGACCCTCGCGCCGGTGGGGGCGACCGCGACCTGGGTGCTGGGCAGTCACGACGAGTTGCGACTGACGACGCGGTATGGCCGCGCGGACTCGAGCTCGGAGGTCGGGGTCAGCCCCGACATCCCCTCCGACCTGGCCCTCGGGACCCGCCGGGTCCGGGCCGCGGCCCTGCTCATGCTGGCGCTGCCGGGGACGGCCTACATCTACCAGGGTGACGAGCTCGGGCTGCCCAGCGTCGACGACATCCCCGAAGACCGCCTCCAGGACCCGATCTGCGAGCGCTCCGGGCACACGCTGCGCGGGCGCGACGCCTGTCGGGTGCCGCTGCCGTGGCACGGTGACGAGCCGCCCTACGGCTTCAGCCCCGACGGCGCCACCGCCCAGCCGTGGCTCCCGCAGCCCGCAGGCTGGGCCGACCTGACCGTCGAGGCCCAGACCGCCGACCCGGGATCGACGCTCAACCTCCACCGGCGGGCGCTGCGTCTGCGCCGCGAGCTGCCCGCCTTCCGGACCGACGACTTCGCCTGGCGCGAGTCGCCGACGGAGGTGCTCGACTTCCAGCGCGGCCCCCACCTGCGCTGCGTCGTGAACCTCTCCGGCGAGCCGATCACCCTGGATCCCGACTGGGACGTCCTGCTCTCGAGCGTCCCCCTCGACGGACCCTTGCTCGCGCACGACACCGCCGCCTGGCTGGTCCCCCGGAGGTGAGGTCGACCCCGCGGGGTGGACCTCCTGGTGCAGAGATTCCCGGCAGAGCCGTCACGTCCCCGGCGGCTCAGGTGCCGCAGTACGTCCGGTAGCGGCCGAAGTCCGCCGGCGCCGGCTCGGCATACCGCTCGAGGCCGGGGCGCTCGCGGTAGGGGTCGGTGACGGCGCCGAGGAGCCCCACCAGCGGTTCCAGGTCGCCGTCGCTGCCGGCCGCCAGGGCTTCCTCGACCAGGTGGTTGCGGGGGATGTAGACGGGGTTGACCCGGTCCATGAGCTCGGCCCGCGGGTCGAGGGCGAGCCACCGCTCGGCCCAGGCGTCGAAACCCGCCAGGTCGACGAATAGGCCTCGCGCCGGCTCGGCGTCACCGCGGGCCGCATCGCCGAGGCGGCGGTAGAACGACGTGTGGTCCACGTGGTTGTCCTGCAGCAGGCTCAGCAGCTCGGCGACCAGCGGCTCGACGACCTCGGGGCTCACGGAGTCCGCCAGGCCCAGCTTGGCCCTCATACCGCTGGCCCAGGCCGAGGCGAACTGCGCTGAGAACGTGCCGAGGGAGCCCATCGCCACCTCGACCGCCTGCTCCTCCTCGGGGTGCAGGAGGGGGAGCAGCGCCTCGGCGAGGCGAGCGAGGTTCCACTGGGCGACGCCGGGCTGGTTGCCGTAGGCATACCGTCCGCCGGTGTCGATCGAGCTGTAGACCGTCGCCGGGTCGACAGCCTCCATGAAGGCGCACGGTCCGTAGTCGATGGTCTCCCCGGAGATCGTCATGTTGTCCGTGTTCATCACGCCGTGGACGAACCCGACCAGCATCCACCGGGCGACGAGCTGCGCCTGGCTGGAGATCACCGCCTCGAACAGCGCGCGGTAGGGGTTCTGGGCCGCGGCGGCGTCGGGGTGGTGGCGGCTGATCGCGTGGTCGGCGAGGCGTCGCAGGAGATCGGTGTCGCCGGTGGCGCGGGCATACTGGAAGGTGCCCACGCGCAGGTGGCTGGAGGCGACCCGCGTGAGCACCGCTCCGGGCAGCAGCGTCTCTCGCTGCACCGACCGGCCGGTGCCCACCACGGCCAGCGACCGTGTGGTCGGCACGCCCAGGGCGTGCATCGCCTCGCTGATGACGTACTCGCGCAGCATCGGACCGACCGCGGCCAGGCCGTCACCGCCCCGGGCGAAGGGTGTGCGACCGGAGCCCTTCAGGTGGATGTCGACCCTGCGCCCCGCCGTGCCGACGACCTCGCCGAGCAGGAGCGCCCGGCCGTCACCCAGGCGAGGCGAGTATCCGCCGAACTGGTGCCCGGCGTAGGCCTGCGCCACCGGGGTGGCGCCGTCAGGAACGAGGTGTCCCGTCAGCAGCCGCAGACCCTCGCGACTGCGCAGCCAGGACGGCTCGAGGCCCAGCTCGGCCGCCAGCGACTCGTTGAGCAGCAGCAGCCGGGGATCCGGTGTCTCCTCGGCCTGCCACGGCACGGCGAGCGGACCCAGCTCTCGGGCGAACTGGTCGTCGAAGGACACGGTCTGCCGGGGCACCACGCTCACCCGTCGAGCGTAGACGAGGCACCGCTCAGGGGCGGAAGGCGGAGCTCGCGCCGTCCAGGGCGCCCTCGTGGACGGGGAGCTCGCCGCGGGTGACCGCGGCCAGCAGCTGTGCGTGGTCGGCCTCGGTCTGGTCGGCATACAACCGGGCGAACCGGCTGAGGGCGACGTCCACCTTGTCCGAGCCCCCGACATACCCCGCGATCATGGAGGCGCCGCTGGTGCGGGCGTGGCCCTTGGCGAGCAGGTGACCGACGATGCCCGCGTAGTCGGCCAGGGCGGGCGCGTCGATCGCGTCCAGGGGGATGGTGCCCTTGCTGTTGCGGAACTGGCGCACGTAGTAGGTGTAGTCGTCGCCGACGGTGGCCCACCCCAGCAGCGGGTCGCTGACCGTCTGCAGCGCCTGCTGGTACTCGACCACCCGCTGGCCCTGGTGCTCGTGCAGCGCGGAGTCGCCGTGCACGTAGGGGGCGATGACCGAGCGCCGGGCCTGCTTGAGCTGGAGGAACAGCACGTCGTCGGGGGTGCTGCCCTCCAGCAGCGCGACGTAGGCGCGCAGCCCCACGCTGCCGACCCCGACCACCTTGTGCGCGATGTCGACGAGGGTGTAGCCGCCGACCACCCGGCGCCAGTGCGGTGCGAGCGTCAGCAGGTAGCCGTCGAGCGCCTCGGCCAGGGCCTCCCGCTCGGCGTCGCTGACCCGGGTGATCGTGGGTGGGTCCTCGACGATCCTCCGTCGCCCGGCCTGCTCGGTCGTGAACTTCGGGAGCGCGCGGTCGCTGGTGCGCTTGCGGGCCCGCTTGGCGGACCGGTGGATCTCCTTGCGCAGGGTCTTCTCGGTCGCGGTCTCGTGCATCCGGTGGACGTCGAGCCGGTTGTAGGAGCGCATCATCAGCGGTTGCTCGGCCAGGAACCTCAGCTCGCTGCGGTATGCCGCGACGCAGGCCCGCACGGCAGCCTCGCACTGCTTCTCGGACAGGCCGTTCGCGCGCCCGGCGACGTGGATGCTGGCGACCAGGCGGCGCAGGTCCCACTCCCAGCACCCGGGGTGGGCCTCGTCGAAGTCGTTGAGGTCGATGACGAGCTCGCCCTCGGGGGAGGCGTAGAACCCGAAGTTGCCGAAGTGGGCGTCGCCGCCGATGACCGGCATGATCCCGGTGGCCGGCAGGTGCGCGACGTCGTCGGCCATGACGACGGCGGTGCCCCGCAGGAAGCCGTAGGGGTTGGTGATCATCCGGTCCACGCGCACCGGGACCAGCTCGCTGCGCCGTCCTTCGTGCGATTCCTGGATCAGCGCCACCGGGTCCGGCCGCCCCGACCGGGGAGCCCAGTCACCCAGACTCTTGCGCGGCACCTGCTTGCGCAGCGCCTTGCCCATGGCGTAGCGCTCGGCCCGCGAGGTGGGCCGCTTGCGGATGGAGGCGTATGCCGTGCTGTCGGCGGTGGCGAGCACCCGGTGGCCGGTGGTGGCGGGGGTCACCGGACCGGGTCGGGCGGAGCGTGGGCGTGGTCGTCTGGCACGGACCTCACCCTCGCGGGTCCGCGCCGATGGTGCAACACCCCGGACCGGACTCAGGACAGGGCGTGCCGCACCAGGAAGTCCCGCACGGTGCGCTGGAAGAGCTCGGGCTCCTCGCGCGGCGGGGAGTGGCCGGACTTCTCGAAGACGACCAGCTGGGCCTCGGGGATGAGGCCGGCGATGGTCTCGCTGCACGAGACCGGGGTGATCCAGTCCGTCCGGCCGACCGTCACCAGCGTGGGACAGGTGATCTCGCCCAGCCGGGGCTTGAGATCGTAGTGGTGCAGGTTCTCCGAGAAGGCGGCGTTGTGGGTCGCGAAGTGGTAGTCCACGCTGGCGACCCGGGCGTCGAGCTGGGCCGGGTCGTACTCGTAGTCGTAGAGCGGCAGGAGCTCGCGCCACGACTCCCGGAAGTCCGCATCGTCCCGGATCCGGCCCTCCATCATCCGCATCAGCCGGTCCTCGTCGATGTCGACCCGGTCGGACGCGCGGGCGTTCGCGATCGCGAGGTCGTTGTGCTCGTGGTCGGCCGAGGTGTCGCGCAGCACCAGCGCACGCAGCCGCTGCGGGTGCCGCACCGCATACTCCATGGAGATGAAGCCGCCGTAGGAGCCGCCGGCCATGACGAAGGTCTCGGCCCCGGCCCACTCGCGCAGCGCGTCGACGTCGGCCACCCACTGCTCGTGGGTGTAGGGCGGGGTGTCGGAGCTCTTCCCGCTGCCCCGGGCGTCGAAGACCAAGACCCGGAAGAGGTCGGACAGCGGGCCGAAGGCCAGCTCGGGCTCGGCGCGCGACCCGAGACCGGGGGCGCCGTGGTGGGCGATGAGCAGCGGCTTGGTCGGGTCGTCCCCGCCGAGCAGCTCCACGTCGAGGTCGGCGTCGTTGATGGTGAGGATCATGATGCTCCTAGTCAGGCGGCGATGATGATGTCGTCGAGGTCTCGGGGGTAGGTGGTCAGGCGCTCGTGGCCGTCCTCGGTGACCAGGACGGTGTCGGAGATGCGGTAGCCCGCGTGGCCGGGGACGTAGATGCCCGGCTCGCTGGACAGCACCATGCCCGGCTGGATCTCGGTGGTGTCCCCGTCCTCCAGCCAGGGCGCCTCGTGGAAGTTCAGGCCGATGCCGTGGCCCTGGCGGTGCCGGATGAACTCGGCCAGTCCGGCGTCCCGGATGACGTCCAGGCACTGCTCGTTCACCTCTCGGCACGAGACCCCGGGGCGTATGGCCTGGGTCCCGACCTCCTGCGCGCGGTGGTCGGTCGTGAAGTAGCGCAGCTGCTCCGTGCTGGGCTCACCGATGAAGAAGGTCCGCTCGCTCTCGGCATACCGACCGCCCACGGCTCCCCCGAGGGAGAGGATCACCGTGTCGCCCTTCTCGAGCCTGGTCTTGGACGGCAGCCCGTGGGGGAAGGCGGTGTTCTCGCCCGCGTAGACGAGGCCTCCCGTCAGCATGGGCACGACGACGATGTCGTCGTGGGTGGAGTACATCCAGCGGGCGCCCTCGCGGACGACGTGGTCCGCGAGCTGGGACTCGGTGGGGAGCGGGTCGTCCTCTTCGAGCGCGGCCTCGATGAGGGAGCGGCCCGCCGTCAGCATGACGTCGCCGAGCTGGGCAGCCGCGCGGTGGAGGACGACCTCCTCCGGCTGCTTGATGAGCCGCAGGGCGTCGACGACCCCCGACATGGTCCAGGTGACGCCGTCGAAGACCTCCTGGAGCTCGGCCAGGCGGCCGGTGGACAGGGTCGGGGAGTGCCCCCACCGGCCGTGCGTCCCGACGGTCCGGGCGAGGACCTGGAACGGGCTCTCCCGCCCGGGGAACTCGGCGAAGGCGACCACCTCGTCCACGGCCGCTCCCTGGGCCAGGGCGTGCTCGCGCTCGAGCTCCGGCACGAGGAGCACGACGCGGTCGCCGGAGATCCAGACGGCGCCGGGTCGCTCGTTGGGGTGGTGGAAGAACCCGCAGAGATAGGCGACGTCGCGCCAGTCGTCCACCAGGATGGCGTCCAGCCCGCTCTGGTGCAGCCGGTCGCGCAGGCGCGCATGGAGCTGGTCGTAGAAGGACCGGGGAAGTCGGTGGGACAGAGTCATCGGGCAGAGTCACCTCGGGTGCGGGGGTTGCGGGCGTCGTTGTAGGCCAGGGAGGTCAGGGTTGCTGCGACCACGAGCAGCAGGATGGCGAGCGAGGGGAACAGTGCGGTCCACCAGGCCGAGGCCAGGACCCCGCTGCGCTGGGCGTTGTAGAGGATCGTGCCCCACGACCAGCTCGAGGGGTCGCCCAGGCCGAGGAAGGACAGGCCTGCCTCGCTGAGGACGGCCCGCGAGGCAGTCAGCACGACCGACACGACGATGACGGGAGTGACGGCCGGCAGCACGTGCCGCAGCAGCACCCACCGGTTGGGGGCGCCGATGACGTGGGCGGCGTTGACATACGTCAGATCCACCACCGGCAGGGCCTGCGACCGGACCACGCGGGCGACCTCGGGCCAGGAGAAGACGGCGATCACGACGACCAGGGTCGAGATGCTGGGGCCGGCCAGAGCCGCCACGAGGATCATCAGCGGGAGGATGGGCAGGGAGAGCATGACGTCGATGAGCATGCCCAGGGGCGTGTCCAGGCGCCGGAAGTATGCCGCGCCGATGCCGACGGCCGCGCCCAGCACGATCGCGAGGGCGGACGCTCCGAGGCCCACGGCCAAGCTGGTACGCGCACCCCAGACGATCTGGTTGTAGACGTCGCGCCCGATGTTGTCCGTGCCGAGCCAGTGCTCGGCCGAGGGCGGTGCGAGCACGTCGGCGCTGTAGCCGCCGGGCTCGCCCGCGATGAGCGGTGCGGCGAGCGCGACCGCGACGATGAGGAACAGGACGGCCAGCGAGACGAGCCCGAACGGGTTGCGGACGAAGGCGCGCCAGGTCCGGCTCCGGGGAGAGACGGCCTCCGTCCGCATACCCTCGCGGGCGTCCTCGGCGGTGCCGCTGGGCGGGATGATGCTCATGTCTGTCGCACCCTCGGATCCAGTAGTCCGTACATGAGGTCGGTGAGCAGGTTCGCCACCACCACCGTGGCCGCGAGGAGGACGAAGGCTCCCTGCATCACCGGGAAGTCGAGCTGGCCCACGGACTCGTAGATCGCCCGCCCGATGCCGGGGTAGGCGAAGATGGTCTCGGTCAGCACCGAACCGCCCACGAGGAATCCGAGCTGCAGGCCCACGAGCGTGACGGTCGGCAGCAGGGCGTTGCGCAGCGCGTGCACCCAGACGACCTTGGTCTCCGACACCCCCTTGGACCGGGCCACGTTGGTGTAGTCCTCGGACAGCGCCTCGATGAGGCTGGTCCGCAGGAACAGCACGTAGGGACCGAGCTGCAGCAGGACCAGGCTCAGACCCGGCAGCACCAGGTGCGCCAGGATGCTCCCGTAGGCGGCGAGGCCGTAGACGTCGCTCGCCATCGCGCCCCCGATCGGCAGCCATCCCAGCCACACGCCGAAGACGTAGAGCAGGAAGATGCCCACCGTGGGGACGAACAGGGCCTGGCCGACGACACCGCCGACCTGCACGGCGCGGTCCAGGGCCGACCCCTGGCGGCGGGCCGCCGCCACGGCGAGCGGCACGCCGACGATGAGCGTGACCACCAGGGAGGAGCCGGTCAGCAGCAGGGTCCACGGCAGCCGTTCCAGGAGGATGTCCAGGACCGGCGCGTTCTGCCGGAAGGAGATCCCCAGGTTGCCCTGGGCGAGCTGGCCGAGGTAGGTCGCGTACTGGACCAGGAGGGGCTCATCGAGCCCGAAGTCCGAGAGCATCTGGGCGCGCTGGTCAGCCGTCATGGTGGGGCTGGCCACTGCCAGGGCAGGATCCCCCGGCAGCAGCCGCACCAGGAAGAACGTGACCGTCACGGCGAACCAGAGGGTCAGCAGCCCTCGGAGGAGGCGCACGGACACGAAGCGCAGCAGGCCCATCGATCAGCCCGAGCTGGCCTGCGCCAGCGACTGCGGGTTCACCAGGGAGAGCAGGTCGCTGGGCTTGGGCTCGAAGCCCGTCCAGTTCGAGGACGCCGCGAAGTTGAACTGCTCCACATACATGACGTTGTCGTAGACCTGGTCGTGCACGATGCGGGCGATCTCCTGGAGGGGCTCCTTCGCGTCCTCGGGGGAGAGGGCGGTGGAGGCCTCCTCCATGAGCTCGTTGATCTCGGCATCCTCGACACCTGCGTAGTTGATGAACCCGTCGGGCGCGAAGAGCAGGGAGAAGTTGCTCTGCGGCTCGTCGATGACGGCCCAGGAGCCGGCATAGATGTCGAAGTCACGGTCGGCGGTGCGCGACAGGTAGGTGTTCCGCTCCAGCCCGGCCAGCTCGATGGTGATCCCGGCCTCGGCGCTCTGGTCGCGGACCAGCTCGGCCCACGTGGAGATCATCGGGTCGGCCTGGTCGTAGATCATCTCGAACGTGAGGTCCTCCTCGGAGTAGCCGGCGTCCTCCAGCAGCTGGCGTGACTGCTCCGGGTCGTAGGCATACTCCTCGAGGTCCAGCCCGTCCTGCCACTGCTCGAAGACGGGCGTGAGCACGCTGGAGTCGGCGGAGATCGCGTTGCCCCCGAGGACGACCTGGCGGATGGCCTCGTAGTCGACGGCGTGGGCCAGGGCCCGTCGCACGTCGACGTCGTCCAGCGGTGGGCGGCGCATGTTGTACTGCATGTGCGCCCACCCCAGGGAGGGGACGGTGTAGAGCTCGACGCTCTCGTCGGACGACAGCTGCTCGGCGACGGCCGGAGGGAGCGCGTTGCCGATCAGGTCGAGCTCGCCCGAGCGCAGGGCGAGGACCTCGGTGTTGACGTCCGGGTAGACGGAGAACACCACCTCGTCGACGTTGGGCGTCCCGGACTCCACCAGGGGGTAGTTGTCGACGGCCTCGAGGACGTACCGCTGACCCCGCTCGACGGTCGAGAGGACGAAGGGGCCCGCGGAGACCCAGTCCGAGTCGTTGGCGAACTCGGCGACCGACTCCACCTCCCCGAAGATGTGCTCGGGCACGACCGGCATCCAGAAGCCGACGCTGGTCAGGAACGCGCCGTCCGGCCGGGACAGGGTGAACTCCACGCGGGTGGGGGAGACCGCCTCGGCGCTCTCGTAGGCGCCGATCATGCCCGCCACCGTCCCGATCTGCTCCGCCTGGATGGCGTCGATGGTGAAGACGACGTCATCGGCGTCCAACGCCTCGCCGTCCGTCCACTCCATGTCGTCGCGGATCTCGACCCACGCCGTCGTCCCGTCCTCCGAGTAGCCCCAGTCGGTCGCCAGCGCCGGCACCTTCTGGCCGCTGTCGTCCAGCGTCATCATGTGCGGGTACATGAGGTTGGTGACCCAGGTGTCCGTCCGGCTGTTGCCGACGAGAGGGTTGTAGTTGACGACGTCGGCGGTGGTCCCGATGTTGAGCGTGGTGTCCTCGGCCTGCTGACCGGAGCCACCGGTCCCGTCCGCCGAGTCCTCACCCGGTGCGTCGGGGTTGGACGGCACACATCCGGCGAGGACGAGGGCTGACAGACCCACGGACATGGCCAGCGTGCGCGCTGCTCTTCCTGTCGTGCTTCCCATCAGACCCAGACCTCCTCGATGACACGCATGGCGTTGCCGCCGACGACGGCACGGATCTCGTCGTCGGAGTAGTCGTGGCTGACGAGCCACGCGACGATGTTCCAGAAGCACTCGGCCGGGTTCTCCAGGCCGTCGACGTACGGAACACGCTCGTACTCGACCCCCGCATGGGCCTCGCCCAGCGACAGAGCCCCGGAGAACAGGTCGTGCAGGCCGACGTGGTCCCCGAAGAGGGTGTCGGGCCCGAAGGCGACGTGCTCGATGCCGACGAGGTCGACGCAGTAGGTGAAGTGGTCCATGACGGACTCGATGGAGTGCCGGGGATGGTCGGCCGACAGCGTCGTATGCGGCGCAGCCTCCAGTCCGATGACCCCGCCTCGTTCCGCACACGCCCTGATGACCTCGTCGGGCTTCATCCGGTTGGTGTCCCAGACTCCTCGGGCCCCGGCATGAGTGATCATGATCGGCTTGGTGGAGTGCTCGATGGTCTCCAGCGAGGTCCGGTCACCGGAGTGGGAGACGTCGACGACGATGCCCAGACGGTTCATCCGCTCCACGGCCCGCCGACCGAACACCGTCAACCCACCGTCATGACGCTCCTTGAGGCCGCTGCCCAGGGTGTTGGCCTCGCTGTAGGCGATGCCCAGCTGGCGCACCCCGAAGCCGTAGAGGATGTCCAGACGGTCGAGCTCGTTCTCGATCGGCGTGGACGCCTCCAGCCCGGCGATGAGGGCCAGTCGTCCCGTCTCCTTCGCCGCGTGGATGTCCGCGACGGTCTCGGCCTTGATGACGTAGTCCTGGTGGGCGAGGTCGGAGAACCGCAGGCCCAGGTCGGCGATGATGTCCGTCCACTTCCAGCCGGCCTGGCTGGTGACGCAGGCGGTGCCGTCCATGAAGTTGTCGATGACCGCGGTCATGCCCGAGCGCGCCAGGCCCTCGTAGCCGGTCCGGTGGCGACCGGTCCGGTTGTAGTCGATGGTCTGGTCGATGTCGCTGGGGAAGCGCGTCGGATGGTCGTGGGTGGACACCACGATGCACTCGTCCAGCAGCCGGCCGACCCGTTCGCGCTGGTCGTCGGTGAGGTCGCCACCGGCGTAGGCCGGGACACGGTCGAGCTCGGGGGCGAGGTCGAAGGACTTGTAGTCCCTGCCCTCCTCGAGATAGCTGTACGAGCGGTAGCCGGTGTACCGGCTGGCTGGTTCGAGCACGGCGGTTGCCTTCCTTGGCTGGTCTTCGTGCGGGCACGGGGTGGCACGTCCGCTTCCACCGGGGATGTGGCGGATATCGTCGCGAACTGCGCCCAACTTGCCATAAATCCCCGTCGAGCACAAGAGTTTCGCCCAGTTTCCTCATACGCTAGGGTGGCGACACCTCATACACGAAGGAGGGGCAGCGGTGAGGAATCATCAGGCGCCTGGCCTCGACCAGCTCGACCGGCGCATCATCGCGGCACTGCAGATCCACGGTCGCGCGACGTGGCAGCAGATCGCCGGCGCCACCGGCAGCTCGGACAGCACGGTGGCGCGCCGTGCACAACGACTCTTCGGAGAAGGACTGGCCCAGGTCGTCGCCACGACGGACCCGCTGCTCTGCGTCGAGGGCTATCCCGTCCTCGTGGAGATCACGACCACCGCCGGATCCGTCACCCAGGTGGCCAAGGCGCTGGCCGGGCGCACCGACGTCCGGTTCGCCGCCCTGCTCACCGGTTCCTTCGACCTGGTGGTCGAGCTCATCGTCAGCTCGCAGGCCGAGCTCGCGCGGGTGCTGCTCACCGAGATCGACCGCATACCCGGGGTGTGGGCCACCAAGACCGAGAGCGTCCTGTCGCACTACAAGCTCGAGCACACCTGGCTGCAGACGGACCTGCCGGCGGAGGCGGCCGACATCCTGGTGCAGCACCGGGGCGCGGTGACCCCCGGAGACCCCCGGCCGCTGGACGAGCGCGAGCGCGCCCTCGTCGACCTGCTGAGCGTCGACGCGCGAGCCAGCATCTCCGAGCTCGCCCAGCAGCTCGGGGCGAGCGAGACCTCCGTGCGCCGACGGCTGGACAACCTGCTGACGGAGGGGCGGGTCCGGCTCAGCACGCTGGTGGACCCCGAGCTCCTCGGTTATTCGGCACCCGCCATGTACTGGTTGCACATGGACCTCCGGCACGTCGACGACGCGGCGAAGACCCTCACGCGGTGTCCCGAGGTCCGCTACGTCGCCGCCACCTCCGGACACAGCAACATCACCCTCGAGGTGGTCCTCCGGGACCAGGCCGACCTGCACCGGTTCAACACCGAGGTGCTCGCCGGCCTGCCGGGGCTGCACCGCGCAGAGGCGGGTCAGCAGCTGGCCACCCTCCGACGCGCCTTCGTCCTCAACCGCAGAACCCTCGCCCTCATCGACACAGCGGAAGAAGAGACACATGCGTGACGAGACCACTGCTCCACAGGTTCCGGAGGGGGAGCGACCGGTGCTGGCCCTGCGAGACGTGTCGGTGTCCTTCGCCGTCGGCGGGTGCGTCGTCGCAGCGACCCAGGAGGTCAGCCTCGAGGTCTTCCCCGGGGAGATCCTGGCCATCGTGGGTGAGTCCGGGTCGGGCAAGAGCGTCAGCGCGATGTCGGTCCTGCGGCTCCTCCCCAGCTCCGCGCAGCTGAGCGGCAGGGTCGAGCTCGAGGGCGAGGACGTCTCCGGCTTCGACGAGTCGGCGCTCCGGCAGATGCGTGGGCGTGACGTCGCGATGATCTTCCAGGAGCCGATGACCGCGCTCAACCCCGTCTTCACGATCGGGTGGCAGATCAGCGAGATGCTGCGTCTGCATCTGTCGATGACCCGCAGACAGGCTCGTGACCGAGCCGTCGAGATGCTGCGCCTCGTCGGGATGCCGGACCCGGAGGAGCGTGTCGGCTACTACCCGCACCAGCTCTCGGGTGGTCAACGTCAGCGAGCGATGATCGCCATGGCGATCTCCTGCGATCCGAAGGTGCTCCTGGCGGACGAGCCGACCACGGCCCTCGACGTCACCGTCCAGGCCGAGATCCTCCAGCTGATGCGAGACCTCCGGCAACGCATCTCCGCGGCCATGGTCCTCATCACCCACGACATGGGGGTCGTGGCCGACATCGCCGACAGGGTCATCGTCATGAAGGACGGGCAGATCGTCGAGCAGGCGTCGGTCGATGACCTGTTCGCCCACCCGCAGCACCCCTACACCCAGCAGCTCCTCGCCTCGGTGCCCCACCTGGGCCGACGTCGCGCGGATCCGCCGGCAGCCACGCACCAGCGAGGTCCGACGACTGGCGACGACAGCCGGGAGCCAGTTGCGGATGCCATCCTCCGGTTGCGCGACGTGGTGGTGGACTACCCGGGCGGTTTCGGTCGGCGCCCCTTCCGGGCGGTGGACCAGGTGAGCCTCGACATGAACCGCGGCGAGATCGTGGGGCTGGTCGGGGAGTCGGGATCGGGGAAGTCCACCCTCGGTCGAGTCGTCGTGGGGCTGCAGCAGGTCACCTCAGGAACGGTCGAGGTCACCGGGACCGACATCAGCACGGCGTCGCGCCGCCAGCTGCGTCCCCTCCGACGCCACATCGGCATGGTGTTCCAGGACCCTGCCGCGTCGCTCAACCCTCGCTACACCATCGGCGACAGCGTCAGCGAGCCTCTCCGACTCCACCGGCTGGTGCCCGAGGGACGGCGTGAGCTGGAGAACCGCGTGAGTGAACTGCTGGACAGCGTTCAGCTCCCGTCCTCGTGGCGCAACCGGTTCCCCCACGAGCTGTCCGGAGGCCAACGCCAACGAGTCGCCATCGCGCGGGCCCTGGCTGCCCACCCCGAGCTGCTCGTCGCGGACGAGCCGACCAGTGCGCTGGACGTCTCGGTCCAGGCCCGCCTGCTCGATCTGATCCTCGAGCTGCAGCGCGAACTCGGCTTCTCCTGCCTCTTCATCAGCCACGACCTGGCCGTCGTCGAGCTGCTCTCCGACCGGATAGCGGTCATGAGCCAGGGCAAGATCGTGGAGCAGGGGAGCCGTGAGGACGTCCTCACGCGACCAGAGGACGCCTACACCCGACGTCTCATCGCCGCGGCGCCCGTCCCCGACCCCGTCGAGCAACGACGGCGGCGGCGTGCAGCCACCGACGTCGCCTAGGTCGAGCGAGACGACCCCGCCTGACGGCGGCGCGCGGCGTGGCACCAGCGGCCCACCAGACGGGAGCGGGTCGCGCCCGCACGACCACCACGGTCAGACCGCCGTGTAGCCGCCGTCGATGACGATTTGCTGCCCGGTGAGGTAGGAGGAGATGTCCGAGGCGAGGAAGAGCACCAGCCCCGCCAGGTCCTCGGGCGTCGCCATCCGGCCCTGGGGGATGAGGGCCACCCACTCGGCCTCCAGCTCGGGCTGCCGCTCGAGGATCTGTCGGGTGAGGTCGGTCAGGACGTAGCCGGGGGACATCGAGTTGACCCGGATGCCCGCGGCCGCCCACTCCACCGCGAGCGAGCGCGCGAGGTGGGCGACCGCTGCCTTCGAGGAGTTGTAGGAGGCCGCCCACTGGGGCACGTTGACGATGACCCCGGACATCGAGGCGACCAGGACGGCGCTGCCGGGCAGCTCGGCGTCGAGCAGTCCGCGGCCGAAGGCCTGGCAGGAGAAGAACGTCCCGGCCAGGTTCACGTCGATGACCTTGCGCCAGTCCGCGGCCGAGACGTCGATGGAGTCCTCGTTGATCTCGATCCCCGCGGCGGTCAGGAGCACCTGGGGGACGCCGATCTGCTCCCGCACGGTCGCGAAGCACGCCTCGGTGGCTTCTTGGTCCGTCACGTCGAGCCGCAGACCGCAGGTCTGCACGCCGAACTCGGTGCAGATCTCCGCGGCCGTGTCGCCCACCCCCTCCAGCAGGTCGAGCAGGGCGACGTTCACGCCCTCGGCAGCGAGGGCCCGCGCCATGCTCAGGCCGATGCCTCGTGCACCGCCGGTGATGACGGCGGTCTTGCCGGCCAGGTTCAGGTCCATGATGTGTCTCCTCGGTGTCTCGGGTGTTCTGGTGGTGGGTCAGGCGGCGAGGTCGCGCAGGAAGCGCACCGTCTCGGGGAGGGTCCGCTCGGGGTCGCCGCTGGTCGAGCACTCCAGGTTGACGGTGCCGTGGTAGCCGATCTCCGACAGGGCGGCGAAGATGTCGGGCCAGTCCAGCGCACCGTGACCGGGCAGGAGCCGGTTGCTGTCGCCCAGGTGCACGTGACGGACCTGGTCCCCGGCGGCGCGGAGGGAGTCCGCGACGTTCTTCTCCTCGATCGACATGTGGAAGGTGTCCGGGAGCAGTCCTGCGTTGGGGTGGGCCACCTTCTCGATCATGCGCAGGTTGTCGGCGACCGAGTTGAGGTAGCGGCTCTCGTAGCGGTTGAGCGGTTCCAGCAGGATCTTCCCGTTCGACCCGGCCACCCGGTCCAGCAGCTCGCGGTAGAAATCCAGGAACGCCTCCTCGGTCTCCGCGTCCATCTGCTGGTAGGGGTCGAAGAGGGGCATCGGGTCCTGGGGGCCGTACTCGTACTCGATCTCGGTGACGAGGCCGAGCTCGGCGCAGACGTCCGCCGCCTGCTTGTACATGTCCCGGCACGCCGTCCGGAGCGCCGCGTCGGACGACATGGCCTTGCCGTAGATCTCGTCCAGGAGGACGAACTCGACCGGGCGCACGCCGGTGCGGGACTCGAGCTCCACGAGCTCGCGGTGGACGGTGTCGTCCCAGCGGGCGTAGTCCTGGAAGACAGCGATGGCGTCGAAGCCCCAGGTCTTGAGTCGCTCGGCCTGCGAGGTGAGCGACTCGTCGGGGAGCATGACGCTCGAGCAGCACAGGATCATGATGTTCTCCTTGGTATGCGTGGTGGGACGGGGCAGGGGTGTGGCGGTCAGGAGCCGTAGAGCCGGTGCAGGGCACCGTCGAAGGCTGCGTAGCGGTGGTCGGTGCGGGGGTCGTGGCGAGGGTAGAAGGTCGCGACGGGGGGCCGGCTGAGGGAGGCCGTGTCGCCGAGGGAGCCGATGGCTCCCTCGGCGGCCAGCGCGAGGATGGCGGCGCCGCGGCAGGCGTCCTGGGGTTCCTGAGGCACGGTCAGCTCCAGCCCGGTGACGTCGGCCTTGAGCTGGTTCCAGAAGCCGGAGGCCGTGCCGCCGCCGGCCGACGTCAGCGAGGCCGCGGCGTGACCGTGGTCCGCGAGGTCGGCGAGGTTGCGTCGCAGGAGGTGGGCGACGCCCTCCATGACGGAGTAGACCAGGTCGCTGCGCTGGTGGCGGAGCTGGAGGTCGAGGAACGCGCCGCGGGCCCGGGGGTTGAAGTCGGGCGGGTTGAGGCCGGTGAGGTAGGGGAGGAACAGCGGTGCCGCACCCCTGTCCACCTCGCGCAGCTGCGGCTCGACGGCCCCGAGGTCGCCGTCCGCGCCCAGGATCTCCTGGAGCCAGCCGAGGCATACGCCTCCGCTGTCGGCGCAGCTGAAGAGGACCGTGTCGTCCGGTCGGAGCCCGGCGTGGAAGGACACCCTGAAGGTGGGGTCGTGCGTCCAGCCGTCGGCCAGCATGGACAGCGCCAGCACGGTCCCGGCGGAGACGCTCAGCTGGCCGGGGGCGTAGGTGTCGGTGCCGAGCATCGCGCAGAAGTGGTCCAGCGCGCCGGTGTTCACCGTGTATGACGCCGCGGGCAGCCGCTCGCTGATGCGCGGGACCACCGGGCCGACGGTCGCTCCGGCGGGGACCACCTCGGGCATCATCCCCTGGGTCACCCCGCAGAAGTCCAGCATGTCCGGCCAGTAGTCGCGCCGGGACACGTCGTAGAGATAGGTGAAGCCGCGCGTGGTCTCCTCGCCCACCGCGCGCCCGGTGAGCCGCCAGATGACGAAGTCCTTGATCATGAAGACGTGTCGGACCCGGGGGAGGACCTCGGGGTGGTGCTGCGCCAGCCACCGCAGCTTGGTCGCGGGCCAGGTGGGCACCGCCTCCGGCTCCCCGGTGATCGCGAAGGCGGCGTCGGGGTCGAAGGCCGCCGCCATCTCCCCGGCCTGGTCACCCGACCGCTCGTCCATCCAGGAGATCCCGGGACCCACGACCTGCCCCTGCGCATCCACCAGGACGAGGGACTCGGCCTGGCCGGTGAGCACGATGCTCGCGGACGACTCGGTCTCCGGCGCCTCCCGTCCGGCCGCGCGGACGAGGTCGAGCACGGTGTCGACGACGGTGTCCGGATCGAAGGTGACCCGGTCGCCCTCGCGGTGGTAGCGCATCGGCGACGACGCCGTCGCCCGGGCACGTGCGGTGTCGTCATACCGGACGACCTTGACGTTGGTCGTGCCCAGGTCGACCGCGTAGACGATCACGGGGCACCCAGGACGGTGAAGTAGACGGTCCGCTCCCGGGCGCGGACCGAGTCCAGGTCCCCGACGTAGATGCGCCCGAATTCGCCGAGGACGGGTTCGCCGTCGACCACCGGCACCGTCGCGGAGCGGCCCAGGATGGAGGAGATGATGTGGCCGTCGGTGTTCAGGCCCCAGGACGGGTGCTCCCCGCGCAGGTCCGCGGCGTTCTTGATGTGGATGGGGCCCGGGTGCAGGTACTGGCCCTCGTTCCGTGTCGGCGGCGCGATCTTGGCCAGGACGTTGAGCGTGTCCTGGAGGAGCAGCTGGGTCCCGTAGTAGGTCGTGTCCTCCGACTCCTCCTGGATGAACACGCAGCAGCTGGTGTGCTGGGTGTAGGCGACGGCGAGCCCGTCCGCGCACCCGGACTCGGTGATGAAGGCGGTGAACTGCTCGGTCACGTCGAAGAACTCCTGGCGAGCCGGGGTCTGGATGACGGTGGTGGTGGATCGGACCAGCATGGGTGTCTCCTGAGAGGCGAGGGCGGTGCGGGGCTGCGTGTGGCTCACTCCGCTGAGATGGCTCCGCCGGTCATGCCGGCAACGATGTGCTTCTGGACGATGAAGGCCACGATCATGACCGGCATGACCGTGACGGTGCCCACGGCCGCGACCTGGCCCCAGGAGGTGCCGATCGGGGTGATGAGGCTCGGGATGGCCACCGGCAGCGTCTGGGTCTCCCGCCCGGTGAGGACCAGCGCGAAGAGGAACTCGTTCCAGGAGTTGATGAGGCAGAAGATGGCGGTCGCGGCCAGACCGGGCTTGACGATGGGCATGATGACCCGCAGGAAGGTGCCCCACTCCCCGCACCCGTCCAGCTGCGCCGCCTCGTCGAGGGCCACCGGCACAGCGAGGAAGAAGCCGCGCATCATCCATACCGTGAACGGCAGCGCGAAGGTCAGGTGCGCGGCGATGAGGCCGGCGTAGGTGTCGCGGAGCCCGAGGTTGGAGGCGAGCACGAAGAGCGGGACGGCCAGCACCATGGCCGGCAGCAGCCGGGCGGCCAGGAGCGCCATCATGAAGCCCTCGCCCTTGCTGGCGCGGCTGAGGCTGTAGGCCGCCGGCAGGCCCACCAGGAGCGCGATCAGCGTGGAGGCGATGCCCACCACCGCGGAGTTCACGAGGTTCTCGGTGAAGCCCTTGTCCACGAAGGCCTCGACGTAGTTGGCGAGGGTCGGGGTGAAGAACACCGTGGGGGCGGAGGAGAAGATGTCCACCCGGTTCTTGAACGAGGTCAGGACCAGCCACACGATGGGCGAGAGGTAGGCGAGCATCAGTGCGGCGGGGACCAGCACCGAGAGGACGGTGACGAACGCGCGTCGTGGCGTCCGGCGGGGCTGCTCGGTCCTCTGCGGCCGGGTCTCGACCCGGGCGTCCGTGGTCGTCATGCTGCACCCCTTCGGTTGAGGTAGCGGAAGAGCACCCAGGTCAGCGTCACGACGACGGCGAACGTCGCGATGCCGAGCGTCGCCCCGTAGCTCATGTCGAACGCGGTGAAGCTCACGCGGTACTGGAAGATGTCGTTGACCGTGGTGGCCGATCCGGGGCCGCCGCCGGTGAGGATGTAGACCTGGTCGAACATGCGGATCGCCTCGGTCGCCCGGAACAGGATGGCCACCCCGATCACCGGGCGGATCATGGGCAGCATGACGTGCCAGTAGATCTGGAAGGTCGAGCACCCGTCGAGCTGCGCTGCCTGGATCTGGGCCTCGGGTGCGGCCGACAGGCCCGCCAGCACCATGAGGGCGATGAAGGGGGTCCACTCCCACACGTCCATGACGACGAGGGCCGCGAACGCCCCGACGGGGCTGTCCAGCACCCCCGCCTCGCCGATCAGCCCGAGCGACTGCAGCGCCGAGGTCATGTAGCCGAACTGGGGGTTGAGGCCGAAGCTGAACATCAGCCCGACCACGAGGGGAGTGGCGATCATCGGCAGCAGCAGGAGGGACGTCATCAGGCGTCGCGTCCGGACCAGACGCGACAGCCAGATGCCTAGGACGAGACCGAGGAGCGTCTCGAGAGCCACGGCGAGCACGACATACCCCAGGGTGACGAGGATGGCCTGGCCGAACTGGGTGTCGGTGAACATCCGTGCGTAGTTGTCCAGCCCGATCCACCGACCGTCGGCAGCCGGGTCGACCGGGCTGTAGGACTGGAAGCTCAGCAGCAGGCTGTAGACGAGCGGGAACGCCAGCACCAGCATCAGGATGACGAGGCTGGGTGCCTGCATCCCGATCCGCGCCCAGCGCACCGTCCTCCTCCTCGGCGCCGGTGGGGGCGGTGCTTCGCGCCCAGGCTCCACGGCGATCGTCATCGGGCTCAGAACTCCGTCAGCGGCAGCTTGTCACCGAGGATGCCGGTGATCTCGTCCTGCGCGTCGGTCAGCGCCTCCTGCGGTGTGGCCTCGCCCACCAGGCCGTTGGAGACCTGCAGCATGAGCTGGTCCAGCATCTGCGGCCACTCGGCGTTGCGGGGCCGGGCGACCGCGTTCTCCAGGCTGCGCAGCTGCTGCGGCCAAGACGGCAGCGTCTCGAGCAGCTCGGGGTCCTCGAAGGCGGAGAAGGTGGCCGGCACGCCGCCCATCTCACCGATCTGCTTCTGGACCGGCTCCGACAGCGCCCATGCGACGAAGAGGTATGCCGCGTCCGCGTCGCTGGCCTCGGTGCTGATGCCGTAGGTCCAGGCGCCGTGCAGGGCGTGGTGCTCGTCGCCCTCGTCCAGCACCGGGATGTCGCCGTAGGCCATCTTGCCGACGACGGCCGACTGGTCGGGGTTCTCCATGGCCCCGGCGGTGTCGCCCCAGGAGATGGCCTGGACGGCGATGCCCTGCTGCAGCTGGGCCGTCACCTCGTCCCAGGTGGCCGAGGTGTATCCCGGGGGCGCGAACTCGCCCAGGGAGCTCATGTAGTCGAGGCTGTCCACGGACTCGTCGGTGTCCAGGATGAGCTCGCCCTCGGGGGAGAGCACGCCACCACCGAAGGAGTTGGCGTAGTTGAGCCACTCGAAGACCGCCGCCTCGTGCCGTTTGCCGGCCAGGGTCACGCCGTAGAGGGGCTCGGACAGCGTCTCCCCGGCCAGCTGCTCACCGGCGTCCCGGGTGAAGAACTCGGCGATGTCGGCGTACTGCTCCCAGGTCGTGGCCGGTGCCAGCTCGTAGCCGTAGGCGTCCATGAAGGCCGCCTGCTCCGACTCGTCCTCGAAGAGGTCCTGCCGGTACATCATCATGGTGACCGCGCTGTTGCTCGGCATGCCGTAGTAGGCGCCGTCCCACTGCGCGGCGGTGTCCCACAGCCCGGGGATGACGTTCTCCTGGCTGAAGTCGTCGCTGACCTTGTCCGCGTTGGCCTCCATCAGCGGGGCGAAGTCCTCGAGGTAGCCGCTGCCCGCGTAGGCGCCCAGGTAGTCGTAGGGGATGGAGACGACGTCGAAGTCGCCCTGCGAGGTCGAGAAGTCCAGGGTGGCTCGCTGCACCAGCTGCGCGAAGGGCGCCGTCTCGATCGTGACCTCGATGCCGGTCATGGACGTGAACTCCGGGGCCATCTGGGCCAGGATGTCGGAGTTGAGGGTGGCCTCGGCCAGGACGTTCAGCTCGGTGCCTGCATACTCCTGCGACCAACCGCCGGCGGCCGAGGGGTCCAGGTCGTCGGAGGAGCCGCCGCACGCCGTGAGGAGGAGGGCGCCGGTGAGGCTGCCGGCCAGCACCACCCTGCGTGACATGCTGACGGGCCGGGTGCGGGGGAGCGAAGGGGGGATGTACACGGGTCGTCCTTCCGAGGGGCAATCACGACCTCGCCTATCGATGTGAGGCGATTACACCGAAATGTAACCAAGTCTCAGCAAGGTGGCAAGAGGTGCGGCAAAATTGTGACAATCTGACATCTAGAGGCAGTCGCTGTGCTACGTTCGAGCAGGAGCGGGCGTCGTCGACGCCACCGTCGAGTGGAGGAGTTCTCATGGCGATGGGCCGCGGAGTGCAGCAGAGGCGAGCCGAGATCGAGGCACTCATGAGGGACCGGTCGGAGGTCGACATCACCAGTCTGGCGACCCACTTCGAGGTCTCCGCGATGACCATCAGGCGCGACCTGGAGGCCCTGGAGGACCGTGGTGTCGTCCGGCGCCTCATGGGGGGTCGGGCCGTCATGGTCGAGTCGAAGAGCACAGAGCCCTCCTTGTCCGACCGCGCGGTGAGCGAGCACGAGACCAAGGCGCACATCGGGCGTGCTGTCGCCGACCTGCTCGGCACGGGGGAGGTCGTCTTCTTCGACGGGGGGAGCACGGCGCTGGCGGCGGCGCACGCCCTCCGGGGACGGGGCCAGCCCTTGACCGTGCTGACCCGTAGCCTGCTCGTCGCGGCCGAGCTGGCCGACGAGGAGCAGGTCGAGGTGTTCCTGCTCGGGGGGCGGCTCAAGGCCTCGGAGATGACGACGACCAGCTCCACGATGGCCGACGACCTTCGCCACTACAACGTCGACACCTACGTGATGGGGATCAGCGGGGTGCACCCTCGCCAGGGTCTGACGGACTACGACCCGGACGAGAGCGCCGGCAAGAGGCTGGCTCTGGAGCGTTCCGACCGCGTGGTGCTGGCGTTCGACCACTCCAAGCTCGGCAGGGTGCTCATGTCGAGGGTGGCGAACTTCGAGGAGATCGACGTCATCGTGACGGATGCCGCTCCCGACGACGCCGTGCTGGCCGACCTTCCCTCCCACGTCACGGTCCGCCTGGTCGAGCCGCGCTCGGCAGCCGTGGAGATGGCCTGATGCCGACGGCTGGCCGCCCGCCTCTGAAGGCCCCCTTCTTCGAGATCGGACCGAAGAACCTCCTGCGTCTGCCGGAGATCGTCTCCGTCGGTACGGCGGCCGCCCGGGCCGGTCGCGACCAGGGGGTGGGCGTCATCCTCACCGTGCCGACAGCGCTCATCGCGCAGGTCCGCGCGGCGGTGCCCGACGCATACGTCTTCGCCCAGACGATGGACGCCGACGAGCAGGGCGTCAGCGTGGGTCGCACCACGGCGGAGAGCCTGGTGGACGCCGGCGCCGACGGTGTCATGCTCAACCACGTCGGCCATCCGCTGGACCCCCTGCTCCTCACCCGGACCATGGAGCGTGCCGAGCAGGCGGGCCTGCTGACGATGGTGTGCGCCGACACCGACGAGCAGGCCGTGGAGGTCGCCAGGCGCGGGCCGACCATCGTGCTCTACGAACCCCCCGCGCTCATCGGGGGCGCGGGAGCCGGCGAGCGGCCGTGGATCCGACCGGCCACCCACCAGGTCACCCAGGCGGCACCCGGTGTCCTGGTCATGCATGCGGGAGGGGTGGCAGCTCCGCGCGACGCGTACGACATCATGCGCAGCGGTGCCCACGGCACCGGCTCGACGTCCGGTGTCCTCCAGGCGCCGTCACCGCAGCAGGCGGCCCAGCTCTTCATCGAGGCGGCCCGGGAGGGGTACGAGGCGGCGCTGTCAGCGGCCGAGTGACCTTCCCGACGTGGTTCCCACAGGCCCGTCTCGGTGCCACGCTAGGAGTATGCGGGTGCTGGCGCGCGCAGTGTTGACCGTCCTGGGAGCGGCGGGGCTGCACCTCGTCATACGACCCCGCGTCCTCACCTGGGGCGCTACTGCCGACGAGGTGTCTCGCGCACTGCCTGGGGACGACCTCCTGCCTCGTCCCGACCTGGTGGCGACCCGGGCGATCAGCATCGACGCCCCGGTCGAGGCGGTATGGCCGTGGTTGGCGCAGATGGGGCAGGCACGAGGGGGTCTCTACTCCTACGACTGGCTGGAGAACCTCGTCGGCTGCCGGATGGCGAGCGCCACCCGTGTGGTCGAGGAGTGGCAGCACCCGGAGGTCGGCGACGACTTCCGGCTTCACCCTGACGTCGCGCTGCGGCTCGCGGTGATCGATCCGCCACGGGCCATGGTCGTCCGCGGCGCGGTCTCCGCCACCGGTGAGGCCACCAGAGACACGTCCTCGATGCCCTACGACTTCACCTGGTCCTTCACCCTCCACCCCCGGTCCCCCGACGGCAGCAGATTGGTGGTCCGGGAGCGATACCGCTACCTGAGCCGCTGGGCGCGGCCGCTGGTCGAGACCGTCTCGGTGGCCAGCTTCGTCATGACCGAGCGGATGCTGCGGGGCATCCGTAACCGGGCCGAGGTGAACGGTCGTCCTGTCTGACGAGCGACGCCCTGCGGCGGAGCGGGCCGACGAGGAGCAGGTGGAGGTGTCCCTGCCAAGGGGGACAGGGCCTAGCGGGTGCCGTAGCCGCGCCGCTCCTTGAGGCGGTCCAGGGTGAACTCCTCGCTCTCGATGAAGGCCATCTCCGCGGCCTCGGTGCTCCGGACCGCCTCCACCTGCTCGGGCAGTCCGCCAAGGCCCTCCCACGGGACGACGACGATGCCGTTGGCGTCCCCGTGCAGCAGGTCGCCCGTCCGGATCTGCTGGCCGTCGACGACCACCGGTTCCCCGACCGACACGACCTCGAAGTTGGCGTGCGAGACCACGGGGTAGCGCATGAAGTAGTGGAAACCCAGGGTGTGCACCTCGTCGAGATCCCGGAGGGCGCCGTCGGTGACCATCCCCACCGCCCCCAGACGGCGAGCCAGGCGGACCATCACCTCGCCGGCATAGGCGACGCGGTGAGGTGCGCCGCTGGCATCGGCGAAGACGAGCACCGTCGGCCCCTGCATGCCCTCCAGCTCCTCCCACAGACGCCACCACTGCTCACGCTGAGGCGGCGGGCCAGGAGCATCACTGACCCGGACGGTCAGGGCACGGCCAGCCATCACCCCCAGGTCCGGGAAGGTGCAACGCACGCGGCCGCCGATGAAGCCGTGCGTACGGTCCCGCAGCGACAGTCTCTCGATGGCGTTGGCGACCGTGGGGCTGTCCACACCCCTCAGGAAGCCCAGCTCCTCATCAGTGAGCACGCGGTTCATGCGGCCTCCTCCTCGCTGAGGCTCCCCGTCGTCCGCCCGTCCAGCGGCCGAGCCGCCAGGCGCACACCGAGCACCCGACCCGAGGTCATCGCCCAGCCGATGTGGTGCCCGTGTCCCTTGAGCAGCATCCCCCCTTGGCCCACGGCGCCGATCGCGAACAGTCCGCGCACGGGCTGCCCGTCCGGTCGTTGCACCTCGAGGGACTGGTCGACCCGTACTGCGCCCTCGGTCACGGTGAGCATGCTGTGCACCGGTCCCATCGCGACGAAGGGGCCGCGCAGGCCGGACGACCGGACCGAGGAGACGAGCTGGTCCGTCCCCATGCCGAGGCGGGAGGCCAGGTCCTCGACGGTGTCGGACGTGGTCACCAGGTCGGGTCGTCCCCGGCGGTAGTCGGTGAAGTACGCGAAGGCGATGCCGGGCGCCGTGGAGATGAAGTTCGGTTCCCTGTCGAAGGTCTTGGCCACCGACTCGTCCATGATGATGTAGCCCGTGGAGCCTGGACGAGCCGACAGCTCCCTGGCCGGGTCCTCCTCCAGGCCGAAACGCACCCCGTCGCGGTCGACCAGGACCGCACCGGATCGGAACAGCGAGTCCGTCGGGGACATGTGCGTCACGAGGAGGGACTTGACCACGGGACGCAGAGCCGAGGCGGGGACGCGACGGACGACGGCGCCCTCGATCGCGCACAGCCAGCGCCAGGTCGGCAGCCGGTCCAGCCACCCACGGCGGGGTGGCGGACCGAAGCGCAGCTGCGGCCCGAAGAGGCGGTCCATCGCGACGAGCTCGCCCCCGGCCTGCGCCGCCAGCTGGTGCCCGGTCCCCAGCGCCTCGGGGTTGATCGGGAGCGCGGCGGCCGCGGCCTCGGGCAGGTGCTGCTGACGCATGCCGCTGTTGCCGCTGAAGTCCCCGGTGGCGAGCACGACCCCACGGCGCGCCAGGACCGTGGACGTCCCCGCGGGGCCGGCGACCACTGCGCCGCGCACCTCGCCGTCCTCCAGCACCAGCTCACGCACCTCGGTGGAGAGCACCACGTGCACCCCTGCAGCACGGGCGGCCTCCTCGAGTCGGGTGATGTAGCTCCGGGAGCCCGGGATGACGTTGTGCATCCGGGCCACGCGGTGCGGCGGCTCGATATTGGGCAGGGTGAACTGCACCCCGTGCCGGACCAGCCACTCCAGCGTCGGACCCGACTCCTCGGCGTAGAGGCGGCGCAGGTCGGGTGCGTCGCCGGACAGCCCGGCGTCCGGGTAGCCCCACATGTCCTCGATCAGCTGCTCGGTGTCATCCTCGATCCCCGCTCGCCGCTGCAAGGACGTCCCCGCGGCCGTCATCGACCCGACCGAGTACATCGTCGTCCCGCCCAGGGAGCGGCCGCGCTCGAGGAGCAGCACCGAGGCGCCGGCCTCCGCGGCCGCGACCGAGCAGGCCAGCCCCGCAGCGCCGGCACCGACCACGATGACATCCCAGACCCTGTCCATATTGCCTCCTAGTGTTCGTATCGTTTTCAGAGTATCGTCTGCCACGGAGCTGCGCCAGACCCCTCAGCGACCGGTCGACGTCATCGGCGGCTCAGTCGCACAGGCGAGATCCGGGTCCGGCGAGGTCGTCGTCGGCTGAGCCCTGGTGCGACTCCATACCCTTCAATATGCTGTTCCTACGCGGCGAACTCGGATGAGGGCGCCAGACGACGAGAGGTTCTTCATCATGGTGGTCCCCAACCTTCGCGGCGTGACGCCGGCCATCGTCACTCCGTTCGACCAGGCCGGCGAGGTCGACATGGCGAGCCTGGTCTCATACTGCGGTTGGCTGAAAACGATCCCAGGAGTCACGGGTGTCGTGCTCAACGCGCACGCGGGGGAGGGGACCTCGCTGACCGAGGCAGAGCGGGTCGAGATCATCCGCACGGTGAGGGACGAGGTGCCCGATCTGCACCTGGTCGCGGGCGTGACCGGGGACGGCACCCGCGTCGTGGCCCAGGAAGCCCAGCGTGCCGCGGATGCCGGTGCGGACTCGTTGCTCGTCTTCCCAGCCCCCTCCAGCCTCCGCTTCGGTTACCAGGCCGGGTCGGTCCAGGATCGCTACGACGCGGTCGCGCAGGCGGGCCTGCCGATCATCGCGTTCAACTTCCCCGCCGCGACCAAGGCCACCTTCTCCCTGGAGCTGTTGCTGGAGCTGTGCGCCCACGACGCGGTCTTCGCGATCAAGGACGGCGCCCGGGACATGATCCGGTGGGACACCGAGACGCCCGTCATCCGCCGGGAGTTCCCCGACATCCAGATCCTGACCTGCCAGGACGAGTTCCTGTTGCACACGATGTGGGAGTCGGACGGCGCGCTGGTCGGGTACGCGGCCCTCATCCCCGAGCTCATGGTGGAGCTGCTCCACGCTGCGCAGGCGCACGACTACGACCGCGCCAAGGCTGTCCACGACAGGATGCTGCCGATCACCCAGGCGGTCTACCACCGGGCGTCGCACATCGAATCCACCACGGCGATGAAGCTCGGCCTCGTCGACCGCGGGCTGATCGCCGACGCGACCGTCCGCCCCCCGCTGATGCCGCTCGAGGACGGCGCCCGCGAGGAGATCCGGAGCGCGCTCGCCTCGGCTGGAGTCCCGCTGGGACAGCCGGTGGGAGCCTGACCATGCGCATCGTCGACATCCGGCACGTCACCGAGCCCATCAAGGCCGACATGGCCAACGCGTTCATCAACTTCTCGTCGATGGACGTGAGCGTGCTGGCGATCGTGACCGACGAGGTACGGGACGGCAAGCCGGTCGTGGGCTATGGCTTCAACAGCAACGGCCGCTACGCCCAGCCCGGGATCCTCGACCACCGCATCATTCCCCGGGTGCTCGGGGCCGACCAGGAGACGCTCGTGGACCCTGCCACGGGACACCTGGACCCGGCGCGGATCTGGGCCGCCTCGATGCGAGACGAGAAGCCCGGTGGACACGGGGACCGGGCGGTGGCCGTCGGGATCCTCGACATGGCCGCCTGGGACCTGGCCGCCAAGCTTGCGGGCCTCAGCGTCCAGCGGCTCATCGCCGAGCGCTCACCGGTCGGGCTGGGCGCGCCGGCGGAGAAGGTCTGGGTCTACGCGGCCGGTGGCTACTACTACCCGGACCGAGGGATCGAGGCGCTGCAGCAGGAGATGCTCGGCTACCTGGACCAGGGGTACCGCACCGTGAAGATGAAGATCGGTGGGGCGCCGCTCACGGAGGACCTGCACAGGATCGAGGCTGTGCTGGAGGTGCTGCCAGAGGGGTGCACCCTGGCGGTCGACGCCAACGGGCGTTTCGACGTCGTGACGGCGGTGCACTACGCCGAGGCGCTGCGTGACCTGCCGCTGCACTGGTACGAGGAGCCCGTCGATCCCCTGGACTACGCCGGTCATCAGAGCGTGGCCGAGGCATACCCGGGCGTGCTGGCCACCGGGGAGAACCTGCTGTCGCGCCAGGAGGCCGTCAACCTGGCCCGGTTCGGTGGGCTGCGTCCCGAGCAGGACGTGCTGCAGATGGACTCCGCCCTCAGCTACGGCTTCACCGAGTACCAGCACACGCTGGCCGCCCTCGGCGAGCTGGGCTGGACGCCGCAGGCGTTCGTCCCTCACGGTGGGCATCAGTTCAACCTCGCGATCGCGGCGGGCTGCGGCCTGCGGGGATCGGAGTCCTATCCGGGCATCTTCGAACCCTTCGGCGGCTTCGCCGATGGTGACCGGGTGGTCGACGGCTACATCACGCTGCCGGACGCACCGGGCATCGGGCTCGAGCTGAAGGCCTCGCTGGCGCCGGTACTGGCCCGGCTCGAAGACTGACCAGGTCGGCCCCTGCCGAGGTGGTGGTCGGCCTCGGCCTGGCCCTGGTGATCCTGACCGTCCCCCTGGGGAATCTCTACCCGGGAGCCGGGGTGGTGGCCGGGGTCGCAGCACTCGTGGTCCTGGTGGCCGCACTGTTCATCGTGCGCCCCGTGACCCGCTGGGTCGCTCTCGTCCTCGTCGCCGTCGGGGCAGTGGCCCTGGGTTGGGCGATGCTGCTCGGCGCCCGTCCTGCGCCGGGTCAGCTGACCTCGCTCAACCAGGGCGTGGTGGGGATGCTCGCCGCGGTGTCGTTCACCCGGCTGGTCACCGTGCGTCAGCCGGGGGGCCAGGGACAGGAGGGGCGCCCCGGACGGGTCGCGCTGTGGCGTACCTCAGGTCTGGTGCACGGCCTGGGTTCGGTCATCAACCTCGCCGCCGTGGACATCGTCGGTGGGCACCTCGGGCGGGGACGCACGAGACTGCCGCTGCTCGACGGGCTGCTGCTCTCCCGCTCCTTCTCCGTGGCTGCCTTCTGGTCGCCCTTCTGGGCCTCCTCCGCGACCGCGATCGCGTACGCCCCGGCGGCCGACACCCGGGCGCTCGTGCTCTGCGGCGGTGTCCTGGCCGTCGCCGCGCTGGCGCTCAGTCTCCTGCTCCTCCAGCGTCGCTTCCCCGACGGGTCCCACGACTACCGGGGGTACGAGGTGACCCCGGGCATGTTGCTGCTGCCGGTCTCGCTCCTCCTGTGCGTCGTCGTCGGACACGCTCTCGTCCCTGGTCTGCCGGTCTCCACCGTCGTCCTGCTCTCCGCGTTGTTCGTGAGTGTGGTGCTGGGGGCATGGACGCTGCGGGCCGGTCTCCTCGGCGCCCTGGGGCGCCACGTGGTCCACGGGCTGCCGCGACTGCGGGGCGAGGCGGCGCTGTTCGTCGCGGCCGGTGTCCTCTCGGTGGGGCTCTTCATGCTGGTGGGCGAGCTCGGGGTGCGGGCACCGGTGGGGGAGTTCACGGTGGTGGTGGCCTGGGGGTGCATCCTGGGCATGACGGCGCTCTCCGTCATCGGCATCCATCCCATCATCAGCATCGCGATGGCAGCGGTCCTGGTGGCTCCGACGCAGCCGGACCCCACCCTCTTCGCGCTGACGGCGACGATCGCCTGGGGCGCCTCTGCCTCGGTGGGTCCGGTCTCAGGGCTCAACGTGTACCTGTCCGGGAGGTTCGGCCTGAACGGCTTCGAGGTGGCGCGCGCGAACGCAGGGCACGCGCTCCTCGTCCTGGTCCTGGCCCTGCCCACGTTGATGCTCTGCCGCGCGTTGATGAGCCTGTAGTCTTCGCCCACCGACGGCAGAAGGGGAGCAGATGTCGAACATCCGGGACGTTGCGCTCCGTGCCGGGGTGTCGCCATCGTCCGTGACCAGGGTGCTCGGAGGCTACCCCAACGTCAGCCCCGAGCTGCGCGAGCGGGTGCTACGGGCGGTGGAGGAGGTCAACTACCAGCCGGACCTGCTCGCCGCCGGCCTGCGCCGTGGCAAGACCAAGACCGTCGGCATGCTGGTCAACGACGTGCTGAACCCCTTCAACGCCCAGATGATGGACATCTTCGAGAGCGAGTTGCGCCGGGCGGGGTACAACGTGATCCTCACCAACTCCAACGGCCTGAGCGAGGTCGACCTGGAGAACCTCATGGTGCTCAAGCAACGGCGCGTGGACGGTCTGGTCGCCTCCTTCGCCGACGACCGGAACCCTCTGCTCGCGACCGAGCTGCGCTCGTGGACGGTCCCCGTCGTGCTCTTCGACCGGCAGGTCGACGACATTGACGTCAGCGCCGTGCTGAGCGACCACCGGTACGGCGCGCAGCAGCTGAGCGAGCACCTGGTGGACCAGGGGCATCGGCGTCTGGCCATGATCAGCGGGTCGGAGGCGCTGTACTCCACCCGGGAACGGATCCTCGGCATGCAGGACGTGGCCCGGGAGCACGGGCTGGAGATCCGCCCCGACTTCCTCATCAGCGGGCGGGGGTCGCACGAGCACGGCAGCGAGGGGGTGGCTCGCCTCCTCGACGATCCCGAGCCACCCACCGCGATCGTGCTGGCGAACGGCAACACCGCGGCGGTCGTCGGTGCCCTCGCCCAGCTGCGTCGTCGGGGGGTGCGGATCGGCGAGGACCTCGCGGTCGCGACCTACTACGACGACCCTGTGGTCGCCCTGTGGTCGCCGTCGCTGACCTCGGTGTGGCGTCACGTCCCGGACATGGCGAGACGCGCGGCCGACATGATGCTGGACCGCCTCCAGGACGGCCGACGGATGGCCCACACCGTCGTGCTGCCGACCCGCCTCATGGTGCGGGAGTCCACCTCCCGGCAGTTCGACGCTGACTGAGACCCGCTCAGCCCGATCCTGCCCGAACCCTTGTGCGCACGTCCGATGATCACCTACAGTTGCGTCACTTCCTGAAAACGGTTCCGAAAGAAGCAACGATGCTGAAGGTCTCTCATCCGGCTGTGACCCGGGTGTCCTCTGAGCCCGTGCGGACGCCATGGCAGGGGCAGTACTCCCCGTCTCCGCGGCGTCTTTCGTGGGTCGGCGCTGAAATCGTTTCCGCCGACCGAGGAGCCGGTGGTCACCCGTGAGCCTCGTCGAGGATGCGGAGACCTGGCAGGCTCTGGACGAGCACGACGGCGTTCGGGCCGGCGAGCTGACCCGCCCGCGACGGCTGCCGGTGGATGTCCGGCGGGCCGAGCTGCTGCAGGCCGCCGTCGACCTGGTACTCGGGCCCGCGCAGGGGCGCAGTGTGACCCTCCAGGACGTCTGCCCCGACCCCCTGGTGCACGCGCTGCAGGCGGGGCTTCCCCGCCCCAAGGCCCTCGACCGACAGATCGACGGCGGGAGCAGCTGGACGCAGCTGCTCGGTGTCGAGGACGGCGAGCAGCTCGTGTCCGTGAGCTCGGTCGCGAGCATCGAAG
Source organism: uncultured Serinicoccus sp. (assembly GCF_947487915.1). Lineage (GTDB taxonomy): Bacteria > Actinomycetota > Actinomycetes > Actinomycetales > Dermatophilaceae > Ornithinicoccus. Next base: position 235,455 of record NZ_CANKYH010000007.1, on the reverse strand, counting down.
AACGCCGGACCAGCCGTGGGTCGCGGCTCGTCCGGACCACTTTCCTGACCGAGCTGATGCGTCCCGGTACGGGAGAGCGGGTCGGCTGGTGCACCGGCATCAGCCTTGACCTGGAGGTGGCCCGGTGACGGCGCCGCGGGTGGCAGGAGACCGCGTACCGCCGGTCGGACCCGTCGTCCTGCCGCCGTCGTCCCTGCTGCGCTGGGGGGCAGGGGCCGAGGACTTCTCCGAGATCCACCACGACGACGACGCAGCGCGGGAGCGAGGGCTCGAGGGAGCGGTCGTGCACGGTCCGTTGCAGGTGGCGGTGCTGCTCGAGCAGCTTCGACGCTGGCTGGGTGCGGACGCGCGGGTCACCCACGTGGACGCCATCTACCTCGCACCCGCGCCGGTCGGTGATGCGCTGGTCTTCGAGGGAGAGGTGACCGAGGTCAGTCGTGGCGAGGCCGGCGACGAGGTGCTGGGATGTGAGCTCCGGTCCCGGCGCTCCGACGGCCGGACCACGGTGCGGGTCCTGGCTCGCGTCCGGACGGGTGGCGCGGATCCGGCGTCCGCCCTGCCGCTGGAGCAGCTGCGGCGGGCGCTGCGCGTCGGTGAGGTCGCCGGTACCTTCGAGTACCAGGTGCAGTCGAACGACCTGGACCACTTCGCCCGGGCGCTCGAGGGCGAGGCGGACCCGTCGGGGCGGGTCCCGGCCACCTACTTCGGCGCCCTCGACCCCGTGGAGCGGCGCGACCTCCAGCTGGACGGGTTCCTGCTCGAGCTGCCGTTCCCGCGTACGGGTGGGGGTAACGCGTTCAACGAGGTGGAGTACGTGCGGCCCCTCCAGGTCGGCGACGAGATCACGGTGACGACGCGCTACACGGAGGTCTACGAGAAGGAAGGCTCCCGGGGGACCCTGCTCTTCCGGGTCCGCGAGAACGAGATGAGGGACGCCTCGGGAACCCTCGTGGCCACCTCCAGGTGCGGGCACGTCCTCGGCTTCGCGCTCCCGGCCTCCACCGCACCGGGGGTGACTCGCCGATGAGCGCGGACACCCACCCCGCACCCGGTAGCCCACTGCCCTCCCGCGTCCGGTTCACCAGCCGCACGCAGCTGGTGCGGTATGCCGGAGCCGCCCAGGACCCGTCCCCCATCCACTTCGACGACTCCTACGCGCGGGACCGCGGCTTCCCCTCCGTGATCGTGCACGGCTTCCTCAAGGCAGGGCTCCTGGAAGAGCTCGCCCTGGGCTGGGCGCCGCCGGGCAGCTGGATCCAGCAGTTCGCCGTCCGGTACCGCGGCATCGACCTGGTCGGCTCGCCCCTGCTCTGCCAAGGCGTCGTGACCGACGTGACGGCGGACGGGGTCGTCGGCCTGGAGCTGTGGATCGAGGACGAAGCAGGCCATCGGACGACCGACGTGCGGGCGCGCCTGCACTGGGAAGGCAGATCGTGACGAACCAGGACACCACCCGGACCTACCGGATCGCCGCTCTTCCCGGCGACGGCATCGGCCACGAGGTACTCCCCGCCGCCACCCGGGTGCTGGACGCGCTCGGCACCAAGCACGGCCTCGACTTCCGGTGGGAGCACCAGGAGTGGGGCTGCGAGTACTACAGACGCACCGGCTCGATGATGCCGGAGGACGCCCTGAGCATCCTCGCGCCGACCGACGCCATCCTGCTGGGAGCGGTCGGAGCCCCCGGGGTCCCGGACCACGTGTCCCTGTGGGGGATGCTCATCCCCATCCGCAGGGAGTTCGACCAGTACGTCAACCTCCGACCCGCCCGGCTGCTGCCCCGGGTCCCCAGCCCCCTGGTACCTGAACGGGTGGCCGGCCTCGACCTCGTCGTGGTCCGGGAGAACGTGGAGGGCGAGTACTCACGGATCGGGGGGCGGCTGTACGGCGGGACCGAGCACGAGATCGCGGTGCAGGAGTCCGTGTTCACCCGGAGGGGGGTCAGCCGGGTCATGGACTACGCCTTCGACCTGGCAGCCCGGCGGCGGGGGTCGCTGGCCTCGGCAACCAAGTCGAACGGGATCGTCTACACGATGCCCTTCTGGGACGAGGTCTTCGCGGATCGCGCTGCCGCCCACCCCGACGTCACCACCTCGCAATACCACATCGACGCTCTCGCAGCGCTCTTCGCGCTCGATCCGACCCGCTTCGACGTGGTGGTCGCCTCCAACCTGTTCGGCGACATCCTCACCGACCTCGCCGCCGCCGTCGCCGGATCGATCGGCGTCGCGCCGTCGGCGAACATCAACCCCGAACGCCGGTTCCCCTCGATGTTCGAGCCGGTGCACGGCTCCGCCCCCGACATCGCGGGTGAGGGGATCGCCAACCCGGTCGGACAGCTCTGGTCCTCGGTGCTCATGCTCACGCACCTCGAGGAGACGGAGGCGTCCGAGGACCTCATGTCGGCGATCGAGCAGGTACTGGACGACGGCGTCATGACACCCGACATCGGTGGGACGGCCTCCACGGAGGACGTCACCACCGCAGTGATCGAAAGGCTGGGAGCACGATGACGTTTTCCTCCGAACCCGTCCTCATCACCGGTGGCAGCGGCGGTATGGGCGCGGCGATGGCGCGGCGTCTCGCGTCCTCCGGCGCCCGCGTGGTGGTCTGCGACCTCGACCAGGATGCGGTGCAGCGAGTCGCTCGAGAGCTCACCGACGCCGGTCATGAGGCGATCGGGGTCAGCGCCGACACCTGCGACGAGGAGCAGATGCGGGCCGCCGTCGACCAGGCGGAGGAGGCGTTCGGCCCCCTCTACGGCCTGGTGACGGCCGCAGGGATCAGGCAGCCCGCGGCCCCCTTCCACGAGCTCGGCCTGGACACGTGGGACCGGGTGCACCGGGTCAACGTGATGGGCACCTTGATCGCCATCCGGGCCTGCCGCCCCCAGCTGCTCCGCACGCGTGGGGCGATCGTCACCGTGGCCTCGGTCACCGCCAACGCCGCTCGGATGAACCAGTCCGCCTACTGCGTCAGCAAGGCCGCGGTACTGCACCTGACCAGGCAGGTCGCCCTGGAGCTCGCGGCGCACGGCGTACGGGCGAACGCCTTGTGCCCCGGCGTGACGAAGACGCCCATGATCGAGGAGGCGGTCCGCACCGATGGTCCCCAGGTGCTGGAGGCCAAGCTGCGGGGGTCGCTCGAGGCGTTCCGACCCGGTATCCCGCTCGGCAGGCTGTCGGAACCGGAGGAGCAGGCGGCCACGGCCGAGTTCCTCCTGTCCCAGGATGCGTCCTTCATCACCGGTGCCGCGATCTACGTCGACGGCGGCGTCTCGATGCTCGGGTGACGTCATGACCACATCACACTCCTCCGGACGAGCCCCCGGGCGGCGCCTGGCGCGCTTCGTGTGGCATCACAAGCTGGTGTCGCTCAGCGCGCTGGTCCTGGTCGTGGCGGTGGGCAGTGCCCTGCTGGTCACGTGGATCGCACCCTTCGACCCGTATGCCCAGGACGTCGCGATGCGCAACCGGCCGCCCTTGACGCCCAACCCGGACGGAGGGATCCACCTGCTGGGCACGGACCCCTTGGGCCGTGACGAGCTGTCCCGGGTCATGCTCGGGGGGCAGATCTCGCTCACCGTGGCCGCGGCCAGCGTGGTGGTGTCCGGGCTGTTCGGGACCACCGTGGGCATGATCGCCGGGTACTACCGCAACTGGTTCGACGACGTCGTGGGGCGCCTGGTCGACCTCCAGATGAGTGTGCCCTCGCTGCTCATCGCCCTGCTCGTGCTGTACGTCCTCGGGCCCAGCTTCGTCAATGTCGTGCTGGTCCTGGCGGTGACCCGCTGGATGGTCTACGCCAGGGTCAGTCGGGGGCTGGTGCTCGCCCTGCGGGAGGAGCTCTTCGTCGAGGCCGCACGTTCCCTCGGTGCGCCCGGCCGACGCATCATCGTGCGCCACCTGCTGCCCAACATCCTCGGGCCCATCCTCGTGCTCGCCACCCTCGAGCTGGCGGTGATGATGCTCACCGAGGCCAGCCTGAGCTTCCTCGGCCTGGGGATCCAGCCCCCGGAGTCGTCCTGGGGACTGATGCTGGCGGAGGGGCGGGAGTACCTCACCAGCGCGTGGTGGCTCGTCGCCGTCCCCGGCCTCGCCATCCTGCTCACCACCCTCAGCGTCAACATCATCGCCACCTGGCTCCGCTCCCGGTCGAGCCAGGCCCAGTTCAGCAAGGTCACCATCGGTGAAGGGATCTGACATGTCGACCCAGACCACATCTTTCGAGACGGCGTTCGGCGAGGCCAGCTCGGCCCAGGACCGCCGTGCCGCCACCCGGGCCGGACTTCCCGGCAACCTGCAGCAGTTCCCCGACGCCGACCAGGTGGACGTGGTGGACCCCTACACCCAGGAGGTCGTCGCGTCGGTCGCCCGGTGCGGACCGGCAGAGGTGGATGCCGCGTGCCGTAGGGCGCACGGCGCCCAGGAGCGGGGGATGCCGCAGTGGGAGAGGGCGCTGGTGCTCGACCGACTGGCGCTCCTCCTGGCCGACCACACCGAGCGGCTGGCCGCCATCATCACGCTGGAGAACGGCAAGGCGATCCGAGACGCGCGCACGGAGGTGTCTCGGGCCACCGAGACGGTGCGCTTCGCGGCCGCCCAGGCGCGCACCCTGACCGGAGACCTCGTGGCCGCGGAGGCGACGCCGACCGGCGAGGGGAAGATGGCGATGGCGCTGCGTCTGCCGATCGGTGTGGTGGCCGCCATCACCCCGTTCAACTTCCCGCTGAACACGGTCCTGCACAAGGTGGCGCCGGCGATCGCCGCCGGCTGCGCCGTCGTGCTCAAGCCGGCGCACCAGACCCCGTTGACCGCGTTGGCTCTGCACGAGCTCCTGCTCGAGGCGGGGTTGCCCGAGGACTGGGTCACCGTGGTCACCGACGACGGGGTCTCCGCCGGCCCCGCGCTCGTGGAGCACCCCATCCCGCGGCTGGTCACCTTCACCGGGAGCACCACGGTGGGCTGGGGCATCGCGCAGACCGCCCATCGCAAGCGCGTCGCTCTCGAGCTCGGGTCGAACGCGCCGGTCATCGTGGCTGCGGACGCCGACGTCGCCGAGGCGGCCATCCGGATCGTGCGTGCCGCCTACGGCACGAGCGGGCAGAGCTGCATCTCGGTGCAGCGGGTCCTGGTCCACCGCAGCAGGCACCAGGACCTGGTCGACGAGCTCGGGCGCCGGGCCGATGCGCTGGTGGTCGGGGACCCGTTCGACGACGGCACCGACATCGGTCCGCTGATCCTCCCGGCCGCCACCCAGCGGGTGCAGGAGTGGATCGACGAGGCAGCCGGGATGGGTGCTTCTCTCGTCGCGGGCGGTGTCCGTGACGGCGCCTGCCTCCGGCCGACGGTGGTCGACCAGGCACCGACAGGGTCCCAGCTGCGGGACGCCGAGGCGTTCGGGCCGGTGCTGACCGTGGTGCCGTTCGACGAGCCGGAGGAGGCCTTCGCGATCGCCAACGAGACGCCGTACGGGCTCCAGGCCGGGATCTTCACCAGCGACCTCGGCCTGGCCCTGCGGGCGGTACGCGAGCTGGACTTCGGCGGCGTGCTCGTCAACGACATCCCCACGACCCGGCTGGACCAACAGCCCTACGGCGGCGTCGGGGACTCGGGCAACACGCGCGAGGGGCCGGCCAGCGCCGTCGTCGAGATGACCGAGGTCCGCTTCGTGTCGTTCCAGGCACCTCCCACGGCGGTGGTCCCGTGACCGGCCCGCTGGACGGGGTGACCGTGCTGGACTTCACCGAGCGCGTGCAAGGGCCGTACGCGACCCAGATGCTCGGTGACTTCGGGGCGGAGGTGATCAAGGTCGAGCGGCCGAGCGCGCTCACGCCGGACGGCCGCGCTGACGAGCGCTACCAGGCGCCCGGCGAGCCGGCCCCCACCTCGCTCTACCGCGCGACCTTCCTGGCCAACAACCGGAACAAGCGCTCCGTGGTGCTGGACCTCAAGTCGGCCGAGGGGGTGCGGGCCGCCCGACAGCTGGCCAGGTCAGCAGACGTGCTCTACGAGAACTTCCGTCCCGGTGTGCTGGACCGGCTGGGGCTGGGGTACGACGAACTGGCGGCCGACAACCCCGGGCTCGTCTACGTGTCCGCCTCGGGCTACGGACCCGACGGTCCCTACAGCAGCCGTCCTGGGCAGGACGTCCTGGCCCAGGCCCTCAGTGGTCTTGGCCAGGCCAACAGCGCGCCGGACGGGCGACCTCTGCCGGTCGGACTCTCGATCACGGACGTGCTCGGAGGGCTCAACGGGGCTGCGGCCGCGCTCGCCGCCCTGGTGCACCGGCAACGGACCGGTGAGGGGCAGCGGGTGCACGTCGACCTTTTGGGCAGCGCGCTGGCCGCGCTGTCCGAGCACGTCGTCCACCTGCTCAACAGCGACGCTCCCGAGCCGGAGCGGCGCACCGCCATGCACGGGCACGGCTACATCCCCCCTCCCTACGGCTTCTACGCGACGGCCGACGGCTACATCGCTCTGTCCAGCGGGCGGCAGATCCCGCAGATCTGCGAGATCCTCGGCCTGCCGGACCTCACCCAGGACGCACGCTTCGCCGACTTCGCCGTGCGGGACCAGCACAGGGAGGAGATGGAGCACCTGCTGGAGAGCCGCCTGCGGACCCGGTGCACCGCGGACTGGATGCAGCTGATGGTCGCCCGGGACATCTACGCGGCGCCCGTGCTGACCCTCGAGCAGGCGGCGAGGGACCCCCAGGTGACGGCCACCGGTCGCATCGTCACGGTCGAGGGCCGGCACGGCCCCGTGCACCTGGTGGCACCGCCGGCGCGGTTCTCCCGCACCCCGCTGCCACCCCCCACCAGCCCGCCGGCGCACGGGGAGCACACGCAGGAGGTGCTGTCCGGGCTGGCGGTCCGCAGCACGGAGGGGAGCACTCGATGAGCACGCAGGCCAGATCAGACACCAGCGCGCCGGTCGAGGTGGGCCAGGCCATGCTGTCGGTGCGTGACCTCACCGTCACCTTTCCCTCGGCGGACGGGCCCATCCGCGCCGTGAACGGCATGTCCTTCGACGTCCGGCCGCGGGAGCGGCTGGGCATCGTCGGCGAATCGGGCTCGGGGAAGTCGGTCACCGCGCAGGCGCTCCTCGGGCTGACGCCCCGCGACCACACCACCGGCAGCATCGTCTTCGAGGGTGAGGACCTGCTCACGGCGCCTCAGGACCGGCTGCGCGCACTGCGTGGATGGGACATCAGCTACGTCTTCCAGGATCCGCTCTCCGCCCTGGACCCCACGCGGACCGTCGGTCACCAGGTGGCCCAGCCGCTGCTGCTGCGACGGGTCCCGAAGAAGGAGGCTCATCGCCGCGCGGTCGAGATGCTGGGCGAGGTGGGCATACCTGATCCGGCCAGACGTGCCCGGAACTATCCCCACCAGTTCTCCGGAGGGATGCGGCAACGGGTGATGATCGCGATGGCGCTCATCGGCCAGCCCCGACTGGTGATCGCGGACGAGCCCACGACGGCCCTGGACGTCCGTGTCCAGGCCAAGATCATCGACCTGCTCTACCGACTCACCGACGAGCAGGGCGTCGCCGTGGTCTTCATCACCCACGACCTGGGCATCCTCGCGGGTCTCGCCGAACGGGTCATCGTCATGTACGCGGGCCGGGTCATGGAGGAGTGCAGCACCGACGAGCTCTACTACCGCTCGATCCACCCCTACACCCTGGGACTGCTCGAGTCCCTGCCCCGGATCAGCGGCCCCGTCCCCGAACGTCTCCTCACCATCGGCGGGGGCCCGCCGGCCCCCTCCCGGCTCCCTACCGGGTGCCCGTTCCACCCTCGGTGCCAGTACGTGCAACCGGAGTGCCGCACCACACCGCCTCCCCTCGAGAGGCCTCCCGGCGGAGAGCACGCGAGCGCCTGCCTGCGGGCGGCCTGGTTGGCCGAGCGACCCGGAGAGCTGCGATGACGACTCCGCTGCTACAGGTGCGAGGTCTGGTCCGGGAGTTCGGCCACGGCCCGGGACTCGTCCGCGCCGTGGACGACGTGTCCTTCGACGTCATGCAGGGTGAGGCCCTCGGGCTGGTGGGGGAGTCCGGGTCCGGGAAGTCGACGACGGCCCGCTGCGTGCTGCGGCTGATCGAGCCGACCGCCGGGGAGGTGCGCCTGGACGGCGAGGACATGCTCGCCCTGGGCGGACCCGCACTCCGGCGCCTCCGCTCCACAGCGCAGCTCGTCTTCCAGGATCCGTACTCCTCGCTCAACCCGCGGATGACCGTGGCCGACATCATCGCCGAGGGGATCCGTATCCACCGGCCACGCGAGTCGTCCACCACCGTGAAGGACGAGGTGGTCGATCTGCTCGAGCTGGTGGGGCTGCGCCCGGACCACCTGACCCGCAAGCCTGCGGCCTTCTCGGGCGGGGAGCGGCAGCGGATCGGCATCGCCCGGGCGCTGGCCCTCAAGCCCAAGCTGCTGGTCTGCGACGAACCCGTCGCCTCGCTCGACGTCTCCATCCAGGCCCAGATCCTCAACCTGTTCGCCGACCTCAGGGAACGGCTCGACCTGACCCTCGTCTACATCGCGCACGACCTCTCCACGGTGCGCCATCTCTGCGGTCGGATCGCCGTCATGCAGGACGGCAAGATCCGTGAGATCGGCACGCGAGAACAGATCTACGAGGACCCGCAGCACGAGTACACCCGAGCACTGATGGCCGCCGTTCCCGAGCCGGACCCGCGCTCGGAGCGGGCCAAGCTGGCCGCCCGCCGCTCCGCGCAGACGACGGAGGCAGGACGACCATGACGACCGGACAGACCCGGGAGAGCGTGGTGGTCAGCAGGGACGAGGACCGCGTCGGCACCATCACGCTCAACAGGCCGGAGGTGCTGAACGCGCTCGACTCGGCCGCGCACCGTGTCTTCGCGGCCGCTGTGCGAGAGCTGGAGGCGGACGAGGACATCGGGGCGATCGTCGTGCGCGGCGCTGGGCGGGCGTTCTGCTCCGGCTCCGACCTGCGAGAGATCGGGGAGCTCAGCGGACGGGCCGAGCAGGAGTACGTGGCACTGGACTTCGCGACCAAGAACCTGGTGGCGGGGTGTGCGGTCCCCGTGGTCGCGGCGCTGCACGGCTGGTGCGTCGGTGGGGGGCTGGAGCTGGCCCTGGCGTGCACGATCCGGATCGCTGCGCAGGACGCGACCTTCGCCCTCCCGGAGGTGAGCCTGGGCAGCCTGCCCGGATCCGGGGGGCTGCAGCGACTCGCCCCGGTGGTGGGGCTGGGGGTGGCGACGGACTGGATCCTCACCGGTCGCACCGTGGACGCATCAGAAGCACTCGCCCGCGGCCTCGTCACCCGGGTCGTGGCGGACGAGGAGCTGGACCGCGCCGCACATTCGCTCGCCGCCGAGCTGGCCACGCGGAACTCGTTGGCCCTCCGCCTCGCCATGGTCGCCCTCCGGCCTGAGCCGCTTTCGGAGCGCGGACTGGTCGCCGCATTCCAGGCGCTGGCCGGCGACGCCACACACCGAGATCCTCGCTACGCCGCTGCGACGCGACCGTTCCGAGGGGACCAAGAACCCGTGGACGGCAGCAGAGCCGCACCACCGGACGGACGTCAACGATGACGCCCGCGACCGAGAGGAGAAGCACAGTGACACCACTGACGACGAGGCGGCGGGCGCACCGGCCGTCCGGACGATCCGCCGTGGTGGCGGGCGTGGCCGCATCTGCCCTGGTGCTCGGCGCCTGCAGCGGAGGCGAGACCGAGGAGACGGCGGACGACACGGGTGGCGCCGAGGTGACCATCGCACTGCCGGAGGAGCCACGCACGCTGGCCAGCTGGAACGCCTACTCCAACGACGGGCACCCGGTGCTCCGCAACGTGACCGAGGCGCTCCTGAACCGCGACCCGGACTCCAACGAGCTCGTCCCCGAGCTGGCGACGAGCTGGGAGCAGATCGACGACACCAACTGGCAGTTCACGCTCCGTGAAGGGGTGACCTTCCACGACGGGACGCCTTTCGACGCCGAGGCCGCCGCCACCTCGCTGAACTTCGTCCTGGACCCGGAGAACGCCTTCCCCATGAGGACGTTCCTGGGGCCTGACGTCACGGCGAGCGCCGTGGACGAGTTCACCCTGAACGTGGAGACCGAGAGCCCGGACCCGATCCTGCCCACCCGGCTCTACTTCGTGACCATCCCCTCGCCCGAGCAGGTGGACGATCCGGACGGCTACGAGACCAACCCGATCGGCACGGGTCCCTACGCCTTCGAGTCCTGGAACCGCGGCCAGAACATCGTGCTGACCGCCAACGAGGACTGGTGGGGCGCGGAGTCCGACGAGGCGATGGGTGAGCAGGACATCGCCCAGGCCACCTACGTCTTCCGTCCGGAGACCGAGGTGCGGGCGGGGATGCTGTCCAGCAACGAGGCAGACCTCGCGCCACGGATCACGTCGGAGCAGTGCGAGGCCGCGCCGGTCTGCGAGTCCACACCGACCGTGGAGACGGTGGTCCTGCGGCTGGACACGCCCAACCCGCTGCTCGCGGACCAGCGGGTGCGTGAGGCGATCGCCCTGGCGATCGACAAGGACCAGATCATGAACGACATCCTCGGTGGGGGAGAGACGGTCGGACAGATCGTCGGCCCCGGTGCCGTCGGGTACGCCGATCTCGAGCCCTACCCCTACGACCCCGACCGGGCGGCCGAGCTCGTCGCGGAGGCGCAGGCCGACGGCGTGGACGTGACCGCGCCGATCACGGTCATCGCCCGAGAGGGCTTCATCCTCCGGGCGAGCGAGGCCGTCCAGGTCATCGCCGCCGAGCTGCAGGAGATCGGCCTGACCGGAGCCACCAGCGAGACGCAGGAGACCGCAGCCTTCGAGGAGCAGTGGACGATCGGCTACGACAACATCCCGGAGGACCGGGCCTGGGCCGGGCTGCAGCAGCACGGCCAGGAGCTCATGGACTACGCCGGCTCCATCGGTGGCTACTACAGCTGCGACGGGCAGACCTCGGCCTACTGCGCCCCCACGCTCGAGGACATGTACGCCGAGGCGGTCACGACCAGCGACGACGAGCGTCAGGAGGCGCTCGCCGCCATCGCCGAGTACGTCTATGAAGAGGTCCCCGTGGTGCCGATCGGTCAGCCGAACTTCAACTTCGGCATGACCGAGCGACTGGAGTGGACCCCGAGGATGGACGGCTTCATCTTGCTCAAGGAGATGACCGTCAGCGAGTGAGACCCGCGGCCGGGCCGCCCTCGACGGCGGCCCGGCCGTGCCACCCCTTCCACCATCAGCCAGGAGGCACGACGTGTACAGCAACCCTTTCTTCGCCCAGTGGGCCCAGGACTCGCAGATGACCGGTGCGTGGTGCACCCTTCCCGACACCGTGGCGGCGGAGGTGCTGGGCCGGCAGGGATTCGACTACGTCTGCGTCGACCAGCAGCACGGGCTGATCGACGACTCCACGATGGTGCCCATGCTGCAGGCGATCGACGCCTCCGGCTCCGCACCGCTCGTCCGGGTCCGGTGGAACGAGCCTCCCGCCATCATGTCGGCGCTCGACGCCGGGGCGGCGGGCGTGGTCGTGCCCATGATCGAGACCGCCGAGGACGCCGCTCGGGCCGTGTCGGCGTGCCGCTTCCCTCCCCAGGGGCAGCGCTCCTACGGTCCCATCCGGGCCCGGGAGGTGATGGGGAGCGGGGAGACCGAGGTGGTCCAGCAGGTGGCCTGCATCGTCATGATCGAGACGGCGGCAGCGATGGAGAACCTCGACGACATCCTGGACACCCCCGGCCTGGACGGCGTGTACATCGGTCCCAACGACCTCACCCTGGCGCTGGGGGGTCGGCCGAACACCACGACCCCCGAGTTCGTCGCGGCGGTCGACACGATCCAGCAGGCCTGCCGCAGCCGCGGCCTGGCGATCGGGATGCATACCGGGTCGGGCGGGGCCGCCCAGCACTACCTCTCGCTCGGCTTCGACTTCGTCACCGTCGTCTCGGACGCCGGGCTGCTGGCCCGCGCCGCCGCGGCTGAGCTGAAGCTGGCGGTGCGGCCTGCCACGGATGCGCCCAGCTCCGCAGCGGCGCCCAGCCAGACCTACTGAACACCCGCCCCCTGCTCAGGAGAACGACGTGGTTCTGCGATATCTCGGCAAGCGACTGCTCCATGCGGTGCTGGTCCTCGCCTCGGTCCTGGTGGCGGTCTGGTTCGTGGTCAACGCGATCGGCGACCCGGCGCGCCTCATCCTGCCCCCGTCGGCCTCGGAGCAGCTGTACCTGGACACCCGGGAGAGCATGGGGCTGAACGACCCGATCCTGGTGCAGTTCTGGCGCTCGGTCTCCGGCTGGCTGACCGGCGACTTCGGGATCTCGGTCTGGCAGAACGTCCCGGCCCTCCCGCTCGTGCTCGAGCGGCTGCCGGCCACCCTGCTCCTGACCACGGTGACCCTGGGTGTCGCCGTGCCGTTGGCCCTGGCCCTGGGCATCATCTCCGCGCTCCGTCCCGAGGGTCCCCTGGACCGGACGCTGACCACGATCTCGCTGGCCGGGGTGTCGATCGCCGACTTCTGGCTCGGGCTGATGCTCATCCTGGTGGTGGGCGTGCACCTCCAGCTCCTGCCCACCTCCGGCTACGGCGGGCTGGAGTATGCGGTGCTCCCCGCCACGGCGCTGGCGCTGCGACCCCTGGGCAGACTGGCGCAGGTGAGCCGCTCGGCGATGGTCGAGGAGATGCAGAAGCCCTACATCACCACCCTGCGTGCCCAGGGGATGCCGGAGCACACCATCGTCCGCAAGCACGCGCTGAAGAACAGCCTCATCCCGATCATCACGGTCGGAGGCGACGAGATCGCCACCTTCCTCAACGGAGCCGTGGTGATCGAGACCATCTTCGCCTGGCCTGGGGTAGGCGGGCTGTTCATCCAGGCGATCGAGCGTCGGGACCTCCCGCTGGTCACCGCCTGCGTCTTCGTCATCGCCTCGATGATCATCGTCGTCAACCTGCTCATCGACCTGGCCTACCTCTGGATCGACCCGCGCACCGCACTGACGGAGACACGACGCCGACGGGCGCCCTGGTCTCGGGCGGCAGGCAAGAACCGGTCGACCTCGAAGAGCAGCCAGTCGCCCTCGACCTCACCCACGACGAGCCCGTTGGCCGCAGCCGGCGGCGCCGACACAGGAGGAAGTACCCGATGACCGGACCGCTGCACGGAACCACGATCCTCGACTTCACCGAACGCATGCAGGGCCCCTACGCCACCCAGATGCTGGCCGACATGGGCGCCGACGTCATCAAGGTGGAGCGCCGCACGTCGCTGACGCCGGACGGTCGTCCGGACGACCGCTACGGCGAGAGGTCCAGCTACGGCTCGGACCCGGAGGACTCGAAGATCTACTCCTCCGGGTTCTTGGCGAACAACCGCAACAAGCGCAGCATCACGGTCGACCTGAAGAACCCGGCCGGCGTACGGATGATCGAGCGCATGCTGCCCTCGGTCGACGTCGTCTACGAGAACTTCCGGCCCGGCGTCATGGACCGGCTCGGTCTCGGCTACGAGCGGTGTGCCGAACTGCGCCCCGGTCTGGTCTACGCCTCGGCCACCGGGTACGGCGACGACGGTCCTTACGCTCGTAAGCCTGGCCAGGACGTCCTGGTGGAGGGACTCACGGGGTGGGGTCGGGTCAACGGTGACGCCGACGGGAGACCAGTACCTGTCGGCACCGCCATCGCCGACACCCTCGGCGCGATGAACGGGGCGTATGCCGTCGCCTGCGCCCTGGTGCATCGTGCCGCGACCGGAGAGGGCCAGAAGGTCAGTGTCAACCTCTTCGACAGCGCTCTCGCGGGGTTGGCCGAGTGGGGGTTCCACGCGCTCAACACCCCGCACGGGGAGCCTCTGCGGCGGCCGGCGAGCCACGCCAGTCCCTGGACCCCGCCCCCCTACGGCTTCTACCGCACGGCCGACGGGCACATCGCCCTGTCCAGCGGGCGACAGATCGGCACCTTGTGCAGGATCATCGGGATCGAGGACCTGTCCCAGGACGAACGCTTCAGCGCCTACTGGTCCCGGTTCGAGAACCGGGAGGACTTCACGCGGCGCATCGAGGAGGCGTTGACGAGGCGGAGCACCGCCGAGTGGGTGGAGCTGATGGAGGCCGAGGACATGTTCGTGGCTCCGGTGAACACCATGGCACAGGCCTTCACCGACCCGCAGACCCAGCACAACGACATGGTCGTCCAGCTGGAGACCCCTGTCGGGGAGCTCGGCTTCCTGGGGGTCCCCTACCACCTGTCCCGGACCCCGGCCTCGGTGCGGACGCCTCCGCCGCTGCACGGGCAGCATACCGATGAGGTGCTCAGCGAGTTCGCGTTCACGGCGGAGGAGATCGCGGCACTGCGCGCGGACCAGGCCATCTAGCCGTGGGAGTGCAGGCCACGGCCCCCTTCGTCGCGGGCGCTCAGCCCTTGAGCGAGCCCCCGGCCAGGCCCTCGACGATGTGCCGCTGGACGAGGAGGGCCAGCACGATGACGGGCAGCGTCATCACGGTCGCCGCCGCACAGATGGCACCCCAGTTGATGCTGCCGTAGGACATGAACTCGAAGACCGCGACCGGGAGGGTCCGCGTGTCCCGGCCGGCGATGACGACCGAGAAGAGGAAGTTGTTCCAGCTGAAGACGAAGCCGAGGATGGCTGCTGAGGCGATGCCGCCCCTGGTGACCGGGAGGACGACCTTCACGAAGGTACCGACCGCCGAGGCGCCGTCGACCGCGGCCGAGTCCAGGAGCTCCTCCGGGAAGTCCTCGAAGAAGCTGACCATGAGATAGGTGACCAACGGCAGGTTGACCAGCAGGTGGCTGAGGATGAGCGCCTGGTAGGTGTCGATCCAACCGACCTGGCTGAAGATGATGAACCAGGGGATGAGGAAGGCGATCCCCGGGGTGATGCGGGAGGACAGGATCACGGCACCCAGCCGGGGCATCTTGTAGCGAGCGATGGCGAACGCCGCGGGCAGGCCGATGACCAACGCGATGAGCGTCGAGCACCCGGCGACCACCAAGGAGTTGACCGTGAAGGCGAGGAAGTCCGTCCCGAGCAGCACGTCTCGGTAGTTGTCCAGGGTGGGGGTGAACCACAGGGTGAACGACCCCGAGTTGATGTCGAGCGGGCTCTTGAACGACGTCGCGACCATGTAGAGGAAGACGAACATGAACGGGGCGAGGACGAACGCCAGGAGGAGGTAGAACCCCGCCGTGCGTACCAGGGCCCGGCGCCGGTATGCCCGGCGTGCCTGCTGCTGTGTTTCCGTCATCATGAGGAGGCCTTTCCGCGGCGGAAGCTGAGGGTGACGGCCGCGAGGGTGAAGACGATGGCGAAGAAGACCAGGAGCAGCGCTGAGGCGTATCCGAGCTGCTGGTACTGGAACGCCGTGTTGTAGATGTAGATGTTGAGGGTCTCCGTGGCGAACCCCGGGCCGCCCTGGGTGATGACGATGATGGGGTCGAACGTCTTCAGCGCCTCGATCAGCCGGAAGACCACCGCGATGACGATCACCGGCCGCACCATGGGAAGCGTGATCAGCCAGAACCGCTGCCAGGCGCTGGCGCCGTCGACCACGGCAGCCTCCATCGGCTCGGTCGGCAGGGCCACCAGCCCGGACAACGTCACGAGGGTGATGAGCGAGGTCCACTCCCAGACGTCCACCAGCACCAGGCAGAAGAGTGCGATGGAGGAGTCGGCCACCCAGGCGGAGGGCGACAGCCCGACCGCCATCAGCATGTCGTTCAGCAGCCCGAGCTCGGGCTGGAACAGCAGCCGCCAGACCAGTGCCACCGCGACGGGGGTGGCGATCATCGGGAGGAGCATGAGGCTGCGGACGAGTCCTCGGCCGGCGAACTGCCGGTGCAGCAGCACCGCGATGGCCACTCCCAGGACCGTCTGGATCGACACGGCGAGCCCGGTGAACAGCAGAGTCCTGCCGAGGGCGTCCCAGAAGCGCGGGTCGTTGGAGAAGATGCGCACGTAGTTGTCGACCCCGACGAACGTGGGCGGGCTGGTGGTGCTGCCGTACCAGTCGTGCAGCGACAGGTAGAGCGTGTAGGCGATCGGGAAGATCATCATGAGCACGACGAAGGCCACGGCCGGGGTCGCGAAGACCGACTTGACATGTCGGTCGATGACGTCGTTCACCCGCGACAGCCAGCCTCGTCGCCGCTCTTCTGCTCCCTGGCCCGGGTCCTGACGAGGCTCGTCCTGGACACGGCGCTCACGTGCTCTCGTCGACGGAGGGGTCACGTGCGTCCACCTCCTCGTCCCGCCCGGGTGGTGCCGCCTCTGCCGGGCCGCGCGTGGGCGGAGGTCACTGCTGCGCCTGCACGATGCGGTTGAACTCCTCGGCGGCCGTCGAGACCGCGGCCTCGACATCGCCACCCTCGATGGAGACGACGATGGCCTGACCGATGGCATCGCGCACCTCCGGCACCGGGATGACGGCGGGCAGCTGGGAGCGGCTGCGCGCGAGCGACGACTGGAACGCGTCGATGAAGCTCTCGGGGGTGTCGTCGGCGAACTCGGCCGACTCACGCCCACCGACGACGTCCGCCTCCACCTGGAGCTCCTCCACCATCTCCGGCGAGGTGGCCCACTGGAGGAAGAGCCAGGACGCGCCCTTCTCCTGGGACTCCGGGGAGATGGCTGCCGACCAGCCGAAGAAGGTCTGGGCGTCGCCCGCGGGCCCGGCGGGCATCGGGGCGAACTCCACGTCGTCGGCAACCGAGGACACCTCCGGGTCGAGGACCGAGGCCACCTGGCCGCTGTTGTCCGCCCACATGGCGATCTGGCCCTGCTGGAAGAGGGCCAGCAGCTCCTCCCACGAGTTGTTCGCCGACCCGGCGGGGCCGTACTCGCGCAGCAGGTCTCCGTAGGTCTGGAAGGCCTCGACCCCTTCCGGGGTGTCGAAGGCAGCCTGCCCGTCCTCGTCAATGAACTCCGCGCCGTAGTTGTAGAGGAAGGAGGCGATCTGCGTCACCGCCGCCGCACGCTTGCCTCGGGTCGCCCAGCCGATGACCTCACCGTCCTCGGAGATGGTGGCCGCGGCCGACTCCAGCTCGTCGATGGTTCCGGGCACCTCGAGGTCGTACTGCTCCAGGACGGAGGGGCGGTAGAAGAAGATCTGCGTCTCGACGACGGTGGGGAGCGAGACGAGCTGCCCGTCGTAGGTCTGCGACTCGATGAGGCCCTCGCCGAAGTCCGCGAAGTCGTAGTCGGGGCTGGTGAGGCTCTCGTTGGACAGCATCGGGTTGAGGTCCTCGTACCACCCCAGCTGGACGAATCGTGCTGCGTCGTTCTGCGGGGACGTGGCGAAGACGTCGATGTCCTCCGACCCCGAGGTCATCTCGACCTGCAGGCGCTGCCGGAACTGCTCCTCCGGCAACGCGTCGAGGGCGACGGTGATGCCGGTGAGCTCCTCGAACTCCGGCAGTCGCTCCGCGATCGCCTCCTGCCACGGGAACTGGAGCGAGGAGACGCGGATCTCAGTTCCCGAGTACCGCTGCCAGTCGAACTCTCCCGTGGCCTCGGCCGGGTTCTCCTGACCGGCTCCGTCGTTGCTCCCGCACGCTCCGGTGAGCAGGGCGGCAGGAAGCAGGATCGCCAGGATGCGGGTGGTGCGAGTCGTCGTTGACGTCATCGTGTCTCCTCGGTAGGGCCGCTGTGTCGTCGGGCCAGCGGCGGTGACTCGGCTGTGAGTGTTCCAACAGAGTGTGTTGGTATTCTCACACAAGTGTGCGAAGATGCACAAGAGGGATCGGCGAGGTCGGTCATTCTCCGGGCCAGGCGACGTGAAAGGACTTCGAGATGGGGCTTGATCTACTGTGCGTCGGGGCCGCCAACCTGGACGTCGTCGTGTCGGTGGACCGAGCCCCTCGTCCGGACGAGCGGGTCGTCGCACGGGAGATCGTGCACGCCGGCGGCGGGCCGGCAGCCACGGCGGCGGTGGCCGCCGCGAGACTGGGGGTGTCCGTGGGGTTCTGCGGCCGGGTGGGTGCGGACGCGGAGGGGGACCTGATCCTCGACAGCCTCACCAGCGAGGGGGTCGACATCGCCCACGTCACGCGAGACCGCGAGGTGCCCAGCGGTGCGAGCGTGATCATCGTCGACAGGACGGAAGCCGGACGGCAGATCTGCGCCCGGACCGCCCCGCCGCCCGAGCGCATCCCCGATGTCGAGGGCTGGTTGCACGTCGACCAGGTCGGCTACGAGGCCTTGACGAGAGAGCACAGCCGCAACAGCCTCATCAGCTTCGACCACGGCAACCCGGTCCCGAGCCTCGACCTGAACGGGATCGATCTCTATGTCCCGTCCAGGCCGATGGTCAGCACCCTGTGGCCGGGAGACCTCGGCGCCGCCGTCCACCACATGCGCAGCCAGGGGGCGGACCGGGTGGTGGTGACGGACGGGGCGGCTGGCGCCTGGCACTCCGTCGACGGACGGCTGCACCAGACCCCGGGGCACCGGGTGCCTGGCCCGCTCAGCACGCTGGGGGCGGGAGACGTCTTCCATGGCGCCCTCGTGGCCGGAGTCATCCAGGGCCGGCCCCTCGCGGAGGCGGTGGAGCGTGCCAACGCGTGCGCAGCGCTGGCCTGTCAGGGGCTCGACGGCAGGTCTGCCATCCCCACCGGTCCCCAGCTCGACGAGTTCCTGGGGCGACTCAGCGACCAGACCCCAACCACCACCACCTGAGAGGTTCACATGAACGCCACCGTGCTTCCCCCCCGGCTCCAACCGCTGGGCGACGAGGAGGGGACCCTCGCCATGCTGGCGCTGGACCAGCGTGAGTCACTGCGAGCCATGCTCGCGGGCGACGACGAGATCCAGTCGGTGCCCGACGCGTCGCTCGTGGACTTCAAGGCCGAGGCGGGCACCGTCCTGACGCCCCACGCGACGGCTGTGCTGCTCGACCGTCTGTACGCCCTGGACGAGCCTGGTCTGCAGAGGGCGCCGGAGTGTGCCCTCATCCTCGCGGCCGACATCCTGCACCAGCCGGCAGGCGGGCCGGTCGTGCGGACCGAGTTCGACGAGCACGTCACCGTACGCGTGATCGAGGAGTCTGCCGCTGCGGCGCTGAAGCTGCTGGTCATGTGGCGTGCGGACAAGGCCGAGGACGAGCGCCGGGCCATCGTCGACCCGTTCCTCCAGCGGTGTGCGGATGCCGGCGTGGCGGCGGTCGTGGAGGGAATCGTCGTGCCGCCCGAGGGTGGGTTCGCGGCTGGTGAGCGGGACGCGGCCGTCATCGCCGCAGCCGAGGAGCTGTCGGTCGGTGCCGATCTCTACAAGGCCCAGGTCCCCGGCTACGCGCCCGGAGAGACCCAGGGAGTGCGGGCGCAGGCGGAGCTCTTGACCTCGCGGCTGCAGGTCCCGTGGGTCGTGCTGTCCAACGGGGTGCAGGCAGAGGACTTCGCCGAGGCCGTGCGGCAGGCGTGCCTGGGTGGGGCCCATGGATTCCTCGCGGGACGCGCCATCTGGGCCGACACCGTGCTCGACGCGGACCGCTCGGCCAGTCTGCGCCAGCGGTCCGTCGACCGGTTGGACGAGCTCCGAGGCATCGTGAAGGCGGCCCGCGGAGACCAGGGTGCGGCAGGCTAGAGAGATGAGCGACACCGCGGACGCCCTGGACGACGGCCTGAGATACGGCTCGGCACCGCAGCGCAGAGCACGCCTGCAACGCCGGGTCGAGGAGCAGGGGTTCGCTACGACCTCAGAGCTGTCGCACTTCCTCGGCGTCTCCGAAATGACGATCCGCCGGGACGTCCAGCGCCTGGAGAAGGACGGAGCGCTCCGTAGCGTCCACGGGGGCGTCAGCGCCCTGCCGCCCAGCGAGCTGGTCGGCAGCCAGTTCACCTCCCGAGAGCTGCGCCAGGCGGCGGAGAAGCGGTCGATCGCTCTGGTCGCTGCGCAGATGGTGCCCGACCAGGGTGCCGTCGGGCTGGACTCGGGGACGACGGCACTGGAGCTGGCACGGGTATGGCCCACGGAGCGCCGGGCCACGGTCGTCACCAACTCCATCCCCAACGTCCTGGCGCTCCTCGACGACGAGCACACCCGCGTCATCATGCTCGGGGGCGAGCTGCACCAGAACGCCCAGACCCTCTCGGGACCCATGACCATGCGCTGCCTGGAGGACCTGCAGCTGCGGGTCGTGTTCCTCTCTGCCAGCAGTGTCAACGAGCGCGGGGTCTACTGCGGCAACGACTTCGACGCGGTGATCAAGAGACGGCTCATCGAGGTGGCCGACCGGGTGGTGCTGATCTGCGACTCCTCGAAGTTCGAGGGCAGCGCCATGGTCCGAGTCTGCGGACTCGACACCATCGACACCGTCGTCGTGGACTCCGGCATCGCCACCACCACGGAGCAGATGCTCCGCCAGCACGGGCTCACCGTGCATCTGGTGGACCCCAGCACCGAGCGCAAGGAGGATCAGTGAAGGCTGTTCGATACCACGGAGACGGCACCCTGCTGCTGGAGGACATCGCTGACCCCCGGCCAGGACCTGAGGACGTGCTGCTGGCCCCGGAGGCGGTCGGCGTCTGCGGGACGGACACCCACATCGTGTCCGGGCACTTCGTGTCCCGCCCCCCGGTCGTCCTCGGGCACGAGATCGCGGCGCGGGTCCTGGCCGTGGGGGAGCGGGTGGACGGGCTGGACGTCGGCCAGCTCATCACCGTGGAGCCACACCTGTACTGCGGGCGCTGCACCCCGTGCCAGACCGGACGCCAGCACCTGTGCCCGGACCGCCGGGCGCCCGGCGTGCACCTGGACGGAGGTATGGCAGAACGTCTGGTGGTGCCGGCGACCCTCGCCTACCCGGTCCCGGACGGCGTGCCGGCGGAGCACGCGGCGATGACCGAGCCGATCGCCTGCTGCGTCCACGGCATGGACCGCCTCGCCCCCAGCTCGGGACTGCCGCTGGCGGTCTTCGGGGCCGGACCCGCGGGCGCCATCATGATCGCCCTCGCCAAGCTGGCCGGGGCCTACCCCGTCGTGGCGTTCGACCCGCAGGAGACGCGCCGCGACCTGGCACGGAGGATGGGCGCCGACGTGGTCCTGGACCCCCGCCAGGACGTGACCCACGAGGTGGCCTCGGCGACGGGTGGTGACGGCTTCGCCGCGGTGATCGATGCGGTGGGCTCCGCTCGGGTGCTCGAGCAGGCTGTCAGCATGTCGGCCCGCGGCGGACGCATCCTCGTGTTCGGCGTGAGCGACCCCGCCGAGCGGGCCGACCTGTCGCCCAACGACATCTACCAGCGCGAGCTCACCATCCTCGGCACGGCGCTCAACCCCTACACGCACCGGCGCGCGGTGTCGCTGCTGCAGCGGCTGCCCCTCCACGAGCTGAGGACCCGGTCCTTCGGCCTGGACGGGGTGCCTGACGCGCTCGAGGCGCAACGCGGTGGCGTGGCCGACAAGATCTTCATCCGACCGCAACCGACGGAGGCACCGGCATGAACGGGCACTACCGCATCGCCGCGCTTGCGGGCGACGGCATCGGGCAGGAGGTCCTGCCAGCCGCCACGAGGGTGCTGGACACCGTCGCCGACCGCTTCGGGTTCCGACTGTCGTGGACGGACTTCGACTGGGGCTCGGACTTCTTCCGTGCCCACGGCCGCATGATGCCGGAGGACGGGATCGACCAGCTCGCGGAGCACGACGCCATCTTCCTCGGCGCAGTCGGGACCCCCGGCATACCGGACGCCGAGACGTTGTGGGGGCTGCTCATCCCCATCCGACGCTCCTTCCTGCAGTACATCAACCTGCGTCCGGTGCGCAGCCTCCCGCAGGTGCACTCGCCGCTCGAGGACAAGCGACCCCTCGACATCGTCATCGTCCGGGAGAACGTCGAGGGTGAGTACTCCGAGGTCGGCGGCCGGCTCTACCGCGGTCGCCCCGAGGAGGTGGCGATCCAGGAGGCCGTCTTCACCCGGGCAGGAGTCAGCCGAGCGGCCCAGTACGCGTTCCGGCTCGCGACAGAGCGCCAGGGCACCCTCGTGAGCGCCACCAAGTCCAACGGCATCGTCTACTCGATGCCGTTCTGGGACGAGGTAGTCTCCGAGGTCGCCGCGCAGCACCCCGGGGTGGCGTGGCGCTCGGTCCTCATCGACGCCCTCGCCGCCGAGTTCGTGCTGCGGCCCCAGGGGCTCGACGTGGTCGTCGCCTCCAACCTCTTCGGCGACATCCTCTCGGACCTGGCCGGGGCGATCACCGGGTCCATCGGGGTCGCTCCCAGCGCCAACCTCAACCCCGAGGGCGAGTATCCGTCGATGTTCGAGCCGGTCCACGGCTCGGCGCCGGACATCGCGGGGAAGGGCATCGCCAACCCCGTCGGTCAGATCTGGTCGGGCGCCATGATGCTGCGCCACCTCGGGCAGCCCGAGGCGGCGGACGCGGTGGAGGCCGCCTTCGAGGCCGTGCTGTCCGAGGGGGTGGCCACCAAGGACCTCGGTGGCCGGGCCACGACCCAGGAGTTCACCACGGCCGTCATCACCACTCTGGAAGGACAGGCATGATCGAGCAGCAGCTCTACCTCGACGGCGCGTGGCAGGAGGGCGCGGGGACGCCGCGGGAGGTCCACGACACATGGACCGGAGAGGTCGTCGGTCACTATGCCGTCGCCGCGCCCGAGCAGGTCACGGTGTCCATCACAGCCGCCCAGACCGCCATGGACGTACCCTGGCCGGCGCACGAGCGTGCGGCAACCCTGCGCCGGGCCGCCGCGTTGATGGCCGAGCGGTCCGAGGAGCTGGCCGACCTGTTGCGGCGGGAGGCGGGCAAGCCCATCACCGCGGCGCGTGCCGAGGTCGCGCGCTGCGTGCAGACCTTGAGCCTGTCGGCCGCCGAGGCCAGTCGGATCACCGGCGAGTCCCTGGACATGTCGGTGGTACCGGGCGGCGAGGACGTCACCGCCTACACCCTCACCCAGGGCGTCGGCGTGGTCGGTGCCATCACTCCCTTCAACTTCCCGCTGAACCTGGTCGCGCACAAGATCGGCCCCGCGCTCGCAGCCGGGTGCGCGGTCGTGCTGAAGCCGTCCGAACGCACCCCTCTGGCGGCCGGGGCTCTGGTGCGCATCCTCCACGAGGCCGGGCTACCGCCCGGACGGCTCAACATGGTCACCGGGGACCCGGCTGAGGTGGTCGGCCGGCTCATCGAGGACGACAGGGTCGAGGTGCTCACCTTCACCGGGTCCGCCCAGGTGGGGTGGGACCTCAAGGCGAGGTCGCCTCGGAAGCGACACGTCCTCGAGCTGGGGTCCAACACGGCCGCCCTGGTGATGCCCGATGCCGACCTCGACCTCGTGGTGAACAGCGTGATCAGCGCCGCCTTCGCGTTCTCCGGGCAGGCGTGCGTCTCTCTCCAGAGGTTGTACGTCCATGAGGAGCAGGTGGAGGCCCTCGTGGAGCAGCTGCGTGTGGCCACGGAGGCGCTGGGTGTCGGTGACCCGGCACGAGAGGACGTGACGGTCGGTCCGCTGATCAGCTCCGCCGCGCTCGAGAGGGTCGAGCAATGGGTGGACGAGGCCGTGTCCGCGGGTGCACGTCTGGTGACCGGAGGGCGGCGTGAGGGCCGGGCGCTACGACCTACCATCCTGGCCGACGTCCCTGCCTCCGCGCGCGTCGTCTGCGACGAGGTCTTCGGCCCAGTTGTCTCGGTCATCTCCGTGCCAGACGCGGACGCCGGTATCCGGAGCATCAACGAGAGCCGCTTCGGGCTCAACGCCGCGGTCTTCACGAGAGACCTCGGGGTTGCGATGCGGTGCACCCGCGAGATCGAGGCCGGCTCCGTCCTGGTCAACCTGCCACCCGCCTTCCGGACGGACAACATGCCCTACGGAGGGGTGAAGGACAGTGGCCAGGGACGCGAAGGTGTCGCCTACGCGGTCGCGGAGCTTCTGGAGGAGCGTCTGGTCCTCATCGCCGGGTAGCGCGGCCCGACCCACCCGGTGCGGCTGCGTGCGGCAGCTCTGCGCGCACCGCTGACCCAGGGCTACCCTGGATGCGTCGCGACCCCGGCGGGATGTGCCGTGCGGGCTGAAACGTCGACCTTCACCGAAAGGACGACGACATGTCGCGACCCGAGTTCCACTCCCGACCTCTGCACCCGACCCTGCTCCGCCTGGACCGCCTGGCGACGCATCTGGCGACCGACGACGACGTCCTGGCCGTCCTCGGCCTGGGGTCGGCAGGGGAGGAGACCCACCGGTTCGACGAGCACTCCGACATCGACTTCTTCGTCGTCGTCGACACCGCCCGCGCCAAGGAGCGCTACCTCCGGGACCCGGGTTGGCTCGGCGGGTTCGGCGGACACGTCGCCTACAGCTTCGTCAACGACCCCCACGGCCGGAAGGCGCTCTTCGCCGACGGGCTCTTCGTGGAGTACGCGGTCTTCACGCCCGACGAGCTCGCGCCCCTGCCCGTCCTCGGCGCGCGAGTGGTCTGGTCGCGCGACGACTACGACCCGCTGACGAGCTCGCCGACCCCGCCGAGCCCCACCGCCATCGACACCGTCGACTTCCACGTCGACGAGGCCCTGACGAACCTCTACGTCGGGCTCCACCGCGAGCTGCGGGGAGAGCGACTGACCGCGATGCGCTTCATCCAGGTGTATGCCGTGGACCGCGTCCTCGCGCTCGTGCGCCTCGATCCCGCCTCCCGGCTGGACCACCCGGACCACTTCGAGTCGACCCGCCGCATCGAGCAGGCCGACCTGCCCACGGACCTCCCGCTGCACCGCATGGTCCCGGGCTACGAGCACAACGTGGACGCCGCGCGGGCCGTGCTGGGCTGGCTGACGACGCACCACGTCACCCATCCGGTCATGACCCGAGCCATCATCCGACTGCTCGACGAGCACTAGCAGACCTGAGCACCTGCTTGTGGCCAGGAGCTCGGCAGGAGGACACTCCGGAAGATGAGCCCCTACTCCCGGCCGCTGGAGGTCGCGCACGAGCACGCCCTCGGCTGGCTGGGCTCGCTGGGGGAGCGACCGGTGCCCGCTCAGGCGTCGATCGAGCAGGTGGTCGCCGCCCTGGGGCCGGACCTCCCGGAGCGCGGCTGCCCACCGGAGGAGGCGGTGGCGCTGCTCGCGGAGGCCAGCGACGCGGGGCTGACCGCCATGGGATCGGGCCGCTTCTTCGGGTTCGTCATCGGGGGCACCCACCCCGCTGCGCTCGCCGCCGACTGGTTGGTGAGCGCCTGGGACCAGAACACCGGGCTGCGCACGGTCACGCCGGCCCACAGCGCGGTCGAGGACATCGCCAGTTCCTGGGTGCTCGACCTGCTGGGCCTGCCGGCGGAGAGTGCCGTCGGGTTCACGACCGGCGCCACGATGGCCAACTTCACCGCGCTAGCCGCCGGGCGTGACGCCGTGCTCCGCCGGGCGGGGTGGGACGTCGCGCGACACGGGCTGAGCGGGGGGCCCGCGGTCCGGGTCCTCGTCGGCGCCGAGCGGCACGACACGGTGGACGTCGCGCTGCGCTACCTCGGCCTCGGTGCCCCCGACGTGGTCGACGTCGACGACCAGGGACGGGTGCGACCCGACGCGCTCGAGCAGTCCCTGACCGAGGGTGCACCGGGACCGGTCGTCGTGGTCCTGCAGGCCGGCAACATCCACTCCGGCGCCAGCGACCCCTTCGTCGAGACCATCGAGACTGCCCACCGGCACGGTGCCTGGGTGCACGTCGACGGCGCGTTCGGACTCTGGGCCGCCGCGTCACCGGCATACCGTCATCTCGTGCGCGGTCACGAGGGCGCCGACTCGTGGGCGACCGACGCCCACAAGACCCTCAACGTGCCCTACGACAGCGGGCTGTGCATCGTGCGGGACGCCGCGGCGCTCCAGGCGGCGATGGGCGTGCAGGGGGCCTATCTGGTGCGCGACGAGGTGTGCCAGCCGCTGGACAAGGTGCCCGAGCTGTCCCGGCGCGGCCGCGCGGTCCCGGTGTGGGCGGTGCTCCGCTCCCTCGGCCGGGACGGCGTCGCCGAGCTGGTCGAACGCCTCTGCGGTCACGCTGACGCCTTCGCCGGGGCCCTGCGCACCGTCCCGGGCGTCACCGTCGTCAACGACGTGGTCTTCACCCAGGTATGCCTGGGCTTCGGGTCCGACGAACGCACCGACGAGGTGGTCCGCCGGCTGCTCGCCGACGGCACCACCTGGATGACCGGCTCCAGCTGGCACGGGCAGCGGGTCCTGCGCATCTCCGTGAGCAACTGGTCGACGACGGAGGACGACGTCGAGCGGTGCGTGGAAGCCGTGCGGCGCGTCGCCGGCGAGGTCGTTGGAGTTCCGGCCTGACCGTGTGCACGCGCACGTGCTCGTGGTCGTCGCGGTGCTGCTGAGCCACGGCCGGTTGACCCGGGCCGCCGGCTTCGCCGGTGAGGCGGTGCATCTCGGAGTGACGGCATACCCCGGACGGTGGCGGCTCGGGTTGCCGTGGGGCGGCGGGTGCCTAAGTCTCGACACGTGGATGTCGACACCCAGCCCTCGGGCCTGCCAGACCGCGCGCTGCTGCAGATCTACCTCAGCGACCACCTCACGGGAGCCACGGGGATGGTGCAGCGGCTGACCATGATGCGCGACTCCTACCAGGACCTGCCGGTGGCGGCGGAGGTCACCCAGCTGCTGCAGGAGGTCACCGAGGACCGCCAGACCCTGGTGGAGGTGATCCGCTCGCTCGGGCTCCGGCCCCACCCGGCCAAGCTGCTCCTGGCCAGGAGCGGCGAGCTGGTCGGCCGGCTCAAGCTCAACGGGCGGGTGCGACGGCGCTCCCCGCTGACCCCGCTCCTCGAGCTGGAGGTGGTGCACGCGGGGATCAGCGGCAAGTCTGGCCTGTGGCGGTCCTTGACCGTGCACGCCGATGCCCTCGGGCTGGACCCCGACGAGTTCCGCGGCCTTGAGGAGCGCGCCCGGCGCCAGCAGGACGACGTCGTCGCCGCGCACCGGCGGCTCACCCGGGGCGCCTTCGGTTGAGCCGCGGGGCGGCTCGGGCACCGGTCCGATCGGGTTGTGTGCCGTCGTGGCCCTCCAGGGGCCACGGCCGCACACGGACGGCAGTCGCCTCGGCAGCCTGCTGGCGCCCGTCGGGTCGGCGCTCAGGCCGGGGTGAAGCCGAAGCCGGTGACGGTGACCTCGAACGGCGCCGCCTGACTCTCGTCGTCCTCGTTGGCGTCGGTCACCCACAGGTTGATGTGCGCGCGCTCGGCGGCCGGGACCGGTAGGGCCGAGCTGTCGACGCGGGAGGAGGCGATGAGCGTGTCCGCGGCGGACACACCGGCATACGTCGCGAACGACACCGTGCCCGGCCCCCACGTCATCGTCGTGCGGAACACCCGCAGACCGCGGGGGAGCGGCTCGTTGTGGCTGAGCACGTTGGTCGGCCCGGGCAGCCAGTACCCAGCGGTCAGCCGCGGCGCGATGCCGGGCACGCCCCAGGCCGAGATCTCGCCCGCGTCGATCTCGTTGTGGCTGGCGTCCCAGGGCTGGCTCGAGTCGTAGGTGAACAGGTTGCCCCAGACCACCGACTGCGAGACCACGTCGAAGTCGGCCCGGAAGTCGAGCGCATAGCTGCCGTAGCCCCAGCCGGTGCGCGTCGAGAGCAGCTCCGCGGCCACCGGTGAGCCGCCCGGGTTCGTCAGGCGCAGCGTCACCGTCCCGTCGGCGTTCTGGACGACGTTGTCCCCGGACCACTGGCCGTTGTGGTGGGGCGCGCCGGGCCAGGTGCGCCGCAGCCAGTGGTAGCCGCCGAAGGAGAGGTCACCTGCCGGGCCGGGGTCGCTCGGGGTGGGTGCGGGGGCGGGTTTGGGGCCACCGTGCCCGTGGCGGTGGTGCGCGGGAAGGATCATCGGGGCGAGGCTGGCAGCCTGCAGCAGCACACGGCGGGAGGGTGGCATCTCATACTCTTCTCTGCCCTGCGGTGGGGTCAGGACGCGGGGTGACGGCACACCGACCCCGGCAGGGACCAGCCGAGGCGACCGCCGGACGACCAGTCGAGTGTTCCGCCCCTCGTCGAGCCGGGCAAGAAGTTGACGGTTAAAAGTTGTGCAAAGAACTCCCGATCCGGCCCTCCGAGATGCCGCCGCCGCGTGGACCGCTCCACCCGAAGGGGTGGACGGGCGCTCCGACCGGGTCCAGACTTCGCCCATGAGACAGGCGCTGGCCGTCACGGCCGAGGACATCGACCGGATCACCGGACGGCTCTTCCTGACCCTGGGGGACCGGTTCCGCAACCTCACGGCCTTCTGGGTCCTGCTCGTGCTCGCCGGGGTCATCGCCTCGGCGGGGGTGGTCGCCGACTCGACCGCCACCGTCATCGGCGCCATGATCGTCGCGCCGCTGATGACCCCCATCCTCGGGACGGCGGTCGCTGTCGTGCTGGCCGACCGCCGGCAGCTGATGGTCAACATCCTCACCGTCCTCGGAGCCTCCCTCGCGGTCATCGTGATCGGGTATGCCGTCGGCCTGGTGGTCCTGACCGACGTCGTGGCCGCGACGAACAGCCAGGTGTCCGGGCGGGTGAGCCCCCGCCTCATCGACCTGCTCGCCGCCATCGCCACGGGGATGGTCGGGGCCTTCGCGCTCGTCCGGTCCGACGTCTCGGACACCCTGCCAGGTGTCGCCATCGCCATCTCCCTGGTCCCGCCGCTGGCCGTCGTCGGGCTGACGCTCGAGTCCGGGGCGCCCGGGCAGGCCGTCGGTGCGCTGCTGCTCTTCGGCACCAACGTCGCGGCGATCATCGCGACGGGCACGCTGGTGATGCTGCTGGCGGGGGTGCGCCAGGCCGCGACGGAGGCGGGGATGGCGGTCGACCGGCTCGGGGGCCGCTCGCTGGCAGCGGTGGCCGTCTCGCTCGTCCTCGTCGCGGTGCCCCTGGGCATCGGCTCCTACACCGTCATCCAGGAGCAGCGCCTCATCAGTGCCGCGCAGCCGGTGGCCGACGCCTGGGCGGAGGAGTCCGGGTGGCGGGTCTCGCAGATCTCCCTGCAGGGGTCCACGCTGCAGGTCGTGGTCATCGGCGACCCGCCGCGCCCGGGCCCGGAGCAGCTGCGGGAGGCGCTGGACCAGGCCCGGCTGGCCGGCGTCGACGTCGAGCTGACCCTGGTGGTGGGAGGCTCGCAGCGCCTCGACGGCGAGTGAGGTCAGGCCCGGGCACCGGCCGGCCCTGCCCGCAGGCGATCATGGGCACATGCCCCAGACGTCGCGCCGCCGGAGGCTGCTGCGCCGGCTTCTGCGCGTGGGGGTCGTGCTCCTCGCCGTCGTGGCGGTGATGCTCGTGGCGGTCTGGGGTCTGCAGCGGTACTTCATCTACTTCCCCGACCGCTCGCCGGTGCCGCCGGCCGCCGAGGTGGTGCCCGGGGCCCGCGACGTCACCGCGGTGACGTCCGACGGGCTGGAGCTCGGGGCCTGGCTG
The DNA here is from genome assembly GCF_947487915.1 of uncultured Serinicoccus sp. Classification (GTDB taxonomy): domain Bacteria; phylum Actinomycetota; class Actinomycetes; order Actinomycetales; family Dermatophilaceae; genus Ornithinicoccus. The sequence goes on along the minus strand of NZ_CANKYH010000007.1, from coordinate 206,028 downwards.
GTGCCGGCCGAGGAGTCGGCCGACCGCGACCTGGCGGTGCTCTTCGCCCACGGCAACGGGGGCAACCGGGAGGACGGTGCCGACCTCGCCCGGCGGCTCAGCGAGCGCGGCTTCACCGTGCTGCTCATGGACTACCGCGGCTATGGGGGCAACCCCGGGACCCCCTCTGAGGACGGTCTGGCACGGGACGCGCTCGCCATGTCCGACCTGCTGGAGAGCGAGGGCTTCCCGCCGGACCGGGTGGTCTACGTCGGCGAGTCACTCGGCACCGGGGTGGTGGTCCGGTTGGCGGAGGAGCGACCACCGCGCGCCATGCTGCTGCGCTCCCCCTTCACCGACCTGGTCGACGTCGGCCGCGCGCAGTACCCGGTCCTGCCGGTCGGGGCGCTGCTCCGGGACCGCTTCGACGTGCTCGCGCGGGTCTCGGAGACGACGGTCCCCGTCACCGTCGTCCGCGCCGAGGAGGACTTCATCGTGCCCAGCGAGCTGAGCGCCCGCGTGGCCGCGGCCGCCCCCAGCCTGGTCGAGGAGGTCGTCCTCCCCGGTGTGGGTCACAACGATCCGGCGATGACGGGCCCACCGCTGGTCGACGCCGTCGTCCGGCTCGTGGAGGCGGCCTGATGCCCAGCGCCTGCCGGCGTCATCCGGTGCCGCCCAGCACCGGGATCAGTCGGTGTCGCCCAGCCGGGCGTCGTCGTCGTGCAGGTCGGTGATGGTGATGCTGACGTCGGTGTCCGGGTCCAGGTCGGGCAGCGGTCCGAGCTGCTCGTCGAGCACACGCAGGGTCTCGCCCCTGGCCCAGGAGCCGACCTCCTGCAGGTCCTGGGCGTAGGTCGCGACCAGCTGCAGGTCGAGACGTTGCAGGTGGTCGTCCACGACGCGCAGGTCGATGTCCTTCGGCTCCACCTGGCTGGTGGTGAGGGCCCGACGGAGCGCGTCGCGCACGACCCGGCTCGAGACGTAGGTCCGCGACCCGAGGACGTCGCGGTCCGTCCGGCCCTCCGGGTCCGTCGCCAGCACGCGCGCCGCCGGCCAGGAGATACCGCGCACGCGCGTCATGATCGACTCCGAGAGCTCCAGCCACCGGGGCTCCTGCGCCCGTTCCTCATCGCGCAGCGCTCTCGCGGCCCGCTCCAGCGGGTCCGAGGGTTCTAGCGCCATCGCGACATCCTCTCCGCAAGTGTGGTCCGGGCTCGGTGCAGCTGACCCCTCACGCTACCCACAGGCAGGCCGAGCGTGTCCCCGATGTCCTGGTACGACATACCCTCCACCTCGCGCAGCAGCCAGCAGGCCCGCTGCGTCTCCGGCAGCTCGCCGAGGCAGCGGCGCAGGTCCGCGAGCAGCTCGCGGCTCTCCGCCTGGCGCACCGGGTCGCCCGAGACGTCCGCGACCACGTCCGCGAAGACCTCCTCGGTGACGGGCACCGGCCGCCTGGTGCGGTGGTGGTCCATGGCCCGGCGGTGCACCAGCCGGAACAGCCACGTCTTGAGCGAGGACTCGCCGCGGAAGGTCGGCAGGTTCTTCCACGCCGACACGAACGCCTCCTGGAGCACGTCGCCGGCGTCCTGCTCGTGCCCGACGAGGGTGCGGGCGTACCGGTACATGCCGGGCCCGTGGCGATCCACGATCTGCCGGAACGCCCCCTGGTCACCCAGTCGCGCGGCGCGCAGCAGCGTGCCATCGGTCACGGGTCCGTCCGGTGCCGACGCGTCCTCCAGGAGGTCCGCGGAGCTGCTCACGCGCTCATCATGCGCTGCGCCCGCTGCCGGATGCGCCACGAGAGGGCGTGATGCACGTCACAGACATCCGGGCGTGACATCTCGGGGGGTCGACCCGACTACAGAGTGTCAGTCCCCGAGACGAAAGGGTCACCCGATGACCGAGCAGAAGCAGTCCACCGGCACCGAGCACACCGCCACCCCGTCCGACGGCGTGCTGGTCACCGACCACGGCCGCACGTCCATCGCGGACACGGTGGTCGCCAAGATCGCCGGCATCGCCACCCGTGAGGTGAGCGGGGTGCACGACCTCGGCGGCGGAGCCGCTCGCGTCGTCGGCGCCGTCCGCGACCGCATCCCCGGCTCCAGCAGCAACATGAGCCAGGGCGTCGCGGTCGAGGTGGGCGAGCGCCAGACGGCCATCGACATCGACCTGGTGACCGAGTACGGCGTGTCCATCGCCGACCTGGCGGCCGGCGTCCGCAGCAACGTGACGTCCTCCGTCGAGCGGATGACCGGTCTGGAGGTTACCGAGGTCAACATCAGCGTGCACGACGTCTACCTGCCGGGCCAGGACGACGACGCCGAGCCGCGGGAGAGCCGTGTCGAGTGAGACGCCCGACCCGGCCCTGGCCGAGCTGGTGGGCGAGCGCGTCCTGACCGTGCCCGGGGTCCACGACCTGCACCCCGGGGTCATGGGCGAGGTCGCCACCTACCTGCCCGGCCGCCGGGTGGCCGGGGTCCGGCTCACCCAGGACACCTGCGAGGTGCACGTGGTCCTGGACTGGGCAGCCCCGGTCGCCGGAACCACGGACGCCGTGCGCGCCGCGGTGCGCCCCTTGGTCGAGGGTCCCGTGGATGTCGTCGTCGAGGACGTCGCCACCCCGTGAGACCCGGTCGGCAGCGGAGGTATGGCCCGTGTCGCCGCACCTCCGCGCAGCACCTACCCACCCACCTGTCCGGCTCCCGACGACCGGGAACCGGTGACGAAGGAGATGTGCCATGAACGCTTCCACCATCGGCCTGATGGCCGGCCTGCTGCTCGCCCTGACCGGCATCCTGGGCGGCCTCGGCGGGTTCCTGCTGGCGCTCGTCCTGGGCGGGGCCGGGCTCGCCGTCGCCGGCCAGGCGTCCGGAGAGATCGACCTGACCGCCCTGGTGCGCGGTCGCCGTGGTTGACCGGACGGCGGCGACCCGCACCGAGCAGGACCGGGTCGCCGGCACCCTGACGGTCGCCCACCGGGTGGTCCGCACGGTGGTCGAGGAGACCGCCCGTCGGGTCACCGGGGTCGCGGAGCGCTCCGGCACGCTGGACTCCCTGCGCGGCCTCGGCAGCCCGCACGCCGAGGTGCGGATGACCGGCCTGAGCGCCCATGTCCGCCTCACGGTTGACGTGACCTGGCCGTGCGCCCTCGCCGAGGTCGCCGCCGAGGTCAGGGACGTCGTGCGCTCCGAGACCACCCGGCTCACCGGCATCGACGTGCACACCGTCGACGTCGAGGTCCGCGCCGTCCCACCCACCGCAGAGGCACGAGAGAGGAGAGTGTCGTGAGGACACCACGTCGCCGCCCCGTCGCGATCTGGCCCGCCCTGCTGCTGGCTGCGGGCCTCGTCACCCTCGGAGTGCTGTCCGTCCGCGAGCTGCTGGTCATGCAGGGATGGCTGGAGGGGTCCCCGTGGCTGACCCCGGTGCTCACCGGGTCGCTCACCCTGGCCCCGGACACGCGCACGCTCGCCCTGGGCGTCGCCGCTGTCCTGCTCGGCCTGGTGCTGCTGGTCATCGGCCTGCGCCCGGGCGCCAGGACGCACCGGCGGGCGCCGGGCGAGGTCGACGTGTGGGCCTCGCAGGACGCGCTCACCCACCTGGCCCGCGAGGCTGCCGAGCGCACCCACGGGGTGTCCGCGGTGGAGCGCGCCGCCTCCTCCCGGTCCGGCGTGCGACTGACCGTGCGGACGCCGATGGAGGATGCCCGCGACCACCTCACCACCGAGGTGACCCGCTCGGTGGAGCAGCGCCTCGAGGGCGTCGCCGCACCCCGGGTCGCCGTCACTGTGAAGGAGCCTGCCCGATGAGCCGTCGACTCGCCGCCCTGGACCGCGTCCTGGTGCTCCTGCTGGCGGTGCTGCTGCTGGCCGCGGGGCTGCTCGCCCTGGAGTGGCGCCTCAGGGTGGTCTCGGACGACTACCCCGACCAGATCGATGTGCCCGGGCTCGGTGCCCTGGCCGAGGCGGCCTGGTGGCCCTGGGCGCTCGCCGGTGCGGGTGTGCTGCTGGGCCTGCTCGGGCTGGTGTGGCTGTTCAGCCACCTCGGCCGGCGTTCGGTCCCCGACGTGGGGCTGCCGCAGAGCCGCGCCGACGGTCGCCTGCGGGTCGACCTCTCGACCCTGGGCGAGGCCGTCGCCGGGCAGCTCGCCGCGGCTGCGCCCCTCGACCACGTCCGGGCCCGCCCGGTCGGCACCGAGGACCACCCCGTCCTGCAGGTGCGCGCGGATTTGGCACCGGGAGCCCGCGGCACCGACATCCGGGACGCGGCCGAGCAGAGTGCGGCAGACCTGCGCCGGGCCCTGCCGGACACCGACGTGCGCCTGCAGCTGCTGCTGGACGCACCACGGCGCCGCCCACTGCGGCGCAGCACGGCGACGCGGGTGCAGTAACCGCCCCCGGGTCGTGAAGGACCCATCGTGAAGAAACCCATCGAGAAGGAGATGCACATGTCACTCGCCGACAAGGCCAAGAACACCGCGCAGGACCTGGCCGGCAAGGCCAAGGAGGCCGCCGGCAAGGCCACCGACAACGAGCGGCCGGAGGCCGAGGGTCGTCAGGACCAGACCGCCGCCGACGCCAAGCAGGCGGTCGAGAAGGCCAAGGACACCTTCCGCAGCTGACGCCGCCGCCGCACCACGACACCCCCGGCCCCGGCCGGGGGTGTCGCTGCGTCCGCCACCGCCACCGTTCTCGCCCCACCGGCCGGCCCGCGTCCGGTCCCGCGCCCGCGGTGCACCTAGCACCTAGGGTGAGCCCATGGGACGTGCCGCATGACCTGGACCCGCCACCGGCCGAAGGCCCTGTCCTGGGCGCTGCTGCTCGCCTTCGTCCTGGTCGTCGGCTTCACCATCGGCCGCTACACCGGGGGAGAGGTGGCCCTGGGTGAGGACCTGCTGGGGCTCGTGGTGCGGCTGGCGGTGCTCGTGCTCATCGTGCTGGCCTACCTGCGCACCGGCGGCAGCACGCAGGTCTCGCGGGAGGGGTTGGTCGTGCACAACGGGCTGCGCGCCACCCAGGTGCCGGCGCAGGCGGTCCGGACCATCCAGGAGGACCCCCGCCGGGGCGGGGTCGTCGCGCTGCTGACGAGCGGCCAGGGCGTGGAGCTCCCGGGGGTGCCGATCACCGACGTGCGGCAGGTGCGGCGCGCGCTCAAGGGGCGCTGAGGCATACCCGGGGCCGTTCACCCTGCGCGCCCCGCCAGGGTGACCCACGATGGAAGACCCAGCCCCTGACCCCTGACCCAAGGAGACACATGATCACCACCCTCTCGTCCTACGGGCTGCGGTCCGACCACCTCTATGCGGCCGGGTTCGCCTCGATCGGGCTGTCCTTCGTGAGCCACTTCGCCTCCCGGGGCAAGAAGGACGACAGCAAGGCCCAGGCCGACCGGTGGGGGCTGTTCGTCGGCGAGTGGGCGCCCACGTTCTTCGCCCTCGGCGTCGCGCTCAAGCTGGAGGAGTCCACGACCGTCCTCTGAGGACACCCACCTCGCCGGCCGCTGCCCCGCCCGGGGTGGTGGCCGGCGTCATCGACACACGACAAGGAGCAGGTATGGCGATCCGCACCGGCACGACGGTCCGCTGGAAGTGGGGCGACGACTACGCCGAGGGCAAGGTCAGCGAGGTCCACCACGACACGGTCGAGCGCCAGAGCAAGGGCAGCACGATCAAGCGCAAGGGCAGCGACGACGACCCCGCCTACGTCATCGAGCAGGAGGACGGCACCACCGTGCTCAAGCTGAAGAGCGAGGTGGAGCGCGCCTGAGCGCGGTCGGGGCGACGGGGCGGGCGCAGGTTCCTACCCTGGGGACGTGAGCGCACCGGACCCACCCAGCGAGTGGCTGATGCAGCCCCGCTGGTTGCCGACGCTGCGCGCGGCGATCGGCGGCGCGGTCATCGTCAGCGCCGTGACCGCGCTGGCGCTGGCCTACCCCTGGCGGGGGCTGGAGGTCGCCCTCGTCGCCCTGTGGGGAGGGTATGGCGCGTTCCTGGTCTGGGCCAGCCGCCGGGAGCGCAGCGGCACCCGGCTCGAGGACGACGCCGTCGTCGTCGTCACCTCCGGCGGGCGGACGACCCGCCTCACCCGTGCCGACATCCTCGACCTGCGCACGGACCAGCCGGGGAGGAGGGCCTGGCGGGTGCAGGCGGTGCGCCGCGACGGCCGGCTCATCACCCTGCTCGCGGTCCCGCCCGCCGAGCTCGAGCGGCTGCGGGCCTGGCACGTCGGGGGGCCGGCGGGGGGCCGCTGACGGGCGTGTGAGCGTCGACGCGGTGACGGGCGGCGCCTGTCTACCCCGTCTTCTGCTCGTGGCGAGGCAGCTCACAGCCGGTATGTCATCTGGCAGCCGGCTCGTCATCTGACGGCCTCCTCCTCGAGGCTGATGGTTGACCTGCCGGCTGGCAGTTGACCCGTCGACGCTGAAGCTCGTCTCCTGGCCGTCCCGCCCGCCGAGCTCGGGCGGCTGCGGGCCTGACACGTCGGGGGGCCGGCGCGGGGCCGAGAGGCGGTCTGCTCCCCGCGTCCGAGCCTGCTCGGCACCGTCGCCGGTCCGCGGAGGGTAAAGACTTCGCAAAAGTCGACGGTAGGGCCGTTCCTCGACCCTACGCTGTGACCAGCACCGAGGAGACCGCTCAGAGGAGACAGCCACGTGGGGGATTCGACGGAGGACCAGTCCCTCCTGCTGTCCGTCGGTCACCCCACCTGGCACCCTGGCGGAGCGGGGCTGCCGGGCGTCGTGCACTCCACCCCGGCACCACCCTTCACCGTGCTCCTGGTCGGGGAGGCGCCCGGCGAGCAGGTCCTCGCGTGCCTGCGCCGTGCCGGATGCACCGTCGAGCCGGTGGAGCCCTGGGCGGCGGTCGAGCGGGCAGCCGACGCCGGGTCGGTGCGGCTCGCGGTCGTGACCTCCTCCGTGATGGCCCACGGGCAGGGCGAGGGCCTGGTGGGCGACCTCCGTGGCGTCGTGCCCGGCCTCGAGGTCCTCCTGCTGGCACCGACCGACCAGCTCGACCCGGCCCTGCTGGTCCGGGCGCTGCGCGCCGGGGTCGCCGACGTGGTGGATCCCGAGGACGTCATCACCCTCTCCGCCTGCGTCGACCGGGTCCTGGCGCGCGCCCAGGAGTCCGCGCAGCGGGTGCTGGCCGTCGGCGCGCACCCGGACGACGTCGAGATCGGGTGCGCGGGCACGCTGCTGGACCACCGCCGCCGCGGTGACGACATCGTCATCCTCACCCTCAGCCGTGGTGCCGTCGGCGGCGACCAGGAGGACCGGCTGGGCGAGGCCGAGGCCGCAGCCGCCCGCGTCGGGGCACGGCTGCTCATCGCCGACCTGCCGGACACCCGCATCGACGCGGGCGTGGACACCATCCGGCTGATCGAGGCGGTCGTGCGCAGCGTCGACCCCACCGTGGTCTACGTGCACACCAAGCACGACAACCACCAGGACCACCGGGCGGTCAACACCGCGGTCCTCAGTGCGGTGCGACAGGTGCCCCGGGTCTACGCCTACCAGTCGCCGTCCTCCTCCAACGACTTCTCACCCACCCGCTACGTCCCCGTCGACGCCGTCATCGCCCAGAAGGTCGAGGTCCTCTCGTTGTTCGAGTCCCAGCGTGAGCGCCCCTACCTGGAGCCGGAGTCCGTGGTCGCCTCGGCCCGCTACTGGGCCCGCAGCCTGGCGCCGCGAGCGAGGTATGCCGAGCCGTTCGAGGTGATCCGTACCTTCACGCCCGACCGGTCCGACCTGCCGGGGCGGGGCGGGAAGGACGCGACCGCCTCGCTCTTCCACCTCCCCACCGGGGCCCGCGGGTGACGGCGCAGGCAGCGGCCCAGCGACCGGTCGTCCTGGTCACCGGTGCGGGCGGAGCGGCTGCCGTGACCCTCATCGAGGCGCTCGCCCAGGACTGGACCGTGGCGGCGGCCGACCTCGACCCGCTGGCCGTGGGTCTCTACCTCGTGCAGGAGCAGCGGCGGGGGCTCCTTCCGAGAGGGGCCGACCCCGAGTTCGTCGACGCGCTCCTCGACCTCGCCCGCCGGGTGGGCGCCCGGCTCGTCATCCCCACGGTGGACGTGGAGCTCGCGGGCGTCGCCGCGGCCCGCGAGCGCTTCGCCGAGCACGGGATCACCGTCCTCGTCGAGCAGCCCGAGACGCTGCGCCTGTGCCTCGACAAGCACCTGCTCATGCAGCACTGCGCCGAGGTCGTCCGGGTGCCGCGCACCCTGCTGTGGGACGACCAGATCAGCGCCGCGCAGATCGAGGAGGAGCTCGGGCTGCCGTTCATCGTCAAGCCCCGCCAGGGCGCCGGTGGACGGGGGTTCGCGGTGCTGCACAGCGCGCAGGAGCTCGAGCGCGTGCCCCGGGACGGGACCGTCATCGCCCAGGAGCACCTCCCGGGCGAGGAGTTCTCCGTCGACGTGCTCGGTCGGCCCGGGGGTGGGCCCCCGGTCGCGGCGGTGCCACGACGCCGGGACAAGGTCGACTCCGGCATCGCCGTCGCCGGTCGCACGGTCGCCGACCCGGAGCTGGTCGCGGCCGGGCGTGCGGTGGCGGAACGGATCGGCGTCGTGGGCGTGGTCAACGTCCAGGTGCGCCGCGCGGCCGACGGCACCCCGGCCCTGCTGGAGGTGAACCCGCGCTTCCCCGGCACCATGTCCCTCACCCGCGCGGCCGGCATCGACATGCCGCGTCTGGCGGCGCAGGCAGCGCTGGGCGCCGGCCTGCCGGAGCACCTCGACTTCGGCGAGGTCGCCGTGGTGCGTCACTGGGCCGACGTCGTGGTCCCGGTCGACGACTACCCCTATCACCCGGACCCCCGGTCGTGATCGACACCGGGGCCGACTGGCACACCCACTCCACCACCACCGACGGTCAGGACCCCCTGGCCGACATGGTCGCGGCGGGCGCCGCCGCAGGGCTGCACACCCTCGGCCTGTCGGACCACGTGCGCGCCAGCACCAGCTGGCTGCCGGACTACGTGCGCGAGGTCCGCGACCTGGCGGCCTCGGCCGCCCTGGCGGTGCGTTGCGGGGTCGAGGTGAAGATCCTCGACGAGGCCGGGCACCTGGATCTGCCCTCCGAGCTGCCCGCCCTGGACTACCTGCTGGTCGCGGACCACCAGTTCCCGGGGCCGGACGGCCCGATCCACCCCGACCGGGTGCGGACCCTGCTGGAGGAGGGCACCTGGGACGTCGCCTCCGCCCTCGACATGCTCGTGACGGCGACCGCGCGGGCCCTCGCTGCCAGCCCGGTGCCACCGGTGCTGGCCCACCTCTTCAGCCTGCTGCCCAAGTGCGGGCTCGACGAGCGGCAGGTGCACGAGGAGCACCTGGACGCGCTCGCCGACGCCTGCCTGGCGACCGGCGGATGGGTCGAGGTCAACGAGAAGTGGCGCTGCCCCGGCATACCCGCCCTCACCCACCTGGCCGGGCGGGGAGTCGTGGTGAGCGCCGGCAGCGACGCGCACCGGGCCGCGGACGTCGGGCGCTGGGACTACGTGCCGGCGGTCCTGCGGGAGCTCACGTGAGCGGCGGGCCGACGGAGGTGCTGGTCCTCGTGCTGACCGGCCTGGTGCTGCTCGGGGCGCTGCCCATGGTGGTCTCCTCCGTCGGTTTCCTCCTGGTCTCCGGCCACCGCTGGCGGACCCACTACGACGCCGTCGACCCCGGTGAGCAGCCCCGGGTCGCGGTGCTGGTGCCGGCGTGGAACGAGGCCCCGGTGCTCGAGCACTCGGTAGACCGGATGATGGAGCTGGACTACCCGACCGACCGGCTGCGGCTGGTGGTCGTGGACGACGCGAGCACCGACCACACCCCCGAGCTGCTGGCTGACGCCGCGCGGCGCCACCCCGGCCGGGTGCTGGGGCTGCGTCGGGAGCAGGGTGGTCAGGGCAAGGCGCACACCCTCAACCACGGCCTCGACATCCTCCTCGACGACGACTGGGCGCAGGCGGTGCTCATCACCGACGCGGACGTCATCTTCCGGCCGGACGCGATCTCCCGGATGACCCGGCACCTCGCCGACCCGCAGGTCGGGGCGGTCACCGCGTTCATCCGGGAGGCCAGCCAGCCACCGACCTGGCTGAACCGCTACATCGGCTACGAGTACGCCGGCGCCCAGCTCGCGGCGCGCCGGGCCCAGAACGTCGTCGGGGCCCAGGCCTGCCTGGCGGGCGGGGCGCAGCTGCTGAGCCGAGAGAACCTCGTGGACCTCGGGGGCCGGATCGACGTCGGCACCCTGGCCGAGGACACCGTGACCACCCTGAAGACCCAGGTCGCCGGCCGGACGGTCATCTTCGACCCGCACGCGGAGTGCCTGGCCGAGGAACCGGCCTCGGTGACCGGGCTGTGGAAGCAGCGGCTGCGCTGGTCACGGGGCAACCTGCAGGTCACCCGGCGCTTCCACGACGTGTTCTTCCGCCCCCACCGCGAGCACCACCTGGGCAACCTGTGGTTCGGCCTGCAGTGGTACTGCACCATGCTCCTGCCCGCCTTCATGGTCCTCGCCTCGGCGGCCCTCGTCACGATGTGGCTGCTCGACTCGGCGAGCGCCTGGCTGGCCTTCCAGGCCTACTGGGGGATCAGCGCCCTGGCTTTCGTCTACAGCACCACCTTCACGCTCCTGCTGGACGGTCGCATCGCCCGGCGCAGCTGGTTCCAGGCCCTCACGTTCCCAGGTCTGGTCAACCTCGCCATCCTGTGCTGGGTCCTGGCTCCGGCCCCCGTCGAGCTCGCGGTCGGGCAGCTGGCCCAGGGGGTGGGGATGGACCCCGGTCCCGGCGCCCGGCGCTGGTTCGAGCTCGCGGTCTACCTGTGGACGTCCTGCTGCATGCTCGCCGCCTGGCTCGTGAAGCGGCTGGACCAGGCGCGACCCGGCAGCCGTCTGGTCGTCCCGCTGCTCGTGCTCGTCGGGTACGGGCCGCTGCTGTGCGCCATCACCGTCGCCGCCTACGTCGCGCAGGCGCGCGGTGCCGCCACCACGTGGGACAAGACCGAGAAGACAGGCAAGGTGGCACTCTCATGACCACACCGGCACGCCGGACCCCCGAGGAGATCCTGCGCGCGGACGCCCGCGGCGAGAGAGGGGTGCTGTGGAAGGGGCTGCTCGCCCTGGTCCTGGTCCTCGTCCTTGCCTACCTGCGTCAGCGGTGGTGGGTATGACGCGCCGCCGCCCCGCCCTCCTCCTGGTCTGGACCCGCGTCGCCCTGGTCGCGGGCCTGAGCCTGCTGATGACGGTGCCGCCGGGCGCCGGTCCGGCCCGGGCGCAGGAGACGCCGGGCGTCGAGACACCGGGTGCGGACCCGACCGGCTGGCCGTGGGTCCGTGGACAGCTCGGCAGCGGGACCCCGGTCACGACGCCGTCCGTGATCGCGACCGACGAGGCCTACCCGGACGCCTGGACCGGGCCGGTCACCGGGTCGTTCGAGCTGGTGGGGCTCGACCCGCCGCAGCACCTGCCGCAGACGCCCGTCGAGGTGGACGAGGTGCCCGACCCCGACGTCCCCGGGGTGGTCCACGGGCGGGTCGACGTGCCGCCCTCGCCGGGGCGGTGGATCATCGACGTGGTCCGCCGGACACCGGGCGGCGAGGTCTCGGCGCAGCTGCAGACCCTGGTCGACGCCTCAGGACGCTTCAGCCTCGACCTGGCTGCGGCGGCGGACGGGACCGGCGAGTGGGGGCTGCGCCTGCTGGACGCCCAGGCCGGGTATGCCCAGCACGGCGCGACCTGGCCCAGCCCCGCCGTCTTCGAGCATCTCGAGGTCCAGCTGTGGGTGGTCACCGACGCCGCGTACCACGTGGGGTCCACCACGGCGCGGGTCGACGGGACGTTCCTGCTGTCCGACAGCCGTCCGGGGGCCAAGGTCCTGCGGCTCGTCGACACGCGCACCGCGCAGGTGCTCGCGGAGGCCGCGCCGGACACCGGGCTGGTGCGCTCCTTCGGCGTGCCGCAGGGACACCCGCTGCACGGACGCACCTACGCCTACGACCAGGCCCTGACGCTCCTCACAGCGCTCTCGCTCGGTGATGAGCAGACCGCCCGTCGGACGGGCAGGGGACTCCTCGCCCTGCAGGTCGACGAGGGCGCGCAGCAGGGGGCCATCGTCGCCTCCTCGGCCGCGCTGGCCCCGGGCTACGCCCGTCCCGAGCTGCGCACCGGCATCCACGGCGTCGGCACCTATGCCCTCCTGCGCTGGCTGAGGGAGCTGGATCCGCAGGACCCCCTGCGTCCCGAGGTCGAGGCCGCTGCCACCTGGGCCGTGGCCTGGCTCATGCACCAGCAGGCCGCCGAGGGTCCCCTGGCGGGTCTGGTCACCGCGGGCTACGGCCAGGACGGGCCGGGCGGGTTCGACCCGGCGGCCGCGCTGGGCTGGGCGTCCACCGAGCACAACCTCGACGCGTGGCACGCCCTCGACCTGGCCGCGGAGACCCTTGCAGGGGAGTCGGGCGTGGCGGCCGGGGACGCGGCGGACCGGCTGGACGCGGCCCTCATGACCCGGCTCTGGGACGCCCAGGTGGGGGGCTTCCTGCAGGGCCGGAGCCCGGCCGGGCCCGACCCCACCCGCGCGCTGGACGTCGACTCCTGGGGAGCGATCTGGCTGCGGGCCACCGGACGCCCGGAGCTGGCCGTCGGTGCGTTGGGGCGTGCCGCGGACCTCGCCTGGACCCACGACGGGCTCAGCGGCTACGCGCCGCACCTGGTGAGCCAGCCGCTGGTCTGGACCGAGGGGACGGCGGGTGTCGCCCTGGCGCAGCAGCGGGCGGGGGACGCCACCGGCGCCCGCGCCACCCTGACCGGGCTCGGGCCGGCCGGCCCCGACGGCTCGCGCCCCGGGGCCTCCCGTGACGACGCGGCCTTCTCCATGACGACCGCCCCGGCCGTGGCGGGCGTCACCTGGGTGCTCCTCACCGAGCAGGCGCTCGCCGGCGAGCGCAGCATCTGGGACACCTCCTCGACGACAGGAACGAGCGACTGATGCCCTACAGCCAACCGCGCGGCTATCGGCTCTCGAGCAGCATCTCCCTCCCGCACGTGACGCGACGGCTGGAGCTCCTGGGGTGGCCGCTCTGGCGGGCCGAGGTGGTCTCCACGCTGGCGACCGTCTGTCACGAGGTGGTCGCCACCGGTGACCCGGACGGCGTCTACGGGCGGCTCTCGCACGACCAGGTCTCCCGGGCGGACCTGCCGCTGAGCTCGATGCACCGCAACAGCGTCATCGCCCAGGCGGCCGAGTTCATCGACGTGGCCCACGGCGTCCTGGCCCTCCCGGCGGCGCGCCCGCTCTCCCCGGCGCTGGACCTGAGGTGCCGCGCGCAGTTCATGGACGACCCGGAGGACCCGACCGGCCCCTGGACCTACGTGCTCTTCGGCACCCAGCGGGAGGTCCTGCAGGCCGCCTTCGCCGACATGGACGGCGTCGAGGCATACCCGGTGGACACGGCCCCGGACCCGGACGCGGACGCGCTCGCGCGGGCCGCGGTGTGGGAGCGGGTGCTCGCGCCCTACGCGAGGTTCACCCCGCTCTCGGTGTCCGCGCCCGAGCCGCAGGTGCTCTTCGACGTGATCGAGTCGCAGGACAGCGGACCGGAGGCGGACGGGAGGTTGGTCGCGCAGGGCAAGGTCACCATCAGCGCCGTCGTCGACGCCTGCCGCAGGCTCGGGAGCGACGGGGCGGACGACCTGCACGACATGCTCCTGGCCCCGCCCCCGGCCTAGGGCATCTCGCCGGGCCCGCTCGGCTCGGCGATCAGGTCGTCCGGGTGGCCTGGACCACCCAGTTGTTGAGGCTGTGCCCGGTGACGTCCAGACCCTGCGCCAGGTCGCAGGAGAACAGCGAGACCGTGCGACCCGGCTCGTCCAGGCTCCAGACCCAGGCGTAGTCGGTGCCGGCCTTCTCGGTCACCTCGTTCTTGGGTACCGAGAGCGCGTCCGCGTCGACGTCGAAGCTCGCCTCCTGGCCGTCCGCGTAGCGGATGACGACGACGTCGCCGGCCCGGACCTCGCCGAGGCGGTGGAAGACGTCGCGGACCCCGTCATAGCTGGTATGCCCCGCCAGCACCCCGGGGTAGGTCGACAGGTCGCCGGGCACGGTGGACCACTGGGGCGGGCCGTACCAGCCCACCACCCCCGGGGGCGGGTTCAGCTCATCCCGGTCGTTGAGCTGGGTGAGCCCCACGGGCGCGTCCACGAGCACCATCTCGCCCCGCGTGATGGTCACGTGGACGGGTCCTTCCTGCGGGTCGGCCGTCATCTCCGCCGGTGCCGGGGTGGGTGTCGCGGTCGCCGGGGCCGCGGTGGCCTCCGGCGTCGACGTCCGGGCCGCGACGTCCGGTTCCGGTGCTGCCCGTGCCGGGCCGGTCACCTCCGCGACGCTCGGCGCGGAGGTGACGGCGGACGGCGGGGCGCTCGTCGGAGCTGCCGTGTCCGGCCCGGCGGCCGTCGGGGCACCCCGCCACCCCCAGAAGGCCACCAGGGCGCCGACCAGCACCAGCGACAGCAGCGCCAGGGTGACGGCCCGGCGCGCGGGCCGGCGGCGGTGACCCGTCCTGGTCACGCGCCGCGGTGCGCGAGGCCGAGCCCGGCCAGGGAGAGCAGGGCGAGGCCCAGACCCAGGCTCATGGCCAGCGGGTCGGCACCACCGTCGGTCTGGACCGTGCCGGGGATCTGGTGGCCCCCGTCGCCCGGCTGGCCGGGCGCCGGCTGCCCGGGGGTCGTGGGCTCGCCGGGCTCCGGGGCGCAGTCCTGCTCGACCTCCACCTCACCCTCGCCCGCGAGGAGGACGTCGCCGAAGAACTCGAGGTTCTCGTCCAGGCCGGTCGCGCTCACCCAGTAGACGAGCTCACCAGAGGTCTCGATCGTGGCGGACGCCCCGGGGTCGAGGAAGAAGTAGTCCTCGAAGTCCTCGGCGTCGGGGTCCCCGTAGATGACGGCGACCTCCTCGTCCGCGCGGCTGGTGAAGGTCACCGACCCGCACCCGGCCTCGGCCAGGGTCCACTCCTCCTCCGGGAGGGCGCCGAAGAAGTCGTCCTCGCAGTCCTCGGTCGAGACGCCGGTGACGGCGAGCGGGCCGTGCAGCAGGGTCTGCTCCTCGGGGGCGGTGCGGTCGTAGACCAGCACCTGGAAGGTCGCGACCTCGCCCTCCTCCAGCCAGTCGCTGTAGATGCCTGCCGATCCGTCGTAGAACCGCTCGGTCTCGATCGTGACCCAGCTTCCGTCCACCTCCTCCTGCAGCACGAGGCGCAGGTCGGTGTCGTCCCCGGCGTACTCCACGTAGACGTTGTACGAGCTGTCCCAGCACTCCGGGCCGACGTACTCGACGGCGAAGTCCTCGGCCGGCAGCGCCTGGACCACCGCGTCCTCGGGGGTCCGCTCGTCGGTGGGGGTCTGGGTTCCCTCGTCCTCGATGGGGGCGGGCTGAGAGGTCTGCGCGGCGTCATCCTCCAGGGCCGAGGCGGCCGGGACGACGAGGAGCGATGCCAGGACGAGAGCGAGCGTGGCGAGCAGGACGGTGAGGAGGTGGACGGGAGGGCGCAGGGTGAGGCGGGGTAGGGACATGTGCTTCTCCGGGGTCTGTGCGTGCTGCCGCGCCGGTGGGGGGCGGGTCGGAGCGACGCCCCGGTGGACGGAATGCTAGGTCACCCGAGGGCCCCTGGACAGAGAGCGAGACCTGGCGTCCTTGTGATCTGTGTCACGTGCTGTCGCCGGTGTCGTCGCAGGTGAGGGGCCTCCAGCCGGGCACGGCAGCCAGCGCCTGCCCGTCACCGACCGTGGAGCCCGCGACGACGCTCAGGGTGCCGTCCGGCTCCAACACCACGGCGCCGACAGCGTCCAGGCCGCCGTGGCCGCTGGAGCGGATGGCCTGCATCACCTCGTCGCGGGTGAGCCGCACCCGGGAGAGCTGGTCGTCCAGGAGCCGGCCGTGGACGACCACCAGGCTCGGTTCGGCGTTGACGAAGGAGCGTCCGCCGGGCAGCCGGCTGGTCACGAGGGAGACGAGCAGCTGAGCGAGGATGAGCAGGGCCATGCCGGTGAGCGCGTCGACGTAGCGCACGTCCTTGCTCAGCACCGCGCTCGCGAGCATGGATCCGAGGGCCACGGTGACCACGAGGTCGAAGGCGCTGAGCTTGGCCAGGATGCGCTTGCCCCCGAGCCTCAGCAGCACCACCAGCGCGACGTAGGACGCGGCACCCACGAGCACGATCCTCAGGACGGCGGACCACGAGTCGAACCACACGGTCGATGACCTCTCCTCGGCGACGGGGACGGTCCCCAGTGTGGGGGGCGGTGGCGCGGCGGGCAGGCGGAGCCGACGCGTCTGCCGCTGTCGTCCGCCTCGACAGCGCTTTCAACCTGAGTAGTCTGCTGCAGATGCAGCCCGACACACCCCCCATCTCGACCGCCTTCCTCGACGAGCTCGAGCGGCAGACCCGCGCGACCTTCGCCGCGGCCGACCCGCCCGACAGCCCCTTCGCCGGGGCGCCGCAGGAGGATCTCGAGCGGCTGAGCGCCCTGGTCGAGGAAGGCACCGAGGACCTGGTGGGGGTGGTGCGGCAGCTGCACGCCGACCCCGAGCTGGCCTACGAGGAGCACCGCTCGGCCGCCCTGCTCGCCGACCTCGTCACCCGGCGCACCGGCATACCGGTCGAGGTCGGGGCCCACGGCGTCGAGACCGCGCTGCGCGCCGAGGTCGCCACGCCCGGCTTCGACCCCGACCGGCACCGAACGGTGGCGGTCCTGAGCGAGTACGACGCGCTCCCCGGCATCGGCCACGCCTGCGGCCACAATGTCATCGCCGCCACCGGGGTCGGGGCGTTCGTCGCGCTGGCGCGGCTCATCGCCGAGGGCGGCAGCGACGTGCAGGGCCGGGTCGTCTTCCTCGGCACCCCGGCCGAGGAGGGGCACACCGGCAAGGAGGTCATGGCCCGCGGCGGCGCCTGGGAGGGCCTGGACGCCGCCTGTATGACGCACCCGTTCGGCTACGACGTGGTCGACACCCTCTTCCTGGGCCGAAGGCTGCTGCGCGCCACCTTCACCGGTCACCCCGCGCACGCCTCCGCCCAGCCGTTCCAGGGCCGCAACGCCCTCGACGCGGCCGCGCTCGCCTACCAGGGGATCGGGCTGCTGCGGCAGCAGATGCCGCCCTCGGACCGGGTGCACGCGGTCATCACCGAGGGGGGCACGCGCCCCTCGATCATCACCGGCTCGGCGACCCTGCAGCTCTACGTGCGCTCCGCCTACCCCCGGACGCTCGTCGACCTGTCCGGGCGGGTCGAGCGGGTCATGCAGGGCGCCGCGACCATGACCGACACCTCGGTCGAGCTGGAGTGGGACCACTACCCGCCCTCGCTGCCCATCCGCGGCAACGCGGCCCTGGGCGGGCGCTGGGTGCGCAGCCTGGGGGAGCGCGGCCGGCAGGTGCTGCCCGCGGGGACCGTGCCCGACGTGCTCGCCGGGTCCACCGACTTCGGCAACGTCAGCGTCCGGGTGCCCGGCATCCACCCGATGATCGCCATCGCCGGTCCGGACGCCGCGCTGCACACCGAGGAGTTCGCCGCGGCCGCGGCCACCGAGGCGGCCGAGCGGGCCGCGGTCGACGGGGCGGTCGGGCTGGCCCACACCGCGTGGGACTTCCTCGCCGACGACGAGCTGGCGCGCGCGACGCGCGAGGAGTTCGAGGCCGCCGGCGGAGCCCTCGACCCCGCCACCTACTTCGACTGAGCGGCGCCCGCCCGGGCACCACCCCGACTGAGCGGCGCCCGCCGCCCGGCCCCACGACATACCGGAGGGACGCCATGACCACTGCCACGCAGGAGCGCCGAGGCATCGGCGACCGGCTCCTCACCACCATCGAGCGGTGGGGCAACAAGCTCCCCGAGCCGTTCACCCTCTTCCTCGTCCTGCTGCTCATCACGGGCGTCGTCTCGACCGGGATGGCGCTCGCCGACGTCGCGGTCACGGTGCCCGGCACCGAGGACGGGCCGATCGAGATCCGCGGGTTGTTCACCGGTGAGGGGCTGGCGTGGTTCACCAGCAACCTCGGGCCGAACTTCATCGGCTTCCCCCCGCTGCAGACGGTGCTCACCATCCTGCTGGCCGTCGGCGTGGCCGAGAAGACCGGCATGCTCGCGGCGGTGGTGCGCAAGTCCTTCGGCTCGGCGCCGCGGTGGATGCTGCCGTATGTCGTCGGCATCGTCGGCGTGACCGGCTCCGTCATGGCCGACTCGGCCTTCATCATCATCCCGCCGCTGGCCGCGCTGGTCTTCAAGGCGGCGGGGCGGCACCCGGTCGCCGGGCTGCTCGGCGGCTTCGCCGCGGTGGGCGCCGGCTACTCGACCGCGCTGGTGCCCACGTCGCTGGACGCGCTCTTCGCCGGCATCACGACGGGGGTGATGGAGTCGCTGCCGGGGATCGAGACCACGCCGGTCAACCCCGTCTCCAACTACTACTTCAACGTCGTCGCGGCCCTGCTGCTGGGCATGGTGTGCGGCTTCATCATCGACCGGATCCTCGAGCCACGGATGGTCAAGCAGGACGTGCCGACCGCGCAGGTCGACGCCGGTGAGGAGGCCGCGGCCGGGGAGCGGGGCGGGGCCGGCTCTGCGCAGGCCTCGCAGGACGAGGACGGCCAGGGCCGCTCCGCCCGGGGTGACCAGGCGGTCGACGTCGAGGCGCCGAACGACGCCGACACCTCCGGCGACACCGTGGACCCCGAGCTGTCGGCCGTCGAGACGCGGGGGCTGTGGTGGTCCCTGGCAGCGGCCGGGGTGCTCACCGTGGTCGTGCTGGCGGCGCTGCTGGTGCCGGCCTCACCGTGGCGCAACGAGGAGGGCGGTTTCCTGCCGAGCTCCCCGCTGCTCGACTCGATCGTGTTCCTGGTCTTCGCCTACTTCATGACCATGGGCGTGGTCTACGGGCGCGTCGTCGGCACCGTGTCGGGCATGAGCGACGTCGTGCGGATGATGAGCTCGGCGGTGAAGGACATGATGAGCTTCCTCATCCTGGCCTTCGTGCTGGGGCAGTTCATCGCGCTGTTCAACTGGACCGGGATCGGGGCGTGGATCGCGGTCAACGGGGCGGCCGGGCTCGAGGCCAGCGGTCTCACCGGTTTCCCGGCGGTGCTCGGCTTCATCCTGCTCGCCTCCTGCCTCAACCTCTTCATCGTGTCCGGGTCCTCGATGTGGACGATCATGGCGGCGGTCTTCGTGCCGATGTTCGCGCTCATCGGGCTGGAGCCGGCGTTCACCCAGGCCGCCTTCCGGGTCGGTGACTCCGCCACGCAGATCGTCACCCCGCTGAACCCCTACATGATCGTCATCCTGGGGCTGCTGCGCCGCTACGAGCCGGACGCCGGGCTGGGCACCGTCATCGCCCGGCTCATCGTCTTCGTCGTGCCGTTCTGGGTGTCCTGGGCCACGCTCGTCGGTATCTGGTACTTCTTCGACCTGCCGCTCGGGCCGGGCAACGGGATCTTCCTGCCCTGAGCCCAGGGTGAGCACCTACCATCGCCCGCATGGACCTGCACCGTCTCGCCCGCACGACAGGCCGGGTGCTGCTCGGCGGCACGCTGCTCTTCACCGGGGTGTCGCACCTGACGGTCGCCCGGCAGGAGTTCCAGGCGCAGGTGCCCTCGTGGGTGCCGGTCGACCCGGACGTCGTGGTCGTGCTGTCCGGAGTGGCCGAGGTCGGACTCGGTGCGGCCCTCGTCGCGCTGCCGAGGTGGAGGGTGCCGGTCGGCTGGGCCACCGCGGCGTTCTTCGTGGCCATCTTCCCCGGCAACATCGCGCAGTACGTCGAGGGCAAGGACGGCTTCGGGCTGGACACCGACCGGGCCCGTCTCGTCCGGCTGTTCTTCCAGCCCGTCCTCGTGGCCTGGGCCCTGTGGTCGACGGGCGCGTGGCGCGACCGTGAGGAGCTCCTGCGGCGTCTGCCCGGCCGCCGTGACCGGGCCACGGGGCGACCGCAGGGCTGAGCCCGGGAGCGTCAGCGCCGGTCGACGAGCAACGCCGCAGCGTTGAGGGCGGCCCAGGTGAGCGGGACCCCGGCGAGCTTGGCCCGCTCGGAGGCCGGGCCGGTGGCGCCCAGGATGGCGGCGTCCCCCAGGTCCCCGGTGATCCGCAGCAGACCCGCCACCGGGGCCAGACCCGGCACGAAGGCGAGCGCGCTGGTGCTGAGGTCGCGCACGGCGTAGGTCCACGCCAGCCGGTCGGTGGCCTGCGCGGCCGCGCCCGTCTCGTCGAGCGCGGAGGACAGGTGACGGGGTCGGGCGGCGGCGAAGACGGCATACCCGGCGGTCAGCGCGGCCATCGTCTTGGTCAGGGGATAGCTCATCCCTCGACGATAGGTCCCGGGTCCGTGGGTCGCGCGGCAGGCGGGCAGGTGGGGCTCAGCGCGGGGGCATCCGCAGTGCGCCGTCCAGGCGGATGACCTCGCCGTTGAGCATGGGGTTGTCGACGATGTGGGTGACGAGCGAGGCGTACTCCTCGGGCCTGCCCAGCCGGGAGGGGTGGGGCACCAGCGCCTCGAGCGAGTCCTTGACGTCGTCGCCGAGCCCCGCCATCATCGGCGTCTCGAAGACCCCGGGCGCGATCGTCATGACGCGGATGCCCTTGTCGGCGAGGTCGCGGGCGGCGGTGAGCGTGAGTCCGACGACCCCGGCCTTGGAGCTGGCGTAGGCCGCCTGCCCGACCTGCCCGTCGAAGGCCGCCACGCTGGCGGTCATGACGATGACGCCGCGGTCCCCGTGCTCGGCGAGGTCGGGCTCGTTGCCGGCCATCGCCTCGGCCGCGAGGCGGAGCACGTTGAAGGTGCCGATGAGGTTGATCTCGACGACGGTGCGGTATGCCTCGAGGTCCAGCACGCCGCGCCGCGACAGGATCCGGCCCGGCGTCGCGACACCGGCGCAGTTCACGACGACGCGCAGCTCGCCGAGCTCGCTCGCCGCCCGCACCGCGGCGGCGACCTGCTCGGCGTCCCGCACGTCGGCGGCGGCGAAGGCGACCCGGTCCTCGCCGTGCTCGGTGGAGAGCTCGCCGGCCAGCTCCTCGCCGCGCCCTCCGGGCAGGTCGACCAGCAGGACCCGCGCGCCGGCCTCGAGGAGACGGCGGGCGCTCTGCTCGCCCAGCCCGCTGGCGGCGCCGGTGACGAGGGCGACGGTGCGCTCGGTGATCTGCATGGTGGATCCTCTCGGGGGTCAGTGGTGTGCGGCCAGCAGGTGGCGGGAGATCACCAGGCGCTGGATCTGGTTGGTGCCCTCGAAGATCTGGGTCACCTTGGCCTCGCGCATGAGGCGCTCGACCGGGAAGTCGGTGGTGTAGCCGTAGCCGCCGAGCACCTGCACGGCGTCGGTGGTCACCCGCATGGCGGCGTCGGTGGCGACCAGCTTGGCGACCGAGGCCTCCTGGCCGTGCGGCAGGCCGGCGTCCTTGAGGCGCGCCGCGTGCAGGTAGGTCGCCCGTGCCGACCCGACCGCCGCCGCCATGTCGGCCAGCAGGAAGGCGAGGCCCTGGTTGCCGGCGACGGCCCGGCCGAACTGCTCGCGCTCGCCGGCGTAGGCGGTCGCGACCTCGAGCGCCCGCTGCGCCAGCCCCACGGCGCAGGCGGCGATCCCCAGGCGGCCGGCGTCGAGCGCGGCGAGCGCGATCGGCATACCCTCGCCCTCCGCGCCGATGCGGTGGCCGGCCGGCAGACGGACCCCGTCGAAGACGACCTCGCGGACCGTGTCGCAGTGCAGCCCCATCGTGCGCTCCGGCTCGCCGAGGACGAGCCCCTCGGTGTCGGCGGGCACGTGGAAGCAGGACAGCCCGCGGCCGCCGTCGTCGGAGGTGCGGGCGAAGAGCGTGTAGTAGTCGGCGTGCCCGGCGTGGCTGATCCAGGCCTTGGTGCCGGAGATGACGTAGTCGTCACCGTCGCGGACCGCACGGGTGCGGATCGAGGCGACGTCGGAGCCGGCCTGCGGCTCGGACAGGCAGTAGGCGCCGAGCTGGTCGCCGGAGAGCATGCCGTGCAGCCACTCCTGCTGCTGCTCGGCGGTGCCGAAGCCGGTCATGGGGGAGGCGGTGAGCGAGTGGACCGAGACGCCGACCGCGACCGACATCCACCCGCGCGCGATCTCCTCGACCGCCTGCAGGTAGACCTCGTAGGGCTGGGCGCCGCCGCCGAAGGCCTCCGGGAACGGCAGCGACAGCAGCCCCGCCTGGCCGAGCGTGGTGTAGGTCTCCCGCGGGAACCGGGCGGCTGTCTCGGCCTCGTCGACCTGGGGGAGCAGCTGCTCGTCGGTGATCTCGCGGACCAGGGCCAGGAGGTCGCCGGCCTCCTCGGTGGGGAGCACGCGCGTCACTGGCACCATGCTGCAGGACGATAGTTCCGGACGTCGCGTCACCTGCTAACCGGAGCGGCCGCGCGCCGGGTGCGGCGCGGCGGGCCTACCGCGCGTCCGGTGCGGGCCCACCCTGCGTCCGGCGCGGGAGGGAGGGGTCCGGTGGTCAGGCCGGGTAGGCGTGGATCTCGGTCGCCTTGACCGCGGCCCACAGCTCGCGCCCGCGCTGGACGTCGAGCTCCGCCACCGCCCCCAGCGTGACCTCGGCGACGAGGTCGACGTCGCCGGTGAGGTGGACCCGGGCGCGCTGGCCGGTGACGGTCACCGACTCGACCCGCAGCAGCCACAGGTTGCGGGCGGAGGTCTGCGGCCGCTGCGAGAAGAGCGCGACGGCAGCGGGGTTGACGCTGGCCCAGACCTGCTCGCCGGCTGCCGCGCCCTCCGGCGCCTCGGCGAGCACCAGACGGCCCGCGGGCCGCGCGCCGTCGGCCTCCAGCGCCACCGCCCACCCCTCCTGATCCACCAGCGTGCCGGTGAGCAGGTTGAGGCCGACCAGCGACGCGACGTAGGCCGTGCGCGGCCGGGCGACGACCTCACCCGGCGTCCCGGTCTGGGTGACCCGCCCCTCCTCGAGGAAGAGCAGCCGGTCGGCCAGCGTCAGCGCGTCCAGCGGGTCGTGCGTGGTCAGGAGGGTGACCCCGGGGTAGGCGCGCAACCGGGTCGCGAGGTCGGCGCGGGTGCGGGACCGGGTCTGCGGGTCCAGCGCCGACAGGGGCTCGTCCAGCAGCAGCACGTCGGGGTCGGTCGCCAGGGCCCGGGCGAGCGCCACCCGCTGCGCCTGGCCGCTGGACACCTGCGCGGGTCGGCGACGGAGCAGCTCGCCCAGCCCGACCCGCCCCAGCTCCTCCTGGGCGCGGGCGCGGGCGGCGCGCCGCGGCATACCTCTCGAGCGCGGGCCGAAGGCCACGTTGTCGAGCAGGCTGAGGTGGCCGAAGAGCACCGGGTCGGCCAGCACCAGGCCGACGCTGCGCCGCGCGGGCGGCAGGTCGACCCCGTCACCGGCCCAGGTGCGTCCCGCCACCTCGACCCGGGCCCGCTCGGCGTGCAGGAGGCCGGCGAGCGCGAGCAGCAGGGTGGTCTTTCCCGAGCCGTTGGGCCCCAGCAGCGCGCTCACCCCGGCGGGGGCGTCGAGCCGGGCCTCGACGACGTGCTCGCCCCGGCGGACCCGCAGGTCGGCCCGCAGCCCGCTCACCGCAGCCACCTGCTGCGCAGGCCGCCGAGCACGAGCACGCTGACCGCGAGCATGACCACCGAGAGGGCGAGGGCGGCGTCCGGGTCCTGCTCGAGGGCGGCGTACACCCCCAGGGGCGCGGTCTGGGTGCGCCCCGGGAAGCTGCCGGCGAAGGTGATGGTCGCGCCGAACTCCCCGAGCGCCCTGGCCCAGGCGAGCGCCGACCCGGCGGCGATGCCCGGCAGGACCAGTGGCACCACGACGTGCACGAAGGTGCGCACCGGGCCCGCCCCGAGCGTCGCCGCCACCTGGTCGACCCGGCGGTCCAGCCCGCGCATCGCCCCCTCCACGGAGACGACGTAGAACGGCAGCGCCACGAACAGCTCGGCCATGACCACGGCGAGGGTGGTGAACGGCACGCTGATCCCGAACCACGCCTCCAGCGGGCCGCCGACCACGCCGCGCCGGCCCCAGGCCATGAGCAGCGCGACGCCCCCCACCACCGGTGGCAGCACCAGCGGAACCGTGATGACCGCGCGGGCCCACGCGGTGAGCGGGTGGTCCGACCTGGCCAGCAACCACGCCAACGGTGTGCCCAGCAGCCACACGAGCACCATGGTGGCGCTGGTCGTCACGGCGGAGAGCCGCAACGACTGCCCGACGACGGGGGAGGACAGGTGGGTGCCGAGCTGCGGCCAGTCGGTGCGGGCCAGCAGGGCGAGCAGCGGCACAACGACGAAGGCGATCCCGATGAGCGCCGGGACCCGCAGCGACCAGGAGCCGGTGGTCGGCCGCTCGCGGGTCGAGGTCGCCCTCACCGCTCGGGGGCCGGGCCGAAGCCGGCCTCCCTCAGGCGCGCCTGCACGCGCTCCGCGAGCAGGTGGTCGACGAAGGCCTGGGCCAGCTCGCGGTCGGAGACGGCCAGCGCCGGGTAGCGGTTGACGACGTTGCGGTCCTCGGGGATCTCGACTCCGGCCACCCGGTCCCCGGCCGCCGCGACGTCGCTGCGGTAGACGAGGCCGGCATCGGCCTCGCCCAGCTCCACCTTGGTCAGGGTGGCGCGGACGTCGCTCTCGTAGGACGCGATCGGCGGCTCCAGCCCCTCCTGCGCCAGCAGGCGGGCCGTCGCCTGGCCGCAGGGCACCTGCTCGGCGCACACGACGAGGGTCAGCTCGCCGGCGGCGAGGTCGTCCAGGTCGGCGACCCCGCCGGGGTTGTCGACCGGCACCGCGATCTCGAGCTGGTTGGTGGCGAAGAGGCTGACCGGGCCGTCCCGACGATCCTCCTCCAGCGGCTCCAGCGAGGCCTCACCGGCGAGGGCGACGACGTCGGCCGGGGCGCCCTCGTTGACCTGCTGCACGATCGTCGAGCTGGCGGCGAAGCTGGCGCGGACGGTCAGGCCGGGGTGGTCGACCTCGAAGGTGTCCACGACCGGCTCGAGCACGTCGGTGAGCGAGCTCGCGGCGAGCACGGTCAGCGTGAGCGCGTCCTGCGGCTCGTCGGCGTTGTCGGGCTGGGCGGCGTCGCGCGTGCAGGCCGCGAGGGTCAGGGACGCGGCTGCCAGCAGGCCGACGAGCCGGACCACCGCGGGACGACCCCTCCTCCTCACGCGGGCACCCCGACCCCGACGTTGGTCGCCTTGACCGTGGCGATCGCCACCGAGCCGACCTCCAGCCCCATCTCCTCGACCGCCTCGGTCGAGAGGAGGGAGACCAGCCGGAACGGCCCGGCCTGGATGTCGACCTGGGACATGACGGTGTCGCTGACGATCCGGGTCACGATGCCGCGCAGCTGGTTGCGGGCGGAGGAGGCGCCGACGGCGCCGACCTCGGCCGGGTGCGCCTGCTGCTGGGCCAGCGCGGCGAGGTCCGTGCCCTCGACGACCGTGCGACCGGACCCGTCACGGGTGCTGGCCAGGCGGCCGGCGTCGATGGCCCGTCGGACGGTGTCGGGGGAGACGCCGAGGAGGGAGGCCGCCTCGGACACGCGCATCTGCGTCATGAGCGAGACAATACCCACGCATCTGCGTGCCTGCCAGGGGTATGCCTGACGTCCGGCGGTCGTGCACCCGCCCCGTCGTCCCTCAGGGCGTGCCGAGCAGCGCCTCGAGCCCGCGCCGCAGCACGGTCACGTCGGTGTCGAGGGCGAGGAGGTCCAGCCCCGGCGGGAGCAGGCGGTCGAGCTCGCGGTCTCCGGAGAAGGCCCCTGCGAGCAGCCCCGCCTCGGTGCAGACCTCCCGCACCCGCCGGATCGCGGCGACGACCTGCTCGTCGGTCACGCCGGGGCGGTCCAGGGAGAGCGAGAGGTCGTAGGGCCCGACGAAGAGGCCGTCCACCCCGGGCAGGGCGGCGATCCGCTCGACGTCCTCCAGGGCCCCGGCCGTCTCGACCATGGGCAGCAGCAGCGGCCGCTCCGGTGCGCCGGTGAGGACCGCCCTCGTCAGCCCGGTGCTGCGCACGCCCTCGGGCGGGAAACGGACGGCCTGCACCAGTGCGGCCGCCCCGTCCACGGAGGTCACCCCGGGCACGATGACCCCGGCCACCCCGCTGTCCAGCACCTGCGCCAGGTGCGCGGCGTCCGCCGAGGCGGCGCGCGCCAGCACCGGCACCGGGGCGGCGCGCAGCAGCCCAGGGAGGTCGGCGACGGCATACCTGCCGTGCTGGAGGTCGACGCCGAGCCAGCCGAGGCCGCGGGCGGACAGCACCTCCAGCTCGTCGGGGCCCAGGACGGTCAGCCACAGCCCGGAGGGGGTCTCGAACATCATCGGCTCCTCAGTGCTCGGGGGTGCCCTGCGCGGGCGGTCGGTCGGCGTGGGAGGGGGCCGGCCGCGCCACCGGCCCCAGCTCGGGGCGCTTGGCGAGCACGCTGTCCCCGGACGAGCGGCCGGTGAGGCGTCGCTGGACCCAGGGCCCGGCATACTCGCGGGCCCACCGGGCGTGCCCACGCAGGGTGTCCACGGTGGCCGCCGGAGCCTGCGGCGGCAGCGGCGCCCGCCAGTCGGCGCCCTCGGCGCTGTGCCCGAGCGCGACGTAGGCGGTGAGGGCGACGCGGTGGTGCCCCTCGGGGGTCATGTGGATGCGGTCCTGCGCCCACATGCGCCAGTCCTTGAGGAAGTCGCACGCCCACTGGTTGAGGACGTAGCAGCCGTGGCGCTGGGCGATCGACCAGATGTGCGCGATGTAGGCCGCGGCCCGCCCCCGCGTGCGACCGATGATCGGGGCCCCGGCGGGGTCGGTGGGGGTCGCCATGAGCACGTCGGCGCCGGTGGCCCGGATCCGCGCCACCGCGGTGTCCAGCCGGGCCGCGAGGTCGTCGATGTCGGCGCGCGGGCGCAGGATGTCGTTGCCGCCCCCCACGATGCTCACCAGGTCCGGCTGCAGGCCGAGGGCGGCCTCGAGCTGGGGGCCGACGACGTCGGTGAGCGTGCGGCCCCGGACCGCCAGGTTGGCGTAGCCGAAGTCGTCGACGTGCCCGGCCAGCAGCCCGGCGAGCCGGTCGGCCCACCCGACGTAGGCGTCCCGGGTGTCCGGATCCGGGTCGCTCATGCCCTCGGTGAAGGAGTCGCCGATCGCGACGTAGCGCGCCCAGGCCCGGGGGACGGGACGGATGCTGCCGGCCTGGCCGTGCACGGTGGGCCCGGCCTCGCCGTGCACCAGCCGCAGCGGGTGGGAGTGCTGGTCACGGCCCTCCGCGAGGCGGTGCTGCGGCGGGGCCGCGGTGGCGGTGTGGTCGTGGGTGCTCAGGGCAGCCTCCAGTCGATCGGCGCACCGCCCTGCTGGCGCAGCAGCTCGTCGGCCCGGCTGAAGGGCCGGCTGCCGAAGAAGCCGTGGCGGGCGGACAGCGGTGAGGGGTGGGCGCTCTCGACGCGCGGCACGTCGCCGAGCCGGGGCGCAAGGTTGCGGGCGTCGCGGCCCCAGAGGATCGCGACGAGCGGGCCGCCGCGCCGGGTGAGGGCGTCGATGGCCAGATCGGTGACCTCCTCCCAGCCCTGGCCGCGGTGGCTGGCCGGGGCGCCCGGGCGGACGGTGAGGACGCGGTTGAGCAGCATGACGCCGGCGTCGGCCCAGGGGGAGAGGTCACCGGTGCTGGGGCGCGGCACGCCGCGGTCCTCGACCAGCTCGGTGTAGATGTTCTGCAGGCTGCGTGGCACCGGACGCACGTCCGGCGCGACGGAGAAGCTGAGTCCGACGGCGTGCCCCGGAGTCGGGTAGGGGTCCTGGCCCACGATGAGGACCCGCACGTCGTCCAGCGGCCGGGTGAAGACGCGCAGCACGTGCGGGCCGCCCGGCAGGTAGCCCCGCCCCGCCTCGACCTCGCCGCGCAGGAACTCCCCGATCCGTGCCACGGTCTCGTCCGCCGGAGCCAACGCCTCGGCCCAGCTCGGGTGCACGAGGTCGCGCAGCGGTGTCGGGCTCACGCCGCCCAGCGTATGCCGTGGCTCAGCTCTGCATCCCCAGGCGCCGCATCGACCGCGCCCGCTGGCGGCGCGAACGGTCGCGACGCAGTCGCTTGATCAGCAGCGGCTTGTAGGCGAGGGCGGCCTCGCTGTCGATGAGCTGGTTGAGGAGCTGGTAGTAGCGCGTCGAGCTCAGGCTGAAGAGGTCCTTGATGCCCTGCTCCTTGGAGCCGGCGTAGGTCCAGTGGCGGTTCTCGAAGTCGAGGATCTCCTGGTCGCGCGCCGACAGCCCGACGGGAGGCTCGACCTGCTGCACATGGCTGGCAGCACCCATGGATGCGTCCTCTCCTCTGGTGGTCCGGCTGGATCTGCAGTGGAGTCTACGACACCGGACTTACACGTGTGTGATTTGCCTCAGCGCGCCCCGCCGCCGGGTGCGGCGAGTCGACACGCCTGCCGGCGGCGTCTTGTAGTTTGTGCTGACGATCACCGTGGACCGTGCTGAGCATCACCGGTCGGCGCTCGTGATCACCGGCTGCGAGGAGGCAGGCAGGGATGTTGACCGACGTTGAGATCGCGCAGGGGGCCACGCTGGAGCGGATCGGCCGGGTGGCCGAGCGGCTGGGCCTGCGCGAGGAGGAGTACGAGCCGTACGGCCACCACAAGGCCAAGATCTCCCTCGACGTCCTCGACCGCCTGCAGGACCGGCCGGACGGCAAGCTCGTCCTGGTGACCGCCATCAACCCGACGGCGGCCGGCGAGGGCAAGACGACCACCAACGTCGGGCTGTCCATGGCGCTCAACCGGATCGGCGCGCGCGCCATCACCACCCTGCGCGAGCCCTCGCTGGGCCCGTGCTTCGGCATGAAGGGCGGCGCCGCCGGCGGCGGCTGGTCCCAGGTCGTCCCCATGGACGACATCAACCTGCACTTCACCGGCGACTTCCACGCCATCACCTCGGCGCACAACCTGCTCGCCGCGCTCGTCGACAACTCGCTGCACCAGGGCAACCCGCTGGGCCTGGACCCCAAGCGCATCACCTGGAAGCGCGTCCTCGACATGAACGACCGCGCCCTGCGCAACATCGTCATCGGCATGGGCAAGA
Source organism: uncultured Serinicoccus sp. (assembly GCF_947487915.1). Taxonomy (GTDB): domain Bacteria; phylum Actinomycetota; class Actinomycetes; order Actinomycetales; family Dermatophilaceae; genus Ornithinicoccus. Next base: position 177,005 of record NZ_CANKYH010000007.1, on the reverse strand, counting down.
AGGGTGACGGCGTCGTCCGCGAGTCCGGCTTCGAGATCACCGTGGCCAGCGAGATCATGGCCGCGCTCTGCCTCGCCACCGGACTGGAGGACCTCAAGGAGCGTTTCGGCCGCATCATCGTGGGCTACACCCACGACAAGCAGCCGGTGACCGCCGGACAGCTCGGGGCGGCAGGGGCCATGGCCATGCTCATGAAGGACGCGGTCAAGCCCAACCTCGTGCAGACCCTGGAGAACACCCCGGCGATCATCCACGGCGGCCCGTTCGCCAACATCGCGCACGGCAACAACTCGGTGCTCGCCACCCGCACGGCGCTCAAGCTGGCCGACTACGTCGTCACCGAGGCCGGCTTCGGCGCCGACCTGGGCGCGGAGAAGTTCTTCGACATCGTCTGCCCGGCCGTCGGCCTGCGCCCGGCCGCGGCGGTCATCGTCGCCACCGTGCGCGCCCTGAAGCTCAACGGCGGGGCGGCCAAGGGCGAGCTCGGCACCGAGGACCTCGACGCCCTGCGGGACGGCCTGGCCAACCTCGAGCAGCACCTGGAGAACCTCCAGAAGTTCGGGGTTCCGGTCGTCGTCGCGATCAACCGGTTCCCGAGCGACAGCGACGCCGAGCTCGAGCTGGTCCGGGATCGTTGCGGCCAGCTCGGCGTCGACGTCGCGCTCTCCGAGGTCTTCACCCGCGGCGGCGAGGGGGGAGAGGAGCTGGCCCGCACGGTCGTCGAGCTGTGCGAGCAGTGGAGCGACTACGCCCCGTTGTATGCCGACGACGCCGGGCTGCGGGACAAGATCGAGACGATCGCGACCCAGGTCTACCGCGCCGACGGGGTGGACTTCGCCCCCACCGCCCGCGCTCAGCTCGCCGAGCTCACCGACGGCGGCTTCGGCGGCCTGCCGGTGTGCATGGCCAAGACGCAGTACTCCTTCTCCGACGACCCGAGCCTGCTCGGCGCCCCGCGCGGCTTCACCATCACCGTCCGCGAGCTGGTCGTCAACGCCGGGGCCGGCTTCGTCGTCGCCCTCACCGGCGACATCATGCGGATGCCCGGGCTGCCCAAGGTCCCGGCGGCGCTCGGGATGGACATCGCCGAGGACGGCACCATCACCGGTCTCAGCTGACCGGACTCATACACAGAAGGTGTTCCTCTGCCGTGATGCGTCACCGCAGAGGAACACCTTCCGTGCATGAGTGGGAGCGTGGCGGCGGGGAGGCTCCGGTATGCCGGTCAGGCCCAGGTGACGACGATGGCCGCCGTGAGGACCAGCAGCACGACCGAGATGACCCGGTAGTTCGCCCACACCGCGGTGCCCTGCAGCGCCTGCGACTCCTCGGTCCAGTACTCCGACTTCCAGGTGAGCTCGGCCGTCTTCGACTCGTCCGGGGACGGTCCGAGCAGGCTGACGACCACGAGGAGCAGCACCGAGAGCGCGGTGCTGATGCCCGCGGCATACAGGAACTGGATCGTGGGCTCCTCGGGCAGCACCTGGGTGAGGATGAAGGCGATCAGTCCCACCGGTTGCATGATGATCAGCGTGAGGAAGGCGGCGGTGCCGCTGATCCGCTTCCACGCGATGCCCGCGAGGAAGACCGCGACCACGGGCGGGACGAGGAACGACAGCACCGACTGCAGGTAGTTGTAGAGCGTGTCGAACTGGGCGATGAACGGTGCCCAGATGATCGCCACGACCAGCGCCACCACGGTGGCCACCCGACCGGTGAAGACCAGCGCCCGCTGCGAGGTGTCCGGACGCAGCGTCTTGACGAAGTCCATCGTCACGATCGTCGAGGCCGAGTTGAGGATGGAGTCGACGGTCGAGGTGATGGCCGCGATGACGGCCGCCAGGATGAGGCCGCGCAGCCCGACGGGGAGCAGGTCGAAGACCAGCGTCGGGAAGACCGTGTCCGGGTTGTCCAGGTTGGGGTAGAGCGAGATCGCCATGACCCCGGGGAAGATGAACAGGAAGAGGAAGGCCAGCTTGATGAAGCCGGCCAGCAACGAGCCCCAGCGACCGTGGTCGAGCGACTTCGCGCCCAGCGTGCGCTGCACGACGAGCTGGTTGGTCGTCCAGTAGTAGAGCCCCACGACGAGCACACCGGTGATGAGCCCGGGCCACGGCAGGTCGGCGTTGTCGGCCGGCAGGATGAGGCTCATCTTCTCGTCGCCGGCGGCCTGCGCCATGGAGTCCCAGGACTCGATGGCGTTGAAGGTCGCGATGAGGACGATGACGCCGCCGATCAGCGTGACGGTCGCCTGGATCGAGTCGCTGATCATGACCGCGCCGAGCCCGCCGATGACGGTGTAGATCGCCGCCAGGATCGCCAGGACCGCCACCGAGACGATCATGGGGATGTCGGGGTAGAGCACCTTGACGACCACGGCCCCGGCGAAGAGCGCCGCAGCCATGTCGATGAACATGTTGGCGAAGAGGTTGAACCCCGCGAAGGCCATCCGGGAGCGCCGGTCGTAACGCTGCTCGAGGTACTCCGGCAGCGTGAACACCTTGGAGCGCAGGTAGAACGGCAGGATGAAGAAGATGAAGACGACGAGGATGACGGCCGACATCCACTCGTAGGCGAAGATCGAGATGCCCTGCTCGTAGGCGCCGCCGGCGAGACCGACGAAGGTCGCCCCGGACATGTTGGTGGCGACCAGCGAGAGGCCGACGAAGGGCCAGATGAAGTTGCGCCCGCCGAGGAAGTAGTCCTCGGAGGCGTCGCTCTCCTTGCCGCTGGCCTTGGCCTCGGCGTGGGCCTTGCGCTTCATCCGGGCGCCGGCCACGAGCGGGATGATCCGGCTCAGGACGAGGTAGCCGATGATGACCGACAGGTCGAGGGCGCGGACGGTGAAGTCGGGCATCCCCCCGTCGGAGGAGCCGGAGAGCGGGAGCAGCACGTCGGTGATCATCGGGTCTCCCCCTCGCTGCGGACGACGAGCACGGCGCAGGGCGCGTGCCGGACGACGCCCTCGGCGTCGTTGCCGAGCAGGACGCGCACGAAGGCGTTCTGCCCGCGGCTGCCGATGACGATGAGGTCGGCGTCGATCTCGTCGCGCAGGCGCAGGATCTCGTCCGTCGCGCGACCGCTGCGCAGGTAGGTGCCGGTGACGGCCACCCCCTCCGCCTCCAGGGCGGCAGCCCCGGCGTCCAGCACGGGTCTGGCCTCGATCTGGAGGCGTTCGCGTTGGCTGGGGCTGAGCGGCGTCGGGTTGGTCCAGGGCGAGACCAGCGCGACGTGCACGACGTGCACCTCTGCGTCGGTATGCCGGACCAGGTCGACGGTGCGAGCCCGCGCCAGGGCGGCGCTCGTGGATCCGTCGGTGGCATAGAGGATGCGGGTCGGGAACGTCATTGAACCCCTCCGGGCGCTGCGGGCGTGCGGTTGGCGGGCCCCACCCTGCCCTGCCCGCCCCGGGTCCGCCAGTCGAGAGTGACCCTGCGGTAACCGGGGGGCGGCGACCCGCCGTGTCCGGGCGGGGCGGCGGGGCGTGGTCCGCCCAGCACCTAGACTCGGGCGGCATGACTGAGGTGACCTGGAGAGAGGTGGCTCCCGGGGTCCACGTCCGCCGGCACGAGGAGCTCAAGCTCAACTGCGGCCTGGTGGTGGGCAGCGAGCGGTCCCTCGTCGTCGACACCCGCAGCTACCGCTCCCTCGGCCAGGAGCTGCTGGAGTCGGTGCGGGAGATCACCGACACCGAGCTCGTGGTCGTCAACACCCACGCGCACTACGACCACTGCTTCGGCAACGTCGCGTTCCGCGACTCGCAGATCTATGCCCACTCCGGTGCCGCCGACGACCTGCGCCGCACCGGGGAGCACCAGCGACGCCAGGTGGTCGAGCACCTGCGCTCGACCGACCGCGAGGGGCTGGCGGACGAGGTGCAGGACACCGAGATCGTGCTGCCGTTCTACCTCGTCGAGGACGACACCGTCCTCGACCTGGGGGACCGCAGCGTCGAGCTGCTCTTCGCCGGGCGCGGGCACACCGACCACGACCTGTCCGTGGCGGTCCCGGACGTCGGCGTCGTCTTCACGGGCGACCTGGTCGAGGAGGGCGCGGACCCGGCGATGGAGGACGCCTACCCGCTGGAGTGGGCGCCCACGCTGAGCACGCTGCTGGACAAGCCCGCCGCCGGGCTGGCCGACACCTGGGTGCCCGGCCACGGCCGGGTCGTCGACCGGTCCTTCGTCGAGAGCCAGGCCGGCCAGCTGGCCGCGATGGCCGAGCGCTTCGCGGAGGTGCTGGGCACCGGGATCGCCGGCGTCGACTCGCTGGCCAACGCCGGCCGCGGGCTGGGGCTCACCGAGGACACGTTGCGGCTGGCCGCCGTGCGCACGCTCGAGCTGCGCCACTGACGCGAGCCCCCGTCCGCCGAGCCGCGCAGCCGTGACCGGGTGCGGGACGGCATACCGGCCCGGTCATTTGCACTCGAGGGCCCCGAGTGCTCATCATGGACCTAGCACTCTCACCACGAGAGTGATAATCCGACCGGCCTGTCGAGGGTCGGGAGCCGGGGAGACCTGATCCTCGCGCCTCCTGGCTCGTCCGTCGCGGGCGGCACCCGGTCACCCGTCCATCCACATGTGGAGGAAGCAACTCAGATGGCCAAGACCATTGCTTTCGACGAGGAGGCTCGCCGCGGGCTCGAAAAGGGTATGAACACCCTTGCCGACGCCGTGAAGGTGACCCTCGGCCCCAAGGGCCGCAACGTCGTGCTCGAGAAGAAGTGGGGCGCCCCCACGATCACCAACGACGGCGTGAGCATCGCCAAGGAGATCGAGCTCGAGGACCCCTACGAGAAGATCGGCGCCGAGCTGGTCAAGGAGGTCGCCAAGAAGACCGACGACGTCGCGGGAGATGGCACCACCACCGCGACCGTCCTCGCCCAGGCCATGGTGAAGGAGGGCCTGCGCAACGTCGCCGCCGGCGCCAACCCGATGGCCCTCAAGCGGGGCATCGAGGTCGCCGTCCAGGCGGTCAACGACGACCTGCTCGCCATGGCGAAGCCGGTGGAGACCAAGGAGCAGATCGCGCAGTCCGCGAGCATCTCCGCGGCCGACACCGAGATCGGCGGCATGATCGCCGAGGCCATGGACAAGGTCGGCAACGAGGGCGTCATCACCGTCGAGGAGTCCAACACCTTCGGGCTGGAGCTCGAGCTCACCGAGGGTATGCGGTTCGACAAGGGCTACATCAGCCCCTACTTCGTGACCGACACCGAGCGCATGGAGGCCGTCCTGGAGGACGCCTACGTGCTGGTCGTCAACTCCAAGATCTCCTCGGTCAAGGACCTGCTCCCGCTGCTGGAGAAGGTCATGCAGTCCGGCAAGCCGCTGATGATCATCTCCGAGGACGTCGAGGGCGAAGGCCTGGCGACCCTGGTGGTCAACAAGATCCGCGGCAACTTCAAGTCCGTGGCCGTCAAGGCCCCGGGCTTCGGTGACCGGCGCAAGGCCATGCTGGCCGACATCGCCATCCTCACCGGTGGCCAGGTCATCTCCGAGGAGGTCGGTCTCAAGCTGGAGACCGCCGAGCTCGACATGCTGGGCACCGCCCGCAAGGTCGTGGTCACCAAGGACGAGACCACCATCGTCGAGGGCGGCGGCGACGCCGACCAGATCGCCGGCCGGGTCTCCCAGATCCGCACCGAGATCGACAACTCGGACTCCGACTACGACCGCGAGAAGCTGCAGGAGCGCCTGGCCAAGCTGGCCGGTGGCGTGGCCGTCATCAAGGCGGGCGCGGCGACCGAGGTCGAGCTCAAGGAGCGCAAGCACCGCATCGAGGACGCCGTCCGCAACGCCAAGGCTGCGGTCGAGGAGGGCATCGTCGCCGGTGGTGGCGTGGCGCTCATCCAGGCGTCCACGGCCTTCGAGGGTCTCTCGCTCACGGGTGACGAGGCCACCGGCGCCAACATCGTCAAGGTGGCGATCGAGGCTCCGCTCAAGCAGATCGCGATCAACGCCGGTCTCGAGGGCGGGGTCGTGGCCGAGAAGGTCCGCAACCTCACCCCGGGCGAGGGCCTCAACGCCGCGACCGGCGAGTACGGCGACATGCTGGGCTTCGGCGTGGCCGACCCGGTGAAGGTGACCCGTTCTGCCCTGCAGAACGCCGCCTCCATCGCGGCGCTCTTCCTCACCACCGAGGCCGTCATCGCCGACAAGCCGGAGAAGGCTCCGGCCATGCCGGCCGGTGACGGCGGCATGGGTGGCATGGGCGGCATGGACTTCTGATCCCCCCGGATCAGACCTGACGCGCCTGCGTTCCTCGCGGGCGACCAACGACCGACGGGCGGTCCCTCCTTCGTGGAGGGGCCGCCCGTCGGCGTGTGCCCGGGGAGCCAGGTGACGGCTGGGGTTGGGGGCCCCGCGCCGACCGCCTCACGGGGTGCGGCCCGCGCGGCGACGCGCCGGGTCCGGCCTGCGGACCCGCTGCGGCGTCGCCCGTCACCCGCAGGGATGACGCTCCACCCGGGACATCCTGCGCCTCGTCCCGCCCCCTGCGCCGGACGAGGCCGCCGCCTCACTGGGGGGTGAAACGGGTGCGGTTGGTCTGCTCGACCAGCTCGTAGTCCTGGCCCGCCGTCCGCAGCGTCGTCGAGATCTGCTGCAGGGACGTGCGGACCTTCTCCTGGGTCGCGCTCCAGTCCTGGGTGACGCTGTGGAAGCTACCGGCCGCCGACCCGCGCCAGCAGTCCTGGAGCGCGTTGAGCTTGGCCATCATGGACCGGACCTCCCCCTCGATGCTGGCGGCGATCCGTTCGATGTCACCGGAGGCGGCGGCGATGCGTGCCGTGTCGACGGCGAAGGTGTTGCTCATGGGGGTCCCTCCCTCGTGCGGCGGCCGGTCGGCCACCTCGTGCTCACGACGCTAGCCCGCCTCGCGGTCCCCGCGCAGAAGTTGTCCACAGGTAGGGTCCGAAGCATGACCGTCCTCGTCGACCCGCCCCGCTGGCCGGCGCACGGGCGGCTCTGGTCGCACGTCGCGAGCGACGCCTCCCTCGCCGAGCTGCACGCCTTCGCGGCCGGGGTCGGCATCCCGCGACGGTCCTTCGAGGGAGACCACTACGACATACCCCAGGAGCGGTATGCCGAGGTCGTCGCCGCCGGCGCGGTCGAGGTGAGCGGGACCGAGCTGGCCCGGCGGCTGCGCGACAGCGGGCTGCGCTTCCGCAAGCGCAAGGGGGAGCGGCCGCTGGCCCGGGTCGAGGACGGGCTGGCCGGGGCCGCGCCGACACCACACCTGCTGGAGGTGGTCGCCTCCCCGCTGGAGCGTCTCGGCGCCGGGGCGTCGGTGGTCCTCACCCGGGCGCAGGGGGCCCCGGAGCGCATGGCCCTCGTGCGCACCTCGACCCGGGAGGGCTGGGGCGCGCCCGGCGGCAAGCGCGAGGTCAGCGACGGCTCCGCGCGGGCGGCGGCCGTGCGCGAGGTCGCCGAGGAGATCTCCGTGGAGCTCGAGCAGGAACGGCTGGTCGCCGTGGGCTACCAGCGGATCACCCTGCCGCCCGGGCACGGCGCCCGCAGCTGGGACGAGGGGGACAACTACGTCCAGGTGTATGCCGTCACGCTCCCGTCCCCGCTGCCGCTGCGGCCGGACGGGGTCGAGGTGCTCGAGGCGCGCTGGCTGACCCTCGTGGAGGCGCGGGACGTCGCGGGCGCGGCCGCCTGGTGGCCGCTCGCCGAGTGGTGGTGGCCCCGGGGGTAGGGCGCCGCAGGTCGTGCCTCGGGGGCTGGGGCTGCGCAGGCCGGGGCGCCGACGGGCTGGGCGTCCGTGGGTGAGGCGCCGCCACCGGAGGGAAGCGGTACCACATGAGTCACACAGGCCCCTCGGGCACCCTGCTGCGGGGAAAGTCACGCGCGCCGGGGTTATATCCCCGGCGTCGGGCAAGATCTCCGCAGGGCGGGGCGCGTGTGGCGTGCGGGACCGGTGGTGTCCGGCCGAGCCGTCGACCTCACCTGGGTCACGCTGGCCTCATACGCATCCCGCTGCGGGGAAAGTCACGCGAGCCGGGGTTATATCCCCGGCGTCGGGCAAGGTCTCCGCAGCGTGGTGCGCGTGTGGCTCGTGGGAGCTGTGGGGTCGGGCAGACCATCCACCGGCGCCTCCCCCCGCGGTCACCACCTGGTGCGGCGCTCCGCGGGCCTACCTCAGCACCGCCGGGTCGGCGTCGTCACTGGTCAGGGCCGCCGCAGCTCCGCCAGCTCGGCCTGCAGGTTCAGCCGGGCCCGGGCGTCCCAGTGCGCGTGCGCGTGCTCGGTCCGGTAGAGCCGCTCCCGGGCGGCGAGCGGCCCCATGACCCCCAGTCGTCCGGCCCGGAAGGCGTCCTCGGGCACGTGGGCGTACTCCTCGCGCACCTGGGCGCGGTAGGCGGCATACCGCAGGGGCGGCGCCGAGAGGATCCACAGGTCGGCGTCGTGCACGGCGTCCGTGGCGGCACCTCCCTCGCCGGGGCCCTCGTGGTCCAGCGTCATGACCACCCCGGCCTCGACGGCGTCGACCGTGCGGTCGTCGACGCCGAGCCGGTGCAGGTGGTCGCGGGCGAGGGTGGCGCTGCGGTGCTCGTTGCTGCCCTGCGCTGCGCGGGGGTCGTAGGCGAGGTCGTGGTACCACCCGACGGTCCGTGCCACGAGCGCCTCGCCCGCGTCGACCGCACCGGCCTCCTGCAGCTCGTCGAGGGCGGCCAGGACCTCGGTGAGGTGCTCGGTCGTGTGGTAGCGCCGCTGCGGCTCGGACCAGCCGCGCAGCAGGAGCGACCCCTCGGCCAGCCACAGGTCTCGGCCCGCATCGGGCGCGAGCAGCGAGGCGTCGGCGAGCCAGCGGTCGAGCAGGGCCTCGGCGGGGTGCGTCACCCGGCCACTGTGGCACGACCCCCGGGTGCGACGATCGGGCGGTGCTGCCGACCCAGCTGGACGCCGCGGGGGTCGCCGACCTGGCCGCCGCCCACCCCGCGTGGTTCACCACCGCCGGGTATGCCGTGCCGTCGGGCCGCCCGCAGGTGCGCCTCCTGGGGCGGGGCGAGTCGTGCGTGGTGTGGCTGGTCGAGCCCGGTCTGGCCGTGCGGGTGCCCCACCGGCCGGTGCACGAGCTGCCGCTCGGCCTGGACGCCGAGCTGGACCTGCTCGCCCGGGTGCCCGCGGACGCCGACCTCGCCGCGCGGCCGGTGGCGGTGCGGCTGCCGACGGAGGGCGACCCCACGGCATACCTCGTGAGCACGGCGGTCCCGGGTGAGGTGCGCGCCCCTGCCGACTGGACCGACGAGCTCCTCGCGGCGCTCGCCCGCGCCCTGGCCCGCCTGCACGTGGGCGGTCGCACCGAGGGACTCCCCGCACCGGCACCCCCGGACCCGGTGGCGGCGGCGCACGCCGCACGCGACTGGTGGCGCGAGCACGAGCCGGGTCCTGCGGCCGTGCTGGACCCGCTCTGGCCCGCGGTGCTGCGCCGGAGCGAGCAGAGCCTCCCGGCCTTCGGCTCCGTCGAGAAGGCCCTGGTGCACGGCGACGCCTGCCTCGCCAACGTCGTCATCGACGCTGGCGTCCCCCGGCTGATCGACTGGGAGTGGGGCCACGTCGGCGACCCCGCGCGGGACCTGGCGTTCTCCGGCGGGGCGGTGCACGCCGACCCGTGGTACGCCGCGATGGACGAGGGTCGCGTCCGCGCCCAGGCGCAGGCCTACGCCCGCGAGCGGGAGCGGCTCGGGTCACCGGTCGACCTGGCGCCGCTGCTGGTGCGGCGCGAGGTCTGGCTGCTGCACGAGACGTTCTTCATCCAGCCGCACCTGCACCGGGTGGCGGCGGCCACCACCGACCCCGGACGGCGCCGCAGCTACCTCGAGGCCGCCGCGCAGCTGCGCGACGGCCTCGAGAGGTGGCTGGGCTGACTCAGCGCTTGCCGAGCAGCGAGTCCGCGAGGTCGGCGAGGGCCTCGGACAGGTCCTCACGGGCGTCGTGGGCGCCCTTGGACAGACCCTTCAGGGTGCCCTTGGCCTTGCCCTTGCTGCTCACGCCGACGGCGTCGGCGAGGCCGTGGCCCACCGAGCTGGCCGCCCCGGTGACCCCGGCGGCCGCGGCTCCGGCAGCGCCGGTGACGCCACCGGCCACGGCACCCGCGGCGTTTCCGACGCCGTCGGCGACCGACTGCGCGGCGTGCTTGGTTCCGGAGAGGAACGACTGCGTGGCCAGCGTCAGGCCGGCGCCGACCAGCCACACGTCCTTGGCCAGGCCGATGCCGTCCGGGGTGGGTCGGATGCCGTCCTCCTGGGTCATGCCCGGGGTCTTGAGGTAGAGGCCGGTGAGGCCCACCCCGAAGGCGGCCAGACCGGCGCCGGCGACGGCCGAGGGCACGGTCGGCAGCAGCAGTGCGGCACCGAGACCGATCTCGGCGTAGGCGAGGGCCTTGGTGAAGTCGCCCGCCTTCATGTCCTTGAACACGGGGTAGACGCTGGAGGCCCAGCCGTGCATCTGCTCGGCCTCCTCCTCGCCGGCCTTGAGCTTGCCGAGACCGGAGTTCAGGACGAAGGCGCCGGTGGCGATCCGCAACGGTGCGTGGGTGGGGTGCATGCTCTCTCCTCGAATGGCGCGGGAACTGCTCGGCCCTACCGTATGACGTCGGCCTGGGTGGTGCGAGGCGGGCTAGGATCGGCCGACGACCGACCGGCGACCCCCGAGGCACGATGACCCCTGCACAGCATGGCGCGAACGCGCTGAGCGTCGTCGTGCCGGTCTTCGACGAGCAGGACGTGCTGCCGCTGTTCGTGCAGCGGCTGCGACCGGTGCTCGACGCCCTGGAGGTCGACTACGAGGTGCTCGTCGTCGACGACGGCAGCACCGACGCGACCCCGGTCGTGCTGCAGCGGGCCCGGCATACCTGGCCGCAGCTGCGGGTGGTCCGGCTGCGCGCCAACGCCGGCCACCAGGCCGCGATCTCGGCCGGGCTGGAGCGGGCGCGCGGCGACCTGGTCGTCACCATCGACGCCGACCTGCAGGACCCGCCCGAGCTCATCGCCGACATGGTGCGGCTGGCCCGGGAGGAGTCGCTGGACGTCGTCTACGCCGTGCGCGACGACCGCCGCAGCGACACGAGGTTCAAGCGGGTCACCGCCCACGGCTACTACGACACGATGCGCCGGCTCGGGGCCGACCACGGGCCCACGCAGGCGGGGGACTTCCGGCTGATGTCGCGGGCGACGGTCGCGGCGGTCACCGCGCTGCCGGAGCACCACCGGGTGCTGCGGCTCGTCGTGCCCTCGCTCGGCTTCCCCTCGGGCGTGCTCACCTACCGCCGTGGCGAGCGCGCGGCGGGCACCTCGAAGTACCCGCTGTCCCGCATGCTGCGGCTGGCGGTCGACTCGATCACCGGCGCCAGCCTGGCGCCGCTGCGGCTCGCGACCTGGCTCGGTTTCGTCGGCGCGCTCGTCGCGCTGGTGCTGCTGGTCTATGCGCTCGTGGGGTATGCCGTGGGCCTCACCGTCCCCGGGTGGACCTCGACCTTCATGGTCGTCACGGCCGTCGGCGGGCTGCAGCTGCTCTGCCTGGGCATCCTGGGGGAGTACGTCGGCCGGACCTACACCATGCAGCTCGGCCGACCGACCTACTACGTCGCCCACGACAGCCTCACCGGCGAGGAGCCGCGGGACTGACCTCCCGGCGAGGATCCGCCGGACTGACCTCCCGGCCCGGGACTCCCGGGTGCTGGGCGGGTGTGGCCGGCCGGGGGCGGGAGATGGCCTCAGGGGTGGCGGCGAGCCGGGGCGGCAGCGGCTCGGCGTGCACCACGGTGAGGCCGCTGACCGCACGGGTGAGGACGACGTAGAGCCGGCGCAGGCCGGTCCGTTCGTCGGGCTCGGCGGCGGCGATCGCGGCCGGCTCGACGACCACCACCTGGTCGAACTCCAGCCCCTTGGCCACGGTGGCTGGCACGAGGAAGACCCGCACGCCCAGGCCCTCCTCGGCGTGCGTCCCGTCCATGACCTCGTACCGGACCCCGGCCGCGCGCAGCGCCGTCCCGACCCGCTCCATCCACGCGTCGGGCACGATGACGCCGACCGACCCCTCGTGCGCGCCCGCGTCGGTCGTCGCCGCAGCAGCACCTGACACGGCGTCGTTGGCGGGTATGACGTCCAGCCGCCCGGGGTTGGAGCGCACCGACTCCGGGGGCGCCAGGTCGGGGGCGATGGCCGGGAGCAGCCGGGCGGCGAAGTCGATGACGGCCGAGGGCACCCGGAAGCCGCGGACCAGCTCCTCCAGGTGGGTCGTCGGGGCGGAGAGGTCCTTGCCCAGGTGCCGCAACGACTCCTCCCACGAGGCCGTCGACCATGGCGTGGTGCCCTGGGCGAGGTCCCCCAGGACGGTGAGCGACCCGGTGGAGGCCCGGCGCCCGACGGCCCGCAGCTGCATGGGAGACAGGTCCTGGGCCTCGTCGAGCACGACGTGCCCGAGGCTCGGGGTCCGGTCCAGCAGGTCGGCCAGCTCGTCCAGCAGCACCAGGTCGGCGGCGCTCCAGCGCGCCCCGGCCGCCGTCCGCGGCGGCTTCTCCCACACCATGGCCTGCTGGTCGTCCTCCAGGTGGGCGCCGGTGGAGAGCACGCGAGCCAGGACGGCGCCCGGCCTCACCTCGGGCCAGACCGCCTTGACGTAGGCCTTCACCGGCGCCGACCGGGCCACGCTGTCCTGCACCCGGTCGTCGGGGGAGTCCCCGGAGCGCTCCATCCCCACCATGACCGCGTGCGCCAGCCGCTGGTGCAGCATCGCCCGCGCGGCGGAGTAGCTCACTCCGCGACCGCGCAGCTCCTCGATCATGTCCTGCACCTCGTAGGCCGGCACCCGCCACCGGCGCGAGCCGCGCGGGACGACGAGCGCCTCGGTGGCGGGGCCCACCGCGCCCCAGAGCGCCTCCCGCAGGACCGTGGCCATCCGGGCCTCGCCCTTGAGCCGGGCCACCTCGGTGCTGTCGGTCGCGCGGACCCGCGCGGTCGTGCCGCCGACGACCAGGTCGTCGGCCGTGGTGTGCCGGACGCTGACCTCGCCGAGCGAGGGCAGGACCGCGCCGACGTGCTCGAGGAAGGCGCGGTTGGGGCCGACGACGAGGACGCCCGTGCGGGCCAGCCGCTCGCGGAAGGCGTAGAGCAGCCAGGCCGCGCGGTGCAGACCGACGGCGGTCTTGCCGGTGCCCGGCGCGCCCTGCACGCACAGCGTCGTGGCCACGTCGGCCCGCACGATCTCGTCCTGCTCGGGCTGGATGGTGGCGACGATGTCGCGCATCGGCCCGATCCGGGGTCGCTCGATCTCCCGGGCGAGGATGCTGCTCGCCCCGCCGGAGGCCGGACCGCCGCCGGCACCGCGGGCCGACCCACCGCCGCCCGACCCGCCGTCGGCCGGCCCACCGTCCTCGGCGGCTCCCAACGGCTCGTCCTCGAAGGCGGTGATCTGCCCGCCCTCGACCCCGAAGCGGCGACGCAGGCGCAGGCCCATCGGGTCGTGGGTGCCCGCGCGGTAGAACGGCGTCGACACCCCCGCCCGCCAGTCGATGACGACGGGGTCGCCGTGGCCGTCGGAGACGTGGCGGCGCCCGATGTAGAGCCGCTCCTCCATGCCGTCGCCGGGCGCGGCCTCGCGGTCGATGCGGCCGAAGAACAGCGTCGTCCCCGGGTCGTCCTGGAGGGCCTTGGCCCGCAGCCACAGGGTCTGGGCGAGCGCCTCGCCGGCGATGGCGTCGCCGCCGTCGGCGGTCAGCGACAGCGTGTGCTCGCGCATCCGCGCCAGCTCGGTCCGGGCGCGCGCGAGGTGCGCCTGCTCGGCGGCGAGCTCGGCGCGCGGGTCGGTCGGGGTGGAGGAGGTCGGGGTGCGTGGGACGGGAGCGGGCATCGCGGCATACCTCGCGGGAGGGTGGTGAGGAGGGGGGAGGACACGATACTCCCACCGGGCGTCGCGAATGGTTGCCCTGACTCCCACCGGGCGTCGCGAATGGTTGCCCTCACCCCGACCGGGCGTCGCGAATGGTTGCCCTGACCCCCACCTGGCGTCGCGAATGGTTGCCGGTCAAGCCGGCATACCGCCCGAGGGCTAGCGTGGTGGCATGCTCTTCGCCTTCTCCGTTGCCCCCACGCAGTCCGCCGACGAGTCCGGCTCGGTCAGCGCGGCCGTCGCCGACGCCATCCGGGTGGTCCGCGACTCCGGCCTGCCCTACGAGCTGACCTCGATGTTCACGACCATCGAGGGGGAGTGGGACGAGGTCATGCCGGTCATCAAGGCGGCCTGCGACGCGGTGGCGCAGCACTCCCCGCGGGTCTCGCTCGTGGTCAAGGCCGACCTGCGCCCGGGGTATGCCGGCCAGCTCACCGAGAAGGTCGACCGGGTCAACGCCCACCTCTCCGACGGCTGAGCCCCAGGTGGGGAGGGGGGCCACCGAGCGCGGTGCCCCGGTGCAGCCACGCTCGTCTCGTTCGTCGCGACGTCCGGTGCGGCCCGGTCCCGCGTCCCGGTAGTGCGCGACTGCAGCGGATACGTCGCCCGCTCGGGCGTTTCCACGACATACCCGGTGCAGTCGCACCCCTCCGGGCCGGAGGGGGCGGTCACGCTCCTGATCGGGCCAGCTGCTCCGACCTGCACGGGGCCGAGGACTGCGAGCGCACCAGTCACGCCGAAGGCAGGAAGACAGTCAGGCCAAGGGTCCCGTGGGCGGCCACCAGCCACCGCCCATCACCATCAGGCTGCCGAGGGGATCTCCACAGTCAGCCCAGCAGCCCGGTCTGCGAGGCGAGGAAGAGCAGGGTGAAGCCGACGAGGAAGACCAGGCCCGCGTAGGACAGGATCCGCATGCTCGTCGAGAGCTGGCGCTCGCCGCGGATGATCGAGAAGTTCAGCCACGCGAAGACCGGCGCGGTGAGGAAGGCGCTGACCATCGCGAAGCGCAGCATGTCGGCGAGCGAGGCGCTCATCCACACCACGATCGCCAGCGCGACGACCGAGATGCCGGTGATCCACAGGTCCTTGGAGCGGCGGCTCATCGACTCCTGGCCGCGGATGAGCCGCAGCGACTCGGCGGCCGCCCGGCCATAGCCGTCGACGACGGAGATGACGGTGCCGAACATGCAGGCGAAGGCGATGAGCGCCATGAGCGGCACCGCCCACTGCCCGATCGCCGCGCCGTACATGCTCATGAGCTGGGGGATGTAGGCGCCGCCGGCCATCTCCATCTCCTGGCCGCTGCCGTACTGCACGAAGACGCCCAGGCCGATGAAGAAGACGGCGAGCACCGTGGACACGACGTAGCCGAGGTTGAAGTCGAAGAGGACGTCGCGCACGGCGAGCCGGCGGTCGGCACCCTTGGCCTTGACCCACAGCGAGTTCAGGGCGCTGATCTCGATCGGGGCGGGCATCCAGCCGATGACCGCGACGAGGAACGGCAGCGTCGCGAGCGTCCACGGCGAGGGGTCCTCGAAGGCCGGCTGGCGCACCGGCCCCTGGGAGGCGGCCATGACCACGGCCACGACGGTGGACAGGGCGAGCAGCACCATGATGACCTTGGTGACGCCGTCCAGGGCCTTGTAGTGGCCGCCGACGAGCAGCACCCACGTCACCGCGAGCAGCCCCGCCGCGAGCACGGGGACGCCGAGGCCCCACGACGCCGGCAGCAGGTAGGCCAGGATCACCGTGCACAGCAGCGCCACGCCCGCAGTCGAGATGACCGACGACACGGCGGCGAGCACGAAGAACACCCAGAGGTATGCCCTCCCGCGCCGCGCGTAGCCCTCGACCAGGCTGCGGCCGGTCTCGGCGGCATACTGCGGGCCGAAGCGGAAGAAGGGGTACTTCAGCACGTTGGCGAGGACGATGAGCCACACCAGCTGCCAGCCGAAGAGCGCCCCCGCCTGGGTGGAGGAGATGAGGTGGGAGGCCCCGATGGCCGCCGACGCGGCGAGCAGCCCCGGCCCCACCGCCCCCCAGCGGCTCCGCCACGTCGAGCGCTCGCTCGCGGTCCTGGTCTCGCCCTCGATCACCATGGGCGGCACGCTAGCACCGGTCGACCCATCGCAGCGGCGGCCACGACGGCAACCATTCGCGGCGCTCGGTGGGGCGTGGGGCAACCATTTGCGGCGCTCTATGGTGGGTGGGGCAACCATGCGCGGCGCTCGGTGGAGCGTGGGGCAACCATGCGCGGCGCTCGGTGGGGCGTGGGGAGCCGCTACCCGGGCGGGGGCAGGTCGCGGTGCGTGCGAGCCCGCAGGGGCTTGGGCACCGGGCGGCGGCCGACGTGCCGCTCGATCGCGAGCTCGTAGGAGCTGACCAACGACTCGGTCGAGGCGCGCCAGGAGTGGGTCTGCGCATCCGCGCGGGCGGCCGCGCCCATGCGGTCCTTGAGCCCCGGCTCGAGCAGGAGTCGGCGCAGGCGGTCGGCATACCCCGCCGTGTCGCCCGGCTCGACGAGGAAGCCGGTGACGCCGTCGTCGATGACGAAGGGGATGCCGCCGGCCCGCGCGCCGACGACCGGCACCCCGCTGGCCATGGACTCCAGCGCGACCAGCCCGAGCGTCTCGGTGGTGGACGGGAAGGCGAAGGCGTCGGCGCTGGCGTAGGCCGTGGCCAGCTCCTCGCCGGCGAGGTAGCCGGTGAAGACGGTCGGGGTGCCGGCAAACATCGCCTCGAGCTCCTTGCGCGCCGGGCCCGACCCGACGAACGCCAGCCGCACCCCCTCACCGGCCAGCTCCCGGATCGGCTCGAGCAGCTGGTCGAGGTCCTTCTCCCGGGAGAGCCGCCCGACGTAGAGGACGAGCGGCGCCTCCGGGTGCCCCCCGGTGAGCCGCTCGCGCATCTGCCGGCTGCGTCGCGAGGGGTGGTAGCCCTCGGTGTCGACCGCCTTCGGCCACAGGTCGACCTCCCGGATCCCCACCTCGCGCGCCCGCTGCACCATCTGCGCGGACGTGCACAGGTTGACCTCGGCCAGGTTGTGCATGCCGGTGATCCACGCCTGGCTCGGGGCGCGCAGCAGGTGCAGCCCGTTGCCGAGCCGCGTCGTGTAGGACGGCACGTCGGTGTGGAAGCTGGCGAGCAGCGGCAGGTTGCGCCGTCGCGCCGAGATGACGCCGTAGGCCGCGAGCCACACGGGGTTGACGGCGTGCACGATGTCGGGGTGGAAGGCCTGCATCCCCCGGGCGATCCGGGCGGTGGGCAGGCCCACCATGATCTCGGGGTACCACGGCTGGAAGGACACCGACCGGACCTTGACGACCCGGTGCGGGCCGTAGCGGCTCGGCGGCTCGCCCGGTGCGAAGACGAGCGCCTCGTGCCCGAGGTCGGCGAGCTGGTCGAGGGTGCGGGTGACGCGGGTGACGACCCCGTCGACCTTGGGCAGGAAGACCTCGGTGAAGAGGGCGATGCGCATCCGGTATGCCGTCGCCGGGCTCAGGCCGTGCGTTCCACGGCGGCGCCGCGGGAGGCCGGCACGCCGGCCTGCTGCCGAGAGGTCCACACCGAGGTGCAGGGGATCTTGTCGAGGTCCGCGCGGTCGGCGTAGCGCCGGGCGACGTCCTCGACCTCCATGAGCAGGCCCTCCTCGAGCAACGTCGGTTGCAGGCCGAGGTCGAGGAAGGTCTCGTTGTGCACGTGCAGCTCGTTCTCGGCCGCCTCGTGGCGGGGGTTGGGGACGAGCTCGACCTCGGCGTCGCTGATCCGCGCGACCAGCTCGGCCAGGTCGCGCACCCGGTGGGTCTCGGTCATCTGGTTGAAGATCTTGACGCGGTCGCCCGCGGCGGGAGGGTTGTCCAGGGCGATCTGCACGCACCGCACCATGTCGCGGATGTGGATGAAGGCCCGGGTCTGGCCGCCCGTGCCGTGCACGGTGAGCGGGTAGCCGACGGCGGCCTGCATGAGGAAGCGGTTGAGCACCGTGCCGTAGTCGCCGTCGTAGTCGAAGCGGTTGACGAGGCGCTCGTCGCGCATCGTCTGCTCGGTGTGGGTGCCCCAGATGATGCCCTGGTGCAGGTCGGTGATGCGCAGCGCGTCGTTCTTCGCGTAGTAGGCGAAGAGCTGCTGGTCCAGGCACTTCGTCATGTGGTAGATCGAGCCCGGGTTGGTGGGGTAGAGGATCTCCTGCCCCACCCGCGTCCCGTCCTCGGCGGCGATCTCGACGTCGAGGTAGCCCTCGGGGATCGCCATACCTGCCGTGCCGTAGCCGTAGACGCCCATGGTCCCCAGGTGCACCAGGTGCGCGTCCAGGCCCGTCTCGACCATGGCGCAGAGCAGGTTGTGGGTAGCGTTGGTGTTGTTGTCGACGGTGAAGCGCTTGTGCTTCGCCGACTTCATCGAGTAGGGGGCCGAGCGCTGCTCGGCGAAGTGCACGACCGCGTCCGGGCGCCGCTCGGCGAGGAGGGCGACCAGGCCGTCGTAGTCCTGCGCGAGGTCGAGCTCGACGAGCTCCATGGGCCGTCCGCCGACCTGCTCCCAGGCGGCCAGCCGCTCCTGCGGGCTGGCGATGGGGGTGAGCGAGGAGGCCCCGAGCTCCTCGTCGATGCGCCGGCGGACGAGGTTGTCGACGATGACCACGTCGTGGCCGAGGTCGGACAGGTGCAGCGCCGCGGGCCAGCCGCAGAAGCCGTCACCGCCGAGGACAGCGATCTTCACGGGTGACTCCTTGACGTCGGGGGCGGGCCACGGGCCGCGCGCATGCTCGGGTCAAGGTATCAATGCCGCCGGGGAGGCCGGGCGTCGCCGGACCGGGCCGGACCGGGCCGGGCCGGAAAAGGGGTGGGTCCGACGGGCCGCCGGCGGGCAGGATGGACCCATGGGACACGTCGACGTCGCCGCCGTCGGCTACACCCTGCCCGACGGCCGCCCGCTGCTGCGCGACATCGGTCTGCGCGTGGGCGACGGCGCACGGGTCGCCCTCGTCGGCCCGAACGGCAGCGGCAAGACCACGCTGCTGCGGATCGTCGCCGACGAGCTGCGCCCGCACGAGGGCTCGATCTCCCGCAGCGGCGGGCTCGGAGTCATGCCGCAGCTCATCGGCACGATGGGCCGTCAGGTGGGCGCGGGCGACGAGCCTCCGACGGTGCGTGACCTGCTCGTCTCGGTGGCCCCTGCGCGGATCCGGGCGGCCGCCCGGGCGCTGGACGCCGCCGAGCTGGCGATCATGACCGTCGACGACGAGCCGGCCCAGCTCGCCTACGCCCAGGCGCTGGCCGACTGGGCCGACGTCGGCGGCTACGAGCAGGAGACGCTCTGGGACGTCTGCACGGTCGCGGCCCTCGGCATACCCTTCGAGCAGGCGCAGTGGCGGGGGACCGACACCCTGTCCGGCGGGGAGCAGAAGCGGCTGGCGCTGGAGGCGCTGCTGCGGGGACCCGAGGAGGTGCTGCTCCTGGACGAGCCGGACAACTACCTCGACGTCCCCGGCAAGCGCTGGCTGGAGGAGCAGCTGCGGGCCAGCGCCAAGACCGTCCTGCTCGTCAGCCACGACCGGGAGCTGCTGGCCCGGGCCGCGACCCGGGTGGCCACGCTCGAGCCCGGGGCCGCCGGGAGCACGCTGTGGGTGCACCCGGGCAGCTTCGCCACCTGGCACGAGGCGCGCGCCGAGCGCAACGTGCGGCTGGAGGAGGCCCGGCGACGGTGGGACGAGGAGCACGCCACGCTGCGCGCGCTCATGCTGCGCTACAAGGCGAAGGCCGCCTACAACGCCGACATGGCCAGCCAGTACCAGGCGGCACAAACCCGGCTGCGCCGCTTCGAGGAGGCGGGGCCGCCGGAGGAGGTGAGCCAGGAGCAGCGGGTCCGGATGCGGTTGCGCGGCGGGCGGACCGCCAAGCGCGCTGTCGTCTGCGAGGCCCTGGAGCTGACCGGGCTCATGCGGCCCTTCGACCTCGAGGTCTGGTACGGCGACCGGGTGGCCGTCCTCGGCTCCAACGGGTCGGGCAAGTCGCACCTGCTGCGGCTGCTCGCGGCCGGCGGCAGCGACCCCGAGCCGGGTCAGCGCCCGGTGGGCGACGTCGTCCCGGCGCCGGTCCGGCATACCGGGGTGGCGCGCCTCGGCGCGCGGGTGCGCCCGGGCTGGTTCGCCCAGACGCACGACCACCCGGCCCTGCGCGGGCGCACCCTGCTGGAGATCCTGCACCGCGGGGACGAGCACCGACGGGGTATGCCGCGTGAGGAGGCCGCGCGCGCGCTCGACCGCTACGAGCTCGCGCGGGCCGGGGAGCAGCGCTTCGAGTCGCTCTCCGGGGGCCAGCAGGCGCGGCTGCAGATCCTGCTGCTGGAGCTGTCCGGGGCGACCCTGCTGCTGCTGGACGAGCCCACCGACAACCTCGACCTGCACTCCGCCGAGGCGCTGCAGGAGGGGCTGGACGCCTTCGAGGGGACGGTGCTCGCGGTCACCCACGACCGGTGGTTCGCCGCGTCCTTCGACCGCTACCTCGTCCTCGCCGCCGACGGGCGCGTGCGCGAGACCGACGGGCCGGTCTGGGACGAGGGGCGGGTGGCGCGGGCCCGCTGACGGGCCGGACCGCGCGCGGTCGGTGCGCGGCGACCCGCCCGCGGCGAGGCTTCCACCGCCAGAGGGCCTCCACTGTCGGCCTCACGGTCAACCCTCGGCCGGCCAGTCAACCATCAGCCTCGTCGAGGGGGCTGTCAGATGACGTTCCGGACGAGGGTTGACCTTGCGGCCGACGGACGGCCCGGCGCGCGATCAGGGCTTGACCTGGCGGACGACGGACGGCCCGGTGAGGCCGGGTGGCGCGGGCCCGCTGAGGGGCCCGCGCCGGTATGCCGGTGGCTCAGCCCTGCTCGTCCGGCCGGGAGGCCAGGGTCACCGTCACCTCGGCCTCCTCGCCGTCGCGGATGTAGGCCACCCGCGCCTCGTCGCCGGCGCCGCGCTCGCGGACCTGGCCCACCAGGGCGGTCGCGCTCGTGACCGGCTCGTCGTCGATGCCCACGATGAGGTCACCGGACCGCATACCGGCGCCCTCGGCGGGTGAGCCCGGCTCCACCTGGGTGACCGCGGCGCCGGTGAGGGTGGCGCCGTCCACCTCGGCCTGGGCGTTGTCGAGACCGACGCCGAGGAAGGCGTGGGTCGCCGTGCCCGAGTCGATGAGCTGCTCGACGATGAGCTGCACCTTGCCGGAGGGGATGGCGAAGCCGATGCCGATCGAGCCGCTCTGCCCGCCACCACCGGACGGCAGCGCGGCGATGGAGGAGTTGATGCCCACCAGCTCACCGGCCGCGTTGACCAGGGCGCCGCCGGAGTTGCCGGGGTTGATCGCGGCGGAGGTCTGGATGGCGTTCGTGACCACGGCGGCGCCGGGGTCGGCAGGGTCGGAGGAGGAGCCCTGCGTGGTCACCGGGCGGTCCAGGGCGCTGACGATGCCGGTCGTGACCGTCCCCGAGAGCCCCAGCGGGTTGCCGACGGCCATGACCGGGTCGCCGACCCCGAGGGCGCCGTCGTCGCCGAGCGCGATGGGCTGCAGGTCGTCCGGCACGGTGTCGAGCTGGAGGGTCGCGAGGTCGCTGGAGGGGTCGCTGCCGATGACCTCGGCGGGGTAGGACCGGCCGCCGGGCAGCGTCACCTGCACCTGCTGCGCGCCGGCGACGACGTGGGAGTTGGTGACGATGTGCCCCTCGGTGTCCCACACGACACCCGACCCGGAGCCCTCGCCGGCCGCGCCGGCCACCGCGATGGACACCGTGCTGGGGGTGACGGCCTCGGCGACCGAGGCCCAGTCCTGCTCGCCGGAGAGGGAGACCGTCGTGCCGCGGGCGGCCCCGCTGGCCGCGCCGTCACCCGACGCGCTGCTCTGCGCCGCCCTGGGGGAGTCGCCGGCCAGCTCGACGGCGGCGAAGGTGCCGCCGGAGGCGAGCAGGGCCGCGAGGACGCTCGCCACCGCGATGTCACCGTAGCGGCGACGCTGACGGGGCGGCGTCGGTGTGGGCTGCTGCCAGGTGGGCGTCGCGGCGCCCTGGTGCGGTGCGGCATACCCCTGGTGCGGGGTGGTCGGCACGGGGGCGGTGGCGTCGCCGGGCTGCCCGTGGACCGGCCCCTGGTGCGCGGTGGTGGGGACGGGGGCGGTGGCGTCGTCGGAGCGCTGCCCGTCGAACGGGCCCTGCGGGTCGTGCTGTGGGGTGGTCATGACACCCATGACACCACCCGCAGGTCGGCGCCACCTGGGTGTCGACTAGGAATCTGCTGGACGTGGGTCCGCGGGCAGCTCGACCCGGAAGGTCGCGCCCCCGCCGGGGGTGGGATGGTGCCGCACCGACCCCTGGTGGCGGCCCACGATGGCGGCGACGATCGCCAGCCCGAGACCGGTCCCCCCGGAGGCCCGGCTGCGCGACTTGTCGGCGCGGTAGAACCGCTCGAAGACGCGTTCGGCGGTGTCCTCGTCCAGCCCGGTGCCGTGGTCGCGCACCTCGACCGCGACGGTGCCGTCGACCCGGCCGACCGCCACCTCGACCGCCGTGCCCGCAGGGGTGTGCGCGAGGGCGTTGGCCACGAGGTTGGTGAGCACCTGCCGCAGCGCGCCGTCCTCCCCGACGACCTCGGGCGGCGCGTCCGGCAGGCTGCCGGCCAGGGGCACGAGCCGCACGGTGCGGTCCGGCGCCCGCACCCGGGCGTCCTGCACGACGTCGGAGGCGAGCACGGTCAGGTCCACCCGGGTCGGGGCCATCTGGGGCTGGGAGTCCCAGCGGGTCAGCGTCAGCAGGTCCTCCACCAGCCGGGTCATCCGGGTGGCCTCGTCCTCGATCCGGCGCATCGCCCCGGCGACGTCCTCGGGGTCGGACATCGCCCCGAAGCGGTGCAGCTCGGCATACCCCTTGACGGTGGCGAGCGGTGTGCGCAGCTCGTGCGAGGCGTCGGCGACGAAGTCGCGCATCCGCTGCTCGGACGCCTCGCGGACGCCGAAGGAGTGCTCGATGCGGGCGAGCATGCGGTTGAGCGAGTCCGACAGCGAGCCGACCTCGTCCCGGGCGCCGTGCGGCGGGATGCGCCGGGCGAGGTCGCCACCCGCGATGGCGGCGGCGGTGTCCTCGATGCGGGTCAGCGGACGGAAGGCGCGGCGCACCGCGAACCAGCCGAGCACCCCGACGACCACCATCGTGGTGAGGCCGATGACGATGGTGAGGAAGGCGAGCTGCCGGGTCGTGCTGTCGACCTCGTCCAGGGGGAGGGCGACCGCGATCGTCCCGGACACCAGTCCCTGCTCGTTCTCCAGCGGCAGGGCGAGCACCCGCCAGGTGCCCGCGCCCTGGTCGCTGCCGACGGTGAAGGGCTCGCCGAGGCGACCGTCGTCGATGGCCACCCGGGAGAGGTCCGGCGTGTCGTCCATGCCGCGGGAGGCGAGCGAGACCGGCGGGGCCGCGTCGTCCAGGGGCGTGAGCAGGATGTAGTAGGAGTTGGGCGGCAGCCACAGCTCGGCGCTGGTGTCCTGCCGGCCCGTGGCGTCCTCGAGCAGCTGCGCCGACACCCGCTCGGCGAGCGGCGTGATGTAGGTCTCCAGGTCGGCGTCCACCCGGTCGACGAGGTAGCCGCGCAGCATGGTGATGGTCACCGACGTCGTCAGGAGGTAGGCGGCGAGGACGAGCAGGACGAGCACCGTCACCAGGCGTCGGGTGAGGGAGAGTCCGTGGAGCTTGGTGTAGGCGGCGCGGCGCAGGTGCTGCAGCACGAGAGGGGTATGCCGCCTCAGCGCGGCTCGCGCAGCACGTAGCCCACGCCGCGCTTGGTGTGGATGAGGGGCTCGCCGACGACGTCGATCTTGCGCCTCAGGTAGGAGATGTAGGACTCGACGATGTTCATCTCGCCGCGGAAGTCGTAGTCCCACACGTGGTCCAGGATCTGGCTCTTGGAGAGCACCCGTCCCGGGTTGAGCATGAGGTAGCGCAGCAGCTTGAACTCGGTGGGGGAGACCTCGATGACCTTGCCGGCCCGGCGCACCTCGTGGCTGTCCTCGTCGAGCTCGAGGTCGGCCACCCGCAGCGCGTGGTCGTCCCCCTCGTCGGCCACCCGGGTACGGCGCAGCACGGCCCGGATGCGGGCCACGACCTCCTCCAGGCTGAACGGCTTGGTGACGTAGTCGTCGCCTCCCACGGTCAGGCCCTTGATCTTGTCGTCGAGGGAGTCCTTGGCGGTGAGGAAGACGATGGGCAGGTCCAGCCCGCGCTCGCGCAGCGTGCGGGTGACGGTGAAGCCGTCCATGTCGGGGAGCATGATGTCCATCACGGCCAGGTCGAAGTCGTGCTCGCCGGAGAGCTGGAGCGCGCTGCGCCCGTCCGGGGCGGCGTGCACGGAGAAGCCGGCGAACCGCAGGCTCGTCGTGAGCAGCTCGCGGATGTTGGTCTCGTCCTCGACGACGAGGAGCGTGGCCTCCGGCTCGGTCTGGCTCGCGGTCATACCCCCATGGTGCGCGCGCAGCCTGGAACTTTCCTGGGAATCCCCTGCGCGCCCTTCGCGCCGGACGCGTGGGTCATGTGGGGCCGGGTCAGGCGGGGTCGGGGGTGGCGGTGTCGAGGTCGTCGGCGTCGACGATGCGGTAGGCGTAGCCCTGCTCGGCGAGGAAGCGCTGCCGGTGCGCGGCGAACTCGGCGTCGACCGTGTCGCGGGCGACCAGGGTGTAGAAGTGCGCCGTCCGGCCGTCGCCCTTGGGCCGCAGAACACGACCCAGCCGCTGGGCCTCCTCCTGGCGGGACCCGAAGGTGCCCGACACCTGGATCGCCACGCTCGCCTCGGGCAGGTCGATGGAGAAGTTGGCGACCTTGCTCACGACGAGCAGGCTGATCTCGCCCTCGCGGAACTGCCGGAACAGCTCCTGCCGCTGCGCCACGGTCGTCTCCCCCGTGATGAGCGGCGCGTCGAGGCGGCCGGCGAGCTGCTCGAGCTGGTCGAGGTACTGCCCGATGACCAGCGTCGGCTGTCCCTCGTGCCTGCCGACCAGCTGCTCGACCACCGCGTCCTTGGCGGGGGCGCACGCGGCGAACCGGTACCGCGCGTCCGGCTCGGCGACGGCATACGCCATCCGCATGGAGTCGGACAGGCTCACCCGGACCTCGACGCAGTCGGCAGGAGCGATGTAGCCCTGCGCCTCGATGTCCTTCCAGGGGGCGTCGAAGCGCTTGGGCCCGATGAGCGAGAACACGTCGGACTCGCGGCCGTCCTCGCGCACCAGCGTGGCGGTCAGCCCGAGCCGGCGGCGGGCCTGCAGGTCGGCGGTCATCCGGAAGATCGGCGCCGGGAGGAGGTGCACCTCGTCGTAGAGGATGAGGCCCCAGTCGCGCGCGTCCAGCAGGTCCAGGTGGGGGTAGACGCCCTTCCGCTTCAGGGTCAGCACCTGGTAGGTCGCGATCGTCACCGGCCGGATCTCCTTGCGGGACCCGGAGTACTCGCCGATCTCGTCCTCGGTGAGCGTCGTGCGGCGCAGCAGCTCCTCGCGCCACTGCCGGGCACTGACGGTGTTGGTGACGAGGATGAGCGTGGTCGTCGACGAGCGGGCCATGGCCCCGGCGCCCACCAGCGTCTTGCCCGCCCCGCAGGGCAGCACGACGACACCGGAACCGCCGTCCCAGAAGCCGTCGACGGCCTGCTGCTGGTAGGGCCGCAGCGACCAGTCGGCCTCGTCGAGGCCGATCGGGTGCGCCTCGCCGTCGACGTAGCCCGCCAGGTCCTCGGCGGGCCAGCCCACCTTGAGGAGCTCCTGCTTGAGGTGGCCGCGCTCGGAGGCGTGCACCCGCACCGTGTCGTCGTCGACGCGGTCGCCGACGAGCGGCTGGATCTTCTTGTGCCGCAGCACCTCCGCGAGCACGGCCCGGTCGGTCGTGCGCAGCAGCAGGACCGGCTCGTCCTCGGCGCCGACGACCTCCTTGGTGAGCGTGAGCCGGCCGTACCGCGCCATCGTCTCGGCGACGTCCACCAGCAGCGACTGGGGGACGGGGTAGCGGCTGTGCTCGAGGAGGGCGTGCACGACCTGCTCGGCGTCGTGCCCTGCGGCGCGCGCGTTCCACAGGCCGAGCGGCGTCACCCGGTAGGTGTGGACGTGCTCCGGCGCGCGCTCGAGCTCGGCGAAGGGCGCGATGTCGCGCCGCGCCGCCTCGGCACGGTCGTGGTCGACCTCGAGGAGGAGGGTCTTGTCGGACTGGACGATCAGGGGGCCGTTCATCGTGCGCTCAACGGTATGCCGCCCCTCCCGCATTCCGCGGGGGCCGAGGGCGCGGCGCTCGGTGGGGGTGGTGGCAACCATTCGCGGCGCTCGGTGGGGGCGCTGGCAACCATGCGCGGCGCTCGGCGGGGGCGCTGGCAACCATTCGCGGCGCTCGGTGGGGGCGCTGGCAACCATGTGCGGCGCTCGGTGGGGGTGGTCCGGACGCGGGTCTACACTGGTGGCGAACGACATACGCGCTCCGGGGTCGGTGCAACTCCGAGCCGGCGGTGACAGTCCGCGACCCGACCGCAGCCAGCGGCCGGTTGACCTGGTGAAACTCCAGGACCGACGGTGAAAGTCCGGAAGGGAGGCAGCGCGGGTCGGCGGGTCCTCCCGTCGCCATCTCGTCGGGCCGACGGCCCGACCTCGGCGACGACCCGCCCCGACCTCGTCCTCCCCACGCCCCCCGGGCATCGACCGGGAAGGACGTGAGGTGACCGCCACCCAGCAGTCGACGATCGCCGACGCCGCCCTGCAGCGGGCCCTGGACCGCGCCGTCGAGCTGGCCCGCCGCGGCCCCGCCCGGGACCCCAACCCCCGCGTCGGCTGCGTCCTGCTCGCCCCGGACGGCTCCACCCTCGCCGAGGGCGCCCACCGTGGGGCCGGCACCCCGCACGCCGAGACCGCCGCCCTGGCCGCCGCCGGTGGCAGCGCCCGCGGGGCGACCGCCGTCGTCACCCTCGAGCCCTGCACGCACCACGGCCGCACCCCGCCGTGCGCCACCGCGCTCGTCGAGGCCGGCGTCGCCGCGGTGGTGTATGCCGTGCCCGACGTCACCGCCGCGGGCGGCGGTGCGCAGGTGCTCGCCGCCGGTGGGGTGGACGTGCGCCGGGAGCCGCACCCCGGGGCCGAGGACGTCGTCGCCGACTGGGCCCGCGCCGCCCGCCTCGGTCGCCCGCACGTCACCTGGAAGATCGCCAGCACGCTGGACGGCCGGGTGGCCGCGGCCGACGGCTCCAGCCGGTGGATCACCTCCCCGCAGGCCCGGGAGGCCGCGCACGCCCTGCGCTCCCGGGTCGGTGCCGTGCTCGTGGGCACCGGCACCGCGCACGCCGACGACCCGGGCCTGACCGCCCGCGACGACAACGGCATGCTGGCGCCCGACCAGCCGCTGCGCGTCGTCGTCGGCACGCGCGACCTGCCGGTCGGCTCCCGGCTGGCCGCGGCCGTCGCGGACGCCGCCGCCGGCCGCCGACCCGCCGACCACGACGCGGACGACCCCCGCCCCGGCGAGGTCGTCCACCTGCGCACCCACGACCCGGTCGAGGTGCTCGCCGACCTGCGTCAGCGGGGCGTCCACAGCGTGCTGGTGGAGGGCGGCCCGACGGTGGGCGGCGCGTTCTGGCGCGCCGGGCTCGTCGACGAGCTGCTCGTGCACCTCGCCCCCGCCCTCCTCGGTGCCGGCCCGCACGCCATACCCGACCTCGGCATCGGCACCATCGCCGACGCCGCCCGCCTCGAGCTGGTCGAGGTCACCACGCTCGGCCCCGACCTGCAGCTGCGGCTGCGCCCCACCACCCCCGCCCAGGAGGACTGATGTTCACCGGCATCGTCGAGGAGCTCGGCACGCTCGTCACCCGGACCGACGGCCCGGACGCCAGCGTCGTCGAGATCCGCGGCCCCCAGGTGGTCACTGACGCCACGCACGGCGCCTCGATCAGCGTCAACGGGGTCTGCCTGACGGTGACCCGGCACACCGAGGAGGGCTTCGAGGCCGACGTCATGGCCGAGACGCTGGCCGTCACCACGCTCGGTGCGCTCGCCCCGGGCGACCCGGTCAACCTGGAGCGCTCGCTGCCGGTCACCGGGCGGCTCGGCGGCCACATCGTCCAGGGCCACGTCGACGGCACCACGACCGTGCTCTCCCGCACCCCGGGGGAGAGGTGGGAGGTGGTGCGGCTGGGGCTGCCACCGCACCTGGCCCGCTATGTCGCCCACAAGGGCTCGGTCTCCCTCGACGGGGTGTCGCTCACCGTCTCGGCCGTGGGCCGGGACTGGTTCGAGGTCTCGCTCATCCCCACCACGCTGGACCTCACGACGCTGGGCCACCGCCAGCCCGGTGACGCGCTCAACGTCGAGGTGGACGTGCTCGCCAAGTATGCCGAGCGGCTGCTCGACCCGGAGCTGGACCGATGAGCGCCGCGGGACTGCCGCAGGCGCTGGCGGCGCTGCGCGAGGGACGTCCGGTGCTGGTGCTCGACGACGAGGACCGGGAGAACGAGGGCGACGTCGTGCTCTCCGCGCAGACGCTGACCCCGGCGTGGACGGGCTGGGCGGTGCGGCACACCTCGGGGTTCCTGTGCGCGCCGCTGCCGGCGGAGGTGGCCGACCGCCTCGACCTGCCGCTCATGGTGCGCGACAACGAGGACCACCTGCGCACGGCCTACACCGTCACCGTGGACGCGGCGGCCGGCGTCACCACCGGCATCAGCGCCGGTGACCGCTGCCGCACCGCCCGGGTGCTCGCCGACCCGGCCAGCGGTCCGGCCGACCTGCGCCGGCCCGGGCACCTCATCCCGCTGCGCGCCCGTGCGGGCGGGGTGCTGACCCGGCCCGGGCACACCGAGGCGACCGTCGACCTGTGCCGGCTCGCCGGGCTCGCCCCGGTCGGGGTCATCGGCGAGCTGGTCGACGACGAGGGCGAGATGCTGCGCGGGCCCCAGGTGCACGCCCTGGCCGCCGAGCACGACCTGCCCGTCATCACCATCGCCGAGCTCGTCGCCTACCGGCGGCGGCACGACCGGGTGGAGCGCGTCGCCAGCTCGGTCCTGCCGACCGAGCACGGCGAGCTCGTCGTCCACGGCTACCGCGACCTCGTCACCGGCGTCGAGCACCTCGCCCTGCTCGGGCACCCGGACCCCGGCCCGCGGCCGCTGGTGCGCGTGCACTCCGAGTGCCTCACGGGGGAGGCCCTGGGGTCGCGCCGCTGCGACTGCGGCCCGCAGCTGCAGGACGCCCTGGCCCGGGTCGCCCGCGAGGGCGGCGCCGTCGTCTACCTGCGCGGCCACGAGGGTCGCGGCGTCGGCATCATCGACAAGCTGCGCGCCTACGCCCAGCAGGACCACGGCCTCGACACCGTCGCCGCGCAGGAGGCGCTGGGGCTGCCGGTGGACGCCCGCGACCACACGGCCGCCGCCGCGATCCTCGAGGACCTCGGCCTGGCCGGTCGGCCGCTGCGCCTGCTGACGCACAACCCGGACAAGGTGGCGGCGCTCACCGGACTGGGCCTCACCGTCGCCGAGATGGTGCCCTCCGGACGGCCCGCGCCGGCCGAGGCGGCGGCATACCTGCGCACCAAGGTCGAGCGGCTGGGGCACCTGCCCCACCTGTCGGACCCGGCGGCGCATGCCCCGGCCGGCACGTCTGGACACCGGTTCCCGGGCGACGGGCCCCAGACGCCTCTGTCCAGCACCGACGATCCCCGCCAGACCCACGAGAGCAGGAGCACAGCATGAGCGGCCACGGAGCCCCCACCATCAGCGTCGACGGACGCGGCCTACGGGTCGCCGTGGTCGCGGCGTCCTGGCACACCACGGTCATGGACGGCCTGCTGGACGGGTCGCGGCGAGGGCTGCAGGAGGCCGGCGTCGAGGACGTCCGCGAGGTGCGGGTGCCGGGCAGCTTCGAGCTGCCGGTGGCCGCCGCGCGCCTGGCCCGGGAGGGGTATGACGCGGTCGTCGCCCTCGGCGTCGTCGTCCGCGGGGGCACCCCGCACTTCGACTACGTGTGCCAGGCGGCGACCTCCGGGCTCACCCAGGTGAGCGTGGACACCGGTGTGCCCGTGGGCTTCGGCGTCCTGACCTGCGACGACGAGGCCCAGGCGCTGGACCGGGCGGGCCTGCCGGAGTCGCAGGAGGACAAGGGGCACGAGGCGGCCACCGCCGCCGTCGCCACCGCGCTCGCCCTGCGCTGAGGCGTGCAGTCTCCACCCTCCGACCGGCTCAGCCGTTCACGTGAACGCCTGGGCCGACGACACGCCCGGCCGGACCGGCTCAGCCGTTCACGTGAACGCCTGGGCCGACGACCCGCCCATACCCCTCGGTCCACCGGGTCACGGGCACACCTGCCGTCGGCCCTCGTCGCAGGCGCCCCTGCCCCGACGGCATCTGACAGGCTGGCGCCATGACGCGCACGCTGCCGATGACCGAGCCGACGCCAGGGATGCCGGACCGCGTCACCATCTACGAGGTCGGCCCGCGTGACGGCCTGCAGAACGAGAAGTCCGTCGTGCCCACGCCCGTCAAGGCCGAGTTCGTGCGGCGCCTGCTGGCCGCCGGGCTGAGCACGGTCGAGCTCACCAGCTTTGTCCCGCAGACGTGGGTGCCCCAGCTGGGCGATGCCGAGGAGCTGCTCGACCTGCTGGGCGAGGACGGTCTGGGGCAGCAGCGCCCGGTCCTCGTCCCCAACGAGCGGGGCCTCGACCGGGCGCTGGAGAAGGGCGTCACCTCGGTCGCGATCTTCGGCAGCGCCACCGAGACCTTCGCGCAGAAGAACCTCAACCGCTCGGTGGCCGCGTCGGTGGAGATGTTCGCCCCGGTCGTGAAGCGGTCCCTCGACGCCGGCGCCTGGGTGCGCGCCTACGTCTCGATGTGCTTCGGCGACCCGTGGGAGGGGCCGGTGCCGGTCGAGCAGGTGGTGGACGCCTGCTCCCGCCTCATGGACCTCGGCTGCGACCAGCTGTCCCTCGGCGACACGATCGGTGTCGGGACGAGCGGGCACGTCCTGCGGCTGCTCGACGCCCTGGACGACGCGGGGATCGGTATGGAGCAGGTCGCCGTGCACTTCCACGACACCTACGGCCAGGCGCTCGCCAACACCATGACCGCGATCCGTCGCGGGGTGCGGGTCGTCGACGCCTCGACCGGCGGGCTCGGCGGGTGCCCCTATGCGAAGTCGGCGACCGGCAACCTGGCCACCGAGGACCTGGTGTGGGCGCTGGACGGGCTGGGCATCGAGCACGGCGCCGACCTGGACGCTCTCGTCACCACGAGCACCTGGATGGCCGAGCAGCTCGGCCGCCCCGCCCCCTCGCGCGTGGTCAAGGCGCTCGCCGGCGACTGAGCCGTCGCGGCGCCGCGCGGGTGCTCCGGGGCAACCATGTGCGGCGCTCGGTGGTCCGGGGGGCAACCATGTGCGGCGCTCGGTGGTCCGGGGGGCAACCATGTGCGGCGCTCGGTGGGTCGTGCGTCAGGTGCTGGTGATGTCGCGGCGGCGGTAGCCCACGGCACCGAGGCCGAGCAGCAGCGCGGCCAGGCCGGTCATCCCCAGGACGGCGAGCCAGTCCATGTCCTCCACCGGCAGCTGCGGCAGTGGCGACCAGGGGGTCAGCTCGGTCAGCCACTCCGGCAGGTCCAGCGCCGCCCCGACCCAGACCATGACGAGGCTCCAGGCCACGACCACCCAGGTCAGCCAGGCCAGCCTCGGCGCCCACCCGTGCAGCAGCACGGCGATGCCGAGCACCAGCAGGCCGCCCGGCGCGAGCGCCGCCCCGGCGCCGGCCACCTCCGCCACGATGCCCCAGTCGCCGGTGGCGCGGGCCTGGTTGAGCGCCATGACCGCGCCGACCGCGACCAGCATCAGCGCCGGGGCGAGCGCGGCGACGAGCAGGTAGGCCCCGAGCAGCCGCCCCCGCGTGGCCCCGGTCGAGAGCACCAGCTCGGCGTGGCCACGCTCCTCCTCGGCCGCGAGCCGGGAGAAGAGCTGGACCGCGACGACGGCGATGAGCACGGCCACGATCGACAGCAGGGCCACGAAGAACGCGTCGACGAGCTGCTCGGCGCCGCCGCCCATCCGCTGGAAGATCAGGCGCAGCTGGGGCACCTGCTCGAGCATGTCGTCGAAGGCCGTCGACAGCGACCCCATCGCCAGGGCGAAGAGCAGCAGCCCGATGGTCCAGCCGATCACCTGCCCGCGCTGGAGTCGCCGGACCAGCGCCCCCGGGGTGGCCAGGGAGGCCACCGCCTCGGCCCGGCCCCGCCGCGCCGCCCACAGCCCGGACCCGTGGTCCCGCCGCGTCTCCAGCCCCACGGCCAGCGTCAGCAGCACCACCGCCGTCACCGCGGGGAGCGCGAGCACCCACCAGCGCTCGTCGGCATACGGCCTGGTCAGCGCCATCCACTGCACCGGCGACCCCCACGCGAGCTGACGCACCGCCTCGTCGGTCGAGCCGTCGGCCACGGCCCGCAGGGTGTATGCCGCGGCGAGGGTCCACAGGCCCAGCGCCTTGGCGGTGCGCGCCGAGGCGGTGAGCTGGGCGGCGACCGCCCCGACGCCGGCGAAGGTCGCTCCGACCAGCGCCAGCCCCGCGCCGAAGGCCACCGAGCCGGCGACCGGCTCCCCGACGGCCGTCATCGAGGCCGCCACCGCCACCCCGAGCGCCGCGCAGGCGAGGAGCGCGACGAGCACCCCGGCGACCAGCGGGGCGTGCCGACCGGTCGCGCCGGAGCGCAGCAGCTCGGTGCGCCCGTCCTCCTCCTCCGCCCGGGTGGAGCGGACCACGCCGAGGACCGCCATGATCCCGGCCATGGCGGCGGCGAAGGTGCCCACGCGCCATACCGTGAACCCGCCGGCGCTGGTGAGGTCCACCGGCGGCCCGAGCATGGCCCGCATGGTCGGGTTGTTGGTCATCGTCGCGATGAGCAGGTCGGCGTTGCCGGGGTCGACGATCTGCTCGTAGGCCGCCGCCGTGAGCGGCACCACCGCGGTGAGGGCGAGCACCCAGGCGAGGTAGAACCACCGGCTGCGCCGCAGCGCGAGCCGCACCAGGGAGCCCAGCCCGGTCATCGCCCGGACTCGTCGTAGTGCCGTAGGAAGAGCTCCTCCAGCGTCGGGGGCGTCGAGGTGATCGACCGGATCCCGAGCGCGGACAGCCGCGACATGACCTGGCCGAGCTCGGTGTCGTCCACCTGGCAGGTGATGCGGTGGCCGTCGAGCTCGGCGTCGTGGACGCCGGGTGCCGTGGCCAGGCCCTCCGGGACGGGGGCGGCCAGCTCGGCGACGACGAGCGTGCGGGTGAGGTGGCGCAGCTCGGCGAGGGTGCCGGACTCCACGACCTGGCCGGAGCGGATGATCGACACCCGGTCGCACAGGTGCTCCACCTCGGAGAGGATGTGGCTGGAGAGCAGCACGGTGCGGCCGCGCCCGCGCTCATCGGCGATGACCGCGCGGAACTGCGCCTCCATGAGCGGGTCGAGCCCGCTGGTGGGCTCGTCGAGGAGCAGCAGCTCGACGTCCGAGGCCAGGGCGGCGACGAGCGCGACCTTCTGCCGGTTGCCCTTGGAGTAGGTCGTGCCCTTCTTGGTGGGGTCGAGGTCGAAGCGCTCCAGCAGCGCCGCCCGGCGCGCCGGGTCGGTGCCCCCGCGCAGCCGCCCCAGGAGGTCGATGACCTCGCCCCCGGTGAGGTTGGGCCACAGGGCCACGTCGCCGGGGACGTAGGCCAGGCGGCGGTGCAGCGCGGGGGCGTCCGACCACGGGTCGCCGCCCAGGAGCCGGGCGGTGCCGGAGTCGGCCCGCAGCAGCCCGAGCAGCACCCGGATCGTCGTCGACTTGCCGGAGCCGTTCGGGCCGAGGAAGCCGTGCACCTCACCCGTCGCCACCTGCATCGTCAGCCCGTCGAGGGCGGTGGTGCGCCCGAACCGCTTGGTCACCGCCTGGAGCTCGATGGCGTTCATGAGGCGGACGCTACTCCTGTGGCGCGGCCCGGGGGGAGGTCCTGGGCCCGGCGGTCGCACGCGCAGGGGCGGTGCCTGGCCCTACAGTGGCCCGGTGGACATCGTGACCGAGGACGGGCCGAGCGCGAGCCAGTACCTCCCGCCGACGTACATCCGGGTGCTCGCCCTCGCGCTCATCCGGCACCCGTCCTCCGGCGCCCTCTTCGTCACCGAGTACCTCGACCCCGCCCGCGGCGAGAGCCTGCACCGGCCGGCCGGCGGCGGCATCGAGTTCGGGGAGACCGCCGAGCAGGCGCTGCGCCGAGAGTTCCGCGAGGAGTTCGAGACCGAGATCGAGGTGGGCCAGCGGGTCGCCGTGCTGGAGAACATCTTCGTCTTCAACGGCCGTCCGGGCCACGAGTGGGTGGTCCTGCACGACGCCCGCTTCCTCGACGACGCGATGCACCGGCCCGGCCCGCACCCCGTGCTCGACGCGCCCACCGACCTGGGGGTCTGGCGGCCGGCCACCGGCACCGACCTGCCCCGCCTCGTCCCGGACGCCCTCACCGACCTGCTCTGAGGGCATACCTGCGAGGTATGCCGCGACGCGCCCGGGGCGGACCGGCTCAGCCGCGCACGTGAACGCCCGAGCCGCTGGTGCTGGGCGGGTCGGCGGCACGGCGTCCCCCGGGACCGGTCCCGGACTCCTTCTCTGACGCCACGGAAGGCTGGTGGGTGCGCCCTCGGCGGGCGCACGGCATACCGTGAACCCATGAAGTCAGGTATCGACCGTGCAGGGATGAACACCGACGTGCGGCCCCAGGACGATCTGTTCGGCCACGTCAACGGGGGGTGGCTCGCCTCGGCGACGATCCCGGAGGACCGCTCCCGCTACGGCGCTTTCGACCTCCTGCGGGAGAGTGCCGAGACCGCTGTCCGCGAGCTCATCGAGCAGGCGGCGCAGGCGCAGCCCGAGCTGGACACCCCGGCCGGCAAGGTGGGCGCGCTCTACGCGAGCTTCATGGACACCGACCAGGTCGAGCGGGTCGGCCTGACCCCCCTGACCGACCCGCTGCAGCGGATCGCGCAGGTCGAGGACGTCAGCGCCTTCGTCCGGCTCTCCGCGCAGCTGCAGCGCGAGGGCGTCGACGGGCTCACGCACCTCTGGGTGACCGCCGACGCGGGCGACCCGGAGAGCTACATCGTCTACCTCCACCAGGGCGGCATCGGCCTGCCCGACGAGGCCTACTACACCGCGGACGAGCACGCGACGGTGCGCGAGGCCTACCGCACCTACCTCGCCCGGCTCCTGCAGGCGGCCGGGCCGGCGCTCGCCGAGTCCGGTCTGGACGAGGTCGTGGGCGACGACGCCGTCGACCGTGTCTACGCCCTCGAGGAGCGCCTCGCCGCCGCCCACCGGGACCGGGTCGCCGCGCGCGACGCGGTGAAGAGCTACACCCGGCTCACCCGCGAGGAGCTCGCCGGGCTCACCCCCGGGATGGACTGGGACGCCTTCGCCGACGGTCTCGGCGCGCCCGCGGGCGCCCTGGACGCCGTCGTCGCCCGCCAGCCCGACGTGCTCGCCGCGCTGGGGGAGACGCTGACCCGGGTGCGGCTCGCCGACTGGCAGGCCTGGCAGGCCGTCCGGCTGCTCGACTCGCTCGCGCCCTACCTCACCGACGACCTGGTCGCGGCGCACTTCGACTTCCACGGCCGGGCGCTGTCGGGCACCCCGGCCAACAAGGAGCGGTGGAAGCGCGGCGTCGGCATCGTCGAGGCGCTGCTGGGCGAGGCCGCAGGGCAGCTCTACGTCGAGGCGCACTTCCCCCCGGCAGCCCGGGAGCGGATGACCGAGCTCGTCGCCAACGTCACCGAGGCCTTCCGCCGCCGCATCGGCGAGCTGGAGTGGATGAGTCCGCAGACCCGGGAGCGCGCCGAGGAGAAGCTCGCGCTCTTCCGTCCCAAGATCGGTCACCCGGCCACCTTCCGCGACTACACGGCCTACGAGCTGGACCCCGGCGACCTCGTGGGCAACGTCCGCCGCGGCGCCGCGTTCGAGACCGACCGCGAGCTGGCCAAG
Source organism: uncultured Serinicoccus sp. (assembly GCF_947487915.1). Lineage (GTDB taxonomy): Bacteria > Actinomycetota > Actinomycetes > Actinomycetales > Dermatophilaceae > Ornithinicoccus. The sequence goes on along the minus strand of NZ_CANKYH010000007.1, from coordinate 141,109 downwards.
GTCGGCGGACCGATCGACCACGACGAGTGGCTCATGACCCCGCAGACCGTCAACGCCTACTACCACCCGATGCTCAACGAGATCGTCTTCCCCGCCGCCATCCTGCAGCCGCCGTTCTTCGACGTCGACGCCGACGACGCCACCAACTACGGCGGCATCGGGGCGGTCATCGCGCACGAGATCGGCCACGGCTTCGACGACCAGGGCAGCAGGTATGCCGGGGACGGCTCGCTCACCGACTGGTGGACCGAGGCCGACCGGGAGGCCTTCGACGCCCGCAGCCGGCGGCTCGTCGAGCAGTTCGACACCCTGTCGCCGCGCGACATCCCCGGCGGGACCGCCACCGTCAACGGCGGTCTCACGGTCGGCGAGAACATCGGTGACCTGTGCGGGCTCGAGCTGGCTTACCTCGCCTACACCATCGCCACCGAGGGCTCCGCGCCCGAGGTGGACGGCTGGACCGGCGACCAGCGCTTCTTCCTCGGATGGGGCTCGGTATGGCGCACCGTCGCTCGGGAGGAGGAGGCCCGGAGGCTGCTCTCGATCGACCCGCACGCCCCGGCCGACCTGCGGGCCAACACGGTCCGCAACGTCGACGCCTTCCACGAGGCCTTCGGCACCCAGCAGGGCGACGCGCTCTGGCTGGACCCCGAGGACCGGGTGCGGATCTTCTAGCCCCCAACCGGGGGCGGTCCCGCCGCCGGCCGGTGCCGGCCCGTCCGACTAGCGGTAGAGCTGGGGCGCCGCCTCGCGCAGCCGTGCGTCCAGGGCCGGGGCGAGGGTGCGCATGTAGGTCGCGGTGACGTGGCTGTGGTCGCTGTAGACCACCACGTCGCCCGCGACCGCCGGGCAGGTCCGGTCCGTGCAGATCTGGTCCACGACGTCGACGAAGGAGACGTTGGCCGGCAGGTCGTCCCGGCCCAGGTAGGGCGCGGAGTCGCGGTATGCCGGCTCCCGCGGCATGGCGCAGGCCCGCGGCTCCTCCGGGTGCTCGGCCAGGCAGTCGGGCACGTCCTGCGGCATCCGCGCGGTGTCCCGCAGGCCGACGACGTCGATCCCGCGCCGGTCCAGCTCGCGCCACACCTCGACGAAGCCGCGCGACACCTGCTCGGACCCGGGCTGGGTCGTCGACCCCAGGGTCACCACGGCGTCCGGGTCCAGCTCCTCGACGGTCTCCAGGAAGCCGGCGTTCCAGGCGACACAGCTGTCCGTCGGGGTGGCGTCGGTCTGCTGCGGGTAGGCGCCGGTGTTGGTCGTGAGGTGGCAGCCCGAGCGGCTGGCCACGACGAGGTTCCACCCCTGCTCGTCGGCCACGACCTCCAGCGCGGGCAGGAACTGGACGACGTGGGAGCCGCCGGTCACCACCAGGGTGTGCTCGGCGCCCGGGTCGGTGCCGGGGCACACCAGCACCTCCGAGGCGGCCTGCGTGTCCTCGTGGCCCTGGATGCACCCTTGCCGGTAGACGTCGGCGTTGTCCTGCGGCGCGGCAGCCAGGGCCGGGACCGGGGTGGCGCCGGTGTTGCCGAAGCCGGGCTCGTCCAGGGCGGCCGCCCCCGGATGGTCGGGGGAGTCCTGCGCCGCCTGGGCGAGGGCAGCCTCCCGCTCGCGCACCAGGGCGGCCGTCCAGCCGCCGACCAGCCCCGCCCCGAGCGCGACGACGAGGGCGCCGACGCCGATGACGAGCCACGGCCGGCGCATCGGCGAGGCGGTCACCCGCCGCTCCACCAGGGCGTGCGTGAGGTGGGCCAGGAGCACCGACGCCGCGATGACGAGGGCTCCCGCGGCCAGCCCGAGCCGTTCCTGCCCGGTCACCACGAGGGTGTAGACGACGACGGGCCAGTGCCACAGGAAAAGCGGGTAGGCGATGTCGCCGACCCAGCCGAGCAGCCGACCGGACAGCCAGTGGTCGGCCCCCCACCGGCTGTCCGTCGACCCGGCGGCCAGGACCAGCGCGAAGCCGCCCACGGGCCAGAGGGCGGCCGGTCCGGGGAACAGCGCCCCGCCGTCGAGCACCAGCCCGGAGCTGGCCACGAGGCCGACCCCCGCCCACCCCAGCGTCAGCCGCAGAGCCCGCGGCAGGCGCGCGTCGAGCGCGAGCAGCGCCACCAGGCCGCCCAGCGCCGGCTCCCACAGCCGCGCCCCGGTGTGCAGGTAGGCCACCTGCTGGTCCGCCTGGTGCAGCCACGCGGCATACCCGAACGACCCGACGCACACCCCGGCGACCACGCCCAGCAGCACCGGCCGCGGGCCGACCCGCAGGCCCCGCGCCAGGAGCACGCCGAGCACCACCACCACCGGCCACAGGAGGTAGAACTGGCCCTGGACCGACATCGACCAGAAGTGCTGCAACGGGCTGGTCGAGGCACCCGCCGCGCCGTAGCCCAGCTGGGAGGCGATGAGCTCCCAGTTCTCGACGTAGGTCAGGCTCGCGCGGACCTCGCGCCCCAGCTGCACCCACCGGGTCTCCGGCAGCAGCAACCGCCCGGCCAGCCAGGTCGCCGCCAGCACGAGCACGGCCGTGGGCAGCAGGCGGCGCACGATGCGGCCCAGGTAGCGCCCGAGGTCGACCCGGCCGCCGGTACGCACCGCCTCCCGGGCGAGCATCCCGGTGAAGAGGAAGCCGGAGATCGCGAGGAACACGTCGATGCCGCCGGACACGCGGCCGTCGCCGAAGACGTGGAAGAGGACGACCAGGGCGATCGCCAGACCGCGCAGGCCGTGCAGCTCGGGGCGGTAGCGCGCGGTCAGCGACGGGGGGACTGCGGTGCCAGTGCCGGCGCCAGTGTCGTCGCCAGTGCCGTCGCCGGGAGGCGGCGCGTCTCGCGGGGGGCGCGAGGGGGCGGCCTCCTCACGACGGTCCGTGCGGGGGCCGGTGCGGCTCGGGCTCACTGCGCCGGGCTCACCCTCGTGATCCGGTGCAGCAGGAAGGTGCGGGTGACGTCGGCGTCGCCCACGCTCGCCCGCAGCCGGCCGCCCTCGACCGCCAGCGGTCGCACCAGGTGGGTGGCGACCCCGCCGGCGTCGTCGGCATACCCGATCCACAGGGCCTGCCCGTCGACCGCGGCCTCGCGCACCGTGGCGCTCACCACGACCGGGTCGGTGCTGGCGTCGGCCCCACAGTCACCACCGCCGGCCGCGGCCGACGCGTCGCCCCGGCGCATCACGCCGACGACCTGCCGGGCGACCGTCTCGTCGACCCCGCTGACCCGCACGGCGGGCGTGGTGGTCCGGGGGGCGCGGTGGCGCTGCACCGCGAGGGCGAGGCTGCCGTCGGCGCCGTCCGCGACCGGGCCGTACTGCTCCTCGCGCAGCAGGTCCATGACCGTGGGTGCGGCGACCGGCGAGACGAGCACGGTCGGGGCGACCCGGCGCCACTGCAGCATCCCGAGGGCGCGGTCGTGCTCGATGCGGTCCAGCAGGGCGGCGTCGTCGCAGCGCAGGTAGGCCGCGCACGCCCCGACCCGGGCCACCCCGTGGCGGCGGGCGACGTCGCGCACCAGGTAGTCGAGCGGCTGCGGCACCCCGGTCCGCGACACGGCGGCCAGCTCCTCGAGCACCCGGTCGGCCGTCCAGCCGAGGTCGAGGGCACGCCGCACGCTCTGCTCGCCGAAGCGGTGCACCGTCGCGCCGCCGCGGGACTCGACGTCGCTCACGAGGCGCAGCAGGGTGCGGGCCGGGCCGTCGAGGCGGCCCGGTGCGATGGCGGTGAGGTCGGCCTGCAGCAGCACGTGGTCCACCGCGGGCGGCACGAGGGGCTCCATGAGGTCGGCCGCGGGGTCGCCGGCCACCACCGCGCGCCCCGGGGTCGACAGGGCGCCACGACCGGTCAAGCCCGCCCACTCGGCCTCGCGCAGCGCCGTGTCCGGGCCGACACCGTGGTCGCCGGTGGACCGCGCCGAGCGCAGCGGGTGCCGCCAGCGCAGCAGCTCGCCGAGCGGCTCCACCGCGCCGACCGCGCCCGGCGGCAGGCTGGCCAGGGCCCGCAGGGTGTCGTGCCGGCGTTGCCGCGCCAGGGGGTATGACGTCGCGGTCGACAGCACGTTGACGCGCCCCCCGTCGGACGTCCCGACGAGGCCGGGTGCCGCCGAGGTGGTCCACCACGCCTGCGCGAGGGCGGCCCAGCGCGCGCCGGCGGGCTCGTCCAGCCAGTCGTCGGCCAGCGTGGTCGGCGCCCACACGGGGGTGCCCTCGGCGACGGTCTGCCGCCGGCCGTCGTCGACCGCGACGAGTCCCGCCGCGTGCGCCGTCTCCAGCAGCCAGGCCACCTCCTGGGTGCCGGTCTCCAGGTGGGCGGACAACCGGGTGAGGTCGCGCACCGCCAACCCGCCGGAGCGCAGGACCCTCGGCGGGCGGGCCCCCCACTCCTCGACCACCTCGGTGACGAGGACGACGAGCTCGGCGGCGCGACCGCCCGCGGCGGCGTCCACGACGTCCTGGTCCAGCGTGGTGTGCTCCACGGCCGGTGGCTCGATGGCCGGGTGGCGGTGCAGCCGGCCGCCGCGCAGGGCGAGGGCCACCTGGCGGGGGAGCACGACATGACCCTCGTCCTCGCGCTGGAGCAGACCCGCCTCGACCAGCTCCTGCGCGGCCAGCGACACCGGCGAGGCCTCGCCCACCCCGGGCACCGCCGCCACCGCCCCGCGCGCCGGGCCCCAGGTCAGGGCCTCGAGCAGGCTGCGGTGGCGCGGCTGCAGCCCGGCGAGCGCCGTCTCCAGCTGCTCGCCCGTCGGCCCCCCGGCCGCCACCGGCCCCAGCCCCCCGGGGACGCCGACGACGTCCGCGACGGCGCGGGCGGGCCGCATACCCTCCGGCGAGCGCCAGCACAGGGCCAGCGCGTGCAGGTCGTCGACGAGCTCGGCCGCCCGGGCCTCGTGCTCGTCGGTGTCCAGCAGCGCGGCGACGGCGCCGACCGACGCCGGCGAGGCGACGATCATCGCCTCCAGCGCCTGCAGGTGCGCGAGGTCGAGGCCCTCCAGCGCCCGCTGCACGCTGGCCCGGGTGGTGGCGCGCCCGGTGAGGGCGGTCACGTCGGCCGGGGCAGGACGGGCCAGGTCGGGCCGGGTCTGCAGCAGCCGGGCGAGCTCGTCGTCGGTCCGGCCCCGCAGGTCGTCGGCGAGCGAACGGACGGGCGGCTCAGTCAAAGAGGGCCTCGTAGACCTGCTGGAAGCGGCGGAACCGGTCGGTGTAGTACGGCCGGCGCGCGTAGTCGGGGGAGAGGGTCGCGCCGCGGTGGGGCCGGGCCCGGCGCACGTCCGGGGCCAGGCTCTCCAGGGCGAGCAGCGCGGTGCCGTGCAGCGTGGAGCGCTTGATCGTCACCGGGGTCACCGGGGTGCGCATGGCGTCGGCCATGATCTGCATGAGCTCGGGGCGGTCGGAGGCGACCGAGCCGCCGGCGTAGAGCTTCTCCGGCTGGGGAGCGACCTCCCGCAGCTGGCTGGCGATCCGGGCGTAGGACAGGGCGATCCCCTCCACCACCCCGCGGTAGACCTCCGCGGGCGCGGAGGCTGCCGTCACCCCGGCCAGGACGGCGCGGGCCTCCGAGGCCCACCCCGTGCTGCGCTCGCCGGTGAAGAAGGGCAGGACGATCGGGGTCGTGGGGTGCGGCTCGGCGGTGAGCGCCGCGGAGAGCGACTCCGGGCCCACCTGGTCCACGGCGAGCGTGACGTCGGCCCACGCCAGCGCCCGGCCGACGTCGTTGAGCGCACCGCCGAGCAGGGCCCGGTCGTGCGAGACGCGGTAGCACCACAACCCCGGCGGCAGGGTCTCCGGCATCTCGCGCACCAGCACCCGCAGCGCCCCCGAGGTGGCGCAGGAGGCGGCGATGGCGGTCTCGTCGTGCGCCCCGAGGCCGACGTTGGCGGCGAGGCCGTCGGTGATGGGGGCGTACCAGCGCGCGCCCACCAGCCCGGGCCAGTCAGCGGCGATGCGGTCGACGTGGGAGTCGGCCACCTCCACCGGCTCGTCGAGGTGGTGGATGGGCGGCAGCCGGTCGGCGTCGATGCCGCAGATCTCGACCAGCTCGGGGTACCACTGCGCGGTGTGCCGGTCGACCAGGCCGGTCCACGACGCCGTCGAGGTGCCGGTGGCGACGGTGCCGATGAGACTCATGAGGAGGTAGTCGCCGAGGGAGAGGAAGGTGGCCGCCTTCTTCATCACCTTGGGCCGCTCGGCGGCGAGCCAGCGCAGCCGGGCGGGCCAGTAGCTGGAGTGCACCCGGGTACCGGTGCGCTGCTGGAGGTTCTCCTCCGAGAGCTCCTCGCGCAGCTCGCGCACCTGGTCTGCGCACCGCCCGTCGGCGTAGGTGAAGCACGGGGTGAGCGGTGCCCCGTCGGCGTCGACGACGACCAGCGAGGAGGCGAAGGTGTCGAGGGCGACACCGGCCACCTCGTGCCCGTCGAGCGCGCCGAGCAGCTCGCCGATGATGGTGCGGACCTCGCCCACGAGCTGGTCGGGGTCGATCTCCGAGGTGCCGTCCCCGGCGGTGGTGAAGGTGTGGGAGACCTTGGCCCGTTTGCCGACCGGACGCCCGTGCGCGTCGTAGACCATGCCCCTGCTGGCGGTGGAGCCGACGTCGATCGCCAGGACCAGCGGCGCGACGGCGTCCTTCAGCTCGATGTCGAAGTTCGAGGCCATGAGCGCCCACTCTAGGCGGAACGACGCGGATCGCGGGCATCGGTCGACCCGCCCCGCCTCCGTGCGACCATCGGGGCGTGCACCCCTCGACCGCCCTGGCCACCGTGCTCGTCGACGAGCTGGTGCGCGGAGGGGTGCGGGAGGCGGTGCTGGCCCCCGGGTCGCGCTCGGCGCCGCTGGCCTACGCCCTGGAGGAGGCGGACCGCGCGGGCCGGCTGCGTCTGCACGTCCGGATCGACGAGCGCAGCGCCGGTTTCCTCGCGCTCGGGCTGGCGCGCGGCAGCGGCGCACCCGTCGCGGTCGTCACCACGTCCGGGACCGCCGTCGCCAACCTCCACCCGGCGGTGCTCGAGGCCTCGCACAGCGGCATACCCCTCGTCGTGCTCTCCGCCGACCGCCCCGCCGAGCTGCGCGGCACCGGGGCCAACCAGACGACGGTGCAGCCCGGCATCTTCGCCGGCGCGGTGCGGTGGGAGGTCGACCTGCCGGCCCCGGAGGCGGTGACCCCGGGCGCGGGCGCGCACTGGCGCTCGACGGTATGCCGTGCGCTGGCCGCCGCGCGCGGCGCCGGGCCGGTCGCCGGTGCCGGCGCCGGGCCGGTGCACCTCAACGTGTCCTTCCGCGACCCCCTCGCGCCCGTGCCCGTGCCTGCGGCCGGCGCCGACGACCTGCTCGCCGGGCGGGCCTCCGGGGTCCCCTGGGTCACGGTGGCGCCGGTGCCGGCGGCCCGGCCCGCCCCGCTCGCGCCGGGCCACCGGACGCTGGTGCTGCTCGGCGACCTGCCCGACCCCGCGTCGGCCGACCGGGCCCTCTCCTGGGCGCAGGAGGCGGGCTGGCCGGTCCTGGCCGAGCCGTTCGGCCGGCTCCCGACCGGGCCCGGCGTGGTGCCGCACGGCCCGCTCCTCGCCGCCGCCGTGGCCCGCGGCGAGCTCACGGAGCTGCTGCCCGAGCGGGTGGTCGTCGTGGGGCGGCTCACCCTCTTCCGCGAGCTGGGCGCGCTGCTCCGGCTGCCGGGGGTGGTCGTGGAGCACGTCTCGGCGCACGAGCGCTGGACCGACCCCTCGCACGTGGTGAGCCGCGTCCACGGGCCCGGCGCCCTGGTGGCGCCGCCGCGACGGCATACCGAGGCCTCGTCGTGGGTGCACGCCTGGACGGCGGCGGGCGAGGCGCTGGCGGGACGGGTCGCCGCGGCGGCCGGAACGGAGCCGACGGGCGTCGGCGTCGCCCGGGTCGTGGCCGGCGCCCTGGGGGCCGGCGACGTGCTCGTGCTCGGCTCCTCGACGGTGCCGCGCGACCTGGCGGTCTCGCTGGACGGCACCGCCGCCGCGGCGCGGGTCGTCGCGAACCGGGGTCTGGCCGGCATCGACGGCACGGTGGCCACCGCCGTGGGCGTGGCGCTCGCCGTGCAGGGCGGGGAGCCACCGACCGGCCCGCCCCGCGTCCTCGCCCTCATGGGGGACCTGACCTTCCTGCACGACGCCGGTGGCCTGGTGATCGGGCCCGGGGAGCCGCGCCCGGACCTCACCGTCGTCGTCGTCAACGACGACGGGGGCGGCATCTTCTCGACGCTGGAGTACGGCGACCCCGACCGCCTCGCCAGCCCCACGGGCGCGGCTGCGGCGGAGCGGGTGTTCGGTACCCCCCACGGCACCGACCTGGGCGCCCTCTGCGCCGCGCACGGCGTACCGCACGAGCGGCTGGACTCCCTGGGCGCGCTGGAGGAGCGGCTGGCGGAGCGGGCCGAGGGCCTGCGGGTGCTGGAGGTGCCGGTCGACCGGGCCACCCACCGGCGCGTCCGCGACGCCCTGCGCTGACCCTGGTGCCAGAACGGTGCTGCATCCCGGTCGTCCTGGCGACCAGGGTGCAGCACCGTTCCTGCACCACCGTGGTGCGGGCTAGAACCCGATCGCCGGCACCGGCTCGCGCTCGGCCCGCATCGCCCGGGACAGGGCGGCCACGGCGCCGGGGGTGCGCTCCTGCACGCCGAGCGTGGGCACCTGCGCGAGCAGGGTCCGCCCGCCGAGGTATGCCGCCCCCAGCGCCGCCACGGGCGTCACCACGTCCGGGTCCGCGTCGGTGGGGCCCGCCTGGGCGGACCCGTCGCCGTCGACCTGCAGCCGCCACCGCCCGGCGTTCCACGGGCACACCTCGTCCTCGACCTGCACGACGAGGTCCAGCGGCGCCCCCGCGGCATAGCCCCGCTCGCGCAGGGCCCGCGGCACGTCGACCAGCCGCAGCCAGAGGGCGTCGAAGACGCGCATGCCGGCCGAGCGCGGCCCGCCGGCCCACCAGGCGAGCGGGTCGTCCGTCGGCCGCGACCAGAAGACGGTGCGTCCGGTGAGGTCCATGTCGACCAGGCGACGGGCCAGCGCCAGCAGCGAGGCGTGGTCGGTGGCCGTCAGCTCGGCGACGCTCACCTCACCCGCGGGCTGGCCGTCGTCCCACCTGCTCTCCCGGCGGAAGACGGCATACCCGGTGAGCTCCTCGTCCCGCCGGGCGAACATCACCCGGTTCGGCTCCTTGCCGGCGCGGGCCAGGGGGTGGTCCCGGAAGGCGAACCACGACTGCTCCGTGGACTCCGGGCGGGTGACCGCGCCGAGGGTCACGTCGGCGCAGGCCAGGTGGGTCCGGTGGACCGCGGCGAGCGCCTCCTCGGTGTCGAGGTCGGTGACGTGGGTGCGGATCTCGTCGGCGCGGGCCGCGAGCGATGCCGGCGCCGCGAGCGTCGTCCCGCGGCCGATCGTCAGCTTGGCCTCGGCGCTCGCGTGGCCGTAGCCGAAGCGCCCGTAGATCGCCGGCTCGGACGCGTGCAGCCCGGCGAGGGCCGCCTCCCCGCGGTCGTGCACCCGGTGCAGGTGGTCGGTCATCATCCGGCGCAGGACGCCCTGCCGGCGCGCGTCCGGGTGCACGCTCACCATCGTCAGCCCGTCCATCGGCACCCGGGTGAGGTCGCCGTCGGCGGCGGGGACGCTGAGCCCGAGGTCGAAGGCGCTGTAGAGGCCGAGCAGCGGCGCCGCGGCGGCCGGTTCACCGGGCAGCGGGCCGTCCGGTCGCGGGATGCCGCGGGCGTGCCGCAGGTCGATCTCCTCGTCGAGGTGCTGCAGGGTCTTGCCGGGCACGACGGAGAACCAGACGGTCTCCACGAGGTCCCGGATGCGGGGCAGGTCCTCAGGCGTGAGGTCGACGGGGGCGGGGAGCGAGATGGTCACCGCCCCAGTCTGGACCAACTACCCTGGTGCGCCGGGGGATTTCCGATGACGTCGAGGACAAGGAGTGGGCCCGTGGGGCGCGACGTGCGCGGCTCGGTGCTGGCCGTGCTGGTGGTCTTCGCCAGCGCCGGTTTCGTCATGGGCCAGGCCCTCGCGCGGGTGCCCGCCGTGCGCGACCACCTGGGCGCCGACACCGGCGCGCTGGGTCTGGCGCTCATGGGTATGGGGCTCGGCTCGCTCCTGGCGATGCCGTTCACCGGGTGGCTCGTGGACCGCTTCGGCAGCGGGCGCGTGGTCACCGTCGCAGTGATCCTCGGCTGCCTGGGGTGGGCTGCCGTGACGGCCGTCCCTTCGGTGCCGGTGCTCCTGGCCGTGCTCGTCCTCACCGGCACCAACGTCGGGATCTGGGACGTCGCCATGAACATCCAGGGCACCCACGTCGAGCAGGCCCGCTCGCGCTCGCTCATGCCCTTCTTCCACGCGGCCTTCTCCGGCGGCGCGGTGCTGGGGGCCGGCTCCGGCGCGCTCGCGGCCTGGCTCGGCATCGGACTCGCCCAGCTGCCCGTGCTGGCGGCGGTGGCCGCGGTGGCCGGGGTGTGGGGGGCCAGCCGCTTCGTCCCCGAGGCGACCACGGGCGACGTGGGGGTCGCCGAAGAGGCCGACGCCGACACGGGCACCGGGGCGGTGACCGAGCCCACCCTGGGAGCGGCCGAGGCGGCGGTGGCCACGGCGCAGGCCGGCCCGGCTCGGCGCGGCGTCACCCCGGCGGAGCTCCTCATCGGGCTCATCTGCCTGGCGGGGGCGCTGGCCGAGGGCTCGGCCAACGACTGGCTGGCGCTGCTGCTCGTCGACGTGCACGGCGCCCCGGCGGCCTTCGGCGCCCTCACGCTCACGGCGTTCAACCTCACGATGATGATCGGGCGGCTGCTGGGCGGCCCGGCGATCGAGCGCTTCGGCCGGGCCGCAGTGGTGCGCGCCGGGGGGATGCTGGCCGCGGTCGCCATCCTCGTGGTCACCCTCAGCTCCTCGCTCGCGCTCGCGCTGGCCGGTGGCCTGCTGTGGGGGCTGGGTGTCGCCACGATCTTCCCCGCGGCAATCTCGGCGGCGGGCGAGGTGCCCGGCCGCGGCAACCGCGCGATCACCGTGGTGTCCACCATCGCCTACGGCGCCTTCCTCTTCGGGGCGCCCACCATCGGGCTGCTGGCGGAGGAGATCGGTCTGGACCGTGCGCTCTTCCTCGTCGTCGGCTTCCTCGCCCTCTTGCTCGTGCTGTCCCCGGTCATGCGGGAGAAGAGCGGTGGCCGGGACCGCGCCGGGGCGGCCATGGTGGGGTGATGCTCACCCTGCGACCGCCCACCGCCCGCGACGAGGCCGCGCTGCGCGCGATGCACGAGCAGCTCGCCGTCGAGGGGTTCACCTTCCTCCTCGCCGAGGGCACCTGGCCGCAGGTCCTGGCGCAGCTGCAGCAGGAGGCCGACGGCCGCGACCTGCCCGCCGGGAGGGTCCGGGCGGACTTCCTCGTGGCCGAGGTGGACGGCATACCGGTGGGTCGCGTCTCGATCCGGCACGAGCTCACGCCCTTCCTGCGCGACCTCGGCGGCCACGTGGGGTATGCCGTGGCCCCGCCGTTCCGCCGCCGCGGCCACGCCACCGAGATCCTGCGGCTCTCGGTCGAGCGGCTGCGCGGCCTCGGCGTCGCGCGGGTGCTGGTCACCTGCGACGACGGCAACGCTGCCTCCGCGGCCACCATCGAGCGCTGCGGGGGTGTGCTGGAGGACGTGCGGGTCCCGCCCGGCGGGGGCGTGCCCCAGCGCCGCTACTGGATCGACGCCTGACGCCCCGGTCCGCAGGGCCGACCTCCGGCCGCCAGGTCAACCTCCAGCCGGCATGTCAACCTTCGGCCGCGTCGAGGGGGCTGCCAGCTGACGTGCCGGCGTGCAGTTGACCTGTCGGCGTCCAGAGGGGCCAGGCGGGGCCGGGCTGAGGAAGCGGCGGGGCTCAGACGCCGCCCAGCCCGAGGGCATGCCGCATGGCGGTGAGCTTGACCTCGGTCTCGGCCAGCTCGGCCTCCGGGTCGGACGCGGCGACGATCCCGCCGCCGGCGAAGAGCCGCATCGAGTGCCGGTCCTCGGCGAGCTCCCCGCAGCGCAGCGCGATGCCCCAGTCCCCGTCGCCAGAGGCGTCCATCCACCCGACCGGACCGGCGTAGCGGCCCCGGTCCATGCCCTCCAGCTCGGCGATGAGCCGGGCGGCGGGCTCGGTGGGGGTGCCGCAGACCGCCGCGGACGGGTGCAGCGCCGCGGCCAGCCGCAACGAGGTGGCGCCGCTGCGCATCGTCCCGGTGAGGTCGCTCGCGAGGTGGTAGACGTCCGGCAGCTCGAGCACGTAGGGCGCCTCGGGTACCACGAGGTCCGCGCAGTGGGGGGCGAGCGCCTCGGCCACCGAGCGCACCGCGAAGGCGTGCTCGTCGAGGTCCTTCTCGCTGCTCACCAGCCGCAGCCGCGGGTCCACCGGGTGCTCGGGGTCGGGCGCAGCGGCCAGGGTGTCCCCGACCCGACGCACCGGTATGCCGTTGGGCCGGCGGATCGTCCCCGCCAGCACCCGGGAGCGCGCCCGGCCGCCCTGCAGCCGCACGAGCATCTCCGGGGTGGCGCCCACCAGCCCCTCGACGGCGAAGGTCCAGGTGGCGGCATACCGCTTCTCCAGACGCTCGAGCACCGGGGCCAGCCGCACCACGTGCCCGTCGCGGTGGCGCACCCGCACGTCGCGCGCCAGCACGACCTTCTCGACCTCGCCGCGGCCGATCCGCCCCACGGCCTGCTCCACGACGACCGGCCACCGGTCGGCGGCCACCGCGCCGGGAGCCTCCACGAGGGGGTCGAGCACCTCGATGTCGGCGTTGGTGCGCCCGAGCAGCTCGGCCGGGTGCGCGGTCGGCCACGGCTCGTCGTCCACCACCACCTGGGTCACCCACGCCAGGCCGTCCCGCCGGCCGATGACGACGCGGGGGATGGTGAGCACGCTGGCGTCGGCCGAGTCCGGGGAGAAGGTGAACGACCCGAAGGTCACGAGCCCGGTGCCCGGCAGCCGCACGCCGTCCTCGACCTGCGCGTGCTCCTGCACCGCGGTCCACCACCGCTCGGCCTCGCCGAACCGGTCCGCGCCGCTCGTGCGCAGGCCGGCGACCCGGCCCCAGCCCACGAGGCCGTCGCCCTCCCGCAGCCAGGCCACGACGTCGCTGGGGTCGATCTCGTCCGGGATGCGGGTGAGCAGGTCGCCGGGCGCGTCCACCGCGAGGGTGCGGGCGCGCAGACGGGGCACGGGACGGGTCACAGCCACAGCCGACCATCGTAGGACGTGGTGGGAGAATGCCGGTCATGAGCCCGACGCGAGCCGACCTGGACAAGCAACCGCACGAGGTGGCCCGGATGTTCGACGCGGTGGCTCGGCGCTACGACGTCACCAACACCGTCCTCACCGGGGGCATCGACCACCTCTGGCGGCGCGCGGTGACCCGCGCGGTCGACGCCGCCCCCGGGGAGCGGGTGCTCGACATCGCGGCGGGCACGGGGACGTCCAGCGAGCCCCACGCCGACCGCGGGGTCCAGGTGGTCCCCGCCGACTTCTCCCACGGCATGCTCGCCGAGGGCTACCGCCGCCGCCCCGACCTGCCCTTCACCGCCGCGGACGCGATGCGGCTTCCCTTCGCCGACGACGCCTTCGACGTGGTGACGGTGAGCTTCGGCCTGCGCAACGTCGCCGACGTGGGTGTGGCCCTGCGCGAGTTCCACCGGGTCACCCGTCCGGGCGGGCGCCTGGTGGTGTGCGAGTTCAGCCGCCCCGTCGTGCCCGTCTTCTCGACCGTCTACCGCAACTACCTCATGCGGGCCCTGCCCCAGGTCGCCCGCCGGGTGAGCTCCAACCCCGAGTCCTACGTCTACCTCGCCGAGTCCATCCGCGCCTGGCCGGCGCAGCGCGAGCTGGCCGAGCAGGTGCGTGCCGCCGGGTGGGGGCAGGTGCGGTGGCGCAACCTCACCGGTGGCGTCGTCGCCCTCCACCACGCCGTCGCCCCGGACGACACCGTCGACGGGGTGTAGGAGAGACACGGCCATGGACGTCGAGCTCGCCGAGATCCGGGACTTCCTGGCCGAGCACGCGCCCTTCGACGCGCTCCCCGCCGACGTCCTCGACCGCCTGCCCGCCCGGTGCACCGTGAGCTACGCCCGGCGCGGCACCGTGGTGCTGCGCCCCGGCGACCGGGGCGACCGGCTCTACCTCGTGCGGTCCGGCGCGGTGGACATCACCGATGACGGCCACCTCGTCGACCGGGTGGGGGCCGGCGGCGGGTTCGGCATGTCCGCCCTGGTCGAGCACGTCCCGACCCGGTATGCCGCCACCGCCCGGGAGGACACGTTGCTGCTGGAGCTGCCGCAGCCGGACTTCGACGCGCTGGTGGCCGAGCACCCGTCCGTGGCCGTCCACTTCGCCGCCACGCACCATGGGCGGATCACCGCCGCGATCGCCCAGCTGCAGGCCCCGGCCCGCGGCTCGGCGGTGCTCAAGACCTCGGTGCGCGACCTGCTGCGCGTGGATCCCGTCTCCGTCGCGCCGTCGGCCACGGTCGCGGAGGGGGCCCGCGTCATGACCGAGGCCGGGGTCTCCTCGCTGCTGGTCATGGACGGCGCCGCGCTCCTCGGCATCGTCACCGACCGCGACCTGCGCCGTCGGGTGCTCGCCGCGGGGGTCGCGCCGGACCGTCCGGTCCAGGAGGTCATGACGCCGGACCCGGTCACGCTGCCGGCCCAGGCCCTGGCGCTGGAGGCCATGCTGGAGATGACCGGTCGCAACATCCACCACCTGCCCGTCGTGGAGGACGGGCGGGTGCTCGGGCTCGTCACCACCACCGACCTCGTGCGGCTCGAGCGCTCCAACCCGGTCTACGTCGTCGCCGACGTCCAGCGGCAGGCCGACGTCGCCGGCGTGGTCGAGCAGGCGGCCCGGATCCCCGCCGTCGTGGGCCAGCTGGTCCGGGAGGACGCCAGCGCCGCGGACGTGGGCCGCGTCGTGGCGGCCCTCACCGACGCGCTGACCCGCCGGCTCGTCGTCCTGGCCGAGTCCGCGCTCGGCCCGGCCCCGGGGCGCTACGCCTGGGCGGCCCTGGGGTCGGCCGCCCGCGAGGAGCAGGGCCTGGGGGGCGACCAGGACCACGCCCTGGTGCTCGCCGACGACGCCGACCCCTCCGACCCCTGGTGGGCCGCGCTCGCCGAGCGGGTGACCGAGGGGCTGGAGGCCTGCGGGCTGCCCCGGTGCGACGGTGACGTCATGGCGACCAACCCTCGGTGGCGGCTGCGGGTGGGCGGGTGGCGCGTGCAGTTCGGCCGGTGGAGCGACGAGCCCGCCCCGGACGCGGTGCTGCAGGCGGCCATCTTCTACGACATGCGGGCGGTGCACGGCGACGCCGACCTCGTCGAGGGGCTGCGCGCCGAGGTCGTGCCGCTGGGCGGCCGCTCGGACCTCCTGCTGGCCCACCTCACCGCGCAGGCAGCCCGGATGCGCCCACCCATCGGCTTCTTCCGCGGCTTCGTGCTGGAGGACGCCGGCGAGCACCGGGACACCCTCGACCTCAAGCGGGGCATCGCTGCCATCGTGCAGCTCGCCCGGGTCCACGCCCTGCGCGCACGGTCCACGGCGCTCGGCACCGGCGCGAGGCTGACGGCGGCCCGCGACGCCGGCCTCATCGCGGCGGAGGCCGCCACGGACCTCACGGACGCCCTGGAGCTGCTGTCCTACCTCCGGTTGCGCCACCAGGCGGCCCAGGTGGCCGCCGGGGAGGCGCCGGACAACCACCTCGACCCGCGCCGGCTGGGCAGCCTGGACCGGCGCCACCTCCGCGACGCCTTCGCCATCGTGCGGGCGGCGCAGCACGGTCTGTCCTCCCGCTCGCCGCAGGTGGGGTGATGGGTCTGCGCGGGCTGCTCCCCGGCCGCCGTCCCCGTCCCACCCCCGGCACCGCCCTGGCCGACCTGGCGGAGGCGTCCGCGGTGGACCGCGGGACCCCGCTGGCAGAGGTGCAGCTGCTGGCGCTGGACCTGGAGACGACCGGGCTCGACCCGCGCCGCCACGAGGTCCTCTCTGTCGGGCACGTCCCCGTGGTGCAGGGCAGGATCGTCCTGGCGCAGGCCCGGCACGAGCTGGTCCGGCCGCAGGGGCCCGTGGGGGAGTCCGCGGTCCACCACGGGCTGACCGACGACCGGCTCGCCCACGGCCCCGACCTGGCCCTCGTGCTGCCGGGGGTGCTGGAGGCGCTGCGGACCGGGGGTGGCGAGGGCGTGCGGCCCGTGCGCCGGGTGCTGCTCGCGCACTTCGCCCAGATCGAGACGGCGTTCCTCTCCGCGGCCTGTCGGCGCCTCTACGGCACCGAGGTGCCGCTCCAGGTGGTCGACACCCTGACGCTGGCGCAGCGGATGCTCCGGGTCCCCACGCCGGAGCTGGCCTCCGGGCGGCTGCGCTTGGACGCCTGCCGCCGGCACTACCGGCTGCCCCGCTACCGCGCCCACTCGGCGCTCACCGACGCGCTCGCCTGCGCCGAGCTCTTCCTCGCCCAGTCCGCGGAGCTGGCCGAGCAGCACGGGCGCCCGCTGCGGCTCGGCGACGTCCTGGCGCGGTGACGGTGACGGCCCGGTGAGGGATTTGGGGCGGGCCGCATGACGTATTCGCTCTCAGGCCCCCCTGGGCCGATCCCCGTGGGGCTGCGGGCCTAGACTCGGCACCGTTCGTGAAGGTTGTCACAAGCGAGGCGTACACCGTGAGTGAGCAGGTCGAGACCGCCGACGTCATCGTCGTGGGAGCCGGGCCGGGAGGGGCCAGCGCTGCGGCATACCTGTCCGCCCACGGCCTCGACGTCCTCCTCCTGGAGAAGTCGACCTTCCCCCGCGACAAGATCTGCGGCGACGGCCTGACCCCGCGCGCCGTGCGTGAGCTCATCAGCCTGGGGGTGCCCATCGACGAGGCCGACGGCTGGCACCGCACCCGCGGTCTGCGCATCCTCGGTGGGGGCATGCGGTTGGAGCTGGACTGGCCGGCCAACGAGACCTTCCCGGGCTTCGGCCTGGTCCGGACGCGGCACGACCTCGACGAGATCCTCGCCCGGCACGCCGTGACCCGCGGCGCCCGCCTGCTCGAGGGCATCAACGTGCAGGAGCCGGTGCTGGACGCGCGCGGCCACATCTGCGGCGTGCGCGCGAAGGTCATGGGCCCCGACGGACGCCCCACCGGCGAGCGCCGCGAGTTCCGCTCCCGGGTGGTCGTCGCCGCCGACGGCAACTCCAGCCGGCTGTCGCTGGCCATGGACCGCCCCAAGCGCGACGACCGGCCGATGGGGGTCGCGGTGCGCGCCTACTTCGAGACCCCCCGGCACGCCGACCCCTACCTCGAGTCCTGGTTGGAGCTCTGGGCCCGCGGGGACGATGCCGAGCAGGGTCGTGGAGACGTCCTCATGCCCGGCTACGGCTGGATCTTCCCGGTCGGGGACGGCACGGCCAACGTCGGCCTCGGCATCCTGGACACCGCGGAGGCGTTCGGGACCTTCGACTACCGCGACGTCATGCGCCGCTGGATCGCGACGATGCCGGAGGACTGGACCTTCTCGGAGGAGACGCAGCAGGGCCCGATCCGTGGGGCGGCCCTGCCGATGTGCTTCAACCGCCAGCCGCTCTACGACCGCAGCCTGCTGCTCGTCGGCGACGCCGGGGGGATGGTCAACCCGTTCAACGGCGAGGGCATCGCCGAGGCGATGGAGTCCGGCCGGCACGCCGCCGAGGTCATCGCCTCGGCGCTGGTGCGGCCCACCCCGGGGGAGACCGAGGCGGTGCTGCGCTCCTACACCGCGGCCATGAAGGCCTCGCTGGGTGGTTACTACACCCTGGGTCGCCACTTCGCCACGCTCATCGGCAAGCCGGAGGTCATGCGCCTGGCGGTGCGGTACGGTCTGCCGCGGCGCTCCCTCATGCGCCTGCTCCTCAAGATCATGGCCAACCTGCCGCAGGAGCGCGGCGGTGGGATGGACGACCGGGTGATCAACGCGCTGAGCCGGATGACCCCTGCGGCATGACGGCCACGTCCACCCCTAGGATTGGAACGCGCGCGACCCTGGCGAGCCCGACGCCGGGCATCCCTCGAAAGGAGTGCTGGCCCTGATGGACTACCACCCGTACCTGCCGGTCGTCTTCTTCCTGCTGTTCGGCCTCCTGTTCGCCTTCGGGTCGGTCTTCGGGGGTGCCCTGCTGGGGCGGACGACCTACAACCGCGCCAAGGCCGAGGCCTACGAGTGCGGGATCCAGCCGACGCCGCAGGCCCATGAGGGCGGTCGTGTGCCGGTGAAGTACTACCTGACCGCGATGCTCTTCATCGTCTTCGACGTCGAGGTGCTCTTCCTCTACCCCTTCGCGGTGGCGTTCGACCAGGTGGGGCTCTTCTCCGTCCTGGCCATGCTGCTCTTCCTGGTGGTGGTGTCGGTGCCCTTCGTCTACGAGTGGAGCAGGGGCGGCCTCGAATGGGACTGAGCACGAGGGAAGTGAGCTGAACGATGGGACTCGAGGACAAGATCCCCGGCGGGATCATGCTGACCACGGTCGAGGGGCTGGCCGGTCACCTCCGCCAGTACTCCGTGTGGCCCGCCACCTTCGGGCTCGCCTGCTGCGCCATCGAGATGATGGCCGTGGGCACGCCCGACTACGACATCGCCCGCTTCGGCATGGAGCGCTTCGCCGCCACCCCGCGGCAGGCCGACCTCATGATCGTCGCCGGCCGGGTGTCCCAGAAGATGGCCCCCGTCGTGCGGCAGGTCTACGACCAGATGCCCAACCCCAAGTGGGTCATCTCCATGGGCGTCTGCGCCAGCTCCGGCGGCATGTTCAACAACTACGCGATCGTCCAGGGGGTCGACCACATCGTCCCCGTCGACGTCTACCTGCCGGGCTGCCCGCCGCGGCCCGAGATGCTGCTCAACGCGGTGCTCGAGCTGCACAAGCAGATCCGGGAGTTCAAGTTCTCGGTCAACCGCGAGGAGGCCGCCCGGGCGGCGGAGTCGGCCGCCATGAAGGCGATGCCGACCAGCGAGATGAAGGGGCTGCTGGCGTGAGCGGGCGCAGCAGCGGTCCGGAGACCCCGGACAAGCAGCCGGTGGTCCACGAGACCACGCAGGACCCGGTCAACGCCCCGGAGCGCACCGAGGACCAGAAGGTCAGCCCCACCCACGCGCAGGAGAGCGGTGGGGGCTCGGTCCCGGCCGAGCTCCGTGCCGAGGACCGCGAGCCGGTCCAGGTCGCCCGCAAGAAGGGCATGTTCGGCGGGTCCCTGGGCAACGACACCTCGGGCTACGGCGGGCTCGACGTGCCCGTCCTGCTGCCCGGCGCCGCGGAGCGTCCCTACGGCTCCTACTTCGACGAGGTGGTCGACGCCCTCGAGGCCGCGGCGCCCGAGGCCTTCGCCGCAGGCCTGGAGCGGGTGGTGGTGGACCGCGGCGAGCTGACGCTGCACGTGCACCGCGACCACCTGCAGGCGCTGGTGCGGCCGCTGCGCGACGACGCGCGGCTGCGCTTCGAGGTGTGCACCGGCGTCTCGGGCGTGCACTGGCCGCAGCAGACCGGTGCGGAGCTGCACGCGGTCTACCACTTCCAGTCGATCACCCACGGCGTGCGCCGGGTCCGCCTGGAGGTCACCTGCCCTGATGACGACCCGCGCATCCCCTCGATCGTCGCCACCTACCCGACCAACGACTGGCACGAGCGCGAGACCTACGACATGTTCGGGATCGTCTTCGAGGGCCACCCCGGCCTGACCCGGATCCTCATGCCGGACGACTGGCCCGGCCACCCGCAGCGCAAGGACTACCCGCTGGGCGGCATCCCCGTCGAGTACAAGGGTGCCACCATCCCGGCCCCCGACCAGCGCAGGAGCTACACCTGATGGCGACGACGAACAGCACCGACGAGCAGGTGGCCGGCAGCCCGGCCGACGAGGGCGCGGCATACCTCGACTCCACCCCCACCGACCTGTATGCCGAGGGGGGCCCGACGAGCGACCCCGACGGGGACGCCGTCTTCACCGCGGCCGGCGGGGACTGGGACGACATCGCCCGGGACGTGGCGGCGCTGGGTGCCGAGCGGATCGTCGTCAACATGGGCCCGCAGCACCCATCCACGCACGGCGTGCTCCGGCTCATCCTGGAGCTGGACGGCGAGACCGTGCAGGAGGCGCGGGCCGGCATCGGCTACCTCCACACCGGCATCGAGAAGAACATGGAGGTCCGCACCTGGACGCAGGGCACCACGTTCTGCACCCGGATGGACTACCTCACCCCCATCTTCAACGAGGCGGCGTACTGCCTGTCCGTGGAGAAGCTGCTGGGCATCACCGACCAGATCCCGCAGCGGGCCAACGACATCCGGGTGCTCATGATGGAGCTCAACCGGATCGGCTCCCACCTCATCGCGGTGGCCACCGGCGGGATGGAGCTGGGCGCCACCACCGTCATGACCATCGGCTTCCGCGAGCGGGAGCGGCTGCTGCGCTTCTTCGAGGCGGTCTCGGGGCTGCGGATGAACCACGCCTACGTCCGCCCCGGCGGCGTGGCGCAGGACGTCCTGCCCGAACACCTCGACCAGTTCGAGGAGGAGCTGCCGCTGCTGCGCCGGGGGATCAGCGAGCTGGAGAAGCTGCTGCTGGAGAGCCCGGTGCTCAAGGGCCGCCTGGTCGACGTCGGCTACCTGTCGCTGGCCAGCTGCATGGCGTTGGGCATCACCGGGCCCATCCTGCGCTCGACCGGGCTGCCGCACGACCTGCGCAAGGCCGAGCCCTACTGCGGCTACGAGACCTACGACTTCGACGTCGTCACCCGGCGCGACATGGACGCCTACAGCCGCCTGTGCATCCGGCTGGACGAGATGTGGCAGTCGCTGCGGATCGCCGAGCAGGCGATCGCGCGGCTGCGGGCCAGCGAGGGCGAGCCGGTCATGGTGGCCGACAAGAAGATCGCCTGGCCGGCCCAGCTGTCCGTGGGCGCGGACGGCCAGGGCAACAGCCTGGACCACATCCGGGAGATCATGGGCGAGTCCATGGAGGCCCTCATCCACCACTTCAAGCTGGTGACCGAGGGCTTCCGCGTGCCGCCCGGGCAGGCCTACGCCGCGGTCGAGTCGCCCAAGGGCGAGCTCGGGGTGCACTCCGTCTCCGACGGCGGCACCCGCCCCTACCGCGTGCACTTCCGGGACCCCAGCTTCACCAACCTGCAGGCGGCCTCCGCGCTGTCCGAAGGAGGCCTCGTCGCCGACGTGATCGTCGCGGTGGCCTCGATCGACCCCGTGATGGGAGGCGTGGACCGATGAGCCCGGAGCAGAGCAGCACCCACGAGCGCGAGGACATGCGCAGCCAGCTGGACGAGGCGTCCGAGCGACGCGTGCACCACAGCGTGCCCGGTCACTCCGACCACGGACCCCTGCACCACCACACCCCGCTGCACGCCTCGGAGGAGCCCTACCCTGAGGACGTGCTGGCCCAGCTGAAGGCCGACGGCGAGCAGGTCATCGCGCGCTACCCGCAGAAGCGCTCGGCCCTGCTGCCGCTGCTGCACCTCGTGCAGTCGGTGGACGGCTACGTCACCGGCCGGGGGGTGCGGCTGTGCGCCGAGCTGCTCGACCTCACGACCGCCGAGGTGAGCGGGGTGGCGACGTTCTACACCCAGTACAAGCGGCACCCCAACGGGGAGTACACCGTCGGGGTCTGCACCAACACCCTCTGCGCCGTCATGGGCGGCGACCAGATCTTCGACGAGGTGAGCGAGCACCTCGGGATCGGCCACGACGAGACCACCGAGGACGGCCGGATCACCCTGGAGCGGGTGGAGTGCAACGCGGCCTGCGACTACGCCCCCGTCGTCATGGTCAACTGGGAGTTCTTCGACGACCAGACCCCGGAGAGCACCAAGGAGCTCACCGACCGGCTGCGCTCCGGTGAGCCGGTGACCCCGACCCGCGGCCCGTCCCGCGTCTGCACCTTCAAGCAGGTCAGCCGGGTGCTGGCCGGCTTCCCCGACGGGCTGGCCGACGAGGGGCCCGGTGCGGGGGAGGCCTCGCTGAGGGGCACGCTGCTCGCCAAGGAGAAGGGGTGGACCGCACCGCGGCCCGACTCCGGGACCGACACCGAGGCCACCCCGGAGGGACAGGCCGGAGGCAGGGCGCAGGGGCAGTACGGCTCGGTCAACACCAATGCCAACGAGCCCGACGAGGTGCCCACCTCCGAGGGCGTCAAGGACGTCGACGAGACGAAGGGAGACGAGCTGTGAGCGCACAGCTGACCCCGATCCTGTCCGAGTTCTGGGACGCCGAGCGGTCCTGGACCCTGGAGACCTACGAGCAGCACGACGGCTACCGCGCCCTGCGCACGGCGCTCGCCGGGGACGCGGCCGACCTCGTCTCCGCCGCCAAGGAGTCCGGCCTGCGCGGCCGCGGCGGCGCCGGCTTCCCCACCGGCATGAAGTGGGGTTTCCTGCCCCCGCCGGACGGCGGCCCCCGCTACCTCGTCGTCAACGCCGACGAGTCCGAGCCGGGCACGTGCAAGGACACCCCGCTCATGATGGCGGCCCCGCAGTTCCTCATCGAGGGGATGATCATCACCTCGTTCGCGATCGACTGCCACCACGCCTTCATCTACGTCCGTGGCGAGATCGTCCACGTCTACCGCCGCCTCATGCGGGCGGTGGAGGAGGCGTATGCCGCGGGCTACCTCGGCAAGGACATCCTCGGGTCCGGCTTCGACCTGGACATCACCGTCCACGCCGGGGCGGGGGCCTACATCTGCGGCGAGGAGACCGCGCTGCTGGACTCCCTCGAGGGTCGTCGCGGACAGCCCCGTCTCAAGCCTCCGTTCCCGGCCGTCGCCGGCCTCTACGCCCGACCGACCGTGGTCAACAACGTGGAGTCCATCGCCTCGGTGCCCTCGATCGTCCTGCACGGCGCCGACTGGTTCGCCGGGATGGGGACGGAGAAGTCCCAGGGCTACGGGCTCTTCAGCCTCTCGGGACACGTGGAGCGCCCCGGTCAGTACGAGGCCCCGCTCGGCATCACCCTGCGCGAGCTGCTGGAGATGGCCGGCGGCATGCGCGGCGGCAAGAAGCTGAAGTTCTGGACCCCCGGCGGCTCGTCGACCCCGATCTTCACCGACGCCCACCTCGACGTGCCCCTGGACTTCGAGTCGGTGGCCGCCGAGGGATCCATGCTGGGCACCCGGGCGCTGCAGATCTTCGACGAGACGGTCTCGGTCGTGCGGGCGGTCTCGCGGTGGACCGACTTCTACGCGCACGAGTCGTGCGGCAAGTGCACACCGTGCCGGGAGGGCACCTTCTGGCTCAAGCAGATCCTGGAGCGGCTCGAGGCCGGCCAGGGTCGCCCGGGCGACATCGAGAAGCTGGACGACATCTGCGACAACATCCTCGGCCGCAGCTTCTGCGCCCTCGGGGACGGCGCCACCAGCCCCATCACCTCGGCCATCCAGTACTTCCGGGAGGAGTTCGAGGAGGCCATGCACACGCCCTGGCAGGAGACCTTCCCGGCCGGGCGCAACACCCTCTTCGCGAAGGAGAGCCAGCCCGCATGAGCGTGGAGATCAGTGACCCGACCATCCCCGACGAGGTGGCCGAGGAGGACGTGCCCAAGGTGGAGGTCACCATCGACGGCGTCGAGCTCGCGGTCCCGGAGGGGACCCTGGTCATCCGGGCCGCCGAGGAGGTCGGGATCCACATCCCGCGCTTCTGCGACCACCCGCTGCTCGAGCCGGTCGGGGCCTGCCGCCAGTGCCTGGTGGACGTGTCCACCCCGGACCGCGAGGGCAACCTCAAGCCCATGCCGAAGCCCCAGGCGTCGTGCACCATCGCGGTGTCGCCGGGCATGGTGGTGCGCACGCAGCACACCTCCGAGGTCGCCGACAAGGCGCAGACCGGCGTCATGGAGCTGCTGCTCGTCAACCACCCCCTCGACTGCCCCGTCTGCGACAAGGGCGGCGAGTGCCCGCTGCAGAACCAGGCGATGTCCGACGGCCGTCCCACCTCGCGTTTCGAGGACGTCAAGCGGACCTTCCCCAAGCCGGTCAACATCTCCAGCCAGGTGCTGCTGGACCGCGAGCGGTGCGTCCTGTGCGCCCGGTGCACGCGGTTCTCCGAGCAGATCGCCGGCGACCCGTTCATCGCGCTCATCGAGCGCGGGGCCCTGCAGCAGGTCGGGATCTACGAGGAGCAGCCCTTCGAGAGCTACTTCTCCGGCAACACCGTGCAGATCTGCCCGGTGGGGGCGCTGACCGGCGCGGCCTACCGCTTCCGCTCCCGCCCCTTCGACCTGGTCTCCACCCCGAGCGTGTGCGAGCACTGCGCCTCCGGCTGCTCCCTGCGCACCGACCACCGCCGCGGTCAGGTCCTGCGCCGGATGGCCCTCGACGACCCCGAGGTCAACGAGGAGTGGAACTGCGACAAGGGCCGGTGGGCCTTCGCCTACGCCACCCTGCCGGACCGTCTGCACGACCCGGTCGTGCGCGGCAGCGACGGCGACTACGCCGTCACCTCCTGGCGCGACGCGTATGCCGCCGCGGCGGCCGGGCTGTCCCGCGCGCGGTCGGCCGGCGGAGTCGGCGTCCTGCCGGGTGGCCGGGTGAGCGTCGAGGACGCCTACGCCTACGCCAAGCTGGCGCGGGTCGCGCTCGGCACCAACGACATCGACCACCGCTCCCGCCCGCACAGCACGGAGGAGGCCGACTTCCTGGCCGCCGCCGTCGCCGGGCAGCGTGAGGTGAGCTACGCCGACCTCGAGGCCGCGCCCTCGGTCCTGCTCGTCGGGCTGGAGCCGGAGGAGGAGAGCCCCATCGTCTTCCTGCGGCTGCGTAAGGGGTTGCGCAAGCACGCGACCCAGGTCTTCGCGGTCGCGCCGTTCGCGACCCGGGGGCTGGAGAAGCTGGACGGCATGCTGCTGTCCTCCGCGCCGGGCACCGAGGCGGAGGTCCTGCACGCGCTGGCCCGGCGTCGCACCGACGGCCCCGGCACGGCCGACGACGGCCCGGTCGAGGCCCTCGACGTCAACCCCGTGCACGCCGCCTCCGACGCGCTGGCCGCCGGCTCGGTGATCCTCGTGGGGGAGCGCCTCGCCGCGACCCCGGGGGCGCTGTCGGCCGCCGTGGCCCTCGCGCACACCACCGGCGCCTCCCTGGCGTGGGTGCCCCGCCGCGCCGGGGAACGGGGCGCCGTCGACGTCGGCACCCTCCCCGGGCTGCTGCCGGGCGGTCGCCCGGTCGGCGACGCGGGCGCGGTGGCCGAGGTCGCCGACCGGTGGGGCGTGGACGCCCTGCCCGGCACCGTCGGACGGGACGCCACCGGGATCCTCCAGGCGGCCGCGGACGGCGAGCTGGCCGCCCTGGTGGTCGGCGGCATCGAGATCGACGACCTGCCCGACCCCGCCCTGGCCCGGCGCGCGCTCGAGCGCGCCTTCGTGGTCTCCCTGGAGGTCCGCGAGAGCGAGGTGCACGCCTACGCCGACGTCATCCTCCCGGTGGCGCCGCAGCAGGAGAAGGCCGGTGCCTACGTCACCTGGGAGGGCCGGCTGCGGCCCTTCGAGCGCGCCATCGACAGCGGGGCGAGCTCCGACCACGTCATCCTGGACCGGCTCGCCGACGCCCTCGGCGTCCGGCTCGGGACCGGCACGGTCACCGAGGTGCGCCGCGAGCTCACCGGGCTGGACCGGTGGGCAGGCACCCGACCGAGCGCCCCGACGGTGGCCGCGGCGGGTCCGGCCAGCCCCGCCGACGGCGAGGCCGTCCTCGCCACCTGGCACCACCTGCTGGACGCCGGTCGCCTCCAGGACGGGGAGCCCTTCCTGGCGGGCACCGCACCGCGGGCGGTGGCCCGCGTGTCCGCGGCCACGGCCGCCGACGCCGGGGTCGGCCCCGGCGGGACGGTGCGGGTCTCCACGACCACCGGCTCGCTGGAGCTGCCGGTCGAGGTCACCCCCATGCAGGACGGCGTGGTCTGGCTGCCGACCAACTCCCCGGGCTCCACGGTCCGGGCCACCCTCGGGGTGGACGCCGGGGCCGTGGTCTCGCTGTCCGCCGGCAGCTCCGCCGGACCCGACCGACCGACCGCGCGAGGTGAGGCATGAGCCTGCTCACGGCATACCCCGAGGTGTTGGCGAGCGTCCCGCTCGTCGCGCAGGACCTCCCGGCCGCCGACTTCAGCGACACCCCGTGGTGGCTCTCGCTCTTCAAGGCGTTCCTGCTGTTCGTCTACGTGATGATCTCCGTGGTCATCGTCATCTGGTTCGAGCGGCGCGTCATCGGACGCATGCAGCAGCGCCCCGGGCCCAACCGGCTCGGCCCGCTCGGGATCCTGCAGACCACCGCGGACGGCATCAAGCTGTTCCTCAAGGAGGACGTCACGCCCAAGGGCGCGGACAAGCTGATGTTCTACGCCGCGCCGCTCATTGTCGCGTCGCTGGCGTTCGTCTCCTTCGCCATCATCCCCCTCGGCGGGGACGTGCAGATGTTCGGGCACACGACCCCGCTGCAGCTGACCGACACCCCGGTCGCGGTGCTGCTCGTCCTCGCGGTGGCCGGCGTGTCCGCCTACGGCTTCGTGCTGGCCGGCTGGTCCTCGGGCTCGACCTACCCGCTGCTCGGCGGGCTGCGGTCCACCGCCCAGGTCATCTCCTACGAGATCGCCATGGGCCTGTCCCTGGTCGCCGTGTTCCTCTACGCCGGCTCGATGTCGACCAGCCAGATCGTCGAGGCGCAGCAGCAGAGCACCGTGCTGGGCATCCCGCTGTGGTACATCGTGCCGCTGTTCTTCAGCTTCGTCGTCTACGTCATCACGATGATCGGTGAGACCAACCGGCTGCCCTTCGACCTCGCGGAGGGCGAGGGCGAGCTCGGCGGCGGGTTCCACACCGAGTACTCCTCGATGAAGTTCGGCATGTTCTTCCTCGGCGAGTACATCAACATGTTCACGGTGTCCGCGCTGGCCACCACGCTCTTCCTCGGCGGGTGGCACGCCCCGTGGCCGCTCAACGTGCTCTTCGACGGCGCCCTGGACTCCGGCTGGTGGGGCCTGCTGTGGTTCACCGCCAAGATGTGGGGCTTCATCTTCTTCTACGTCTGGGTGCGCGGCTCGCTGCCCCGGGTGCGCTACGACCAGTTCATGGCGCTCGGCTGGAAGATCCTCATCCCGCTCTCGCTGGTGTGGGTCGTGGCCGTCATGCTCATCCGGTCCGCCCAGGAGGGCTACTTCGGCGAGGGCCGCTGGGTGACCGTGCTCACGCTGGGCGGCATCGGCGTGTTCGTCCTCATCGGTATCCTCCTCTGGGACCGCTACGCCCAACGGCGTGCCGCGGCACGCGAGGAGGCGCAGGAGGTCCCCGAGGAGATCGACCCGTTCGCCGACGGGTACCCCGTCCCACCCATGCCCGGCCAACGGCTCGTCGAGCCGCGGCCGGCCGTCGAGCAGGCCCGACCGGTGACCGTCGCCGCCGGCCACCGCGACGGCGACGACCCTGGCACCGACCGCACCACCGAGGAGGAGCGCCGTGGCTGACCCGACCGAGCCTCATACCGACGAGCCCGCCCGCACCCACGCCGACAGCACCCCCGCCCGTCGCGGCGAGACCGCCCCGGAGGGCGGCAAGAAGGAGCCGGGCCTGCTCGGCCAGCTCTTCGCCCCGGTGGCCGGCTTCGGCGTCACCTTCGGCACCATGTTCCGCAAGGTGCCGACGCAGGAGTACCCCGAGGTCAAGCGCCCGACGGCGCCCCGCTTCCACGGTCGCCACCAGCTCAACCGGCACCCGGACGGCCTGGAGAAGTGCGTGGGCTGCGAGCTGTGCGCCTGGGCCTGCCCGGCCGACGCCATCTACGTCGAGGGTGCGGACAACACCGACGACGCCCGGTTCAGCCCCGGTGAGCGCTACGGCCGCGTCTACCAGATCAACTACCTGCGCTGCATCTTCTGCGGGTTGTGCATCGAGGCGTGCCCGACCCGGGCGCTGACCATGACCAACGAGTACGAGCTGGCCGACTCCGAGCGGGCCCCGCTCATCTACGAGAAGCACCAGCTGCTGGCCCCCCTGCGCCCGGACATGCTCACCCCGCCGTTCCCCATGGCCGAGGGCATGGAGGAGCGCGACTACTACCGGGGCAAGGTCACCGGCGCCACGCGCGGCCAGCAGGACTACGTCGAGCAGCGGGACGCGCGGCGCGACGAGCCCGACGCCGACGCCGACGCCGACGCGGCGCAGGTGGAGGCGCGTTCATGACCCCCGACCGGATCGACGGTATGGAGGTCGGTCTCTTCTGGGTGCTCGCCGTCGTCGCCGTCGCCGGCGCCCTCGGACTGCTCTTCGCCCGCAAGGCGGTCCACGCGGCCATGGCCATGGCGATGACGATGATCAGCCTCGGCGTCATCTACATCGTCCAGCAGGCGGAGTTCGTGGGGATCATCCAGATCTTCGTCTACTCCGGCGCCGTGATGATGCTCTTCCTCTTCGTCGTCATGCTCGTCGGCGTCGACGCCTCCGACTCCCCCGTGGAGACGCTGCCCCTCCAGCGGGTGCTCGCCTTCGGCCTGGGCGCGCTCTTCGTCGCCGCCGCCGTCTACGGCCTGACCCGCGTCACCTGGCCGGCGGCGGTCGGACTGGAGACCGTGCAGGCCGAGGGCACCGTCACCGCCCTGGCCCGGGAGATCTTCGAGCGGCAGGTGCTGACCTTCGAGACGCTGGGAGCGCTGCTCGTCATCGCCGTCATGGGCGCGATGGTCCTGGCGCACCGCGAGCGGCTCACCCCGAAGCGGACCCAGCGCCAGCTGTCCCAGGAGCGGCTGCGCGGCGGTGAGTGGCTCGCCGGCAAGCCGAATCCCGGCGTGTATGCCCGGCACAACGCCGCGGACACCCCTGCCCTGGCGCCGGACGGCAGCCCGGTCGAGGAGTCCGTCCCTCGCGTGCTGGTCGCCCGAGGCCAGGTCACCAACCCCGGGGAGTACCGCCTGCCCGCGGGCAGCGGCCGCTCCGACGGGCAGCCACCGGCCGAGCAGGCCCGCGAGGACCTGCCGACGGGGACCAACGCCGCCACCGACAACGAGATGACCAAGCAGGAGGGCTCGGAGCAGCCCGACCGGGGTGGCCACGGGCCTGACCCCGAGCGCGGCGAGCGGTCGGACGGGGAGGAGCGCTGATGGGACTCGAGGCCTACATCTACCTGTCGGTGGTGCTCTTCTCCCTGGGCGCGATCACCGTCCTGACGCGGCGCAACACCATCATCGTCTTCATGGGCATCGAGCTCATGCTCAACGCCTGCAACCTGGCGCTGGTCACCTTCGCCCGCATCCACGGCACCCTCGACGGGCAGGTCTACGCCCTGTTTGTCATGGTGGTCGCCGCGGCCGAGGTGGTCGTCGGGCTGGCGATCATCATGTCCATCTTCCGTGCGCGTCGCTCGGCCTCGGTCGACGACGCCAACCTGCTCAAGCTGTAAGGAGCGCTCGTGTCTGTGCACGACCTGAGTCACGGGCTGGCCACCCTCAGCCTCGCGGCGGCCGAACATGAAGGGGGAGCGAGCGCCGTCCACGCCACCCAGGCCGACGGCCTGGCGGCCTTCGGCTGGCTGCTCGTCGCGCTCCCGCTGGTCGGCGCTGCCGTCCTGCTGCTCGGTGGCCGGACGACCGACCGGTGGGGGCCCGCGCTGGCGACCGCGCTGTCCTGGGGCAGCTTCGTCGTCGGAGTCCTCGTCATCGTCCAGCTCACCGGGCTGGGCCCGGAGGAGCGCTCGCTCTCGGTGCCGCTGTGGGACTGGGTGAGCGTGGGCGAGCTGTCGCTCTCGGCCGGGCTGCTGCTGGACCCGCTGTCGCTGGCCTTCGTCATGCTCATCACCTTCGTGGGCAGCCTCATCCACGTCTACTCCCTCGGCTACATGGCGGACGACCCGGACAAGCGCCGGTTCTTCGCCTACCTCAACCTCTTCGTCGCGGCGATGCTCATCCTCGTGCTCGCCGACTCCTACCTGCTGCTCTTCGTCGGCTGGGAGGGCGTGGGCCTGGCCTCCTACCTGCTCATCGGCTTCTGGAACTGGAACCCCGACTACGCCGCGGCCGCCAACAAGGCGTTCGTCGTCAACCGGGTCGGTGACGTCGGGCTCATCACCGCCATGGCCATCATGCTCGCGACCTTCGGGGCGCTGGACTTCGCGACCGTCCACGGCAGCGCCGGCGGGGCGAGCGACCTCACGCTCACCCTCATCGGCCTCGCGCTGCTGCTGGGGGCCTGCGGCAAGTCGGCCCAGTTCCCGCTGCAGAGCTGGCTCGGGGACGCGATGGCCGGCCCGACCCCGGTGTCGGCGCTCATCCACGCGGCGACGATGGTCACCGCCGGCGTCTACCTCATCGCCCGCAGCCAGGCGATCTACGACCTCACCCCGGACGCGCGGCTGGTCGTGGCGATCGTCGGGGCGGTCACCCTGCTCTACGGCGCGTTCGTCGGCTGCGCCAAGGACGACATCAAGAAGGCCCTCGCGGCCTCCACGATGAGCCAGATCGGTTACATGATGCTGGCGGTCGGGCTGGGCCCGGTCGGCTACCTCTACGCGATCTTCCACCTGGTCACGCACGGCTTCTTCAAGGCCAACATGTTCCTCGGTGCCGGGTCGGTCATGCACGCGATGGGCAACCGGGTCGACATGCGCCGCTTCGGTGCCCTGCGGGCGGACATCAAGATCACCTGGCTCACCTTCATGGCCGGGTGGCTCGCCATCATCGGCTTCCCCTTCACCGCGGGGTGGTACTCGAAGGACTACATCATCGAGACCGCCTTCGCCGAGCCGGGCTGGCGCGCCTGGGTCTTCGGCGGCGTCGCGCTCCTGGGTGCCGGGATCACCGCCTTCTACATGTCCCGGCTGTTCTTCATGACCTTCTTCGGTGGGCAGCGCTGGCACGAGGACGCCCACCCGCACGAGTCGCCGCTCGTCATGACCGTCCCGATGATGGTCCTCGCTCTCGGGTCGCTGGTCCTGGGCGTCGTGCTCTACCCGACCGGCATCATCACCGCGTGGCTGGAGCCGGTCTTCGGGCACGCCGAGCACGGTGAGCCGCTCATCCCGGTCCTGGCCATCCAGATCCTCGCCTTCGTCCTCATGCTGGTCGGAGCCGGGCTGGCCTGGATGATGTACGGCCGGCGCGAGGTCCCGCAGACCGCGCCGGAGGCCGGGCCGCTCACCCGGGCCGCCCGACGTGACTTCTACCAGGACGACGTCAACGACGCGCTCTTCACCGGCCCCACCATGACCCTGGCGCGGACCTCGGTGGAGGCCGACAGCGTGCTGGTCGAGGGGGCGGTGACGGGTGGCACGACCGGCGGGCTCAACGGCCTGTCCCGTGTCCTGCGCCGTGCCCAGAACGGCTTCGTCCGCTCCTATGCCCTGACGATGCTCCTGGGCGTCGTCGTGATCCTCGGTGCCGTCTGGGTGATGCAGTGATGAGTTTTCCCTGGTTGACCACGCTGCTCGTGCTGCCGCTCGTCGGCGCGCTCGTGGTGTCCCTGCTGCCCAAGGGCAGCACGATCGTCCGCCCGGTCGCGCTCGGCGTGGCCCTGGTGACCCTGGTCGTCGGCATCGGTGCGGCCACCCAGTTCCGCATCGGGGGCGGCACCGCGGGGGAGCAGTTCCAGCTCACCGAGGTCTACTCCTGGATCCCGCAGTTCGGGGTGTCCTACGCCCTCGGGGTCGACGGCATCTCGCTGTCGATGATCCTGCTCGGGCTGGTGCTCGTGCCCATCTGCATCGTCGCGGCCTGGGACGACGTGCCGGCCGTGGGCCGGCGGCAGCACGCCTACTTCGCGCTCATGCTGGCGCTCACCTCGATGATGGTCGGCGTCTTCGCGGCCATCGACGTGTTCCTCTTCTACGTCTTCTTCGAGGCGATGCTCATCCCCGTCTACTTCCTCATCGGGGTCTTCGGCGGGAGCCGTCGGGCGCGGGCGGCCACCTCCTTCCTGCTCTACTCCCTGGCGGGCGGGCTCATCATGCTCGTCGCCGTCATCGGGGTCTACCTCGCGGGGCCGCGGGGCACCGACGGGTTCCTGCTGTCGAACCTCACCGGGATCGACCTGTCGGTGGACGCCGGACGGTGGCTGTTCGTCGGCTTCTTCATCGCGTTCGCGATCAAGGCCCCCATGTGGCCGGTGCACACCTGGCTGCCGCTGGCCGCCGAGCAGGCCCGCCCGGCGACCTCGGTCCTGCTGGTCGGCGTCCTCGACAAGGTGGGCACCTACGGCATGATCCGCTTCTGCCTCACGCTGTTCCCCGAGGCGAGCCAGTGGGCCACCCCGGTGATCCTGGCCCTCGCGCTGGTCTCGCTCTTCGTCGGGGCGTTCCTGGCCATCGGCCAGACGGACATGCTGCGGCTCATCAGCTACACCTCGATCAGCCACTTCGGCTTCATCGTGCTGGGCATCTTCGCCTTCACCACGGTGAGCCAGACCGGGGCGACGCTCTACATGGTCAACCACGGCTTCACCACGGCCGGGCTGTTCCTCGTCGCGGGGATGCTCATCGTCCGCCGCGGCTCGCGCGACCTGCGGGACTTCGGCGGCTGGCAGCGAGTCACCCCGCTGGTGGCCGGCGCGCTGTTCGTCTCCGGCATGTCCGGCCTGGCCCTGCCCGGGCTGAACTCCTTCGTCAGCGAGTTCCTCGTCATCGTCGGCACCTTCGGGCGGCACCCGTGGCTCGCGGTCATCTCCGCGATCGGGGTCATCCTGGCGGCCGTCTACATCCTCGTGATGTACCAGAAGGTCGCGACCGGCCCCCGGCCGACGGGGCCCGAGGTCGAGGACGTCGTGGACATGAGCGGCCGGGAGAAGTGGGTGGTCGCCCCGATCATCGCGGCCTTCCTGGTGCTCGGCTTCTACCCCAAGCCGGTGCTCGACCTGCTGGAGCCCGCCGTGCAGCAGACGCTGCAGACGGTCGGGATCAGTGACCCGGCACCCGCCGTCGACACCGCCAACCACTCGACCGAGGGGAGTGACCACTGATGGGTGGCTCCATGTTCGTCGCGCCCGACATCAACTACACGGCGCTGCTCCCGATGATCATCGTCTTCGTCGGCGGCCTGGTGGGGGTCACGGTCGAGGGATTCGCCTCCCGGCGCACGAGGTATGCCGTGCAGGTCCCGCTGTCCATCGCCACCCTCGTCCTGGCGCTGCTGGCGCTGGTCCTGCTCGGCCGGGACAACGAGGGCATCACGGCGGCCGGGACGGTGGCCGTCGACGGGGTCACCCTGGCCCTGCAGGGCCTGGTGCTCGTGCTGTCCATCCTGGGCCTGCTCGTCATGAGCGAGCGGTTCGGCGGGGAGCAGCCCGACGCCTTCACCCAGTCCGGGGTGTCCACTCCGGGCTCGGCGGAGGAGACGCTCGCGACCAAGGTCGGGGCGACCACCACCGAGGTCTACCCGCTCACCCTCATGTCCGTCGGCGGCATGATGCTCTTCGTCGCCGCGAACGACCTCATCCTGCTCTTCGTGGCGCTGGAGATCCTGTCCCTGCCGCTCTACGTCCTGGCCGGCCTGGCCCGGCGTCGCCGCCTGCTGTCGCAGGAGGCCTCGCTCAAGTACTTCCTGCTCGGCAGCTTCTCCAGCGCCTTCTACCTCTTCGGGGCGGTGTTGCTCTACGGCTACGCCGGCTCGACGAGGTTCTCCGACATCGCGGCCGCCATCAGCAGCAACGTCGGCATGGACGGACTGCTCGTCCCGGGCGTCCTGCTCGTCACCGTCGGGCTCCTCTTCAAGGTCGGCGCCGTGCCCTTCCACGCGTGGACCCCGGACGTCTACCAGGGCGCGCCCACGCCGGTCACCGGCTTCATGGCGGCCTGCACCAAGGTCGCCGCGTTCGGCGCGATGCTGCGCGTGCTCTACGTCGCCGTCGAGGGCGCCCGGCTGGAGTGGCAGCCGGTCATCGCCGTCGTCGCCGCCCTGTCGATGGTGGTCGGTGCCCTGCTCGCGATCGTCCAGACCGACGTCAAGCGGATCCTGGCCTACTCCTCGATCGCCCACGCCGGGTTCATCCTCACCGGCGTCGTCGCCCTGGACGTGGCCGGCGTGTCGAGCACGATGTTCTACCTCGCGACCTACGGCTTCATGACCATCCCGGCGTTCGCCATCGTCGCCCTCGTGCGCAGCGCGGGCACCGAGGCCACGCTCGTCGACCAGTGGGCGGGCCTGGGTCGTCGCTCGCCGTGGATCGCGGCCAGCTTCACCTTCCTGCTCATGGCGTTCGCGGGCATCCCGCTGACCTCCGGCTTCACCGGCAAGTTCGCGGTCTTCTCCGCAGCGGTGAGCCAGGGCTGGGCCTGGCTCGCGGTCGTCGGTGTGCTCGCCAGCGCCGTCACGGCCTACATCTACTTCGTCCTGGTCGTGCAGATGTGGCTGGGCGACCCGAGCGACGCGGCCGGGACCGTCGTGGTGCGCCCGTCCTGGATGACGTCGTTCGCGATCCTCGTGGGCGTCGCCATCACCCTGGCCCTCGGGGTCATGCCCTCCCCGGTCCTGGATCTCGCGCAGAGCACCGCGGCGTTCCTGCGGTGAGCACCGCGACCGTCCCGGGCTCCGACGACGCGCTGACCGGGCGGGTCCAGACCGGGCTGGACCGGGTCGCAGCGCGCCTGGAGGAGGTCGTCGACCACGACGACCCCTTCATCGCGGAGGCGAACCTGCACCTGGCGCGCGCGGGCGGCAAACGGTTCCGGCCCTTGCTCACCCTGCTGACCAGCGAGGTCGGCCGGGGGTGGGACGACCAGGTGGTGGACGCCGCGGTGGGGGTGGAGCTCACCCACCTCGCCTCGCTCTACCACGACGACGTCATGGACGAGGCGGACCTGCGACGGGGCGTGCGCAGCGCCAACGCCCGCTACGGCAACGCGACGGCGATCCTCGTCGGGGACCTGCTCTTCGGCACCGCCTCCGCCGTGGTGGCCGGCCTCGGCCCCGAGGCGGTCAAGATCCAGGCGGAGACCTTCATCCGGTTGTGCGCCGGCCAGATCCGGGACGACCGCCAGGGTGCCGCCGCGCCGGGTGCGGACGGGCACGACGCGGCGGTCGAGGCATACCTGTCGATCCTCGCCGACAAGACCGGGTCGCTCATCGCCACGGCCGCGCGCTACGGCGCGATGTTCGGGGGCTGCGACGAGGACACCGTGCGCACGCTCACGGCCTACGGCGAGACCCTCGGGGTCGTCTTCCAGCTGGCCGACGACCTGCTCGACGTGGCCTCCGAGGCCGACGCCTCGGGCAAGACCCCCGGGACCGACCTGCGCGAGGGCAAGGCAACCCTGCCCGTGCTCTACGCCCGCGGGAGCTCGGACCCCGCCGACGCCCGCCTGCACGAGCTCCTCGCCGGCCCGATCGAGGACCCGGCCGAGCTGGCCGAGGCCCTGGAGCTGCTGCGCGCCCACCCGGCGATGGCGCAGGCCCGGGAACGCACGCTCGCCATGGCGGCACGGGCGCGCTCGCTCCTCGAGGGCCTGGAGCCCTCGGCGGCGGTGGACGCCCTCCGGGCGCTCGTCGACGGCGTCGCCGACCGCTCCCGCTGACCAGCCGCGGTCCGCGGGAGCGGGCGCCGCGGTCCGGGGGAGCGGGCGCCGCGGGCCGGGCTCAGCGCCGGCGCCGCCCCGGGTAGACGTGAGCCACGCCGGGCCGGGGGACGCTGTCGCCCAGGTAGGGGTACGCGCTGGCCCCACCCTCCCCGGGGTGCTGCACGGTGACGAGCACCGAGCGGTCCTCCCAGGAGATGACCGGCCCGCAGCACTCGGCACCGGTCGGCACCGAGAGGAACTGCTGGACCAGGCCCCGGTCGGGCCCGGTGGTCGGCATGCGGAAGAGGCCGTCGCAGGTACCGATGGTGCCGGGCGCCCCGTCGGTGCTGATCCACAGGTGGCCGGGCTCACCGTCGAAGGCGACGTTGTCCGGGCAGCTGATGGGGGTGACCTCCCGCCGGTCGAGGCCGGAGAAGTAGGTGCTGGGGTCGGAGGGGTCGCCGGCGACCAGGACGATCCTCCACCGGAACCGCAGCGCCGCGGCGTCGTCCCCGTCCTCACGCCACTCGATGACGTGCCCGAACTTGTTGTTCGCCCGCGGGTTGGCCTCGTCGATCTGGCCCGGCGTGCGCGCGGTGTTGTTGGTCAACGCGACGTACACACGGCCGGTCGACGGGTCGGGCTGCACGTCCTCGGGTCGGTCCATCTTGGTGGGTCCCACCGTGTCGGCGGCCAGCCGCGTCCAGGTGCAGACCTCCGCCACGGTCATGCCCTCGACCCGTGACTCGCCGCCGACCACGAGCGGGAGCCACTCGCCGTCGCCGTCGTACTGCCCGTCCTGCAGGCCGTCGCCGGTGAACCGCGCGACGTAGAGGTCGCCGTCGGAGAGCAGCCGCATGTTGTGGCGCTGGTCGCCCTCGCGGTAGCGGCGGCGGGAGACGAACTTGTAGACGTAGTCGAAGCGCTCGTCGTCGCCCATGTAGGCGACGGCCCGCCCGTCGTGGGCCAGCCGGATGGTGGCTCCCTCGTGCTTGAAACGCCCGAGCGCCGTGTGCTTCACGGGGGTGGAGCCGGGGTCGTCGGGGTCGACCTCGACGATCCAGCCGAAGCGGTTGACCTCGTTCGGCTCCTCGAGGACGGAGAAGCGGCGGTCGGCCTGCTCCCAGCCGCGTCCCCCGGACGTGATGCCGTAACGGGCCAGCCTGCCCTCGGGGTCCGGGGCGCCGGTGGCGTCGAAGTACTGGTTGACGTTCTCCTCACCGGAGAGCACGGTGCCCCAGGGGGTGTCCCCGCCGGCGCAGTTGTTCAGCGTGCCGAGCACGCGGCGCCCACGACGGTCGGTGCTGGTCCGCATCCACTCCTGCCCGGCGGCGGGGCCGTCGAGCGCGAAGGTGGTCCACGCGTGGATGCGGCGGTTCCGGTCCCCGCGCCGCTGGTAGGTCCACGGGGACCGGTCGTTCTTGCGGCGGACCTCGACGATGGTCATCCCGTGTGCGGCCATCTCGATCTCGGCCTGCTCCGGGGTGACCGCACCGCTCCAGTCCGGGAACATCAGCTCGGGGTTGGTGTACTCGTTGTTGACAACGATGACCCCGCGCCGCCTCCGCCAGCCCCGATCGCCGTCCTGACGCAGGGTGAGGTAGTCGGCGTTGTAGCCGGCCTGTCCCTTCTGGGCCTCGACGCTCTGCCGGTCGACGTCGAAACGGGGCGCGCCGGGCTCGACCGGGTCGCCCCAGGAGATGACCGCCGCCCAGGTGAACCCCTCCGGCACGACCAGGTCGTCGACATCGGCGGGCGTGGGGGAGATGGAGGGGAAGCCGCGCCGACGGCCCTCCGGTCCCGCCAGGTCGCCCTGCGCCTCCCCGGCCGCGGCTGCCGTGTCCGGGGTCGCGGCCGCGGTCCACGCCACCCCGGCCAGCGCGGCGGTCCCTCCCGTGAGCACCGTGCGGCGCGCCACGGCGGACCGCACCACGTCGCCGAAGTAGCTGTTGTCGCTGGTGTTCGGCACGGGCTGCGAGCAGGCGTCCCCGCAGCGGTAGCGGCAGGTCGCGGCACTGCGTCCGCCGGGGTGGGCGGCGAGGAGCGGCAGCAGGTTCCGGCGCTCGGTGAGCGGGTTCATGGGGGTCCTTCCCGTAGGGACAGGTCCGGGCCGTGACCCCGGACGTCTGCGAACCTAGGCCCGGCCAGCACCCCTCCCGACGACGCGGAGATGAATCCCCGCGGTCGGTCCGGTGACGTCTTCGCGCCGGTCGCGGCGACTACGCTGGACCTCCCCACTGGAAGGAGGCCGGACGTGCGCCGCACCCTGGCCGGACTCTGGGCGATCCTGCCGCTGGCGGCCCTGCTGCTCGCCCTGGCCGTCGTGCCGCCCCCGGACCGCGTGCCGACGCACTGGTCGGGCCGGGTGCCCGACGGCTTCGCGAGCGGGCCGGGCTTCGTGGCGGGGGTCCTCGCGACCGTGGTCGTCTGCACCGTCCTCGCGGCCGTCGCCTCCGTCGCGCGCCGCCTGGTCCCCCCGAGCTGGGGCCGCTGGGTCCTCGCGGCGGTCGCCGGGGTCTCCTGGGGTGCGGTCCTGCTCTACCTCGTGACGGCCTGGAGGGTGGGCGTCGACGGCGCGCAGGGCGTTCGCGAGGGGTGGCCGCTGCTGGCCGTCCTGGGGGCGCTGCTCGCCGGGCTCGTGGGGTATGCCGTGCACGGCCGGTGGGTGCCCAGCGCGGAGGAGCTGGCCGACCTGGTCCCGGAGCGGTCGCGGGTGCAGCCGGTGCGTGGACGGGCGGTGCAGCCGGTGCACCCGTGGGTCTCGGACGTCTCGTCCCGGACCCTGAGGGTGCTGGCCGTCGGTCTGCTCGTGGTCTTCGCCGTCGTCGCGGTGGTGCTGCTGGCGGCCGGGGAGGGCGTGGTGCTGCTCGTGGTCGTCCTGGTCACCGGGCTCGGCGCGGGCGGGCTGGCGCTGCTGTGGTCCGCCGTCACCGTCGAGGTCGACGAGGACGGGCTCCGGGTGCGGTCGCGCGTGCTCCGGGTGCCCGTCCTCCGGGTCCGCGCCGGGCAGGTCGTCGGGGTGGACGTGCAGGACCTCGACCCCATGCGCTGGGGCGGGATCGGGCTGCGGGCCCTCCCGGACCGCACCGCCTACATCGTCGACGCCGGCGGTCCCGGCATCGTGGTCTACCTGCGCACCGGGCGCCGGCTCGCGCTGCAGATCACCGAGGGTGACCAGGCCGCGCGGGTCGGCGCCCGGACGCTGCTGCGCGCCGCGGGTCAGCGGGTCGGAGCGGGCTCGGCCTCCTGACCGGGCAGGTCGGTCTGCGCACCGGCTCCGGCACCGAGGTGACGCTCCAGGCTGGCCCCCTCGACGTCCACGTCGGGCAGGATCCGGTCGAGCCAGCGCGGCAGCCACCACGCCCGCTCGCCGAGCAGCGACATCACCGCCGGGGTCAGGGTCATCCGCACGAGGAAGGCGTCGACGAGGACACCGACGGCCAGGCCCAGCCCGATGGGTCGCACCATCGTCAGGTGCGCCCACACGAAGCCGGCGAAGACCGAGATCATGATGATCGCCGCGGCGGTGACGACCCGCGCACTGTGGTTGAAGCCGGCCACCACGGCGTCCCGGGCCGCCCGCCCGTGCACGTGCTCCTCGCGCATCGCCGACACCAGGAAGACCTGGTAGTCCATGGCGAGGCCGAAGAGGATGCCGATGAGCAGGATCGGCAGGAAGGACAGGATCGGACCGGCCTCATTGACCCCGAAGAAGCTGGACGCGAGGCCCAGCTGGTAGACCCCGACGACGGCACCGAAGGCCGCACCGATGCTCAGCAGGAACCCGCCGGTCGCGAGCAGCGGCACGACCACCGACCGGAAGACGAGCAGCAGCAGGATGAGCGAGAGCCCGACCACGACGACGAGGTAGATCGGCAGCGCGTCGGCGAGCTGCTCCGAGACGTCGATGTTCGCCACGGTCTGGCCGGTCAGCCCCAGGGTCGCGCCCTGGTCCTGCCCGATCTGCTCGACCGCGGGGCCGAGGCGGTCGACGAGCGCCTCGGTGGAGGCGTCGGCCGGCCCGCCCTCGGGCTGCACCCGGAACGCCAGGACGTCCCGGTCGTCGTTGACGCCGGCCGGGAGCACCTGCTCCACCCCGTCGACGGCGGCCAGCTCCTCGCCCAGGTCCGCCTGGGTCGTGAAGAGCGCCGTGTCGCCCTCGGCGACCGGCTCGTCCAGCTCGGCCACGACGAGGACCGGGCCGTTGGCCCCGGCGCCGAACTCCTCCCGCACGGTGTCATAGGTGGTGTATGCCGTGGAGCCGGCGGGCTCGGTGCCACCGTCCGGCAGCCCGAGGCGCAGCTGCGCGGTCGGCCAGGCGAGCGCGCCGACGACGAGGAGGACCCCCGCCAGCGACAGCCACGGGTGGCGCTGCACACGGGCGGCCCACCCGCGGCCCAGATCGTCGGCCTGCTCGGCCGGGGACTCCTCGTGACGCCCCTGGACGCCGCCGGAGCGCTCCCGCCGGGGCAGCACCCGCTCACCCATGAGCGAGAGCATGGCTGGGGTGAGGGTGATGGCGACCAGGACGGCGATGGCGACCGTCGCCGCCGCCACGACACCCATGATCCCCAGGAAGGGGATCCCGGTCAGGGTGAGCGCGACGAGGGCGATGATGACGGTGAGGCCGGCGAAGGTCACCGCGTTGCCGGAGGTCCCCACCGCGAGCGCGATCGAGGGAGCGATCGGCATACCGCGGCGGAGCTGCTCGCGGTGCCGGTTGATGAGGAACAGGGAGTAGTCGATCCCGACCGCCAGGCCGAGCATGAGGGCCAGCACCGGGGTGATGGACTGCATGTCGACGAAGCGGGAGAGGGCCAGGGCGCCGGTGAGGCCGACCCCGACGCCGACGAGCGCCATGAGGATCGGCAGCCCGGCGGCGATGAGGCTGCCCAGCATGACGAGCAGCACGACCGCCGCGATGACCAGGCCGATGACCTCGCCCGGTCCGAGCAGGCTGGACAGGTCGTCGGTGATCTCCTTGGAGAAGTCGACCGCCAGCCCCTCGCTCTCGACGTCGTTGCCGATGCGCTGGATCGCCTCGGTGGT
Source organism: uncultured Serinicoccus sp. (assembly GCF_947487915.1). GTDB lineage: Bacteria > Actinomycetota > Actinomycetes > Actinomycetales > Dermatophilaceae > Ornithinicoccus. The sequence continues at coordinate 100,595 of NZ_CANKYH010000007.1, read as the reverse complement.
CTCCGGCGGGATGAACCCCTCGGCGTCGGCGACCGAGACCTGGGTCAGCGCCGTGGTCCCGTCCTCGCTCACGACCCGGAAGCCCTCGGTGAGGTCGGCGAGACGGGCGGCGGCGGCGAGGTCCTCCTCGCCCTGGGCGACCTCGGCCTCCCCGTCCTCCAGCTCGGTGGCGCTGCTCTCCAGCTCCTGCTCGCCCGAGGCGAGCTCCTCCTCGCCCGCCTCGAGCTGCTCGCGCTGGGCGTCGATCTCGGCCTGGGCGGCGGCCAGCTGCTCGCGGCCGGCGTCGAGCTGCGCCTGCCCGGCCGCGATCTCGGCGCGGGCCTGCTGCTCGGCCTCCGGGGGCACCTGACCGGCGGCGACACCGGCCTCGAGCTGCTCCAGCTGGGCGTCCAGCTCGGCCTGCGACTCCTCGAGGGTGGCGGCCTGGGCGTCCAGCTCCTCCTGGCCCTCCTCGAGCTGGGCCCGCCCGTCCGTCAGCTCCTGCCGGGCCTGCTCCAGGTCGGCGCGTCCCTGCTCCAGCTGGTCCCGTCCGTCCGCCAGCTGCTCGCGGGCGTCGGCGAGCTCGGCCCGCCCGTCCTCGAGGTCGCCCTGGGTGGCGTCGAGCTGGTCCTGGGCCTCGAAGGGGTCGACGGCGGTGACGCCGTCCAGCTCCTCCCACTCCTGCACGGCGTCGGCGACGGCCGAGCGCTGGGCGTCGGTGAAGCCGTCGTCGCTGCGGAAGACGACGGTGCCCGTCGTGCCCGCGGCGTCCGGGATCTCCTCCTGCAGCGTCTCCAGGACCGCCTCGAACCGGCTTCCGGGGATGGAGAACTCGTTGGAGAGCGGCTTGGCCATGGTGAGCATGCCGGTGACGGTGAGGCCGAGCACGGCGGCCCAGATGGCGACGACGCCCAGGCGGTGCTGGGCGCACCAGCGCCCCAGTCGGTGCAGCAGGGTGGCCACGGTGGTCCTTTCGGTGGGTCAGGCGGAGGGGGAGCGCCAGCCGTCGGCCAGCAGGCCGAGGGCGCGGTCCAGGTGGTCGTGGAAGCGGGTGACGTCGGCGGGGGAGAGCTGCTCGGGGCGGTCGACGTCGAGGTCCTTGAGCCACGCCTCCTCGGTGGCCTGGAAGCAGCTCATGACGGCCGAGGCCAGGGTGGCGACGAAGAGCGGGTCGGCCCCGGGCAGCACGTCGTGCAGCCGTTCGCGCAGCCACGCGGCCAGGTCGGCCCACACCGTGCGCTCCAGGAGGACCGTGGCGTCGGTGTCCGCGCCGTGGCGGTTCAGGGCGACGAACCACCCGAGGAGGTCCTCGGGGATGCCGTGCGTGCGGGTCAGCCCGCGCAGGGCGGTGACAGGGTCGTCACCGATGACCTCGGGGTCCAGCTGGACGATCATCGCCGCCGCGTGGTCGGCGAAGACGGCGCTGAGCACCGCCGGGATGCTGCCGAAGTAGTTGAAGAAGGTGCGGCGGGACACCCCGGCCCGCTCGGCGACCTGGTCCACGGTGACGTCCGCGGCGGGGAGCTCGGCGACCAGCTCGCGCAGCGCCCCCACGATCGCCGCACGCGTGCGCACCTTGTTGAGCTCGCGACGGCCCGGCGCTGCGGGGTCCGGCCCGCCGCCCCCCACGGAGTCCGGTCGCACAGTCACACCATCGAGCATACGTAAACCTGCACGGTGTGCAAAATTGCACCGCGTGCAGGTGTGCTCGACCTAGCAGGAGGCCGGGTCGGCCAGGTCGGGGCGCTCCTCCCGGGCGTCCCGGGCGTCCCGGGCCCGGGCGCGACGCTGCGCCCTGGTCCGGTGGACCTGGCGCACCATGTCGGCGGACAGCACCACCAGGGCGACCCAGACCAGGGCGAAGCCGACCCAGCGGGAGGCGGGCACGGTCTCGCCGAGGAGCAGGACGCCGGTGAGCAGCTGCAGGAAGGGGGTGAGGAACTGCAGCAGGCCGACCGTCGACAGCGGCACCCGGCTCGCCGCGGCGGCGAAGAGCAGCAGCGGCACGGCGGTGGCCAGACCGGTCGACATGAGCAGGGCGGTGTGCAGCTCGCCGTGGCCGCCCCACGTGGTCTCCCCGGCCTGGTCGAGCCACCACAGGATGAGCAGCGCCAGCGGCAGCACCGTCGCCGTCTCGCCGACGAGCGAGCGCAGCGGGCTCAACGACACCCCGAGGCGGTTCTTCAGCAGGCTGTAGCTCGCGAACGAGCAGGCCAGGGCGAGGCTGATCCAGGGCGGTGAGCCGTAGTCCACGGAGAGGTACACCGCGGCAGCGGCGCCGATGCCCACCGCGGTCCACTGCAGCCTCCGCAGGCGCTCACGCAGGATGAGGACGCCGAGGGCCACGGTCACCAGGGGGTTGAGGAAGTAGCCCAGCGCCGCCTCCGTGACATGACCGGTGAGCACGGCGTAGGTGTAGATGCCCCAGTTGGTCGTGATGAGCAGCCCCGCGAGCATCACCCCACCCAGCCTCCGGGGGGTGCGGGCGAGCTCCACCATCCAGCGCAGGTCCCGGGTGAGGAGCAGGACGGCGAGGCACAGCACCAGGGTCCACACGATGCGGTGCGCGACGATCTCCCACGGCCCGGCCGGCCGGAGAGCGGCGAAGTAGAGCGGGAAGACGCCCCACAGGAGGTAGGCGAGGAAGCCGTAGGCCGTGCCGTGCTGCCGTCGGCGTTCGGCCTCATCCGTCACCGTCGCATCCTAGGGGGTGCCCTCGTCCTCGTAGACCTCCTCGCCCTCCTCGACGAGCGCCTCCCCGGCGGCTGGCGTCGGGCCCTCGGTGGTCTCCCCCTCGAGCAGCTGCTCGACCTGCCCCGGCCGGGTGCCGTCGACGGTCCAGGTGTCCCGGCCGTGCAGCAGCGCGTCGAGCGAGGCCGTGTCCCGGGTGGTCCCGGCCGTGGCCTGCTGCACCTGCTCGCGCACGCCGTCGTCGTAGGTGGGGCGCTCCACCTGACGGAAGATGCCCATGGGCACGGTCTGCATGCTCGGGTCGTCGAGGCGCGAGAGCCCGAAGGCGCTCGTCGGGTCGGGGTCGGCCGGGTCGTGCACGACGACGGTATGCCCTTGCGGCACGGCCTGCTCCGGGACCACCTGCAGGCGGCCCTCGGGGTCGCGGACGACGACCTTGGCCTCCGGGCTCCCCTCGGCGCCGATGCGCACCGGCTCGTGGGCGCGCAGGTGCGCCACCCGGCCGGTCGCCTCGTCCCGGTCCTTGAGCAGCTGGAAGGCGCCGTCGTTGAAGATCGGGCAGTTCTGGTAGATCTCGACCAGGGAGGTGCCGCGGTGCGCGGCGGCGGCCCTGAGCACCTCGGTGAGGTGGGCACGGTCGGAGTCCATCGTCCGCGCCACGAAGGTCGCCTCCGAGCCCAGCGCGAGCGAGACCGGGTTGAAGGGATGGTCCACCGAGCCGGACGGCGTCGACTTGGTCACCGCGCCGACGTCCGACGTGGGGGAGTACTGCCCCTTCGTCAGGCCGTAGATCTTGTTGTTGAACAGCAGGATCGTGAGGTTGACGTTGCGCCGCATCGCGTGGATGAGGTGGTTGCCCCCGATCGACAGCGCGTCACCGTCCCCGGTCACGACCCAGACCGACAGGTCTTCCCGCGAGGTCGCCAGACCGGTGGCGATGGCCGGCGCGCGCCCGTGGATGGAGTGCATCCCGTAGGTGTCGAGGTAGTAGGGGAAGCGGCTGGAGCAGCCGATCCCGGAGACGAACACGATGTTCTCGCGGCGCAGCCCGAGGTCGGGCAGGAAGCCCTGCACCGCCGCCAGGACGGCGTAGTCGCCGCACCCGGGGCACCAGCGCACCTCCTGGTCGGAGGTGAAGTCTTTCTTGGTCTGCGTCGAGCCGTCCCCGAGCGTGGGCACGCCCTCGGTGCCCCGGCGGGTCGGCAGGCCGAGCTCGGTGGTGCTGTTCCCGGGGTTCACGGGGGCGGAGCCCCTGGAGTCGTTCCGGGGGTTCACGGGGGCGGAGCCCCTGTGCGTGGTCATACCGTCACCTCCTGCGACTGGACCTCCATGAGGTTCTCGTGGACGACCTGCGCGAGCTCACCGGCGGTGAACGGCAGGCCACGGACCTGGGTATGGCTGCGGACGTCGACGAGGTAGGTCCCGCGCAGCAGCAGCGCGAGCTGACCGAGGTTCATCTCGGGCACGACGACCCGGTCGTAGCGGCGCAGGACGTCCCCGAGGTCGGCGGGGAAGGGGTTGAGGTGGCGCAGGTGGGCCCGGGCGACCTTCGCACCGGTGGCGCGCACCAACCGGGTGGCGGCACCGATGGGGCCGTAGGTCGACCCCCATCCGAGCACGAGGACGCGCGCCTCGCCGCTGGGGTCGTCCACCTCCAGGGGCGGTATGGAGTCGGCGATCGCCCCGATCTTGGCCTGCCGCAGGCGCACCATCCGGTCGTGGTTGGCCGGGTCGTAGGAGATGTTGCCGGTGATGTCGGCCTTCTCGATGCCGCCGATGCGGTGCTCCAGCCCGGGGGTGCCGGGCACCGCCCAGGGTCGGGCGAGGGTCTGCTCGTCCCGCAGGTAGGGGTGGAAGACCGGCTCGCCGCGCTCGTCGGTGGCGTTGGGCTCGGTGGTGTGCCGGACGGTGAGGTCGGGCAGCTGGGCGGCCGCCGGGATCTGCCAGGGCTCGGAGCCGTTGCCGAGGTAGCCGTCGGACAGCAGGATGACCGGGGTGCGGTAGGTCGTCGCGATGCGGACCGCCTCCAGTGCCGCGTCGAAGCAGTCGGTCGGCGACTGGGCGGCCACGACGGCGACCGGCGACTCTCCGTTGCGGCCGTGCAGCGCCTGCAGCAGGTCCGCCTGCTCGGTCTTGGTCGGCAGCCCGGTCGAGGGACCACCGCGCTGGATGTCGATGACGAGCAGCGGCAGCTCGGTCGCGACGGCGAGCCCGATGGTCTCGCTCTTCAGCGCCAGGCCCGGCCCGGAGGTGGTCGTCACCCCGAGGGCCCCCCCGAAGCTGGCGCCCAGCGCCATCCCGATGGCGGCGATCTCGTCCTCGGCCTGCAGGGTGGTGACGCCGTGCGCCTTGAGCGTGGACAGCTGGTGCAGGACGTCCGAGGCGGGGGTGATGGGGTAGGACCCGAGCACCAGCGGCAGCCCGGTGCGGTAGGCCGAGGCCACCAGCCCCAGCGCCAGCGCCTGGTTGCCGGTGATGGTGCGGTAGGTCCCGGGGGTCATCGGCGCCGGCGCCACCTGGTAGCGCACCGCGAAGTCCTCGGTGGTCTCGCCGTAGGCGTGGCCGGTGCGCAGTGCGGTGAGGTTGGCCTCGAGGATCTCGGGCGCCTGCGCGAACTTGGCGCGCAGGAAGGCCTCGGTCGAGGCGGTGTCGCGCGAGTACAGCCAGGACAGCAGGCCCAGCGCCAGCATGTTCTTGGCGCGTTCCTTCTCCTTGCGGGTCAGCCCGTCGAACGCGGCCAGCGCCTCGACCGTCATCGACGTCAGCGGCAGGGCGTGCACGTGGTAGCCCGCGTCGGCGAGCGAGTCGTCCTCCAGCGGGTTGGCGGCATACCCCACCTTGGCGAGGTTGCGCCGGGTGAACTCGTCGGAGTTGACGATGACCGTCGCGCCGCGCGGCAGGTCCGGCAGGTTGGCCTTGAGCGCCGCCGGGTTCATCGCGACGAGCACGTCCGGCGCGTCCCCGGGGGTGGCGATGTCGTGATCGGCGAAGTGGACCTGGAAAGAGCTGACGCCCGGCAGCGTGCCCTGGGGCGCGCGGATCTCGGCGGGGAAGTTCGGCAGCGTGGACAGGTCGTTGCCCAGGGCCGCGGTGTCGGAGGTGAAGCGGTCGCCGGTGAGCTGCATCCCGTCCCCGGAGTCCCCGGCGAAACGGATCACGACGCGCTCGAGCTGGTGCAGTGGAGTAGAAGACATGTCAATAGACAAGACTACTCTCCCCTAATAGCGGTTCGGACCCCGCCGCAGCCCGCCGTCAGCCGTGGCGCACGCAGGTGGTCGCCCAGGGCCGGGCCTCCAGGCGGCCCTCGGGGATGCGCTCGCCGCACACCCGGCAGCGCCCGTAACCGCCGTCCTCGAGCGCGGCCAGCGCCGTGTCGATCTCGGCCAGGAGGCCCTGCAGGTTGTCGTGGGCGCTCACCGCGGTCAGCCGGTCGACGGCCATGGCGGTGCCGTCCCCGACCCGCTTGCCGAAGGAGATGCTGCCCTGGTCCTGGACGGGGGCGCTCAGCTGCTCCATCTGGGCGACGACCTCGGCCCGCTTGGCCTCCAGCTCCCCACGCGCCTGCTCGTCCATCGGCCCAGCATGGCACGCGGCGGGTCCGTCGGCGTCTCAGAGGATGTCGTCGGTGGTGCCGAAGCTGCGGTAGTTGAGGTAGGACCGGCGCACCTTGAGCGCCGTGCGCAGCGGGGTGCTCAGCGGCGACAGGGAGAGGTCGTAGGCCGGGAACCAGTAGCGTTGCGACCCGAACTTCAGCTTCATCCGCAGCACGCCGAAGGAGTGCTTCTTCTCGTCCAGCAGCCGCGGGATGCCCCACAGGTCGAGCCGGGAGTAGCCGTGCTCGTGGGCGTCGGTGATCGCCGACCAGTAGAACGCGTCGGGCGCCTTGGCGTCCTTGCGCTTCTCGCCCTCCGAGGGCGGGCGGTCGTCGCGCACCGACCCGCCGTAGAGGTAGGCGGTGGTGTCGCCGAGCCCCAGGAAGAAGCCGCCCGCGAGCGCGCGGCCCTCGTGCCGGGAGAGCACCAGGTAGGCCTCGCCGCCGTCCTGGTCGGCCTCCCGCAGGAGCGTCTCGTAGTAGCGGCGGGGGAAGGCGCCCAGGCTGGACCGCTCGTTGGTCGCGGTGAAGATCTCCCAGAAGTCCTCGAAGCTCTCGTCCCGGCCGGCCTGCACCCCCATCCGTTCGGCCGTGCGCACGTTGCGGCGGGCCATCTTGTGCAGCCCGGCGAAGACGGTGTCCGGCTCCTGGCTGGTGTCGATGAGGATGGTGTGCTCGGGCTGCTCGGTCCGGGCGCGTCGGAAGGGACCGATGCGGTCGGGGATGACCGCCTGCTCGGCCGCCAGGTCCTCCTGCTCGGGGCTGTCACCGGCGACGAGGGGCTCCGGCGGTTCGATCGTGAGGAAGTGGTCGGTGCGGCGTGCGACCTGACGGACCGCCCGGGCGAACTCGGGCAGCAGCGACCGGTCGGCCAGGACCGGCCCGCGGGGGGCATACAACGTGCTGACGCCCGGAGCCAGCGACTTGCGCATCAGCTGCACGGCACCGACGGTGCGCCCGCCCTGGCGCACGAGGTAGCGCACCGGCTCCTGACCCAGCACCCGCCGGGCCTCGCCGTAGCCCCAGCCTTGCAGGGGGCTGCTCACCGGCAGGTCGAGCAGGGTTGCCATGTAGGACGCGCGGTCGGTGGCCGTCTCCAGGGTCAGGGTCATGGCGACAGGGTAGCCGTCGGGCGGGCACCCTCCGAGGACGACGAGCCGGGGCGCTGGCACACTCGGGGACCATGGTCGAGACAGTCGCGGGAGAGGCGGTCGACGCCCTCGGGTGGGAGCACCTGGTGCCGCCCGACCTGCGGGGCCGGACCGTGGTGGTGACCGGGGCGAGCGACGGGATCGGGCGGGAGAGCGCGCTGCACCTGGCCCGGTGGGGTGCCCGGCTCGTCCTCCCGGTGCGCGACCGGCGCGCGGCGAGCGACATCCGCGGTCTGCTGGACGGCGAGCGGGCCGACCTGGTCAACGTGGCCGGGGTGGTGTCGCCGGGTCGGCGGGAGACCGTGGACGGGTTCGAGCTGCTGCTGGGGGTCAACGCGCTGGCCCCGATGCTCCTCACGGAGTCCCTCCTGCCCGTCGTGCGCGAGAGGGTGGTCCTGGTCACGTCGCACGCGCACACCTCGGGCCGGATGGACCACGACGACCCCCACTTCCGGCGGACCCGGTGGACCCTGCCCCGGGCCTACTCCCGGGCCAAGCTCACCGCGATGCTCTGGGGGCTCGACCTCGGCGCCCGGATGCCGGCGGGCACCCAGGTGCAGCTGACGCACCCCGGCTGGGTGGTCACCAACCTCCAGAACGCCAGCGGCCACGCGCGCGTCGACCGGCTCGTCACCATGGCCAGCCGGCCGCTCGCGATGACGGCCGCCCAGGGGGCCGCCGCCGTGCTCTTCTCGCTCACCCAGCCGCTGCCGCCCGGGTCCTACGTCGGTCCCGACGGGTGGCAGCACCTGCGCGGCCGGCCCACGCTGATCCGACGCTCCGCGCGGGCCCTGGACCGCGGGGAGGCCGCGCGGACCGTGGCCTGGATGCGGCGCGAGGTGGGTCTGGACGGGACCGCGCCGGGCCGGGCCGGGCCCGCCTGACCTCAGCGCCGGGCCCGCTGCGTCGTGAGGACCTCCTCGAGCCGGCCTTCCCGGAGGGCGGCGACCAGGCCGGCCACGGCCTCCTCGACCTGGTCGTACATCGCGACGAACGCCTCGCGGGACCGGCCCCAGGGGTCGGGCACGTCCCGGACGCCCCCGCCCGCGTCGGGGGCGAAGGCCCCCAGGCGCACCACCCTGGCGGCCTCCTCGGGCGTCCGGGCCAGCGCCAGCAGGTCCTCCTCGTTGGAGGAGTCCATGGCGAGCACGAGATCGGCCCGGTCGAAGTCGTCGGCGCCGAACTGCGCCCCCCGGGTGGTGAAGGCGTAGCCGCGGCGCTCGCCCTCCGCGCTGGAGGCCGGGTTCGGTCGCTCACCCACGTGGTAGTCGGCCGTCCCGGCCGAGCTCACGCTCACGCCCTCGATCCCGGCCTCGTCCAACGCGCGGACGAGCACGGCCTCCGCGGCGGGGGAGCGGCAGACGTTGCCCAGGCAGACGGTCATGATGTGCATGCCCCCCACCCTCTCACCGGCGCCGGCTGCAAGGGTGGGGCCATGACACGGGCGGACGGACCTTTCACCAAGACCCGCGCGGACGCACCGGCGTTGTTCTTCGACCGGGAGGCCGTGGGGCTGCGGGCCCTGGCTGCGGCGGGTGCGCGGGTGCCCGAGGTGCTCGGGGTCTCGCGGACCCGCATCAGCATCGAGCAGGTGCCGTCCGGAGGTCACCGCACCGCCGCCTCGGAGGAGGCCTTCGGTCGCGAGCTGGCCGCCCTCCACCGGACCACGGGAGACCGGTACGGCGCGGTGGACGGCGAGCCCACGGCATACCTCGGGGACTGCCCGGTCGACCTCGCCCCCTGCGACACCCTCGCGGAGTCCTGGCTCGACCGCCGGGTGGTGCCGCTGACCCGCCGGGCGGTCGAGTCCGGCCGGCTCGACCCCTCGGCGATGGAGGACGCCCGGGCCCTGGGTGCCGGGCACCTGGGACCGGTCGAGCCGCCCACGCTGGTCCACGGGGACCTGTGGGCCGGCAACCGGCTCGTCGACGACCGCGGCCGCAGCTGGCTCATCGACCCGTGCGCGCACTACGCCCACCGGGAGGTGGACCTCGCGATGATGCAGCTGTTCGGCGGGTTCAGCGGGCGGGTGCTCGCGGCCTACGTCGAGGCGTTCCCCCTGGCCGAGGGATGGGAGCGCAGGACCGCGGTCTTCCAGACGGTGCCGCTGCTCGTGCACGTCCTCCTCTTCGGCGGCGGGTATGCCGCGCAGGCCGGCGACGCGCTGCGCGCCGCCCGGGGCTGACCGAGGGACAGGCCGGTCCGCCGGCTGGCCGGGGCACGTGCTGAGATGGGGTGTGAGGTGAGGAGGCGGTCGTGCGGCGGGTCATCGGTGGGGTGCTCGTGGCCTCGCTGCTGCTCGCGGGGTGCACGGACGAGTACGACGACGACGTCGCGGTGACCTCCACCCCGCCGCTGGTGGTGCAGACGGCTGCGCCGGAGGACTCCGCCGCGACCTCCGGCCCGCCCGAGGGCGGCGCCACCCCGTCCCCGCCGGAGCCGGTCGACCCGGCCGACGCGATCGGCGACGCCGAGCTGCTCGGCGCGGTCGAGTGGGTGCTGGAGCTGCTGGAGGAGGACGCCGAGGGGCCGACCGTGCAGGAGGCCACCGAGCGCTTCGCCCCGGACTTCCTGGAGGAGGTCTCCCCGGTCGAGCTGGGCCTGGTGCTGGCCCAGGTCCGCAGCGCCGGCCCCTACGTCGTCACCGGCGTCGTCCCGAGCTCCGGGGTGGGCCGCGCCGCCACCCTCAGCCTGGCGGCGCAGGACCCGCTGCTCATGACGGTCGGTGTGGACGAGCAGGGCCGGATCGCCACCGTGTTCCTCCAGCCGGACACCTCGGGGGAGCCGCCCGTGGTCGACGCCTGGCCCGACCTCGACGCCGCCCTCGCCGAGCTCGGCGGCACCAGCCAGGTGGTGGTCGGCCGGGTCCAGGGGGGCACCTGCGAGACGACCTACACGACCTCGGGGGTGGAGCCGGGCGGCGACGCCGTCCCGAGCGCCTCGGTGGTCAAGCTGCTCGTCCTGCTCGCCGTGGCCGAGGAGGTGCGGTCGGGCGGGCTGACGTGGGACGAGGAGCTGACCCTCGGGGCGGGCGTCGTGAGCCTGCCCTCCGGTGAGCTGCAGGACCGCCCGGAGGGGTCCACGGTGCCGGTCCGCGAGGCTGCCGAGCTGATGATCTCGATCAGCGACAACACCGCCACCGACCTGCTCATGGACCGGGTGGGCCAGCGCGCCCTGCGCGAGGCCGCGGTCGACGCGGGCCTGGACCCGACCGCGACCATGCCCGTCCCGACCACCCGGCAGGTCTTCCAGCTCGGGTGGCAGGTGGACAGCGAGGTGCGGACGCGGTGGGCCGAGGCCCAGGTGCCCGAGACCCGCGAGGCGATCCTCGCGGACCTGCCCGACGAGCTCGACATCGCCCCGGAGACGGTGACCGAGCCGCGGTGGCAGGACGGCATCGGCTGGTTCCTCACCGGTGCGCAGGTCTGCTCCCTGCACGCCCGGCTGCAGCAGCTCGCCGGGGGGCCCGCCGGTGGGCCCGTGCGGGAGATCCTCGCCCGCAACCCGGGGCTGCCTCCGCCCGAGGGCGTGGGCTACCAGGCGTTCAAGGGCGGCTCCCTGCCCGGCGTGCTCGCGATGTCGTTCTACGTCGAGCCGCAGGAGGGTGAGGGCGAGAGCCCCGGGGCCGGGGCGCCGGAGGGCCTCGTGCTGGTCGTGCAGACGCGCAGCACGGAGCCGGTCGACCAGCTGCGCGCCGCGACCGTCGTCGGTGCCGGCCTGCAGCACCTCGTGGACTCCGGCGGCTAGGCTGACCGGTGATGTCGGACTACGTCGTCGTCGCCCTGGTGACGCTGCTCGGGGTCGCCCTGGTGGCGACCGCCACGGGCGCGCGCCGGCTGCTGGCGCCGAGCGACCTGACCCCCGCCAAGGTGACGACCTACGAGTCCGGGGTGGACCCGGTCGGCTCGGGTTGGGAGCAGGGCAGCGTGCGCTACCTCGTCTACGCCCTGCTCTACGTCGTCTTCGCCGTCGACGCGGTCTACCTCTTCCCCTGGGCGCTGGTGCTGCGCTCCGACCTCGGGCCGGCCAGCCTGGTCGAGATGGGCCTGTTCATCGGCGTGCTCGTCGTGGCCCTCCTGCACGTGTGGCGACGCGGTCTGCTGCGGTGGTGGTGACGTGGGCGAGCAGGTGAGCGAGCGGCATACCACCAGCCTGCCGACCCCTCGGGTCGGTGCGCCGGTCGAGCGCGCCCCCCGTGCGGTCCAGGTCGTGCTCAACTGGGGCCGGAAGTACTCCCTGTGGGTCTTCAACTTCGGCCTGGCCTGCTGCGCGATCGAGTTCATCAGCGCCTCCATGGCGCGGCACGACTTCATCCGGCTGGGCGTCATCCCGTTCGCGCCCGGGCCGCGGCAGTCCGACCTCATGGTGGTCTCGGGCACGGTCACCGACAAGATGGCCCCGGCGATCCGCCGGCTCTACGACCAGATGCCCGAGCCCAAGTACGTCATCTCCTTCGGCGCCTGCTCCAACTCCGGCGGGCCCTACTGGGACAGCTACTCGGTCACCAAGGGCGTCGACCAGATCATCCCGGTCGACGTCTACGTGCCCGGCTGCCCCCCGCGGCCGGAGGCGCTGCTGCACGGCATCGTCACGCTGCAGGAGCAGATCGCCGCGGAGACCCCGGGTCGCGCGCGGGCCGGGGCGGTGCACGGCTCGAGGTATGCCGACCGCCCCGTGAGCGGGGCCGAGGTCACCCGTGGCCTGGTCGCGCCGCCGGACCACGGGTGAGCCACCTCGGGTGAGCCGCCTCAGGACCCCTCGGAGTACCTGATCTCCACCCGGCGGTTCTGCTGACGGCCCTCGGGGTCGTCGCGCCCGTCCTCGTGGGTGTTGGGGGCGACCGGCTCGGAGGAGCCCCGGCCCTCGGCGGTGATCCGGGACTCCTCGATGCCCTGCTCGACCAGGTAGTCGGCCACGGCCCTGGCCCGGTCCTGCGAGAGCGGCTGGTTGACGGCGTCGCCGCCGACCGGGTCGGTGTGCCCGGTGACCTCCACCGGAGCCTCGCCCTCCTCGAGCACGGCCACGACGGTGTCCAGGCTCCGGGTGGCGGTGGGACGCAGCTGCGCGGAGCCGAAGTCGAAGAGGAACTGGTCGGAGATCTGCACGACGGTCGCCTCCCCCTCGCTCTCGGCGTCGAGGGCCTCCTCCAGCTCCTCGGTCCCCACGTCCTCGGGGTCGGTGTAGAAGAACGAGACCGAGGTCAGGGGAGCCTCCCACGCGGTGTAGACGTCCACGGTCGAGCGCGGCGCCTGGAAGTCCTCCGGCACCGGGGCGGACTCACCGGCGACCGCCGTCGCGCCGCAGCCGGCGAGGACGAGGAGGGCGCCGACGGCCATGGCACCGGGGGTGCGGGCAGCCGCCTTCACGACGCGCCCCCGACGGGGATCTCGAAGAGCAGGCCTTCCCACTCCCCGCCGATGGCCTCGAAGTCCAGGGTCACCTGCTCCGCGTCGGGGTCCAGGCGGCCCGGGAACACCAGGCCGGCCTCGACGCCCTGGCCGGGCTCCAGCGTCAACCGCTGGCCGTCGCCGCCGGCCTGGACGACGAAGGGGTAGACCCGGCCTCGGTCGTCGAAGACACGCGGCTCGGTGGACCCGTTGCCGGAGCCGTACCACGTGTCGACGGACTCGGTCCCGTCGTTGACGACGGTGACCTCCGCCTCGAGGTAGTAGTCGTGCACGACCAGCCGGTGCACGGTCAGGGTGAAGGCGACGTCCTCGGTGCTCACCGACTCGCTCTCCTCGACCTCGACGGTCCGCTCGGCGGCGGGCTCGACGGTCGTGGCCTCTTCGGCCCCCTCGGTCTCCTCCGTCGCGTCCGCCTGGTCCGTCGGCGGGTCCTCCTGCTCGGTGCCCGGGTCGGCCGCCGAGCCCGACGGCGGTTCCTGCGCGAACTCGGCCTGGTCGTCCCCGGCGCAGGCCGACAGGGCGAGCCCGGCGGCCAGCGCGAGGGCCAGCGCCGTGGTGCGGGTCCTGGTGTGCATGGGTGCTCCTCGTGGTCGTGGAGTGGATCTGACAGGAGGTATGTCGCCAGGACCGGCCGGAAGGTTGCGTCCGGATCGAGGCGGTTGTGACCGGAGCCGGGTCACCCCTGCGCGCTGGCCACCGACAGCTGGTGGACGGCCCGGAGCTCGCGACCCTGCTCGTCCCGGCCGGTGAGGACGAGGCGGGCCCGTCCGGGCAGCGTCGGGGAGAGCGTGACGGAGGACTGGTCGCTGACGTAGCGGCCGCCGGGGAGCAGCCACACCCACGACTCCAGACCCTCCTGCTCGATGCTGAAGGTGGCGCTGGTGCCGGTGGTGAGCTCCTCCGGCCCGGCGATGCCGACGCTGGCGCTGGTCGTCCGGTCGTCCGGCCCGGCAGCGGCCGCTCCCCAGCCGAGGACGGCACCGAGGGCCAGCAGCAGCGCGGCCCCTGCTGCCCGGAACCGGCGACGCCGACCGCCGCTCGGGGCGACCGGGGCCGGGGCTCTCGGGGCGGCGGCCGGCTCCAGCGCGGCGCGGACCTCCGTCAGCCAGGTCTCGACGTCGGGCTGCCGGTCCTCGGGGTCGGGCGCCTGCCCCCGGTCGAGCACCGCTCCCAGCGCGGGCGGGAGGTCCGCGTCCTCGCAGGCCCAGCTCAGCAGGGCGGACAGCGAGTAGAGGTCGGCCCGCCCGTCGACGAGCGCGGGGCCGCCGCGCATCTCCGGGGGGCGGAAGCCGGTCGTGCCGCCCGCCACGGTCAGCCCGGAGCTGACCGCGAGGTCCTTGCACATCCCGAGGTCGGCGACGAGCACCCGCTCGTCCTCGCGGACGAGCTGCTGGCCGGTGCGGCTCCCGGTCTCCGGGTCGCCGGTGCCTCCGGTGGAGCTGAGCAGGACGTTGGCCGGGCTGAGATCACGGTGCACGAGCTGCGCCCGGTGCACCGCAGCCAGGGCGCTGGCCAGGTGCCCTGCGAGCACCAGCACCTCCGCCCGCGACGCGGTCCACCCCGTCGGCCGCAGCCCCTCGACCCGCTCGGCGAGCGTGCCACGGTCGGCGTGCTCGAGGACGTGGTAGGGCTGCTGGCGCTCGTTCTCGCCGATGTCGAAGAGGGTGACGACGTGCGGGCTGCTGACCCGGCGCAGGGCCCGGCCCTCGGTGATGAAGCGCTCGCGCACCTCGGGGTTGAGGCTGTGGTTCTCCGCGAGGATCTTGACGACCACGGGGGCGTCCAGCCGGTCGTCGGTCGCGCGGTAGACGGTCGCGAACGAGCCGACGCCGATGACCTCCTGCGCCGTGTAGCGGCCCGCGGAGAGGTGGCGCGCAGGGGTGGTCACCGGGCGCTCCACTCCGCGGGGTCCAGCGCACCCGCGACCATGGCCCGGCCCCGGGCGATCTGCGCCTTGACCGTGCCGAGGTTGCGGTCGAGCCGGTCGGCGATCTCGGCGTAGGTGAGCCCCTCCACGTCCCGCAGGGCCACCGGCTCCCGGTAGAGCTCGGGCAGCGAGGTCAGGGCCGCGCGCACGGTCTCTCGGGTCGCCAGCATGGAGCTCATCCGCTGGGCGGGCCCCTCCTCCTCCGGGGGCAGGGGCGCGGTGGCGCGCTGGCGGCGCAGGTGGTCCACCACCCGTCGCCGGACGATGCTGTGCACCCAGGTGGACACCCGGGCGCCGCCGCGGAAGGACCGGATGGAGCTGGCCACCGAGATGAGCGTGTCCTGGCACACGTCGTCCACGGCGGAGGGGTCGAGCAGCGAGCTGCGCACGAAGCGACGGACCAGGCCGGAGGTGTCCAACTGCTCCACGAGGAGCTCGGTGGCGAGCGTCGACCCGCCGGCGGCGAGCCCGGCCAGCTCCTGCAGGAGGTCGTCGGACCCGGCCGCAGGTGCGTCCCGGACGAGGGACCGCGCCGCCAGGGCGTCCCCGGCGAGCACGGCGTCCGACACCCCCGCCCTGGCCTCCCTCATGAAGGGAGGCTATCGCGCCGGACGCGCGGGCCACGGACCGCACGAGGGCCGGGGCTACCCTCGGGTCATGCCCGGTGACGCCCTGCCGCCCCAGACCCGCCGCGTCGACGTCGGGGAGTGGCACGAGGCCGTGCGCTCCGCCCGCGACGAGGGGTATGCCTTCTTCGACTGGCTCTCCGCCGTGGACGAGAGCGACGCCGTGGTCGCGACCGAGGCCCCGGACGGGAGCGGGACCGACGCCGCGGCGGGCGAGGACGCCGGGGAGGCGAGGCTCCTCCCGGGCGTCGACGTCCTGTGCCACCTGCTACGGGTCCGTGCCCCCGGGCCGGGCGGGCTGGACCGGCTCCTGCTCCGCACCCGGGTGCCCGAGGGCGGCGCGCTGCGCTCGGTGACCGACCTGTTCCCCGGCGCGGCCTGGCACGAGCGGGAGACGCACGAGATGTTCGGGGTGAGCGTCGAGGGGTTCGACGACGGCACCGGGCTCGGGCTGCGGCCGCTGCTGCTGCCGGAGGGCTTCGAGGGCACCCCGCTGCGCAAGGACTTCGTGCTCGCCGCCCGCGCCTCGAAGCCGTGGCCCGGCGCGAAGGAGCCGGGGGAGGGGCCCGAAGGGGCGGCACCGCGGGGGCGCCGGCCACGCAGGCGGCTGCTTCCTCCCGGCGTGCCCGACCCGTCCTGGGGCCCACGCCGCGACTAGCGGTCAGGCGTGTCCTCGCGCAGGCGCTGGAGGTCCTCGTCGAGGAACCTGCCCAGGACCTGCACGCCCTGGTCGACGTAGCCCAGCCGCTCGTAGAAGCGCGCGACGGCCTCGTTCTCGGCCCGGATCATGAGCATGACCTTGGGGATGCCCCGGGTCTCGACCCAGCGCTCCGCCTCCTCCACCAGCCTCCTCCCGAGGCCCGAGCCACGGTGCGAGGGTGCGACGGCGAGGTAGTACATCCAGCCGCGGTGTCCTTCGTGGCCGACCATGACGGTGCCGACCACGGCGTCGTCCACCACGGCGCCGAGCACCGCGGACGCCGACCCGGACACCGCCATCCGGAAGTCGGCCCGCGGGTCGTTCCAGGGCCGGGTCAGACCGCTCTCGGACCACAGCCGGGCCGCGACCTCGGCGTGGTCGGGGGACAGGGGGAGGATCTGCATACCTCCATCCTGCCCGCTCAGTGGTGCACGGTGATGTCCCCGGTCCCGGTGCGGACGCCCACCGTCAGGTAGTCCTGGCCCGGCGCCGGCTCGCCCGTCCCCTCGAGGTCGCGGCGCACCTCACCGAGACCGCTGGACAGGTCGAGCCACGTCGGTATGCCGCGGGGCACCCGCACCCGCACGTCACCGGTCCCGGTGCGCACCGCCAGCTCGCCGTGGGCGTGCGCGACGTCCACGTCGCCGCTGCCGGTCGCGACGGTGGCGTCCTGATGGCTGTCGTGGACGCGGATGTCCCCGCTGCCCGAGCGGACCTCGAGCGGACCCGGGCCGGTGGAGCTGTCGACGACGACGTCGCCGGAACCGCTCGTGACCGAGCCGGCGACGAGCCGGCCCACGCGCACGTCCCCCGAGCCGGTGCTCGCGCGCAGCACGCCGACCTCCTCGATCGACAGGTCGCCGGATCCCGTGCGGACGGTGGCCGCCCCACCGGCG
Source organism: uncultured Serinicoccus sp. (assembly GCF_947487915.1). Taxonomy (GTDB): domain Bacteria; phylum Actinomycetota; class Actinomycetes; order Actinomycetales; family Dermatophilaceae; genus Ornithinicoccus. The sequence continues at coordinate 83,625 of NZ_CANKYH010000007.1, read as the reverse complement.
CCCTGGAGCACGACGTCGCCGTCCCTGGTGCTGGCCCGCAGCTCGGTGCCCTCGGGCAGGTGCACCTCCACGTGCACCCGCTCGTGGCCGGTGCCGAGGGAGAAGGACCCGATCGACACCGAGAAGCCGCGCCCACCGCCCTCCGGGCTGACCAGCGCGGGGACGTCGACGAGCACCCGGCCGCGCTGGGAGACCGCGGTGACCGGCTCGAAGTCCACCGGCCGGGCGCAGGAGAGGGTGACCTCGGCCGTGCCGGGAGGGGCGTCGTAGCGGACGGCGATGTCGCCGCTGTGGTTCTTCACCTCCAGGTGCACGAGGTCGTCCTCGGTGAAGGTGCAGGTGCGGGTCGTCCGGGTCGTGGTGTCCATGCGCTGTCCTCTCAGGCCCATCCGGTGACCCGGCGGGATCGGTGGTGGGTGGTGCTCCGGCGGCCGGGGCCGTCGGGACCGGCCGCCCGGGTGGCGGTGCGGACCGCCTGGACGACCCAGGTGTTGAGCGACTGGCCGGCCCCGGCCGCGTGCTGCTCGGCGGCCAGCTTGAGCTGGTCGGGCAGCCGCAGCGAGACCCGCGACAGCGTGCTGTCCCGGTCGTCGAGGTCCTCGGGGTGCGGACCGTGGTCACCGGGTGCCGGCGGGGGGTGCCCGTCCGCCCCGGTGCCCAGGGGCCGGACCTCCAGGACCGGGTCGCGCCCCTCCATCCGCAGGGTCACCACCGACTCCTCCAGCTGGGAGGTGATGGCGGCCGCGGCGTCGGAGAGGGCCTGGACGATGGCGAGCCGCACGGCCGGCTCGACCGCCGGGGCGATGCGGTGCACCACCTCGCGGGTCGCGTCGTCGGCCAGGGAGGTGGCCCGGTCCAGGTCCTCGGCCAGGGCGGTGAGGTATGGCTGCAGGTCCATGACGCCATCATGACATCACTATGGCGTCATGGCAAGGGCCAGGAGGGTGGGGCGGTGCGGTCCGCCGGCCGGCGCCGGAGGACCCAGCGGTGCGGCGTCGCCCGGCCGGCCGGCTCACTCGTTAGGGTGAACGCGATGCTCGCCGATGTCCCCTGGGCCCTCGAGGCCGTGCTGAAGGCCGCTGCCGTGCTGGCGGCGTTCCTCACGCTGCCCCTGGCCCTCGGCCAGCTCGAGCACAAGCTCATGGCTCACATGCAGGGGCGGCTCGGCCCGATGGAGGCGGGGCCGCACGGCGTCCTCCAGCTGGTCGCCGACGGCATCAAGTTCGCCCAGAAGGAGGACATCACCCCCGCGGCGGCCGACCGCCCGGTCTTCCGGCTGGCTCCCGCCGTCGCGCTCGTGCCCTACCTCGTCGCGCTGGCCGCCCTCCCGCTCGGCGCCGCCTGGGTGGCGGTCGACGTCCCGGCCAGCCTGCTGCTCGTCCTCGCCGTCACGAGCGTCGGGGTCATCGGCACGCTCATGGCCGGCTGGGGCTCGGGCAACAAGTACTCCCTCCTCGGCGGGCTGCGGGCCGGGGCACAGCTGGTCTCCTACGAGCTGCCCCTGATCCTCGCCGCGGCCAGCGTGGCGATGGCGGCCGGCACCCTGTCGCTCACCGGCATCGTCGGGCAGTGGTCGTGGTGGTGGCTGGTCTGGCAGGCCCCGGCCGCGGTGGTCTTCCTGGCGGCCAGCGTCGCCGAGCTCCAGCGCACGCCCTTCGACGCCCCGGTGGCCGACGCCGAGATCGTCTTCGGCCCGCTCACCGAGTACACCGGGCTGCGCTTCGCGTTCTTCCTGCTGGCCGAGTACGCCGGCATGGTCGTCATGGCGCTGCTGTTCACCGTGCTGTTCCTCGGCGGCTGGCGGGGACCCTGGGCGGACGCGGGGGCGGGCGTCGTCGGGGTGCTGTGGACGCTGCTCAAGGCGACCGGGGTCGGCGTCCTGTTCCTCTGGCTGCGGGTCGCCTGGCCGCGGGTGCGTGAGGACCAGCTGCAACGTCTCGCGTGGCTGGTCCTGATCCCGGTGGCCCTGCTGCAGCTGGCGGTCACCGGTGTCGGGGTGGTGGTCTGGGGATGAGCGGCGTCACCGGCCTGCTGCGCGGCCTCGGCACCACCTTCCGGACGCTCACGCGACGCCCGCACACGGTCCAGTACCCGCATACCGAGCCCGAGCTTCCCGAGCGCAGCCGAGGTGTCATCGCGCTGCTCGAGCAGAACTGCACCTCGTGCATGCTCTGCGCCCGCGAGTGCCCGGACTGGTGCATCACCATCGACTCCCACAAGGAGACCCGGCCCCCGGAGACCGAGGGCGGCAAGGAGCGTTCGCACAACGTCCTGGACCGCTTCGACATCGACTTCTCGCTGTGCATGTACTGCGGCATCTGCATCGAGGTCTGTCCGTTCGACGCGTTGTTCTGGGCGCCCGACTTCGCCTACGCGGAGGGCGACATCCGCAACCTGCTGCACGGCAAGGAGCGCCTGGGGACGTTCATGGCCTCGGTGCCGGCCACCGCCCTCCCCGAGGGCTACGAGCGCGCGCCGGCGGCCGTGGACGCCGACCCCGCCGGGTCCGCGACCCCGGACGGCCCGACGGCTGCGGACCTGGACCGGACCCCGGACGACGAGGCGGACCGGTGAGCGGACTGGACGTCCTCCTCCTCGCGGTAGGTCTCCTCACGGCCGGGGCTGCGACGCTGTCGGTGACCTCCCGCCAGGTGCTGCACGCCGCGCTCTGGCTCGTCGTGACCCTCGGCGGGCTGGCCGGGTGCTACCTCGTGCTCGGCGCCGAGCTGGTCGCGCTGGTCCAGCTCCTCGTCTACGTCGGCGCGGTCGTCGTCCTCGTGCTGTTCGCCCTCATGCTCACCCGCGCCGGGGGCGTGCCGGTCGTCACCGGCGTGCCGCAGCGGGTCGCCGCCGGCCTCGTCGGGGCGGGCACCACGGTGGTCCTCGGGGGTGCTCTGCTCTCGGCCTTCGGGTGGGGGAGCGTGGCCATCGACGGCGGTGACAGCACCCAGGTCGCCGCGACGATCTTCGGCACCGACGTCTGGCCCTTCGAGCTGCTGTCGGTGCTGCTCCTCATGGCGTTGGTCGCCGCGGTGGCGGTGGCCCGGGCGCCGGTCGGCGGCCAGGACGACGCCAGCCAGCGACCGGACCCCCCGGCCGAGATCGAGGCCGTCCAGGGGGAGCGGCCGTGATCCGTCCCGCCCTGCCCTATCTCCTGGCCGCCGTCCTCGCCGGCCTCGGGGTCTACGGCATCCTCGCGCGCCGGCACGCGGTGCTCGTGCTCATCGGCGTGGAGCTCGTGCTGGGGGCCGCCGGGCTCCTGCTCGTCACGGTCGCGCAGACCGGCGCGGGTGGCGACCCCGGGGCCGCCGTGCTCACGCTCTTCGTCATCACCATCGCCGCGGCCGAGGTCGTGCTCGCCCTGGCGATCTTCCTCGCGCTGTTCCGCGCGCGCGGCCACGTCGACCTGCACGCCGAGCTGGACGACCGCGCCGAGGGCGAGGTGGGCGGACGTGCCTGACCTGCCGGACGTGCCCTGGTCCGACCTGCAGCTGCCCTCGCTGCCGCTGCCCGAGCTGCCCGCCCCCGACCTGTGGGGGTCCCCGGCCCACTGGGCGGTGCTCGCGACCCTGCTGGCCGCGCTGGCCGGCCTGGGGGTGACCGGCCGGTCCAACCGGCTCGCCGCGTGGGTCGGCGTCGGCGGCGGCCTGGTCGCCTTCCTCGCCACCTGCTGGCAGCTCTACACCCTCACCCAGATCGAGGGGGCCCGGCGCGGGGTCGGCACCATCGGCGCCCTCCCGCTGGGCGACGAGCTCGACGTGCCGCTGCGGCTGCTGGTGACCTGGCCGGTGGCGATCGTGGCCTTCACCGTCGCGGCGGTCGCCCTGGTGGTGCAGGGGTATGCCCGCTGGTACCTCTGGTACGACCCCCGCTACCGGCCGTTCGCGGCCACCGTCTCGCTGTTCACCTCGGCGATGCTGCTGCTCGTCCTCTCCGACGACCTGCTCCTCACCCTCGTGGGGTGGGAGGTGATGGGGTGGTGCTCCTACCTGCTCATCGGGCACCAGTCCACCCGCGCGGCCGCCACCCGGGCGGCGAGCAAGGCGCTGCTCGTCACGCGCACCGCGGACATCGGCTTCGTCCTCGGGCTCGTCGTCCTCGCCAGCGGGGCGGGCACCACCCGCACCAGCGACGTCGTCGCGCACTGGGGTGCGGCCGGGACCTCGCCCACCCTCACCGTGGCCATGACCCTGCTCGTCGTCGGTGTCGCCGGCAAGTCCGCCCTGTTCCCCTTCCAGGACTGGCTGCCGGACGCCATGGAGGGACCGACCCCCGCCTCGGCGCTCATCCACGCCGCGACGATGGTGGCGGCAGGGACCGTCGTCCTGGCGCAGCTCTTCCCCCTCCTGGCGGTGTCCGGCCCGGCCCGGCTGCTGCTGGCGGTGCTCGCCTGCACGACGATGATCGGCGCCGCCGTGCTGGCCTTCGCGCAGGGCGACCTCAAGCGGCTGCTCGCCTGGTCGACCGTGAGCCAGGTCGCGCTCATGCTGGCCGTGCTCGCCGCGGCCACCATGGGGACCGGGCCGGACGCCGCGCTCCAGCACCTCGTGGCGCACGCCTGGTTCAAGGCCCTGCTCTTCCTCACCACCGGGTGGCTCGGCGTCCTCGTCGGGGGCACCGCGATGGCCCTCATGGCCTCCGGGGCCCGGCGCTACCGCGTGCTCCGGCACCGCTTCGGGTGGGGGCTGCTGGCGCTCGCCGGGGTGCCCCCCTTCGTCGGGTTCTTCTCCAAGGAGGCCGTGCTCGGGACGGCCGAGGCCGGTACGGCCGCGACCGACGGGGGTCTCGTCCCGGTGCTCGTCCTGGCCTCCGTCGGCGCCACCGCGCCGCTGACCGCCGCCTACTGCATGCGGGCCTGGCTGGTGCTCAGCCGGCCCACGGCCGTCCAGGGGCACGCGCGCCTCTACGAGCCGGGACCGGTGGAGCGGATCGACGACTTCTTCGACGAGCCGCAGGTGGTGCAGGAGGCCGAGGGGGTCGAGCGCGCCGAAGCGGCGATCAGCTCCTCCGCCCGCATGGGCACGTCCGCGCTCATGCTCATGACGCTCTTCGGCGGCATCCTCCTGCTGCTGCCGGTGTGGGGCCCGCAGGTGCACGTGGACCTGCAGCTGCTGGTCGCGACGCTCCTGCTCATGGTCGTGAGCGCGCTCCTCGTGCGGCTGGCCGCGGGCGGCGTCCGGACCCGGGACGCGGCAGCCCGCATCCCGGCGGGGGTGAGCCTGGCGGCAGAGCGTGGTCTGCACGCCGACCTCGCCTACCGTGCGGTCGTCGCGACGCCCGTCCTGGCGCTGGCCCGGGCGGTCGCGTGGTTCGACGACCAGGTCCTGGACTCCTGGGTGCGGGGTGCGGGTCTGGGGGCGCGCCTGCTGGGCCGCGCGGGTGACCTCACCAGCCCGCGTCGGGCCACGCCGGCCCTCGCCCTCGTGCTGGTCGGGATGCTCGTGCTGGGCGCGATCGGGGTGGTGACCGCGTGAGCGGCGCCGCCGGCCGGATGCGCGAGGACCTCCTCGCCCTGGTGCCCGACCTCGGGGTCTGGTGGTATGCCCTCGCCCTCCTCCCGCTGCTCCTCGTGGCGCTGCTGCTGCTCGGCCTCGGCCGGCGGCGGGTGCCGCCGGGGCGCCGGGTCGTGCACCGGGGCTCGATGGCCGCCGCCGGTCTGAGCGCCGTGGGGGTGGCCGGGGTCGCCCTGGACCGTCCCGTCCTCGAGCTGAGCTGGATCCCCAGCCTCGGCGTGTCCTTCAGCCTGCGGCCCGACGGGCTGTCGGTCCCGCTGCTGCTGCTCACCGCGCTCGTGGGCGTGGTCGCGACCGCCCTGCACCTGCACCCGGCGCGGGAGCCCCGACCCGAGCCCGTCGACCTCGCCGACACCGACCCCACCTCGCCCATCCCCGTGGTCCGTGGCCAGGACGTCCCCGGCCTGGCGACCTACCACGCGTGCCTGCAGGTCGTGCTGCTCGGGGCCCTCGTCGCCTTCCTGGCCGGCGACGCGCTCGTCTTCTTCATCGGCTTCGAGCTGGTGCTGGTGCCCATGTGGGTGCTGGTGGCCCGCTACGGCGACCCCGGCAGCGACCGGGAGGGGGCCGCGCTGCGTTTCCTGCTGGTCACCGTGGTCGGGTCCTCGCTCGTGCTGCTCGGCATCCTGGCCGTCGCGTCCGCGACCGGCACCACCGACCTGGCGCTCTGGGCGGCGGAGGGGGGCGCCTCGCTCGGCCGGGGATCCCAGCTCGCGGTCGCGGCGGTCCTCCTCGTCGGTCTCGGGCTCAAGATCCCGGTCTTCCCGCTGCACACCTGGCTGCCGTGGGTGCACGCGACCGCCCCGACGGCCGGGTCGGTGCTGCTCGCTGCGGTCCTGCTCAAGCTCGGCACCTACGGCGTCGTGCGGCTGGTCCTGCCCGTCGTGCCCGAGGGCTTCGCGGCCTGGTCGCCGCTGCTGGCGGGCCTCGGGGTCACCGGCATCGTGTGGGCCTCGCTGGTGTGTCTCGTCGAGCGGGACCTCAAGCGGCTCATCGCCTGGTCCTCGGTCGCCCACCTCGGCTTCGTCGTGCTCGGTCTCGCCACCGGCACGCAGGCCGGGCTGCAGGCGGCGCTCTTCGGCAACGTCGCCCACGGGCTCGTCTCGGCCCTGCTCTTCGTGGTGGTGGGCGGCCTGAAGCACCGGTGGGGCAGCGCGGACCTGGGCCGGCGACGCGCCGCCGTCCGCGAGGTCGCCCCGCGCCTGGGACTCGCGCTGGTGCTGGGCATGGCCGCGTCCAGCGGACTGCCCGGGCTCGCCGTCTTCTGGGGCGAGATCGGCTCCGTCCTGGCCGCCTGGGGGCCCGCTGCGGACCGGCCGGAGGGCTGGTTCCGCGGTTTCGCCGTCCTCGCGGCGGTGGGCGGGGCGCTGGCGGTGGCCTACACGGTCCGGGTGCTCCGCGAGGTCTGGGCCGGGGACCGGGTCGAGCCCCGGGTCCCGGACGCCGAGCTCACCGAGCGGACCGCGCTGCGCCTGCTCGGTCTCCTCGTGCTGGTCCTGGGGCTGGCGCCGACGCTCCTGCTCGGTGTGACTGCCCCGTTCGTCGAGGGGGTGCTGGCCCGATGAGCCTGGAGCTGGGTCTCGTGTCGGTCCTGCCCGTCCTGGCCCCCGTGGCCGCGGCGGTGCTCGTGCTGCTGCTGGACGTCGCCGTGCCCGGGCGCCGTGAGCCGCACCTCGTGCTCGGGGCCGGTGGGCTCGTCGCGGGGCTCCTGGGGGCGCTGCCCGGGCTGGGGCTGGGCGCCGGCGAGGCCCGCTCGGCGCTCTGCCTGCCCGGCGGCTGGTGCGCCTACCGCGCCGACCACCTCGTCTCCGCGCTCCAGGTGTGCGCCCTCGGCGCCGCCCTCGTCGTGCTCGTCCTCACCTGGCGGGACTGGGCGGCGCCCGGCCCTGACGGCGGCCCGGAGGGCACCGGCCGGGCGCCGGTCGTCACGGCCCTGCTGCTGGCGGCGACCGCCGGGGTCGTCGCGGTCCCGGCCTCCGGCGACCTCGGCTCGCTCCTCGTCTCCCTCGAGCTCGCGACGCTGCCCACCGTCGCGCTGGTCGCCCTGGTGCGGACCACGTGGGCCGCGGACCGCCGCGCCCGGGCGGTGGACGGTGCCGTCTCCCTGCTCACCACCTCCCTGGTCTCCTTCGGCCTGCTGGCGCTGGGGGCGGCGCTCTGGGTCGCCGCCACCGGGAGCACCCGTTTCGACGGTCGCGCGCAGGTGGACCATCCGCAGCTCATCGTCCTGGCCGCGGTGCTGCTGGTGGCCGGGCTGGCCTTCAAGGTGTCCGCGGTGCCCTTCCACGCCTGGACGCCCATCACGTATGCCGCCGCGCCGCTGCCGGTGACGGCCTACCTCGCCACCGTCTCCAAGGTGGCGGCGCTCGGCGGGCTCGTGGTCGTCGTCCGCGCCCTCGGGCCGGTCGACGGGGCGACCCTCGTCGCCGTGGCGGTGCTCGCCGCGGCCTCGATGACGGTGGGCAACCTCGTGGCGCTCGTGCAGCAGGACACGGTCCGTCTCCTGGCGTGGTCGACCATCGCGCAGGCGGGGTGGGTGCTGCTGCCCCTGGCCTCGTTGTCCGCGCAGGCGGCCAGCGCGGCGGGGTCCTACCTGGTCGTCTACGTCACCGCCACGGTGCTGGCCTTCGTCGTCCTCACCGCCGTCGTCGCCGTGTCTCCGTCCGCGCGCGCCACCTCCCTGGAGTCCCAGCGCGGCCTCCTGCGCACCCACCCGCTGCTCGCGTTGCCGCTGGCGCTGGCGCTGCTCACCCTCGCCGGGCTGCCCCCCGCCGTCGCCGGCGTGGTGGCCAAGATCGTGGCCCTGCGACCCGTGCTCGGGGACGATACGTGGTGGCTGGCCCTGGTCGCCGCCGTCAACATCGCCCTCGGGCTGGCGGTCTACCTGCGCTGGGTCGCCGTCCTGCTCGCGCCGACCCCCACCGAGGCCGGCCCTCCTCCGTCCCGGGTGCCGGCGCGTCTCTGGGCGCTGACCGGGGTGCTCACGGCGTTGCTCGTGGTCGGCAGCGTCCTGCCCGTCGGTGCCCTCTGACCGCGGGCGCGGGGTGCTCCGAGGGCTACCGAACCTGGTCCGAGGCGTCGGGAACACCGGCCCGACGCCTCGTCGTTGAGCGGGCATGAACCGGCACTACAACGGGCTGAAGACCACGCTGCTCTTCGGCGCCATCTGGGCGATCTTCCTCGGCATGGGCGCGATCATCGGGAACGGCCGGTTCATCTGGCTGTTCGGCCTCCTCGCGGTCGGGACGACGTTCTACAGCTACTGGAACTCCGACAAGCTGGCGATCAAGGCCATGCGGGCGCAGCCGGTGACCCGGGAGCAGCAGCCGCAGATGTACCGCATCGTCGAGGAGCTGTCCGAGCGGGCGCGCAAGCCGATGCCCCGGCTCTACGTCAGCCCGACCGCGGCGCCCAACGCCTTCGCGACCGGCCGCAACCCGGACAACGCCGCGGTCTGCTGCACCGAGGGCATCCTGCACCTGCTCGACGAGCGCGAGCTGCGCGGCGTCCTGGGGCACGAGCTCATGCACGTCTACAACCGCGACATCCTCACCAGCTCCGTCGCCGCCGGCATCGCGGGTGTCATCACCTCGGTCGCGCAGATGGCCTTCTTCTTCGGGGGCAACCGGGAGAACGGCGGCAACCCGATCGCCATGCTCGCCATGGCCCTGCTCGCGCCGCTGGCCGCCTCGGTCGTGCGGATGGCCATCAGCCGGACCCGGGAGTACGACGCCGACGAGGACGGCGCCCAGCTCACCGGTGACCCGCTCGCCCTCGCCTCCGCCCTGCGCAAGCTGGAGGCCGGCACGGCCCGGGCTCCGCTGGCTCCTGAGCGGCAGCTCGTCAACGCCAGCCACATGATGATCGCCAACCCGTTCCGCGCCAACGACGCCACCCGGATGTTCGCCAGCCACCCGCCGATGGGCCAGCGCATCGCCCGCCTGGAGCAGATGGCTCAGGGCAACCAGCCCGGCATCGAGCGTCTCTGAGGTGTCGCCCGGGTAGGGAAGGTGGCGGCAGGCGTCCCAGCCCGCGTGGCGTGCACAGACTCAGCCGGCGCGCCCGTCGTGAGGGGTGCCGGCCGCCGGCTCGCCCCTGACGGCGCGGGCCGGCGGGCGGTCCCCGCGGATGCTGGCGACCATGTCGACCGCGCGCCGGGTGGCCCGGACGTCGTGCGCCCGGAAGACGCTCGTCCCGAGCCAGGCCGCCACGGCGGTCGCCGCCAGGGTCCCCTCCAGCCGGTCCTGCGGTTCCAGGTCCAGGGTCGCCCCGACGACGTCCTTGCGGGAGAGCGCCTGCAGCACCGGGTAGCCCAGGCTCGCGACGTCGGCGGTGTGCCGCAGCGTGACCAGCGAGTGCCGGGTGGTCTTGCCGAAGTCCATCGTCGGGTCGACGAGGACCCGCTCCGGCGGGACCCCTGCCCCGACCGCGACGCGCGCGCCCCGGGCGAGCACGTCGAGCACGTCACGGACCACGGCGAGCTCGTCGTCGCCCTGGCCGTCGGCATACACCACGTCGACCGGGTCGGTCCTCGGCGGCAACCCGCCGGTGTGCGAGACGACGACCCCGGCACCCAGCCCGGCCGCCACGTGCACGAGCTCCGGGTCGTGCCCGGCCCACGTGTCGTTGACCAGGTCCACCACCCCGGCGCACGCCCGGGCCACCTCGCTGCGCCAGGTGTCGACGGAGAGCACCAGGTCGGGGTAGGCCTGCCGCGCCGCCTCGAGCACCGGCACCACGCGGTCGATCTCCTGGGCGGCGCCGACGTGCTCACCCTCCTGACCGGCGCGGACGCCTCCGACGTCGACGATGTCGGCGCCCTGTGCGACGGCCTCGTGGACGGCCGCCATCGCGTCCTCGAGGGCGGCGTGCCGGTTGCCCGCCCAGAACGAGTCGCGCGTCCGGTTGACGATGGCCATGACGCCGGGGCTGCCGGCGTCGAGGGTCCGACCGCGCAGCACGAGCGCCGGTGGGCGGGGGAGGGAGACCGGACGGAGGGCGGGCGGGCTCATGCCCGGCATCGTCCCACCCGGCGGCTCACTCCCAGGCGACCCAGTCGATGGCCTCGTCGGCCACCGCCATGACCGGGTAGCTCATGCCGTCGTCGGTGGTGAGCTCCCAGGTCGGCACCTCCATGCTGCCGGACTGGGTGTAGATCGTCCCCTGGACCAGGGTGGCCCCGGTGACCTCCTTGTCCTTGAGGAGCAGGGGCAGGTCCATCCCGTCGGTGACCTCCGGGCTGTCCGGGATCTGCGGCTCGACGAAGGTCAGCACCTCGTCCCCGACGGGTGCTTCGTCGAGGTCCTCGGGCAGCTGCACGCCGTACTCCATCGAGAACTCCCGGAGCCCGTAGCGCTGGACCGCCTCCACCGGGGAGATGACGGGGTAGTCGCCGATCGAGACCATCTCGCCCAGCCCCGCGTAGGCGTCGACGACCCCGGCCGGGCCCACGGTCAGGGTGATGTGGCGCGGCCCGTAGGCCCCGCCCTCCGGGGCGGCCTCGACGTAGACGGTGCTCGAGCCCTCGTCGTGGTAGTCCTGCACCCGGACGTCGAACCCCTCGGTGGGGATGCCGGCCAGGGTGAGGAAGTCCCGGGCGGCAGCGAGGGCCTGCTCGTCGTTGGGCCGTGCGTCACCGACGTCGCGGCAGTCCTGCGCCGTCGGCAGCGGCGCGTCCGGGCCGAAGGTGCTCTCCCAGAACTCCTGCAGCATCTCCCGCTCCTGCGCATAGCCCAGCTCGAGGGTCTCCCGGCACTCGGGGGAGGAGAAGACGTCGGTGTAGCTGACGTGCAGCCCGCCGCCCTCGGTCGAGGCCATGATCATCCGCCCGGTCTCCGCCTCGGCCACGCCGACGTTGTCCTCGGGGAGGAACTCGACGTCGGTCGGGATCGGCGCGCCCTGGAGCCCGAGGGTCCGGGCCCAGTCGTCGACGAACGCCTGCGGGTCCTCCTCGCTGCGCAGCACGCGCACCGGCGCGGTGGTCCGCTCGGCGGAGAGGCCGGCGCCCGGCACGAGCCGGACCGGGCCGGGGTCGTAGGGCTCTGCGGCGCCCTCGGCCGAGGAGCTGCTCGTGGAGAAGGACTGCCCGGCCAGCTCGGCGCCCAGGCCCGCGTCGATGCCGGCGCCGGCGGGGGAGAGCAGCGAGTCCTCCCCGGCCACGAGCAGGGTGCCGCTGGCGCGCTGGCTGCCCAGCGCATACCCCCCTGCACCGATGGCGAGGGCGGCGATGCACGCCGCGGCCACCCACGGGGCCCGGATCGACGGCCCCCGGAGCAGGTCGTCGTCGACCCGGCTGGCCCGCTCGGCACCCTGGCTCGCGGGCGCCTTGTGCGCCACGAGGGAGCGCAGCCGGTGGAGGTCGGGGTGGGACCCGGTGGCCGGGTCGCTGGCCTGCAGGCGGTGCAGGGCCTCGTCGCCGTGGTGCTGGACCATGAGGGTCTCCTTCGAGCGGTGGTGCCGGGTGGTGCGGTGGTGCCGGGTGGTGCGGTGGTGCCGGGCGGGCCCGGGAGGTCAGTGGTCGTGCTCCCAGGCCTCGCGCAGCCGGGCCCGGGCGCGGGAGAGGGCGGCGGCCGCCCCGCCCCGGGTGAGCCCGAGGGCCTGGGCGAGGCCCTCGCCGTCCAGCCCCTCCCAGGCGTGCAGCATGAGGATCCCCCGGTCGCGGGCGCTGAGCCCGGCGAGGGCGCGGCGCACCTCGTCGTCGGCCATGACGAGGTCGGCCGGGTCGACGCTGCGCATGTGCTGGTCGGGGGCGTCGTCCTGGCCGGAGTAGTCGGACAGCAGCGTGAGGGTCGGCTTGCGGCGGTGGTTGGCCAGCACGTAGGACGCGGTGCGGTACAGCCAGGGCAGCTCGTGCTCGGCCGGGATGCGGTCGCGGCGCCGCCACGCGGTCGCGAAGACCTCGGCGGTGAGGTCCTCGACGTCGTTGCCGGTGGCCCTGCGGACGAAGTACCGGTGGATCTGCGTCGCGTGCTGGGCGAAGAACCCGTCGAACCACGCCGTGTCCCGGGCGCTCCCGGACCCGCCCTGGTGAGGGCCGGTCCCGGCGAGGCGTAGGGCCATCGGTCCTCCTGCGGTCTGGGGTCGGGCCACGTCGACCCGTGCACCTGGACTATGTCGCGGACGGCCGGGCTGTTGCAGCAGTCGCGCCGGAGCCCGCGAGCCGGCCGCTGCCACGGCCTACCGGGGCCTGGCGGCGAGGGGGGAAACGGGTAAGAGTCCCGCGGAGTAGTGGGTTTGGGGAGTGGGTGTGACTCTGTGACGTGGGGAGGTCATCGGCGAGATGCGCCCCCGCAAGCGGGAGGTGCCCCCAGGTGTGTACCGCCAAGTACTCACCAGAGGAGATCTCACCGATGACCCTTCCCCAGTCTGCCGTGTCCGACCTGCTGGATGCACTTCGCGCCGGTGAGGGCGTGGATCTGGTGCGCGAGTCCGTGCGCATGGTCCTGCAGGAGCTGATCGAGGCCGAGGCCACCGAGGCCATCGGCGCCGCCCGGTACGAACGCACTGCCTCGCGGGTTACCGAGCGCAACGGGACCCGCCCGAAGCTGGTGACGACCAAGGGCGGTGACGTCACCGTCGCGCTGCCCAAGCTGCGCCAGGGCAGCTTCTTCCCGTCCATCCTGGAGCCACGCCGGCGGATCGACCAGGCGCTGTACGCGGTGGTGATGGAGGCCTACGTCCACGGCGTCTCGACCCGCTCGGTCGACGACCTCGTGGTCGCCCTCGGCGGGACGGGGATCTCCAAGTCCGAGGTGTCGCGGATCTGCGCCGGCCTGGACGAGTCCGTGGGGGCGTTCTGCACCCGCCGACTGGACCACGCCGCCTTCCCGTACGTGTACCTGGACGCGACGTACCTGCATGTGCGGACCGAGGCCGCGATGGTGGTGTCCAAGGCGGTGGTGATCGCGACCGGTGTCACCGAGCTCGGCCGCCGGGAGATCCTGGGCCTGGACGTCGGCGACAGCTGGGGGTACCTCCCGCTTGCGGGGGCGGACGAGGTCTTCTGGCGGGCGTTCCTGACCGGCCTGAAGAAACGCGGCTTGTCCGGTGTGCAGCTGGTGATCTCCGACCAGCACGCCTGCCTGGTCGCCGCGTTGATGCGGGGTTTCCGGGGCTCGAGCTGTCAAGATTGAACCGCCCCGGGTTCAGCAGTAGGTGATGTCGGCGACCCACACCCCGGTTCGGTGCGGGTGCCTGGAAGTCGCGGTCCAGTAGGTCCGGGCGGGTGTCCGGCCCGGTGCCCGGGATCGTGGTCCTGGGTCCCTTGGCGCGGGTGATCCCGCGCAGTCCCTCGGCCCGCATGAGCCGGTGCACGGTGCACCGGGCGATGCGGTGTCCCGTCCGGTTCAGCTCGGCGTGCATCTTGCGGACGCCGTAGACGCCGTAGTTGTCGGCGTGCACGGTCCGGATCGCCTCCCGGTGGCCCTGGTCGGCCACCGACCGCGCCGAGGGCGGCCTGGTCTTGGCGGCGTAGTAGCTGCTCGGGGCGATCGGCATCCCGGCCTGTGCCAGGACGGTGCAGATCGGCTTGACCCCGAACCTGTCGCGGTGCTGGTCGATGTAGTCGACCAGCACCGCGATGCTCACCTCAGCTTGCGGTCGAGCTCCGCAGCGGCGAAAAACGCCGAGGCCGTCCGCAGGATCTCGTTCGCCCGTCGTAGCTCTTTGACCTCGCGCTCGAGCTCGGTGATCCGTCTGGTCTCCTCGCTCGTCGTCTCAGGACGGTGACCCTGGTCGATCTCGGCCTGCGTGACCCAGTTGCGCAGCGTCTCGGGATTGATCCCCAGCTGCTCACCCACCCGGCGCAGCGCGCCGGTCCTGGTTGCCGGGTCACGCCGCAGATTGAGCGCCATCCGGACCGCCCTGTCCCGAAGCTCCTCCGGGTACTTCCTCGGTGCTGCCATGACTCTCATCCTTCCGTGGAATGAAAGCCTCCATCGCACCCGGCACGCGACAAAGGTCCTCCACGAGAGCGTCGACCAGCGGGGGCACCTTGCTGCGGGACAGGGCTAACTTGGGGGTGCCGGTGCCCCACTCGCGCTGGGATAGCCGAAAGAGTCGGCCAGGGTAGTGCCGGTCGTCTTTGCGGCTTCTGCGCGGAACTACTCGTCCCCGGAGGCGTTCGTTCCCGCGGCGCACGGCGCGTTGCTCGCCGTTCGGCGAGCGGCTTCCCGGTGCATCTGCGCGGCGTACAGGTGCGTACATTGCCACGCATGACACAACTGCATGAGCGCCGCCGCGAATATGAAGCCCACGTCTGGGACCACACGCAGGACCCATTCCAACAAACGTTCGATCAGTGCCCGCCGCTCCCGGTCGCGCACGTTGAGGCCCTTATCGAGATCATACAATCCCTCGACGCAGAGCCAGATGAGTTGGTTGTCTCCTTGTTGAAGGGCAGCCTGATAGCTCACCCTGAACTGATCTTCACTCTGGTCAAGTTGCTTGGGCTAACACGCGAGAAGTTACGAAGTGACATAAAACCAGCACTTCGCGAGCGCGGTACTCCTACGCCGAGCAAGATAGACAAAATCGCCGGTCATGCAGCTTGGGGGGTGGCGGCGCCGTATCTCCTTGCTCGAATGCGTATGGTCTTCACTCCGCTGCTCTCCGTGCCTGAATCCTCGTTGCCTGGAGCGCTGGAAGCACTCCAACAAGGCACTCATCCAGGTTACATTCGACAGGAACGCGCGAAGAGGTCTGGCCACTATGCGGAGCAGCGAGTCGCGATCCTGTTGCGAAGCCTGGGCATCCCATTCGAACCGGAAGGTAAGGCTGAAAATGGCATGACTGCTGATGCCAGCGTTGCCGGTGAGTCGTTCGACTTGGTGGTTCCCACCCAGGCGGAGCCGCGGGTGTGTGTAATTTCCATGCTGCATTCGTCCAACATCGGTCAGTATGGGGAATCCAAGGCGGCGGACGCCGAGCGAGCCCGGTCTGCCCTGAACGCGGTGGATGAGGACATGGTGCTTGCGGTGCTAGCTGACGGTCACGGCTTTGAAAGCAACACGGCGGGGCTGGATGGGATCCTGCGGGTAGCGGACGAATTCTTCCAGCTGGCCACCTTATGGAAGGTCGCCGTCGTGGCCGCGTATCACACCGGAGTACGACTGCACGTGGTCTTGCCCGACGCTCGGAACCACTTTGATTTCCTCGACCGTTATGGCGATGCCGTTCTGATCCATGCGGAGGCGGACGAAGAGGGCCTATGGGTGGATGCCGGGGAGGCCTTCATTCGAGCATGAGGGACCCCAAGGTCACCTAGAAGGGATAGAAGGGCTAGAAGGGCAGGATATTAGGGGTCCCATCTTGCTGTTGGACCCCGCGAAGAAGGTGAGCCTTTCGGGACCCGTTCATCCCTGGAACGTTGGTAGCAGAGTGCAGGATGTCAAGTGATTTCCAATCAGGAGTTTCGAACCGCTCAACTATGCGCTGTCGCAAGAGCGTTTCGAACTCCGGATTGATCTCCACCCCGATTCCCTGGCGTTCCATGTGGCGTGCCACCTTGAGGGTGGTTCCGGATCCGACGAACGGGTCGAGGACTATGTCCCCTGGGTCGGTGTAGCACGCTAGGAAGAAGGCGACCAACTCTTCCGGAAAGGCCGCAACATGGTAGCCCATCCTCTTGACTGTCGGGGGTCGGTAGGCAGGGATCCGGAGGATGTTTCCGAGGCACCTACCCAGGGGGTTCTTATTATGAGTTCGGGGATCGGCCGTGGCGTACTTCTGCGGGACACGGGGTTTATGAAATTTGAAGTCTGTCCTTCCATCCTTCGTGAAGACTAAAAGATTCTCGAACTTGTTGTCTAGAAGACGCTCTCGGTAGGCGTTCGGCTGCGGAAGGGCATTGGGGATATACCAGATCACGTGATCCCACAGTTGCCAGCCCTCTATGCGGCCAACGATGTCCATGGCGATCGGGTAGAAGACTTTCTTGTGGCGGCGGTTGCCGACGTTGAGGACGAAGACGCCCGACGGCCTAGTGACTCGGTAGCACTCTGCCCAAACTGCATCCAAGCGCTCTAGGTAGCCCTCGTAGGACTCGTTTCCGATCTGCTCCGGGTGGCCGTAGTCCTTCAGGTTCCAGTAGGGAGGAGACGTGATGACGAGATCCACCGACTCGTCGGGGAGATGGCTTAGATCCTCCGAAGACCTGAAGTGGACAGTCTGGCCGTCAAGTTCGAACATATGTTCCATGCCTGAACTTTACCTCTCGTCTGTCTGCTCTGCGTGGCCGACGCGCGTCGCGGTCGGGATGGTGCTGATCCTCGCATCTGGCTCGCGCCGCTCTGGCTGGACCCGCTGGATGTGGACAACTGGAGGGGTTCCGGTGGGGTTGCCCCGCCAAAGACGAGGAGAGGGGCACCCGGACCTGAAGTCCGGATGCCCCTCTACCTGCGGTTTCGCTGGTGGCAGGTGCAGGATTCGAACCTGCGTAGGCATACGCCGACGGATTTACAGTCCGCTTCCATTGGCCGCTCGGACAACCTGCCAGTGCGCTAAGCGCGGGTGACATGCTAACAGTGATGCCCCGGTGCTCCGAACTCGTCCAGGAGCCGCCGGACCGCCACGACACAGGAGGTATGCCCATGGCCGACTCGTCCTTCGACATCGTCAGCAAGGTCGATCACCAGGAGGTCGCCAACGCCGTGAACCAGGCGGCCAAGGAGATCTCCACCCGCTACGACTTCCGCAACGTCGGCGCCCGGGTGGAGCTCGCCGGCGAGAGCATCTCGATGGCCGCCAACAGCGAGGAGCGGTGCAAGGCCGTCCTCGACGTGCTGCAGACCAAGCTGGTCAAGCGCGGGGTGTCGCTGAAGCACCTCGACTACACGCACGACGGCGAGCCCTACGCGTCGGGCAAGGAGTACCGCCTCGAGGCGGCACTGAAGAGCGGCATCTCCAGCGAGAACGCCAAGAAGATCGCCAAGATCATCCGCGAGGAGGGCCCCAAGACGGTGAAGAGCCAGATCCAGGGCGACGAGCTGCGGGTCACCTCCAAGTCCCGCGACGACCTGCAGGTGGTCCAGCGGCTGCTCAAGGAGAAGGACCTCGACGTGGCCCTGCAGTTCACCAACTACCGGTAGCCCCCGGGCTGCTCAGCTCTCGGCCCGGCGCAGCGTGGTCCAGGCGACCACGACGGCCACGGCCACGAGCAGGGCGCCCGCCGTGCTCGTGACCCCGACCCCGGCGTCGAAGGCGGAGCGCGCCGCCTCGAGCAGCTGCGGGTTGCCCGTCCGCTCGGCCGCCGCGGCCGCGCCGCCCAGGGTCTCGCGCGCCGCGGCGGCGGCTTCCTCGTCGGTCCCGGCGGGGATGCGGAGCGAGGAACGGTAGACGGCCGTCAGCACCCCGCCCAGCACCGTGGTGCCCAGCACGGCACCGAACTCGTAGGCCGTCTCGCTGACCGCCGAGGCGGCCCCGGCCTTCGCCGGGGGGACGGCCGTGAGGATCTGGTCGTTCGAGATCGTCTCCGCCGCGCCGATGCCCACCCCGAGCAGGGCGAAGGCCAGCGCGATGTGCGGCACGGTGACCCCCTCGCCGCCCACGGCCAGCAGCGCGTAGGCGGAGAAGGAGAAGGTGAGTCCGCCGACCACGGCGAGGGCCGGTCGGACGTGGCGCACCACGCGGACCACCAGCAGGCCGGAGGCCACCATGGCCACGACCCCCGGCACCAGGACGAGGGAGGCGTCGAGCGCCGGCATCCCCTCGACGAGCTGCAGGTGCTGGGTGACGAAGAAGAGGAACCCGGTCAGGGCCACGATGCTCAGCAGGTTGACCGCCAGGGCACCTGAGAAGACCGGGACGGCGAAGAGACCGACGTCGAGCATCGGGTCGGCCGTGCGCCGCATGCGACGCACGAAGAGGACGCCGGAACCCAGTGCGAGGACGAGGGCGGCCACCGCGACGAGGTCGACCCCTCCCACCGCGGTGTGCTTGACCGACCACGCCAGGCCGCCCAGGGCGGCCATCGACAGCGCGATGCCGACCGGGTCCACCCGGCCGGGCGCCGGGTCCCGCGACTCCCTGATGAGGAAGGGGCCGAGGACGAGCAGCGGCAGCAGGATGGGCACGGCCACGAGGAAGACGGACCCCCAGGCGAAGTGGGCCAGCAGGATCCCGCCCACCACCGGGCCCAGGGCCGAGCCGACGGAGAAGGCGGTCGCCCAGATGGCGATGGCCAGGCGGCGCTGGGCGCGGTCGAGGAACATGGTCCGCAGCAGCGACAGCGTGGCCGGCATGAGCGTGGCGCCGAACACGCCGAGGGCCACGCGCGCGAGCAGCAGCAGCTCGGCCGTCGGGGCGAAGGCGGCCAGCGCGGACACCCCGGCGAAGCCCGTGGCGCCGACCAGCAGCGTTCGACGCCGACCGACCCGGTCCCCCACCGTGCCCATGGTCACCAGCAGGGTGGCCAGGACCAGCGGGTAGGCGTCGATGAGCCACAGCTGCTGGACGGCGGTGGGGGAGAGGTCCCGGGCGATCTGCGGGAGGGCGAAGTTGAGCACGGTCGTGTCGATGGACACGAGGAGCACGGGCAGCATGAGGACGGCGAGGCCGGCCCAGTCGCGCCGGGTGGCGCGCAGGGTCGCTGCGGGTGCGGGCAGAGCGGTCGTGGTCACGCTCCCACTGTACCGTCTGGACGGTTTAGTACCAACCCTTAGGATGGGGCCATGTCCAAGGGTGAGCAGACACGGTCGCGTCTTCTCGACGCCTTCCAGGACCTCGTCATCGAGCACGGGGAGCGAGCCGGGACGCTCGCGGCGACGGCCGACCAGGCGGGGGTCTCCAAGGGTGGGCTGCTCTACCACTTCGGCTCCAAGGACGCCCTGGTCCAGGGCCTGGCTGACCGGCTGGAGGTCTACGGCGCCGCCGAGGAGGAGCGGCTGTCCGGGATGCCGGACGCCCTGGAGGTCTTCCTGCGCGAGTCGATCGCCGCCGACCAGCCCCTGGACCGGACCTACCTGGCCCTCCTCAAGCTCGGTCAGCTCGATGAGCACCAGGTGGCCAGGGACGCCCTGGTGCGGCTGGACGACCACTTCCTGGCGGCGCTCACGGAGGCGCTGGGGGACGCC
Organism: uncultured Serinicoccus sp.; assembly: GCF_947487915.1. Taxonomy (GTDB): domain Bacteria; phylum Actinomycetota; class Actinomycetes; order Actinomycetales; family Dermatophilaceae; genus Ornithinicoccus. The sequence continues at coordinate 64,043 of NZ_CANKYH010000007.1, read as the reverse complement.
GACCTCGCCTTCCTCGTGCTCCGGGTCAGCGACGGCATCTACGTGCGCACCGCGCTGGGCGGCAGCGGCGTGCTTCCCCCCGACTCGGTGGACCGCATCCTGGCCCTGCTCACCTCCCTGCCGCGCTGAGGCGGGGCCGCAGGCGCGTGGGGCGCGTGCGTCGACCGGGGGCCGGGGCATACCATCTATGCTCATGGTGAGCACACGGGTGACCGACCAGTCCCTGCCCACGCGGCCGCAGCGGATGGGCCGCCTGCCCTACACCCGGGCGCACACCCGGGTACTCCTCGGCTCCGGCACCGGCTGGGCCCTCGACGCCATGGACGTCGGCCTCATCTCCTTCGTCGGGCTGGCGATCGCCACGCAGTGGGACCTGACCCGCACCGAGCAGTCCTGGCTGCTGTCGATCGGCTTCGTCGGCATGGCCCTGGGCGCGACGTTCGGCGGCATGCTCGCCGATCGCTACGGCCGCCGCACGGTGTTCGCCCTCACCCTGCTCGTCTACGGGCTCGCGACGGGGGCGTCGGCGCTCGCGACCGGGCTCGCGGCGCTGCTGGTGCTGCGCTTCCTCGTCGGCATCGGGCTGGGCGCCGAGCTGCCGGTCGCCTCCACGCTGGTCAGCGAGCTGTCCCCGACCCGGATCCGGGGCCGGATGGTGGTCATCCTGGAGTCCTTCTGGGCCGTGGGCTGGCTGCTGGCGGCGCTCATCGGCTTCTTCGTCGTGCCGCTGGGCGACCACGGCTGGCGCTGGGCCTTCGCGCTCGGCCTCGTCCCGGCGCTCTACGCCGTCGTCATCCGGTGGGGGATGCCCGAGTCGCCGCTCTTCCTCGAGCGGCGCGGCCGGGCAGCCGAGGCCGAGGAGGTGGTGCGGGCCTTCGAGGAGTCCGCCGGGGTGCCGCACGAGGAGAGCCGGGCGCTGCCCGAGGCGCCTCCGAAGACGCCCGGGGCGCTGTGGTCGGCTTCCTACCGCGTCCGCACGGCCGGCATCTGGGTGGTGTGGTTCTGCGTCAACTTCTCCTACTACGGCGCGTTCATCTGGCTGCCCAGCCTGCTCTACGCCCAGGGTTTCGACCTCGTGCGCTCGTTCGGCTACACCTTGGTCATCACCGTGGCCCAGCTCCCCGGGTACGCCCTCGCCGCCGTCCTCGTGGAGGTGTGGGGCCGGCGGGTCACCCTCGCGACCTTCCTGCTGGGGTCGGCCGCCGCGGCCGTCTGCTTCGGTCTGGCGGGGGAGGTCTGGCAGATCATCGCCGCCGGCTGCGCGATGAGCTTCTTCAACCTCGGTGCCTGGGGCGCGCTGTACGCCATCACCCCGGAGATCTACCCCACCAGCGTCCGCGCGTCCGGTGCGGGCGCCGCGGCCGGCTTCGGGCGCATCGCCTCGATCGCGGCCCCGCTGCTCGTGCCGGTCATCCTGGGCGCCTGGGGCAACGCCGCGCTGTTCGCGATCTTCGGTGCGGCCTTCGTCGTCGGCGCGGTGGCGGCCTACCTCCTGCTGCCCGAGCAGGCCGGCGACGCCCTCGAGACCACCTGACCCACCCGACCCCAGGGCCGCACCGGATGCGCGGTCAGGGCCGCACCGGTGCACCGGCTGCATAGGTATACTGAGGTATGCATGACTACACGGTGCGGTGGAGTCGTGCACCCCGACCCCCGGGCCCTGCCTCCCGACCCCCGCGCGACCCCTAGGATGACGAGCATGACTGAGCTGTCCACGAACCAGGCCTACATCGACCTCGAGGACCAGGTCGCGGCCCACAACTACAGCCCGCTCCCGGTGGTCGTGGGGCACGCCGAGGGCATCCACGTGACCGACGTCGAGGGCCGCACCTACATCGACGCGCTCTCGGGTTACTCGGCCCTGAACTTCGGGCACCGGCACCCGGGCCTGGTGCAGGCCGCCAAGGACCAGCTGGACCGCTCCACCCTGACCTCGCGCGCCTTCCACAACGACCAGCTCGGCCCGTTCTGCGAGGCGCTGGCCCGCCTGGTGGGCAAGGACATGATCCTGCCGATGAACACCGGTGCGGAGGCCGTCGAGACGGCGCTCAAGATCGCCCGCAAGTGGGCCTACCAGGTCAAGGGCGTGTCGGAGGGACAGGCCGAGATCATCGTCATGGACGGCAACTTCCACGGCCGCACGACGACCATCATCTCCTTCTCTGACGACCCGGAGGCGCACGACCACTACGGTCCCTACACCCCCGGCTTCGTCGCGGTGCCCTACGGCGACCTGGCGGCCGTCGAGGCGGCGATCACCGACAACACCGCCGCCGTGCTCGTGGAGCCGATCCAGGGCGAGCAGGGTGTCATGATCCCCCCGGAGGGCTACCTGCCCGGCCTGCGCGAGCTGTGCACCAGCACCAACGTCCTCATGATCGCCGACGAGATCCAGTCGGGTCTCGGGCGCACCGGCACGTCGCTGGCCTGCGAGTACGAGGGCGTCGAGGCCGACATGTACACCCTCGGCAAGGCCCTGGGCGGCGGCATCGTCCCGGTCTCGGCCGTCGCCGCGGACGCCGACGTCATGGGAGTCATCACCCCCGGCACCCACGGCTCGACCTTCGGCGGCAACCCGCTCGCGGCCGCGGTGGGCAAGGCCGTGGTCGACCTGCTCGCCACGGGCGAGCACCAGGCGCACGCCAAGGAGCTCGAGGGCGTCTTCGCCGCAGAGCTCGGCGCGCTGGTCGGCCAGGGCGCGAAGGCCGTGCGCGTGCGCGGTCTGTGGGCCGGCATCGACATCGACCCGGACCTGATGACCGGCAAGGAGGCGTGCAAGGCGCTGGCCCACCGGGGCGTCCTCGCCAAGGACACCCACGGCTCGACCATCCGCCTCGCCCCGCCGCTGACGATCACCGAGGACGAGCTGAGGCAGGTCACCGACACGCTGGCCGCCGTGCTCGCCGAGGCCCGCGGCTGAGCGAGGCGCTCTTCGTCCCGCTCCTCGGGAGCGGGGTCGTCCTCGCGGCGCTCGGGCTCGGGCTCCCCGGGCTGCTGCTGAGGTATGCCTCGAGCCGGCTCGCGCGGGGCCGCCGCGACGGTGACACCCGCGGGGCGCTGGTCGGCGGGCTGGGCACGGCGCTCGTGCCGGTCGTCGGGCTCACCCTCCTGGGGTACGCCCCCGGCCCGGTCGCGGTCGGGCTGGGCGCGGGTCTGCTGCTGCTGGCCGCCTGGCCGGGCCTCGCCCTCCTCATCCTCCTGGTGGCGCGGTGGCGGCTCTGCCGTCCCGGGACGGCGTCCGGCTGCGGGGCGGTCGTCGTGCTCGGCGCCCCCGTGCCGGACGGCGAGGTGGGGGAGGAACTCGCGGCGCGGTTGCGGGGCGGGCTGGCGACACGGGCCGCCCTCGGGGCAGGGTCCGGACGCGGCGACGGGGCCGGCGAGCAGGAGGGGGGCCTCGACGAGGACGCACCCGCCCTCCCGCTCGTGCTCACCGGAGGCCGCGGCACCCGGGGTCGCCCCGCCGAGGCCGTCGCGATGGGGCGGTGGGTGCACGCGGTCGACCCCTTGACTCCGATCGTCCTCGAGGACCGCGCCACCACGACCGTGGAGAACCTCCGGCTCTCCGCGGCGCTGCTGCGCGACCGGGGTGCGCCGCCGCCCTACGCGGTGGTGACCAGCGCCTACCACGCTCCGCGGACCCGGTGGCTGGTCCGACGGCACCGGCTGCCGATCCGGGTGGTGGGGGTGCGGGTGCCGACGGATCCTGCTGCGGCCTACCTGCGCGAGCTGCTCATCGTGCTCAAGCAGGCCGGGTGGGCGCATGCCCTCGCCACGGTCGTCGTCCTCGGCGGCGCGCTGCTGGCGGGCCTCGCCGCCCGCTGACCACCGCCGGCACCCGGACGCCGTCGGCGACCCGGTCCACGCTCGGCGACCCGGTCCGGCCTCTCCTCCTGACCACCCCTTTCCTGCCCACGTGCCCCTGCTGCCGGTCGACGTCAGCGTCTTCTTCCAGGTGCCCGGCGTCTGGTCCGAGGGCCGGGCCGTGGCGGGCCTGCTCTACCTCGTGCGCTCCTGGCGCTGGCGTCCTACGGGCTGCTGCGACGCGCGCTGCCCTGGCCCCCGCCCCCGAGCCGGTCGAGCACCGTCCGCAGGTGCTCGACCAGCTCGGGCGGGTCCACCACCTCGACCTCCGCGCCCAGCAGGAGCAGCTCCACGACGAGGTAGTCCAGTGACTCCCCGCCGGTCACGAGCTCGCACCACCCCTCGCCCAGGTCGCGGATCTCCCCGGCCAGCGGCGACACCCGGTCAGCCAGGTCCGGCAGGGACATCCGGACCCGGGCGGTCGCCACGAACCGGTAGGGGGAGCGGGTCACCGACCGGGTGATGTAGGCCGCGGGGTCGGGGACCTCGCGGACGGCGCCGCGCAGGGTGCCCACGACGAGCTCCTGGACCCGGTCCAGTCGAAAGCTGCGCCAGTCGTCCCGGTCGAGGTCGAAGGCGAGCAGGTACCACCGGTAGCTCACCGCGACCAGGCTGGCGGGCTCGATCCGGCGCCACGACTCCTCGCCGTCGCGAGCGACGTACCGCAGCGTCGCGCGCAGCCGGTCGCGGCAGGCGCGCGAGGCCGCCATGAGGATCGAGGGGTCGACCACCGCGGCGGGGGTGCCGACGGTGACCAGGCTGTCGTGGAGCGCGGAGACCTGCTCGCGGGCCGAGCCCGGCATGACCTGGTCGAGCTTGGCGAGGATCCGCACCGCGCTGTCGGCGACGCCGGCCACGCTGCCGCCGGCGGCCAGCCGCAGGCACACGGCGATGGCGACCGCCTCGTCCTCGGCGAGCAGCAGCGGGGGCAGCGAGCCCCCTGCGCCCAGCTGGTAGCCGCCCCCGGTCCCACTGCTGGCCCGCACCGGGTAGCCGAGCTCGCGCAACCGGTCGATGTCGCGCCGGATGCTGCGGGTGGTCACGCCGAGCCGCTCGGCGAGCTCCTCGGAGGTCCACAGCGCCCGCGTCTGGAAGAGCCCCAGCAACCTCAGCACCCGGGTCGTCGGATCGGTCATGGCGCCACTGTGCCACGACCGCGGACATCACCTGTCCGGCTCGCGTGGTGTCCTCGGCGTATGGACGCACTGACGACGGATCTGCTGGAGCAGCTGGACTGGCACTGGCACGGGCAGGCAAGACCGAGGCTGGACGGGCTGACGGACGAGGAGTATCTCTGGGAGTCCGCCCCGGGCACCTGGAGCGCGCGTCCGCGGGACGCCGCACCACCACCCTCGGTGACGGCGCGGGCCGGGGGCGGGCAGTGGCTCCTGGACTGGGCTCACCCGGAGCCGGAGCCGGCGCCCGTCACCTCGATCGCGTGGCGGCTCGGACACGTCGTCGTCGGGGTGCTGGGCGCCCGCGCGCACAGCCACTTCGGCGGCCCACCGGCGGACATCCTCAGCTGGGACTACGCGGGCACCGCGGCCGGGGCGCTCGACCAGCTGGACGCGGCGTATGCCGCCTGGTCGGCCGGGGTGCGCGGGCTCGACGAGGAGGCGCTGGGGCGCCCGGTGGGGCCGGCGGAGGGTCCGTGGGCGGACGCCCCGATGCTCACCCTCGTGCTGCACATCAACCGCGAGGTCATCCACCACCTCGCCGAGGTGGCGCTGCTGCGCGACCTGTGGGCGCACGGCGTGCGCTGAGCGGCGCTCAGACCGGGGCGCCGGGCGTCCAGCGGGCGGCGGTCTCGTCCTGCAGCATCTGGGAGTTGAGCCAGGGCTCGGGGATGCCCAGGCCCTCGACCAGCTCGAGCGCCTGCGGCCGCAGCTCGGCGCACAGCGTGTTGATCTGGGCGATGACGGCCTTGGCGCGGCCCGCCGACATCCGGTGGTGGGCCTGGAACCAGCCGGCGTCGGCGTCGATGGAGCTGAGGGCGTAGAGCGAGCAGAGCCGTTCGAGCACCTCACGGACCTGCTCGTCCTCGCACGCCTCGACCCCGGAGACGAAGGCCTCCAGCACGACCCGGTCCATGTGGGTGCGCGCCGCGAGGAGCACGTGGTCCTGCGCCGAGTTGAAGGCCTCGAAGGAGTCCTGGTCGTCGGCGCGGCGGCGCAGCCGGGTCGCGAGGGTCTCCAGGACGTGGCGCTCACGGTCGGCGAACATCGCCAGGTGCCAGCCGCGATCGAGCAGGGTGTCGTCGTCGCCCTTGCGGGCGGCCGCCGAGCGCAGCCGCTCGACCAGCGGCCGGGCGGCCGTGGCCTCGACGAACTGGCCGCCGAAGGCGCGCGCGGCGAACTGCACCATGCCGCGCATGTCGAGGTCGCCCCACATCTCCTTGTATCCCGAGAGCAGACCCTTGGCGACGAGCTGCAGCAGCACCGTGTTGTCGCCCTCGAAGGTGGCGAAGACGTCCGCGTCGCCACGCAGCGTGGTGAGGCCGTTCTCGGCGAGGTAGCCCGCGCCGCCGCACGCCTCGCGGCACATCTGGATGGTGTCGTTGCCGAACCGGGTGGTGACGGCCTTGAGCCCGGCGGCCCGGGTCTCCAGCTCGCGCTGCGCCTCCTGGTCCTTGGTCGGCATCTCGTGCAGCTCCTGCAGCCGCTCGGTGAGCTCGTTGACCGCGAACATGTGGGCGTAGGCGGTGGCGATGCCGGGGATGAGCTTGCGCTGGTGGGCGAGGTAGTCCAGCAGGAGGACCTCGCCGTCGTGCCCGGGCGCGCTGAACTGGCGCCGGCGCAGGGCATACCGCGTGGCGATGGAGAGCGCCTTGCGGGACGCGGTGGCGGCGCCGGCCGCCACGCAGATGCGCCCGCGCACCAGGGTCCCGAGCATGGTGAAGAAGCGCTTGCCGTCGCTGTCGATGTCGGAGACGTAGCGGCCCTCGTCGTCGATCCCGCCGTAGCGGTTCAGCAGGTGGCTGCGCGGGACCCGCACCTGGTCGAAGGTGATCGTCCCGTTGTCCACCCCGGCCAGCCCGCCCTTGGCGCCGTTGTCGCCGAGCGTGACGCCGGGCGCGGGGTGCCCGTCCTCGTCGCGGATCGGGACCACGACGACGTGCACGCCGTGCGACTCCCCGTCCACGACGAGCTGGCCGTAGACCGTGGCGACGTGCGCGTCGTGGGCGGCCGCGCCGATGTAGGTCTTGGTCGCCGAGGGGGTGGGGGAGTGCACGACGATCTCGTCCGTGCTCGGGTCATAGGTATGCGTGGTCTCCAAGGACGCGACGTCCGACCCGTGCCCGAACTCGGTCATGGCGTAGCACCCGACCTGCTCCATGGACAGGATGGGCGGCAGGAAGGTCTCGTGGTGCCACTGCGTGCCGAGCGCGGTGACGGCCCCGCCGTAGAGGCCGAAGTGGACGCCGGACTTCACCGTCAGCGACAGGTCCCCGTGGGCGGTCATCTCGAAGTCGACGCAGGAGCGACCGACGTCGTCCAGGCCTCCCTGGGCCACGGGGAAGCCGCTCCCGGCCATCCCCAGGTCGACGAGCCGCCGCAGGGCGTCGGTGGTCCACTCGCGGGCCTGCGGCATCGTGAGCTCGGGGTCGCGCACCATCGTCGCGGCCGAGACGGTCGCCCGGGCGAGGTCGCGGACCGGGCCGTAGCGGCCTCCGGTCGCCCGGCGCAGCGCCTCACCGAGGTCGGTGAGCTCCTCCTGCGAGCGCGGTCGGGTCGCCGCCGCGTCGGCACTGGCGGGCATGCTGACGTCGGTGTCCGGCTGCGGGGTGTGGGTCTGCGGCTGGGCGGACGTGGTCATGGGCGGGGTCCTCCTGCGAGTGCTGGTCGGATGAGCTCGACGACGGCGTGGGTGGCCGCGTCGACGCTGAGCTGGGTGGTGCTGCGGCCGGTGAGGAAGTGGTCGGCGCTGGCGCGCACGAGCCCGACGATGCCGTGGCCCCAGGCCAGGGCCAGCGTGTCCGCCTCGGCCGCGCGGCCGGCGGCGACCAGGTGGTCCCGGATCGCGACGGCGATCTGCTCGCCGACCCGGTCGGTGAGTCGATGCACCGGGTCGTCGGGATCGCCCTCGGTGGTCTCCAGGGGGCGGGTCATGACGAAGCGGTAGATCTCCGGGTCCCGCTGCACCAGCGCCAGGTAGGACCGCACCATGGCCTCGATCCGGGTGACGACGTCACCACCCTGCTGCTGTGCAGCCTCCAGGTCGGTGAGGACGTTCTCGTCGACCGCCTGCACGACGGCGCCGTACAGCCCGGCCCGGTCCCCCAGGTGGCGGTAGAGCACGGTCTTGCTGGTGCCGGCCTGCGCGGCGATCTCGTCCATGCCGACACCGGCACCGTGGCGGCGGATCGCCTTGAGGGCGGCCTCGACGAGCTGTCGGCGGCGGCGGGTGCGGTGGGCCTCCCACCGGGAGTCCCGCCCGTCCCGGGGCTCGGCCGCGGCCCGGCCCGGCCCGGCGGTCTGGATCGTCATACCCTCGAGAGTACCGCGTACCCGCTGTATCGGCTACAGTCGGTATCAGATAGTTGCCCCGTCGTGACCCCGCCCGCGAGGAGATCTCCCCATGCCCGACCAGCTCACCGATGCCGTCATCCTCGGCGGCAACCGGATCCCGTTCGGCAAGGCGGGGGGTGCCTATGCCGATGCCTCCAACCAGGCCATGCTCACGTCCACCCTCGACGGGCTCGTCGCCCGCTTCGGGCTGGCGGGCGAGCGCCTGGGCGAGGTCGCCGCGGGCGCCGTGCTCAAGCACGCCCGCGACTTCAACCTCACCCGGGAGGCGGTCCTGGGGTCGGCGCTCGCCGCGACGACTCCGGCCTACGACCTGCAGCAGGCCTGCGGCACCGGCCTGGAGACGGTCATCCAGGTCGCCAACAAGATCCGGCTCGGGCAGGTCGACTCCGGTGTCGCCGGGGGCGTGGACTCGGCCAGCGATGCGCCCATCGCGGTCGGCGAGGGGCTGCGCAAGGCCCTGCTCGGCGCCAGCAGGGCACGCACCCCGATGGCCCGGGCCAAGGCGCTGGCGGCGGTCCGCCCCGGTGACCTCGCCCCGGAGACGCCGCGCAACGCCGAGCCACGCACGGGCCTGTCGATGGGGGAGCACCAGGCCCTGACCGCCCGGGAGTGGGGCATCACCCGGGAGGCGCAGGACGAGCTCGCGGCGGCCAGCCACCACCAGCTCGCGGCGGCGTGGGACGCCGGCTTCTTCGACGACCTCGCCACCGGCTTCCTGCGGCTTTCCCGCGACGAGGGGCTGCGACCGGAGACCTCCGTCGACAAGCTCGCCGGACTGTCCCCCGTCTTCGGCAAGGGGGAGGGCGCGACGATGACGGCCGGCAACTCCACGCCCTTGTCCGACGGGGCCGCGCTGGTGCTCCTCGGGAGTCCGCAGTGGGCGGCCGAGCACCGGCTGCCCGCCCTGGCCCGCTTCGTGGACGCCGAGGTCGCGGCCGTGGACTACGTGTCCGGCGACGAGGGGCTGCTCATGGCTCCTGCGTACGCCGTCCCCCGCCTCCTCGCTCGTCAGGGGCTGACCCTGGACGACATCGACCGGTTCGAGATCCACGAGGCCTTCGCCTCCACGGTCCTGGCCACCCTGGCCGCCTGGGAGTCCGAGGAGTTCTGCACCGGGAGGCTGGGGTTGGACGGCCCGCTCGGCACGGTGGACCGCAGCAGGCTCAACGTCCACGGCTCCTCGCTGGCCGCCGGACACCCGTTCGCCGCCACCGGCGGTCGTATCGTGGCCACCCTGGCCAAGATGCTCCACGACCTGGGGCCCGGCTCGCGCGGGTTGATCTCCGTCTGCGCGGCCGGCGGCCAGGGTGTCGTCGCGATCCTGGAAGGGTGCTGACATGGCCGACCTGATGCAGCTGCTCACCACCAACCCGCTCGCCAAGCAGCTCGGGGTGCCGCAGGCGACCCGGCTCCGGCGGGGGCGCGCGCTGCCCTCCGGGCCGGTGGCAGCCGGCGCCGTCGGTGGCGGCACGTTGGCCGTGCGCACCCTCGAGCTGCTCGGTGTGCCCACCCGCGCGGCGCTCGTCGACCAACCCCAGACCCGGGTCAGCGAGACGGACGGCGACGGACGTACCCGGGAGGTGCCCGAGGCATACCCCGGCAGCATCGGCGCCCTGGTGGTCGACGCCACGGGCGCGACCTCGATCGCCGACCTCGAGGTCGTCCGCGGGCTGCTGCGCCCGGCGATGAAGGGTCTGGAGCGCTCCGGCCGGGTCGTCGTGCTGGGTGTCGAGCCGGAGACCGCCGGGGCGCCCACCGCGGTGGCGACCCAGCAGGCGCTCGAGGGCATCGTGCGCAGCGTCGGCAAGGAGCTGCGCGGGGGGGCCACGGCCAACCTCGTGCGGGTCGACCTGCTCACCGCCGAGCCGACCTCGCCGGCTGAGCTCGCCTCCACCTTCCTCTTCCTGCTCCACGGGCGCTCGGCCTACGTCTCCGGCCAGGTGCTCCACGTGGGGCACGGCGCCCGCGACCCGCAGGCCGAGGAGGTGCTGGCCGACCGTCCCTTCGAGGGGCGGGTCGTCGTCGTCACCGGCGCCGGCCGCGGGATCGGGGCCGGGATCGCCCGCACCCTCGCCCGCGACGGCGCCCTGGTGGTCGCGGTGGACGTGCCGGCCGGAGGGCAGGGGCTCGCCGAGGTCGCCAACAGCATCGGCGGCACGGCCCTCCAGCTCGACATCACCGCCGCGGACGCGGGAGCGCGCATCGCCGCCCACGTCGCCCAGCGCTTCGGCGGCATGGGCCGCATCCACGCGATCGTCCACAACGCCGGCATCACCCGCGACAAGCTGCTCGCCAACACCGACGAGGAGCGCTGGGGCAGCGTCCTGGAGGTCAACCTGGCAGCCCAGATCCGCATCAACCAGGTGCTCCTGGACGCCGACCTGCCCGGTGGCCTGGACGACGGCGGGCGCATCGTCGGGGTCGCGTCGACCTCGGGCATCGCGGGCAACCGCGGGCAGGCCAACTACGCCGCGTCCAAGGCCGGGGTCATCGGCCTCGTGCGGGCCATGGGGGCCGACCCGCGCCTCGCCGAGCGGGGGATCACCGTCAACGCCGTGGCCCCGGGCTTCATCGAGACGGAGATGACCGGCAGGATGCCGGTGGCCACCCGGGAGGTGGCGCGGCGCATCAACAGCCTGCAGCAGGGCGGCCGACCGGTCGACGTCGCCGAGACCATCGGCTACCTGGCCGACCCGGCCAGCTCGGCGGTCACCGGTGAGGTGCTGCGCGTCTGCGGCCAGAGCCAGATCGGGGCGTGAGCAGGGTGGACGTCGACGTGGAGCTGCTCGACCGGACCCCGCGGGTGGCGACCTCCTTCGCGACCGGTGTCGCCACCGGGCTGGGCCGGCCGGGTGCCCGCGGCGAGCTGCCCGGGCGACGGCTCGTGCTGCCCGGCGTCCGCCAGGACCTGCCGAGGCTCGCCGGGTTCTGCGAGGTCACCGGGGGCCTGCTGGCCGACACCGTGCCGGCCACCTGGTTGCACGTGCTCACCTTCCCGCTGCAGGTGCGGCTCATGTCCGCCCGCGACTTCCCCTTCCCCATGCTCGGCATGGTGCACGTGGGCAACCGGATGCGGGTGCACCGCCCGGTGCGCGTGAGCGAGGAGCTCACCCTGTCCACCTGGGCCGAGGACCTCGCCCCCCACCGCAAGGGCAGCACCGTCGACCTCGTCGGCGAGGTGCGCGTGGGCGAGGAGCTCGTCTGGGAAGGGCGCAGCACCTACCTCGTGCGTGGCGACACGCCACCCGGGGCGCCCCGCGGGGAGGTGTCGGAGGCCATGGGTGACGCCGACGCGGGCGGGTCACCGGACGGCGCGGGGGCTGCCGCGCGCGCCGCCGGGCCGGGCCGCCAGGTCGCGCTGTGGCGCCTCCCGGCCGACCTCGGTCGCTCCTACGCGCGCGTGGCGGGGGACGCCAACCCCATCCACCTCTCGGCGCTCAGCGCCAAGGCCTTCGGCTTCCCCCGCGCCATCGCGCACGGCATGTGGACGCACGCCCGGGTGCTGGCGGCGGTCCAGCCGCGCCTGCCCCAGCGGTATGCCGTCTCCGCGACCTTCGTCAAGCCGATCCTGCTGCCCTCGACGGTGGTGCTGCGCACCGGCGGACAGGGCCTCGGCGACCTCGCGGTGACCGACCGGGAGGGCTCGCGGAGGCACCTGTCGATGCAGGTCGACGGGCCGCTCTGAGCGGGCTTCGCGCACGCCGCAGCCGTTTTGGATTCGCCCGCCGGCCTCGTGTAAAGTTGCGTCTCGCTGCCTGCGGGCCTCCCCCCGCCAGGATCGACAGCCCGCCCCCATAGCTCAGTCGGTAGAGCGTCTCCATGGTAAGGAGAAGGTCAACGGTTCGATTCCGTTTGGGGGCTCTGGTGAGCCGGTTCGCCGGGCGCCGCGAGGCGGAGTAGCTCAGCTGGTTAGAGCGCACGACTCATAATCGTGAGGTCGCGGGATCGAGCCCCGCCTCCGCTACCACGTACCTCGCAGGTACGGACCGCACAAGCACAGATCCACACCGAGAGCAGGTTGCACCGTGGCTAAGTCCACCGACGTTCGCCCGAAGATCACCATGGCGTGCACGGAGTGCAAGGAGCGCAACTACATCACCAAGAAGAACCGGCGGAACAACCCCGACCGGCTCGACATGGCGAAGTTCTGCCCGCGCTGCGGCAAGCACACCGCGCACCGCGAGACCCGCTGACCCACCCGTCGGCAACGACGACCAGGCCGTCACCCGCGCAGGGTGGCGGCCTTCGTCATACCCGACCGCACTCCGGGCCAGGCGGGTGGATCGCTAGGGTGAGAGGTATGCCCGTCAACCCTGACTACGCCGGCCGTGCGTACCCCCCGGCCGGCCCCTTCGAGGTGACCCGCGAGCAGCTGGCGGCCTTCGCCGACGCGGTCGGTGCCGGCAGCCCGGCCCACCGCGACCCGGAGGCGGCCCGCGCGATGGGGCACGCCGACGTCGTCGCCCCGCCCACGTTTGCCGTCCGCCTGGCACAGGAGTGCGAGGCGCAGCTGGTCGAGGACCCGGGAGCGGGCATCGACTTCTCCCGTGTCGTGCACGGGCAGGAGGGCTTCGTCCACCACCGTCCGATCACGGCGGGCGACCGCCTGACCGGCACGTTGCACGTCGACACCATGCGCGAGGCGGGCGGCCACGGCATGGTGTCCACCCGCGTGGAGCTCGTCGACGCCGAGGGGGCCGCCGTCACGACCGTGACGTCGACGATCGTGGTCCGGGGGGAGGGTTGATGAGCGACCTCACCCGCACGGTGACCGTCGACCGCGAGCGCCTCGTGGCCTACGCCGCCGCCTCCGGCGACCAGAACCCGATCCACCAGGACGCCGACGTGGCGCGCCGGGTCGGGCTGCCCGACGTCATCGCGCACGGCATGTGGACCATGGGTGCCGCGCTCGAGGTCGTCACCGACTACGTGGGAGGCGACCCGGCCCGGATCCTGTCCTGCCAGACCCGGTTCACCGGCATGGTGGTCGTGCCCGAGGGGGAGACGGTCGAGGTCCTCGTCACCGGTGTCGTGAAGAAGGTCGACGAGGCCGCGGGGACCCAGACGGTGGAGCTGAGCGCGACCTGCGCGGGGGAGAAGGTGCTCGGGCGCTGCCAGGCGGTGGTGCGCCTGCCCGGGACGCAGGCGTGAGCGGGCAGGAGCCCCGTCGTCCTGACGCGGGTCCCCCCGCCGGCCCGGACCGGCCAGCTCCGGCGCGCACGACCCTCGCCGAGCTGACGACCATGCGGGTGGGTGGAGCGCCCCGGCGCCTGGTCACCGCCCGCACCGAGGCCGAGCTCGTCGAGGCGGTCCGCGGGTGCGACGAGGCCGGTGAGCCGCTGCTCGTCGTGGGTGGTGGGTCGAACCTCGTGGTCGCGGACGAGGGGTTCCCCGGCACCGTCGTCCTGGTGCGCACCCGCGGCGTCGAGGTCCCGCACGCCTCGGCCTGCGGCGGGGTGAGCGTGACGGTCGCGGCCGGCGAGGACTGGGACGAGCTCGTCGCACGCGCCTGCGAGCAGGGGTGGTCGGGGATCGAGGCGCTCTCGGGCATCCCCGGGTCGACCGGTGCGACGCCGGTGCAGAACGTCGGCGCCTACGGGCAGGAGGTCGCCCAGACCGTGGCCCGGGTGCGCGTCTGGGACCGGGCCGAGCAGCGGGTCCGGACGATGTTTGCCGGCGACCTGGGCTTCGCCTACCGGCACTCGGTGCTCAAGGAGTCCATGGTCGGGCCGGACGCCGCCCCGGGCACGGTGACCCCGCGCCACGTCGTGCTCTCGGTCACGTTCTCGCTGCGTCCCACCGAGCTGTCGCAGCCGATCGGGTATGCCGCGCTCGCCGACGGTCTCGGCGTCGCCCTGGGGGGTCGCGTGCCGCTGGAGCGGGCCCGGGAGGCGGTGCTGGAGCAGCGACGCCGCCGGGGCATGGTGCTCGACGCGCAGGATCACGACACCTGGTCCTGCGGGTCCTTCTTCACCAACCCGGTGCTGTCACGGCCGGAGCTGGAGCAGGTGCGGCTGCGGGCCGAGGAGAGCATCGGCCAGGACCGCCGCTCCGCGGTGCCGCCGACCTACCCGACGGATCGCGAGGAGCTCGTCAAGACCTCGGCCGCGTGGCTCATCGAGCACGCGGGCTTCGGTCGGGGCTTCGGGTCGAGCAGCGGGCGCCCCGCCGGCCTGTCCACCAAGCACACGCTCGCCGTCACCAACCGCGGCCACGCCAGCGCGGCCGACGTGGTGGCGGTCGCGCGCGAGGTCCGGGACGGGGTGGAGCAGACGCTGGGGGTGCGGCTGGTCAACGAGCCGGTGCTCGTGGGCCTCTCGCTCTGAGGGTCGGCCACCGCCCTTCCCGCCCGCCGGCAAGGTGCGCGATCTCGCATGCGCGGGCCACGATGGCCTCATGAGATGTCACCGGCACCCCTCCGTGCTGTTCGCCGTGGTCCTCGGCGTCGCTCTCGCCGTCTCCGGGTGCGGGGCCGAGGTGGTGGACCCGGGCGGCGGAGCCGCCACGCAGACGCCGACGCAGAGCACCGCTGCCGAGGAGGTGGTCGGCATCGGCATCGTCATGCAGCGCTCTGCCGACGAACCCCCGGAGTTCTGCGTCGGTCCGGTCGCGGAGTCGATGCCACCCCAGTGCCGGGGGCCGGTGCTGGCGGGCGAGTTCTCCTGGGAGGACGTGGAGGCGCAGCAGCAGGGCGAGGTCCGCTGGACGGACGAGGCGTACTACGGGGTCGGCACCTACGCGCCCGACGGTGGTGAGCAGGGCACGTTCACGCTGACCCGGCCGCTCACCACCGAGGAGCCGCCGGGCTATCCGCCCCTTCGCGTCGGCGAGGGGTGATCCGCACGAGCATCCTGCGCCGCACGATCCCGGGCCGTCCTCGACGCACCATCCGCGGGCCGTCCTCGCGGCGCCATCCCCGGGCGTCCTCGCGGCACCATCCGCGGGCGGTTCTATCCGGGCCAGCGCGGGCCCTCGCCGGGGGCCTCGGGCCGTGGCTTCTTCCCGTAGCGGGTCCCCGGCGGGATCGCGAACCCCTCCGCGGTCCATCGTGGTCGAGGGCCCGAGCTGCGTCCTCCGAAGTAGTCGTGGAACCACCACCACGTCGGCCCGTACGTGCTCGGTCGCACTGCACGGTGGGCGGGGAACCGACGACCGGACCGGTCCACCGCGACCAGGTCGGTCTCCTCCCAGCGGACCACCGGCCTACCGTCCGGGCCGAGCACCGCCAGGCCCGCCCCGGCCCGACGCAGCAGCTCGAGGCAGACGTCGAGGCTGAGCTGATCGGCATGACGCTCCGCCCGGGCGACCAGGCTCTGGTGGACACCCCAGCTCTGGGCCAGGGCTCGCTGGCTCCATCCCCGCTCACGACGAAACGCGCGCAGCGCCAGTCCTACCTGTTCGGCCGCACCCGGTAGCCGCGGTCCGGCCACCTGGCTCTCCGGTGGGATTCCGGGCGGGGCCACCAGCCCCCTCGGGTGCTCCTCGTCCTCGCCCTCGCGTGCCGCACCGGTGTCGATCGCAGCCACCTGTTCCTCCCCCTCGTTCTCGTGCAGCCCACCCTGCCCGCGCCCGGCCGCCGGCCGCCACCCGCCCGCGCCGCCCTGTGGACGGCGCCCTGACCTCGCCGCCCTTGGGGATATCGACCCCCACCGGACCCCCTGCGCCGGAGACGTCACGTTGAGTCCCCTCCCGGATCACCCCGCCCGTGACGCGGCAGTCAACTCAGCGGCGAGCTGAGGCCGTCGGCGGGTCACCCCGCCACTGAGTCGTGAGTTGACTCAGCCCGCCGCTGACCCGCGAGCGGGCTCAGTGGCGGGCTGATTCTGGAGGGGGCTCAATGTGACGTGTCCGGCACAGGTGTGCGGCCGAAGGCCCGCCGGGATGGCCGGCGCCGCGGGGCGCGGGGGTCACGCGTCGGTGGGGGGTGCGGGGGCGTCGAGCCAGGCGTCGACCTCGGCAAGCAGCTGGCGTCGGGTCGACGGGGAGGCCACCGAGCCCTCGATGGAGCCGCGCGCCAGGAGCGCGAGCGCGTCGTCGTCGAGCCCGTGGTCGAGGCGGGCGGAGACGTACTGGTCGGCCAGGCGGCTGCCGAAGAGCAGCGGGTCGTCCGCGCCGAGCGCGACGCGGGCGCCCACCTCGAGCAGCCGGGGGAGAGGCACGGCCCCGAGGTGCTCGTAGACCCCGAGCGCGACGTTGCTCCCCGGGCAGACCTCGAGCGTCACCTGCTCGTCGACCACCCGGCCCAGCACGGACTCGTCCTCGACGGCCCGGATGCCGTGGCCCAGCCGGTCCGGAAGGAGGTGGTCGAGCGCAACCGCGACGTGGTCGGCCCCCAGCAGCTCGCCGGCGTGCGGCACGCTCGCCAGGCCCGCCTTCGAGGCGATCCGGAAGGCCGGCTCGAAGTCACCGGTCCAGCCGCGCCGCTCGTCGTTGGACAGACCGAAGCCGACGACCGTCCCGGCGGCGTCACCGGCGTGCCGGGCCGCGAGCCGGGCGAGCGCCCGGGCGTCCAACGGGTGTCGCATGCGGGAGGCCGCCACGACCACCGCGACCTGGGTCCGCCCCGTTGCCGAGACCGAGCGCGCCTCGTCGAGCACGATCTCCAGGGCGGGGGTCAGACCGCCGACGAAGGGAGCGTATGACGTGGGGTCGACCTGGATCTCCAACCACCGCGAGCCTTCGGCGGCGTCGTCGTGGGCCGCCTCACGCACGATGCGCCGCATGTCCGCCTCGTCGCGCACCACGGCCCGGGCCGCGTCGTAGAGGCGCTGGAACCGGAACCAGCCGCGCTCGTCGTGCCCGGACAGCCGCGGTGGCCACTGGCTGGTCAGGGCGTGCGGCAGACGCAGGCCGTGCTTGTCCGCCAGGTCACGGACGGTGTCCACCCGCATCGACCCGGTGAAGTGCAGGTGCAGGTGGGCCTTGGGCAGCGCGAGCAACGAGCGCGTGCGTCCAGGCATCCCCCCAGGGTAGACGGGGGATGGCCCCCTGGGAGAGGTCCCCGCCGCTCGCTAGAGTCGCTGCCGTGACCGTGATCCAGACGACCGCGCTGACCAAGCGCTACGGGTCCGCCCAGGTGCCCGCGCTGGACGACCTCAGCATCGAGGTGGACGACGGGGTCACCGGCCTGGTCGGCGCCAACGGTGCCGGAAAGTCCACCCTCATCAAGATCCTCCTCGGCCTGCTGGCGCCGACCTCCGGGTCCGCGAGCGTGCTCGGCCACGACATCGAGGGGTCGGGGGAGCAGATCCGCCGGGCCGTGGGCTACATGCCCGAGCACGACTGCCTGCCCCCGGACATGCGCTGCATCGACTTCGTGGTCCACATGGGGCGGATGTCGGGACTGCCGCCGGCCCCCGCCCGCGAGCGCGCCGCCGACGTCCTGCGTCACGTCGGCCTCGCCGAGGAGCGCTACCGCCTCATGGGCGGCTACTCCACCGGTATGAAGCAGCGCGCCAAGCTGGCCCAGGCCCTCGTGCACGACCCGGAGCTGGTGATGCTCGACGAGCCCACGAACGGTCTCGACCCCGCCGCGCGGGACGACATGCTGGCTCTCGTGCAGCGCATCGGTCACGACTTCGGCATCCCCGTCCTCGTGACCTCGCACCTGCTCGGCGAGCTCGAGCGCATCAGCGACCACGTGGTCGTCCTCGACGGTGGGCGCCTGCTGCGCTCGGAGGCGACCCGGAGCTTCCTCGCCGACACGGGCGCGGTGCTCATCGAGGTCACCGGTGAGGCGGACGCCCAACGGCGCATGGGCGAGGCCTTGGCGGCACGCGGGCTCAGCTGCCGCCCGCACGGCGGCCTCATCGAGATCGACCCCCTGGCCCCCGCCCTGCCCACCGAGGCCGGCGACACCCCCGAGGGCGGACGGGGCCCCGACGCGGGTGCCCTCGACGGCGAGGCTGCCGCGGCCGCCCACGACCGGCTGCGCGACCTCGTCCGCGACACCGCCGCCGACCTCGACCTCGGGCTGGTCCGCGTGCAGGCCCGCACGGGCCGTCTCGAGGACGTCTTCCGCGACGAGGTGCCCGCATGAGCGCCCAGGGCAGCGCCGGGGTCATCCACGACATCGGCTACCGGCGGTATGCCGGTGAGCGCACCTCGCGCGCCGGCATCACCCGGGCGCTGCTCTTCTCCGGGGTCCTGGCCGTCTTCGGCTTCGGCCGCTCCGGCAAGGCCAAGGTGCTGCCCTTCGCCCTGCTGGGCATGACGCTCGTCCCGGCCGTCATCCAGGTGGGGATCATGAGCATCATCGGCCTCTCGTCCGACCTGCTCAACTACTCCGCCTACAACGCCGGCTCCTCCTTCCTCGTCGTGCTCTTCGTCGCGGCCCAGGCGCCGGTGCTCTTCAGCCGCGACCTGCGCTCCGGCGTCATCAGCCTCTACCTCGCCCGCCCCCTGGGCGCCACGGCGTTCGCGCTCACCCGGTGGGCCTCCCTGGTGCTGGCCATCCTCGCCTTCGTGCTCACCCCGCTGCTCGTGCTCTTCATCGGCGGGCTCGCCGCCGGCGCCAGCTTTTGGGAGGAGCTCCCGCGGGTCGCGGTGGCCCTCGCCGGGGCCGTGCTGCTGGCCATGCTGGTCGCCACCGTCGCCTCCCTCGTCGCCTCGTGGACGCTCCGTCGGGGGCTGGCCATCGCCGGCTCGATCATGGTCCTGCTCGTGGGGCTCGGCGTGACGGCCGGGCTGCAGGAGGTCGCCAGCACCGAGGGCGCCACCGGCCTGGCGCACTGGGCGGCCCTGCTGTCCCCCTTCGTGCTCGTCGACTCGGTGCAGGTGTCGCTGGGGGACGCCACCAGCCAGTTCCCCGCCCCCGCTGACAGCGCCGCCACCGGCCTGCTGCTGCTCGCCAGCGCCCTCGCCCTCATGCTCCTCGGGCTGGCGCTGCTCGTGCGCCGCTACCGCAGCAGGGGGGCGTGATGACCGACCTCACCCTCACCGGCGTCTCCCGGTGGTACGGCAACGTCGTCGCCGTCAACGACGTCACCATGTCCATCCGTCCCGGCGTCACGGGCCTCCTCGGCCCCAACGGCGCCGGCAAGTCGACCCTCATCGCCATGATGGCCGGCTTTCTCGCGCCCTCCGCCGGCGACATCCGCCTCGGCGAGGCGCCCGTGTGGCGCAACGTCGGCGCCTACCGTGACCTGGGACTGGTCCCCGAGCGGGAGGTCAGCTTCTCCTACCTCACCGGCCGCGCCTTCGTGCAGGCCTCCGCCGAGCTCCACCGGCTCGCGGACCCGCGCGCCGCGACGGCGAGAGCGCTCGCGGAGGTGGATCTCGTCGACGCCGCGGACCGGCCGATCAGCACCTTCTCCAAGGGCATGCGGCAGCGCGCCAAGCTCGCCTCGGCGCTCGTGCACGAGCCGACGGTGCTGCTGCTGGACGAGCCCTTCAACGGCGTCGACCCGCGCCAGCGGATGCACCTCATGGAGCTGCTGACCCGGATGGGGGAGCAGGGGCGCACCGTGCTCTTCTCCAGCCACATCCTCGAGGAGGTCGAGCAGATCGCTCGGCAGATCGAGGTCGTGGTCTCGGGCCGGCACGCGGCCAGTGGGGACTTCGGCGCCATCCGGCGGCTCATGACCGACCGCCCCAGCCACTACGTCGTGCGCTCCAGCGACGACCGGGGCCTGGCCTCGATGCTCATGGGCCTGACCGGGGTGCGCTCGGTCGCGCTCGGCCGCGTGGGGACCGGGGAGGCGATCACGGTGGAGGTGACCGACATGGGCGAGTTCACCCTCTCCCTGCCCCGGCTGGCCCGCTCGGCCGGCATCACGGTGCGCGAGCTCGCGCCCTCGGACGAGAGCCTGGAGTCGGTGTTCACCTACCTGGTGCAGTCATGAACCTCACCATCATGCGCCTCGCGCTGCAGGCCCTCGTCGGTCAACGGCGCGGCCTGGTCATCCTCGCCCTGCCCGTGCTGCTCGTCGCCCTGGCCGGGGTGCTCCGCGCGCTGACCGGGGAGCCGGTCTCCGCCAACGCCGTGGTCGTCGAGGTCGGGATCGCCCTGGTCGTGCCCCTGGTGGCGCTGCTCGCGGCCAACGGGGTCCTCGGCCCGGAGATCGACGACGGCTCGGTCGTCTACCTCCTGTCGACGCCCGTGAGCAGGTATGCCGTGGCCGCCTCCAAGTTCGTCGTCGCGGCCGGTGTCGCCGCGGCCGCCGCGGTCACCGGGCTGATGGGGGCCACGCTGGCCGGCGGGCTGAGCGGACGGTGGGTGGTCGTGTCGGTCGTGGTCGGGGCCGGCGGGGCGGTGCTCTACACGGCGCTGTTCAGCGCGATCGCGGCCGCCACGCGGCACGGGATGATCGCCGGGCTCGTCTACGTCACCGTGGTCGAGAGCCTGCTCGGCCGGTTCCTCGGCGGCTTCCGCTACGTCTCGGTGCGGGCCTTCGCCGAGCGGCTGGGGGAGGTGGCCGCCGACGTCGACCTGCCGGTGGCCGACCTGTCGACGTCCTATGCCGTCGTCGCCTCGCTGGTCCTGCTCGGTGTCGGCGTCGGCGGCGCCGGCTGGCGGCTGGCGCGCTTCCAGCTCAGGGGCGACGAGTAGGCGCAGCCCCCGAGCCCGCTGCGGCTCCGGACCGCCGGGCGCGCCGCCAGGCCCGCCGCAGCGAGGTCAGCACCGCTCGGTCGAGGGGCGCGAACTCGCGGGAGATGGTGGGCCCCGGCAGGGGCCTCCGGCCCTGCTCGTCGCGCCAGCGAGCGTGCTGCGCCGTCCGGGCCGGGGCGTCGAGGATCTGCAGGATCCGGTCCACGGCCCGCAGGATGGAGCCGCGCAGCAACCACTGGTCGGTCGGGCCGCCCCCGGACTCCATGAGCATGAGCTCGGTGAGGATCGCGCGGGTCTCCCGCAGCAGCTCCATGTTGCCGTCGAGCAGGACGCGCCGCCGCTCCTGGTCCCCGCTGGTCTCGGCCTGGACCAACTCCCCGAAGGAGTCGATGCAGCTGCCGACGTCGCGCAGCACCACCGCCACCGCCGCCCGCACCTCGTCGGAGAACTCCGGCGCACCGTCGGGATCCTCGTCGCGGGCCTCGTGGCCCAGGGCGACGAAGAGGGCGCGGGTGGCGGCGGCGCAGTCCTGCAGCGAGTCCAGGCCCGAGCGCAGCAACGGGCTGACGTCCGCGCGCCCGATCGTGCGGGTGTTCCACTGCCACATCTCGCTGACCCGCCCGACGAGCTCACCCGCGCGGCCCAGGTCGTCGCCGACGTCGCGGGCGGCGCGCAGGTGGGCGGCGATCGACTCGCCGGTGACCCTGCCCTCGTCGATGTCGTCGGCCGCCGCGGCGAACACCTCGGCCTGGCGGCGGGCCACGGTGCGCACGGAGGCGGCGGCCGCGCCGACGGGGATCGCCGGTGGCCACAGCAGCGGGAGCAGGATCCCCACGGCGGCACCGATGAGGGTGGTGAGCACCCGGGTCTCGGCCGCCGTGTTCTGCAGCGAGGCCCCGAGGATGAGCATGCCGCTGATCGGCGTCTCCAGCGCCTGCGGGCCCAGCCGCAGGAGGCTGCCCAGCAGCAGCGAGACGAAGATGACCAGGCCCAACGACCACCAGGTGAGCCCGACCCAGATGGAGACGACGAGAGCGACGCCGATGCCGGTGAGCACCGCACCCACCCGCACCATCCCCATGCGCAACGAGCCGGTCGCGCTGGCCTGGGTGACGAGGATCGCGGTGAGCGAGCAGGTGAGGTCGATCGGCCCCACGGTGACCGCCCGGGTGATGACGTAGGCGAGCACGGCCGCCGTGGTCACCCGCACCAGGTTCACCCAGTCGGGCCGCCACCCGAGGACCAGCGCGTGCCACCCGTCGGTCGCCCAGACCCGGGCGGTCTGCGGCGTGAGGCGGGGCATACCCTCATCACACCACGCGCACCGCCGCCTGGGAAGGCCGCGTGACCTGCGGATTGCATATTTATACGGGGTCGCGCATAGACTCGTGGCATGTCCAAGGTCTTGACGAGCATCCCTGTCGGTGAACGTGTCGGCATCGCCTTCTCCGGCGGTCTGGACACCTCGGTCGCGGTGGCGTGGATGCGTGAGAGGGGCGCCGTGCCCTGCACCTACACGGCCCACATCGGTCAGTACGACGAGACCGACATCGACGGCGTCCCCGGTCGCGCGGCCGAGTACGGCGCGCAGATCGCCCGGCTCGTCGACTGTCGGCCCGAGCTCGTCGAGGAGGGCCTCGTGGCCCTGGCCTGCGGCGCCTTCCACATCCGCTCCGGTGGCCGCACCTACTTCAACACCACCCCGCTGGGCCGCGCCGTCACCGGCACCATGCTCATCCGGGCGATGAAGGAGGACGAGGTCCACATCTGGGGGGACGGCTCGACCTACAAGGGCAACGACATCGAGCGGTTCTACCGCTACGGCCTGCTCGCCAACCCCCAGCTGCGCATCTACAAGCCCTGGCTGGACGAGGAGTTCGTGCACGAGCTCGGCGGCCGGGACGAGATGAGCCAGTGGCTCTCCGAGCGCGACCTGCCCTACCGGGCGAGCAAGGAGAAGGCCTACTCCACCGACGCCAACATCTGGGGCGCCACCCACGAGGCCAAGAAGCTGGAGCACCTCGACGTCGGGATGGAGGTCGTCGAGCCCATCATGGGGGTGCCCTTCTGGGACCCCGAGGTGGACATCCCGACCGAGGACGTGACCGTCGCCTTCGAGCACGGCCGACCCGTCTCGATCAACGGCGAGGACTTCGGCGGCGACGCGGTCGCGCTGGTCATGGAGGCCAACGCCATCGGCGGCCGGCACGGGCTCGGCATGGCCGACGAGATCGAGAACCGCATCATCGAGGCCAAGTCGCGGGGCATCTACGAGGCGCCCGGGATGGCGCTGCTGCACATCTGCTACGAGCGGCTCGTCAACGCGATCCACAACGAGGACGTCACCGCGGCGTACCACACGCAGGGCCGGGCCCTGGGCCGGCTCATGTACGAGGGCCGCTGGCTGGACCCGCAGGCACTGATGATCCGGGAGTCGCTGCAGCGGTGGGTCGCCTCCGCCGTGACCGGCGAGGTGACGCTGCGGCTGCGCCGGGGCGAGGACTACACCATCGTCGCGACGGACGGCCCGGCCTTCAGCTACCACCCCGACAAGCTGTCGATGGAGCGGGTGACCAACGCCGCCTTCGGCCCCACCGACCGGATCGGTCAGCTGACCCTGCGCAACCTCGACATCGCGGACTCGCGGGCCCGGCTGGAGCAGTACGTCTCCATGGGGCTGCTGGGCGTCGGAGCCGCGGCTGCGCCGGGCGCGGACGCCGACGGCCGCCCCGAGGGCGCGCTCGGCGCCGAGGAGCCCTCCCGGCTGGGTCTGGCCACGACGTCGCTGGTCGGCGAGCTCACTCCCGGTGGTGCGGACCGGATCGCCGGCGGCGTCGGCCCCACCGAGGACGAGGAGGAGTCGCTGGACTGGGCGGCCATGGAGTTCGGCACCGACTGACGGGCCGGTGGCCCGTCAGCGGGCCTCGGCGAGCAGCGCCTGGATCCGGCCCACGCCCTCCTCGAGGTCCTCGTCACCGAGGGCGTAGGACAGCCGCAGGTAGCCGCTCGGGCCGAAGGCCTCCCCGGGCACGACGGCGACCTCGACCTCCTCGAGGATGAGGGCGGCGAGCTCCACGGACGTGCGCGGCGTGCGGCCGCGGATCTCCTTGCCGAGCACGCCCTCGACCGAGGGGTAGGCGTAGAACGCGCCCTGGGGGACGGGGCACTCGACCCCGTCGATCGCGTTGAGCATCTCCACCATGCGGCGGCGGCGCCGGTCGAAGGCGAGCTTCATCTCCTCCACCGCGTCCAGGCTCCCCTCCAGCGCCGCGATCGCCGCGCGCTGCGAGACGTTGGCGACGTTGGAGGTCGCGTGGCTCTGCAGGTTGGTGGCGGCCTTGATGACGTCGGTCGGACCGATCATCCAGCCGACCCGCCAGCCGGTCATCGCGTAGGTCTTGGCCACCCCGTTGAGCACCACGCAGGTGTCGGCCAGCTCCGGGACCAGCACCGGCATGGACGGGGCCTGCGCACCGTCGTAGAGCAGGTGCTCGTAGATCTCGTCGGTGATGACCCAGATGCCGTGCTCCAGCGCCCAGCGGCCGATCGCCTCGACCTGCTCGGGCGGGTAGACGGCGCCGGTCGGGTTCGACGGCGAGCAGAACAGCAGGGCCTTGGTGCGCTCGGTGCGCGCGGCCTCCAGCTCCTCGACGGTGACGAGGTATGCCTGACCCGACGCCGCGTCGGCGCCGACGAAGACCTCGACCGGGGTGCCGCCGGCCAGCCGGATCGACTCCGGGTAGGTCGTCCAGTAGGGCGCGGGGAGGATGACCTCGTCGCCCGGGTCGAGGAGCGCCGCGAAGGTGTTGTAGACCGCCTGCTTGCCACCGTTGGTGACGAGCACGTTGGCCGGCTCCACGGCATACCCGGAGTCGCGACGCGTCTTGGCGACGATCGCGTCCTTGAGGGCGGGGAGACCGCCCGCGGGGGAGTAGCGGTGGTTGACCGGGTCGGAGCAGGCCTCGACGGCGGCCTGCACGACGTAGTCGGGTGTGGGGAAGTCCGGCTCGCCGGCGCCGAAGCCGATGACGGGTCGGCCCTGCGCCTTGAGGGCCTTGGCCTTGGCGTCGACGGCCAGGGTGGCCGACTCGGCGATGGATCCGATGCGGGTGCTGATGCGGGTCTGCTCGCTCACGTGCCCCATCATGGCATCGACGCTTCACGTCGCGTCAGCCGCCGTCCGTCTTTTGCCCAACCTGTCGGCCGTCACGTATGCTGACCCTTCGGGTGTTCGCACCGTGCGCCAGCCTGCCTCCCAGCAGCAGGTCGGCGTCGCGAGGACCTGGTGAAGGGCAATAGCTCAATTGGTAGAGCACCGGTCTCCAAAACCGGCGGTTGGGGGTTCGAGTCCCTCTTGCCCTGCGTGACCGGGAGGCTTCCTGCCCCCGGTAGACCCAGACCAGCGACAGGAAGGTGAGCCGTGGCCGACTCCGCCCGCGACACCGACGGCGTCGCCCGTAGCCAGCCCGGCGCCGGGCAGGGTGGCCGTCCGGCGACCTTCGTCGAGCAGGTCATGGCCGAGCTGCGCAAGGTCGTCCAGCCCACCCGCAACGAGCTCATCACCTACACGATCGTCGTCTTCGTCTTCGTGCTGGTGATGATGGCGTTCGTCTTCGGTCTGGACCAGCTGTTCCAGTGGCTGGTCGGTCTCGTCTTCGGGGCCTGACCGCGAGCAGCACCCGGTGCCGATCGGCGCCGCGACACGACATTGAGGAAGTAGGGCATGTCCGAGCAGACCCCCGACCACGACGAGGTCACCGCCGAGCAGTCCGTCCAGGACGCCGACGTGGAGGCCGCCGAGCGTCACGACGGTGACGACCCGGCCGACCCCGTGGAGGAGGCCGTCTACGGCGAGGACGACGAGGTGGCCTCCGAGGAGCCCGCCGACGCGGAGGAGGTCCTCGAGGCGGTCGACCCGCTGGAGGAGTTCACCTCGGTCCTGCGCGGCAAGTACGGCGACTGGTTCGTCGTCCACTCCTACGCGGGCTACGAGAACCGGGTCAAGCACAACCTGGAGACCCGCATCACCAGCCTCAACATGGAGGACTACATCTTCGAGGTGGAGGTCCCCATGGAGGAGGTGACGGAGATCAAGAACGGCCAGCGCAAGCAGGTGCGCCGCGTGCGGATGCCCGGCTACGTGCTCGTGCGCATGGAGCTGACCGACGAGTCGTGGGGCGCCGTGCGGCACACGCCGGGTGTCACCGGCTTCGTGGGCAACGCCCACCAGCCGGTGCCGCTGAGCATCGACGAGGTCGTCAGCATGCTGGCCCCGAAGTTCGACACCCCGGCGCCGGCGCCGAGCTCCGCCGCCGAGGGCGGCGGGACCGGCGACGACGGCTTCGGCCGCCCGGCCCAGCCGTACGTCGACTTCGAGGTCGGCGAGTCGGTCACCGTCATGGAGGGGCCGTTCGAGACCCTGCCCGCCACGATCTCCGAGATCCTGCCCGAGAGCAACAAGCTCAAGGTGCTGGTCTCGATCTTCGGCCGCGAGACCCCCGTCGAGCTGTCGTTCAACCAGGTCGCCAAGATCTGATCCCTCGGGGGACCTCGTCCCCCGGCCGTGCACCGGCCGGTGCGCGGCATGCAACCGGGTCATCGCCCACGGCGTCGGCCCACCGACGAAGGAGACATCAGCATGCCCCCCAAGAGCAAGAAGGTCAGCGGCTTCATCAAGCTGCAGATCCAGGCCGGCGCCGCCACCCCGGCCCCGCCCGTCGGCCCCGCGCTGGGTCAGCACGGCGTCAACATCATGGAGTTCGTCAAGGCGTACAACGCCGCGACGGAGTCCCAGCGTGGCAACGTCATCCCGGTCGAGATCACGGTCTACGAGGACCGCTCGTTCACCTTCATCACCAAGACCCCGCCGGCCGCCGAGCTCATCAAGAAGGCGACGGGCGTCGGCAAGGGCTCCGGCGAGCCGCACAAGACGAAGGTCGGCACGCTGACCGACGCGCAGCTCACCGAGATCGCCGAGATGAAGATGGCCGACCTCAACGCCCACGACCTCGACATGGCCAGGCGCATCATCGCCGGCACCGCCCGGTCGATGGGCATCACCACCAGCTGAACCTCCGGGGAGTGCCGCCCGCCCGACTGGGCGGACGGCATACCCGAACCCTGTGGCAGGGCCTGCGCTGGCCCGTCCGACCACAGCTCCACCATCACCACGAGGAGTGACACATGAAGCGCAGCAAGGCCTACCGCGCCTCTGCGGAGAAGCTCGGCGAGGGGTCGTTCTACGCCCCCCGCGAGGCGATCCGCCTGGCCAAGGAGACCAGCACCACGAAGTACGACGCGACCGTCGAGGTCGCCCTGCGCCTGGGCGTCGACCCGCGGAAGGCCGATCAGCTCGTTCGCGGCACCGTCAACCTGCCCGGCGGCACCGGCAAGACGGCCCGGGTCCTCGTCTTCGCCAACGGCGACAAGGCGCAGGCCGCCCTGGACGCCGGCGCCGACTACGTCGGCTCGGACGACATGATCGAGCGGGTCTCCGGTGGCTGGACGGACTTCGACGCCGTCGTCGCCACCCCGGACCTCATGGGCAAGGTCGGTCGCCTGGGCAAGGTGCTCGGCCCCCGCGGGCTCATGCCCAACCCCAAGACCGGCACCGTCACGATGGACACCGCCAAGGCCGTGTCCGACATCAAGGGCGGCAAGATCGAGTTCCGGGTGGACAAGCACAGCAACCTCCACTTCATCATCGGCAAGACCTCCTTCGACGAGGCGACCCTCGCGGAGAACTACGCCGTGGCGATCGAGGAGATCCTGCGGCTGAAGCCCTCGAGCTCCAAGGGCCGCTACGTCACCAAGGCGACCATGTCGACCACGATGGGCCCGGGCATCCCGATGGACCCCGCGCGCGTCGCCAGCGTCCTGGAGACCGCACCGGCCGAGTGAGGCCCGCCTGAGCGGCCACGGCCACCCGCCGTCGACGACGCCCCCGGATGCACCTCGCGTGCTCCCGGGGGCGTCGTCGTCCCCGCGGACGTCCTCCGTGCCCTTCCCGGGTGTCCTCCCATCGGCCTCACCTCCCGCAGGAGCCCCGGAGTGCGGGGAAATGACCCCGGGCCGGAGAAATATCCCCGGCGGAGGGAGCTTTCCCCGCGCCGTGTGGTCGGTGTGACTCGTGGGGCAGTTGGGCAGCTGGGCAGCTGGTCAGCGGGGCGGCGGCGCAGTGGGGGAGTGACCCGGCAGGCCGTCCTCAGCCCCTCGACACCTCGGGCAGCCGCCAGGAGACCGCGGCGCCGACCAGCCCCAGCAGCGCCAGGAAGACCAGGGCGGCGACGGCGCCCAGGGTGGCCAGGGCTGCGCTCACCGCACCCGTGACGAGCAGGATCACGCCCATGGCGGTGTTGGAGACCGCGACGTAGCGCGTGCGCCGGTCGCCCTCGGCGAGGTCGACGACATAGGTCTTGCGGGCCACCCGGACACCCACGTGCACGAGGCTCAGCACGAGGTATGCCGTGACCAGCACGGCGAGCAGCGCTCCCGGCCGCTGCGGCAGCGCGAGCACCGCGGCGACCGCGAGGAGCACGACGAGGGAGGCGACGAGCGCGCCGAGCACCATGACGAGTCGGCTGGACCGGTCGGCCAGCGACCCGAAGACCCGGCCGCCGACCACCGAGGCGACCCCTTGGGCGATGACGAACGACCCGAGTCCGCCGAGCAGGGCGGCGACCTCGCCCTGGCCGCCGGACCGGCCGGCGTCGACCGCCAGGGTCACCAGGAAGGGCGGCGCGAGCGCCGACACCAGGAGCAGCCCACGGGCCAGGACGAACCGGCGGAACCCGGCGTCGTCGCGCAGGAGGCCGACCGTGTCGGTCCACCAGTGCTGCCGCTCCTCCTCCGGCTCCCGGGGCTCCTCGGGGATCCCCGCGTAGACCAGGACCGCGAGCGCCCACATCAGCGCCGCGCCGAGCAGGAAGGCCGCCAGCGCCGGGGCGTCCAGGCCGGGGCCGAGCAGCTGCAGGGCCACCCCGATGACCAGGGCCGCCGCCCCCGAGACCATGGTCGCGGCCCCGGTGACCTGGCCGCGCTGCCCCTTCGGCACCGTCCGACCCTGCACGTCCTTGGCCGCCATCGAGCACAGGCAGCGCGCGAGGGCGAAGACCGCGAGCGCGGCCAGGACCGCGGCCCCTGCCACCCACCCGTCGAGCGCCAGGGCCGCTGCCGCCATGGCCGCCGTCGCCCCCGCCTGGCCGGCCGCGCCGAGCATCCACACCCGGGTGCGGCGCGGGTGGGCCACCACCCACGGCGTCAGCGCGGCCTGCGGGAGCATCGACCCGGCCTCGCGCACGGGCACCAGCAGCCCCACCAGCGCCGCGGGCGCGCCCACGAGGGTCAGCAGCCAGGGGAGCACCGTCTTGGCGTTGACCACCTGGTCGCCGATGCTCTGCAGGGCGTTGGCGCCGATGAGCCGCAGCCCGCCGCGGCTCACCCGGTCGGTCCCGCCGAAGTCGGACTCGGCCTGGGGGCCCGCGGTGACGAACCGGTGGTACCACCGCTCCCGCGTCGACTGCTCGCTCACCGGCCCATGATGCCGGGCGCCCGGTGCGGCGGGGTGACCGGCACCCGGGATTTGGGCCACCCCCGGGTATGCCGTACCCTGGGGACATACCCAAGACCGCCGGTTGTCGGCGTGCCCGGGTCCGGCGAGAGTCGGGTCGGGCGGCGTCGGCCGAAGGTTCCGACCACTGTCGGGGCGACCAGCGTAGGTGGACCGAGCACGAGCCGTCCGACTGTGGTCGACGAGCGTCCTGCGAGCCCCGGTGCGCCTGCGCCGGGGCTCTCGTCATGCCGGGCCGGGGGGTAGCCGGCACCACGACGTGATAGGAGGCCAGTATGGCGACACCCGAGAAGGTTGCTGCCATCGCCGAGCTGACGGAGAAGTTCCGCAGCTCCGGTGGGGCCGTGCTCACGGAGTACCGCGGGCTGCGGGTGAGCCAGATCACCGAGCTCCGCGCCTCCATGCGTGAACACGCCACCTACGCCGTGGTGAAGAACACGCTCACCAAGCGTGCTGCTGCCGAGGCCGGCATCGAGGGCCTCGACGAGCACCTTCAGGGCCCCACGGCCATCGCCTTCGTCACCGGTGACCCGGTCGAGGCGGCCAAGGGTCTGCGTGACTTCGCCAAGGCCAACCCGGCCCTGGTCATCAAGGGTGGGGTGCTCGACGGCAGGCCGTTGACCCCCGCCGAGATCACCACGCTCGCGGACCTGGAGTCCCGCGAGGTCCTGCTGGCCAAGCTGGCAGGTGCCATGAAGGGCAACCTGTCCAAGGCTGCCGGCCTGTTCGCCGCTCCGCTGTCGTCGACCGCCCGGGTCGTCGACGCGCTGCGCGCGAAGGTCGAGGAGCAGGGCGGTCCCCTCTCCGGGGCGACGTCGGCGGCTGCCGACGAGACCCCGTCGGCGGACTCCGCCGACACCACCGCACCGGCAGAGGCCGAGGCGGGCACCGACGTCGCCGAGGGTGGCGACGAGGGCTGAGCGCGCCGGCCCCCGGGCCGCGCGAGCAGCGCATTCATCACAACGCCACTCACGGCATACAACAGGAAGGAACGCCCATCATGGCGAAGCTGAGCACCGAGGAGCTCCTTGACCAGTTCAAGGAGATGACCCTCATCGAGCTGTCCGAGTTCGTCAAGGCCTTCGAGGACACCTTCGAGGTCACCGCCGCCGCCCCGGTCGCCGTGGCTGCCGCCGGTGCCCCCGCCGGTGGTGCCGGCGAGGCCGCCGCCGCCGAGGAGCAGGACGAGTTCGACGTCGTCCTCGAGGCCGCCGGCGACAAGAAGATCCAGGTCATCAAGGAGGTCCGCGCGCTGACCTCCCTCGGCCTCAAGGAGGCCAAGGACCTGGTCGACGGTGCGCCGAAGCCGGTCCTGGAGAAGGTCGACAAGGAGGCCGCCGAGAAGGCCAAGGAGCAGCTCGAGGGCGCCGGCGCGACCGTCACCCTCAAGTGAGCCCGTCGGTGGGGGCGCGGC
The DNA here is from genome assembly GCF_947487915.1 of uncultured Serinicoccus sp. Taxonomy (GTDB): domain Bacteria; phylum Actinomycetota; class Actinomycetes; order Actinomycetales; family Dermatophilaceae; genus Ornithinicoccus. The sequence continues at coordinate 33,120 of NZ_CANKYH010000007.1, read as the reverse complement.
GTATGCCGTGACTCCCCACCGGCACCTCTCACCTCCGCCGCGGGCGGGGTCTGGGCACCCACGGGTGTCCGGCCCCGCCCGCGGTGCGTGCGGCCCGGCGTCGGGCCGACGACGAGGGGACGGACACGCCCAGGAGCGGACGTGCTTGACGGGCAGGGGGCCCAGGGAGCACCATCATCGGACGCATCCGCCGCTGGCGGAGGTCGGGATCCACCAGGGGCGCGCCCGCCCTTGAGCCGACGTCCGGTGCCGCGGCCGTTCCCGTCGTCCAGGGTTGGACGTCGGGCCATGCGGCGTGTAGGATAAATCTTTGCGCTGCCCTTCACCTGCCCTCGATCCCGCTGAAGAGATCGGTGCGCGCCCCGGCCGGTCCGCCGAGGCGCTGGACACCATCGCTTCGCGCTGCATCCGAGAACAGGCCGGGCGCCGCCTGACCGCCGCACACATTTAGGCCCGTGGAAGGACCATCCTTGGCTGCCTCGCGCACTGCGAAGAAGACTGTGTCCACCGCTCAGACGCCCTCCGGACGACTGAGCTTCGCCAAGATCCGGGAGCCCCTCGAGGTTCCGGATCTTCTGGCGCTCCAGACCGAGAGCTTCGACTGGCTCCTCGGCAACGAGGCCTGGCAGGCGCGGGTCGCCGCAGCCAGCGCCTCCGTTGAGGGGCGCGACGACATCCCCACCACCTCCGGTCTGGAGGAGATCTTCGAGGAGATCTCGCCGATCGAGGACTTCTCCGGCTCCATGTCGCTGAGCTTCCGCGACCACCGGTTCGAGGAGCAGAAGTACTCCGTCGAGGAGTGCCAGGAGAAGGACATGACCTACTCCGCCCCCCTGTTCGTCACGGCGGAGTTCATCAACAACTCGACGGGCGAGATCAAGAGCCAGACCGTCTTCATGGGCGACTTCCCGCTCATGACGCCGCGCGGCACCTTCATCGTCAACGGCACCGAGCGGGTGGTCGTCTCCCAGCTGGTGCGCAGCCCGGGTGTCTACTTCGAGCGCAGCCTCGACAAGACCTCGGACAAGGACATCTACTCCGCCAAGGTCATCCCCAGCCGCGGCGCCTGGCTGGAGTTCGAGATCGACAAGCGCGACCAGGTCGGCGTGCGGGTGGACCGCAAGCGCAAGCAGAGCGTCACCGTCCTGCTCAAGGCGCTCGGCTGGACCACGGACCAGATCCTCGAGGAGTTCGGCGACTACGAGTCGATCCGGCTCACCCTGGAGAAGGACCACACCACCGACCAGGACGAGGCGCTCCTGGACATCTACCGCAAGCTGCGCCCGGGCGAGCCCCCGACGCGCGACGCGGCCGAGACGCTGCTCAACAACCTGTACTTCAACCCCAAGCGCTACGACCTCGCGAAGGTCGGTCGCTACAAGGTCAACAAGAAGCTGGGGCTGCAGGCGCCGCTCGGGGAGTCCGTGCTCGGCACCGACGACATCGTCGCGACGATCAAGTACCTCGTGGCGCTGCATGCCGACGAGCAGGCCGTCAGCAGCCCGAGCGGCGAGGTCCCGGCCGAGGTCGACGACATCGACCACTTCGGCAACCGCCGTCTGCGCAGCGTGGGCGAGCTCATCCAGAACCAGGTGCGCACGGGCCTGTCCCGGATGGAGCGGGTCGTCCGCGAGCGGATGACCACCCAGGACGTCGAGGCGATCACCCCGCAGACGCTCATCAACATCCGGCCGGTCGTCGCCTCCATCAAGGAGTTCTTCGGCACCAGCCAGCTGTCCCAGTTCATGGACCAGAACAACCCGCTCTCCGGGCTGACGCACAAGCGTCGTCTGTCCGCGCTGGGCCCGGGTGGTCTGTCCCGTGACCGGGCCGGCATGGAGGTGCGCGACGTGCACCCCAGCCACTACGGCCGCATGTGCCCGATCGAGACCCCGGAGGGGCCCAACATCGGCCTCATCGGCTCGCTGGCGTCCTACGGGCGGATCAACCCGTTCGGCTTCGTCGAGACCCCGTACCGCCGGGTCAGGGACGGCAAGGTCAGCGATGTCGTCGACTACCTCTCGGCCGGCGAGGAGGACCGGTTCGTCATCGCCCAGGCCAACGCCAAGCTGGACGACGACGGCACCTTCCTCGACGAGCGCGTCCTGGTCCGGGCCCGTGAGGGCGAGGCCGTCGACGTGCCCGCCTCCGAGGTGGACTACATGGACGTCTCGGCACGCCAGATGGTGTCCGCGGCGACTGCGATGATCCCGTTCCTCGAGCACGACGACGCCAACCGTGCGCTCATGGGTGCCAACATGCAGCGTCAGGCGGTGCCGCTGGTGCGCGCCGAGGCGCCGCTGGTGGGCACCGGCATGGAGTACCGTGCCGCGCTGGACTCCGGTGACGTCGTGCGCGCCGCCAAGGCGGGCGCGGTCCAGGAGGTCTCCGCGGACCTGGTGACCGTCGCCAACGACGACGGGACCTACCAGTCCTACAAGATCAACAAGTTCACCCGCTCCAACCAGGGCAACTGCTACAACCAGCAGGTCCGGGTCGACGTGGGCGACCACGTCGAGGCGGGGCAGCTGCTGGCCGACGGTCCGGCGACCGACGGCGGCGAGATGGCGCTGGGCCGCAACCTGCTCGTGGCGTTCATGCCGTGGGAGGGCTACAACTACGAGGACGCGATCATCCTCTCCCAGCGTCTGGTCCAGGACGACGTGCTCTCCTCGATCCACATCGAGGAGCACGAGATCGACGCCCGCGACACCAAGCTGGGTCCGGAGGAGATCACCCGGGACATCCCGAACGTCTCCGACGACGTCCTGGCCGACCTCGACGAGCGCGGCATCATCCGGATCGGTGCCGAGGTCCGCGACGGCGACCTGCTCGTCGGCAAGGTCACGCCCAAGGGTGAGACCGAGCTGACCCCCGAGGAGCGCCTGCTGCGCGCCATCTTCGGCGAGAAGGCCCGCGAGGTCCGCGACACCTCGATGAAGGTGCCGCACGGCGAGACCGGCACGGTCATCGGCGTCAAGGTCTTCGACCGCGAGGAGGGCGACGAGCTTCCCCCGGGCGTCAACCAGCTGGTCCGCGTCTACGTCGCCAACAAGCGCAAGATCACCGACGGCGACAAGCTCGCCGGCCGGCACGGCAACAAGGGCGTCATCTCCAAGATCCTCCCGGTCGAGGACATGCCCTTCCTCGAGGACGGCACGCCGGTCGACGTCGTGCTCAACCCGCTGGGCGTCCCGGGCCGGATGAACATCGGCCAGATCCTGGAGCTGCACCTCGGCTGGGCCGCGGCGCAGGGCTGGGAGATCGCCGGGCAGCCGGAGTGGGCCGAGCTCATCCCCGAGGACGCCCGGAGCGCGAAGCCCCGGACCCGCGTCGCGAGCCCGGTCTTCGACGGCGCCCGCGAGGAGGAGATCGCCGGCCTGCTGGACTCGACGACCCCGACCCGCGACGGCAAGCGCCTCATCGACAACAGCGGCAAGACCAAGCTGTTCGACGGTCGCTCCGGCGAGCCCTTCCCCGAGGAGATCTCGGTCGGCTACATGTACATCCTCAAGCTGCACCACCTCGTGGACGACAAGATCCACGCGCGCAGCACGGGGCCGTACTCGATGATCACCCAGCAGCCGCTCGGTGGTAAGGCCCAGTTCGGTGGCCAGCGCTTCGGTGAGATGGAGGTGTGGGCGCTGGAGGCCTACGGTGCCGCGTACGCCCTGCAGGAGCTCCTGACCATCAAGTCCGACGACGTCACCGGCCGGGTCAAGGTCTACGAGTCCATCGTCAAGGGCGACAACGTCCCCGAGCCCGGCATCCCCGAGTCCTTCAAGGTGCTCATCAAGGAGATGCAGTCGCTGTGCCTGAACGTCGAGGTCCTGTCCTCCGACGGCAGCCAGATCGACCTGCGCGAGTCGGACACCGAGGTGTTCCGGGCCGCCGAGGAGCTCGGGATCGACCTGAGCCGCCGCGAGCCCAGCTCGGTCGAGGAAGTCTGACCGGGGAACCGCGAGCGAAGCGAGCTTGGTTCCGCGGAGTGTCGAGGTCGCCGGGCGTAGCCCGACCGCTACGTCCGGCGCCCCACCAATGAACGTGAGATTTCTGCATACGAGAGAAGGAAGCACGAAGTGCTAGACGTCAACTTCTTCGACGAGTTGCGCATCGGCCTGGCGACGGCCGAGGACATCAGGACCTGGAGCCACGGCGAGGTCAAGAAGCCCGAGACCATCAACTACCGCACCCTCAAGCCCGAGAAGGACGGCCTCTTCTGCGAGAAGATCTTCGGCCCCACCCGGGACTGGGAGTGCTACTGCGGCAAGTACAAGCGGGTCCGCTTCAAGGGCATCATCTGTGAGCGCTGCGGCGTCGAGGTGACCCGGGCGGGCGTCCGCCGCGAGCGGATGGGCCACATCGAGCTCGCCGCGCCGGTCACCCACATCTGGTACTTCAAGGGCGTCCCGAGCCGGCTCGGCTACCTGCTGGACCTGGCTCCGAAGGACCTCGAGAAGGTCATCTACTTCGCGGCCTACATGATCACCACGGTCGACGAGGAGGGGCGCCACCAGGACCTGCCCAGCCTCGAGGCGCAGATCCAGACCGAGAAGAAGGCGATGGAGAACCGTCGCGACTCCGACGTCGAGGAGCGGGCCAAGAAGCTGGAGTCCGACCTCGCCGAGCTCGAGGCCGAGGGCGCCAAGTCCGACGCCAAGCGCAAGGTGAAGGACGGTGCCGAGCGGGAGATGAACCAGATCCGTCGGCGCGCCGACGCCCAGGTCGAGCGCCTGGAGCAGGTCTGGGACCGCTTCAAGAACCTCAAGGTCCAGGACCTCGAGGGCGACGAGATCCTCTACCGCGAGATGCGGGACCGCTTCGGCATGTACTTCGAGGGAGGCATGGGTGCGGCCGCGCTGCAGAAGCGGCTGGAGAGCTTCGACCTGGACGCCGAGGCCCAGTCGCTGCGCGAGACCATCGCCACCGGCAAGGGACAGCGCAAGACCCGGGCCATCAAGCGGCTCAAGGTCGTCACCAGCTTCCGGCAGACCAAGAACGAGCCGGCCGGCATGGTGCTGGACTGCGTGCCGGTCATCCCGCCGGACCTGCGCCCCATGGTCCAGCTGGACGGTGGCCGCTTCGCGACCTCCGACCTCAACGACCTCTACCGCCGCGTCATCAACCGCAACAACCGCCTCAAGCGGCTGCTGGACCTAGGCGCGCCGGAGATCATCGTCAACAACGAGAAGCGCATGCTGCAGGAGGCCGTCGACAGCCTCTTCGACAACGGCCGCCGCGGGCGCGCCGTCACCGGACCGGGCAACCGGCCGCTGAAGTCGCTCTCCGACATGCTCAAGGGCAAGCAGGGCCGGTTCCGGCAGAACCTGCTGGGCAAGCGCGTCGACTACTCCGGGCGTTCGGTCATCGTCGTCGGTCCCCAGCTGCGGCTGCACCAGTGCGGTCTGCCCAAGCAGATGGCGCTGGAGCTGTTCAAGCCGTTCGTCATGAAGCGGCTGGTCGACCTGGACCACGCGCAGAACATCAAGTCGGCCAAGCGCATGGTCGAGCGTGGCCGCAGCGTCGTCTGGGACGTGCTCGAGGAGGTCATCACCGACCACCCCGTGCTGCTCAACCGTGCCCCCACGCTGCACCGTCTGGGCATCCAGGCCTTCGAGCCGCAGCTGGTCGAGGGCAAGGCGATCCAGATCCACCCGCTGGTCTGCACCGCCTTCAACGCCGACTTCGACGGTGACCAGATGGCGGTCCACGTGCCGCTGTCGGCGGAGGCCCAGGCCGAGGCCCGGATCCTCATGCTCAGCTCCAACAACATCCTCAAGCCGGCCGACGGCCGCCCGGTGACCATGCCCACCCAGGACATGATCATCGGCCTGTTCCACCTCACCTCGGAGAACACCCGGGGAGAGGCGGGGTCGGCATACCTCGTGGACGAGGACGGCAACCACCACCTGCGCAGCTTCGGCTCGGTCGCGGAGGCCCGCATGGCCTTCGACGCCGGCCAGATCGAGCTGGGCACGGCCATCCGGCTGCGGCTCAACCAGACCGCGCCGCCGGAGGGCTTCGCGCTGCCCGAGGGCGCCCAGGTGAGCGAGGACGGTGTCGTCGACACCTTCGTCATGGAGACCTCGTTGGGTCGGGCGCTGTTCAACGACGCCCTGCCGCCCAACTACGCCTACGTCGACGAGGTGGTGGACAAGAAGCGGCTCTCCGGGATCGTCAACGACCTGGCCGAGCGCTACACCAAGGTGCAGGTCGCCGCGAGCCTCGACTCGCTCAAGGACGCCGGCTACCACTGGGCCACCCGCTCGGGCACCACGGTCGCGGTCTCCGACGTGCAGACGCCGGAGCGCAAGACCGAGATCCTGTCCTCCTACGAGGCCAAGGCCGCCAAGGTGCAGCTGCAGTACGAGCGCGGTCTCATCACCGACGACGAGCGGCGCCAGGAGCTCATCGAGATCTGGACCCAGGCCACCAACGAGGTCGCCAAGGAGCTGGAGACCTCGATGCCCAAGGACAACACCATCTACCGGATGGTGACCTCGGGCGCCCGAGGCAACTGGTTCCAGCTGCGGCAGATCGCCGGGATGCGCGGCCTCATGGCCAACCCCAAGGGCGAGATCATCCCGCGTCCGATCAAGTCCAACTTCCGCGAGGGCCTGTCCGTGCTGGAGTTCTTCATCTCCACGCACGGTGCCCGCAAGGGCCTGGCGGACACCGCGCTGCGGACCGCCGACTCGGGCTACCTCACGCGGCGGCTGGTCGACGTGAGCCAGGACGTCATCATCCGGGAGAACGACTGCGGCACCGACCGTGGCTTCGTGATGCCGATCGCGCAGGCCGGCGCCGAGGGCGCGCTGCGCGAGCACGACGACGTCGAGACCGCGGTCTACGCGCGGACCCTCGCCGCGGACGTGGAGGTCGACGGCCAGGTGCTCGCCCAGGCGGGCATCGACCTGGGTGACGTCGTCATCGACACCCTGGTGAACGCCGGCGTCGAGGAGGTCAAGGTCCGTTCGGTCCTGACCTGCGAGTCGCTGGTGGGCACCTGCGCCAAGTGCTACGGACGCAGCCTCGCGACCGGCAAGCTGGTGGACATCGGCGAGGCCGTCGGCATCATCGCCGCCCAGTCCATCGGTGAGCCCGGCACCCAGCTGACGATGCGCACCTTCCACACCGGTGGTGTGGCCGGTGACGACATCACGCAGGGTCTGCCGCGTGTCGTCGAGCTGTTCGAGGCCCGCACGCCCAAGGCGGTCGCCCCGATCGCCGAGGCGACCGGCCGGATCGAGGTCGAGGACACGGACAAGTCGCGCCGGCTGCTCCTCGCCCCGGACGACGGCAGCGACGAGCACGCCTACCCGGTGAGCAAGCGGGCCCGCCTGCTGGTCGCCGACGGCGACCACGTCGAGGTCGGCACCCAGCTCGTGGTCGGCGCGATCGACCCCAAGCAGGTCCTGCGCATCCTCGGCCCGCGGGCCACCCAGCAGCACCTGGTCGACCAGGTCCAGGGTGTGTACCGCCAGCAGGGTGTCTCGATCCACGACAAGCACATCGAGGTCATCGTCCGGCAGATGCTGCGGCGCGTCACGATCATCGAGGCGGGGGACACCGAGCTCCTGCCCGGCACCCTCTCCGAGCGTGGCCGCTTCGAGACCGAGAACCGTCGGGTCGTCTCCGAGGGCGGGCGCCCGGCCTCGGGCCGTCCCGAGCTCATGGGCATCACCAAGGCCTCGTTGGCGACCGACTCCTGGCTCTCCGCGGCCTCCTTCCAGGAGACCACGCGCGTCCTCACCGAGGCCGCGATGGAGGCCAAGAGCGACCCGCTGCTGGGGCTGAAGGAGAACGTCATCCTCGGCAAGCTGATCCCCGCGGGGACCGGCCTGACGCGGTACCGCAACCTCACGGTGGAGCCCACCGAGGAGGCCAAGGCTGCGGCCTACGCGGTTCCGGACTACGAGGACTTCGACTACGCCGGCACGTTCGGCCAGGGCAGCGGCGAGGCCGTCCGCCTCGACGACGTCCCCGTGGACGAGCCGCGCTACTGAGCGCAGGTCCGACCTCGCACACCGCCAGGGGCGGGTATGCCGTGACTCACGGCATACCCGCCCCTGGCGCGTCCGCCGGGTCGCGGATTTGTCCCCGCGCCGTCGCTCCCGGTATCCTGGAGAACTGTGTGCGGGCTAGGTCCTGCGCGCAGGCGGGCCGCAGCGCTCGCACCCACCTTTCGCCGGGCAGTCCGCCCGGGTCGCGCGCGGCACCTACGTCGCACGGTGGTCCGGACGGGAAGTGCAGGGGAGAGCAGCGGTTCCGACACACCCGGGTGCGGGGGTCGAGGAACGGCGCAACCCAAGGAGCGTGACCCGCACGGACCCCCGTGCGGCCAGCGAAGACCATCCACGACTGACGGAGCATCAGTGCCTACGATCAACCAGCTTGTCCGCAAGGGCCGGCAGGACAAGGTCAAGAAGACCAACTCCCCGGCCCTCAAGGGCAACCCGCAGCGCCGCGGCGTCTGCACCCGTGTCTACACCACCACCCCCAAGAAGCCGAACTCCGCCCTGCGCAAGGTCGCCCGCGTGCGCCTCACCAGCGGCGTCGAGGTCACGGCCTACATCCCGGGGGTCGGCCACAACCTGCAGGAGCACTCGATCGTGCTCGTCCGCGGCGGCCGGGTGAAGGACCTGCCCGGTGTCCGCTACAAGATCATCCGCGGGTCCCTGGACACCCAGGGCGTCCGGGGCCGTAACCAGGCCCGGTCCCGCTACGGCGCGAAGAAGGAGAAGAAGTAATGCCTCGTAAGGGCCCTGCTCCCAAGCGTCCGCTCATCAACGACCCGGTCTACGGCTCGACCTTGGTGACCCAGCTGGTCAACAAGATCCTGCTGGACGGCAAGAAGGCGACCGCCGAGCGCATCGTCTACGGCGCCCTCGAGGGCTGCCGCGCCAAGACCGGCACCGACCCCGTGCAGACGCTCAAGCGCGCGCTGGACAACGTCAAGCCGGCGCTGGAGGTCAAGTCCCGCCGCGTGGGTGGCGCCACCTACCAGGTGCCGATCGAGGTCAAGCCCGGCCGCAGCACCACGCTGGCCCTGCGCTGGCTCGTGGGCTACTCGCGGCAGCGCCGGGAGAAGACGATGACCGAGCGCCTCATGAACGAGATCCTCGACGCGAGCAACGGCCTGGGCGCCGCGGTCAAGCGTCGTGAGGACACCCACAAGATGGCCGACGCCAACAAGGCGTTCGCCCACTACCGCTGGTGACCTGCGGGTCGGGGCAGGGCAGGCGCGCCGGCCGCGCCCCCCGCCCCGACCGCGCACCCGCATCGCACTGACCACGAGAGACAACCAGAGAAGAGAGACTGTGGCACTCGACGTCCTCACGGACCTCAACAAGGTCCGCAACATCGGCATCATGGCTCACATCGATGCCGGCAAGACGACGACCACCGAGCGGATCCTGTTCTACACCGGCATCAACTACAAGATCGGCGAGACGCACGACGGCGCGTCGACCATGGACTGGATGGAGCAGGAGCAGGAGCGCGGCATCACGATCACGTCGGCCGCGACGACCTGCTTCTGGAAGGACACCCAGATCAACATCATCGACACCCCGGGGCACGTCGACTTCACCGTCGAGGTGGAGCGCTCCCTGCGCGTGCTCGACGGCGCGGTCGCGGTGTTCGACGGCAAGGAGGGTGTCGAGCCGCAGTCCGAGACCGTGTGGCGCCAGGCCGACAAGTACGACGTCCCGCGCGTGTGCTTCGTCAACAAGATGGACAAGCTGGGTGCCGACTTCTACTTCACCGTGCAGACCATCAAGGACCGGCTGGGCGCGACCCCGCTGGTCGTCCAGCTGCCCATCGGTGCCGAGAGCGACTTCGTCGGCGTCATCGACCTCATCAAGATGCGCGCGCTGACGTGGCGCGGCGAGGTCGAGAAGGGTGAGGACTACGCCGTCGAGGAGATCCCCGAGGACCTGCAGGCCCAGGCCGAGGAGTACCGCGAGAAGCTGGTCGAGCAGGTCGCCGAGGCGACCGACGAGCTGATGGAGCGCTACCTCGACGAGGGCGAGCTGACCGAGGAGGAGCTGGTCGCGGGCATCCGCGCCATGACCGTCACCTCGCAGGCCTACCCGGTCCTGTGCGGCTCGGCCTTCAAGAACAAGGGCGTGCAGCCGATGCTGGACGCGGTCATCTCCTACCTGCCCTCGCCGCTGGACGTGCCGCCGATGATCGGGCACGACCCCAACGACGAGACCGTCGAGCTGACCCGTCGCCCGGACTCCAGCGAGCCCTTCTCCGGGCTGGCCTTCAAGGTCGCCACCCACCCGTTCTTCGGGACCCTGACCTACGTGCGCGTCTACTCGGGCAAGATCGACGCCGGTCAGCCCGTCTACAACGCGACCAAGGGCAAGAAGGAGCGCATCGGCAAGCTGTTCCAGATGCACTCCAACAAGGAGAACCCGGTGGGCTCGGCCTCGGCCGGCCACATCTACGCGATGATCGGCCTCAAGGACACCACCACCGGTGACACGCTCTCCGACATGAGCCAGCACATCGTGCTGGAGTCGATGAGCTTCCCGGAGCCGGTCATCCACGTCGCCATCGAGCCCAAGACCAAGGGCGACCAGGAGAAGCTGTCCACCGCGATCCAGAAGCTGGTCCAGGAGGACCCGACCTTCACCGTCCGGCTGGACGAGGAGACCGGTCAGACCGTCATCGGCGGGATGGGCGAGCTGCACCTGGACGTGTTCGTGGACCGCATGAAGCGCGAGTTCAAGGTCGAGGCCAACGTCGGCGCCCCCCAGGTCGCCTACCGCGAGACCATCAAGAAGGCCGTGGAGAAGTACGACTACACCCACAAGAAGCAGACGGGTGGGTCGGGCCAGTTCGCCAAGGTGCAGCTGACCTTCGAGCCGATGGACACCGCCGAGGGCGAGCTCTACGAGTTCGCGAACTCGGTCACCGGCGGCCGGGTCCCCAAGGAGTACATCCCCTCGGTGGACCAGGGCATCCAGGACGCGATGCAGGTCGGCATCCAGGCCGGCTACCCGGTCGTGGGCATCAAGGCCACCCTGCTGGACGGCGCCTACCACGACGTCGACTCCTCGGAGATGGCGTTCAAGATCGCCGGCTCGATGGCCTTCAAGGAGGCCGCCCGCCGCGCCAACCCGGTGCTGCTCGAGCCCATGATGGCCGTGGAGGTCCGGACCCCGGAGGACTACATGGGGGACGTCATCGGCGACCTCAACTCCCGCCGTGGGCAGATCCAGTCCATGGAGGACATCTCCGGTGCCAAGGTCGTCAAGGCCGTGGTCCCGCTGTCCGAGATGTTCGGGTACGTTGGTGACCTCAGGTCCCGGACCCAGGGTCGTGCCAACTACACGATGCAGTTCGACTCCTACGCCGAGGTTCCCAAGAACGTCGCCGAGGAGATCATCAAGAAGGTCCGCGGCGAGTGAGCCCGTTCACTCCGTCCGCGGAGTGATGGACCGAGCAACACCCATCCAGACGTCGCCCCCGGTCCTGCACCGGTGACGATCGCACATCCCGAGTCCAACAGGAGGACACCCCAGTGGCGAAGGCCAAGTTCGAGCGGAGCAAGCCGCACGTCAACATCGGCACCATCGGTCACATCGACCACGGCAAGACCACCCTCACGGCTGCCATCTCCAAGGTGCTGCACGACAAGTACCCGGAGTTGAACCAGGCGTCGCCCTTCGACTCGATCGACAAGGCGCCCGAGGAGAAGCAGCGCGGCATCACGATCTCGATCGCGCACATCGAGTACCAGACGGAGAAGCGTCACTACGCGCACGTCGACTGCCCGGGTCACGCCGACTACGTCAAGAACATGATCACCGGCGCTGCCCAGATGGACGGTGCCATCCTCGTGGTCGCCGCCACCGACGGCCCCATGCCGCAGACGAAGGAGCACGTCCTCCTGGCCCGCCAGGTCGGCGTCCCCTACATCGTGGTGGCCCTCAACAAGGCCGACATGGTCGACGACGAGGAGATCATGGAGCTCGTCGAGATGGAGGTCCGCGAGCTGCTGTCCTCCTACGAGTTCCCCGGTGACGACCTGCCCGTCGTGAAGGTCTCCGCGCTCAAGGCGCTGGAGGGCGACGAGGCGTGGGCCAACACCGTCCTCGAGCTCATGGACACCGTGGACGAGTACATCCCGGAGCCCGAGCGCGACCTGGACAAGCCGTTCATGATGCCCGTCGAGGACGTCTTCACGATCACCGGTCGTGGCACCGTCGTCACCGGCCGCATCGAGCGCGGCATCCTTAAGGTGAACGAGGAGATCGAGATCGTCGGCATCCGCCCGGGCTCGAGCAAGACGACCGTGACCGGCATCGAGATGTTCCGCAAGCTGCTCGACGAGGGGCGTGCGGGCGAGAACGTCGGCCTGCTCCTGCGTGGCACCAAGCGTGAGGACGTCGAGCGCGGTCAGGTCATCGTCAAGCCGGGCACCATCACCCCGCACACCGAGTTCGAGGCGCAGGCCTACATCCTGTCCAAGGACGAGGGTGGCCGGCACACGCCGTTCTACGACAACTACCGTCCGCAGTTCTACTTCCGGACGACGGACGTCACGGGTGTCGTGCACCTGCCCGAGGGCACCGAGATGGTCATGCCCGGCGACAACACCGACATGAAGGTCGAGCTGATCCAGCCGATCGCCATGGAGGAGGGCCTGATGTTCAACATCCGCGAGGGCGGCCGCACCGTCGGCGCCGGTCGGGTCACCAAGATCCTCAAGTGACCTGAGCCGGGCCCGTCCCGCGCAGGAGCCCCCGTCACCGTTCTCGGTGACGGGGGCTCCTGACGTCCCGGGGCGGGTGGCTCGCCGGACTCCGAGGCGCACGTGGCAGGCTGGTGGGATGAGGGTCTGGTATGCCGCGTACGGGTCGAACCTCAGCCGTCGCCGCTTCCTCACCTACCTGCAGGGGGGTACCGCCTCGGGGGCACGTCGGACGCAGACCGGGGCCCGCGACCCGCAGCCACCCACGGGGGACCGGCCGGTCCACCTCCCCGGCCGGCTGCACTTCGGGTGGGAGTCGGTGACGTGGGGCGGGGGGATCGCCTTCTACGTGCCCGGTGAGGACCCGCGCGGGGTGGCGGCACGGGCCTACCTGCTGACGGCGGAGCAGTTCGTGGACGTCGCGGCGCAGGAGATGCACCGGGAGCCCCGGGGCAGGCTGGACCTGTCCCGGGTGCTGTCCGAGGGCTATGACGTCGCCGGGCCGGGGCGCTACGAGACCATCCACCGCGTGGGGACCATCGAGGATCTCCCGGTGCTGACCTTCACCGCCGAGGACGTCGACGCGCTGGGGTCCCTGGCGCCGACCGCGCCCTACCTGCGCACCATCGCCGAGGGTCTCCGGGAGAGCCACGGCATGAGCGAGGAGGCCGTGGCGGACTACCTGCGGTCCAGCCCGGTTGTCCGCGAGGCGTGGTCACGGCCCGCCCTGGTGGAGGTCCTCGCGGCACCGATGTGAGGGAGGCCCTCCCGGAGGTTCTCGCGGCACCGATGTGAGGGAGGCCCTCCCGGAGGTTCTCGCGGCACCGATTTGAGGTATGCCGACGACGCATGGCACACTGGACAGGTTGCTTGACGCGCGGTGCTCACCCATGTGTGCGCCGCCGGCCGTACGGCACGCGCCCACGTGGCGCGGGCGACGGCAGCGCAAGCCCCGGCCGAGCCGGGCACGGACACCGCCCAGAACGATCTGAGGATCCCTGGGTGACGTCCGCGGGAGGCGCGACACGCCCGACCGCGGGGGTCGGTGGAAGGCCCGTCGGACCGGACCACGAATGTTCCAGACGGACGACGAGAGAGAGTCAGACAAGCGATGGCGGGACAGAAGATCCGCATCCGGCTGAAGTCGTACGACCACGAGGTCATCGACAGCTCGGCGCGCAAGATCGTTGACACGGTGACCCGTGCTGGCGCCACGGTGGTCGGCCCGGTGCCGCTCCCGACGGAGAAGAACGTCTTCTGCGTCATCCGGTCGCCGCACAAGTACAAGGACAGCCGCGAGCACTTCGAGATGCGAACCCACAAGCGGCTGATCGACATCGTCGACCCCACCCCCAAGGCGGTCGACTCCTTGATGCGTCTCGACCTCCCGGCGGACGTCAACATCGAGATCAAGCTGTGAGTGTGACGACGATGACTACTGCGACCACTGCATCGACCACCAGGCGCACCGTCAAGGGCGTGCTCGGCGAGAAGCTCGGCATGACCCAGGTCTGGGACGCCGACAACCGCCTCGTGCCGGTCACGGTCATCAAGGCCGGCCCCGCCGTCGTGACCCAGGTCCGCAACGCGCAGACCGACGGGTACGACGCGGTGCAGATCGCCTTCGGGGCGATCGACCCGCGCAAGGTGACCCAGCCGCTGAAGGGCCACTTCGCCAAGGCCGGGGTCACCCCGCGCCGGCACGTCGCCGAGCTGCGCACCGCGGACGCCGGCGACTACGAGCTCGGCCAGGAGATCACCGCCGAGACCTTCGAGGGTGGCCAGAAGGTGGACGTCACCGGCACCACGAAGGGCAAGGGCTTCGCGGGCGTCATGAAGCGCCACGGCTTCTCCGGCGTCGGCGCCTCCCACGGTGCTCACCGCAACCACCGCAAGCCGGGCTCCATCGGTGGCTGCGCCACCCCGGGCCGCGTCTTCAAGGGCCTGCGGATGGCCGGCCGGATGGGCGGCGAGCGCCAGACCACCTCGAACCTGACCGTCCACGCCGTGGACGCGGACAAGGGCCTGCTGCTCATCAAGGGTGCCGTCCCCGGCCCCCGCGGCGGCGTCGTCCTCGTGCGCACGGCCGCGAAGGGTGCGTGAACCTGACATGACCACCATCACCATCACCAAGCCCGCCGGTGGAGACGCCGGCACGGTGGACCTGCCCGCGGAGCTCTTCGACGTGCAGACCAACGTGCCCCTGATCCACCAGGTCGTCGTGGCCCAGCTGGCCGCGGCCCGGCAGGGGACGCACGCCACCAAGACCCGCGGCGAGGTCCGCGGCGGTGGCCGCAAGCCCTACCGGCAGAAGGGCACCGGCCGCGCCCGCCAGGGCTCGACCCGCGCCCCGCAGTTCGCCGGCGGTGGCACGGTGCACGGCCCGCAGCCGCGCAGCTACGCCCAGAAGACGCCCAAGAAGATGAAGGCCGCCGCCCTGCGCGGTGCGCTGTCGGACCGCGCCCGCCACGGCCGCATCCACGTGCTGTCGGCGCTGGTGGAGGGGGAGGCCCCCTCCACCCGCACCGCGCGCACGGTCCTGCAGGCCCTGTCGGACCGGCCGAACTTCCTCGTGGTCCTGGACCGCGCGGACGACCTCGGGCTGCGCTCGGTGCGCAACATGCCCGACGTGCACGTCCTGTTCGTCGACCAGCTCAACACCTACGACGTGCTGTGCTCCGACGACGTGGTCTTCACCCAGGCCGCCCTGGACACCTTCATCTCCGGCGTGAGCACCACGACTGCCGAGGAGAGCAAGTGAGCATGAGCACCTTCAGCACCCAGAAGGACCCCCGCGACATCCTGCTGTCGCCGGTCGTGTCCGAGAAGTCCTACGCGCTGCTGGACCAGGGCAAGTACACCTTCCTGGTCGACCCCCGCGCCAACAAGTCGGAGATCAAGAAGGCCGTGGAGGCCATCTTCGACGTGAAGGTCTCCTCGGTCCACACGATGAACCGTCAGGGCAAGGCCCGTCGCACGAGGTTCGGGATGGGCCGCCGCAAGGACACGAAGCGGGCGATCGTCACGCTTCGTGAGGGATCCATCGACATCTTCGGCACGCTCTGAGCGCCGGGGCACGAGACGAGAAGCTAGAGGACTTTCCAGAATGGCTATTCGCAAGTACAAGCCGACGACGCCGGGCCGACGCGGCTCGAGCGTGGCCGACTTCGTCGAGGTGACCCGGACGACCCCCGAGAAGTCGTTGGTCAAGCCGCTGTCCAAGACGGGTGGGCGCAACGCCTCCGGTCGAATCACGACGCGGCACATCGGTGGCGGGCACAAGCGCGCCTACCGGGTGATCGACTTCCGTCGTGCGGACAAGGACGGCGTCAACGCCAAGGTCGCGCACATCGAGTACGACCCCAACCGCACCGCCCGCATCGCCCTGCTGCACTACACCGACGGCGAGAAGCGCTACATCATCGCGCCGAACCGGCTCAAGCAGGGCGACACCATCGAGAACGGCCCGTCCGCCGACATCAAGCCCGGCAACAACCTGCCGCTGCGCAACATCCCGGTCGGTACCGTCATCCACGCCATCGAGCTGCGGCCCGGTGGGGGAGCCAAGATCGCCCGCTCGGCCGGGGCCCGCGTCCAGCTGGTCGCCAAGGAGGGCAGCATGGCGCAGCTGCGCATGCCCTCCGGGGAGATCCGCAACGTCGACGCGCGCTGCCGCGCCAGCATCGGCGAGGTCGGCAACGCCGAGCAGAGCAACATCAGCTGGGGCAAGGCCGGCCGGATGCGGTGGAAGGGCAAGCGCCCGACCGTCCGCGGTGTGGTCATGAACCCGGTGGATCACCCGCACGGTGGTGGTGAGGGCCGGACCTCCGGTGGCCGTCACCCGGTGAGCCCCTGGGGTCAGCCCGAGGGACGTACCCGCAAGCCCAACAAGCCCAGCGACAAGCTCATCGTGCGTCGTCGCCGGACCGGCAAGAAGCGCTGAGTTTAGGAGCAGTCCGAAGTATGCCTCGCAGCCTGAAGAAGGGCCCGTTCGTCGACGACCACCTCACCAAGAAGGTGGACGCGCAGAACGAGGCCGGAACCAAGAACGTCATCAAGACCTGGTCCCGCCGGTCGATGATCACCCCCGACATGCTCGGCCACACCCTGGCCGTGCACGACGGCCGCAAGCACGTCCCGGTCTTCGTGACCGAGTCGATGGTCGGCCACAAGCTCGGTGAGTTCGCTCCGACCCGCACGTTCAAGGGTCACGAGAAGGACGACAGGAAGGGTCGCCGCCGATGACGACCACCACGAACACCACGGAAGAAGGATTCGTCATGGAAGCCAAGGCGCAGGCGCGGTTCGTCCGCGTGACGCCGATGAAGGCCCGCCGTGTCGTCGACCTCATCCGGGGCAAGAGCGTCCCGGAGGCGCAGGCCCTCATGCGGTTCGCCCCGCAGAGCGCCAGCGAGCCGGTGCTCAAGGTCCTGAACAGCGCGGTCGCCAACGCCCGGCACGCCGCCGACAACAGCGGCTCGGGCATCGACGAGGCCCGCCTCGTCGTCGCGTCCGCCTTCGTCGACGAGGGCCCGACCATGAAGCGGTTCCGGCCGCGCGCGCAGGGCCGCGCCAGCCGCATCAACAAGCGCACGAGCCACATCACCGTGGTCGTCGCCGAGAAGACCAAGGGAGGTGCCCGCTGATGGGGCAGAAGATCAACCCGAACGGCTACCGCCTGGGCATCACGACCGACCACCGCAGCCGCTGGTTCGCCGACTCCACCAAGGAGGGGCAGCGCTACCGCGACTACGTGAAGGAAGACGTCGCGATCCGTGAGCTGCTGTCGACCGGTATGGACCGGGCCGGCATCTCCAAGGTCGAGATCGAGCGCACCCGCGACCGCGTCCGCGTCGACATCCACACGGCCCGCCCGGGGATCGTCATCGGGCGCCGTGGCGCCGAGGCCGACCGGCTGCGCGGTGCCCTGGAGAAGCTCACCGGCAAGCAGGTCCAGCTCAACATCCTCGAGGTGAAGAACCCCGAGGTGGACGCGCAGCTGGTGGCCCAGGGCATCGCCGAGCAGCTCGCCGCCCGCGTGACCTTCCGGCGCGCGATGCGCAAGGGCATGCAGTCCGCCCTGCGCGCCGGCGCCAAGGGCATCAGGATCCAGTGCTCGGGCCGTCTTGGCGGCGCCGAGATGTCCCGGTCGGAGTTCTACCGCGAGGGCCGTGTGCCGCTGCACACCCTGCGCGCCAACATCGACTACGGCCTGTACGAGGCCAAGACGACCTTCGGCCGGATCGGCGTGAAGGTCTGGATCTACAAGGGCGACCTGACCGCCAAGGAGCTCGCTCGCGAGGAGGCCCAGGCCCCCAGCGGGCGTGGCGACCGCCGCGGCGGCCGCGGTGGTCGTGGCGGCCCCGGGGGCGAGCGTGGCGAGCGCCGCGGCCGTGCCCCGCGGCGCGACGACGCCGCGAGCTCGGAGCAGGCCCCCGCTGCTGCGCAGACGGACTCGGCGACCGCCGCCCCCGCTACCACCGAGGGAGAGCAGTCCTGATGTTGATTCCCCGTCGCGTCAAGCACCGCAAGCAGCACCACCCGGGCCGCTCCGGCAACGCCAAGGGTGGCACCCAGCTCGCGTTCGGTGACTACGGCATCCAGGCCCTCGCGCCGGCCTACGTCACCAACCGGCAGATCGAGTCCGCTCGTATCGCCATGACCCGCTACATCAAGCGAGGCGGCAAGGTGTGGATCAACATCTACCCCGACCGTCCGCTGACCAAGAAGCCGGCCGAGACCCGCATGGGTTCCGGCAAGGGCTCGCCCGAGTGGTGGGTGGCCAACGTCAAGCCGGGCCGCGTCATGTTCGAGCTGTCCGGTGTGTCCGAGGACGTCGCCCGCGAGGCGCTGCGTCTGGCGATGCACAAGCTGCCCATGAAGTCCCGTTTCGTCTCCCGTGAGGGTGGTGACATCTGATGGCTGTCGGTTCCGACAACCTGACCCCCGAGCAGCTGCGCGGCCTGGAGGACGGCCCCCTGGCCGATGCCCTGGCCGAGGCCAAGAAGGAGCTGTTCAACCTGCGCTTCCAGTCCGCCACCGGGCAGCTGGAGAGCCATGGCCGGCTGCGTGCGGTCCGCAAGGACATCGCGCGCATCTACACGGAGATGCGCGAGCGCGAGCTCGGCATCGGCCGTGCGTCCGACGAGAACGAGAAGGTGGGCTGAGCATGAGCGAGAGCACCCAGACCCAGGCCGGCACGGCCTCCGCGTCGGTCGAGGCGCACGAGCCCAGCGAGAGCTCGCTCGGGCACGGCGGTGACCGCAACTACCGCAAGGCCCGTCAGGGCTACGTCGTCAGCGACAAGATGGACAAGACGATCGTCGTCCAGGTCGAGGACCGCGTGAAGCACGGCCTCTACGGCAAGGTCATCCGCACGACCAACAAGGTCAAGGTGCACGACGAGGGCAACTCCGCAGGCGTCGGCGACCGGGTCCTCATCATGGAGACCCGCCCGCTGTCCGCCACCAAGCGGTGGCGGCTGGTCGACATCCTCGAGAAGGCCAAGTAGGCCGCACTCCGACCCCCACCTGCGGGACCCTCGCGTCCCGCCAACGAACCCTTTCATCCACGACGTCTGGCCAGGCTCGGCCCCCGCGGGCGAGAACCAGCCGGCAGTAGGAGAACGAACAGTGATCCAGCAGGAGTCGCGACTGCGCGTCGCCGACAACACCGGTGCCAAGGAGCTCCTGTGCATCCGCGTGCTCGGCGGTTCCGGCCGCCGCTACGCGGGCATCGGGGACACCATCGTGGCGACCGTGAAGGACGCCATCCCCGGCGGCAACGTGAAGAAGGGCGATGTCGTCAAGGCGGTCATCGTCCGCACCCGCAAGGAGCGCCGTCGCCCCGACGGCAGCTACATCCGTTTCGACGAGAACGCCGCGGTCATCCTCAAGAACGACGGAGACCCCCGCGGCACCCGCATCTTCGGCCCGGTGGGCCGTGAGCTGCGCGACAAGCGATTCATGCGGATCGTCTCGCTCGCGCCGGAGGTGATCTGAGACATGGCGAAGATGAAGATCAAGAAGAACGACCTGGTGCAGGTCATCGCCGGCAAGGACAAGGGCCTGCAGGGCCGCGTCATCGCCGTGCACACCGACACCGGACGCGTGCTGGTCGAGGGCGTCAACCGCATCACCAAGCACACTCGTGCGGGTGGCCAGCGCGGCGTCAACACCGGCGGCATCCAGGTCCAGGAGGCCCCCATCCACGTGTCCAACGTGATGGTGGTCGACCCCGAGACCAAGACGCCGACGCGGATCAAGACCCGCGTCGAGCAGGTGGACCGCGATGGCCGTGACAAGACGGTGCGCACCCGCGTGGCGGTGCGCTCGGGTAAGGACCTCTGAGCATGACTGACACGATCACCGAGACCACCGAGACGCAGGCCGGTTCCGCCGCCGCGGCGGCACCCCGGCTCAAGGCGCGTTACCGCCAGGACATCGCCCCGGCGATGACCGAGCAGTTCGGCTACGCCAACCCCATGCAGGTCCCCGGCCTGGTGAAGATCACCGTCAACATGGGTGTCGGGGAGGCCGCTCGCGACAGCAAGCTCATCGAGGGCGCCATCCGGGACCTGGCGACGATCACCGGCCAGAAGCCGTCGGTCACCAAGGCCCGCAAGTCCATCGCCCAGTTCAAGCTGCGCGAGGGGATGCCGATCGGCGCCCACGTGACGCTGCGCGGGGACCGGATGTGGGAGTTCCTCGACCGGCTGCTGTCGCTGGCCCTGCCGCGCATCCGCGACTTCCGCGGGCTGTCCCCGCGGCAGTTCGACGGCAACGGCAACTACACCTTCGGTCTGGTGGAGCAGTCGATGTTCCACGAGATCGACCAGGACAAGATCGACCGGGTCCGCGGCATGGACATCACGCTGGTCACCACCGCCACCACCGACGACGAGGGCCGGGCGCTGCTCAAGCACCTGGGCTTCCCGTTCAAGGAGAACTGAGCATGGCGAAGACTGCTCTCATCAACAAGGCCAACCGCAAGCCGAAGTTCAAGGTGCGCGCCTACACCCGCTGCCAGCGGTGCGGCCGTCCGCACTCGGTCTACCGCAAGTTCGGCCTGTGCCGGATCTGCCTGCGCGAGATGGCGCACCGCGGCGAGCTGCCCGGTGTCACCAAGTCGAGCTGGTGAGGCGGGCCTCCCCGCCCGTCCTCCGGCACATCCTTCACTGACGTAACCACCCACCTGGAACATCGAAGGTCGCCCCGGGCACCATGCCCGGGGGGAAACCGCGGTGAGAAAGGGCACGAAGCCCATGACCATGACCGACCCGATCGCGGACATGCTGACCCGGATCCGGAACGCCAACTCGGCGCACAAGGACCAGGTTTCCATGCCGTACTCCAAGCTGAAGGCGACCATCGCCGACATCCTCAAGGCCGAGGGCTACATCGCCTCCTGGTCCTCCGCGGATGCCGAGGTGGGGACCACGCTGATCATCGACCTCAAGTACGGCCCCAACCGGGAGCGCTCCATCGCCGGTGTGCGCCGCGTCTCCAAGCCGGGCCTGCGTGTCTACGCGAAGTCCACCAACCTGCCCCGCGTGCTGGGCGGCCTGGGAGTGGCGATCATCTCCACGTCCTCCGGCCTGCTCACCGACCGCCAGGCGGCCGAGAAGGGCGTCGGCGGCGAAGTGCTCGCCTACGTCTGGTGACCCGGAGCAGAAGGTAAGGAGCTCACAAGAATGTCTCGTATCGGACGACTCCCCGTCACCGTCCCCTCCGGTGTCGACGTGGCCATCGACGGTTCGACCGTCACGGTCAAGGGGCCCAAGGGCCAGCTCGCGCTCGACGTCGTCGAGCCCATCGCGGTGGCCGCGGGCGAGGACGGCAGCATCGAGGTGACCCGACCCGACGACGAGCGCGACTCGCGCTCGCGGCACGGGCTCACCCGCAGCCTCATCGCCAACATGGTCGAGGGTGTGACCAACGGTTACACCAAGAAGCTCGAGATCCACGGCACCGGCTACCGCGTGGTGGCCCGGGGCAGCGACCTCGAGTTCGCGCTCGGCTACAGCCACCCCATCCTCATCCAGGCCCCGGAGGGCATCACCTTCCAGGTCGAGAACCCGACGCGGTTCTCGGTCACGGGCATCGACAAGCAGCAGGTCGGCGAGGTCGCCGCGAACATCCGCAAGCTGCGCAAGCCGGACCCCTACAAGGGCAAGGGCGTGCGCTACGAGGGTGAGCGCATCCGCCGCAAGGTCGGAAAGGCTGGTAAGTAAGCCATGGCACAGATCATCGTCAAGCGCGCCAACAGCAAGAGCGCAGCACGGGGCCGCCGCCACGTGCGGCTGCGCAAGAAGGTCACCGGGACCGCGGAGCGTCCGCGTCTCGTGGTCAACCGGTCCTCGCGTCACGTCTTCGTCCAGCTCGTGGACGACACCAAGAGCGCCACCGTGGCCTCCGCCTCCACCATGGAGTCGGACCTGCGTGCCCTGGAGGGCGACA
The DNA here is from genome assembly GCF_947487915.1 of uncultured Serinicoccus sp. GTDB lineage: Bacteria > Actinomycetota > Actinomycetes > Actinomycetales > Dermatophilaceae > Ornithinicoccus. The sequence continues at coordinate 10,953 of NZ_CANKYH010000007.1, read as the reverse complement.
AGACGGCCAAGGCCAGGCGGGTCGGCGAGCTGCTCGCCGAGCGGGCCAAGGCGGCGGGCGTCGACGCGGCGGTCTTCGACCGTGGCGGCAACCGGTACGCCGGCCGCGTGGCCGCGATCGCGGAGGGCGCCCGCGAGGGCGGCCTGGCGCTCTGATTCGGACCTGCGAGAACGAGGAAAGAGGACTTTTCGATGGCTGGTGACTTCCAGCGACGTGGAACCGGTTCCGGTTCCACGTCCGGTGACGCCCGCGACAACCGTCGCGGCGGCCGGGACAGCAACAACCGAGACAATCGCGACGGCCGTGGTGGCCGCGGGGGTCGGGACGACGACCGCAACCAGTACCTCGAGCGCGTCGTGACGATCAACCGCGTGGCCAAGGTCGTCAAGGGTGGCCGTCGCTTCAGCTTCACCGCGCTCGTCGTGGTGGGTGACGGCGACGGAACCGTGGGCGTCGGCTACGGCAAGGCCAAGGAGGTGCCGGCCGCGATCTCCAAGGGGGTCGAGGAGGCGAAGAAGAACTTCTTCCGCGTCCCGCGGATCGCCGGCACCATCCCGCACCCGATCCAGGGCGAGGCCGCCGCCGGTGTCGTCATGCTCAAGCCGGCCAGCCCGGGTACCGGTGTCATCGCCGGGGGTCCGGTGCGCGCCGTGCTCGAGTGCGCGGGGATCCACGACGTCCTGAGCAAGTCGCTCGGGTCGAGCAACTCCATCAACATCGTGCACGCCACCGTCGCGGCGCTGCAGGGTCTCGAGCAGCCCGAGGCCGTCGCGGCCCGTCGGGGCAAGTCACTCGAGGAGGTCGCGCCGCACGCCATGCTCAAGGCACGTGCGGAGGCCGCGGCCGAGGCGAAGGCAGGTGCCTGATGGCCAAGCTCAAGGTGACCCAGATCAAGTCCACCGTCGGCACGAAGCACATGCACCGGGAGACCGTCCGGAGCCTGGGCCTCAAGCGGATCGGGGACACCGTCGTCAAGGAGGACCGCCCGGAGTTCCGGGGCATGGTCCGCACGGTCGCCCACCTGGTGACCGTGGAGGAGGTTGACTGATATGGCCGACAGCACCACCCGCCGCGAGGCGGCCGCGCTGAAGGTGCACCACCTGCGTCCGGCCCCCGGCGCCAAGACCGCGAAGACCCGTGTGGGTCGCGGTGAGGCGTCCAAGGGCAAGAGCGCGGGTCGTGGCACGAAGGGCACGAAGGCCCGGTACCAGGTGCCGGCGACCTTCGAGGGCGGTCAGACCCCGATGCACATGCGGCTGCCCAAGCTGCGTGGTTTCACCAACCCGTTCAAGGTGACCTACCAGGTCGTCAACCTCGACACCCTGGCCACCCTCTTCCCCGAGGGCGGCACCGTCGGGACCGACGAGCTCGTCGCCAAGGGTGCGGTCCGCAAGGGCCAGCCCGTCAAGGTGCTCGGCACCGGTGAGGTGTCGGTCGCGCTCGACGTGACCGCCACGAAGTTCTCGGCCTCCGCCAAGGAGAAGCTCGAGGCTGCCGGTGGGAGCGCCACGGAGGTCTGAGGCTCCGGCCCCGGTCCTGTCACACCTCGAGTGAGGCCCTGCGTCGCCCCGCGGCGCGGGGCCTCACTGCTACCCACCCCCACCACCCCTGGTGTTATCGTCGGGGGCGACTCATGCTCGCCTCCCCGGGCGCGTCGTCGACCGCGACGACCGGCGTCGGGGGAGACCCACAGGAGGACCTGAATGCTCTCCGCCTTCGTGCGCGCGTTCAAGACGCCGGATCTTCGCAAGAAGATCCTCTTCACGCTCGCCATCATGGCGCTGTACCGGCTCGGGACGCACATCCCGACGCCCGGCGTCGACTACGGCCTGGTGCAGCAGTGCCTCAACACCGCCGAGCTGTCGGGCAACGTGCTGGGCATGGTCAACCTGTTCTCCGGCGGGGCCATGGTGCAGCTGTCCATCTTCGCGCTGGGGATCATGCCCTACATCACGGCGGCGATCATCGTGCAGCTGCTCACCGTGGTCATCCCGCGGTTCGAGCAGCTCAAGAAGGAGGGGCAGTCGGGTCAGACCAAGATGACCCAGTACACCCGCTACCTCACCATCGGCCTCGCGGTCCTGCAGGCGTCCACCCTCGTGACCATCGCCCGCGAGCCGGCTCGCCTCTTCGGCGCGACGTGCACCTCGGTGATGCCGGACGAGAGCATCTGGACGCTGGCGCTCATGGTGCTCACGATGACGGCGGGCACCGGGCTCATCATGTGGCTGGGGGAGCTCATCACCGAGAAGGGCGTCGGCAACGGGATGTCGCTGCTGATCTTCATCTCCATCGCGGCCGGCTTCCCCGCGGCCCTGGGGGCCATCTACCAGAGCTCGGTGACGACCTTCGTGCTCGTCATGCTGCTCGGTCTGGTCATCATGACGCTCGTCGTCTACGTCGAGCAGTGCCAGCGCCGCATCCCGGTGCAGTACGCCAAGCGGATGGTGGGTCGTCGCCAGTACGGCGGGACGTCGACCTACATCCCGCTCAAGCTCAACATGGCCAACGTCATCCCCATCATCTTCGCCAGCTCGATCCTCATGCTTCCCTCGCTGCTGGCCAACTTCAACCGGCCGACGGAGCCGGGGGCCACGGCGCCGGCCTGGGTGGGCTTCATCGACCGCTACCTGTCCATGGGCGCCACCGGCTCCGGCACGCACTGGGTCTACATGCTGCTGTACGCGGCCATGATCATCTTCTTCTGCTTCTTCTACACGTCGGTGACCTTCAACCCGACCGAGGTGGCGGACAACATGAAGCGGTACGGCGGCTTCATCCCGGGCATCCGGGCCGGTCGTCCCACCGCCGAGTACCTCGAGTACGTCATCAACCGCATCACCACCCCCGGCGCGCTCTACCTCGCCGGTCTGGCCGTCATCCCGCTGATCGCCTTCAACGTCATGGGGGTGGCCAACTTCCCGCTGGGTGGTGCCTCGATCCTCATCATCGTGGGCGTCGGCCTGCAGACGGTGAAGCAGATCGAGTCCCAGCTCCAGCAGCACGACTACGAAGGGTTCCTCCGCTGATGCGCCTCATCCTGCTCGGGCCCCCCGGTGCCGGCAAGGGCACCCAGGCCGCCCACGTGTCCGCCGCCCACGGCATCCCCGCCATCTCCACCGGTGACATCTTCCGGGCCAACATCAAGGACGAGACCGACCTCGGCCTGCAGGTCAAGCAGATCACGGCCTCCGGCGGCTACGTCCCGGACGAGATCACCAACGCGATCGTGCGTGACCGCCTCGCCCGGCCCGACGCGGCCGCCGGCTTCCTGCTCGACGGGTACCCCCGCACCACGGGGCAGGTCGAGGCGCTGGACGAGATGCTCGGCGACACCGGCCACCAGCTGGACGTCGTGGTCGAGCTGACGGTCGACACCGACGAGGTCGTGCAGCGGCTGCTGGCCCGTGCGCAGGAGCAGGGCAGGGCCGACGACACCGAGGACGTCATCCGCGAGCGCATGCGGATGTACGCCGAGGAGACGGCCCCGCTGGCCGCCCACTACAAGGCTCGCGGCCTGCTCCGGCGCGTCGACGGGATGGGGGCTGTCGACGAGGTCACCGGCCGCATCGAGGCCGCCCTGTCGCAGGTGCCGGCCGCGGCCGGCACGCCGGGCGCCACCGGCGAGAGCTGATGTCCCTCCTCCGGCGTCGGCCCCGTATCGAGGCCAAGACCCCGGACCAGCTCGTCGCCATGCGGCGGGCGGGCACGGTCGTGGCGCGGACGCTGGCCCTGGCCACCGAGCACGCCACCGCCGGGGTGACCACCCTCGAGCTCGACACCCTGGCCGAGGAGGCCATCCGCGGAGCCGGTGCGACACCGAGCTTCCTGGGCTACCACGGGTTCACCGGCAGCCTGTGCATCTCGGTCAACGACGAGGTGGTGCACGGCATACCCGGGGGGCGGGTCCTCGCCGACGGGGACCTGGTCTCCATCGACTGCGGGGCGATCGTCGAGGGCTGGCACGGGGACGCCGCGGTCAGCCTCGTCGTCGGCGGCCGGGAGCGTGGCCGTGCCGCCGACCTCGCCCTCATGGACGACACCGAGGCCTCGCTGTGGGCCGGCATCGCGGCGCTGCGCCCCGGGGGCCGGTTGTACGCGGTCGGGGACGCGGTCGAGGAGTCGGTCGACGCGGCTCTGGAGCGACGCCGTCGGGACGGGGTGTCGGGTGTGGAGGTCTACGGCATCCTCGAGGACTACACCGGTCACGGCATCGGCCGGGAGATGCACATGGACCCGCACGTCCCCAACTACGGGGTCACCTCGAGCGGCCCCACGGTCCCGTCGGGGGCGACCTTCGCCATCGAGCCGATGGTCACCCTCGGCAGCATCGAGACGCGCACCCTCGCCGACGACTGGACGGTCGTCACCTCGGACGGCAGCCGCGCGGCCCACTGGGAGCACACCGTCGCGGTCACCGACGCGGGGCTGTGGGTGCTCACCGCGGCGGACGGGGGAGAGGCCGGGCTCGCGCGCGTCGGCGCCGACTTCGCCCCGCTCTCCGACTGACGCGGGCGTCCCCTCGCACGGGCCCGGCCAGGTGCAGGTTGGGCGATTGGCCTTGGGGGTTGCCGTTCCCGTAGGATGGTGCGTCGGCCCTGCGTGGGCCGAGTCCAGTGCAATTCAGGGAATGTGGAGGACATGGCGAAGAAGGACGGCGTCATTGAGATCGAGGGCTCGGTTGTCGAGGCCCTCCCGAACGCGAACTTCCGGGTCGAGCTCACCAACGGTCACGTGGTGCTGGCTCACATCTCCGGGAAGATGCGGCAGCACTACATCCGGATCCTCCCCGAGGACCGGGTGGTGGTGGAGCTCAGCCCGTATGACCTGACCCGCGGTCGCATCGTCTTCCGCTACCGCTGAGGTCCACGGCCTCCGGGCCGCGCTCCTCACCCCACCCCCGCACAGATCCACTCCACCGAAGGCAGGAAGCCATGAAGGTTCAGCCGAGCGTGAAGAAGATCTGCGACAAGTGCAAGGTGATCCGCCGTCACGGGCGGGTCATGGTGATCTGCGACAACCTGCGCCACAAGCAGCGTCAGGGCTGAGCAGAGCACCACCCGCCGCACGCGTCGCAGCTTCGATGCGTCGACCACAACTGCATACCGTCACCACCCAGATGACGCAGCACCCGACCCCCGCCGACCGGCGGGACGTCACCCCTGGCCGCGAGAGCCGGGGACCGCGGGCGACCGAGCCCACCAGACGATGCGGACCGGTGCTGCACCAGACTCTCGCACGACTCCCAAGGAGCACTGCCACATGGCACGACTCATCGGTGTCGACCTGCCGCGCGACAAGCGCGTCGAGGTCGCTCTCACCTACATCTTCGGCGTGGGCCGCACCCGCGCCGAGCAGACTCTCCAGGCCACGGGCGTCGACCCGTCGACCCGGGTCAAGGACCTGACGGAAGAGCAGCTGGTCTCCCTGCGCGACCACCTCGAGGGCAGCTTCCGCCTCGAGGGCGACCTCCGCCGCGAGGTCGCCGCCGACATCCGCCGCAAGGTGGAGATCGGCAGCTACCAGGGGCTGCGGCACCGCCGCGGGCTCCCGGTCCACGGTCAGCGCACCAAGACCAACGCGCGCACCCGCAAGGGACCCAAGCGCACCGTCGCCGGCAAGAAGAAGGCCGGCAAGTAGCCCTGTCGCGGCCCCGCCCCGACACCTCAGTCTTGCTCTTCCGCTAGGAGAAACCACATGCCCCCCAAGAGCCGTCAGGCCACCGGCGCCCGCAAGGTGCGTCGCAAGGAGAAGAAGAACGTCGCCTTCGGGCAGGCTCACATCAAGAGCACGTTCAGCAACACCATCATCTCGATCACCGACCCGACCGGTGCCGTCATCGCCTGGTCCTCCTCGGGCCAGGTCGGCTTCAAGGGGTCGCGCAAGTCGACCCCCTACGCCGCCCAGATGGCCGCCGAGGCCGCCGCGCGTCGCGCGATGGACCACGGCATGAAGAAGGTCGACGTCTTCGTCAAGGGTCCGGGCTCGGGTCGCGAGACCGCGATCCGCTCGCTGACCGCGGCCGGCCTGGAGGTCGGCGCGATCTCCGACGTGACGCCGCAGGCGCACAACGGCGTCCGCCCGCCCAAGAAGCGTCGCAACTGACCGCCCCGGAAGGAACAAGGTAGACACATCATGGCCCGTTACACCGGACCCATCACCAAGAAGTCCCGCCGGCTCAAGGTCGACCTCGTCGGCGGCGACAAGAACTTCGACCTGCGCCCCTTCCCCCCGGGACAGCACGGCCGCCGTCGCAGCCAGGAGAAGGAGTACCTGACCCAGCTGCAGGAGAAGCAGAAGGCCCGTTTCACCTACGGCGTCATGGAGAAGCAGTTCCGCCGCTACTACGCCGAGGCGGCACGCCGCCCCGGCAAGACCGGCGCCAACCTGCTCATCATCCTGGAGTCCCGCCTCGACAACGTCGTCTACCGCGCCGGCCTGGCGCGGACCCGTCGCGCCGCCCGTCAGCTGGTGACCCACGGTCACTTCCTGGTCAACGGCAAGCGGGTCGACGTGCCCAGCTACCGGGTCGAGCAGTACGACATCGTCGAGGTCCGGCCGCAGTCGGTCGAGACCTTCCCGTTCGAGCTGGCCCGCCAGACCTACGGCGACCGGCCGGTCCCCGCCTGGATGAAGGTCGTGCCCGGCTCGCTGAAGATCCTCATCCACCAGCTGCCGACCCGGGAGCAGATCGACACGATCCTCACCGAGCAGCTGATCGTCGAGCTCTACTCCAAGAACTGATCTGGTGGGGGCTTCGCCCCCACCAGCCCCCGAACGGCGATGTGCTCGCTGCGCTCGCTCGTTCTCGACGTTCCGGGAGACCAGGTCGCTCCGCTCGGCGGTCTCCCGGGCTCGCTCCGCGAGCGGGCAGGTATGCGGTCGTGACGGCATACCTGCCCCTCACCTGCCACGGTCACGGACAGAGGTGACCGGGGCAGCTGACCGCAGGTCGGTCGGCACCCCTCGCCGGGCGTCATATAGCGGTCGCCCGTGGAAAGGAACGAAACGTGCTCATCGCACAGCGCCCCACCCTCACCGAGGAGGTCGTCTCCGACAGCCGCTCCCGGTTCTCCCTCGAACCGCTCGAGCCCGGCTTCGGCTACACCCTCGGCAACTCCCTGCGCCGGACCCTGCTGTCCAGCATCCCCGGTGCGTCCCTCACCAGCATCCGGATCGACGGCGTGCTCCACGAGTTCTCCACGATCCCGGGCGTCAAGGAGGACGTCACCGAGGTCATCCTCAACCTCAAGTCCCTCGTGGTGTCCAGCGAGTTCGACGAGCCGGTCGTCATGTACCTGCGCAAGCAGGGCGCCGGTGCCGTGACCGCGGCCGACATCGCCCCGCCGGCCGGGGTGGAGGTCCACAACCCGGACCTGCACATCGCCACCCTCGGCGAGTCCGCCTCGCTGGAGATGGAGATGACCGTCGAGCGCGGCCGGGGCTACGTCTCCGCCCAGCTCAACAAGTCCGGCGACCAGGAGATCGGGCGGATCCCCGTCGACTCCATCTACTCCCCGGTCCTCGCGGTGACCTACAAGGTCGAGGCGACGCGCGTGGAGCAGCGGACCGACTTCGACCGGCTCGTGCTCGACATCGAGACCAAGAGCTCGATGGCTCCCCGGGACGCGGTCGCCTCCGCGGGCCGCACCCTGGTCGAGCTGTTCGGGCTCGCCCGCGAGCTCAACGTCGAGGCCGAGGGCATCGAGATCGGCCCGTCCGCGGGGGAGGGCGCCCTGGCGTCCGACCTGGCGCTGCCGATCGAGGAGCTCGACCTCACCGTCCGGTCCTACAACTGCCTCAAGCGCGAGGGCATCCACAGCGTGGGTGAGCTCGTCGGGCGCAGCGAGGCCGACCTGCTCGACATCCGCAACTTCGGCGCCAAGTCCATCGACGAGGTCAAGGACAAGCTGGCGGAGATGGGCCTGGCCCTCAAGGACAGCCCTCCCGGGTTCGAGGGTGCGGCCGCCTACGAGGACGGCGCGCACGACGACGAGGGCGACGCCGCCTTCGCCGAGGACGAGCAGTACTGAGACACGAGAAGGCTTAAGGAGAACCCATGCCTGCCCCCAAGAAGGGTCCGCGCCTCGGCGGCGGTCCGGCGCACGAGCGCCTGATCCTGTCCAACCTGGCGACCGCTCTGTTCGAGCACGACCGGATCACCACCACCGAGGCGAAGGCCAAGCGGCTGCGTCCGCTGGCCGAGCGCCTGGTGACCTTCGCCAAGCGCGGAGACCTGCACAACCGCCGCAAGGTCCTGGCCATCGTGCGGGACAAGGGCGTGGTGCACCGGCTGTTCACCGAGATCGCTCCGGACGTCGCCGAGCGTCAGGGTGGATACACCCGCATCACCAAGATCGCCCCGCGCAAGGGCGACAACGCGCCGATGGCGGTCATCGAGCTGGTGCGTGAGCCGGTCGAGCGCAAGGCCGTGGTCACCCAGGCCGAAGGCGCCACCAGGCGCTCGGCCAAGGACCGTCAGGCCGCCGCGATCAGCGACGCCGAGCTCGAGGCGGAGGAGCCCACCACGACCGACGCCGCCGAGGTCGACCAGGCCCAGGCCGAGGTCGAGGCCGCCGACGTCGCGGCCGAGCAGGGCGCCGAGCCGGCCGCCGACGGTGAGCTCACCGAGGTCGCCGACAACGAGGCCGCCGAGGACACCACGGAGGCCGCGATGGTCTCCGGCGGTGCCGATGACGCCGAGCAGCCGGCGGAGGGCGACGACAGCGCGAAGTGAGCCGTCGCGTCACTGACGCACCGACGGGCCGCCCATCCCCTGACGGGGGTGGGCGGCCCTCGTCGTTCCCCCACCCCGGTGTTCAGGGCAGGATGGGCGGGTGCGCATCAGGATCGACCTCGCCTACGACGGCACCGACTTCTCCGGGTGGGCCCGGCAGCCGGGCCTGCGCACGGTGGAGGAGACGCTGGCGCAGGGCCTGGGGCGGGTGCTGCGGGTGGACCCCCCGAGGCTCGTGGTGGGGGGACGCACGGATGCCGGCGTCCACGCCCGGGGGTCGGTCTGCCACCTCGACGTGGAGGACGAGGTGTGGCGGCGCGTGCCCGGCCGGTCGGACCGCCTGCCCGGTGACGCGCTGGTGACGCGGTTGAGGGGGGTGCTCCCGGCCGATGTCGCGGTGCGGGCGGCCACCGAGGTGCACGCGGACTTCGACGCGCGCTTCTCCGCGCTGCGGCGCCGCTACAGCTACCGGCTGCAGGACCGTCCGACCGGCGCCGACCCGTTGCGCCGCCACGACACCGTCGTGGTGCGGCACCCGCTCGACGCGGACCTCATGGATCAGGCGGCCCGGTCGCTCGTGGGGCTGCGCGACTTCGCGGCCTTCTGCAAGCCGCGGGAGGGGGCGAGCACCATCCGCACGCTGCTGGAGTTCCGCTGGCGCAGGGACGACGCCGGCGTCGTCGTGGGGACCGTCGTGGCCGACGCGTTCTGCCACAGCATGGTGCGCGCGCTCGTCGGTGCGGTCGCGCCGGTGGGGGAGGGGCGACGTCCGGCGAGCTGGCCGGAGGAGGTCCAGCGGGCCGGGCGCCGGGACCCCGGGGTGCGGGTCATGCCCGCCCACGGACTCTGCCTGGAGGAGATCACCTACCCCGGCACCGTGGAGGGACAGCGACGACGCGGTCGGGAGAGCCGGGCCGTCCGCGCGCCGCACGCCGGCTGATCTGGTTGTATGGACGCATGCTGGCCGCCTACGCCCGGAGCTTCCACCCCGAGGACCCGCTCAGCGGGCTGGTGGTCGGCGAGCGTCCGGAGCCGCCGGACCGGCCCGGCTGGCGGGTGCTCCCCGTCGTGGCCGCCGGTCTGAACCATCACGACCTGTGGTCGCTTCGGGGGGTGGGGCTGGCGGAGGACCGTCTTCCCATGATCCTGGGGTGCGACGCGGTGGCGGAGCACCCCGAGCTGGGGGAGGTGGTGATCCACCCCGTGGTGACCGGGACGCCGTCCTGGGAGGGCGACCCCACCCTCGACCCCCGCCGCTCCTTGTTGTCCGAGAAGCACCAGGGCACCCTCGCCGAGCTCGTCAGCGTGCCCGAGGGCGCCTGGGTTCCCCGCCCGGAGCACCTGAGCGCCGTGGAGGCCGCTGCCCTGTGCACCTCCTGGCTGACGGCCTACCGCATGCTCTTCACCCAGGCCCAGGTCCGACCCGGGGACACGGTGCTGGTGCAGGGGGCAGGCGGGGGGGTGGCGACCGCCCTCGTCCAGCTCGGTGCGGCGGCAGGGCTCACGGTGTGGGTGACGAGCCGGTCGGACGCCAAGCGGGCCCGGGCCGAGGAGCTGGGCGCCGGGGCGACCTTCGAGACGGGCGAGCGCCTCCCGGCCCGGGTCGACGCGGTGCTCGAGAGCGTCGGCGCGGCCACGTGGTCGCACTCCATCAACGCCTTGCGGCCCGGTGGCACGCTCGTCATCTGCGGAGCGACGTCGGGGGACGCACCGGAGAAGGCCGAGCTGACCAAGATCTTCTTCAAGCAGCTGCGGGTGCAGGGCTCGACCATGGGAACCCGCGGTGAGCTGGCGGCACTCGCCCGGCTGGTGTCCCGGGAGGGCCTCCGGCCGGCCGTGGGTGGGGTCTTCGCTCTGGCGGACACCGGCTCCGCCCTGGCACGCATGGCGGCCGGTGAGAGCGGCGGCCAGCTGGGGATCCAGGTCCGCGGCACCGACGGCTCGGGGTGAGTTTGCACCGCCCTCCTGAGGGCGTGTAGTGTTGTACCTCGCGGCCGACGCAGAAGCGGCGGACGCGCCAGGACCACCAGATCAACCCCCCACACGGTCACGTCCCACGGATGTGACACCGGGCCGGAAGATCAGGTAGGCTGGAGAGGTTGCCCCGAGCGGACAAGGACCGGAAAGGTCTGGACCGCAGGTGTGTGTCCGATTCTTGAGAACTCAACAGCGTGTTTGTTTTTTGATGCCATGTTTTGTTTGCCATGGCTGGTGCC
>NZ_CANKYH010000006.1 GCF_947487915.1 uncultured Serinicoccus sp. | reverse complement strand
AGCCCGGCAGTGACCCGGTGGACCCGGGGTGCAGACAAGAGACCTACTCCTGTCTGCCCCCAAAGTCCACCAGTGAGGCTCACCCGGCCACCCGGGTCGTGGGCTCGTGGTGGACCGGGAAGTTCACCGAGGCCGCGATGAAGCACGCCTGCCCGGCCTCGGCGTGCAGCTGCGGCACGAGGTCCAGGTGCTCAGGGTCGTCCACCGTGACGAGCGGTCGCAGCAGGACCTCGGTGAACCGGCCCCCGATCCCGGACTGCTCCATCGTGCCCACCGGGGTGTCCTCGTAGTCCACGACCGTGACCCCACGGGTGACGGCGACGTGCAGGAAGGACAGCAGGTGGCACTCGCTCAGGGCGGCGACGAGCAGGACCTCGGGGTTCCACCGCGCCCGGTCGCCCCGGAAGGCCCGGTCGGCGGACAGCTCGAGGTCCGGCATACCCGTGCTGCGGGCCAGCACGGCCCGGTCGTAGTCGCGGTAGCCGGACGTCCCCGTCCCGCGGTTGCCCGTCCAGGTCAGCTCCAGCGCGAAGGTGTGCGTCGCCATGGGGCCAGCGTGCCACGCGGCGGCGCGGGCAGGCTCGGCCTCAGGTCGCGCGAGCTCGGCCCGCTCGTTAGCGTCGGGGTATGACTGATCAGACGAGCCTCACCGTCAGCCGCACCATCGACGCCCCGGCCAAGGACGTCTTCCAGGTGCTCACCCTGCCGGACAACCACGTCGCGATCGACGGCTCCGGCTTCGTCCTGTCCGTCGACCACGGTGACCGCATCACCTCGACCGGGCAGACCTTCCGGATGAACATGAGCGGCGAGCACATGGGCGGCGACTACCAGACCGACAACCACGTCACCGGCTACGACAAGGACAAGCTCGTGGCGTGGCAGACGGCTCCGGCGGACACCGACCCCCCCGGCTGGGAGTGGGTCTGGGAGCTCACCCCCCAGGGTCCGGACCACACCGAGGTCCGGCTGACCTACGACTGGAGCAAGGTCACCGACCAGGCGCTGCTCAAGAAGCTCAGCTTCCCGCTCGTCCCGCGGGAGGACCTGGAGGCGAGCCTGGGCAACCTCGCTGCCGCGACCACCGGCTGAGTCCCTGCACCACCCTCGACGCCCGCCGTGCCCCCGTGGCACGGCGGGCGTCCGTCGTCGGCCTACCTGGCCTACCTGGCCTGCCCGGCCGGCGGCAGCTCGGCCAGGCAGTGACCTGGCCATGGTTCCTGCGGTCGGCGTGAGACGATGGGCCGGTTCCGGCGCCCATCGGGCTCGGTCCGCCCTCGTAGCTCAGGGGATAGAGCACCGCTCTCCTAAAGCGGGTGTCGCAGGTTCGAATCCTGCCGGGGGCACGTGCTGTCGCATCCCGGAGGCACCCGGTGAGGGATGACCGGGAGGCGGAGTGGGAGGAGCGCCTGGCGCTGCCCGTCGTCATCGCGGCCCTCGCCTCCGTGCCCGCCGTCTTCCTCACCCTGCTGGACGACCCCTACGCCACCGTGGGGGCCGTCACCAACTGGCTCACCGGCGCGGTCCTGCTCGCCGAGACCGTCATCCTCTTCCTCGTCGCCAGCGACAAGCGGTCGTGGGTCCGCCGGAACTGGTGGCTCATCCTGCTCACGGTCGCCGTGGTGCTCGCGGTGGTCCTGGCCGTCGGCCCCCTCCAGCTGCTCCGGCTGCTGCGGGTGGTCGGCGCGCTGCGGCTGATCCGGGCCGGCCGGATCCTCAAGGCGGGCCGGTTGCTGCGCCAGCGCCTCGGGCTGACCGGTCGGTGGCAGCAGGTACCCGGCATCCTGGCCACCGTCCTGGTCGCCGCCTTCGTCACCGTGGTGCTGGCCGACCCGACCTCCCAGAGCCGGGTGCTCCTGGAGCAGCTGCTCGGCAGCACCGCCGCGACCCTCGCCACGGTGGTCGCCGGGGTGCTCCTGGGTGTCGCGACCTTCGTCGTGGTGCGTCAGCGCCGACAGGAGGCCGGGGAGGAGCAGACCCGGTGAGGCGGGTCACTCCTGCCGGGTGACGAACCAGCTCAGCCGGGTCTGCACCGTGTCCGGGTCGACGTCGGGACCGGGCTCGGTGAGGTACTCCTCGAGCATGCCGCCGCCGGCGTCCAGACCCTGCGACCGGACCCAGTCGACGAGCCGCTGCCAGGACTGGCCGAGGTCGTCGTAGGACCCTTCGTGCACGAGCTGGGCGGCCTGCCCGCCGGGCAGCTGCAGGGTGTCGACCGGCGCGGTGGGCATGAAGGACAGGTCGACCTCGTGCCCCACCTGGACGTCGGTCGTGTCCCCGGGCGGGCTGAGGAACCAGGCGAAGGCGGGGCCGCCGGGTGCCAGGTGCTGGCTCTCCAGCTGCCGGTGGAGGGTCCGGAAGGCGCTGTCGAAGAAGGACCGCACCTCCTCGGCCGGCAGGCCGAGGCCGGAGACGACGGCGGCGTGCCGCGGGTCGATGGTCACGAGGGCGGGTGCGTGCTCGGTCATGCTGCATCCTCTCGCGTCGTCGGTGAGACCGGTGGCCCGGGTGGCGTCGCTGCTGGTGTCCTTCACGGACGGATGCCATAGTCAGGGCCATGCCCACTCGTTCTCAGCGCGTGCGGCGCTGGCTCAGCCGGCCTGACGTGCGCAGCGACCTGGTCCAGATCCTCAAGAGCGTGCTCGCCGCGGTGGCGGCATGGATGATCGCCGATGCGCTGCTCGATCTCGACCAGGCCTTCCTCGCCCCCTGGACCGCACTCCTGACGGTGCACGCGACCGTCTACCGGACCGTGTCCCGAGGGACGCAGGCGGTGCTCGCCACCTCCGTCGGGGTCGTGCTGTCCTTCGCCGCCGTGCAGCTGGGCGGTCACGGGACCCTCACGCTCGCTCTTGCGCTGCTGCTGGCCATGGGCTTCGCCCGGGTGGGGCTGCTGCGACACGAGGGCATCACCGTGGCCACCACCGTGCTCTTCGTCATCACCGCCTCGACCGACACGAGCTGGAGCGGCCTCGCCGACCGGCTGGCCGCGACCGCGATCGGCGTGGCGCTGGCCCTGCTCGTCAACGCCGTGCTCGTGGCCCCCCTGCGCGACCAGAGCGCGCGGCAGCAGATCGAGGAGATCGACCGGGGGCTGGGCCGGCTGCTGCAGGACATGGCAGCCGGGCTGCGGGACCATCCGGACGACGCGCCCACGGATGACTGGGTGGACCGCACCCGGACCCTGGACCGGCGGCTGAACAGCGCCTGGACGCTGGTCTACGAGGCGCGGGAGAGCACCTGGGGCAACCCGCGACGCCGTCGCGCCTCCGACAGCGAGGAGCTCTCCCGGGTGCTCAGCCGGCTGGAGGAGGGCATCGCCCAGGTGCGCGGGATGTCCCGACTCGTCCACGAGTCCGCGGTGGCGGCCGAGGAGTGGGACCGCTCCTTCCGGGACCCCTTCATCGAGCTGCTCGACGAGCTGGGCCAACGCGTCCGGGACCCGAAGGCAGACGTCAAGGAGCTGCGTTCCTGGACCGACCGGCTGGCCTCGGACCTGTCCGACGGTGGCCTGCCGGACCTGCGCTGGCCGCTCTACGGCGGGCTCATCGAGATGGCGCGTGCCGTCATCATCATCGTGGACGACGTCGCGACCTCGGAGGTCGTGCGCTCCGGGTCGAGGTGAGCGGCCGCACGCTGCTGGCCCTACCCTGAGGCAACCGGCGACCCTCGAGCCACGAGAGGCAGATGACATGAGCAGCGAACTGATCGACCCCGCTGTGCCGCCCAGCGGCACGGGGTGCGTGGAGTGCCTGGACGGCGATGGGTGGTGGGTGCACCTGCGTCGCTGCTCGCGGTGCGGGCACGTCGGGTGCTGCGACTCCTCCCCGTCTCAGCACGCCACGGCCCATGCGCGAGCCACCGGGCACGCCGTCGTGCAGAGCTTCGAGCCGGGAGAGGACTGGTTCTGGGACTACGACCGGGGCGAGGTGGTCGACGGCCCGCCGCTGGCCGGTCCCACGAGCAGGCCGGTGGACCAGCCGGTGCCCGGCCCGGCCGGGTCGGTGCCCCCGGACTGGCGTCGGCAGATCCACTGAGCCGCTGAGCCCGGGGCGGTGCGGGCGGTGCGGGTGGGCCTCGCCGCTGCTGGGATAGTGCTCGCATGAGCGAGCCGGTGAGCCTCCCCACCTCGGTGCAGTCGCGCACCGTGCTGACCCTCATGGGCAGCCAGACCCTCGGTGGCATCGGGGTGGCCAGCGGCATCGCCGTCGGGGCGATCGTGGCCGCGGACGTCAGCGGCCGCGACGCGCTGTCCGGACTGGCCACCACCACCCAGGTGCTGGGGGGAGCGTTGTTCACCATCCCGATCGCGGCGCTCATGGGGCGGCGGGGACGCCGCGCCGGCCTCGCGACGGCATACCTCGTCGGGGGGCTCGGCGCCGCGCTCGCGATCACGGCGACCGCGACCGGTGTCTTCTGGCTGCTGCTGGTCGGCACCACCCTCTTCGGCGCCTCGACCACGGCCAACAGCCAGGCGAGGTATGCCGCGACCGACCTCGCCGTGCCCGAGCGCCGCGGGCGACAGCTCAGCTGGGTGGTGTGGGCGACGACCATCGGCTCGGTCCTCGGGCCCAACATGGTCGGGCCCGGCAAGGCGGTCGCCGGGATGCTCGGGCTGCCGCCGCTGGCCGGCGCCTGGGTCTTCTCCTGCCTCGGCTTCCTCCTGGCCGCGGTGCTCCTCCACGTCCTGCTGCGCCCCGACCCGCTGCTCACCGCCCGCCGGCTGGCCGGGGCGCAGACCGACCGCCCACCGGGGCGGGAGGGCAACGTCGTCGACGGGCTGCGGATCATCGCGGCCACGCCCACCGCGCTCTGGGCCACCTCCGCGGTCACCGTCGGGCACGTCGTCATGGTGGCGGTGATGGTCATGACGCCCCTGCACATGCGGCACGGGCAGGCGGAGATCGAGCTGATCGGGCTGGTCATCAGCCTGCACATCCTCGGGATGTACGGCCTCGCCCCGGTCACGGGCCAGCTCACCGACCGCCTGGGGGCCCGTCCGGTCGTCCTCCTCGGGGTGGGGCTCCTGGTGCTCGCCTGCTTCCTGGCGGCGCTCAGCAGCGACGGCTTCTCGGCCGGTCTCACCGCGGGGCTGGTCCTGCTCGGGCTGGGGTGGTCCTGCACGTTCGTGGCCGGCTCCGGGACCGTGGCCGGATCGGTGCCGGTGGGTCAGCGGGCCTCGGTGCAGGGCGCTGCCGACCTGGTCATGGGTCTGACCGCCGCCGTCGGGGGTGCCCTGGCCGGGGTCGTCATGGACGTCTTCGGGTATGCCGTGCTCTGCGCGGTCGCCGCCCTCGCCGCCGCGGGGCTCGCGGCCTACACCGTGACGCGCGGCGACCACGAGCGGCGCCCGGTCGGGGTGTAGACGGCCCGGACGGAGCCTCGGAGGTGTGGCGGAGGACGGCGTTGCCGCCGGGAGTCGTTAGCCTGTGTCGGTGAGTTCCCTGCGTCCCCCCCACACCCTCGACGAGGCCCGTGTCGAGGCGGTCCAGCGCGCCCGGACGCGCTGGCGCCACGAGGTCGCAGAGCTCGGGGGCGCCAACACCCTGCTGTGGCACCGCACCTCCCTCACCGGCACCTTCGACCTCAACCTCGCGCACCCCGGAGGGGTCGCCAAGCTGCTGTCGGGCCGTCCGACGCCGCTGTCTGACCTGGTGCGCGAGCAGGTGGCCTTCACCGACGCGGCCCGCCGGCTGGGCGGCATCCGCGACAAGGTCACCGAGATGCGCCGGGAGCACGGCCTGGAGACGAGCTTCCTCGCCATCGGCCTCGCTACCTGGACCCTGCACCGCGTGCCCGTGCCGCCGCGCGCCCCCGTGCTGCTGCGCGCGTGCACCATCACGCCGACCGACGCGGCCCACTCCGACTTCGTGCTCGAGCTGCACGAGGACGTCGTCTTCAACCCGGTCCTCGAGCACTACCTGCGCAGCGAGGCCCACCTCCAGCCCGACCCCGCGCTGCTCGCGGGGCTGTCTGCGCAGAGCCACGGCTTCGACCCCCGGCTGACCTACCGCGCGCTGGAGGACATCTGCGTCGAGATGGCCGGCTTCGCCATCGGCCCGCAGATGGTCATCAGCACCTTTCCGTGGGCCAAGCTGCCCCTGGTGACGTCCTACACCGGCGATCCCGAGCCGCTCGCCACGCATGACGTGGTCGCGGCGCTCGCGGGCGCCGACGTGCGGCTGGCTCCCACGTCCCCCGACCAGGAGCGCGCCGACGACCCGGCCCGGGAGCTCAGCGCGCTGGACGCCGATGCCTCCCAGCGGCTGGTCGTGGACGAGGTCTCCCACGGCGGTGACCTCGTCCTCGACACCCCGGCCGGCACCGGCGCCACCCAGACCATCGCCAACGTCGTCGTCGGTGCGCTCTCCGAGGGCCGCACGGTGATGGTCTGCTCGGAGGACCGGACCTCCCTGGAGGCGCTGCGCCGCCGGCTGGACCACGTGGGGCTGGGCGACCTGTGCCTCCACCTGGCCGAGGACCCTGCCTCCATGCGGCAGACGCTGGCCGGCGTGCGGCACACCCTCGACCGCCTGCCGGCCGAGGACGAGCCGGACCTCGGCCCGGACCCCTTGCCGGCCCGCGCCGACGCCCTGTCGGTGCTCCGTCGCGAGCAGGAGGTGCTGCACCGGGAGCACGCGCCCTGGTCGCTCAGCCTGGCCCGGACCGAGGACGACCTCGCGGCGCTGGCCACCCTGGCGCACCCGCCCGCGTCCCGGGTCCGGCTGCCGCTGGACGTCCTCGGCGAGCTCACCGACGAGGAGCTCTCCGCGGTCACCGACGCCCTCATCGAGGCCGCCGACTGCGGTGCCTGGTCCGCGGCGCGCACCGAGGACCCCTGGTATGCCGCGCGCCTGGCCAGCGAGGACGAGGCCGCCCGGGCCACCGAGATCGTCGGGCGTCTGGTCACCGGTGAGTTCAGCACGGCCCGCGAGCAGGCCGACGCCGTGTGCCGGGCCGCCGGGATGCCGGCGCCGGCGACGCTCGCCCAGTGGGCGCACCGGCTGGGCCTGATCGCCCGGGCGAGTGAGACCCTCGACCACTTCTCCCCGGGGATCTACGACGCGCCGCTGGACGACATGGTCGCGGCCACCGCGGACCGGGACGACGTGGAGCAGCGCCCCGGAGCGGTGGCCCGGGCCCGGCTACGGCGCCAGGTGCGGCAGCAGCTGCGCCCGGGGACGCCCCCGCCGGAGCTCGCCCACCGGGTCCGCATGGCGCGGGACGAGCGTCGGGAGTGGGAGGAGGTGGCCGGCAAGGCCGCCCGGCCCACGGCCCCCGAGGGCTGGGACGAGGCGCTGGCCGCGCACGCCCCGCTGGGGGAGGACCTCGCCTGGCTGGAGCAGGTCCTCACCGGCACCTCGGCCGGGCACGAGCTGTCCACCACCCATCTCGACACGGTGCTGGAGCGGCTGGTGCGCCTCGACGCCCGCTCCGAGCGCGCGGCCGTCGCCGCGCAGGCGCACCCGTTGCTGGCGCCGCTGCGCGAGCGCGGTCTCGGCGAGCTCGTCGACGACCTCGCCCGGCGCGGGGTGCCCGCCGACCGGGTGGCCCCCGAGGTGCGCTTCGTGCACCGCAGCTCGGTGCTGGACCACCTCACCTCCGACTCCGTGCCGCAGCAGGTGGGCAGCGAGGCGGTGCGCGAGGCCGAGCGGTCCTTCCGGGCCGCCGACCGCGCGCACCTGCACCGCAACGCCCTGCGGGCCCGACGAGCGGTGCTCCGCCGGCTGCGGCGGACCCTCGCCGGGCACGCCTCCCAGCTCGGCGCCTGGCAGCGCGCCCTGGACGCGAGCCGGGTGGGCGCCGTCGACTCCCGCGACATCATCAGCCGTGCGCCGGACGTCGTGCTCGCCGCGGCCCCCGTGCTGCTCACCAGCCCGCTCGCGGTGCCGGCCGTGCTGCCGCCGGACCTCACGGTCGACCTGGTGGTCGTGGACCGCGCCGGGCGGACGACGACGGCGCGCTCGGCGCCCGCGCTGGCCCGGGGCCGGCGGGTGCTCGTGGTCGGTGACAGCGGCGGACCCGGGCCCCGCGACTTCTCCGTCGTGGCCGATCCCCGGGCCGAGGCGGCCCCGGGCGCGGCCTCGACGCCGTCGCTGCTGCGCGACGCGGCGGCGGTGCTGCCGGTGCGCCACCTGGCGGTGCACTACCGCGCGCTCGACCAGGGGCTGGTGGCGCCCCTGGCCCCGCTCATGCCCCGCCCCGTGCACTCCTTCCCCGGGGTCGACCGGGCCGCCAGCGTGCGCGAGCACGTCGTGCAGGGCCACGTCAGCATCCGGGTGGAGGCGGCCGTCCGGCTGGTGCTCAAGCACGCCCGGTCCGGACCCGAGAGCCTGCTGCTCGTCACCGATGACGAGGCCGGCGCCGAGGACGCGGGGATCGCGCTCCGGCAGGCCATGCGGGGCGGTGAGCTCCCCACCTCGCTCTCGGACGACGAGCAGGACAGCGAGGCCTTCCTCGTGCTGCCGGTGCACCGCGTCGCCGGGCAGACCAGGGACCGGGTGGTGTGGCTCGGCTCCCCGGAGGGTGTCGCGGCGCCGGAGACCGCCGGCGCCGTGCTCGCCGCGGCGCGGCGCAGCGTCGACCTGGTGACCGAGGCCCCGGTCGACACCTGGCCCGAGGCGGCCACGCACGGCGCCCGCATCGTGGCCCGGGCGCTCGTCCCGGACACCGAGGAGCACGGCCACGGCTCAGCCGTGTTGGCCGAGCTCGTCCGCCGGCTGCGCGCCGAGGGTCTGGACGTGCGCGAGGGCGTCGGCCACGGCCCGCACGCCGTCGACCTCGCGGTGGTCGCCGAGGACGACCCGCACCGCTATGCCGTCGCCGTCGACGGTGACGGGCGGTCCGCCGCGGGAGCACCCGGCCGGGACGACATGCGGCTGCGCCACGAGCAGCTCACCCGGATGGGGTGGGCCCCGGTGCGGGTCCGCACCACCGACGTCTTCACCGACCCCGCCCGCGAGGTGGCCCGGGTCCTGCACGCCCTGCGCGAGCAACCGAGGCGCTGATGTCCACCGGCGACGGGAGCGACGACCCGGGCGTCGACGAGCGCAGCCCGGGAGGAGGCGCGACAGGGGCGGCCCGGCGAGCAGCCGGCTCCGGTCGCCGAGCCGGCCGACGGCATACCCGCGGTCGCGTGGTCGCACCCCCGACCAACCCGGCCGCCGACCAGACCGACGAGCGCCCGGCCCCCCGCCGGCGCGACCGGGAGTCGTCGGGTCGCGCGGGCGAGGCCGTGGCCCCGACCCGACTCGACCCGCGGGACAGCTGGATCCTCGAGCAGCGCCCCCCGCACTGGGACTGACGCGCTCGCTCACCGCACCGGACGCGGGGTGCGGATGCACCGGACGCGTGGTGGGGCCGGGTGGACGTGCGGTGGCTCAGAGCGAGGGGTCGGGGCGGCGCTGGGCCAGCAGGTCGCGGATCTCGCGAAGGGTGGCCACCTCCTCGGAGATGACCTCCTCCTCGACCGCCTTGGTGCGGTTGATGCGCTCGGTCATCCTGTTCATCGGGCCGACGAGGACGAAGTAGACGACCGCGGCGGTGAGCAGGAAGACGATGAGCGCGTTGATGATCGCGGCCAGGTCCACGTAGGTCGAGTCGTTGCCGGAGATGATGCGGAAGCCCAGACCGTCGACCTGGGCGCCGCCGGCGGCGTTGAGCAGCGGGGTGATGACGTTGGAGACGATGGTGTCGACGACCGCCGCGAAGGCGGAGCCGACGACGACCGCGACGGCCAGCTCGATGACGTTGCCGCGCATGATGAAGTCCTTGAAGCCGCTGAGCATGGCCTCTCCTCTCAAGACGTGCGCAGGGCAGGACGGTGCGCACATGGTGGTGTCGGATGTGGGTGGCCCGCGCCGTGCCTCGCCCCTGGCGCCACGGCAGGAGTATAGGCAGAGCCGGCCCGCCCGCCCACCCCTACGGAGGAGGCGGTCGCAGCGCCACGCCCAGCGCCGCGCCCGCGGGGTCGGCGCCGCGCGCCGCGGCCAGCCCGGCCGCCGTGTCCTCCTCCACGGCCAGCCACAGCCCCGGGGCCTCCCCGACCCGTGTCCGTAGGACCAGCGCCTCCCGGGCGACCACCGACCCGTCGACCGGCGAGTGCACGTCGACCGCATCGCCGGCGCCGAGCGCCTCGGCGACGGCCGGCTCGCCCAGGGGCACGAAGACCGCCACCCGGCCGGGGAGGCCCGCGAGCAGGGCGGAGGTGCGCAGGTCGGCGGCGCTGAGGATCTCGCCGGCCTGCAGCGGGACGGCCGCCTGGGCGCCTCCGGCGGGGAGCTCATGGAGGGCGCCCGCCGGCAGGGCCGCCTCCGGCAGCTGGCGCAGCTCGGTGTCCCCCGGGGTCAGCGGCGCACCCACCGGGAGGGCGCGGGCCGCCACGACGACGGGGACGTCCTCGGGTCGGGGCTGGGACACGACGAGGTGGAGACCTCCGCCGACGACCAGGGCTGCGAGGCCCGCGGCCACCCACCGACGGGCAGGCAGCGCCAGCGAGGGGCGCACGGTGCGCCTGCTGCGCGGTCGGCCGGGCGAGGGTCCTGCTGCTGGGGTCACCCCGGCGACGCTAGGCCCCGGGGCCGGGTCCGGCCAGGGCTCAGGCGGAGCCTGTGGACGACGGGCCTGACCCTCCGGAGGATGTGGACGCGGTCGTGGAGCCGGAGCTCTTCGTCGAGGAGGATCCGCCCGTGCCGGACGAGCCTGCGCCCGACGTGCCGGACCCGCCCGACGTGCCGGACCCGCTGGCCGAGCCGCCGGACCCGGAGCCGCCCTGGTCGCTCGAGCTCCGCTCGGACCCACCGGAGGACGAGCCGCTGCTCCCCGACCCGGACCCCGACCCGCGCGAGTCGGTGCGGTAGAAACCGGACCCCTTGAAGACGACCCCGACCGCGCTGAAGACCTTGCGCAGCCGCCCCTCGCACTCGGGGCAGGCGGTCAGGGCGTCGTCGGTGAACGCCTGCTGGATGTCGAAGGCGTGGCCGCAGTCCTTGCAGGCGTATGAATACGTGGGCACGAGCCCGGATTCTACGTCGCCTCCTGACCGCGCCGTGCACCGTCACCTAGGCTGGGGCCGTGTCCCGTCCCCTCTGGCAGCGTCTGGCCGTGCCGATCGCCGCGATCCTCGTGGTGGTGGTGGTGGCCACCGCCGTCATCGCGGTCGGTCTGACCCGGCGCGGTTTTCCGCAGGTCTCCGGTGAGCAGGAGCTGGCCGGCCTCGGCGCCGAGGTGGAGGTGGTGCGGGACGACCTGGGGGTGGCGCACATCTACGCCGACACCGCCGAGGACCTCTTCCGGGCGCAGGGCTTCGTGGCCGCCCAGGACCGCTTCTTCCAGATGGACCTGCGGCGGCACATCGTCAGCGGCCGGCTCAGCGAGCTGGTGGGCGAGGGAGGTCTGGAGACGGACCGGGTCATCCGCACCCTGGGCTGGCGTCGGGTCGCCGAGCAGGAGCTGTCGCTGCTGTCGCCGGAGGCACGTACCTACCTCGCCGCCTACGCCGCCGGGGTCAACGCCTACATCGACAGCCGCAGCGGCCCCTCCGCCCTGGGGATCGAGTACGTCCTGCTCTCCTCCGGCGCCCCGGGCTACACGGTGCGACCGTGGGACGAGGTGGACTCGCTCGCCTGGCTGAAGGCCATGGCCTGGGACCTGCGCGGCAACTACGCCGACGAGATCGCGCGCGGTCGCCTCGTCGGGCAGGTGTCGCTGGACCAGCTCGAGACCCTCTACCCCGACTACCCCTTCGACCAGCACCCGCCCATCCTGGACCGCAGCGAGTGGAGGCCGCCGCAGACCTTGCCCACGGGGGTCACCGACAGCCGGAGCGGGACCAAGGGCACGATGCTCGCGCCGGTGCCGGGGCAGTCGGACGCCGCCGACCTCGTGGGTCGCGGCGACCCGGTGGCCCCGGACGGCCCGATCTCGGACGAGACGCGCCAGTGGCTCGCCGGGCCGGCGCAGCAGGACGCCTTCGCGGACACCGCGTCCGCTCTCGCCGCGGTGCCCGAGCTCATGGGCTCCGGCGAGGGCATCGGCTCCAACTCCTGGGTCGTCTCCGGGGACCACACCGAGACGGGTATGCCGTTGCTCGCCAACGACCCGCACCTCGCGATCTCCCAGCCCGGGATCTGGATGCAGAGCGGTCTGCACTGTCGTGAGCTGAGCGAGGAGTGCCCCTTCGACGTCACCGGCTTCACCTTCGCCGGCCTGCCGGGGGTGGTCATCGGCCACAACCGTTCCATCGCCTGGGGCTTCACCAACCTCGACCCCGACGTCACCGACTTCTACCTCGAGGACACCGTGGACGACACGGTGCTGCGCGACGAGGACTACGTCCCCATGGACGTGCGCACCGAGACGATCCGGGTGGCCGGCGGCGACGACGTCGAGCTCACCGTGCGGGAGACCTCGAACGGCCCGATCGTCTCCGACGTGCTCGAGGACGTCGGCCGGATGGGTGACAACGGACCGCTCGACGGCGTCGCGACCTCCCGGGACTTCGAGGTGGCGCTGCGCTGGACCGGCCTGGAGCCGGCCCGCACCGCGGAGGCCGTCTTCGCCCTCAACGCGGCCGGCGACTGGGACGAGTTCCGCTCTGCGGCGCAGCTCTTCGCCGTGCCCTCCCAGAACCTCCTCTACGCCGACACCGAGGGCAACATCGGCTACCAGGCCCCGGGCCTGGTCCCGGTCCGCCGCAGCGCGACCTACTCCACCCCGCCCGGCTACTACCCGGCCCCCGGCTGGGACGACCAGTACGCCTGGCGCGGGTGGGTCGACTTCGACGACCTGCCGACGGCCTACAACCCCGAGGACGGCATCGTCGTCGCGGCCAACCAGGCGGTCGTGCGGGGGTCCACTCCCTTCCTCACGACGGAGTACGACAAGGGCTACCGCTCCAGCCGCATCCTGGAGCTGCTGCGCTCACGGCTGGAGCAGAGGCCGCTCACGGGTGCCGACATGAGCGAGATCCAGCTCGACGACGTCAGCACCTTCGCGCTCGACATGGTGCCCTACCTCACCGAGGTCGATCTCGAGGGCGACTTCTACACCGCGCCCCAGGACCTGCTGCGCGACTGGGACGGCAGCTCCCCGGCCGACGGCGACCAGACCGCTGCCGCGGCCTACTTCTACGCCGTCTACGACAACCTGCTCGAGGCGGTCTTCGACGACGAGCTGCCGCCGGACCTCGGCGCGACCGGAAACTCCCGCTCCATGCAGATCGTGGTCGACCTCATGGCCTCCCCCGAGAGCGTGTGGTGGGACGACCAGCGCACCCCTGGCGTCATCGAGTCGCGCGACGAGGTGCTGCGCACCGCTCTGGTGGACGCGCGGCTCGACCTCACCCGGCAGATCTCCAAGGACCCCGCGGACTGGAGCTGGGGGCAGCTGCACCGCGCCCACCTGCGCCACCAGGTGCTGGGCGAGGAGGGCGTGCCCGGGGTGGTGCAGGACCTGGTCAACCGCGGCCCCTTCCCGGTGCCGGGCAGCAGCGCCATGGTCAACGCCATGAACTGGGACGCCAGCACCGGCAGCTTCGACGTCACCTCGGCCCCGTCCATGCGCATGGTCGTCGACCTCGCCGACCTCGACGCCTCCACCTGGGTCAACCAGACGGGCACCTCGGGCCACCCCTTCCACGCCAACTACGACGACCAGACGCGGGCCTGGATCGAGGGCGACACCTACCCGTGGGCGTTCAGCCGGGACGCGGTGGACGAGGCCGGGAGCCAGACGCTCACCCTGGTACCCGCCGAGGGCTGATCAGGCCAGCGGCAGGCGACGCACGCCCGTCGCGGGTCGCAGCACCGCGTCGACGACCGCGTCGTGACCGGCGGCCGGCACCTGGGGGACGACCTCGTGGTCGTGCAGGACGAGGACGACCAGGGCACCGCCGGAGAGCTCGCGCAGCCGGGGGAGGACGGTGTCGTAGTACCCCCCGCCCTGCCCCAGCCGGACCCCGGCACGGGAGACCGCGAGCCCGGGCACGAACGCCAGGTCGACCTCCTGCAGCACGTCCTCGCCCAGGGGCGCGCGCCCCGGGTCGTCGAGGTCGGCCCAGTCCAGCCGCGGCCGCTCCAGCGTGAGCGGCACCAGCACCCGCACCCCCGCCCGCCGCAGCGCGTCGGTCAGCCCCCGGACCGGTGGCTCGGTGCGCATCGGCTCGTAGGCGGTGACGGTCGCCCCGGCGAGGCCGTCGCGACCGCGCGCGACGGCATACCCCCGCAGGTGCGCCAGCCCCCCCTCCGCGAGCGCCCGTGCCGCGGCGTCGCGCTCCGCCGCGGACCACCCGTCGACGAGCCCGCGGCGGGCCGCCCGCACCGCGGTGCGCCAGGTCGCCTTGTCGGCGGCCACGTCCCCCGTGGGGCGGTAGTCCGGCAGCGCACCACTCATACGGCCCGATTGTGGCCCATGCTCCTAGGGTGGGGCCATGAGATCCGTCGACGAGCACCTGGACGCCGTGCTGGCTCAGATCGAGCCGGTCCCCGCCGTCACCCTGCCGGTCCGCCGCACGCTGGGCCTGGTCACCACGGCGGACGTCCGCAGCCTGACCGACCTGCCGCGCTTCGACAACTCCTCGATGGACGGGTATGCCGTGCGCCGGGCCGACCTCGAGGGCGCCTCCTCCGAGAGCCCGGTCGTGCTGCCGGTCACCGGGGACGTGGCGGCGGGCGACCCGGCACGCCACGAGATGGTGCCCGGTCAGGTGTGGCGCATCATGACCGGCGCCCCGATGCCGGAGGGCGCCGACGCCGTCGTCAAGGTCGAGGACACCGACGGGCACCCCCGGGAGCCGCAGCTGCGGGTGCATCCCGAGGAGGGCGCCCACGTCCGGCGGGCGGGCGAGGACATCCGCACCGGCGACCTCGTGATGCCGGCGGGCAGCCGCATCGGTGCCGGCGAGATCGCGGCGCTGCTCTCGGCAGGGGTGCAGGAGGTGGACGTCGTCGGGCCGGTCCGGGTGGCGATCCTGTCCACCGGGGACGAGCTGGTGCGGCCCGGCGAACCGGTCGGGCCGGGGCAGATCGTCGACTCCAACGGCCCGATGCTGGAGGCTCTCGTGCGCGGGGCCGGGGCGCACGTCGTGCACCTCGGGCACCTCCCGGACGAGGAGGGCGCGACCCGCCGCCAGCTGCACCGCCAGCTCGACCACGCCGACGTCGTCATCACCACCGGCGGGGTGAGCAAGGGCGAGTTCGACATCGTCAAGAAGGTGCTCTCCGGGCAGGGCACGATGGAGTTCGTCGAGGTGGCGATGCAGCCCGGCAAGCCGCAGGGCTTCGGCGTGCTGGGACGGCGCGATGTGCCGGTCTTCACGCTGCCGGGCAACCCGGTGAGCACCCTCGTCAGCTTCGAGGTCTTCGTGCGCCCGGCGCTACAGCGGCGCGCGGGGAGGAACGAGGGGGGCCGGCGGACCACAGGCCTCGCGACGACAGGGTGGCGCAGCTCGCCGGACCGGCAGACGTACACCCGGGTCCGGATCGAGCGCGACCCCACCGGCGCGTATGCCGTGTCCCCGGCGGGTGGCGCCGGCTCGCACCTCGTGGCCGCGCTCGCCCGGGCCGACGCGCTGGCGATCTCCGACCCGGAGGCCAGCGAGGTCACCCCCGGGTCCGAGGTGGAGCTGCTGCTGCTGCGCCCGCGCGCGGAGATCGACGCCCGCCTGCAGGGGGAGCTCGAGCAGGAGGAGGCCGAGCGGGCTGAGAACGACCGGGACGCCGACGATGACTGAACGGCTCACACACCTGCGGGCCGATGGGACGGCGCACATGGTCGACGTCAGCGGCAAGGAGGTCACCGCCCGCACCGCGACCGCGCGGGGACGCGTCGACCTCTCGGGCGAGGCGGTCGCGGCCCTGCGCGGCGGGACGGTGCCCAAGGGCGACGCCCTCGGCGTCGCGCGCGTCGCGGGCATCCAGGCCGCCAAGCGCACGCCCGACCTGGTGCCGCTGTGCCACCCGGTGGCCATCCACGGCGTCACGGTGGACCTCGAGGTCGACGACGGCGGCGTCGAGATCATCGCGACCGTGCGCACCGCGGACCGGACCGGCATCGAGATGGAGGCGCTGACCTGCGTCAGCGTGGCCGCGCTCGCCCTCGTCGACATGGTCAAGGCGGTCGACCGGCTGGCCGTCGTGACCGGCGTCCGGGTCGTCGCCAAGTCCGGCGGACGCTCCGGGGACTGGGTGCGCGAGGAGTGAGCTGGGCGTGGCCGGTGCGGGTGCGCCAGGAGCTCCCGGACGGGCGGCGGCTCACCCTGCGCGGGCTGGTCCGCGCCGACCGGGCGGAGTGGGAGGACCTGCGCCGACGCAACGCCGCCTGGCTGCAGCCCTGGGAGTCGACGGCACCGCAGGACCGCTCCGGCGGCCTGCCCTTCCACCAGATGCGCCGGATCAACGACCGCGGCGCCCGCGACGGGCTGACGCTGCCCTTCGTCATCGACGTGGACGGCCGGATCTTGGGCCAGATGCAGCTCTTCGACGTGCTCTGGGGTGCCCGTCGCTCGGCGTGGGCGGGCTACTGGCTGGACCGGGGTGCCACCGGCCGGGGGGTGGCGACCTGGGCGCTGGCCGCCCTCGTGGACCACGCGCTGCTCGAGGTGGGGCTGCACCGCATCGAGGTCGCCGTCCGCCCCGAGAACTCCGCGTCCCTGGCCGTCGTCGCCCGCCTCGGCATCCCCGAGGAGGGGCGGCAGCGCGGCCTCATGCACGTCGACGGCGGATGGGCCGACCACCGCTCCTTCGCGGTCCTCGTCGAGGACCTGCGCCCCGGCGGGTATGCCCCGGGGGGCCTGGTCGGGCGCCTGAACGGCCGCGCCGGCTGAACACCCCGCCCCGACCGTGTGCGCTCATGGCCCTCGTCGGGCCACGAACGCACACGGCTGCCCCCACAGGTCACAGGAGAAACTCCGGCGACACTCCGGCGACCTCAGGAGATCGTCCCCGCCGGGCGCATACCGTGAGGTCGTGCCCTCGGTCAGCAGTCTCATCTTCGTCGTCATCCTGGCGGTGTGGGCTGTCTACCTGGTCCAGCACTGGGTGCGGCGGCGCGAGCACCTCGCGACCGCCCGTTCGGTCGACCGCTTCTCCGAGGCCATGCGGGTCCTGGAGCGGCGACGCGCGCTGCCCCGCCCCGACGTGGCCGACCAGGCCCCCGCCGCCTACACCGTCTCGCCCCTGCGACCGGCCCGTCCCGAGGTCACGGTCAAGCGGGGCGGCGCGAGCCCGTCGCCCGCCCGCCAGCCCGCGGGCGCGACCGCCGTGGGGCCGACCCCCGCCGTGCGCCGGGCCCGTCGGGCCGCCCGGCTGCGCGCCGTCGCCCTGCTCACCGCCTCGGTCGTCATGGTCGCCCTGGTCTCGCTGGGCGTCAGCCCGGTGCTGGGGTGGTGGTGGAGCTTCGCCGGCGTCGGGGTGCTCGGCGTGACCCTCCTGCTCGTGCGCCGCTCGGCCCGCGCGGGTCGCCAGCGTCGCCGCCCGGCCGTCCCCGGCCGCGGTGCGGTCCCTGCCGGCCGGACCACGGCCGACGACGGCCTCGGGCGCCGTGCCGACAGCCCTCCCGCACGCGCCGGACGCCCGGCCACCCCGGCCGCCGCGGACGCCGGCGCACCGGTCAGCACGACGGCCCAGGCCCAGGACTCCCCGCTCGCGGCGCAGGCGCGAGCCGCCGCCGGGGCGGTGGCCGCCGCTCGTCCGGCCCGCCGGGCGGTGGACCTCGAGCCGGCCCGTCCCGCCCTCTTCGACATCGACGAGGTCGAGGCCGGGCTGGCGCCCGCGCCCACGACCCCGACCGCGGTGGCCGACGAGGCCTCGCCGGCCGACGCCGGCGCAGGCTCGTGGAGCCCGACCCCGGTACCGCCGCCGACCTACACCCTCAAGGCCCGCGCCTACCGCGGTGCCCCCCAGGCCCCCAGCGGGTCCGGCCAGCTCCCGGCGGACGGCACCGAGATGGCGCTGGAGGAGGAGTTCGAGGACCTTCCGCGTGTCGACCGCGTGGGCTGACCGGCGACGCCGGCGGTTTGGGTCGGCGCCGGGCCGGTCTGTATAGTCTGGACACGCACACGGGGCTGTGGCGCAGTTGGTAGCGCGTCTCGTTCGCAATGAGAAGGTCAGGGGTTCGATTCCCCTCAGCTCCACCCGAGTCCGACAGACGGCCCCGCCCACCGGCGGGGCCGTCTCTCGTCCCCCGGGGAACGCGGACCCGCGTCCGGACTACGCTGAGCCCGCACGAGCGCACCCTCGGCACGGTGCGTGCCCGACCCACGAAGGAGCCCGCCATGGCCGTCGACCTGCGGGGACGCAGCCTGCTGTCCCTGGTCGAGGAGACCCCTGAGGAGATCCTCGCGCTGCTGGACCTCGCCGCCGAGCTCAAGGCGGCCAAGCGGGCCCGCACCGAGCAGCGACGCCTGGTCGGCCGCTCCATCGCCCTCGTCTTCGAGAAGACCTCCACCCGCACCCGCAGCGCCTTCGAGGTCGCCGCCGCCGACCAGGGTGCGGCCACGACCTTCCTCGACCCCCGGAGCAGCCAGATCGGGCACAAGGAGTCGATCAAGGACACCGCGCGCGTGCTGGGCCGGATGTACGACGCCATCCAGTACCGCGGGGCCGCCCAGGCGACGGTCGAGCAGTTGCACCGGTATGCCGGGGTGCCGGTCTACAACGGCCTCACCGACGAGTGGCACCCCACGCAGATGCTCGCCGACGCCCTCACGATGCGTGAGCACGTGGCCAAGCCGTGGTCCGAGACGTCCTTCGCCTACCTGGGCGACGCCCGCAACAACACCGGCCACTCGCTGCTGCTCCTCGGGGCCAAGCTGGGGTGCGACGTGCGGATCGGTGCCCCTGCGGGCCTGCAGCCCGCGCCCGAGGTGGTCGCCCTGTGCGAGGAGGTCGCCGGGAGCACCGGGGCCCGGCTGACGGTGACCGAGGACCCCCGCGAGGCGGTCGCCGGGGTGGACGCGGTGCATACCGACGTCTGGGTGTCGATGGGGGAGCCGGCGAGCGCCTGGCAGGAGCGCATCGACCTGCTGCTGCCCTTCCGGGTGGACCGCGCGATGATGGAGGCGACCGGGAACCGGCGGGCGGTCTTCATGCACTGCCTGCCGGCGTTCCACGACACGGACACCGAGGTGGGGGAACAGCTCATGAGCATCCATCCAGAGCTGAAGGATGGGCTGGAGGTCACCGACGAGGTCTTCGAGTCCGGCGCCAGCATCGTCTTCGACCAGGCGGAGAACCGCCTGCACACCATCAAGGCCCTCCTGGTGGCGACGCTCGCATGACCGTCACGCAGCCCTCCTCCGTGCCCGACGCCGCGCCGCTGCACGAGCCGGCGCACCAGGTGAGCCCGCGGGCGGTGCGCTACTGGGCGCTCCAGGGCTTCCTCGGCGCCGTCGTCGTCTGGGCCATCCTGTTCGCGGTCTACTGGTTCGTGCCCGACGGGGTGAAGCAGTGGCTCGGGCCGGTCTTCGTGGCCATCCTCGTCTACACGGTCGTGGAGCAGGCGCTGGAGCCGCTCATCCGCTACCGCCGCACCCGGTGGGAGGTCACCGGGGAGCGGGTCTTCGCCCAGACCGGCTGGCTGTCCCGGGACCAGCGCATCGCACCGCTGTCGCGGGTGCAGACCGTCGACACCGAGCGGGGTCCGCTCATGCGGATCTTCCGGCTGGCCAACGTCACGGTGACCACCGCCTCGGCGGCCGGGCCGATCCGGCTCACCTGCCTGGACACCGACGTCGCCGACCGGGTCACCGCCGAGCTCGCGCGGGTGACCGGGCAGACGCGCGGCGACGCGACGTGACCGCGCTGCCGCCCCCCACGGGCGAGCCCCTCGCCCCGGCCGACCCGGGTACCCCGCCACCGCCACCGGAGGTGGGCGGGGTGCAGGACTGGCAGCGCCTGAGCCCGCGCATGCTGCTCGTGCACCCGGTGCGAGCCATCCGCTCGATGATCGTGCCGCTCGTCCTGGTCGTCTTCGGCACGACCCGTGGCGACGGGAACAGCTTCTGGTTCTGGGCCGCCCCGGTCTTCGCCGTCCTGGCCGTGCTGTTCGGGGTCCTCGCCTGGTTCTTCACCCGCTACCGGTTCACCGAGGAGCAGCTGCAGCTGCGGACCGGGGTGCTGAGCCGCAAGGTGGTGACCGCCCCGCTGGACCGCATCCGCAGCGTCGACCTGGAGTCCACCCCGATCCACCGTGTCCTCGGGCTGACCAAGGCCAAGGTCGGGACCGGGGTCGACGACTCCCAGATCGAGCTCGACGGGCTCACCCGCGACCAGGCCTCCTCGCTGCGGGTCTACCTGCTGCAGCGGTCCGGTGGAGCCGACGTGGACGAGGCCGAGGAGCCGCGCGCGGAGGGCGGGTCCGGGGACGCCGCCGGGGCGGGCGGGCCGCGGCGCGGTGAGGACACCGAGCTGGCCCGGATCGACTGGGGGTGGCTGAGGTATGCGCCGTTCAGCCTGTCCAGCCTCGTCGTGGTCGCCGGCGCCGTCGGTGTGCTCGGCCAGTTCGGGGACGACCTGCCGCTCGACGAGACCGAGGTCGCGCAGGACGCGTGGGGCTGGGTGGCGGCGCAGGCCCTGCTCGTCCTCGTCGCCGGCGCGATCGTCGTGGTGGTCCTCGGGTGGGTGGTCGTGTCCACGGCCTCCTACGTGCTGAGCTGGTGGAACCTGAGTCTCGTGCGCGAGGCCGGGGGCAAGATCCGCACCACGCGGGGCCTGCTCACCACCCGCAGCCAGACCATCGAGGAGGCCAAGATCCGGGGGGTCCGGATGACCGAGCAGTTCCTCCTGCGCTTCGTGCGCGGCGCCGAGCTGACCGCGCTGGCCACCGGGGTCGGCAGCGACGGCACCACCCGGCTCCTGCCACCGGCCCCGCGCCGGGTGGTCCAGGAGGTCGGGCACGCGCTGCTGGAGGAGGACGGACCGCTGACGATGACCCTCACCGGGCACGGTCCGCGGGCCCGCCGCCGCATCCACGTGAGCCGGCAGTGGGGGACCCTCACCCTCGCCGGACTGGCGGCCGTGCCGACCTGGTGGCTGGACGTCGGCTGGTTCGCGACCTGGCCCTGGTGGGTGCCGCTCGCCGTGCTCGTCGGGGTCGGCCTGCTCAACGTCGTCATCGCCGAGAACGCCTGGCGCAACCTCGGGCACGCGCTCACCGACCGGCACCTCGTCGTCCAGACCGGGGCGGTCATCCGCACGAGGGAGGTCTTGGAGCGCGGTGGCGTCATCGGCTGGGTCGTCCACCAGGGGCTGTTCCAGCGGCGGCTCGGGCTGGCCGACCTCACCGCGACCACCGCGGCCGGGCCCGAGCGCGTCGTGGCGCCCAACATCCCCTTGGGGATGGCGCTCGACCTCGCCGACGCCGCCACGCCGGGAATGCTGCAGGGCTGGCGGACGTAGTGCAGGGCATGGGTGACTTCGTGGACCTTCCCGACGACGCGAGGGTGGACGACCACGCCCGCTACGACCGGGCCACCTTCGCCTTCGAGACCAAGGACTACGTCCGCGCCGCCGGCCTCCTGGAGCCGCTCGCGCAGGCCGACCCGGGCAACGCCCAGGTGCGGCTGCTGCTCGCCCGCAGCTACTACCACTCCGCCCGGTTGGGCCGCGCCGAGACCGAGCTGCGCGCCATGGTCGAGCGGTGGCCCAGCGACGCCTACGCCCACCTCGTCCTGGCTCGCACCCTGCAGCGCGCCGGCCGCGCCGAGGAGGGGGCGCCGCACCTCAAGATCGCCGAGGCCATGGGCCTGGAGGCCTGAGCCGAGGGCATACCTCGGGGCGGGGGTCCGACCGCGGTGCTCTCGCGCGCGTCCCGCTCAGGTCCAGAAGTCGAACCACAGCCGCAGGTTCCAGGCCTCGCGCGGGATGGTGATGGCCGTGTAGACCGGCCAGTACCACGCGAAGAACGCGGCGGCCAGGGTGAGGTAGCCGACGACCGCGACGGCACCCCACCGCCGCCGCTGCGCCGGGGCGTCCGCCGGCCCCAGCACCAGCGCCAGACAGGTGACGACGACCAGCACCAGCCACGGGACGAAGGCGACGGCGTAGAAGCTGTAGATCGTCCGCGTCTGGTAGAGGAACCACGGCAGCCAGCCGGCCGCGATGCCGGCCAGGGCGGCCCCGGCCCGCCAGTCCCGGCCCAGCAGCCACAGGAAGAGGACGACCAGCAGCCCGATCGTCGCCCCCCACCAGAGCACGATGTTGCCCAGGGAGGCGATGTACTCCACGCACTCGGCGGCCTCGCAGCCCTGCTCGTCCCGCTCCGGCCACTCGGCGTAGAACAGGGTCGGGCGCCACTGGACCGTCCAGCTCCACGGGTTGGAGCTCCAGGCGTGCTCGTTGGCCAGGTCGATGTGGAAGGTCCACTGCTCGACGTGGTAGGCCCACAGCGAGCGCAGCGGGTCGGGCACCAGCGCCGCGAGAGAGCCGTCCGGGGCGGGGTGGTCGGCCGCCCACTGCCGCTTCCACCCGCCCCGGGTCGCGAACCACCCGGCCCAGCTGGCGACGTACGTCGCCAGCGCCGTGGGCACCATGAGCAGGAACGCCGGTATGCCGTCGCGCACGACCGTGCCGGCGAGCCAGTCGCGCGCGCCGACGGCACGGCGGGCACCGAGGTCCCAGGCCACGGTCATCAGCCCGAACACGGCAAGGAAGTACAGCCCCGACCACTTGGTGCCGATGGCCAGGCCGAGGCTGACCCCGGCCGCCAGCCGCCACCACCGGACGCCCAGCGAGGGGCCCCACCACCGTGCGGCGCGAGCCCACGCCGAGCGGGGGACCGGCACGTCGGGGCCGTGCCGCTCCTGCCACCACGGCCCCCACCGGGCCGCCAGCCGGCGCCGGCCCTGCTCGCGGTCCAGCAGCAGGAGGACGAAGGCGAGCAGGACCCACCACATGAGGAAGAGGTCGAGCAGGCCGATGCGGGAGGAGGCGAAGTGGTGCCCGTCGACCGCCAGCAGCGTGGAGGCGCTGATCGCCAGCACCGCGTTCTTCCAGATGAGCCAGGCGCACAGACCGAGGAGCGCGATGGACAGCGTGCCGATGGTCGCCGCGGACAGCCGCCAGCCGGTCGCGGACCCCGGGCCGGTGACGAGCTCACCGAGGGCGATCATCCACTTGCCCACGGGCGGGTGCACGACGAGGTCGGGCTGGTTGCCGAAGACGTCAGGGTTGCCGGCGTTCCAGAGCTCGTCCGGTTCCTCGAGGCCGGCCTTGGTCTCCCGCTCGTGCCCGAAGCGGACGAGGGACCAGGCCTGCTTGACGTAGTAGGTCTCGTCGAAGACCAGGCGGTCGGGGTGACCGAGCCGCCAGAACCGCAGTGCGCCCCCGATGACGGTCACCACGAGGATGCCGAGCGCGGCGACGCGCCGCTGCCCGGCGAGCTCTGCGGGCGCCGGGCCGAGCAGGCGCGCCCGCAGTGACTCCATACCGGCCATCGTAGGTGCTCACCCCGGCCCCGACCCGGGATCGGCCGGGGCGGGGCCAGCGGGAGACGACGCAGGTCGGGGGCTAGAATCAGGCTTGTGGCCACCTCAACCGCTCCCGCGCCTGCGGCCCGCAAGGGGCCGCCGACCATCCTGCTGAAGACCGTCGTGGCGGCCAGCGGGGTGTTCTTCGTGCTGTTCGTGCTCGTGCACATGTACGGCAACCTGCAGATCCTCATCAGCCCCGAGGCCTTCGACGAGTACGCCCACCACCTGCGGACCTTCGGCGAGCCGATGCTGCCGGAGCGGTCCTTCCTCTGGGTGGCCCGGATCCTGCTCCTCGTCTCCGTCGCCGCGCACGTGTGGGCGTCCATGTCGCTGTGGCGGCGCGCCGGGCAGGCGCGCCGGACCCGCTATGCGGGGAAGAAGAAGACGTCCTACGGGCGGTTCTACGCCAAGGCCATGCGGTGGGGCGGCCTGGCCCTGCTGGCCTTCGTCGTCTTCCACATCCTGCACTTCACCACCCAGACGATCACCGTGGCCGGCGAGTACCCGAGCCCGGCCGAGCGCGTCATCAGCAGCTTCGGTGTCTGGTGGGCCGTGCTCATCTACACCGTCGCGATGATCTTCCTGGGGATGCACCTGCTGCACGGCATCTGGGGCGCGGCCATGACCCTCGGCCTCAACACCTCGTTGCAGCGGGCCGAGCAGATCAGGTTCGTCTCCATCGCCCTGTCGACCATCATCGTCGTCGGCTTCCTCATCCCGCCCTTCGCCATCTTCTCCGGCTTCATCGAGTGAGTGGACCCATGACTGACACTGTGACCCGCGGCAACGACCTCGTCGACGGCATCTACCGCGAGGGTGCCCCCATCACCGACACCAAGGCCCCGACCGGGGACATCGCCGACAAGTGGACCACCCGCAAGTTCGAGGCGGCGCTGGTCAACCCGGCCAACCGGCGCAAGCTGTCGGTGATCATCGTCGGCACCGGACTGGCCGGTGCCTCGGCAGGGGCGACGCTGGGCGAGGCCGGCTACCGGGTGAAGTCCTTCTGCTACCAGGACAGCCCGCGCCGGGCCCACTCGATCGCCGCGCAGGGCGGCATCAACGCCGCCAAGAACTACAAGGGCGACGGCGACTCGGTGCACCGGCTCTTCTACGACACGGTCAAGGGCGGCGACTACCGCTCCCGGGAGACCAACGTCTACCGCCTCGCCGAGGTCAGCGCGGACATCATCGACCAGTGCGTGGCCCAGGGCGTGCCCTTCGCCCGCGAGTACGGCGGCCTGCTGGACAACCGCAGCTTCGGCGGCGTCCAGGTGTCGCGGACCTTCTACGCGCGCGGCCAGACGGGCCAGCAGCTGCTCATCGGGGCCTACCAGGCGCTGGAGCGGCAGATCGCCGCCGGGACGGTCGAGATGTTCGCCCGGCACGAGATGCTCGAGCTGGTCGTCGTGGACGGCAAGGCCCGGGGCATCATCGCCCGCGACATGGTCACCGGTGAGATCGAGACCCACCTGGCGGACGCCGTCGTCCTGGCCTCCGGTGGCTACGGCAACGTGTTCTTCCTCTCCACCAACGCCATGGGGTGCAACGTCACCGCGTCGTGGCGGGCCCACCGCAAGGGTGCCCACTTCGCCAACCCCTGCTACACGCAGATCCACCCCACCTGCATCCCGCAGACCGGTGAGCACCAGTCCAAGCTCACGCTCATGAGCGAGTCGCTGCGCAACGACGGCCGCATCTGGGTGCCCAAGAACGCCGAGGACTGCGACAAGAACCCGCGCGAGATCCCCGAGGAGGACCGCGACTACTACCTGGAGCGGATCTACCCCGGTTTCGGCAACCTCGTGCCCCGCGACATCGCCTCGCGGCAGGCCAAGAACATGTGCGACGAGGGTCGCGGTGTCGGGCCGGCCGTGGACGGCGTCCGACGCGGTGTCTACCTGGACTTCGCCGACGCGATCGAGCGGATGGGCGAGGACGCCGTGCGGTCCAAGTACGGCAACCTCTTCGACATGTACGAGCGGATCGCGGGGGAGAACCCCTACGAGGTGCCGATGCGCATCTACCCGGCCGTGCACTACACGATGGGCGGCCTCTGGGTCGACTACGACCTGCAGTCCTCCATCCCCGGACTCTTCGTCACCGGAGAGGCCAACTTCTCCGACCACGGGGCCAACCGGCTCGGTGCCTCGGCGCTCATGCAAGGCCTCGCGGACGGCTACTTCGTGCTCCCCAACACCATCCGCGACTACCTCGCCCAGGGGCCGTTCACCAAGATCACCGACGACGACCCGGCCGTGGCCGAGGCCGTGCAGGGGGTGCGGGACCGGATCGAGACGTTCTTGTCCATCGACGGCACCCGCAGCGTCGACTCCTACCACAAGGCCCTCGGCAAGATCATGTGGGAGAAGTGCGGCATGGAGCGCACCGAGGAGGGCCTGCGCGAGGCCATCGAGGAGATCCGGGCCCTGCGCGCCGACTTCTGGACCAACGTGCGGGTCCTCGGCTCGGCCGAAGGGCTGAACCAGAGCCTGGAGAAGGCCGGCCGGGTCGCGGACTTCCTGGAGCTGGGCGAGCTCATGTGCATCGACGCCCTGCACCGCAACGAGTCCTGCGGCGGGCACTTCCGCGCCGAGAGCCAGACCGAGGACGGCGAGGCGCTGCGGCACGACGACGAGTACGCCTACGTGGCCGCCTGGGAGTGGGGCGGTGACGGCGAGGCGCCGGTGCTCCACAAGGAGGACCTCGTCTACGACTTCATCGAGCTGAAGCAGAGGAGCTACAAGTGAGGATCGCGCTCAAGATCTGGCGCCAGGACGGGCCTGCCGACGACGGCCGCATGGTCGACTACCAGCTGCCGGACGTCAGCGAGGACAGCTCCTTCCTGGAGATGCTGGACCTGCTCAACGAGCAGCTCATCGAGAAGGGCGAGGAGCCGGTCGCCTTCGACTCCGACTGCCGCGAGGGCATCTGCGGCATGTGCGGCGTGGTCATCAACGGCGAGGCGCACGGCCCCGAGCGGACCACCACCTGCCAGCTGCACATGCGCAGCTTCGCCGACGGCGACGAGATCGTCATCGAGCCCTGGCGCGCCGACCCCTTCCCGGTCATCAAGGACCTGTGCGTGGACCGCACCTCCTTCGACCGCATCATCCAGGCCGGCGGCTTCATCTCCGCCAACACCGGCTCCGCCCCGGACGCCCACGCCACGCCGGTGCCGAAGGAGGACGCCGACCGCGCCTTCATGGCGGCCGAGTGCATCGGCTGCGGCGCCTGCGTCGCGGCCTGCCCCAACGCCTCCGCCATGCTCTTCATGGGCTCCAAGGTCACCCACCTGGGCGAGCTGCCGCAGGGCCAGCCCGAGCGCGAGGCGCGGGTGCTGCAGATGACCGCGCAGCACGACCTCGAGGGCTTCGGCGGGTGCACCAACCTCGGCGAGTGCTCCCGCGCCTGCCCCAAGGGCATCCCGCTCAACGTCATCAGCCAGCTCAACGGCGACTACCGCCGCGCGGGTTACGGCGGGCGCGACTGAGGGGTATGCCTGACGCCGCGCTCGTCCTCGCCGCCACCCCCATCGGCGACAGCCGCGACGCCAGCCCCCGGCTCCTGGCCGAGCTGGCGCACGCGCCGGTGGTCGCGGCGGAGGACACCCGGCGGCTGCGCCGGCTGACCGACCGCCTCGGGATCGCCGTCACGGGCGAGGTCGTCAGCTACCACGAGCACAACGAGGCCTCGAGGACCCCCGACCTGGTCCAGCGCATCGCCGGCGGGGAGCGGGTGCTCCTGGTCACCGACGCCGGTATGCCCTCGGTCTCCGACCCCGGCTACCGGCTCGTCCAGGCCTGCGTGGCCGCCGACCTGCCGGTGACCTGCGTTCCCGGCCCGTCGGCGGTGCTGATGGCGCTCGCGGTCAGCGGCCTGCCGGTGGACCGCTTCTGCTTCGAGGGCTTCCTGCCGCGCAAGCCCGGCGAGCGCGAGCGCACCCTCGCCGGGCTCGCCGACGAGCCGCGCACCATGGTCTTCTTCGAGGCGCCGCACCGCCTGGCGGCCACCCTGGCCTCGATGGCCGCGACCCTGGGGGAGGGACGAGCGGCCGCGGTCTGCCGCGAGCTGACCAAGACCTACGAGGAGGTGCGCCGCGGCGGGCTGGGCGAGCTGGCCACCTGGGCCCAGGGCGGGGTCAAGGGAGAGATCACCGTCGTCGTCGCCGGCGCCACCGCCGCCTCGCAGGTGGACTCAGCTGACGT
The DNA here is from genome assembly GCF_947487915.1 of uncultured Serinicoccus sp. Taxonomy (GTDB): domain Bacteria; phylum Actinomycetota; class Actinomycetes; order Actinomycetales; family Dermatophilaceae; genus Ornithinicoccus. The sequence continues at coordinate 276,523 of NZ_CANKYH010000006.1, read as the reverse complement.
CATACCCGAGATCCTGGGGCGGGTGGCCGCGGGCGAGCGGCTCAAGGACGTCACCAAGGATGTCGCGCGCGCCACCGGGCTGTCGGCCAAGGAGCTGTACGACGAGGCGGTCCGCTCCCGCTGACCGACCGCCGCGGCAACCCTGTCGACCCCGGCGAGGACGCTGGAGGGCGGGGCGGGCGCGTGGTTGACTGTGCCCGGCGCCGCACCGTGGTGGCGCACCCCTGACGGAGGACAGGCAGATGACCATCAACTGGCAGGCGATCCTCGGCGGTCTGGTGGGCGGCATCCTCGCCGGTCTCGTCGCGGCCTACGCCACCACGCAGGTGCTGCCCGCCGCGGAGCCCGCCTACGGCGTCGCGGAGATGCTGTGGGCGGCGGTCGTCGCGTGCGTCGGCGGGGTGCTGGGGGTGGCTGCCGGATGGCTGGTCAACGCCCGGCGGGCGCGCGGGCTGGGCGGGATCGCCGCGATCACGAGCCTGCTGGGGTCGGTCATCGGCACGTATGCCTGGGCCCGGGTGGTGAGTGCGCTCGACGAGACCGGGCTCTTCCTCGTGGGGTCGATCCTCATGCTCGGCGGGGGCCTCATCATGCTGGCGGCCGTGTGCGGGCTCACGGCCGCGCTGCTGCGGGTCCAGTCGCCCGCCGGCGAGGCCCCGGCCCGGCCGTAGCGTTCACGTGAACGCCTCAGCCGGTCGGGGTCGGCGTGTCGTCGGCCCAGGCGTTCACCTGAACGCCTCAGCCGGCGCGGCGGCCGTGCGGTCCTCGCCGCTCAGCTGTAGCCGGCGTCGGCCATGAGCTGGTCGCGGTGCGCCTTGCGGCGGCGCTTGCGGCGCCACAGGACGAAGGCGCCCCACAGCAGGAGCAGCAGCAGGAAGATCACCAGCACCGGCAGGAAGATCGCCACCAACGAGAGGGTCAGCGACACGCCGTCCTCGGCGGCGGAGACCACCGGCGTGCCCAGGCCCCCGGTCGTCGTGTTGACGATGGGCCGGCCGACGGCCTTGCCGGTGTGGACGATGCCGGCGGTGATGATGCCGAGGAGCACGCCCACCCACGGGTTGTCCTGCATGAAGCTCGAGCCCTGCTCGAAGTCCTCGGCGGCCGTGCTGGCGGCGAAGATGAGCCCGCCGGTCGCCGGGCGGACGAAGGTGCCGACCGCGTCGTTGACATGGTCGACGATGGCGATTTTGTCCAGCACGACCTCGGACAGCAGGAGCACCGCGGCGATGCCGATGGCCCAGTTGGACTCGATCCAGGCGTACTGGTGCGGGAGGTTGATGACGTCGGTGAACCGTGCGATGAGCGCGACGAGGATGAACGGGATGTAGGCGTTCAGCCCCGCCGCGGCCGACAGGCCGGCACCGGTGAGGGCAGCGAGCACGTCGTGGCCTCCTGACTCGCGCGGCGCCCGGCGGGAGCCGTCGTCACGACCCAGTATGCGCCATGAGCCGGTTCTCGCCCTCGACCCCACGTCCGGGCCACCCGGTCCGTTGAGGGGATGACAGGGTGTCGAGCAGGAGGCGGTATGCGGTCCACGCACGAGCAGGAGTTCGCGGAGTTCTTCGACTCCGCCTCCCCGCGGCTGCTCAGCGCGGCCTGGATGCTCACCGGCGACCCGCACCTGGCCGAGGAGCTGGTGCAGGAGGCGCTGGCGCGCACGTACGCCCGGTGGGGCCGGGTGCGTCGCGGGAACCCTGCGGCATACACCCGGCGCATCGTCGTCAACCTGCACACCGACCGCTGGCGCAAGCGGCGCCGTGAGGTGCTGACCGACGAGGTGCCCGAGCGGGCCACCTCGGACGACCCGATGTCGGTCGACCTGGTCCGGGCTCTGGCGCGGTTGCCGAGGCGTGAGCGCGAGTGCGTCGTCCTGCGCCACTACCTCGACCTCTCCGAGGCCGAGACGGCGCGCACGCTCGGTGTGGGCGTCGGCAGCGTCAAGAAGTATGCGATGAACGGTCGCCGCGCGCTGCGCGAGCTGCTGGAGGGAGTGGAGTCCTATGACTGAGGCCCGCGACGACATCGACGAGGTCGTGGCGCTCCTGGACCGAGCCGCCGGCGGCACCCCGCCCCTGCACGTGTCGCACGACGACGTGGTGCGGCGGGGCAGCACGATCCGTCGTGGTCGTCGGGTCGGAGCGGCCGTGTCGGCGCTCGCCGTGGCGGGGGTGCTGTGGTTCGGCTGGGCGGCCGGGCCGCTCGGCGAGGACCCCACCACCGACCCGGCGGAGGTCACCTGGTCGGAGCTCGACCTGGACGGCCGGCTCTTCGGGCTGTCGGGTGAGGGAAGCTCCACCTGGAGCGCCGAGCTGCGGACGGGGGACGGGGAGCAGCCTCCCGAGCTCGTCGTCTCGCGCGACGGTGAGGTCCTGCCCGAGCCGCTCGAGGCGCAGGACGGGCCGGGAGAGATCCAGGTGTTCCGCACCGACGGGCTGACGGTGGCCGTCTGGCTGCGCACCGGGGACGAACTCGGCCAGGTGGCGTGGGGTGGCCGGTGCAGCCTGTGCGTCGGCGGGGCGAGCGAGGTCGACGGGACGAGCATCGGGTATGCCGCGACCGCGGCGAACGGGTCGAGCGACCCGGCGGAGCTGTACGTGATGACCGAGGGCGCGGTCACCACCCTGGATGGACGCGATGTCCCGTCCCTGGAGCTCGCGGTGGAGGAGCGCCGCTTCACGGTCCTCCTGGACGAGCGGGCGGGCCTGTGGGGTGTCCGGGGGCCCGAGGACGGCGAACGCATCGAGGTCATGCCGGCCCATGGCGGCGCCGGTACGACGAGCGGTGGCGACGGATCCGCACCGTGGGTGGTGTCCTTGGTCCCGCCGGAGGCGGAGGCCGTCCTGGGGGACGGCGGCGTCGAGGGCGCGGCGGCAGAGCTGGCCGGGCACGAGGTCCTGGTCTCGATCGGCGCGGATTCGGTGGTGCCCGAGGTCGACGTCGTCGTGGCCGGGGAACGCCAGCCCATCGCGTCCTACGTCCGTGCGCACGCCACGGAGGTCGGCGTGGGCGAGCCGCCGGTGACCTGGACCTCCACCCCGCAGGGGTTCCTCCGGTTGGACCAGGGGCCGAGCACCGAGGCCCTGTCCGTCGAGGAGGAGCTGTCGGACGGGCGGGCCGTGGTGGTGCCGGTGGCGGGCGGCACCCTCGTCGTGGTCGGCGGCTGGGAGCCCGCGGCGGACGAGGCTTCCGTCCGCATCGGCGACGGCGCGGGAGGTCGCTGGGAGGCGGCCACCTCCGTGCGGGTGCGCGCCCTCGTCGACGGCCGGCCGGTCACCTTCCTCGGCCTTCCCGAGCTGTCGGCGACCGAGCAGGAGCAGGTCGTCGACGTGGGTGTGGTGGACGAGGACTCGCCAGAGCCCGAGCCCCTCGGGCTGGAGGAGGTCCAGGTCGTGCCGCTCGGCGACTGAGGCGGCGGGGCTGAGCAGCCGCGCGACGGCATACCGGGCGGAACCAGGTCACAGGGATCCCAGACGTCACGGGCGCACCGACCTGCGGGGATCTGCACCGATGACGGAGATATAACGGCGGTTTCGGCACTCTTCTCCGCAGTCTGCGCCTGGTGGGGCTCATGGGGCCTGCGTGAACGCCGGCCGTCGGTCGCGTACCGGCCGCCCGGCCGATCGTGTGCCGGGCGCCCCACCTCCGCCGGGAGAGGGAAGGCGCGGGCCGGGGCGCACCTAGACTGGTGACCCATGAGTCATGTCCTGTCCGCGGTCGCCTGGCCGTACGCCAACGGCCCGCGCCACATCGGCCACGTCGCCGGGTTCGGCGTCCCCTCCGACGTCTTCAGCCGCTACATGCGGATGGCCGGCCACGACGTGCTCATGGTGTCCGGCTCCGACGAGCACGGCACGCCGATCCTCGTGCAGGCGGACCGGGCGGGGCAGAGCCCGCAGGAGTTCATCGACACCAACCACGCGCTCATCGCCGCCGACCTCGCGGCCCTGGGGGTCTCCTACGACCTCTACACCCGCACCACCACGGCGAACCACGACGAGGTCGTGCAGCAGATGTTCCTCGCCTGCTGGCGCAACGGCTACCTGCTGGAGCAGACCCAGCAGGTGGCGATCAGCCCGTCGACCGGCCGCACCCTGCCGGACCGCTACATCGAGGGCACCTGCCCCATCTGCGGGTATGCCGAGGCGCGCGGCGACCAGTGCGACAACTGCGGCAACCAGCTCGACCCGGCCGACCTGCAGGACCCGCGCTCGAAGATCAACGGCGAGACGCCGGAGTTCCGCGACACCGAGCACTTCTTCCTCGACCTGCCCGCGCTCGCCGAGGCGCTCGGCGAGTGGCTCGACGGCCGGGAGGCCAGCGGCCTGTGGCGGCCCAACGTCATCCGCTTCTCCCAGAACATCCTCGCCGAGATCCGGCCGCGGCCCATCACCCGCGACATCGACTGGGGCATCACCATCCCGCTCGAGGGCTGGGCGCAGAACCCGACGAAGAAGCTCTACGTCTGGTTCGACGCGGTGATCGGCTACCTCTCGGCCTCGGTCGAGTGGGCGCGGCGGCTGCCCGGTGAGCAGGGGGAGCGCTGGCGCGAGTGGTGGAACGGCGACGACGCGCTGACCTACTACTTCATGGGCAAGGACAACATCACCTTCCACTCCCAGATCTGGCCCGCCGAGCTGCTGGCGCACAACGGCCGGGGCAGCAAGGGCGGGGAGGTCGGGCCGTTCGGAGAGCTCGCCCTGCCGACCGAGGTGGTCTCCAGCGAGTTCCTCACCATGGAGGGCAAGCAGTTCTCCACCTCGCGGGGCGTCGTCATCTACGTGCGGGACGTGCTGGAGCGCTACCAGCCGGACGCCCTGCGCTACTTCCTCTCCGCCGCCGCGCCGGAGACGGCCGACTCCGACTTCTCCTGGCCGGAGTTCGTCAAGCGCACCAACACCGAGCTCGTCGCCGGCTGGGGCAACCTCGTCAACCGGACCGCCTCGATGATCGCCAAGAACTTCGGTGAGATCCCGCGGCCCGGCGAGCTCGAGGACGTCGACCGGGCGCTGCTGGAGCAGGTGGCGGCCGGCTTCGACACCGTCGGTCGGCTCATCGCGACGCACAAGCAGAAGGCCGCGCTCGCCGAGGCGATGCGCCTGGTCGGCGAGGCCAACGCCTACGTCTCCACCACCGAGCCGTTCAAGCTCAAGGGCGAGGACCAGCGGGAGCGCCTGGCGACCGTGCTGCATACCTTGGCGCAGGCGGTGGTCGACCTCAACACCCTCCTCTCGCCCTACCTGCCGCACTCCTCGACCGCGGTGCACCAGGCGCTCGGCGGCGAGGGCGACTTCCAGCCGATGCCCCGCCTGGAGACCGTCGCCGACCTCGACGACCCGGGGCGGCCGGACTACCCGGTCATCACCGGCGACTACTCCGCGGCGCCGCGGTGGGAGCACCGCCCGGTCGCGGTCGGTGCGCCGGTCGCCAAGCCCTCGCCGATCTTCACCAAGCTCGACCCCTCGGTGGTCGAGGAGGAGCGCGCGCGCCTCGGGCTGGTGGAGGACACGACGGGTGCCGCGGTATGACGTCGCTCACCACCGCCCGATGAGCGGCGACCGCGAGGCCGGGCGGCCGCCGGCTCCGGACCCGTTGCCGATCCCCGTGGTGGACAACCACTGCCACCTCGACATCTCCCGGGACGACGCCGCCGTGCAGCCGCTCGAGGAGGTCGTGGACCAGGCCCGCGCGGTCGGGGTGGACCGGCTGGTGCAGATCGGCAGCGACCTCGCCGCCGCCCGGTGGACGGCGCAGGTCGCGGTCGGCCACCCCGCCGTGCTGGGCGGGGTGGCGATCCACCCCAACGAGGCGCCGGGCCACGAGGCCGCCGGAGACCTCGACGACGTCATCGACGAGATCGGCGAGCTCGCGCGGCACTCGCGCGTGCGGGTGATCGGCGAGAGCGGGCTGGACTACTTCCGCACCGGTCCCGAGGGCCTGGCGGCGCAGCACCACGCCTTCCGCCGGCACATCGCGCTGGCCAAGGAGCACGGGCTGGCCCTGCAGATCCACGACCGCGACGCCCACGACGACGTGCTGCGGATCCTCGCCGAGGAGGGCGCACCGGAGAAGACCGTGCTGCACTGCTTCTCCGGGGACATGGAGATGGCACGGGAGTGCGTGCGGCGCGGCTACTACCTCTCCTTCGCCGGCACGGTGACCTTCAAGAACGCGCAAGGCCTGCGCAACGCGCTGGCGGTGACCCCGCTGGAGCACCTGCTCGTGGAGACCGACGCGCCCTACCTCACGCCGACGCCGCACCGGGGGCGGGCCAACGCTCCCTACCTCGTCCCGCTGACGGTCCGCGCCATGGCCGCCACGCTCAACACCTCGGTGCCGCAGCTGTGCGAGGCCCTCTCGGCCACCAGCGAGGCCGTCTACGGGCCCTGGTGAGCCTCGACCCGTCCCCTCCGCGGAGTGGGCGCGTGCGAGGATGCCGCTCGTGAGTGCGGACCCCGACGTCGAACCGACCGACCCGCCGGGAGCAGCGCTCCTCGGGCCGGCGCAGGTCCGGGAGCTCGCCGACCGGCTGGGCATCCGGCCGACCAAGCACTGGGGGCAGAACTTCGTCATCGACAAGGGCACCGTGCGCCGCATCGTGCGCGCCGCCGGGGTCGGGCCGGAGGACGTGGTGCTCGAGGTGGGCCCCGGCCTGGGCTCGCTCACCCTGGCCCTGCTGCCGCAGGTCCGGCACGTCACGGCCCTCGAGATCGACCCGGCGCTCGCCACCCAGCTGCCGCGGACGGTGACCGACCTCGCCCCGGACCTCGCCGGCCGGCTGACGGTGCGGCATACCGACGCGCTGCGGGTCACCGAGCTGCCCGACCCGCAGCCGACCGCCCTGGTCGCCAACCTGCCCTACAACGTCGCCGTGCCCGTCGTCCTGCACCTGCTCGCCACCGTCCCCACGCTGCGCACCGTCCTCGTCATGGTCCAGCTCGAGGTCGCCGAGCGGCTCGCCGCGCGCCCGGGTGGCAAGGTCTACGGCGTGCCCAGCGTCAAGGCCGCGTGGTATGCCGACGTCACCGGTGCCGGACGCATCGGCCGGCACGTCTTCTGGCCGGCGCCCAACGTCGACTCCGGGCTCGTGCGCATGGTCCGGCGCGAGCCCCCCGCCTCCGTCGCGACCCGCGAGCAGGTCTTCGCGGTCATCGACGCCGCCTTCGCCCAGCGCCGCAAGACGCTGCGGGCGGCGCTCGCCGGGTGGGCGGGTTCCCCGGCGCAGGCCGAGGCACACCTCATCTCGGCCGGGGTCGACCCCCGGGCCCGCGGCGAGGTGCTGACCGTGGAGGACTTCACCCGCATCGCCGACGCCGCCGCAGGTCAGGACCCTGGGTCGGCGGGCTGACGCCCGCGGCGCCGCCCGGGGAGCGACACCATAGGGTGAGGTCATGACCACGGGCACCCAGGCGCACTCCGTCACCGTCCGGGTGCCCGGCAAGATCAACCTCGGGCTCTCGGTCGGGCCGCTGCGTGAGGACGGCTACCACGAGCTCTCGACGATCTACCACGCCGTGAGCCTCTACGACACCGTGACCGTGCAGCCCGCCGAGCGCTGGTCGGTGCACGTCACCGGACCCTGGGGCGAGCGGGTGCCGACCGACGAGAGCAACCTGGCCCTGGTCGCGGCCAAGACGCTGGCCAAGCGCCGGGGCCGCCGGGCCAAGGTCGACCCGGTGCGCATCGACATCGACAAGCACATCCCGGTGGCCGGGGGCATGGCGGGCGGCAGCGCGGATGCCGCGGCGGCCCTCGTCGCCTGCCGGGAGCTGTGGGGACTGGACCACTTCGAGAACGACCTGCTCGAGCTCGTCGCCGCCAGCCTGGGCTCGGACATCCCGTTCCTGCTGCACGGCGGTACCGCGATCGGCAGCGGCCGCGGGGAGCAGATCACCCCCGTGCTCGCCCGCGGCGAGCTGCACTGGGTGCTCTGGGCGGGGGAGGGGCTCTCGCTGTCCACCCCCGAGGTGTATGCCGAGTGCGACCGCCTCCGCGCCGAGGCCGGGGTCGAGGCGCCGGCGCCGGAGCCGTCCGGCGCGCTCATGACCGCGCTGCGCCGCATGGACACCGACGAGGTCGCCGACGCGCTGCGCAACGACCTCCAGGAGGCGGCCGTCTCGCTGCAGCCGGCGCTGGCCGAGGCGCTGGCCACCGGGCTGGACCTGGGCGCCCGCGGCGCGCTGGTCTCCGGCTCCGGACCGACGGTCGCCTTCCTCGTCGGCTCCCAGACCGAGGCCATCGACCTGTCGGTGGGGCTGGCCGCCAACGGGCCCACCGGCGACATCGTGCGTGCCGTCGGCCCGGTGCCCGGGGCCCAGATCGTCCACCACCGCCCCGGGCCCGAGCCGACCCGCCCGCGCAGCGACCCCGACCGCCCCGGGCCGCTGGGCCCGGTGGTCGGCTGATGGCGCCGGCCCGCGCCAGCCTCGTCACCCTCGACCGCGCGCACCTGCTCGCCGGCACCCAGGTGCTGCTGGACCAGGTGTCCGTCGGGGTGCTCGACGGTGACCGGATCGGCGTGGTCGGCCGCAACGGAGGGGGCAAGACCTCGCTGCTGTCGGTCCTCACCGGGCGGCGCTCCCTCGACGCCGGTCGGGTCATCCGGACCGGGGACGTCACCGTCGGCATGCTCAGCCAGACCGACGTGCTCGCCCCGGAGGCCACCGTGCGCGAGGTCGTGCTGGGCGACCTGGACGAGCACGAGTGGGCGGGGGACGCCCGGGTGCGGGAGGTGCTCGAGGGGCTGCTCGGCGGCACCGACGCGCCGGCCGTCGGCGGGTGGGACGCCGTCGTCGGGCCGCTCTCGGGCGGCGAGCGGCGCCGCCTCGCCCTGGCCTCGCTGCTCGTCGCCGACCCGGACCTGCTCGTCCTCGACGAGCCCACCAACCACCTGGACGTCGAGGGGGTCGCGTGGCTCGCGGCATACCTCTCGGGCCGCAGGCCGCAGCCCGGCAACGCGCTGGTCGTCGTCACCCACGACCGGTGGTTCCTCGACGCCGTGTCCACCCTGACCTGGGAGGTGTCCGACGGCGAGGTCCACGTCTACGAGGGCGGCTACGCGGCCTACGTGCTCGCCAAGGTCGAGCGGCAGCGCATCGCGCGGGTGACCGAGGAGCGCCGCGCCAACCTCGCCCGCAAGGAGCTGGCCTGGCTGCGGCGGGGGGCGCCGGCGCGGACGAGCAAGCCGAAGTTCCGCATCGACGCCGCGACCGAGCTCATCGAGGGCGAGCCGCCGCCACGGGACAGCGTCGAGCTCGTCCGCTTCGCCACGACGAGGCTCGGCAAGGACGTCCTCGACCTGCTGGGTGCCACGATCCGGGTGGGCGAGCGAGACCTGCTGACCGAGGTGACCTGGCGGATCGGCCCCGGCGACCGGTTCGGGGTGGTCGGCGTCAACGGGGCCGGCAAGTCGACGCTGCTGCGCGTGCTGCAGGGGGAGCACCCGCTCGTCGCCGGCAAGCTCAAGACCGGCAAGACCGTGCGCATGGCCTGCCTCACGCAGGAGCTGCGCGAGCTGGACCGGGTGGCCGGGTGGAGCGTCATTGACGCCATCACCGAGGTGCGCTCGTTCACCGTCATCGGCGGCAAGGAGGTCTCGGCGAGCTCGCTGGCCAAGCGGCTCGGCTTCTCCGGCGGGCGCCAGCAGTCGCGGGTCGGCGACCTGTCCGGCGGGGAGCGGCGGCGGCTGCAGTTCGTCCGGCTGCTCATGGACGAGCCCAACGTCCTGCTGCTCGACGAGCCGACCAACGACCTCGACATCGACACGCTCACCGCGATGGAGGACGTGCTCGACGGCTGGGCCGGGACGCTGCTCGTCGTCTCGCACGACCGCTACCTGCTGGAGCGCATGACCGACCGGCAGGTGGCGCTGCTCGGCGACGGCTCGCTGCGGGACCTGCCCGGTGGGGTGGAGGAGTACCTCCGGCTGCGCCGCGAGCGCTCCCGGGGCGCCGTGCGGGGCGCCGGCGGGCGAGGTGGTGGTGTCGCGGGTATGCCGTCCGGCGGCTCCGCCGGCGCGGCTCGCGGGCGCGGTGGTTCCGCGGGGGGCGCTGCGGGAGGTGGCGCGAACGGTGCCGCCGGGGCGGTCACGGGTGCCGGAGCCACGGGCGCCGGGGCGTCGGCATACTCGCCGGCGCAGGTCCGGGAGGCGCGCAAGACGTTGGCGCGGGTCGAGAAGGCGCTCGACCGGCTGCACACGCAGCAGTCGCGGCTGCACGAGCAGATGGCCGCCGCGGCCACGGACCCGCAGGAGCTGGGCCGGCTGAGCGCGCAGGACGCCGACCTCGTCGCCCAGGAGGAGGCGCTGGAGCTCGAGTGGCTCGAGGCGTCGGAGGCTGCCGAGGGCTGAGCGGGCGCGCCGGGTGGTCAGCTCCCGTCGAAACCGGTGAGCAGACCCTTGAGGAGCTGGGCCAGCTCGGTCTGGCGCTGCGGTGGCAGGCCGTGGAGCAGCTGGCGCTCGTCGGCGACCAGGTCGGCCAGCGCGGCGTCCACGACGTCGCGACCGGTCGCCGTCAGCCGCACCAGCGTGGACCGGTGGTCGGCCTCGGAGGCGGCCCGCTCGACCAGCGAGCGCTCGACCAGCCGGCTGATCCGGTTGGTCATGGTGCCGCTCGTGACCAGGGTCTGCCGGACCAGCTGCGTCGGCGTCAGCTCGTAGGGGTCACCGGCACGGCGCAGGGCCGACAGGACGTCGAACTCCCAGGACTCCAGACCGTGCGCCTCGAAGACCGCCCGGCGCGCCAGGTCGAGGTGGCGCGCGAGCCGGGAGACCCGGGAGAGCACCTCGAGCGGGCTGACGTCCAGGTCGGGACGCTCCCGGCCCCAGGCGGCGACGATGCGGTCGACCTCGTCGTCCGGCGCCTGGCTCATGGGGACCACAGTAGGCGACTGCCCGGGCCGCCGGCCCGGCGCAGGACAACCATCTGCGGCGCTCGGTGGGAGGGAGGGCAACCATCCGCGGCGCTCGGTGGGAGGGAGGGCAACCATCCGCGGCGCTCGGTGGGAAGGAGGGCTCCCCGGGTAGGAATCGAACCTACGTCGCTAATCCTGATTCAAAGTCAGGCGGCCCCTACCAGCAGAGCAACCGGGGAAAGCACCGGCCAGCCTAACGGTTCGCGCCCCGGCCCCTGCCCGGCTGCCCGGGGCGCCGGGACCAGCACGGCCCGGCTGCCCGGGGCGCCGGGACCAGCACCTGACCCGGCTGCTCGGAGCGTCGGGGGGGGGCTCAGTTCTTGACCCGGCTGCGCAGGGTCGGGCGGGCCTCCATACCGGCCAGGCCGTTCCACGCCAGGTTGACCAGGTGCGCGGCGACGTCCTCCTTCTTCATCCGGCGCGAGTCCAGCCACCAGCCGCCGGGGATCGCGACCATCCCGACGAGCATCTGCGCGTAGAGCGGCGCGGTCTTGGGGTCCAGCCGGCGCCGCTTGAACTCGGCCGCGAGGATGTGCTCGACCTGGGTCGCGATGTCGCTGATGAGCGAGGCGAAGGACCCGGTCGACTGGCCGGGCGGGCTGTCCCGCACGAGGATCCGGAAGCCGTCGGTGGAGGTCTCGATGTAGTCGAGCAGCGCCATCGCTGCCGCCTCCAGCAGCGCCCGGGCGTTGCCCTCGTGCTCGGTGAGCGCGTCGGTGATCTGCCCGAGCAGGGCCTGGATCTCGCGGTCGACGACGACGGCGTACAGCCCCTCCTTGCCGCCGAAGTGCTCGTAGATCACCGGCTTGGACACGTCCGCGGCCTCGGAGATCTGCTCCACGCTGGTGCCCTCGAAGCCCCGCTCGGCGAACAGGGCGCGCCCCACCTCGATGAGCTGCTGGCGCCGCTGGGGCCCGGTCATGCGATGTCGGGAGGTCTTCGCGCTGGGGGTCACGCCCCCATCATGCCAAGCGCCGCGTCCGGGGCCGCGGGCGCAGAGGTACAGTCGGTGCCGTGACGACCCACCACCCCGCTGCCGTCATCATCCTCGCCGCCGGCCAGGGCACCCGCATGAAGAGCTCGATCCCCAAGGTGCTGCACCGGATCGGGGGTCGCTCGCTCGTCGGTCACGCGATGTATGCCGCCCGCCGGGCCCGGCCGCAGCACCTCGCCGTGGTCGTGCGGCACGAGCGGGAGCGGGTCGCCTCGCACGTCGCCGAGCTGGACGGCGACGCGGTGGTCGCCGACCAGGACGAGGTGCCCGGCACGGGGCGGGCCTGCGAGTGCGGCCTGGACGCCCTGCCCGCCGACCTCACCGGCACCGTCCTGGTGACCATGGGCGACGTGCCGCTGCTGTCCGGCGAGACGCTGCTCGAGCTGACCCGGGTGCACGAGGAGCGCGGCTCGGCGGTCACCCTGCTCTCGGCGGTCGTCGACGACGCCGGCACCTACGGCCGCGTGGTCCGCGACGCCGACGGCGAGCTCGCCGAGATCATGGAGTTCAAGGACGCCCGGAGGCGGCGCGAGGAGGGTGACCCCGACTACGCGCACGTCGTGGACATCCGGGAGTTCAACTCCGGCATCTACGCCTTCGACGTCGAGGTCCTGCGCCGCGCCCTGGCCCAGGTCGGCCAGGCCAACGAGCAGGGGGAGAAGTACCTCACCGACGTCATCCGCATCGCCCGTGAGGAGGGCCGCACCGTCGTCGCGCACCCGTTGGCGGACCTCATGCAGACCGAGGGCGTCAACGACAAGGTGCAGCTCGCGGCGCTCGGCAAGGAGCTCAACCGGCGCGTGGTCACCCGGCACATGCGCGACGGGGTGATCGTCGTGGACCCGGACACGACCTGGATCGACGCCGACGTCACCATCGGGCAGGACACCGTCATCCGCCCGGGCAGCCAGCTGCTGGGGGCCACCACGGTGGGCGCCGAGGCTACCGTCGGTCCGGACACGACGCTGACCGACTGCGAGGTGGGGGACGGGGCCAGCGTCGTCCGCACCCAGGCCGAGCACGCGCTCGTCGGCCCGCGCGCCACGGTCGGTCCGTTCTCCTACCTCCGTCCCGGCACGGTGCTGGGCGAGGGCGGCAAGATCGGCGGCTTCGTCGAGACCAAGAACGCCGACATCGGCCCCGGCGCCAAGGTCCCGCACCTGACCTACTGCGGGGACGCCACGATCGGCGAGGGCGCCAACATCGGGGCCGGCACGATCTTCGCCAACTACGACGGGGTGGCCAAGCACCACACCACCGTCGGCCGGCACAGCTTCGTCGGGTCCGACTCGGTGCTGGTGGCGCCGGTCGTGATCGGCGACGGGGCCTACGTCGCGGCCGGCTCCACGATCGAGGGCCGGGTCGACCCCGGGCAGATCGCGGTCGCCCGCTCGCGACAGCGCAACGTCGACGGCTGGGTCGCCCGTCGCCGGGCCGGCACCGCGACCGCCGCCGCCGCCGAGGCTGCGGGGGCGGACGGCATACCCCCGCAGGACCGCGACGACACCCACCCCGAGCAGAGCGCGCAGGAGAGCTGATGGGCATCCACAAGACGACCGAGAAGAACCTCATGGTCTTCTCCGGGCGGGCGCACCCGGACCTCTCGGAGGAGGTGGCCGACGAGCTCGAGACGCACCTGGTCCCGATGCAGTCCTACACCTTCGCCAACAGCGAGATCTACGTCCGCTTCGACGAGTCGGTGCGCGGCTGCGACGCCTTCGTCATCCAGAGCCACACGGCGCCGGTCAACGAGTGGATCATGGAGCACCTCATCATGGTCGACGCGCTCAAGCGCGGCTCGGCCAAGCGGATCACCGTCGTGCTGCCCTTCTACGGCTACGCCCGCCAGGACAAGAAGCACCGGGGCCGCGAGCCCATCTCCGCCCGGCTGATCGCCGACATGTTCAAGACCGCCGGCGCCGACCGGCTCCTGACCGTGGACCTGCACACGGCCCAGATCCAGGGTTTCTTCGACGGCCCGGTGGACCACCTCATGGCGACGCCGATCCTGTCCAAGCACGTCCGGGAGAAGTACGGCGACCGCAAGCTCGCCGTGGTCTCGCCGGACGCCGGCCGGATCAAGGTCGCCGAGTGGTGGAGCAACAAGCTCGGCGGGGTCCCGCTGGCGTTCATCCACAAGACCCGCGACGTGGAGCGGCCCAACCAGTCGGTGGCCAACCGCGTCGTCGGTGAGGTGCAGGGGCGCACGTGCATCCTCGTCGACGACATGATCGACTCCGGGGGCACCATCTGCCAGGCCGCCGAGGCGCTCATGAAGGACGGCGCCAAGGAGGTCGTCATCGCCGCGACCCACGCCATCTTCTCCGACCCGGCCATCGAGCGGCTGACCAACTCGGTCGCCACCGAGGTCGTCGTCACCAACACGCTGCCGCTGTCCGAGGAGGCCCTGGCCATGGACAAGCTCACCCAGCTGTCCATCGCGCCACTGCTGAGCCGGGCCATCCGCGAGGTCTTCGAGGACGGCTCGGTGACCTCGATGTTCGAGGGCCGCGCCTGACCGGCCGTTCTGGACGTCGCTTCCTGGTGCCCGTCCCCCAGAAGGCGATGTCCAGAACCCCGGGGGCGGGGGATTTCGTGACCGGCCCGGGCGGGCGATAGACTGGAGGGCGTTGCCTCGGCGAGGGATGCTGCACGGTGTCCGTCATCGACGAAGAGCTCACGGTGGTCGCTGCCCCGCGCCGTGTCCCGCGTCGAGGCCTGACCCCATCCCACCGCATACCCCTGAACGAGGTCCCACCCATGGCTGACCAGCTGAAGCTTCCCGCCGAGAAGCGCACCGAGTTCGGCAAGGGCGCTGCCCGCCGCATCCGTCGCGCCGACAAGGTGCCCGCCGTGCTCTACGGCCACGGCACCCCGCCGCTGCACCTGTCGTTGCCCGGGCACGAGGCCATGCTCGCGCTGCGCCACTCCAACGCCGTCCTCACGCTGGACGTGGAGGGCGAGACGCACATGGCGCTGGCCAAGGACGTGCAGCGCGACCCGATCAAGCGCTTCATCGAGCACGTCGACCTGGTCGTGGTGCGCAAGGGCGAGAAGGTGACCGTCGAGGTCGGCGTCCACCTGGAGGGCGAGGCCGCGCCGGAGACCCTGGTCACCACCGACCACTCCGTGCTGGAGGTCGAGGCCCCCATCACCAGCATCCCCGAGTGGCTCACGGTCTCCGTCGAGGGCCTGGAGGCCGGCACCCAGGTGCTGGCCGGCGAGGTCGTGCTGCCGGCGGGCGTCACCCTGGTCACCGACCCGGAGGCGCTGGTCGTCAATGTCTCCCAGCAGCTCTCCGAGGAGGCCGCGGAGGCCGAGCTCGCCGAGGCCGAGGCCGAGGCCGGCATCGAGCAGGAGGAGTCCGACGACGAGGCTGCCGAGGGCGGCTCCGCCGAGGGCGACTCCGGCGAGGACGCCGAGGCCAAGGACGAGTGATCCGTCGCGGGCAGCAGCCCGCACCCCGCGTGTTCGTGGCCGTGCCCGGTGTCGTCCGGGCGCGGCCACGCCGCGTCGGAGCAGGAACGAGGAAGCGATGACTGAGGCACCGTGGCTGGTGGTCGGCCTGGGCAACCCCGGGACGAGGTATGCCGGCAACCGGCACAACGTGGGCGCCATGGTGGTCGAGGAGCTGGCGCGGCAGGCGGGGACGGGCCTGCGCCAGCACAAGGCCGGCCGCGCGTGGGCTGCCGAGGTGCGCCTGGGCACGGCCGCGGGCGGGCTCCCCGGCCCCCGGGCGGTCCTGGCCCGGCCCATGACCTACATGAACGTCTCGGGCGGGCCGGTCTCGGGCCTGGCGTCCTTCTACAAGGTGCCGGTCGAGCGGGTGGTCGTGGTGCACGACGAGCTGGACATCGAGCCGGGCCAGGTGCGGCTCAAGCGCGGTGGCGGGGAGGGCGGTCACAACGGGCTGCGCTCGATCAGCCAGTCGCTGGGGAGCAAGGACTACCTGCGGGTGCGGCTGGGGATCGGGCGGCCCCCGGGCCGGCAGGACCCGGCCGACTGGGTCCTGTCCGACTTTCCCACCAAGGACCGTGTCGAGACCGAGCTGCTCGTCGGGGACGGTGCCGACGCGGTCGTCGACCTCACCCAGCTCGGCCTGGAGGCCACGCAGCAGCGCTTCCACGCCCGCTGAGCAGAGGGCCTCCCGGGTGAGCACCCTGCCTGCCGAGCCCGGGTGGGTGGTGGTGGGGCGAGGCGGCCGGCGGGTGCCGGGCGGACGTGGGGCCACCCGGCGAGCGCGAGCACGTGAGCGGGGGAACGCAGACGGCCGGTCGGACGTGGGGCCACCCGGCGAGCGGGAGCACGTGGGCGGGGGAACGCAGGCGGCCGGTCGGACGTGTGGCGACCCGGCGAGTGCGAGCACGTGGGCGGGGGGAACGCAGGCGGCCGGTCGGACGGGGGCGGGGAATCCGGGGACGGCCCGGCGGACGAGTGTCACACGGGCACCTCCGGACCCGCGAGTCCCACCGTGCGGGGATGTGTCCGTCTGCGCCCGATATATCCCGCGCAGACGCACATGTCCTCGCATCGTGAGGCTCGTGCGACGACTGTGACTGGTGTGGCACGGGCTATCGCGCCTGCTGCGGCGCCCCGGCGCGGAGGCTCCAGCCGAGCCGAACCCCCTCGCACGAGCCACCCACCCGCGCAGCTCCCGCCCGGACGAGCCGCCGCCCGCCCACCGGCGCGAGGCCCTGAGGGCCCCGGCGGATGGACGGACGAGCCGCCGCGCGCCCACCCGCGCGAGGCCCTGAGGGCCCCGGCGGATAGACGGACGAGCCGCCGCCCGCCCACCTGTGCGAGGCCCTCACGGCCCCGGCGGGTGGGTGGGTCGCTCAGCCCCGGGACTGGTTCTTCAGCTGGGCGAGGCGGGCCTCGATCTCGGCGTCGCCGCTGCTCGTCTCCAGCTCGGCGAACTGGTCCTCCAGGCTCGCCGACTGCGCCTCGGCGCGCCCGGCGACCATGGCCTCCTGCTTGCGGATGCTGTCCTCCCAGCGGGACAGGTCGCTGCTGGGGTCCATGACGTCGATGGAGGACATCGCGTCCTGCACCTTCTCCTGCGCCTCGACCGAGCGGGCGCGGGCGACGAGGGTGCTGCGCCGCGCCTTGAGGTCCTCGAGCTTGGTCTTCATGGTGACCAGGCCGGCCTTGAGCTGCTCGACGGTCTGGTTCTGCTGGGCGATCGTGGGCTCGGCGGTGCGCACGTCCTCCTCGTGCTGGATCTGCCGGCCCAGCGCCACCCGCGCGAGGTTGTCGAACTTGTAGGCCCCGTCCGGGTCGCCCGCCCCTCGCATCTCCTCGGCCTTGGCCGAGGCCGCGGCGGCCTTGCGCCCCCACTCGGCGGCGGCCTCGCGGTCGGTCTGGAGGTCACCCTCGGCCATCCGCACGTTGGCGATGGTCTGCGCGACCGCCTCCTCGGCCTCGGCGATCGAGTTGGTGTAGTCCCGGACGAGCTGGTCCAGCATCTTCTCCGGGTCCTCCGCGCGGTCCAGCAGCGCGTTGATGTTGGCGCGGGCGAGCTGCCCCACCCGCCCGAGGATCGTCTGCTTCTGGGTCATGTGTGGTCCCATCCTTTCTCCGCCCGCGTCGTCGCGGGTCACGCTGGTCAGATGTCGAGGGTATGACGTGCCCGCCCCACCACCGGTTGCACTCGGCCCGGTGCGTGGTCGGGTCTGGCTCAGAACCGGCCGCCCGAGAACGTCCCCCCTCCTCCGCCGCCACCGAACGAGCCGCCACCGAAGCCGCCGCCCCCGCCGCCGAAGGACCCGCCCCCGCCCCAGCCGCCCCGGTGCCGGTGCGAATTGCCCATGCCGGAGAGGATGCCGCCCAGCACGAGCGACCAGGGGTCGATGCCGCGGTGCCCGCGCCCCGAGGTCGGACCCCCGAACCCGCCCGGGCCGCCCCACTGGTCGGCGTCCCGCTGCGCCTCGGTGAGCGCCTGCTCGCCGAGCTGCTCGGCGCGGGTGAGCAGCTGCATGGCCGCCGTCGGCGACTCCGCCGCCCGGGCCACCGCGTCGTCGTAGAGCCGCAGCGCCTCCGAGATGCGGGTGCGGGGGCCGCTGCCCACCGCACCACGCCGGGTGGCGACGGTCTGGTCGATGCTGCGCAGCCGCGCCCCGACCCGGCTCACCCGCGCCTCGAAGTCGCCGCGCAGCTTGGCCTGGTGGCGGTCCGACTCCCGCAGCGGCTCCAGCAGGGCGTCGAGGTCGTGCTCGGCGGCGTCGAGCTCGGTGAGGGCGCGCAGCGGGTCGCCGCCGTCCCGGCTGGCCTGGGCCTGCTCGATGGCGGCCCGGGCCCGCTGGACCGCCTGCGCCACCGTGGGCTCGCCCGCCCCCAACCGGCGGGCGTCCTGCAGGTCGGCGGACAGCGAGGCGATGCCGGCGGTGATGGCCTCCCCGGCCCCCCGCAGCTCGGCGTCGGCGGTGGAGACCTGGTCGAGCAGGGTCGCGGCCTGCCCCACGGACTCCTCCGCGGCGCGCGCGGCCGCGACCGCCGAGGCGCGGTCGTCCCGCTCCAGCGACTGCCGGCCGGCCGTGACGAAGCCGTCCGCCGAGTCCAGCAGGTTGGTGGCCTGGGCGAGGTTGCCGCGCACCGTCGCCAGCGCGGCGGCCGGGTGCCGCGCGGCCAGGCCGCGCAGCTCCTGCTCGGCGGCAGGCAGCCGCTCCCGCGTCTCCCGGGCCCGGGTGGCGAGCTCGGCGAGGAACTGCGGGGCGCGGTCCTGCAGCGAGCGCAGCCGGGCGAACTCCTGCGTGCGGGCGTCCAGCTCGGCGCGGGCGGTCCCGGTCAGCTCCAGGATGCGGCCCAGCATGCCGCGCTGCACGCTCTCCGGCTCCTCGGTGTCGTCGTCCAGCTGCTGGCGCAGGCTGAAGGCCTCCCTGGCCGCCTGCCGCGCCCGTTCCAGCGCGGCGCCGAAGGCCTCGGTCCGCTGGGTGCCGAACTGCGCGCGCGCGAAGTCGAGCTCCTCGCCCGCGGAGCGCACGGCGTCGTCCATGCCCACCAGCGCCTCGGCGGCCTCGCGGTGCAGCTCGGACAGGCTCCGCCCCTGGGCGTGGGGCGGCACGGGGGCCCCGGGGTCCGGGCGCCGCCGCTGCCGGCTCCGGACGGCCATGGCGACCCCGCCGACCACCAGGGGGGCGAAGAACAGCAACGGGAAGGCGCTGCCCAGGCCTCCGGAGGAGGTGGGGTAGACCTGGTCCCCGTCGGGCACGCTGACACCGCCACCCGAGGAGGCTCCGGCATACTCCCGGGCGAAGCCCTCGGTAGCGCCCTCGACGGCACCCGCCCAGTCGTCCTCGGCCAGTCGCGGCTCGATGTCCTGGAGCTGCACGGCCTCGACCTGCTCCGCGGACAGGGTGTCGCCGGCGTCGCCGACCCCGTAGGCGCGCTGGTCGACGGCGACCGCCAGCAGCAGGTCGCCGGTGCCCAGCTCGGACTCCTCGGCCGTGAGGGTGGCCCACTCCTCGCCGCCGACCGTGGCCCCGGAGGAGTCCTCGAAGGTGTCGACGTAGGCCACGAAGAGCTGCAGCCCGGTCTCCTCCCGCAGGGTCTCGATCTGCTCCGCGGCGGCGGCCTCCTCCTCGTCGGTGAGCACGTCGGCCGGGTCGTGGACCGCGTCCTCGAGGTAGCTGGGCTGCTCGGCGACGGCGCGGTCCGCGACCACCGGGGCCAGGGCCAGCGCGACCCCCACGGCGAGGAGCCCCGCCGCTCCCGGGCGCAGCGTCCTGGAGCGATGTGTCGAGTGGCTCACACCTCCTGATCCTGCCCGACGGGGGTGCGCGCCGCCACCCTGGGGTGGTCGCCTCCTGCTGGGGCCGGGTCCGTCGGTCGCCGGACCTAGACTGGACCGTCGTCCTCCACCCGACTCTCCCGTGAGGTCTCCCGGTATGCCGCTCGCCCCCCTCCTCGCCGCCCTGCGCACCCAGGCGGAGGTCGCCGCCGTGCTCGAGGCGCGGGCCCGCGGCGAGCAGGCCGTGGAGGTCTCCGCCGCGCCGGGGCTGCACCCGGCGCTGGTCGCGCTGCTCGCGACCAGCGAGGACGGGACCGCTCCCACCGACCCCACCCCGCCGCCGCTGCTGGCCGTGACGGCGACCGGCCGCGAGGCCGACGACCTGGTCGGGATGCTCGGCGAGCTGCTCCCCGGCGGGCCCGACGTGGTGGCCGGCTTCCCGAGCTGGGAGACGCTGCCGCACGAGCGGCTCAGCCCGCGCTCGGACACCGTCGGGCACCGGTTGGCCACGCTGCGCCGGCTCGCGCACCCGGACCTCACCGGGCAGGACCCGGCGACCGGCCCGGCCCACGTCGTGGTGGCCAGCGTCCGGGCCCTCCTGCAGCCGCTGGTCGAGGGCCTGGGTGAGCTCGTCCCCGTGGCGTTGCGCGCGGGCGAGGACCGCCCGCTCACCGAGGTCGTGGAGGCGCTGGCGGCGGCGGCATACACCCGGGTCGACATGGTCGAGCGGCGTGGCGAGTTCGCGGTCCGCGGCGGCATCCTCGACGTCTTCCCGCCGACCGAGGAGCACCCGGTGCGGGTGGAGTTCTGGGGCGACACGGTCGAGGAGGTGCGCTGGTTCAAGGTCGCCGACCAGCGCAGCCTGGAGATCGCGGGGCACGGCCTCTACGCCCCGCCGTGCCGCGAGGTGCTCATCACCGAGGCGGTGCGGGCCCGCGCCGCCGAGCTCGTGGACGTCCTGCCGGGGGCCGAGGACCTGCTCGCCAAGATCGCCGAGGGCATCGCCGTGGAGGGGATGGAGTCGCTCGCCCCCGCGCTCGTCGACGGCATGGAGACCCTGGTCGACGTGCTGCCCGAGGGGTCCGGCGTGGTGGTGCTCGACCCGGAGCGGGTGCGGACCCGCGCCCACGACCTGGTGCGCACCAGCGAGGAGTTCATGCAGGCCGGGTGGGCCGCCGCCGCCGGGGGTGGCGCGGCCGTGCCCATCGACCTGCAGCAGGTGCTCGGCACCGCCTCCTCGTGGTCGCTCGCCGAGATGCGCAGCCACGCGCTCGGGACCGGTCGCCCGTGGTGGTCGTTGTCCGCCTTCGCCGCCGACGAGTCCCTCGAGGAGTTCGTGGAGCAGACCGGCGCGGGCGAGCCCTCCGGGAGCGACGACGAGCCCGCCCTGCACACCCTGGACGTGCCGTCCGCCCCGGCGAGGGCATACCGCAGCGACGTCGACGCCATCGTCGCGGACGCCCGCGGGTGGCTCGCCGAGGGACGCCCGGTCGTCCTCGCGCTGGACGGGCCCGGCCTGGCCCGGCGCGTGGGCGAGGTGCTGACCGAGCACGAGGTCGCCCACCAGGTGGTGGAGCGCCTCGAGGCGCTCGGGGACGACCCGCTGCCGACCGACCGGCTCACCGTGACCACCGGCCGGGTGGGTCGCGGCTTCCTGCTCGGCGACGACGGGCTCGTGCTCCTCGGGGAGTCCGACCTCACCGGCCAGCAGGGCACCGGGGGCAGCACCAAGGACATGCGGCGGATGCCCTCGCGCCGCCGCCACCAGGTCGACCCGCTGCAGCTGCGCCCGGACGACTACGTCGTGCACGAGCAGCACGGCGTGGGCCGCTTCGTCGAGATGGCGCAGCGTCAGGTGCAGGGGGCGACCCGCGAGTACGTCGTCCTGGAGTACGCCCCGTCCAAGCGGGGCCAGCCCGGGGACCGCCTCTACCTGCCCACCGACCAGCTGGACCAGCTGACGAAGTACGTCGGCGGCGAGGCGCCCACGCTGCACCGCCTGGGCGGGGCGGACTGGCAGAAGACGAAGTCGCGGGCCCGCAAGCACGTCCGGCAGATCGCCGCCGAGCTCATCCGGCTCTACTCCGCGCGTCAGGCGACGCAGGGGCACGCCTTCGGCCCGGACAGCCCCTGGCAGCGCGAGCTGGAGGACGCCTTCGCCTTCACCGAGACCCCGGACCAGCTGGTCTCCATCGACGAGGTGAAGGAGGACATGGAGAAGACCGTGCCCATGGACCGCCTCATCAGCGGGGACGTCGGCTACGGCAAGACCGAGATCGCGGTGCGCGCGGCCTTCAAGGCGATCCAGGACGGCAAGCAGGTCGCGGTGCTCGTGCCGACCACCCTGCTCGTCCAGCAGCACTTCCAGACCTTCTCCGAGCGGTATGCCCAGTTCCCCGTCACCGTGCGTGCGCTGTCGCGTTTCCAGAGCGACAAGCAGGCCACGGAGGTCGTCGACGGGATCAAGGACGGCTCGGTCGACCTCGTCATCGGCACCCACCGGATCCTCGGCTCGACGGTGCGCTTCAAGGACCTCGGCCTGGTCATCATCGACGAGGAGCAGCGCTTCGGCGTCGAGCACAAGGAGCAGCTCAAGGCCCTGCGCACCAACGTCGACGTGCTGGCCATGTCGGCCACGCCCATCCCGCGCACCCTGGAGATGGCGATCACCGGCATCCGGGAGATGTCCACCCTGGCGACGCCGCCGGAGGAGCGCCACCCGGTGCTCACCTTCGTCGGCGGCTACGACGAGAGGCAGATCGCCGCCGCGATCCGCCGCGAGCTGCTGCGCGACGGGCAGGTCTTCTTCGTGCACAACAAGGTGAGCTCCATCGAGAAGGTCGCCTCCCGCCTGCGCGACCTCGTGCCGGAGGCGCGCATCGAGACGGCCCACGGGCAGATGGGCGAGCACCGGCTGGAGCAGGTCGTGGTCGACTTCTGGGAGCGCCGCTTCGACGTGCTCGTCTGCACGACCATCGTCGAGACCGGCCTGGACATCTCCAACGCCAACACCCTCGTCGTGGACCGTGCCGACACCTTCGGCCTCTCCCAGCTGCACCAGCTGCGCGGGCGGGTCGGCCGCGGTCGGGAGCGGGCCTACGCCTACTTCCTCTACCCCCCGGAGAAGCCGCTCACCGAGACGGCGGTGGACCGGCTGCAGACCATCGCCTCCCACACCGACCTGGGCGCCGGCATAGCGGTCGCGATGAAGGACCTCGAGATCCGCGGCGCCGGCAACCTGCTCGGTGGCGAGCAGTCCGGGCACATCGAGGGCGTCGGCTTCGACCTCTACGTCCGGCTGGTCGGCGAGGCCGTGTCCGCCTTCAAGGGCGAGGGCCAGGAGGCGCCCGCCGAGGTCAAGATCGAGCTGCCGGTCGACGCCCACCTGCCGCACGACTACGTCCCGGGGGAGCGGCTGCGGCTCGAGGCCTACCGCAAGCTGGCGCAGGTCGGCGACGAGCAGGGGCTGGAGCTCATCCGCGAGGAGCTCGTGGACCGCTACGGCGCACCGCCCCGGCCGGTGCAGACGCTGCTGGAGGTGGCGCGGCTGCGCACGGTCGCGCGCGCGGCGGGCATCAGCGACATCGCCCTGCAGGGCCAGATGGTCAGGTTCGCACCGGTGGAGAACCTCAGGGAGAGCCAGCAGCTGCGGCTCACCCGGGTCTACAAGGGCACGATCATCAAGCCCGCCTTGCGCCAGATCCTCGTGCCCGTGCCCAAGACCGCCCCGGTCGGCGGCAAGCCCCTGCGCGACCAGGACATCCTGGACTGGGCGAGCCAGCTCGTCCGCGGCATCCTGCTCGACGACTTCGCCGCCGCCACCGCCACCTGAGCACGGAGGCCTCGCCCCACCCGTACCTGTGCAGGGATCGGCAGCCGGTGCGGATGTTCTTCCGCACGCACAGGCTGCGTATGGCGTGCACAGGCCGCAGGTCGCACCCGCCGCGGCGGTGCGACCTGGGGAGGCACCCTCAGTGGACGAAGGTCTCCAGGGTGGTGCCGAGCCGGGGCAGGGCCGCGACGACGTGCTCCTTCGCCTTGCCGCGGAAGGAGGCATACACCCGACCGAGGGGGTTGCCCTCGACCCGGGCGGCGGCGGAGTCGGCGACGGCCAGCAGCTCGTCCGCCACCTGGCCCGAGCGCGCCGGGTCGGAGAGGTAGGTCCCGAAGGGCACCTCGCCCTTGGCGTCGAAGTGCGGGTCGAGCGCGCGGGCCATGCCCGGCAGCAGCCGGTCCACCCCCTTGCGGACGTTGCTCTCGCTGGCCTTGCGGGCCCCGCCGAAGGCGGTCTTCAGCATGGCGCCGGAGATGCCCTTCTTGGTGGAGACCTCCGCGTCGGCCAGGACGAGGAGCGCGTCGACCACGCGCGGGCGCGTGGCCGGGTCGAGGAGGGCGTCGCTCAGGGTGCTGGTGCTCATGGCACGAGCATGGCACGGCCGGTCGTCCGTAGGGTGCGTGCGATGATGGGCACCGTGAAGCGCGCATACTCCTTCCCCCTCGCAGCCCCGGTCACCGCGGTCGTCCTGTCCGGGTGCAGCGGGGTCGGCATGACCGAGGGTGTCGTCATCGACGGCACCGGCTACTCCGTCGGGGAGGTGCAGGAGGCGACCGAGCAGCTGAGCGAGGTGTCGCCCGAGCCGGTCGACACGGCGACGGTCATCTACCAGGCGGGCATCGCCCCGCTCCTCGGCGGCTGGTTCGAGGGCACGAGCTATGAGGTGACCGAGAACGAGGTCCGCAGCTCGCTCTCCGACGCCGGCCTCGAGGGGGACGCGGGCGACCTCACCGTGCAGGCCGTGAGCGCGCAGCGCTACCTCGCCGTCATCAACGACCAGGCCGCGATGTCCGACGAGGAGCTCGCGCCGGTCGTAGCCGAGCTGCAGACCCTCACCCAGGAGGACCTCGGGGCGCTCCCGGTGGAGGTCAACCCGCGCTTCGGTGCGTGGAGCCCGGCCGGTGACGGCGTCCTGCCACAGGTGCCCGAGTGGATCGTCCAGCCCGAGAGCTGAGCCTGCTGCTGACCTCTCCCCGGGTGGCGCCGGGGCTGTTGTCGGCCGCGGCCTGGCAGGCCCTGGGCGCGGCCGACCACGTGCTCGCCGCGGACCCCGCGGCACCCACCCCGGGCGCGCTGGCGGCGGCCGGCGTCGAGGTGGCCCGGTCGCGCGGGGCTACACCGGCGCAGCGCGCCGAGGAGCTGCTGACGCTGCCCGGGCGCGTCGTCTGGGTCGGCTCGCCCGACGGGGACCCCGGTCTGGCGGAGGCGCTCGCGGTGCAGCTCCCCGAGGAGGACGCGCCGACCCTGGAGCTGCTCGTCGGGTCCTGGGACACCCCCGGCTCCCGGCTGCTGGACGCCGTGGCCGTCATGGACCGGCTCCGCTCGCCCGGCGGCTGCCCGTGGGACGCGCAGCAGACGCACGCCAGCCTCACCCCCTACCTCGTGGAGGAGGCGCACGAGGCCGTGGAGGCGCTCGACCACCTCGACGAGGCCACGGGCCCGGCCCGGGAGCACGCCATCGAGGAGCTGGGGGACGTCCTGCTGCAGGTGCTCTTCCACGCCCGGGTCGGGGCCGAGCACGAGGAGGAGCCGTTCGACGTCGACGACGTCGCGGCCGGGCTGGTCGCCAAGCTGGTCCGGCGACACCCGCACGTCTTCGGCGGGACCGAGGTCGAGGGCCCCGACGACGTCGCCCGCGCCTGGGAGCAGATCAAGGCGCAGGAGCGCGCCGACGCAGGGGCGGCCTCCCGCGAGCACCCCCTGGACGGCATCCCCACCGGTATGCCCGCGCTCGCCCGCGCCGCCAAGGTCGCCTCGCGCTTGGGTCGGGACGGGCAGGGCGCGTGGCTGGACGACGCGGCGGCCGGGCTCGAGACCGACGGCGACGCCGGCGCGGTGCTGCTGCGCGCCGTCCTCGACCTGCGCGGCCGGGGGGTCGACCCCGACCAGGCGCTGCGGCATACCCTCCGGGCGGTGGAGGCGGCCGCGCGGGAGCGGAGCGGGTGACGCGGCCTGGCCCCGGGGCGCGGGCCTGCCGCGGCCTGCCCGCGGCGCTAGGCTGAGGCCCGACAGAGCCCGCCAGCGCTGCCGGACGACCCCGAGACGCCCTACCGAAAGGAGCGCACATGGCTGCCATCGACGCCATCATCGCCCGCGAGATCCTCGACTCCCGAGGCAACCCCACCGTCGAGGTGGAGGTCGGCCTGGACGACGGCACCGTCGCCCGCGCCGCCGTCCCCTCCGGCGCCTCCACCGGCGCCTTCGAGGCCGTCGAGCGCCGCGACGGCGATGAGACCCGCTACCTCGGCAAGGGCGTCGAGAATGCCGTCGCCGCCGTGATGGACGACCTCGAGCCGCGCCTGCTGGGCTTCGACGCCTCCGAGCAGCGCCTGGTCGACAACGAGATGCTGGCCGCCGACGGCACGGCCAACAAGGCGGAGATCGGGGCCAACGCCATCCTCGGCGTCTCGCTGGCCGTGGCCAAGGCCGCCGCGGACTCCGCCGGGCTGCCGCTGTTCCGCTACGTCGGAGGCCCCAACGCGCACGTCCTCCCGGTGCCGATGATGAACATCCTCAACGGCGGTTCGCACGCCGACTCCAACGTCGACATCCAGGAGTTCATGATCGCCCCGGTCGGGGCTCCCAGCTTCCGCGAGGCGCTGCGCTGGGGCACCGAGGTCTACCACGCGCTCAAGGCCGTGCTCAAGAAGCGCGGGCTGTCGACCGGTCTCGGCGACGAGGGCGGCTTCGCGCCCGACCTCGCCTCCAACCGGGCCGCGCTGGACCTCATCGTCGAGGCCATCACCGCCGCCGGCTACACGCCCGGCTCCGACATCGCCCTGGCCCTGGACGTCGCCGCCAGCGAGTTCTTCGAGAAGGGGAAGTACACCTTCGAGGGCAAGAAGCGCAAGGCCGCCGACATGGTGAAGTACTACGCCGAGCTGGTCGACGCCTACCCCCTGGTCTCCATCGAGGACCCCCTCGACGAGGACGACTGGGAGGGCTGGGCGCAGATGACCGCGCAGCTGGGCGACCAGGTCCAGCTGGTCGGCGACGACCTCTTCGTCACCAACCCCGAGCGGCTGCAGCGCGGCATCACCGAGCGCGCGGCCAACGCGCTGCTGGTCAAGGTCAACCAGATCGGCTCGCTCACCGAGACGCTGGACGCTGTCGCCCTGGCGCAGAGCAACGGCTTCCGCTGCATGATGAGCCACCGCTCCGGCGAGACCGAGGACGTCACCATCGCCGACCTGGCAGTGGCCACCAACTGCGGCCAGATCAAGACCGGCGCGCCGGCCCGCTCCGAGCGCGTCGCGAAGTACAACCAGCTGCTGCGCATCGAGGAGGAGCTCGACGACGCGGCGGTGTATGCCGGCGTCGGCGCCTTCCCGCGCTTCCGCGGCTGAGTCGCCGAGGCGGTCGCCGGGACTCCCGGCGACCGCGCCGGTGCCGGCCACCGCGACGGCGCCGCGTCCCCTCCGGGACGGGCCGCCGGGGGTGCCTGCATCGCGGCGCGGCGTCCGTCGACCGGTCGGGCGGACGGCATACCCTGGCCTCACCCGTCCCAGCCACCCCACCCGACGTTCGAGGAGCCCCGATGAGCACGGCCCGTGGCCCGCGCGACCGGCGCACCTCGCGCGCCGGCAGCCGCCCCACCGGCCCGACCCGTCGGACCCCGGCCCGTCGGCCCGGCGGACGGTCGCGCCCGGCGGCGACGGCGACCCAGCGGCAGGCGCCGGTGCACGTGCGCCGGTTGATCACGCTGGGGGTCCTGCTCGTCGCCATGGCCCTCGTCCTGGCCCCCGCGCTGTCCGGGTTCCTCCGGCAGCGGGCCGACATCGGTGCGCTGCACCAGGAGATCGCCACGGAGCAGGAGGAGATCGCCGCGCTCGAGCGCGAGCTGGCCCGCTGGGAGGACCCGGACTACGTGGAGCAGCAGGCCCGCGAGCGGCTGCGCTTCGTCAAGGAGGGCGAGACGGCCTTCACCGTCATCGACGACACCGGGAGCGACTACACTGAGGCGCTGCCAGGAATGGCCCCGGTGAGCGATGACGTGATGGCCGACAGCCCGTGGTACGCCCAGGTCTGGGAGTCGGTCACGATCGCGAACGAGGGGCTCCCCGAGACCACGGAGCCGTAGGAGCACGGCCCGCAGAGAAGGACATGAGCGAACTCGACCGCACCACGCTCGACGAGACTCCCACCGAGGAGGATCTCGAGGTCATCACCCGTCAGCTCGGCCGTGAGCCGCGCGGGGTCGTCGCCATCGTGCACCGCTGCCCGTGCGGCTGCCCCACGGTGATCCGCACCGAGCCGCGCCTGCCGGACGGCACCCCCTTCCCCACCAGCTTCTACGCCACCTGCCCCAAGCTCACCGGCGCGATCTCGACGCTGGAGAGCGAGGGGCTCATGAAGTCGATGTCGAAGCGGCTCGCCGAGGACGAGGGGCTGCGCTGGGAGTATGCCCAGGCGCACGACGACTACCTGCGTCGCCGCGAGGAGCTGGCGCACGTCCCGGAGATCGCCGGCATCAGCGCCGGCGGCATGCCCAACCGGGTCAAGTGCCTCCACGTCCTCGTCGCGCACAGCCTGGCCGCGGGGCCGGGGGTCAACCCGTTGGGGGACGAGGCCGTCGCGGCCCTCCCGGACTGGTGGGAGGGCGGCTGCTGCTCGGGGGTCTCCGCCGTCGACGACGAGCGCTGCGACTCCTGCCCCAAGCACCACCCGCTGCCCGAGCCCCGGACCGACGCCGACCCCCGGGGCGAGGGTGCGGACGAGGACCCCGAGGCGGGGCGGGCAGGCGGGTCCGCGGCATGACGCGCGTGGGTGCCGTCGACTGCGGCACCAACTCGATCCGGCTGCTCGTGGCCGACCTCGAGCCCGGTGACGGCGCCGCCCCGGCCCTGACCGAGGTCACCCGGCAGATGCAGATCGTCCGGCTGGGCGAGGGCATCGACGCGACCGGGGCGATCGGCGAGGCGGCCATGGCACGCACCCTGGCCGCGGCGCAGGGGTATGCCGAGCAGTGCCGGGACCTCGGCTGCGAGCGGGTCCGCTTCGTGGCCACCTCGGCGTCCCGCGACGCGTCCAACGCCGCCGACTTCGTCGGCGGGGTCCAGGACGCCTTCGGGGCGTTCGGCGTCACCCCGGAGGTGGTGAGCGGTCAGGAGGAGGCGGCGCTGTCCTTCGCGGGCGCGACCGGCCCGCTGCGCGATGCCGCGGCCCCGGGCCCCTACCTGGTCGTCGACATCGGCGGGGGCTCGACGGAGCTCGTGCTGGGGGACGGGACGGGCACCGCGGTGGCGGCGTCGCGCTCGGTGGACATCGGGTGCGTCCGGCTGACCGAGCGCCACCTGCACGACGACCCGCCGGGCGAGGACCAGGTGTGGGCGGCGCTGTCCGACATCGTCCGCGCCGTCGACGACGTGGCCGGGTCCGTGGACCTCTCCGGCGTCGGCACCCTCGTCGGCCTCGCCGGCTCGGTCACCACGGTGACCGCGCACGCGCTGGGGCTGCCGGCCTACCAGCGGGACCGCATCCACGGTGCCGAGCTGGACGTCGACACCGTGGTCGACGCCTGCACCGACCTGCTGCTCAGCCCACGCTCGCGCCGCCGGGAGATGCCGTTCATGCACGAGGGCCGCGTCGACGTCATCGGCGCCGGCGCCCTGGTGTGGCGCACCGTCGTCCAACGGGTGGCGCACGACTCGGGACTGCGGACCGTGCGGGCCTCGGAGTCCGACATCCTCGACGGGATCGCCCTGTCCCAGGCCTGAGCGGCGTCCGGCTCACAGCCGCGCGATGACCTCGTCCAGCATCGCCTCGGTGAGCCGGCCGGTGAAGGTGTTCTGCTGGCTGACGTGGTAGCTGCCCAGGAGCCGCACCGGCCGCCCCGTCGGGCTCCGCAGGCTCGCCTCCGCCCCGTGGCCGAAGCGGGGCCGAGGCCGGGGCACCTGCCAGCTGGCGGACCGCGCCCCGGCCAGGAAGGCGTCCCAGCCGATGCCGCCGAGCGCGAGCACCGAGCGGATCGTCGGCTCCACGAGGGCCAGCTCACGCTCCAGCCACCCCCCGCAGGTATGCCGTTCAGCCGCCGTCGGGGCGTTCCCGGGGGGCGCGCAGTGGACGGCTGCGGTGATGCGCACCGACCGCAGGGTCAGGCCGTCCCCGGCGTGCGTGGAGGACGCCTGGGAGGCGTAGCCGGCGCGGTGGAGAGCGGCGTAGATCCAGTCGCCGGAGCGGTCGCCGGTGAAGATGCGCCCGGTCCGGTTGGCCCCGTGGGCGGCGGGAGCGAGACCGACCACGAGGATCTCGGGGGCGGGGTCGCCGTAGCCGGGGGCCGGCCGCCCCCAGTACGGCTGGTCGGCGTAGGCGGCCCGCCGGGTGCTCGCGACCTCCTCGCGCCAGCGCACCAGCCGCGGGCAGGCCGAGCAGACGCTGACGCGCGCGTCGAGGGTGGCGAGGTCGGGGGACCCGGCCGCCTGTCTGCGCACCCCGCCCTCGCTGCGCGCCGCCCGTGTGCCGGGCGGCGCCGGGTCCTGCGGCCACCCCGACCCGGGCGGCACGGGGGAGGGGAACACCTCCCCGGTGAGCGGGTGCGGGTCGCCGGCGGCCGAGGGGACGGGGTCCGGGGAGGGGCGCTGCGGCATACCCCCATCCTGCCCGGCGGCTCACCCGTGCACGTGAACGCCTGGGCCGACGACACGCCGGGCCGCACCGGCTCATCCGTGCACGTGAACGCCTGGGCCGACGGCGGGCGGTCGAGGGCCGGTCCGGGCCCGGCATGAGACGCCTCAGGCCGGCCTGGGTGCCCCCGGCGGGACTCGAACCCGCACTGAACCCATTTTAAGTGGGCTGCCTCTGCCGATTGGGCTACGGGGGCAGGGCCGGGGCCTACCCGGCGTCCGACCCCACCCAGAGCAGCGCCCGGGCCACGAGGGCGAACTGCCCCTTCGGGTGGGCCCGGAAGAGCGGCTCGGTGCCGAAGAGCACCCCGCGCGAGCCGTCCGCCTCGGTGCTGACGACGACCGCCTGCCCGGCGGCGTCCTCCGGGCCGCCCTCGCCCGCCGACGTGGCCCGCCAGTGCCCGCTGACCAGGGGCTCCTCGCCGAGGCGCTGGTCGACGCGGACGTCGTCGCCGAGGTCGGTGAACCACACGGGGGAGTAGACGAAGGTCTCCGGGGTGGCCGCCGCCGCGACCGGGCTGTCCGCGTCGTTGTCGACGCCGACGACCCCGTTGGCGTCGCTGCGGCCGCGCACGGCGGTGGCCTCCACGAGCTGCACGGCGTCGTTGAGGCGGGCACCGGCCACGCCCCGTCCCACGATGCCGCCACCGTCGGCGAGGAAGTCCTGCACCTCGACGCGCGCGTCGTCGGACAGGTCGGCCCAGTCGAGACCGGTGGAGACGTAGAGCGCGTCCAGGTCGGACAGGTCGAGCCCGTCGTTGAGTGCGGCGCTGCTGACCTCGCGGACGGTCAGGCCCATCTCGGTGAGGGCCCAGCGCTCCTCGGCGCTCCCGGAGACCCCGACGACGCGGTCGGAGGACTCCAGCAGGCCCCCGGACGCCCCGGCGGGAGCGGCGCCGAGCTCGACGCCGAAGGTCTCGACGGCGTTGCTCGCCGCCCAGGGGTAGTCGGCCGGGACCAGCAGCGACCCGTCGGCCAGCAGCTCGACCGGCACGCCTTGCTCCAGCAGCAGGCTGGCGGCCTGCACGTCCGCCGGGTCCTGCATCGGCAGCAGCCACCCCGCTGAGCTGTCGGCGAGCGACCCGGTGGGGTCGGCCCCCTCGACCAGCTCACCGTCGATGCGCAGCGGGTCGCCGTCGGGCACGGTGTCGACGTCGGCACCCCACAGCAGGGCGTGGCTCCAGCCGGAGATGTCGTACATCGCGTCGACCCGGTCCGAGATGTCGGTGCCGCGGCCGAGGATGGTGTTGGCCATGCCGCGCTTGGCCTGGTGCAGGTCCACGACGTAGCTGCCGGCGGGGTAGGACCGTCCGGCGAGGAGCCGCTCCTGCTCGAGCCGGGTCACCTCGACGTCGTTGGCGACGAGGAAGTCCACGAGCCGGGCCGCGGCGGGGGCGGAGCGCTGCCCCTCACCCACCGGGATGACGTAGGCCCGTGGGTAGGAGGTGGTGTAGACGTCCTCGGGCCCGATCACGCCGTCGAAGAGACCCTCCTCGACCGGCGTCTGCGGCTCCCCAGCCTCGCCGCGCCGGAAGATCTCGATGTGGTCGGCGAGGAGCTCCTCGCGGTGCGCCGCGGCATACTCCAGCGTCCCGGAGATCGCCGCGTGGGCGATGTCGGTGTTGATCGCGGAGCGGCGTCGCAGCTCCTCGGCCGGCAGGTCGTAGGACGCGTTGTTGACCCGCAGCGGGATCTCGATGGTGTGCGCGACGGCGCCGTGCAGCGCGGCGTACTGCGGGGTGAAGATCGGCGGCCAGTCGTCCCAGCCCTCGTCCCAGTCGCGCAGCGGCACCTGGACCGGACGCACGCCGTCGCTCTCGTCGTAGCCGAGCCCGTTGATGGCCTCCTCCATGCCCAGCCCGTTGGGGTAGGCGTGCTTGATGAAGAGGTCGTACTCGTAGTTCTCCCCGTGCGGCGGCGTGGTGGGCTCGACGAGGGTGCCGTTGACGTAGCCGTGCAGGTCCAGCATGAGCAGCGGCTGGGTGTGGAGCAGGGCGTCGCGGACGGCGACGGTCTCGGGCTGGGTCGCGGTGACGAAGTCGCGGTTGAGGTCGAAACCGGCCGTGTTGCGACGGGTGTTGTCGTGCCGTCCGTCCGGGTTCATCGAGATGACGAGGTGGATGCGGGAGCGTTTGAGCAGCTGCTTGACCGCGGCGTCGTTGCTGGTCGCGTAGTCCTCCACGAGCCTCAGCGCGGCGTCGGTGCCCTCGAACTCGTTGCCGTGGATGTTGGCGTTGACGAAGATCGGCGTCTTGTACTGCTGCGCCAGCCGCCGGTCCTGCGCGGCCGCCGCCGGGTCCTCGGTGATGAGGTCGCGGTAGGCCGCCTGGCGCCGGGCCTGGTTGGCGTTCTCCTTGGCGGTCAGGGTGACGAGGTAGACCTGCCGACCCCCCGGGGTGTCGGTGAGGACCTCCGCGGAGACCCGGTCCGAGCGCCCCATCGCGGCGTTGAGTCGTCGCGCGATGTCGTGGTATGCCGTCAGCCCCGGCTTGAGAGCGGCGTCCGCCTCGTCCACCGGGGGCTCGGGCAGCGGCTCCTGACGCGGGTAGGCCGCGTCGCTGACCTGGTGGGCGGCCAGCGGGGTGGCGGCGACCTGCGCGGGGGGCGCGGCCGGTGCCGGTGCGGCGATGAGGCCGGCGCTGAGGGCCAGGGTCAGGGCGCCGGTGAGAGCGGCCGGGCCGGTGCGGTGTGGCATGCGTCTCCTCGTCGTGGGGCGCAGGTCAGGATAGCCCGCCCCATCGACCCGCACCAGGCTCGCCCTGTCGACCGGAATCCCCCGGTGGCCTCGCACGTTTATCCTGGTGACACCAGACACCGGGGTCGCACGGCCCTGGTGCCGACCAACTTGGAGGATCCATGGCCGTCAACCCGGTCTTCAACCGCATCGACAAGGAGGCCGCCCAGGGCGGGTATGCCGGTTTCGGCAGCCAGCAGCAGGGCGGATACGCCCAGCAGGGCTACGCCCCGCCCCAGGGTCAGCCCACGTTCCCCGCCGGCTACCAGCCCGGCCCCAGCGAGAGCATGTCCGACCAGCAGCTGCGCGACCTCTACGACCAGCCGCCCGCCGGCCCGGCGCAGACCGGCCGGCTCACGCTGGACGACGTCGTCGTCAAGTCGCTCATGCTCTTCGGCATCGTGGTCGCGGTCGCCGCGGCGACGTGGATCTTCGTCGGGCCCCGGCCCGAGGTGGCGATGCCGATCTGGCTGCTCGGCATGTTCGGCTCGCTCGGCCTGAGCTTCGCCATCGCCTTCAGCAAGAAGGTCAACGTCGGCCTCATCGTGACCCACGCGCTCCTGCAGGGTCTCTTCCTCGGTGCGGTCAGCGTCACCTTCAACGCGCTCTATGAGGGCGTGGTGACGACCGCCGTCGTGGCGACCATGGCGACCTTCGTCGGCATGTTCATCGGCTGGAAGGCCGGCTTCATCAAGGTGACGAGCAAGTCGCGGCGCATCTTCGGCATGGTCGCGATGGGCTACATGGTCTTCCTGCTCGTCAACCTCGGCGCCTCCTTCCTGGGCTTCGGCGACGGCTGGGGCATCTATGGCGGCCCGCTCGGCATCCTCGTCTCGCTGCTCGGTGTGGGGCTCGCCTCCTACAGCCTCGCCGTCGACTTCGACTCGATCGACCGCGCGGTGAGCGGTGGTGCCCCGGAGAAGTACTCCTGGCTGCTCGGCCACGGCCTCGTCGCGAGCCTCGTGTGGCTCTACATCGAGTTCCTGCGGCTCTTCGCGATCCTGCAGAGCAGCGACTGAGCACCCTGCACGACATGAGCGGCACGCGGCCCGCCGGCAGCTCGTCTGCCGGCGGGCCGTCCGCTGTCCGGACGGTCGACACCGAGGTCGATCGCCTCGGCCGGCGCTGGCAGCAGCTGCCGCTGGACCGGGCGCTCACGGCATACCCCGGGGTGCGGGGGGTCGTGCAGGAGCTCGCGGACGCGGTGGCCGACCGGACGGGGCAGCGGCGGGCGACGGTGCCCGACCTCGGCCCGGGGGTGGTCGTGGACCAGCTGCGGGTCATGGTCTACGACTGGCGTCAGGCGGACCTGCCCGAGGCCGACCTCGCCGGAAGGCTCACCATCCTGCGCCGCGGCCTGCCCTGAGGGGTCGTCCCGACCGAGCGCTCAGTGGGCCTCGGCGTGGTCGTCGTGCTTCTTGCCGATGGGCAGCAGGGCGACGACGCCGACGATGGCCAGGCCCACGACGAGCCCGAGGATGGCCGAGAAGAACGTGTTGGTGAGCCACGCCAGGGCGCCCTGGACGGCGGGGACGAGCCCGCCGACGACCTCCTCGGCGTGGTGCACGAACTCGTAGATCGGGTGGAAGCCGAGCTCGTCGATGCCGACGAGCAGGATGTGCCCGCCCACCCAGAGCATGGCGACGACGCCGACGATGGACAGGGTCTTCAGCACGATGGGCATCGCCTTGACCAGGCCACGCCCGAACCTCTGCGAGCCCTCGGACTCGCGCTGCGCGAGGCTCAGCCCGATGTCGTCCATCTTGACGATGAGAGCGACCGAGCCGTAGATCAGCGCGGTGATGGCGAGGGCCACGACGAGGAGGATGATGGCCCGGTTGAGCACCGGCTCGTCGGTCACCTCGTTGAGCGCGATGACCATGATCTCCGCCGAGAGGATGAAGTCGGTCCGGATCGCCCCGCTGGTGACCTTCTTCTCCGCCTCCGGGCCCTGCTCGACCGCGGGCTCGTCGTGGGCGGAGTCGTGCCCCACGCCGAGCCACTCCAGCACCTTGTGGGCGCCCTCGTAGGACAGGTAGCAGCCGCCCAGCATGAGGATCGGGGTGAGCAGCCACGGCACGAAGATGCTCAGCAGCAGCACCGCGGGGACGATGAAGAGCAGCTTGTTGCGGATCGACCCGATGGCGATGGTCTTGATCATCGGCAGCTCGCGGCTCGGGTCCACCCCGGTCACGTAGCGCGGGGTCACGGCGGCGTCGTCGACGATGACGCCGGCGGCCTTGGCCCCCGCGCGGCCCGCGGCCGCGCCGATGTCGTCGACGGACGCGGCGGCGATGCGGGCGATTGCCGCGATGTCGTCGAGCAGGGCAGCCAGACCAGCAGCCATGGGGTTCACCTCGGGTGGGTGGGACGGACAGATCGGCGTCAGGCTACCGGTCGATCGCGAGACGTGCGGGCCCGCGATGCCCAGCCAGCCCTCGGCATACCTCCGCCTGAGCAGAGAAAGGTGCTCGACTCGGGGGGTGCAGCCGCTGCCTGGGGTGCCTTTCTCTGCTCAGGCCGCGACGAGGGCCCGAGGAGGGGGCGTCCAGGCCGTCAGGAGAGCCGCTCGACGACCATCGCCATGCCCTGGCCCCCGCCGACGCACATGGTCTCCAGGCCGAACTGGCCGTCCCGGGTCTGCAGGGCGTTGATGAGGGTGGTGGAGATGCGGGCACCGGTCGAGCCGAAGGGGTGGCCGAGGGCGATCGCGCCGCCGTGGACGTTGAGCCGGTCCTCGTCCATGCCGAGGGCGTCGGCCGAGCCCAGCACCTGGACCGCGAAGGCCTCGTTGATCTCGTAGAGGTCCATGTCGGAGATGCTCATGCCCGCGCGCGCCAGCGCCTGCCGGGAGGCCTCGACCGGGCCGAGCCCCATGATCTCGGGGGAGAGAGCCGACACCCCGGTGGAGACCACGCGGGCCAGGGGGATCAGCCCGAGCTCGGCGGCGCGGGTGTCGCTCATGACGACCAGCGCCGCTGCCCCGTCGTTGAGCGGGCAGCAGTTGCCCGCGGTGACGGTGCCGCCCTCGCGGAAGACGGGCTGCAGCTGGCTGACCTTCTCCAGGGTCACCCCGGGGCGCGGCCCGTCGTCGGTGCTGACGACGGTGCCGTCGGCCAGGGTGACCGGGGCGATCTCGCGGGCGAAGACGCCGTCCACGATGGCCTGCTCGGCGCGGTTCTGGCTGCGGACCCCCCACTCGTCCTGCCGCTCCCGGGAGATCCCCAGGGAGGTGGCGACGTTCTCGGCGGTCTGGCCCATGGCGATGTAGGCGTCCGGCAGCCGGCCGTCCTCGCGCGGGTCGGTCCAGGTCTCGTTGGACGCGGCCATCGCCTCGGTGCGCGCGACCGCGTCGGCGAACACCGGGTTGCGCCAGGACTCCTTGCCGCCCCCCGCGCCGGAGAAGTCGGCATACCGCGACACGCACTCGACTCCGGCGCTGATGAAGACGTCGCCCTCACCCGCCTTGATGGCGTGCATCGCCTGGCGGGTGGTCTGCACCGAGCTGGCGCAGAAGCGGTTCACCGTGGCGCCGGGCACCGTGTCGAGCCCGAGCAGCACGCTCACCACCCGGGCCATGTTGAAGCCGTGCTCCCCCCAGGGCTCGGCGCACCCGAGGTAGAGGTCGTCCACCGTCGTCGGGTCGAGCCCGGGCACCTGCTCCAGGGCCGCGCGGATCACCCCCACGGCCAGGTCGTCCGGCCGCACGGTGGTCAGCGACCCCTTGAACGCGCGGCCGATGGGGGTGCGGGCGGCGGCGACGATGACGGCCTCGGCCATGGTGTCCTCCTTGACGTGAGCGGTATGCCGTGAGTCTAGGTGAGCGCTGCGGCGCCGCCGGGGGAGAGGTCGGGGCCGTGCCGCTCGCGGAGCTGCGCGAGTGCACCGGTTGTGCCGTGAGAACTGCCGCTGAGGCGACATGACCGCTGCAGTCGCGCGCAGCTCAGAGGCGGGTGAGGCCCTCGTCGATGGTCACGGCCGGCCGCCAGTCGAGGACCTCGCGGGTATGCCGCTGGTCGAACCAGTGCGCGGTCGACAGCTGCTCGGCGAGGAAGCGGGTCATCGGCGGCTGGGTGATGGTCGGCACGCCGGGGACCCGCTCGGACAGCGCCGTCGCCCCTTCGACAGCGGCGCCGAGCCCCCAGGCGAGGGGGACGGGCAGGTGCAGGCGCGGGGCGGGGGCTCCCACCGCCCGGCAGATGTCGCCGACCAGCTCGCCGATGGGCCGCGGCTCGCCGTTGGTCACCACGAGGGCCTGGCCGTGGGCGACCTCGATGCGCTCCAGGGCGGCGACCAGCGCGGTGGCGGCGTTGTCGACGTAGGTGGTGTCCACCAGCGCCGTGCCGGCGCCGACCAGCGCGAGCCGCCCCTGGCGCGCGCGCTCGGCGATGCGCCCGACGAGCTGGGTGTCGCCGGGTCCCCACACGAGGTGCGGGCGGACCGCCGTGGTCCTGAGCTCCGCGGAGTCGGCCTCCAGCGCGAACAGCTCGGCGGCGGCCTTGGTGCGGGCGTAGTGACCGCGCGCCCGCATCGGCGTGGCCGGCCCGGCCCCGGCCCCGGCGAGGGATCGGCCGGTGTGGGCCACCGAGGGCGAGCTCACCTGCACCAGCCGACCGCCGCCCTGGGCCCGCAGGGCCTCGATCACGCGGCGGGTGCCGCGCACGTTGATGTCCACGAAGTCGCGCCAAGGACCGACGACGTCGACCTTCGCGGCCAGGTGCACCACGGCGTCCTGGCCGGTCACCGCCCGGCGCACGGCGTCGGCGTCACGGATGTCCCCGAGCAGCTCGCGGTGTCGCCCACCAGCCGGTCGGCGCTGCATGACCGTCACGTCCCAGCCGTGTTCGGCCAGCAGGTCGGCCACGGCGCCGCCCAGCATGCCGCTCGCCCCGGTGACGAGCACCCGGCCCGCCATCAGCGGCTCCTCGTGCGGGGCGCCCCGCCGCGGCGCCGCTGTCGGGAGCCGTGCAGGACGGCCTCGGCCCAGTGCGCCAGCGCGGTGCGGTCCACCTTGCTCGCATGTCGGACGTCCACCGGCAGCCAGTCCCGGACGAGCACGGCCGCCACCGGCACCCCGGCCGCGGCGCGCGCCCGGGCAGCCAGGTCCGGTCCCGCCAGGGCGTGAGCCCCTCGGGGGGCACCGGTGGTGCGTGCCAGGGCACCGGCCCTCCGGGTGGGCACGAGCACGAGGACGACGAGCTGGGTCCCGACCGGACCGACCCCCACCACCGCCACGTCGGTGATCCCCTCCAGCCCCCGCACCCGGTCCTCGACGGGGTAGGGGGTCACCGGCCCGTCGGCGGTCGGGACGACGTGCGCCAGCCGGCCCTCCACCCAGAGCCGACCCTGGTCGTCCAGCCGCCCCACGTCACCGGTCCGGTGCCAGCCCACGGGGCGGGCGCTGCGCCGCTGCGTGCCCCAGCGTCGGTCGTAGCGGTCCTTCACGTGCGGGCCCCGCACCACGATCTCCCCGACCACCCCGGGGGAGGTCTGCAGGTCCTCGGCCGGCACCCCCAGGGGGTCCAGGGCCGCGATGCCGACCTCCACGCCCGGCACCGGGTGTCCGACGCAGACCCCGGCCCCGGGCTGCTCGCCGCCGGAGCCCGATCCCTGGCCCGAGCCCTCGCCCGGGGAGGTCGGGTCGTGGGTCGCCACCGGCAGCGCCTCGGTCATGCCGTAGGGCGTCTGCGTCTGTGCCCCGGTGAGGACGGCGCGCACCTCGTGCAGCAGGGAGGCCGGCACCGGGGCGCCCGCGGAGAGCACCAGCCGCGGTCCGGCGAGCACCTCGTGCTGATGGGTGGTGAGCGAGCCGGCGGTCGCGACGACGTTGCGCAGCGCCGCGGGCGCGGCGAAGACCATGGTCGCCCCGACCGCCTCGACGGCCTGAGCGAGCCCGTCGGCGGTGAGGGTGTGCGGGGCCGTCACGTCCATGTCCGGCACGGCGCTGGTCAGGCCCAGCGCCGGGCCGTAGAGCGCGAAGGGGGCGAAGGCGGCCACGAAGCGCTCGCCGGGCCCGAAGCCGAAGGTGTCGCGCAGCAGCGCCACCTGGGCGCCGAGGCCGCGCCGGGTGTAGACCACGCCCTTGGGCGGTCCGGTGGCGCCGGAGGTGAACAGCACCGCTCCGTCGGCGTCCTCGTCCAGGCCCTCCGGAAGCGGGGCGTCGTGGCCGAGCCCCTCGGCGGCCAGGTCGGCCAGCGTCGACCCGGAGCGGTCCACCCGGATCCGCCGGCCGGGCACCCGGGTCAGCGCGGCGAGCGCCAGGGCCGGGGCGATCCCGATGACGTGCCGGGGGCCGGCTCCCCGCAGTGCCGCACCCAGCCGGCCGAGACCGAGACCGGCGTCGGCGATGACGACGACGGCGCCGAGGCGCCACACCGCATACACGACCGTGGTCAGGTCGATGCCGGGCGGGACGAGCACGGCCACCCGGTCACCCGGCCGCACGCCGCGGGCGGCGAGGCCGCGGGCGAGGGCCTCCACCCGGCCGCCCAGCTCGCCGAAGCTCACCCGCCGCGGCCGGGCACCCCCGAGCTCCACCACCGCCGTCTCGTCCGGGCGGCTGACGTCCACGGCCACCGGCACGGTCGCCACGTGGTGACGGCGCTCCACCGCCGACGCGCGGTCGCCCTGCCCCTCCGGCCCGGCCGGTTCACCCGAGACGTGCTGCTGCACCCACTCCCAGACGACCCCGACCGCCTCGGGGCTGTCCTCGAGCACGAGGTGGGAGGCGGTGGGGCAGACGTGGACGTCGGCGTGCGGGAGACGGCCCAGCAGGTCCTCCAGGTAGCGCTGGGAGAACACCGGGTCCCGGGGGCCCCAGACGAGCAGCGCGGGCACGTCCAGCCCGCGGACGCCGTCGGCGATCTGGTCGAGGGTGGCCCGGCTCGGGTGGTCGTCCTCGAAGGGGATGTCGCGGACGAAGTCCGCGACGGCGTCCCTGCGGTGCGCGCTCGCGTAGGGCGCGGCGAAGGCGTCGCGGACCCCGCGGGGCAGCGAGGGCCGGGAGAGAGCGGTGGTCGCCCGCACGAAGGCCGGCGTGGTCCGGCACACCTGCGCGAGCAGCACGGGGGCCCGGGCGAGCCGGATGACCGACGGCGCGGCGTGCTCGACCGGCTGGTGGACGGCGGTGTTGGTGAGGACCACCCCCGCCACCAGCTCGGGGTGCGCCAGCGCCCAGCCCAGGGCGACCGGGCCGCCCCAGTCGTGCGCGAGGGCGACGACGGGCCCCTCGAGCCCGAGGGCGTCGGTGAGGCCCGCGAGGTCGTCCACCCGCTGGGCCAGCGTCCGCGGTCGTCCCGGGCGCTCGGACCAGCCCATCCCGAGCTGGTCGACCGCCACCACCCGCCACCCGGGTGGCGCCTGCTCCAGCACACGGCGCCAGAGGTAGGCCCAGGTGGGGTTGCCGTGCACCGCGAGCACGGTGCCGCGCACCGGGACGCCGGCCGCCTCCAGCGCAGGGCCGTTGTCGAGCAGGTGCCAGCGACGGGTCAGCCCGCCGGCGTCGGCCGCGAGGACCACCCGGGACCATCCGCGGTCCAGGCCGGGGAAGGTGCTCGGCGGCAGTCCCACCTCCTCGTGCGCCGACCGGCGCGCAGAGTCGTGGACGGACTGGCGGGGGGTGGGGGCAGGGGTGGGCACAGCGGTGTCGCTCAGCTCACCAGTCGAGCTCGAGACAGGTCATGTTGAGCCCGGAGCCGATGCCCATCATCAGGACGCGGTCGCCGCGCTCCAGCGTCCCGGTCTCCTTCGCGAGGGTGATCGCCACCGCGGCCGGGCCGACGTTGCCGTAGGTCGGGAAGGTCAGCGGGATGCGCGACTGGTCCAGCCCCAGCGACTCCGCCGTCTTGCTCGTGTGCACCTGGGAGACCTGGTGGACGATGTAACGGTCCATGTCGCTCCAGTCGAAATCGTGCGCGGCATCCGCCCACAGCTGCTTGGCCAACCCCATACCGGCGACGAGCAGCCCCTGGGCGTCGGTCCGCATCTCGGTGAAGTCCCCGATGCACAGCTCGTGGTGCTCGGTGGCCGCCCGGGTCACGCCGCCGACCACGCGGTGACCCTCGGGATGCTCGCTGGCCCGGCCGAGCAGCATCGCGGCCGCGCCCGAGCCCAGCGTGAGGGTGGCGAACTGGCTGACGATGTCCTGCGCCGTGGCGTCCTCCCCGGAGAGCCGCTCCAGGGTGCGCTCCTGCGGGGTGCGCGAGCCCTCGCCGCACACGACGAGGGCGTAGTCGATCTGGCCGGCGTCGATCATCGTGGCAGCGAGCTGCATACCGTTGACGAAGCCGAGGCAGGCGTTGGTGAGGTCGAAGTTCAGGCAGGCCGTCGGGAGCCCGAGCGCCTGGTGGATCGACACCGCGATCGAGGGCTCGAGGTGCTCCCGGCTGACCGAGGTGTTGATGAGCAGCCCGACCCGACCGGCGTCGACCCCCGCCTCGGCGAGCGCGTCCTGGGCGGCCTGCACGGCGCCGTCGACGAAGGTCTGATCCTCGCGCCACCACCGTCGTTCGGAGATGCCGGCGAGCTTGGCCAGCATGCCCGGGCGCAGCCCGTTGCGGGTGTAGGAGTCACCGATCACCTCGTCGAACTCGGCCGAGGTCTTGACGACCGGGGCGTC
Source organism: uncultured Serinicoccus sp. (assembly GCF_947487915.1). GTDB lineage: Bacteria > Actinomycetota > Actinomycetes > Actinomycetales > Dermatophilaceae > Ornithinicoccus. The sequence goes on along the minus strand of NZ_CANKYH010000006.1, from coordinate 234,864 downwards.
GACAGCGGTGACGGACAGCACGGCGGTGTCGCGGTGCCGGAAGGTGGCGTTGCCGGTCACGTGGTGGTTCCTGCGTTCTGCTGGAGGGAAGGTGTCAGACGTCCCATTCGACCACAGCACCGCAGGCTGGGCAGAACCGACAGGTGCGTTGTGCCACGATGGTTCCACCACGGCGGCCGTCGGGCCGGCACCCCAGGGAAGGGCATGGACACATGAGCACCACGAGGATGCGCCTCGGCGCGGTCGTCAGCGCAGGGATCCTGGGCCTCGGGCTCACCGGGTGCAGCGGGGGCTCCGAGGAGGGCGCGGACCCGACCGAGGCCGCGACCGAGCAGGGCGAGAGCACGCCGGCCGACGAGGAGGGGACCGAGGGCGACGCCGCCGAGGAGACCACGGAGGCGTCCGAGGAGGAGGACTCCGGTGGCGAGGCCGCCGAGGGCGAGGAGATCCCGGTCGAGGAGTTCCTGGCGATGCTGCAGGAGCCGGGCGAGGAGACCCTGTCGAGCTACACGCTCACCATGGACATGCAGGCGGACGGTCAGAGCATCCAGGCGGACGGCGCGGTGGACCTCAGCGGTGACGAGGCCGCCATGCAGATGATGATGACGATGCCGGAGATGGGGGAGCTGGAGATGATCACCACCGACGGCCAGCTCTACCTCGCCATGCCCGGGGTCACCCCGGAGGGGATGTACATGCAGGCCGGCGAGGACGTCCTCGGCCAGGCCGCGGCGATGGAGGACATCGACGTCTCCACCCAGTGGGAGGCGTGGGAGGAAGGTGCCGAGCAGGTCGTCTTCCTGGGAGACGAGGATGTCGACGGCACCGAGATGGGCCACTACCAGGTCACCGTCGACCCGCAGGCGATCGCCGAGGCCGGTGGCGAGGACGCGGCGGCGATGACCCAGGCCGTGGGCGACGAGCCGGTGACCTACGACGTCTGGCTGGACGACGACAACCTCATGCGGCAGCTGAGCTTCGAGCTCGAGGGGATGACCGCGGAGATGATGATGGACAACTGGGGCGAGCCGCAGGAGATCGAGGCTCCCCCCGCCGACCAGGTCATGGACATGGGCGACCTCGGCACCACGCCCGGCAGCGACGGCTGACCCCACCCCGCTCCGCACGACGGGCCGCTCCCTCCGGGGGCGGCCCGTCGGCGTGTGCGGGGACGCCCGCGCGACCGGCCGGGGACGGGTGCGTGAACGTGCCGTGAACCCTTGCCGATCCGGGCCGATCTGGCGCCCGGGGCCTTCTCGGCCGGGGCAGACTGACCGTGTCGGCACGTCGAGACGGAAGGAACGGTCATGACCACTGGGTGGGTTCCCGTGCGGGTCGTCCGCTGGCCCGCGCAGGAGGAGGACCGTGCGTGGTGCGCCCAGCGGTCACTGCCCTGCCTCCTGCTGGTCGCCGGGGGGACGCCGCTGCCGCAGCCGGGGCTCACGGAGGCCGTCCTGCCCGAGACGGCGGGCGAGGAGGCGGTCGCCGCGGCGGTGGACGACCTCGCCTGGCGCCCGGCCGCACAGCCGCGTCCCGACCGGTGTGCGGCGCGGGCCGGTGGCCGCAGCACGGTCCGGCGACCGGCCCGACGTCCCCGCTCGCTCGTGGGGGCGCTCGCGGCGCTGCTCTGAGGCGGGCCGTCAGCCCTCGGCGAAGAGACGACGCACGACCCGCTCGGCACTGTGCCCGTCGTCGAGGTGGTTGAACCGCTCGACCCAGTCGTCGTAGCGCCGGGCGTAGCGGTCGGTGTCGCCCATCGCCCGGATCGCGTCGACCACCGCCTCCTGGGTGCTCACCACCGGGCCGGGGGCCTGCTCGGCCAGGTCGAAGTAGACCCCGCGCACGTCGTCGCGGTACTCGTCGAGGTCGGGGACGTAGAAGATCATCGGCCGGCGGGTGACCGAGAAGTCGAACATCACGGAGGAGTAGTCGGTGATCATCGCGTCGGCCGCCAGGAAGAGCTCGGTGATGCTGGGGTAGGTGGTGACGTCGATGACGCCGGGCAGCTCCACGCTGCGACCGTGCCCGACGGTGCGGGAGTGGCCGCGCAGCAGCACGACGTAGTCGTCGCCGAGTCGGGCGGTGAGCCGCTCCAGGTCGAGGAAGAGCACCATCCCGGCGGCGTTGTCCCGCCAGGTCGGTGCGTAGAGGACCGCCTTCTGGTCCGGGCGGATGCCGAGCCGCTCGCGGACGTGCTCGCCCGACCCGTCCACCAGGGCGTCGTTGCGCGGGTAGCCCTCCTCGTAGAAGGTGCCCTCCCAGGCGTAGGCGCTGCGGAAGATCTGCGTGCTGTGGTGGTTCTGGCTGAGCAGGACGTCCCACTTGTCCCGCTCGACCAGGAGCGCGGCGCGGGTGGAGGCGCCCGCGGTCGGTCGGTCGAGGCCGATGCGCTTGAACATCGAGCCGTGCCAGGTCTGCAGGACGGTCTGGAACGGCTGCGGGACGAAGCGGCTGCGCAGCCAGTCGTTGACGACGACGTGGCGCGACCTCGCCCGCGCGTCGAACCACGCCTGCGTGCCGTCCACCACGGCGACCGCGCCCTCGGGCACGGGCACCGACAGGTCGGTGACGCCCCAGTAGCGCACCCAGTCCGGGTGCTCCCGGGCGATCACCGCGTCGATCGCGAACGGGTTGCAGGTGGCGAGCCGGCCGTAGAACGACTCGAGGTAGACCGACTGCTGCGGCTCGTGGGGACCGCGCAGGTATGCCGCGTCCATGCGCCGCTGGTGGAAGGAGCCGAGCTCCTCGGGACCGCGGGTCAGCCCCACCCGTAGCCGCAACGACCGGCCGCGACCGGTCTCCCAGCGCAGGCGGGCCTCGGTGAGGGCCAGCTTCTCGGGGGTCCGAGCGACCAGGGACGGTGCCGTCATGACCCGCACCGTCCGCCCGGTGGGGTCCACGGCCCGCAGCACGTAGCTGCCCGTGCGGGGCAGCTGCGCCGGTCCGCCCCACTGGCTCTGCCGGAGGTCGGCCCACGCCGACCAGGTGCCGTCGGGCCGAAGATCCAGGTGCGCGGCCAGCGTCTGCCGTCGACCGACCAGGCTGAGCGACAGCTGGTCCGCCGGCCCGCCCCAGGTCCCGTGGAACTGCAGGCGGGGGCCGGGGCCGGGATCCAGGGTCGCGTCGGTGACCACCAGCTGGGAGCCGGTCTCCCCGACGAGCAGGCTCCCACCGTCGCCGGAGTAGGCCAGCAGCCCGGAGCGGGGGTCCTGCACGGGATCGGACTGGTCCAGCGGGGTGGCCGCCACGTGCTCCACGCCCTGCTCGTCGACGACGACCAGGCGGTACGTCTGCGCGACCCGACGCTGGCCCTCGTGCTCGTCCCCCTGCGGCGCCGGGGCCGTGGAGGCCGACTGCTCCGCAGAGACCTCCTCCAGGCCCCCGTCCGCACCGTTCTCCTGGGCGCCCTGCGTCGAGGTCTCGTCGCTGTCCGACCCCAGCAGGTCGCTCTCCAGCCACGTCGTGGTCCACGTCTCGGGTACCTGCGCGCGGACCGTGACGATGGCCGGTGCGCCGTCCACCGGCTCGAGCGTCAGGGGGCGACGGGCATCCCGCGACACCAGCTCCGCCCGGGCGACGCGGCCTCCGCGCAGCTCGACCCGGGCCCGCACCTCACGGCCCTCGACCGCCACCTCGCCGGCCGTCGCGACCGGGAGGTGGCGCTCGACGGACAGCCCGCGGCGGCGGACCCAGCGCGGGACGAGCTGGACCCCGCCGGGGAAGGTGCGGACGCCCAGGACCCGGGCCGACCCCGCGCGGTGACGCGCCTTCAGCGTGCCGGAGGAGGATCTGCCGTCCGCTCCCGTGACCCGCACGTGCACCCGCCAGGGGTGGGGGTCCGTGTCGGCCAGGAGGGGTGCGAGGTCGAACCTGGCGACGAAGGCGGTGTTGGCGTAGTCGAACTCGGCGCGCCGGGCCAGGCCGTTGATCTCCATCTCGGTGACCGGCTCCACCTGGGCCCGGACCGGCGTCGAGGAGCCCCGCCGGCGCAGCTCGACCTCGATGCGCGGGTGCTGCTCGTGGCCGTACCCACGCTCGTAGGCCCACCCGGTGATCTCGTAGGTCGTGCCGTCGAGCCAGCGCGCCGACCAGAGGGTGGCCACCCAGCCGATCTGGCGGTCGGTGACCGTGTTGAGGGTGCGGCGGGCGGTCTGCCGGCCCAGCACGTAGGCGCGCTGCAGCACGGCGTTGTCCGAGCCGCGCGCGGCCACGAGCCGACGGCGCAGCACCCGTCGCGCCTGCCGGGTGAGGTGGAAGCGTGCGTCACGGACGGCGGAGCGCACCCGCGCACCGCCCGGCACCGAGGAGGGGCGCTGCGGCGGCGGCGCGGAGGTCATCAGGCGATCACCCGGGCGTCCGCCCGCCCCCGCTCGATGATGTCGGCGATCGCCACGGACTCCGCGGCCCGCAGCTTGTAGGACTCGGCCGTCTCGTTGCGGATGAGCCAGGCGAACTCCGCGAGCTCGTAGCGCAGGCCGTCACCGTCGAACTTGTAGTAGTACTTCTTGTTCTCCCGGCTGTCCTCGAAGCGGGCCTCGAAGTACTCCGTCTTCCACCACGGTGCGGGGACGTAGAGGTACCCGGCGCTGCCCGCCACCACGAGGTCGCCCTCGGCCTTGACGCCCAGGCCCGTCCGCGCGGTGGCCTCCCCGTGCCGGAAGGTCAGGTCCATCTTGGAGTAGACCTCGACGGCCGACCCCTCCGGGCGCAGCGACGTGGTCCGGACGTCGGTGACCTCCGTGCCCAGCAGCTTGATCACCGCCACGAGGGGGTAGCTGGCGAGCTCGGAGATGCTGCCGCCGGCCGGTGCCTCCAGCTCACGACCCTCGTCGACCAGCTTGGTGAAGGTGGCGTCGACCGAGCGGACCTGGCCGATCGCCCCGCTGCGGGCCAGGGCGACCATCCGCTGGAAGCCGGGCGCGAAGGCCGTCTTGATCGCCTCGACCAGCACCAGCCCGCGCTCGCGCGCCCGGGCGAAGAGCTCCTCGGTGTCCCTCCGCGACAGGGTCATCGGCTTCTCGCAGAGCACGTGGACGCCCGCGTCGAGCGCGCGCCGGGTGAAGTCGGCGTGCGTGTCGTGCGGGGTGGCGACGTAGACCGCGTCGACCGCCTCGAGCAGGGCGTCGTAGTCCTCGAAGGCCTGGTTCAGCTCGTGCTGGGCGGCGAACGCCTCGGCCGCGCGGTGCGTGCGGTTGTGCACGCCCTCGACGCTGATCCCGCTGACGAAGCGCGCCTCCTGCACGAAGCGGTGGGCGATCCGGCCGGCCCCCACGACCCCGAGCTTGATGACCCCGGCCTCGTTGCGCAGCTGCGTGCTGGACACGCCCTTGGTCCGCTCGAGGTAGACGACGTCGCAGTAGTCGTTGAGGTAGTCGAAGCGGCCGAGCCAGTCGGAGCCGATGGCGAAGACGTCGACCTGGTGCTTCTGGATGTCCTGGACCTTCTGGCCCTCGTACTCCTCGATGATGATCTTGTCCGCGAGCCCGCTGTCCTCGACGTTCTTGATCCGCGTCATCAGACTCTGCTGCACGTTCAGCTTGCCGCGGGCGTCGTCGTAGTTCTCCGTCGTCACGCCGACGATGAGGTAGTCGCCGAGCGCCTTGGCGCGCTCCAGGAGCCGCCGGTGACCCTCGTGGAACAGGTCGTAGGTGCCGTAGGTGATGACACGCACTCTCGGTAACCTCCTCGTGATGGACTCATGCGAGTATGCCTGTTGATGGCAGGAACACCGAGATCCACGCCGCGCCGCGTCCTCGACCGGCTGCGGCGCTCGCTACGGCCCGGCGACCGCGCGACGGCCTCGGAGCCCCCTCCACAGCCTGCCGCGAGGCGTCGCGACCCCGTCCCCGAGCTACGGCCGCCACCGGACGTCCTGCACGTCGTCCTGGTGGAGGGCATACCGATGGAGTTCGGGGGCCGCACGGCCTCCATCCTGGCCAAGTGCCGGACCCTCTACGAGCAGGGCGGCGTCCGCTCGGTCGTCCTGGTGCGCAACCACGCGCACACCCTGCCCCGCGCCGTCGAGGGCATGCGCCGCCGGGGCCAGCTCGGCGAGGGGGTGGAGATCCGCTGGCTCATGGACGCCTATCCGGACGGCACCGAGCCGGTCGACCCGCCCCTGCCCACGCGGGAGAGCCCTGCCGACCTCGAGGCCCGCGGGTGGGTCTGCAGGGGCCGCGCCCTCGTCCTCCGCTCCGGGGGCGTCCGCCGGGAGGTGCGCCGCTTCCGGGACGGGGTGCTGGAGCACGTGGACTCCTACGACCCCGACGGTCGTCGGGTGCGTCGCGAGGAGTACGACGCCACGGGCCGGCTGCGCCGCACGCTGCGGTGGATACCGGACGTGAGCACGCCCGTGGAGCACATCTTCCACCGCCGCAGCGGCGCGCCGATGTATGCGCTGACCCTCGCCCCACCACCCAGCGCCGGGGGGCGGTCCCGGGAGGTCTCGGTGACCCTCTTCGACGAGACCGGCGAGGTGGAGTCGACGCACGAGGGGTCACTGGCCCCCGTGGTCCACCGGGCCCTGGACACGCTCACCGCGGGTCGGCCGACCGTGCTCGCCGTCGAGGCGCGGCAGGTGGACCGCGACATCTTCGGCTACCGCCGCGACCATGTGCGCACGTGCGTCGTGGCGCACAACTCCCACCTGCGGACGGCCACCGGGGCGACGGACGACCTGCGCGGGTCCTTCCGCCGCCTCTTCCGGCACCTCGACGCCGTGGACGCGATGGTCTTCCTCACCGACAGCCAGCGCGCCGACGCCGAGGCGCTGCTCGGCCGCCGCGACACCTTCTGGGTGATGCCGCACGCCGCGCCCGGGACGGCCACGCACACCGACGTGGAGCGGGACCCCCGGTTGGTCATCATGATGGGCCGGCTGGCCGGGCAGAAGCGCACCGACCACGGCATCCGGGCCTTCGCCCAGGTGCTGGAGCAGGTGCCCGACGCACGCCTGGAGATCTACGGGGAAGGCGTCCGCCGGGCCGAGCTGCAGCAGCTCATCGACGAGCTCGGGGTGGGTGGGTCGGTCACCCTCGAGGGGTTCACCCAGCAGCCGGGGCGGGAGTACCGCCGGGCCACCCTGTGCCTGCAGTCGAGCCTCTTCGAGGGTGCGCCCATGGTGTTCGTGGAGGCGCTGCGGCAGGCGTGCCCGATCGTCAGCTACGACATCCGCTACGGCCCCGCCGACATCGTCGACCACGGGGTCAACGGGTTCCTGGTCCCGGACGGCGACATCGACGGGCTGGCGGCCCGGACCGTGCAGGTCCTGCAGGACCCGGGTCTGGCCCGCAGGCTCAGCCAGGGGTGCGCCGGGGTCGACGAGCGCTTCGGCCAGGAGGCCTTCGCCGCCCGGTGGTTCCACCTGTTCCGCACCCTCTACCCGGACCTGCCGGCCACGGTCCGGGGGTGAGCGTCGAGCCCCCCTGGGGGCTCAGCGCGCCGACAGTGAGCGCTGGACGGCGCGCCGCATCGGCCCGTGGAGCGGCCGCTCGACGAGTCGGTGGACGGCCCAGGCCAGCAGGAGCGACAGCGAGCTCGCCAGCGCCAGGACGACGTGGCTGTCGATGCGGCCGCCGAGGGTGTCGATGACGAAGAACCCGAACTGGCCGTGCACGAGGTAGAGGGGGTAGGTGAGGGCGCCGGCCGCGGTGAGCCAGGCCCAGTCCAGCCGGGCCAGCGGGCCGGTGGAGCAGGCGTAGACGAGGGCGAACAGCAGGACGACCAGCACTGCGACGACCGCCTCCGAGGCCGGTGCGTCGCTGTGCCGGGGCGCGACGGTGTCGGCATACCGGGTCGCCTGATGGACCGCCAGGACGACGTTCAGCCCGATCCCGAGCACGACCAGCAGGTCCGGCCCCTCGCGGTGGAGGAGGTAGAGCAGCATCCCGCCGGCGAAGTAGGGCGCCCAGCTGGTGATGAGCAGGGACTCCAGCAGAGCCGTGTCGGTCGCCCGGGCGAGCTGCGCCAGGACCGGCCACAGCAGCGCGAAGGCGAGGGCCCGGTGGCGGGTCACCTCGCCCAGGGCGAGGAGGACGCCGATGAGCAGGTAGAACTTCAGCTCGACCCACAGCGTCCAGAAGGCGCCCTGGACGTTGGTGACGCCCCACGCCTCCTGCAGCATCGTGAGGTTGACCAGCGCCTCGACGGGGTCGACGCGGCGCCCTCCGTCCCAGAAGGCCTGCAGCGCCACCGTGAGCAGGACCGCCGCCCAGTAGGCCGGGTACAGGCGCGAGATGCGGGAGGCGACGAAGGCGGGGAGGCTGCGGCCGTAGGCCGTCATGAGGATGACGAAGCCGGAGATGACGAAGAACAGCTCGACCCCGAGGTACCCGTAGCGGGTGAGCAGGCTGAGCTGGGGGAACTCCTGCGTGGCGGCGTGGCCCCAGAACTCCTGGTCGATCGCCGTGTAGTGGTAGGCGAGGACCGCCAGCGCCGCGAGCAGGCGCAGCCCGTCGAGCGCGGCCAGTCGTGGCCGGGCGGATGCGTGGCTCGTGGGCATGGTCAGGTCCCTCGTGGGGTGAGCGGGTGAGAGGATCGGTGGTCATGATAGGCAGGCTGACCCGGGCAGCGCGGCGGGCGATCGTGACCGGACGCGAACGGGCGCACGGCGCGACGGCCACCGGGCAGGAGGCGGCCACCGGTGCTGGACCGGCGCAGGAGGTCGCGGTCGAGGCCGTGACGGAGGGCGGCGAGCCGCTCCGGGTGCGCCACGACCCCCTGCCCGAGCCGGCGCCGGCCCCCGACGTGCTGCACGTGGTCGCGGTCGAGGGGATCCCGGTCGAGTACGGCGGGCGCACCTCCTCGATCCTCGCCAAGTGCGGCCACCTCTACGACGTGGCGGGCGTGCGCTCGGTCGTGCTCGTCCGCAACCACTCGCCGTTCCTGCCGCGCGCCGTGGCCTCGATGCGCCGCCGCGGCCACCTCTCGGACGGGGTACAGGTCCTGAGCGTCCTGGACGCCCTCCCCGACGCCAGCGCACCAGGGGTCCCCGACGACCGGGCTGGCCTCACCGGTGAGCAGCTGCTCGCGCAGGGATGGACCGACGTGGGGTCGACGGGATCGGCGTACTCGTGGTTCGAGGAGGGCCGGCTGGTGGCGAGGCGGCGGTATGCGCAGGGTCGGCTCCTGCTGGAGGACCGGTTCGACGACGTCCGGGTGCGGGTGCGCCGGGACGAGTTCTCCGAGGACGGCCGCCTGGTCCGCTCGACGTTCGGTGACGACGGCCCCGGGAAGCGCCGGCAGCACGTGGCCTACCGACGGGACGGGCGGCCCCTGTTCGCGCACGTCCTGCGGCAGCCCGAGACCGGGAAGGGGTGGGCCACGGACCTCGGCGCCACCACCTTCGACGAGGCGGGTGTCCCCGAGGGGGAGCACGAGTCCTTCGCGCCGGTGCTGCACCGTGCCCTCGACGCGGTCACGGCGGGCCGGCCCACCATCCTGTCCGTCGAGGCGCGCATCCTGGACCGGGAGCTGACCGGCTACGACCGCCCCCACGTGGCGCGGTGCTCGGTCCTGCACAGCTCACACCTCGCGGCGCCGGGCGACGACGTGAGCCGGCTGCGGCCGAGCTTCGCGCGGGTGCTGCGGAGCACGGGGCCGGACCCGGTGGTCTTCCTCACCGAGCGCCAACGGGCCGAGGCCGAGGCCTACCTGGGGGAGCAGGCGCGCTTCCGGGTGATCCCGCACGCGGCGCCGCACCCGGAGCAGGGGCGGGCGGTCGACCGGGACCCCGACCTGGTCGTCATGGTGGGGCGGCTCAGTGACGTCAAGCAGACGGGCCACGGGGTGAAGGCCTTCGCGAGGGTCCTGAAGAAGCACCCGCAGGCCCGGCTGGAGATCTACGGGGACGGCGAGCTGCGGCCCCGCCTGCAGGAGCTCATCGAGCGTCGCGGACTGAGCGGCTCGGTGCGCCTCATGGGCTTCACCACCGACCCGCAGGAGGTCTTCCGACGAGCGAGCCTCTGCCTGCTGACCAGCAAGTACGAGGGGGCCCCGATGGTCCTCGGCGAGGCGATGGTCAACGGCTGCCCGGTCGTCAGCTACGACATCCGGTACGGTCCCTCGGACATGATCACCGACGGGGTGAACGGCTTCCTCGTCGCCCCGGGTGACGTGGGCGCGGTGGCCGAGGCTACGCTCCGGGTGCTGCAGGACCCCGGACTGGCGCACCAGCTGAGCGCCGGGTGCGCCCGGGTCGCCGAGCAGTACGGACGCGAGGCGTTCGTCACCCGCTGGGTCCACCTCTTCCGCGAGCTGTCCACGCAGCTGTCCCCGAGTCACCAGGAGGCCGTGTCATGAGCAGGCCGCGCCCGCTGTCCTCCGCCCGTCGGGTGCTGCGCCGGGTGGCCCGCAGGAGGGCCCCCGCCCCGCGCACGCCCGGGCGCCCGAGCGGACCGGCGGGGACCGACGGCCCCGCCCGGGAGGTGACCCAGGAGCCCGCCCCCGCCGCACCCGCTGCGCGACCGGACCACGGCCACGCGGCGGAGGTCGCTCCGCTCGGCAGCCGCGGCCCCACGCTCAGCGAGCGCGTGGTGACCTCGGTCCGTCAACTGCTGGGCGAGGCGCGCGTCGGGGAGGCCGTGTCGACGGGGTATGCCCTCCTGGCCGACCCCGTCGGCAGGCCGCTCGGGCACCTGGTGCTCGGTATGGCCCGCCGGTCCATCTCCGAGGCCGAGATCGCCTGGCAGGACCTCAGCCAGGTCGGGGAGGCGGAGCTGGCCGCCCTGGGTGCGGAGGACTGGTTCGTCCCGGCCTACGAGTTCGACCCGCAGGGCGCCGCCGACATGCTGCGCCGGGTCCTGGACGAGCAGCGTCACCTGGCGTGGACCGGCACCCAGCTGCTGCTCGTCGCCCGGGCCGCGTATGCCGCGCAGGACTGGGAGGGCGTCCGCGCGGTCGTGGCGTCCGTGACGGCCGGGGACACCGTCCACGTGGCGGCGAGCCGTCGCCACGAGCTGCTCGACCTGCTGGAGTGGCTCCCGGGCGGGCGGTACCGCGCGGCGACCCCGACGCTGGACTCCACGGTCCGGGTCGGGCTGATGAACTACCGGGCGCCCGGGCCGGGGTCGCGCAACGTCGGGGACTGGATCCAGACCCTGGCCTCCACCGGCCACCTGGTGCGCCACGCGAACGTCTCCTACGTCGCCGACGACCCCGAGCTGCTGCGCCTCGTGCAGGACCTGGCCGCCGGGGTGCGACCGGAGCGGGTGCTGCGCGACACCCCCCGAGCGACGGTCCAGGTCGTCGAGGTGCACCGGGACGGCATGGCGCTCCAGGACCTCCCGCAGCCGACGTGGGTGCCGACCTTCGGCTGGTTCCTCCACCCCGTCACCGGGCAGGACTACCTCTTCCCGTTCGCCGACGCCGTCCGCCCGATCTTCATCTCCTTCCACGTCAACAAGCCGGACATGCTCACCCCGGCCGCGGTCGACTACCTTCGCCGCTACGGTCCGGTGGGGTGCCGCGACTGGCAGACCGTGGCACTGCTGCACGCCGTCGACGTCCCGGCCTTCTTCTCCGGGTGCATGACCACGACGGTCGACACCGTGGTGCCGCCGGGGCCCGCCGAGGACCGCACGGAGGTCGCCTACATCGACTTCCCGGGTGGGCCGGACGTCGCGGTGGTCGAGCAGTCGATCACCGGGCTGCGCAGCCTCAGCTTCGCGCAGAACCTGGAGCTGGCGCGGCAGTGGGTCGACGACTACGCGAGGCGCTACCACACCGTGCGGACCTCCAGGCTGCACTCCAACCTGCCCTCCCGGTCGGTGGGGTGCACGGTCGAGTTCGCTCCGAAGAACCGGTCCGACGTGCGCTTCGGCGGGCTCATCGACATCGACGACGAGGCGTTCGAGGCCATCCGCCACGGCATCCTGGACAAGCTGGCGGCGGTGATGGAGCTCGTCCTGGCCGGAGCGCACGAGGACGAGGTCTACGCCCGGTGGCAGGAGGTCTGTGCCCCCGACGTGGAGATGGCCAGCACCACCCTCGGTGCGATGCACCTCGACCTCGCCGAGCCCGTCCCGGTCCCGGCGTGGACGGGTGCGGCTGAGCACGCGGTGGTCGTGGACCTGGGCCCCGGCGAGGCGGCGCACCTCCCCGGTCTGCTCCGGGCGTTGGCCGACCGGCTGCCGCCCGCCTCCTGCGTCCTGGTGTCAGGCGACGAGACCCTCAAGGCCGGGCCGCTGCCCGAGGTCGGGGTGCCGGTGACCCTCGTGAACCGGACCACCGCCGACCTCGGGGCGCACGGTCCGCGCCTGCGGGACAGCACGCTGCGCCGGGAGGTGCTGCTGGCGGTGGCGGTGCAGAGCGTGCCGGACGCACGCCGCGTGGTGGTGCTGCCTGCCGCGGTGCTGCTTCCCGACGACCTGTCGGGACTGTTCGACGTCGACCTCGAGGACCTGCCCCTGGCGGCTCCGGCGGACCCGCGGCGCGGGCGTCGGCAGCTGGCCGGACTGATCCGCTCGCTCAGCTCGAGGCAGGGCGACGACGCGGCCGGCGCCCTCGAGCTGGTCGCGGCCGCCTCCCGCGACGCGGACGTGCTCCGGGTGCCCTTCGACCCGGTGGTCCTCGTCGCCGACCCCGCCGCGCTGCGCGCCGCCGGGCTGGAGCGGGTCGTCCCCCTGATGCTGCGCTACGGCGCGACCTTCCGAGAGGCCCTCAACATCGTCCTCGGCGGCCGCTGGACCGCGTTGGCCACCGAGTGGGCCACCGCAGCACACCTGCAGACACCGTCGGCCGACGCCGAGGTGGTCACCTACCGGGTCGGGGCACGGCCGTGGTCGGACCTCGTGACGGCGGGCCAGGAGGCCTGGCAGGCGCAGCAGCCCACGGTCAGATGACGAGGAAGCGGCCGTGGCGCGCCATCCGCGCCACGTCCCGCCAGCGCAGCCGGGACCGGTCCTCGCCGGGCTCGAACGGGTCCTGGCGCCATCCGTCCCACCACCCCGCCCACCAGGACTGCAGGCCGTCCCGCTGGGTCGTCCAGCGCACGAGCTGGATGCCCGTCCAGCTGGTGACGTACGCGAGGGCCAGCGGGCCGGGGAGGTTGCGGCGGGCCAGCCAGACCCGGTTGCGGGCGTTCTTGTAGAAGTAGTCGGAGTGGCGGCGCGGGTCGATGACCGGGTGGCCCGTGCGCAGCGAAGGGACGTAGCGCACCGTGTAGCCCGCCGCCCACACCCGCCACGCCAGCTCGATGCCCTCGTGGGCGTAGAAGAAGATGCCCGGCCAGCCCCCGGTCGCCTCGAAGGCCTGGCGGCGCATCGCGACGGTCATCTCGACCACGCTGAAGACGTCGGCCTCGGTATGCCGCTGGCGCGCCCCGAGCCGGGGGATCCACCGGCCCGGCAGGGGAGCCTCGCCGGCGTCCGGGTCTTCGATGAGCGGCTGGACGAGCCCGACCTCGGGATGGTCCTCGAGGTAGCGGGCCGTCCTCAGCAGCACGTCGTCGTCGATGAGCCAGGCGTCGTCGTCGAGGAAGAAGAGGACGTCGCCCTCGACGTGCGGGACGCCGGCGTTGCGCCCGGCCGGGATCCCGACGTTGGTGGGCAGGGCCAGGGTCTTCACGTGCTCGGGCAGGCCGGAAGGGTTCCACGCGTTGCCCACCACCACCACGTCGAGCTCGACCCCGCGCTGGCGCAGGAGCGAGTCCAGGCCGCGCCGCAGCTCCTCCGGGCGACGCCCCTGGGTGAGGACCACGACGGCGAACCGGGGGGCGCTCACGACGAGCCCTCCCGGCGCAGCCGCCCCGAGGCGAGGATGGCGCTCGCGTGCCCGACCGTCACCGGCACGACGAGGACGGCCATGGCCACGACCTGGACCCGGGCGGCGGCCAGCTCCTCGCCCACGAGCGCGCCCACGAGGGCGACCGCGAGCGTGACGAGGGTCATCTCGACGGAGTGGAACATCCGGTGCACGGGCAGCAGGCGGGCCGTCCGGCGCAGGGTTCCGAGGGCCGTGCGCGGCGGGACGGCGCGGGCCGCCGCGGTGTCCGGGAGCGGCCCCAGGCCGACGGCGGCCCGGGAGGCGTGCACCATCTCGTTGAGCGCCTTGTTGAGGACCAGGAAGGTGGCGAGGACGGCGCCGGCGAAGGCATACCCGAACCACTGCGCCGGGTCCTGCTCCGCGCCACCGACGAGGCCTGCGGCCCGCCACCCCAGGGCGAGCGCGATGGCGGCCTCGACCGTGTAGTGGCCCACCTTGTCGAGGAAGATGCCGACCGGGCCGGACAGCCCTTTCCACCGGGCGACCTCCCCGTCCGAGCAGTCGAGCAGCATCTGCAGCTGCGCCAGCAGCGCGCCGAGCGCCGCGCCGAGCAGACCGGGGACGAGCAGCGCTCCGGCGGCGGCCCAGCCGGCGACCATCATGAGGGCGGTGACGCCGTTCGCCGAGAGCGGGGTGGGGATGAGGGCGCGGGTCAGGTGCGGCGAGAGCCTCCGCAGGTACAGGTCACCCGTCCAGTGCTCGGCGTTCCCGCGGGCCAGGACCTCCGGCGGCTGCGCGACGGCCCGCACCTGGGCGAGGGTGGGCCGGGGAGGCCGCGGGCCGTCACCGGCCGACGGGTCAGCCATGGACCAACTCCCTCGCTCGACCGGCAGTCCGACCCGCTGGAGTCTAGACGGTGAACGCCGGATGTCCGAGGGACACCGTCCACGACCCCGCCGTCGGACGGGCGGGAGGTCGAGGGCGCGGCCTCAGTCGGGCGGGGCGATCGAGGTCTGCGCCGGGAGCTGGTCCTGGGACACGAGGCCGACCGGGCAGGTGTAGCCGTTGGGCCCGTGGTTGCAGTACCCACCGGGGTTCTTGTGGAGGTACTGCTGGTGCGCCTCCTCGGCGTAGTAGAACGGGCCGGCCTCCGCTGCGGGGAGCAGCTCGGTGACGATCGGCCCGTGCCCGGCCCGCGCCAGGACCTCGCCGAAGGCCGCGGCCGTGGCCCGCGCCGCCTCCTCCTGCTCGGCGGTGGTCCAGTAGATCGCCGAGCGGTACTGGGTCCCGATGTCGTTGCCCTGGCGGTCGGCGGTCGTCGGGTCGTGGTTCTCCCAGAACGCCTTGAGCAGCTGCTCGGGGTCGGTGCGGGCGCGGTCGTAGGCGACGAGGACTGACTCGGTGTGGCCCGTGCGCCCCGTGCACACCTCACGGTAGGTGGGGTTCGGCGTGCTGCCCCCCTGGTAGCCGGCTGCCGTGGTCACGACCCCGGGCAGCTGCCAGAAGATGCGCTCGGCACCCCAGAAGCACCCCATGGCCACCGTCATCACCTCGGTGCCCTCCGGCCACGGTCCGTGCATCGACGACCCGAGCACGACATGGCGCTCCGGGATGTCCGGCAGGGGGGTGGGGCGTCCGGGAAGGCTGCTCTCGCGATGCATCCTTCGAGTGTCGCACCCGCCTCGCGGCCGTGCCAGCGCGGGCCGCGTGGGTCGACTCCTCCGGTGCTGCGGGCTAGACTGGTGCGTTGATCCACGGTCCGGGCCCTTCGGTGGCCCGGACCTTGTGTTTGGGCGACGGTGCGTGACCGCACCGGTCCGGACGCACGACCGCAGGGCGCGGTCGGGCCCGGAGCCCGGCCACGCGAGACGACACGAGGAGAGAGCAGTGAGCGACACCGCAGCAGCCAGCTACCTGACGCAGGAGGCGTACGACCGCCTCCACGCGGAGCTGTCCAGGCTCAAGGAGCAGGGACGCTCGGAGATCAGCAAGCGCATCGAGGCCGCGCGCGAGGAGGGCGACCTCAAGGAGAACGGCGGCTACCACGCCGCCAAGGAGGAGCAGGGCAAGATGGAGGCCCGGATCCGCCAGCTCGAGCACCTCCTCCAGACCGCGGTCGTCGGGTCGGCCCCTCCGGACGACGGCGTCGTCGAGCCGGGCATGGTGGTGACCGTGGAGATGTTCGGGGACGAGGAGACCTTCCTCCTCGGGTCCCGGGAGATCATCTCCGAGGGCAGCGACCTCGACGTCTACAGCGAGCAGTCGCCGCTGGGGGCGGCTCTGCTCGGGGCCCGGACCGGTGACACGGTGAGCTACGAGGCGCCCAACGGCAAGACCGTCGAGGTCACCATCGCCAAGGCCTCGCCCTACCAGGCCTGATCCCCACCCCCTCGGCCGACGGGGTGCTCAGCCCTCCCGCGGCGCCTCGTCGGCGTACCAGCACTGGTCGACGTAGCCGGTGATCGCCGGGGACGCGGTCGCGACGCTCTCGACATGACGGCTGGGCGACTCCGCGGACCCCGCGACCCGCACCTCGGTGCGTCCGACGACGACGTGCGCCGCCGACTGGGCCTCCAGGGTGCAGATGGCCTCGCGGGCGGGGTCGCGCCGCAGGTCGAAGCGCACGTCGACCCGGCCGTCGGTGACGACGTCGAAGCCGGTGTTCACCCAGTGCACCCGGCCGCGCGTCGCCCCGAGCCCCCAGACGACCGCCACGAGGCTCATGGCCAGCACGGCGACCAGCCCCACCGCCCACCACCGGCGGTCGCGGGGCGCCGACCGCTGTGCAGCCTCGGCCTGCTCCTCCACGAGGTCCCAGTCCACGTCGTCGGCTCCACCGGCCCGCGGCTCGGGAGGTTCAGGACTGCGGGCGGTCACGTGCGGCTGCCTTCCGGGATGGTGAGAGGATGACACGGTGCCGATCGGCGGCACGACCACCATTGTCCGTCACCCCGGGGTCGACCGTGACGTCGGCCCCGGGGTGACCCGACGCGGAAAGGACCGCCATGCCCACGAGCGGATCGGGCCTGCGCCTCATGGCCGTGCACGCCCACCCCGACGACGAGTCGAGCAAGGGCGCCGCCACGGTGGCGCACTACGTCTCGCAGGGGGTCGACGTGCGCGTGGTCTCCTGCACGGGCGGCGAGCGCGGGGACGTCCTGAACGAGAAGCTCAAGGACGACGTGCACATCGTGCGGGACATCACCCAGGTGCGCCGGGACGAGATGGCCCGCGCCGCACAGATCCTCGGGGTCAGCCACACCTGGCTCGGCTTCGTCGACAGCGGTCTTCCCGAGGGTGACCCGCTGCCGCCGCTGCCGGAGGGCTGTTTCGCCCTGGAGCCGCTCGAGGTGACGACCGAGGCGCTGGTCCGGGTCATCCGGGAGTTCCGCCCGCACGTCCTCACGACGTACGACGAGAACGGCGGCTACCCCCACCCCGACCACGTCATGACCCACACCGTGACCATGGCGGCCTTCGAGGCGGCCGGCGACCCCGAGGCATACCCGCACGCGGGTCAGCCCTGGCAGCCGCTCAAGGTCTACTACAGCGGCTGGGACCCGCAGCGGATGATCCGCCTGGACGAGGCGATGGTCGAGGCCGGCCACGAGCCCCCCTTCGCGGACTGGCGCAAGCACCTGGGGAGCCGGCCGCGGCGGGTCCTCACCACGCGGGTGCCGTGCGGCGAGCAGTTCTCGGTCCGCGACGACGCGCTGCGCGCGCACGCGACGCAGGTGGACCCCGACGGGCCGTGGTTCCGGGTGCCCCTGGAGATCCAGCAGCGCGTCTGGCCCACGGAGGACTACGAGCTCGCGCGCTCCCTCGTCGCGGTCGAGCTCCCCGAGGACGACCTCTTCGGCGGCCTGCGCGAGCACCCGGTCGGGGAGCTGGACCAGCTGTGCGGCCGGGTGCACGAGCGCGACCCCGACGGATCCCTGGTGCTGGCGCACCGTGGCGACCCGCCGCTGCCGCCGTCGGGCGAGGTGCCCGGTGACGGGGACGGCGATGCGGACGGCGACGGGGTGGACGACGTGCGCCGTGAGGAGGGGCACGAGCAGTGAACGAGACCGGCGTCCAGATCACCGCGGGGCTGGGAGGATTCCTCGTCCTCTTCGGCCTGTGCCTGGCCCTGTGGTTCCTGGGGCGCGACCTCACCCGCCGGCTGCGCCGGATGCGTCGCGCGGAGGACGTCCGGCTGCAGGAGCAGGAGAGTCGGGCCCGGCGCCCGCCGGTGCAGGACGGGGCGGCCACCGAGCGCCGCGAGGGCGGGCAGCCCGACGAGGCGCGCGCCGACGAGGACCCGATCGGCTGAGCTCGACGCGCCTGGGAGCGCCGGTCGCATCCCCGGTCGGTTCGGGGCTCCGGCTCAGGACGCGGGGGTGGCGGCGGTGAGGCTGAGGTAGGTCGCCGCCCAGTGCGCGGCGAAGGCCGCGACGGTGAAGGCGTGGAAGACCTCGTGGAAGCCGAACCACCGCGGCGAGGGGTCCGGCCGGCGCAGTCCGTAGACGACGGCGCCCAGGGTGTAGCACAGACCGCCGAGGGCGATGAGGGCGACGACGAGCGGGCCGCCGCTGCGCCACATGGGGACGAGGAAGAAGACGGCCACCCACCCCAGCGCGATGTAGACGCCGGTGTAGAGCCAGCGCGGGGCGCCGAGCCAGAACACCCGGAAG
This sequence comes from uncultured Serinicoccus sp., assembly GCF_947487915.1. Lineage (GTDB taxonomy): Bacteria > Actinomycetota > Actinomycetes > Actinomycetales > Dermatophilaceae > Ornithinicoccus. The sequence continues at coordinate 216,490 of NZ_CANKYH010000006.1, read as the reverse complement.
AGCACCCCCGCGATCGCGCCGGACCACACCGTCCACAGCAGGATCTGCCCTTGCGTGGGAGGGAGGAGCACCACCGCGAAGGGGGTGTAGGTGCCCGCGATGATGAGGAAGATGTTGGCGTGGTCCCAGCGCTTGAGGATCTGCGCCGTGCGGGGGCTCCAGCGTCCGCGGTGGTAGAGCGCGGAGGTCCCGAACAGCAGGACCCCGGTGATCGCGAACACGAGCGCGGCCACCCTGGCGGCGGGCGTCGGCGCCACGACGACGAGCACTGCCCCGGCGGCCAGCGCCACCGGCACCATCCCCAGGTGCAGCCACCCGCGCAGGTGCGGCTTGACGTGGTCGGCGAGAGAGCCACGCGGGCCTGTGGTGGGGCTCGGGGCCGGGCGCGATGACATACGGCCAGGCTAACCTACGCAACCGTAGGTTACGAAGTCGTAGGTTGCCCTCCGGGCCCCGCCCGCCCCTCCGCTGGGTGCAGACGGTGCTCAGGGGCTGCGGGTAGGTTGGGCGTATGCCGACGCCGAGGGACCTGGTCTACCGGGCCTACAACTCCTCGCTGCGCCGGCACCTGCCCAGCGAGCGGCTCCCGCGGCACATCGGGGTGATGCTGGACGGCAACCGGCGGTGGGCGAGGCTTCGGGGCGCCGAGACCGCCGACGGCCACCGCGCTGGTGCCGAGAACATCGCCCCCTTCCTCGGATGGTGCGAGGAGGCCAGGGTCGAGGTGGTGACGCTCTGGCTGCTGTCCACGGACAACCTCAACCGCCCGACCCAGGAGCTGGGGCCGCTGCTCACCATCATCGAGGGTGTCGTGGAGCAGCTCGCCCTCACCGGACGGTGGCCGGTCCGGGTCGTCGGCGCCCTGGACCTCCTGCCCGCCGAAACCGCGGACCGGCTGACCGGCGCCGCCCGGAGCACCGGGGCGGTGGACGGGATGCTCGTCAACGTCGCGATCGGCTACGGGGGCCGGCGCGAGATCGCGGACGCCGTGCGTTCGCTGCTGCGGGACGCGGCGGAGTCCGGCACCACCCTGGAGGAGCTCGCCGACACCGTGACCGTCGAGGACATCGCCGGTCACCTCTACACCCGTGGTCTGCCGGACCCCGACCTGGTGATCCGCACGTCCGGCGAGCAGCGGCTCGGCGGCTTCCTGCTGTGGCAGAGCGCGCACAGCGAGTTCTACTTCTGCGAGGCCTTCTGGCCCGACTTCCGCAAGGTGGACTTCCTGCGGGCGCTGCGCGCCTACGCCGAGCGCGAGCGACGCTTCGGCAGCTGAGCGACACGCCGCGCGCAGGTGCGCCCGCCGGGCGGAGCGCGGCATACGGTCGGAGCAGACGCGGGGCACTCCCGCCCCGCCTCTCGGGAGGCCCACCACATGGAGCTCTGGCTCAGGCGGAGGGCCGGTTCCGGCTCACGCCGTGGCGTGGCCCGGTCCCGGACCGCCCATCGCCGCCGATGCGCTGCCGACCGGCGCGCGTCGCCGAAGGAGCCCGCATGAGCCAGCGCCACGGCACGCCCACCGTCGACGTCCTCGACACCGACGTCACCCCTTTCGACGCCCTGCCCGAGGTGGGTCGCAAGACCTACGTCCTCGACACCTCGGTGCTGCTCTCCGACCCGCGGGCGCTGCTGCGCTTCGCCGAGCACGAGGTCGTGGTCCCGGTGGTCGTCATCACCGAGCTGGAGGGCAAGCGGCACCACCCGGAGCTGGGCTACTTCGCCCGGCAGGCGTTGCGCATGCTCGACGACCTCCGGGTGGTGCACGGGACGCTCAGCGAGCCGGTGCCGGTGGGGCAGGCCGGGGGGAGCCTGCGGGTCGAGCTCAACCACACCGACCCCGCGGCCCTGCCGGCGGGTTTCCGGTTGGGTGACAACGACTCCCGCATCCTCGCCGTGGCGGCCAACCTGGCCGCCGAGGGTCAGGACGTCACCGTGGTGAGCAAGGACCTGCCGATGCGGGTGAAGGCCTCGGCCGTCGGGCTGGACGCGCAGGAGTACCGCGCGGAGCTGGCCGTCGACAGCGGCTGGACCGGCATGGCCGAGATCGAGGTCGACGACGAGCAGATGCGCCAGCTCTACGACGGGGGGCGGCTGCAGCACCCCGAGGCGGCGGAGCTGCGCACCCACACCGGCCTGACGATCCTGGGTGCCTCGGGCAGCGCACTCGGTCGCGTCACCCCGGACCGTTCGGTCAAGCTGGTGCGCGGCGACCGCGACGCCTTCGGGCTGCACGGTCGGTCCGCGGAGCAGCGCATCGCGCTGGACCTGCTGCTCGACCCCGACGTGGGGATCATCAGCCTCGGTGGCCGTGCCGGCACGGGCAAGAGCGCCCTGGCCCTGTGCGCCGGGCTGGAGGCGGTGATGGAGCGACGCCAGCACCGCAAGGTCATCGTCTTCCGCCCGCTGTACGCCGTGGGGGGGCAGGAGCTGGGCTACCTGCCCGGCAGCGAGAACGACAAGATGGGACCGTGGGCCCAGGCCGTGTTCGACACCCTGGGGGCGGTGGTCTCCAAGGAGGTCGTGGAGGAGATCCTCGACCGGGACATGCTCGAGGTGCTCCCGCTCACCCACATCCGGGGTCGCTCCCTGCACGACGCCTTCGTCATCGTGGACGAGGCCCAGAGCCTGGAGCGCAACGTCCTGCTCACGGTCCTGTCCCGCATCGGCCAGAGCTCGCGGGTCGTGCTCACCCACGACGTGGCGCAGCGCGACAACCTGCGGGTCGGTCGGCACGACGGGGTGGCCGCGGTGATCGAGGCCCTCAAGGGGCACCCGCTCTTCGCCCACATCACGCTGCACCGCAGCGAGCGCAGCCCGATCGCCGCCCTGGTGACAGAGATGCTGGAGGGGTCGGACGCGCTCCTGTGACGCACGCGGCGTAGCGTAGTCGTCACGGCAGTCACACCGGCCCCAGGTCGGTGTGACCTTCGCCACGTCTCGGCGCCAGGGTTTGACGCGACCACCGCGAACCGGCACGGTAGAGGGGTACATCACGTTTTGGTAACGCCGTCCGGCCCCGATCGTCCACGATCTCCCTGCCGGGCCCCCTGCATCCCTGCGACAGCGACGGCGCCAACCCGACTGAGGAAGTTGTGCCCATGCCCCATGCCCCCCTGACCGACGACCAGCAGGCCCGCCACACGCGCGGCCGACGGATGAGCCCGGCGGCCATCGCCGTCACCGCATCCATCGCCGCCGGGTCGCTCGGCCTGGCGACCTACGCCGCCACGGCCGGCGCCGGCACCGCGGAGTCCGCGGACTCGCAGGACTCGATGCGCGCGTCGGTCGGGCAGTTCTCGCCGACGGTCGCCGCGGACGCGGTCGCCGCGCTGAGCGACACCGCGGCCGAGGAGTCCACCGGCATGTTCGCGCAGATGAAGCAGATGCGCGAGGACCAGGCGGCCGCCCTCGGGGTGTCCACCGGTGTCCGCGACGAGAGCCTGCAGACGGTTCAGGACCAGGCCGAGCGCATCTCGCAGGAGCGGGCCGAGGAGAAGCGCGCCGCCGCGGAGAAGGCCGCCCGCGAAGCCGCCGAGAAGGCCGCTGCGGAGCAGGCCGCCGTCGAGGCCGCTGCCGCCGAGCAGGCTGCCGTCGAGGCCGCTGCCGCCGAGCGGGCCGCCGCCGAGCGCGCCGAGCAGGAGCAGGCCGCCTCCCGTAGCCAGGAGCGGGCCGCCCAGCCCGAGCCGCAGCCGCAGGCGCAGCCCGAGCCGGAGCCGGAGCCGGAGCCCGCCCCGGTCTTCAGCGGCGACGCCCGGGGCATCGCGCAGTCGATGCTCGGCAGCTACGGCTGGGGCATGGACCAGTGGGGCTGCCTGGACTCGCTGTGGCAGAAGGAGTCGGGCTGGAACCACACCGCCATGAACCCCAGCTCGGGGGCGTACGGCATCCCGCAGTCTCTGCCCGGCAGCAAGATGGCCACCGCCGGCGCCGACTGGCAGACCAACCCGGCGACCCAGATCGAGTGGGGCCTGGGCTACATCTCCGGCCGCTACGGCTCGCCGTGCGCCGCGTGGGCCCACTCCCAGGCCGTCAACTGGTACTGAGACCGGGCACACCGGCTCCCGGCACCTCCTGACAGCACCCCCGCTCGCGCCGCGACGGGGGTGCTGTCATGCTCGCCGGCGTGAGCAAGGACATCGTGGACGAGGGTTCCCGCCGCGCGCGCCAGGTCGCGGACCACCCGTGGCTGGAGACGCTCGCGCGGGTCGGTTTCGCGGCGAGCGGGCTCATCCACCTGGCCCTGGGCTGGATCGCCGGCCGGGTGGCCCTCGGGGGCGGTGGCGAGGCCGACACCAGCGGTGCCATCGCGACGGTGCGGGAGGCACCGGCGGGGCCGGTGCTGCTGTGGTTCTGCGTGGTCGGCTTCCTCGCCCTCGCCCTCTTCCAGGTCCTCGAGGGGACGGTCGGGGGCGGTGAGATCGGTGACCGGGTCAAGGCGGTCGGCAAGGGGGTGCTGTATGCCGTCCTCGGCGTCATCTCGGTGCGTTTCGCGACCGGAGGAGGGAGCTCGGGGGGAGGGGAGTCCAGCGCCGACCTGACCCAGCGGCTCATGGAGATGCCCGGCGGGCGGCTGATCGTCGGGGCCGTCGCGCTCGGCGTCCTCGGGGTCGCGGGCTACCACGTCTACAAGGGCCTGAGCCAGAAGTTCCTCGAGGACCTCGCCGCGACCGGCGGTGGCAGCCTCGGGACGGGGGTGAAGGTCGCCGGCACCGTGGGCTACACCGCCAAGGGTGTGGCGCTCCTCGTCGTCGGCGGGCTCTTCGGGCTCGCCGCGTGGCAGGCCGACCCGGAGGAGGCCCAGGGCCTGGACGGCGCGCTCAAGACGCTCGCCGAGCAGCCGTCGGGCACCGTGCTGCTGCTCGCCGTCGCGGTGGGCCTGGCGCTCTACGGCGTCTACAGCCTGGCCCGTGCCCGCTACGCCCGCATGGACTGACCCGCTGCAGGCGTGACGGATCGAGCAGGGCCTGCAGGGGGCCCGTGAGGGTCAGGCGGGTGCGTCGCCCACCCGGGCACCCCGGACCGGGGAGGCGGCCGTGACCAGCGCCGCGCCGAGGAAGACCAGGGCGGCCAGGGCGAGCGCGCCACGGTAGCCGAGCCCGGCGGCGAGCAGGCCCCCGAGCAGCGCCCCGACGACGGCGACCGACCGGTTCACGGTCCGCCGGGAGGCGTTCACCCGACCGAGGAGCTCGCGGGGGGTCAGGGCCTGCCAGTAGCCCATCTCGTTGGGGTCCTCAAGCCCCATCGCGAACCCGTAGAGGGCCTGCGCCGCCCCCAGCACCACGAGCGCGAGGGCCGCACCGTGGTCCCCGGGGGTGAGCAGGGCGAGGATCCAGGCCAGGGTGCAGAGCAGCCGCCCCAGGATCATGGCGTCCCCCTCGCCGAGCCGACGGCCGACCGCCGGGGCGACGAGGGCTCCGGCGAAGCCACCGGCACCCGCCGCGGCCAGCACGAGTCCGTAGCCGGCGGCGCCGAGGTCCAGGGCCCGCAGGGCGAACAGCCCGAGCACGGTGACGGCGACGCTGTTGGCGAGGAACCACAGCGAGAGCCGAACCCGCCCCGAGCGCGGCGACCAGCGCGCCCGCCGCCGGCGGGCCGGCCGACTGCGCGACGGTCATGGACTGGCCGAGCCGGGCGTTGGCGAGCACCAGCGCATGGTGGGGCACGAGGTCGGGCAGCACCGACTGCTCCGCGGCGGCACCGAAGACCGCGAAGGTCCCCGCGACCAGGACGAGGGCCACCACACGCCATACCGTCAGGACGTCCAGCCACCACAGGAGCGCGAGCAGGAGCAGGACCACCCCCTGGGCGAGGTGGGTGACGACCAGCGTCGGGCGGCGTCTCCAGCGGTCCACGAGCGCGCCGGCGAGGAGCCCCACCAGCAGGTAGGGGGCGAACTGCGCCGCCCGGACCACGCCCACCTCGACCTCGTCGGCGCCCAGGTCGCGGATCACCAGGACGTCGAGGCCCAGGGTGGCCGTCGACAGGGCGACGAAGCCGAGGGTGCTGGCGGTCCAGAAGCCGGTGAAACCGGCGGGTCGGGGCTCGCTCGTGGACGTCACAGACGCCGCAGCCGGACCCGGTCGACGCTGTGGTCGGCCCCCTTGAGCAGCACCAGCCGGGCCCTGCTGCGGGTCGGCAGGATGTTGTCGACGAGGTTGGGGGCGTTGATGGTGTCCCAGATGTTCTCGGCGATGTCCACGGCCGCGTCGTCGGTGAGCGTGGCGTAGCGGTGGAAGTGCGAGTCCGGGTCGGCGAAGGCGGTCCTGCGCAGCTCGAGGAAGCGCTCGACGTACCACCGCTTGATGTCCCCGGCGTGCGCGTCGACGTAGACCGAGAAGTCGAAGAAGTCGCTCACGGCCAGCCCAGCCCGGCCGTTGTCGTGCGAGCGCGGCGGCTGCAGGACGTTGAGCCCCTCCACGATGAGGACGTCCGGGCGCCGGACGACGGTCCGCTCACCCGGGACGATGTCGTAGACGAGGTGGCTGTAGACCGGAGCGGTCACCTCCGCCTTGCCGGCCTTGACCTCGCTGACGAAGCGCAGCAGGGCACGGCGGTCGTAGGACTCGGGGAAGCCCTTGCGCGGCATGAGGTTGCGGCGGGCCAGCACGTCGTTGGGGAAGAGGAACCCGTCGGTCGTCACCAGGTCGACCTGGGGCCGGGACTCCCACCGGGAGATGAGCTCCTGGAGGATGCGCGCCGTCGTGGACTTGCCCACGGCCACCGACCCCGCCACGCCGATGACGAAGGGGGTGCGCTCGTGGCCCTCGTCGAGGAAGTCGCTGGTGACCTGGTGCAGCCGCCCGGTGGCGCGCTCGTAGAAGGACAGCAGCCGGCTGATGGGCAGGTAGACCTGCTCGATCTCGGCCAGGTCCAGCCGCTCGCCGAGGCCCCGCAGCCGCTCGACGTCGGCGGCGTCCAGCTGCATGGGATGCTCCTCGCGCAGCCGGGCCCAGTCGTCGCGGTCGAGCTCCACGTAGGGAGAGGGGATGGCGGTGCTGCCCGGCGAACCCATGGGGGCATTCTGCCAAGGCGGACGGGATGACGTGCCGGAGCCTGGGGATGCCGGCTGCGGGGGCCGGGACACGTAGGCTGGAGCCCATGTGCGGAATCGTCGGATACGTCGGGCCACGGACCAGCGAGAAGGCCCTCGGCGTGGTCATGGAGGGGCTCGGCAGGCTCGAGTACCGCGGCTACGACTCGGCGGGGGTGGCGGTCGTCGAGGACGACGGCGTGCAGACCCGCAAGCGGGCCGGCAAGCTGGCCAACCTGCAGCAGGCACTGGCCGACGCGCCGCTGCCGCCGACGGCCACCGCGATCGGGCACACCCGGTGGGCCACCCACGGCGGACCCACCGACGCCAACGCGCACCCGCACCGCGGCGGTGCCGACGGCAAGCTCGCGCTCGTCCACAACGGGATCATCGAGAACTTCCACGCCCTCAGGAGCAGCCTGCTCGAGGACGGGGTGACCTTCACCTCCGAGACCGACACCGAGGTCGTGGCGCACCTGGTCGAGCGGGCCTTCGGCCGCACCAGCGACCTGACCGACGCGATGCGCGAGGTCGTCGGCACCCTGGAGGGCGCCTTCACCCTGCTGGCGGTGCACGCCGACCAGCCCGAGGTCGTCGTCGGCGCCCGACGCAACAGCCCGCTCGTCGTCGGCCTGGGGGAGGGGGAGAACTACCTCGGCTCCGACGTCGCCGCCTTCATCGGGCACACCCGGCAGGCCCTGGAGCTCGGGCAGGACCAGATCGTCACCATCTCCCCGGACACCTACACGGTCATCAACTTCGACGGCTCGCCCAGCGACGGCAAGACCTACGAGGTCACCTGGGACGCCGCCGCCGCCGAGAAGGGTGGCTACGACACCTTCATGGAGAAGGAGATCCACGAGCAGCCGCGCGCCGTCGCCGACACCCTGCTGGGGCGCACCGACGCCGACGGCGACCTGGTGCTGGACGAGCTGCACATCCCGGTCGAGGACCTGCGGGCCGTGACCAAGATCGTCATCGTCGCCTGCGGCACGGCCTCCTACGCCGGGATGGTCGCGAAGTACGCCATCGAGCGGTGGACCCGCATCCCTGTCGAGGTCGAGCTCGCGCACGAGTTCCGCTACCGCGACCCGGTGGTCGACGAGCGGACGCTGGTGGTGTCGATCTCGCAGTCGGGCGAGACGATGGACACCCTCATGGCCGTCCGGCACGCCAAGGAGCTCGGGGCCCGGACCGTGTCGATCTGCAACACCCACGGCTCGACCATCCCGCGGGAGTCCGACGCCGTCCTCTACACCCATGCCGGCCCTGAGATCGCGGTCGCCTCGACCAAGGCCTTCCTCGCCCAGATCACCGCCTCCTACATCCTCGGCCTCTACCTCAGCGCCCTGCGCGGGGAGTCCTACGGCCGCAGCGCCGCTGAGGTCATGGCCGAGCTGCAGGGCATCCCCGCCCACATCGAGGCGCTGCTCGGCACGATGGACCGGGTCGAGGAGATCGCCCACTTCATGGCCGACTCCCGCTCGGTGCTCTTCCTCGGTCGCCACGTCGGCTACCCCGTCGCGATGGAGGGCGCGCTCAAGCTCAAGGAGCTGGCCTACATCCACGCCGAGGGTTTCGCCGCCGGCGAGCTCAAGCACGGTCCCATCGCGCTCATCGAGCCCGGGCAGCCGGTCTTCATCGTCGTCCCCTCCCCGGACAGCGAGCACGGCCTGCACGGCAAGGTGGTCTCCAACATCCAGGAGATCCGGGCCCGGGGCGCCCGCACCCTGGTCATCGCCGAGGAGGGGGACGAGGACGTCGTGCCCTTCGCCGACGAGGTCATCCGCGTCCCGCGCACCTCGCCGCTGCTGGCGCCGCTGCTGACGGTGGTCCCGCTGCAGGTCTTCGCACTGCACCTGTCGACCGCCAAGGGCCTGGACGTCGACCAGCCGCGCAACCTCGCCAAGTCGGTCACGGTCGAGTAGGCCGGTGACGGGCGTGCCGGACCGGGCCGCGCGAGGTGCCCGGTGATCGTCGGCGTCGGGATCGACGTCGTCGACATCGCGCGGTTCGCCGCGCGCATCGAGGCCAACCCCCGCCTCGGCGAGCGGCTCTTCACGGCCGACGAGCTCGGGCTGCGGGCCGAGTCCTTGGCCGCGCGCTTCGCGGCCAAGGAGGCGCTGGCCAAGGCGCTCGGTGCCCCGGTCGGGTTGCGGTGGACCGACGCGTGGGTCGAGCGGGACGGCAGCGGCCGACCGCACCTGCGCACGCAGGGCACCGTTCGCGCCCGCGCCGACCAGCTCGGCATCACCCACCTGCACGTCTCGCTCTCGCACGACGCCGGGGTCGCCTCGGCCGTGGTCGTCGCCGAGGCCCACCCGTCCCCGCTCCCGGGAGGAGACTGACATGCTCCGGGCGTATGCCGTCCCTGACGTCCGCGCGGCCGAGGACGAGGTGCGCGCCGGGCTCGCGGACGGCGAGCTCATGCGGCGCGCCGCCCACGGCCTGGCCGAGGTGGTCGCGGCCCGCCACGGCGAGCGTGGCGGAGGGAGGGTCGTGGTCCTCGCGGGCCCGGGCGACAACGGCGGTGACGCGCTGCACGCCGCGGCGCTGCTCGTCGACGGCGCGGACCGGGACGTGCACGTGGTCGGCATCGCCGAGCGGCTGCACGCGGGCGGCCTGGCGGCGGCGCGGGCCGCGGGTCTGACCGTCCACGACGTCGCCCCCGACAGCGCTGAGCTGCCCGGGGCCGTGCAGGGGTTGCTGTCCTCGGCGGACCTCGTGGTGGACGGACTGCTCGGCATCGGTGGCCGCGCCGGCCTGCGCGGGGCGATGGTCGCCGCCGTGCGCGCGGTGCCGGACACCGCATACGTGCTGAGCGTGGATCTGCCCAGCGGCGCCGACCCGGCCGGCCTGGAGGCGCTCGGCGAGACGGTCCTCGCCGACGAGACGGTGACCTTCTCGATGCTCAAGCCGGTGCACCTGCTCCCCGCGACCGAGCCGGCCGTCGGCGTCCTGACGGTGGTGGAGATCGGTGTCCGGATGGAGGCGCCCCCCGCCGTGGAGCGCCTGGAGCACACCGACGCCGCTGACCTCTGGCCGGTGCCGGGGCCGACCGACCACAAGTACACCCGGGGGGTGGTGGGTGTCGTGGCCGGCAGCGATGCCTACCCCGGCGCGGCGGTGCTGTGCGTCACCGCAGCGCTGGAGACCGGGACCGGGATGGTGCGCTACCTGGGGCCGCGCAGGGCCGAGGACCTGGTGCTGGCGAGCTGCCCCGAGGCGGTGCCCGGACCGGGGCGGGTCCAGGCAGCGGTCGTGGGGCCGGGGATCGACCCGCAGGGATGCGAGGAGCCGGAGTGCTCCGACGGTCAGGTGCACCACATGCGCGAGGCCCTGGACGCGGACACGGCCCTGGTCGTGGACGCCGGTGGTCTGCAGACCCTGGCGTTCTGGCTACGGGGCGAGCGACGTGACGTCGAGGGTGGGTTCCGGGCCCGGGAGGCGGGGACGCTGCTCACCCCGCACGCCGGCGAGCTGGCGAGCCTGCTCGCCGCGCTGGAGGACCGGCCGGTGACCCGGGAGCAGGTGCAGGCCGACCCGGTCGGGCACGCGCGCCGCGCGGCCGTGCTGACCGGGGCCGTGGTGCTGCTCAAGGGCTCCAGCACCCTGATCGTCGACCCCGACCCGGCGGTGCCGGTCCGCACCCAGGCCGACGCGCCGCCGTGGCTCGCGACCGCGGGCGCCGGCGACGTGCTGGCCGGGATCTGCGGCGCGCTGCTCGCCGCCGGGCTGCCGCCGCGCGAGGCGGGCTCCGTCGGAGCGCTCGTGCACGGGCTGGCCGCCGGCCACGCGAACCCCGGCGGTCCGGTGCGCGCCACCTCCGTCGCCGGCGCGGTCGCCCCCGTCGTCGCCGGACTGCTGCGAGGCTAGTCCCGGACGCAGTCCGGGCAGGTGACCGACAGCGCGGTATGCCCCAGGTGGGGCAGGTAGCCCCGCTCCGCGAGGTGCCGGTGCGCCGGCTCCAGGACCTCCGCCGGAAGGTCGAGGACCGCCCCGCAGCCGCGGCAGGCGGCGTGCGCGTGCTCGAGCCCGCTCCCGGTGACCCGCGCGGAGAAGTGGTAGCGGGGCGGGGCGTGGTCGAGGTGCACGTGGGTGAGGATGCCCGCGGCGCACAGGTGCTCCAGCGCGCGGTAGGTCGTGGCCAGGTGCGTCGCCCCGCGCGCCTGGACAGCGGCGTGCACCTCGGCGACGTCCGGGTGGCCGGGCAGCGCGCCCATCGCCTCCAGCACGCGGCGGCGCGGCCCCGTCAGCCGGTCCCCGCGCTCGCGGAGCAGGTCCACGGCGGCGCGCACGTGCCCGTGCGGCGCGACCTGCGCGGGCTCGGGCGTCGGCATACCTCCAGTGTGCCTGATGCTGGCTGCGGGCCTGGTCGGCCGCGTTGCTAGGTTGAGGCCATGGATCAGCGTGTGTCCCTCGTCACCCTGGGGGTGAGCGACCTCGAGCGCGCTCGCGCCTTCTACCAGGCCCTGGGCTGGGAGCCCGGTCCCTCGCCCGACCACATCACCTTCTTCCAGGCCGGCGCCATGGTCGTCGCCCTGTGGGAGCGGGCCGCCCTCGCGGTCGACTCCGGCATCGACGTCGACTCCGACACCGAGGACACCCCCGGCAGCGGCGACTCCTGGGGCGGCAAGGTCGTCGGGGTCAACCTGCCCAGCGCCGCGGACGTCGACGAGCAGATGAAGGACGCCGAGGCCGCGGGCGCCACCGTGCTCCGGCCGGCGTCCACCCGCTTCTGGGGCGGCTACTCCGGCGTCTTCACCGACCTCGACGGCCATGTGTGGGAGATCGCCCACAACCCGTTCTGGACCGTCACCGAGGACGGTCAGACCCTCCTCGGCGACGGCCGCGGCTGACGCTTCCCGATCAGGACTGTGCGCGCGGGTGGCCCTCATAGGGCCACGACCGCACACGGTCTGACGCTTCCCGATCAGGACCGTGTGCCCCGGTGGCCCCCATAGGACCGCGACCGCGCACGGGCAGTCCCACCCCGCGGGCCACGACCGCGGCCGCCAGGGTCCCGGGCCGTCGGGCCCCTCAGGCCTGCGGCCGGTTGAGCGCGCTGCAGACCGCGTGCAGGGAGGCACGGACCGTCGAGGGGTCGATGCCGACCCCCCAGCGCACCTCGCCGTCCACCGCGCACTCCACGTAGGCCGCGGCCAGCGCGTCCTCGCCCGCCGACAGCGCGTGCTCGGCGTAGTCCAGTACGCGGATGTCGATGCCGAGGCCGTTGAGCCCGGCGACGAAGGCCGAGATGGGGCCGTTGCCGTGGCCGCTGATCGCGTGGTCCTGACCGGCCGCGGTCACCCGGGCGTCCAGCCGGACGTCGGCGTCCTCGCCCTCGACGTGGGTGCTGGTGAAGTCGTGCAGCACCACCGGGCCGTCCTGCTCGAGGTACTCGTGGGTGAAGGACTCCCAGATCTGGCCGGGCGTCATCTCCCCACCGGCGGAGTCGGTATGCCGTTGCACGGCCCGGCTGAACTCGATCTGCAGGCGGCGCGGCAGGTCCAGCTTGCGCTCGGTCTTCATGACGTAGGCCACGCCGCCCTTGCCGGACTGGCTGTTGACCCGGATGACGGCCTCGTAGGTGCGGCCGATGTCCTTGGGGTCGACCGGCAGGTAGGGGACCTCCCAGCGGAAGTCGTCCACCGCGGTGCCGGCCGCACCGGCGTCGCGCTCCATGGCCTCCAGGCCCTTCTTGATCGCGTCCTGGTGGCTGCCGGAGAAGGCGGTGAAGACGAGGTCGCCACCGTAGGGGTGACGCTCGGGGACGGGCAGCTGGTTGCAGTGCTCGACGGTGCGCCGGATCTCGTCGATGTCGGAGAAGTCGATCATCGGGTCGACACCCTGGCTGAAGAGGTTCATCCCCAGGGTCACCAGGCATACGTTGCCGGTGCGCTCGCCGTTGCCGAACAGGCAGCCCTCGATGCGGTCCGCCCCGGCCAGGTAGCCCAGCTCGGCCGCCGCGACCCCGGTGCCCCGGTCGTTGTGCGGGTGCAGCGAGAGCACGACGTGCTCGCGGTGGTCCAGGTGACGGTTCATCCACTCGATGGAGTCGGCATACACGTTGGGCGTCGCCATCTCCACGGTCGCGGGGAGGTTGATGATGACCGGGGCCTCCGCGCTCGGGACGAAGACCTCCATGACCGCGTTGCAGATCCGGGCCGCGAACTCCAGCTCGGTGCCGGTGTAGGACTCCGGCGAGTACTCGTAGAACACCTCGGTGCCCGGGGGCAGCTGCTCCTCGTACTTCTTGCAGGCCCGGGCGCCGCGCACGGCGATGTCCACGATCTCGTCCTCGGAGGCGTCGAACACCACGCGGCGCTGCAGGGTGGAGGTGGAGTTGTAGAGGTGCACGATGGCCTGCCGGGCCCCGGCGATGGCCTCGTAGGTGCGCTCGATGAGGTGCTCGCGCGCCTGGGTCAGCACCTGGATGACGACGTCGTCGGGGATGAGGTCGTCGTCGATGAGCATGCGCACGAAGTCGAAGTCGGTCTGGCTCGCGGCCGGGAAGCCGACCTCGATCTCCTTGTAGCCCATGCGGACCAGCAGCTCGAACATCCGCCGCTTGCGCTCCGGTGTCATCGGGTCGATGAGGGCTTGGTTGCCGTCCCGCAGGTCCACCGCGCACCAGCGCGGGGCCACGGTGATGGTCCGTCCCGGCCAGGTGCGGTCCGGCAGGTCGACGGCGGGGTATGCCGTGTAGCGGCCGACCGGCATCCCGCTCGGCTGCTGGGGGTTGGGGTAGCGCGTGGCGCTGGGTGAGGGGGCGGTGCTGATGCTCATCGGTGGCTCTTCTCGCTGGGGCGCTGGGTGTCCGGGACAGCGGCGACTCCGCAGCGAGGGCCGGACCTAGGAGGTCTCGCTGCGGCAGCCGAGGAGGAGCAGGTGAGTCATCGTCCCGAACTCTAGCTCATGACGATGACGCAGCGTCAACCCGCCGGCGCGCGTCGCGGCGCTCGGCGACCAGGCTCGTGAGCACGGTGAGCGCGAGGATGCCGACGATCACCAGCAGCGAGGCCAGCGTGGGGACGGTGGGCACGCCCTCCCAGACGCCGTGCGCCCAGTGCAGCACCAGCTTGACCCCGATGAAGGCGAGGATCAGCGACAGCCCGTAGCCGAGGTGGCGCAGCTGGCCCAGCGCCCCCTCGAGGACGAAGTAGAGGGCGCGCAGCCCCAGCAGGGCGAAGGCGTTGGTGACGAAGACCAGGTAGGGGTCACCGGTGATGCCGTAGACCGCCGGCACCGAGTCGACGGCGAAGACGACATCGGTCCCGAGGATGGCCAGGGCCACCAGGGCGAAGGGGGTGAGGGCCCGGCGCCCGCCCTCGCGGACCGTGAAGCGGGTGCCGCGGTAGTCGTCGGTGACGGCGAAGAAGCGTCGGGTGAGGCGCACGGCGGGCAGCTTGGCCACCTCCACGTGGCTGTCCTCGCGGGCGTCCTTGAGGACCTTCCACGCGGTCGCCAGCAGGATGAGGCCGAAGACGAGGAAGGTGATGGCGAAGTTGGCGATGAGCGCGGCGCCCAGGGCGATGAAGACACCGCGCAGCACCAGCGCGCCGATGATGCCGATGAGCAGCACCCGCTGCTGCAGCTCGCGGGGCACGGCGAAGGCGGTGAGGATGAGGATGAAGACGAAGAGGTTGTCGACCGACAACGACTTCTCGACGAGGTAGCCGGTGTAGTACTCCAGCCCGGTCTGGCTCCCGAACTGCTGCCAGACCCAGAGGCCGAAGAGCAGCGGCAGCGCCAGGTAGAAGGCCGACCACGCCAGGGCCTCCTTCATCGACACCGCGTGCGGCCGACGGGTGAGGACCATGTCGAAGGCCAGCAGCAGCACGACGCCGCCGAGCGTCAGGGCCCAGAGCATCGGGTCGGCGATGCTGGTGGACGAGGCGCTGCCGGCAGCAGCCAGGGGGAGGGGCGTCATGGAAGACCTTCCGATCACGACGGCGCGGATCGAGGTCTCTTTCACCCTGGGCGACAGGGCGCGCGCCGAGCGGGGCATGGGCCCCGCGTCATGACCGACGCGACATTCGGGAAATACTCCCCTCGAGGTGGGACCACCTTAGGAACGCCGGGGCCGGGGTGTCAACGCGACCGGCGCGTCGACGCGGCCCCCGGCGGGCGGCACCGCTGGCCCGGCGCCGGTCGGGGTCGGTCAGCCGACGGCCCGCGTGACGGTCGGCTTCCAGGACGGTCGGCCGCGTTCGAAGGCTGAGATGTCCTCCTCGTGCCCGAGGGTCAGGGAGATGTCGTCCAGGCCGTTCTCCAGCCGCCAGGCGACGTAGTCGTCGACGTCGAAGGTCGTCACCAGGTCGCCGCAGGTGACCGACCGGGCGGGCAGGTCGACGGTGACCTCGGTGCCGGGCTCGGCCTCGAGGATCTTCCAGATGAGCTCGATGTCGCCCTGGTCGAGCTGGGCGGTGAGCAGGCCCTGCTTGCCGGAGTTGCCACGGAAGATGTCCGCGAACCGGCTGGACAGCACGGCGCGGAAGCCGTACTGCTGCAGCGCCCACACCGCGTGCTCGCGGCTGGAGCCGGTGCCGAAGTCCGGGCCGGCGACGAGGACCGAGCCGCGTGCGTAGGGCTCGGTGTTGAGGACGAAGGAGGGGTCCTCGCGCCAGCGCGAGAAGAGGCCCTGGTCGAAGCCGGTGCGGGAGACCTGCTTGAGCCACTGGGCGGGGATGATCTGGTCGGTGTCGACGTCGGAGCGGCGCAGCGGCACACCGATCCCGGTATGCGTGGTGAAGGGGTCCATCAGGCGGTCACCTCCTGCGGCTCGCGGGCGGGGTCGAGGTCGGTCGGGGAGGAGAGGGTGCCGCGGACGGCGGTCGCCGCCGCCACCGCGGGCGAGACGAGGTGGGTCCGGCCACGGGCCCCCTGTCGGCCCTCGAAGTTGCGGTTGGAGGTCGAGGCGCACCGCTCCTCGGGCGCGAGCTGGTCGGGGTTCATGCCGAGGCACATCGAGCACCCGGCCAACCGCCACTCGGCCCCGGCGCCGGTGAAGACCTCGTCCAGGCCCTCCTCCTCGGCCTGCTGGCGCACGGCGTGGGAGCCGGGCACGACGAGCATCCGGACCCCGTCGGCGACCCGGCGCCCGCGCAGGACGTCGGCCGCCAGGCGCAGGTCCTCGATGCGCCCGTTGGTGCAGGAGCCGAGGAAGACGGCGTCGACGGCGATCTGGCGCATCGGGGTCCCGGGGTCCAGGCCCATGTAGTCCAGGGCGCGGCGGGCGGTGTCCTGGGCGTCCTCGTCGCCGGCCAGCGCCGGGTCGGGCACGGCCTCGCCGAGCTGCACGGACTGGCCGGGGTTGGTCCCCCACGTGACGTAGGGGGTGAGGGAGGCGGCGTCGATGACGACCTCCGCGTCGAACACGGCGTCGTCGTCGGTGCGCAGGTCCCGCCACGCGGCCACGGCGGCGTCCCACTCAGCGCCCGACGGGGCGTGCGGCCGTCCCCGCAGGTAGTCGAAGGTCGTCTCGTCCGGGGCCACCATGCCGGCCCGGGCCCCCGCCTCGATGGACATGTTGCAGATGGTCATCCGGCCCTCCATCGAGAGCGACTCGATGGCCGACCCGCGGTACTCCAGGACGTAGCCCTGGCCACCCCCGGTGCCGATCCGGTGGATGACCGCCAGGATGACGTCCTTGGCGCCGACGCCCTCGGGGAGCTGTCCCTCGACGGTGATGGCCATGGTGCGGAACGGCCGCAGCGGCAGGGTCTGGGTGGCCAGCACGTGCTCGACCTCGGAGGTGCCGATCCCGAAGGCCAGCGCGCCGAAGGCGCCGTGGGTCGAGGTGTGGCTGTCGCCGCAGACGATGGTCATCCCGGGCTGGGTGAGCCCCAGCTCGGGCCCGATGACGTGGACGATGCCCTGCCCCCTCTGCCCCCGCTCGTGGTGGACGATCCCGAACTCCGCGCAGTTGGTCCGCAGGGCCTCTAGCTGGGTGCGGGAGGTGAGGTCGGTGACCGGGCCCAGCGTGGTCGGCACGTTGTGGTCCTCGGTCGCCAGCGTGAGGTCGGGGCGGCGGACCGGGCGGCCCTTCTCCCGGAGGCCGTCGAAGGCCTGCGGGCTGGTCACCTCGTGGACCAGGTGCAGGTCGATGTAGAGCAGGTCGGGCTCGCCGTCGGCGGAGCGCACGACGTGCTGGGCCCAGAGCTTCTCGGCCATCGTCAGCCCGGATGACGCGGACATGGGTCGACCCTTCCGTTTCGCTGGTGGGGGCGGTGCGAGACAATGACGCCACTGTAAGCCCATCCCTTGACGTGACGTCACGGAGGTCCGACGACTCATGCGCTCCCACTCCATCGCAGTCCTGCCCGGCGACGGGGTCGGCCCCGAGGTGACCGCCGCGGCCCTGGAGGTCCTCGACGCGGCGCAGGAGGCCTTCGGGTTCACCACCGAACGCACCGACGTCCCGCTCGGCGCCGAGCACTACGTGCGGACGGGTGAGCTGCTCACGCCGGAGATGGTCGAGCGGCTGCGGTCCCACGACGCCATCCTCTTCGGGGCCATCGGCAGCCCCCAGGCCCCCCCGGGGATCCTCGAGCGCGGGATCATCCTCGCGCTGCGCGGCGCGATGCAGCAGGCGGTCAACCTGCGCCCGGTCCGGCTCTACCCCGGGGTGCCGACGCCGGTCGCCGGGCTCACGCCGCAGCGGTGCGACCTCGTGGTCGTCCGGGAGAACACCGAGGGCTCCTACGTCGCCCAGGGAAGCGCGGTGCACCGCGGGACCGCGGCGTGGACGGCCGTGCAGGAGTCGGTCAACACCTGGTATGCCGTGGAGCGGGCGGTCGACTTCGCCTTCCGCCTGGCCTCGGTCCGTCGGGGCCGGCTGACGCTGTGCCACAAGACCAACGTCCTGGTGGAGGCCGGTGCCCTGTGGTCGGCGGTCGTCGAGGAGGTCGGGCGGCGCTACCCGGACGTCGAGACCGACTACGTCCACGTGGACGCCATGTGCATGTATCTCCCGGTCAGCCCGGAGCGCTTCGACGTGGTCGTCACGGACAACCTCTTCGGGGACATCGTCACCGACCTCGGGGCGGTCCTGCAGGGAGGCCTGGGGGTGGCCGCCAGCGGCAACCTGCACCTCGGGGGCCAGGCTCCGAGCATGTTCGAGCCCGTGCACGGCTCGGCCCCCGACATCGCCGGGCGCGGCTGGGCCAACCCGGCCGGTGCCTGCCTCTCGCTCGCCATGATGCTGGGCCACCTGGGCGAGGGGGAGGCCGCCGCCGCCGTCGAGGGGGCGACGGCGCAGGTGCTCGCCGACCTGCCGGCCCTGGCCGGTGCGGGGATGGGGGCTAGCACCGGCGAGCTGGGTGGGCGGATCGCGGCCGCCGTGGCGCAGCGCTCCGCCCCCGTCGTGGAGGACAGCCTGATGAGCCAGCTCGCCCAGGTGATGTCCGCGTGAGCGACGCGGGCGCCTCCCCGTGGCCGGCGCAGGTCACGGTCGACCTGGACGCCATCGCGCACAACGTGGGCGTCCTGCGTGGGCACGCCGGGTCCGCGGGCGTGATGGCGGTGGTCAAGGCGGATGCCTACGGGCACGGTCTGGTGCCGAGCGCCCGTGCGGCGCTCGCCGGAGGGGCAGCGGCACTGGGGGTCGCCCAGCCGGCCGAGGCGCTGGCCCTGCGGCAGGCAGGGGTGGCGGCGCCGCTGCTGTGCTGGTTGCTGACGCCCTCGGTGGACACGGACGCGCTGCTGGCGGTCGACGTCCAGGTGGCGGCCTCGGCCCCCTGGGCCCTGGACCTGCTCGCGGCGGCGGCCCGTCGGGCGGGCCGGACCGCGCAGGTGCAGCTCAAGGTCGACACCGGTCTCTCCCGGGGCGGGGCCTTCGCCCTCCCGGTCGGCCCCGGTGACCCCCGCACCGACTTCCAGGCGCTCGTCCGGCACGCGGCAGCCCTGAGCGCCGAGGGGGTGGTCCGAGTGGTGGGGGTCTTCTCCCACTTCGCCTACGCCGACGCGCCGGAGCACCCCACCGTCCGCGCGCAGCAGGAGGCCTTCGCCGACGCCGTGCGACTCGCCGAGCGGGCCGGGCTGGACCTCGAGGTCCGTCACCTGAGCAACTCGGCCGCCACCCTGACCACGCCGGCCGCGGCCTGGGACATGGTCCGCCCCGGACTGGCGGTCTACGGCCTGTCACCGGTCCCCGAGCTCGCCTCCGCGGCCGACCTGGGGCTGCGTCCCGCCATGAGCGTCAGCGCACGGGTGGCGGTGGTCAAGCGGATCCCCGCGGGGCAGGGCGTGTCCTACGGCCACACCTACGCCCCGGAGCAGGCGACCACGGTGGTCGACGTGCCCATCGGGTATGCCGACGGGGTGCCCCGGCACGCCTCCGGGACCGGGCCGGTGCAGGTGGCCGGGCGACGCTTCCGGGTCTCCGGGCGCGTCTGCATGGACCAGTTCGTCGTCGACGTCGGCGACGTCCCGGTGGCGGCCGGCGACGAGGTGCACCTCCTCGGCGGGGACGTCGACGGGGCACCGACGGCGCAGGAGTGGGCGGACGCGGCCGGCACGATCAGCTACGAGATCGTCAGCAGGTTCGGGCCCCGCCTGCCGCGCCGCCACGTCGGGGAGGCCGGACGATGAGCGAGCACGTCGAGCTGCCCGCGGCCGAGGACACCCGTGCGCTCGGCCGCCGCCTGGGCGCCCTCCTGCGGGCCGGCGACCTCGTCGTCCTCACCGGTGATCTCGGCGCCGGGAAGACCACCCTGACCCAGGGTCTGGGGGAGGGTCTGGGGGTCAGGGGCCCGGTGACCTCACCGACCTTCGTCATCGCCCGCGTGCACCCCTCCACGACCGGTGGACCGGACCTGGTGCACGTCGACGCCTACCGGCTCGCCGACGGGGCCGAGCTCGACGACCTCGACCTCGACGCCTCCCTGGAGGAGTCGGTCACCGTCGTCGAGTGGGGCGAGGGGCTCGCCGAGGTGCTGACCCAGGACCGGCTGGAGGTGCTCCTGCAGCGCTCCGGCAGCGAGGCGCTGCAGGACCAGTCGCGCCGGGCGGTCCTGCGGGGCCGTGGACCCCGATGGGCCGGCGGCGTCCTGGAGAGGGAGGGCCCGTGACCGCGGCCCCCATCCCGACCGTCCTCGTGGTCTGCACCGGCAACGTCTGCCGCTCGCCCCTGCTCGAGCGGCTGCTCCAGCGGGAGGTCGACGTGGCCCACGGGCCGGGCGCCGTGGCGGTCCGCTCGGCCGGCACCCGGGCGCTGGTGGGCTCGGCCATGGACGAACGGTCCGCGCAGCTGCTCCGGCGGCTGGGGGGCGACCCCGAGGGCTTCGCGGCGCGGTCCCTGACCGACCAGGTCGTGGCCGGCGCGGACCTGGTCCTCACGGCGACGCCAGAGCACCGCTCGGACGTGGTGCGGCTCGACCCGCGGGCGCTGCGGCGGACCTTCACCGTCCACGAGTTCGCCGCCCTGGCGGACGCCGTCCCCGCCGAGGCGCGGCCGCGGTGGGGCGACCCGGTGGAGGCGTTGGCCGGGCTCGCCCACTCGGCCCGGGCACAGCGAGGGACGGTGGGGCGGACCTCCTCCGCCGGTCTCGTGGACCCCTACCGCCGGTCCGACGAGGTGTATGCCGCCCTCGAGCAGCAGGTCCGCGAGGTCCTCCCCGCGCTGGCCCGGGCGCTCGGTCAGGGCTGAGCGGCCCGCCGCAGCAACCGCGGTGGTTTCAGCGGGCGTCGCCGGGGCAGGCGCAGCAGGGCCACCGCGACGAGCGCGTCGGGGGGGAGGTGACCCAGCTGGCGGGAATCCGTGCCGGTGCCGTCGGAGCTGATCCAGAGCGCGCCGTCCGGGCGCACCGAGGTGAGGCGCTTGACCGCGACCGGGCGGGGTGTGCCGCGCTCGTCGGCCGGCAGCGCGACGACGACGACCGCGCCGACGCGGGGCCGCCCCCCGTGCAGGACGACGAGGGTGTCCCCGGCCTCGAGGGTGGGCGACATCGAGCTGCCGGAGACGCGGGCCAGACCGAGCCGGCGCACGTCGTTCCGGTGGGAGGGCACGGGCGCTAACCTAGGGCACGACGGGGGGTCGGCGCGGACGCCAGGGCGGACCCGGGGGACCAGAAGGTGTCGGGAGGGCGAACATCGGGGGCGTTGCGGGGTAGACGTACCGACGGTTCAGTGCTTAACTGAGAAGTAGGTAAAGATTTGGTAAGGAGATTTGCTCTGGGGAGAGCATTCTTCGCGCAGGGACAGGACGGAAATCTCCCGTGACCGTGATCACAGGCACAGCAACAGGGACAGCTTTCAGGGACTCGCACGACACCGCGGTCTCCCGCGTGTTCGAGGCGAGACCCTTCGTCATCCCGGACGCCCTCAGGCACTCCGAGAGCCTGCCCAACGGCGGCCGCAAGGCCCCGCACCGGGCGCGCCGCTACCTCAGCGGCTACCTCACCACCCTCAAGGTCCTCGACCTGGTGCTGGTGACGTCCGCGGTGCTGGTGGCCTACGTCACCCGCTTCGGCCTCGACGAGCAGTCGGTGGGCGGGCTCAGCATCGGCTACGGCTACGTCGCCCTGGGTCTGGTCGTCGCCTGGGTGTTGTCGTTGAACATTCAACGCGCCTACGACGGGCGGACCGTCGGGCACGGGGTGCAGGAGTACCGCCAGGTGTTCCAGGGGTCCACATGGGTGTTCGCCGTGCTGGCGATCCTCGGGTTCGCCTTCCAGATCGAGTTCGCGCGGGGCTTCGTCCTGCTCGCCTACCCGCTCGGCACGCTGCTGCTGCTGACCGGTCGCTGGGGCGCGCGGCGCTGGCTCGTCGCCCGCCGCAAGAAGGGCGACCTCTCCGACCGGGTCATCCTGGTCGGTGACGCGGACCACGTGGCCGGGCTGGTCGGCGCGCTGGGGCGGGCGCCGGACGCCGGCTACCACGTGCTCGGCGCCTGCGTCGACGACGCCAGCGGCGAGGTGGCCGGCGTGCCGGTCCTGGGGCCGGAGTCCGACGTGCTGCTCAAGGCGTTCGAGCACCACGTCGACGTCGTCGCGGTCTCCTCCTCCGCGGGTCTGGGCACCACCGGTCTGCGGCAGCTCGGCTGGGCCCTGGAGGCCACCGACATCGACCTCGTGGTCGCACCCGGCATCATGGACGTCGCCGGCCCGCGGGTTCTCACGCGCCCGGTGCAGGGGCTGCCGCTGATCCACGTCGAGGCTCCTCGCTTCGTGGGCCCCGAGCGGGTGCTCAAGAACGTCATGGACCGGCTCGCCGCGCTGGCGGTCACCCTGCTCCTCGGCCCGGTCATGCTCGCCGTGGCGCTGGCCGTCAAGCTCGAGGACCGCGGCCCGGTGCTGTTCCGGCAGGAGCGGGTGGGCCAGGACGGCCGCGGCTTCTCGATGTTCAAGTTCCGCAGCATGGTGCTGGACGCGGAGGACCGGTTGGCCGACCTGACCGCCGCCAACGAGGGTGCGGGGCCGCTGTTCAAGATGCAGCACGACCCGAGGGTGACCAAGGTGGGTGCCTTCATCCGCCGCTACTCCCTCGACGAGCTGCCGCAGCTGCTGAACGTGCTGCGCGGCGAGATGAGCCTCGTCGGTCCGCGGCCGCCGCTGCCCCGCGAGGTGGCGGAGTATGCCGAGGACACGCACCGCCGACTGCTGGTCCGGCCGGGCATGACGGGCCTGTGGCAGATCAGCGGACGCAGCGACCTGTCCTGGGACGAGGCCGTCCGCCTCGACCTCTACTACGTCGAGAACTGGAACCCCATCCTGGACCTCATGATCATGTGGCGCACGGCGCGCGTGGTGGTGAGCACGGACAGCGGAGCCTACTGACGGATGCTCGGCTAGGGTTCCGGGGTGACCTCGCGCATCGCCTACCTCGGCCCGGCCGGCACCTTCACCGAGCAGGCTGTGCGGCAGTGGGACACCCGCCAGGAGCACGAGGCGACCCCGGTGCCGACCGTGGCCGAGGCCCTGCAGCGGCTGGTGGCTGGGGAGGCCCACGCCGCCGTGGTCCCCTTCGAGAACTCGGTCGAGGGGTCGGTCCCTGCGACCCTGCAGGCCCTGCTCGACCAGGAGCGGGTGCGCATCGTCGAGGAGGTCCTCGTCGAGGTGCAGTTCGACCTGCTGGCCCGCCCCGGGACGAGCCAGGACCAGGTGCGGGTCGTGGCCACGCACCCCCACGCGGCCGCCCAGACCCGGGCCTGGACGGCGCGGCACCTGCCGCAGGCGCAGCTCGTGCCGGAGTCGTCCACGGCCCGGGCCGCGCAGGCGGTGGCGGAGGGGACCTATGACGCGGCCATCGCCTCCGCCGAGGCGGCCCGGTCCTACGGCCTGGACCGGCTGGCCGAGCGCATCGCCGACCGGGCCGGCGCGCTCACCCGTTTCGTCGTGCTGCGGCACGCCGCCCCGGCGGGCGCGCCCACGGGCGCCGACCGCACGACCCTGGTGGCCCTCATCTGGCAGAACCGTCCCGGGGCCCTGCTGGAGCTGCTCGAGCAGTTCGCCGTGCGGGGCATCGACCTCACCCGGCTGGAGTCCCGCCCGACCGGGGAGGGACTGGGGGAGTACTGCTTCTGGATCGACGCCGACGGTCACGTCTCCGAGCCGCGGATGGGCGAGGCGCTGCTGGGGCTGCGCCGGACCTGCCGGGACGTGCGCTTCCTGGGGTCCTACCCCCGGGCCGACGGCCAGGCCCGGCCGGTCCCCGTCCATGCCGACGAGCAGGCCTACGACGAGGCGCGCTCGTGGCTCGAGGGGCTCTGACCCCCCGCCCACCCGCCGGAGCGGGAGGGCCGCCCGAGGGCCGGCAGCCTCGTGGCGCTCAGCCGTCCAGCTGCAGCCAGGTGGCCCAGCCCCCGTTGAGGACCAACCAGGCCATCAGCCCGTACCCCGCCTGACCGGGGTGGACGGTGTCGCCGGCGGCGAGGTCGGACTGCCACTGGTCGTGACCGAGCAACGGGGTGAAGCAGTCGACGAAGGGCACTCCCCGCCGCGAGCACACGTCGGCCAGCGCATCGGCGAGCGTCTGGAGCCGCGCATTGACCTCCGCGTCCAGGGTGGGGGTGGGGCCGACGAGGAAGGTCGCGATGCCCGTCGAGCTCGCCTCGTCGAGCACGTTGGCCAGGTTGAGCCGCGAGCGTGCGGTGGTGATCCCCTGGTCGACGTCCTCGGCGCCGACGCCGATGACGAGACGCCGCTCACCGCGACCCTGCCACCGGGCGGGGCACTCGCCCCTCCACCGGTTCATCACGTCGGCCGAGCTGGCGCCCCGGACCCCGAGGTTGTAGCTGGTGATGTCGGTGTCCGTCCCCCCGCGATCGGTCCGGCCCACCACGCGGTTGACCCAACCCAGGGCCTTGGGATCGCCATACCCGGCGACGAAACCGTCACCGACGAAGCACAGACCGATGTCCCGGGGCCCGTCGGCCACCTGGAAGTCGGCGCTGGGGGCGTACTCCAGCTCGACGCGTCCGCCGTGGTCGCCCGCGCTCACCGCTCACCCTCCGCGTCGAGGCTGACCATGCGGTGCCAGGACTGCGTGACGTAGCGGGTCTCCCAGCCCAACGAGCGGTAGAGCCCGTCGGCGCCGGTGGGGGAGTCCGCGTCCACCTCCAGACCGACCGAGGAGCGGCCCCGGGCCGCCGCGTCCGCGACGACGGTCCGCAGGAGACCCTTGGCGACCCCGCGGCCGCGCGCCCGGCGGTGCACCCCGATGTAGTCGATGTAGGAGCTGTCCGGCGACGCCGTGCCGTCCGCACCGATGCTGCCGCGGCTGATGGAGGCGACGACCGCTCCCGCGGGCTCACCGTCCACCGTGGCCAGCCACCAGTGGTCCCAGCGGTGGCCCGGGTCCTCGCGCAGCCGCGACACGAACTCCTCGAAGGTCTCGCGGTAGGAGTTGAAGTGGTCGGCGAAGGACTCCTCCAGGACGAGGTGCACGGCCCGCAGGTCGTCCTCGTCGGGCATCCCCACCCCGTCGTCCTGACGCACCCGGAAGATCTCCACGCCCTCTCGCAGCTCGGGGGTCTCGTCGTCCGCGGCCGGGTCGACCGGACGGGTCATCTGCCACCAGTCCCGGACGTGCTCGTACCCGGCCGCCCGCAACCACCGCTGCTGGCGCTCATCGTCGGCGAAGGCCCCGGAGTCCAGCTGGGTGCGCTGCATACCGCGCTCCTCCAGCAGCTCCCGCCCCAACTCCTGGACGCGGTCGAAGGCCCAGTCCGCCAGCGGGTCCGCGTGCTCGTCCGGCAGGTCGGGGTCGATCGTGACCCCCACCAGCACCCGCCCGGCGGCCCGGTCGTGCAGGCTGAGCCAGGCGCGGGCGGTCCCGTCGGCGTCCCGCACCATCTCGTGACGGTGGGTGCTGGCGCCCCGACCGCTCACCTCGGCACGGACCGAGTCGCTCTGCGCCCCGGGCCACCCTCGGGCCTCGTGCTCGTGCCGGCGCAGCAGCCGGACCAGGTCGTCCAGGTCCGCCTCGGTCGGGCTCGCCGCCGACATGCCCTCCGGGAGGGGTGCCGGGGCGTGCGTCGCCGTGCTCATGCGCGCCGGGAGAAGGCCGCGTCGTGCAGGGCAGCCTGCTCGACGGCGTGGACCTTGGCCGACCCGGTCGCCGGCGAGGCGGAGGCCGGGCGGCTGACCACCCGCAGCGGGCGCTCCTCGCCGTGCTGGCGCAGCGCGTCCGGCAGGTTGAGGGCCATGAACGGCCAGGCTCCCTGGTTCTTCGGCTCGTTCTGCACCCAGACGAGCTCCGCGTCGGGGTACTGCTCGGTGAGCGCCGCCAGCTGCTTGCCGGGGACGGGATAGAGCTGCTCGACCCGCAGGATCGCGGTCCGCTCGTCCTCCCGCTTGGTGCGCTCGTCCTCCAGGTCGTAGACCAGCTTGCTCGAGGCGATGAGCACCCGGTCCACGGCGCCCCGGTCGAGGTCCACCCGGTCCGGCAGCACCGGCTCGAAGGTGCCGTCGGTGAAGTCCTCGACCGCGCTCGCCGCCGCCTTGAGGCGGAGCATGGCCTTCGGGGTGAAGACCACGAGGGGGCGACGGGGCCGCGCGACGGCGTGCGAGCGCAGCAGGTGGAAGTAGGACGCCGGGGTGGAGGGGTAGGCCACCCTCATGTTGTCCTCGGCGCACTGCTGCAGGAAGCGCTCGATGCGGGCGGAGGAGTGGTCCGGTCCCTGCCCCTCGTAGCCGTGCGGCAGCAGCAGCACCACCGAGCTGCGCTGGTCCCACTTCTGCTCCGAGGAGCTGATGAACTCGTCGACGACCGTCTGCGCGCCGTTGACGAAGTCGCCGAACTGCGCCTCCCAGAGCACGAGCGTGTCGGTCTTCTCCACCGAGTAGCCGTACTCGAAGCCCATGGCCGCGAACTCGGACAGGAGGGAGTCGTAGACCTCGAAGGGAGCCTGGTCGTCGGTGAGGTGGTCCAGCGGAGTCCAGGTGGAGGCGGTGTCCTTGTCGGTCAGCACGGCGTGCCGCTGCACGAAGGTGCCGCGCCGGCTGTCCTGGCCGACGAGCCGGACCGGAGTGCCCTCCGTGACCAGCGACCCGAAGGCGATCAGCTCGGCCATGGCCCAGTCGATCCCGCCCTCGCGGGCCATCTGCCGTCGGGAGGACAGCAGCTTGGCGAGCTTGGTGTGGACGGTGAACTCCTCCGGCGGGGTGGCGAGGGCGTCCCCGATGTCCCGGAGGGCCTGGTCGGAGATCGCGGTGGGCCGCGGCCGGGCCGCCGCGTCACCCTCCTCCTGGGCGTGCGGGCGCTCGAGCCCGCCGCCGCCGTCGTCGCTCTCGCCCTTGAGCGCCTTCTTGGTCTCGGTGAAGACGTTCTCGAGCTGACGCTGGTAGTCGCGCAGCGCCGCCTCGGCGTCCTCGACCGAGATGTCCCCGCGGCCGATGAGCGACTCGGTGTAGAGCTTGCGGACCGAGCGCTTGGCCTCGATGAGGTCGTACATGAGCGGCTGCGTCATCGAGGGGTCGTCGCCCTCGTTGTGGCCGCGGCGCCGGTAGCACACCAGGTCGATGACGACGTCCTTGCCGAACTTCTGCCGGAACTCGTAGGCGAGCTCGGCGACCCGGACCACGGCCTCGGGGTCGTCCCCGTTGACGTGGAAGATCGGTGCCTGCACGGTCCGCGCCAGGTCGGTGCAGTAGACCGAGGAGCGTGAGTGCTGCGGGGCGGTGGTGAACCCCACCTGGTTGTTGATGACGATGTGCAGCGTCCCGCCGGTGCGGTAGGCCGGCAGCTCGGACATCTGCATCGTCTCCAGCACCACCCCCTGGCCGGCGAAGGCCGCGTCGCCGTGCATGAGCACCGGCATCACCGTGCTGAGGTCGGCGTCGGTCTCGCGGACCAGACGGTCCTGCTTGGCCCGGGTGATGCCCTCCAGAACCGGGTTCACCGCCTCCAGGTGCGAGGGGTTGGCCGCGAGGTAGACACGGGTGGTCTTGCCGTCCTCCGTGGTGAACTCCCCCTCGGTGCCGAGGTGGTACTTCACGTCGCCGGACCCCTGGACCGAGCCGGCCGCCTGCTTGCCCTCGAACTCGCGGAAGATCTGGCCGTAGGACTTGCCCGCGAGGTTGGCGAGGACGTTGAGCCGGCCGCGGTGCGGCATACCGATCGTCACCTCGGTGAGGCCGTCGTCCGCCGCGCGGTTGAGCACCTTGTCCAGCAGGGCGATGACCGACTCGCCGCCCTCCAGGCTGAACCTCTTCTGCCCGACGAACTTGGTCTGCAGGAAGGTCTCGAAGGCCTCCGCCGCGTTGAGCCGGCGCAGGATCCGCAGCTGCTCCGCGGGGGCCGGCTTCTCGAAGGGCACCTCGAGCTTCTTCTGGAACCACTCGCGCTGGTCGGGGTCCTGGATGTGCATGTACTCGATGCCGACCGTGCGGCAGTACGTGTCGCGCAGGATCCCCAGGATGCGGCGCAGACTGAGCCGTGGCTTGCCGCCGAAACCTCCGGTGGGGACCTCGCGGTCGAGGTCCCACAGCGTGAGGCCGTGGTTCTCGATGGCGAGGTCGGGGTGCCGACGCTGGCGGTACTCCAGCGGGTCGGTGTCGGCCATGAGGTGCCCGCGGACCCGGTAGGCGTGGATGAGCTCCTGGATCCGGCTCGGCTTGGAGATGTCGTCGTCGTGGGTGGCCGCGATGTCCGGGTGCCAGCGGATCGGCTCGTAGGGGATCCGCAGCGAGGTGAAGATGTCGTCGTAGAAGCCCTCCTGCCCCAGCAGCAGCTGGTGCATGATCTTGAGGAACTCCCCCGACTGGGCACCCTGGATGATGCGGTGGTCGTAGGTGGAGGTCAGCGTGAGGATCTTGCTCACCCCGTTGGCCAGGATGCGCTCGGTGGCGGCCCCCTGCCACTCGGCCGGGTAGTCCAGCGAGCCGACGCCGACGATCGTGCCCTGACCCTTCATGAGCCGGGGCACCGAGTGCAGGGTGCCGATCCCGCCGGGGTTGGTGAGGGTGATGGTCGTGCCCTGGAAGTCCTCGAGGGTGAGCTTGCCGTCGCGGGCCTTGCGCACCACCTTCTCGTAGGCGCTCCAGAACTCGTAGAAACTCATCTCCTCGGCGCTCTTGATGCTGGGCACGAGGAGCTGGCGGGTGCCGTCGGACTTGGGCACGTCGATGGCCAGACCCAGGTTGATGTGGGCCGGCTCGACGAGGTTCGGCTTGCCGTTCTCCTCCGCGAAACCGTTGTTCATGGCCGGCATCGCGCGCAGCGCCCGGACCATGGCGTAGCCGATGATGTGGGTGAAGCTCACCTTGCCGCCGCGGCTGCGGGCCAGGTGGTTGTTGATCACCGTCCGGTTGTCGATGAGCAGCTTCGCCGGCAGGTTGCGGGCGCTCGTCGCGGTCGGCACCTCCAGCGAGGTGTCCATGTTGGACACCACCCGGGCCGCCGCGCCGCGCAGCGGGGTGAGGGTGACGTCCTCCTGGGGGCCGGTCTTCTTGGGGGCGGGTGCCTCGCGGGACATCGGTGCCTTCGTGCTCGTGCTCTGCTCGGTGCTGCCGGCCTCGGCCGGCGGGGTGGACGCCGGGGCGTCCGACTGCTGCGCTCCGGCGGTGGGGCTGCCCCCGCCGCTCTTCGTGGCGGTGCTGCCGCCGGTGCTGCCCTCGGTGCTCGTGCCGGTGCCGCTCTTGGCCGTGCTGCCGCTGCCGCCCCGGTCCGCGGACTCGCGAGGTGGTGCCGGGGCCACCTTCGGTCCGGAGGAGGGGGCCGGGCGGGTCCGGGTGGACCCGCGTGCGGGGCTCGAGCCGTTGCTGCTCGCCCGGTCCTGCGCCCCGGACGCGCCGTCCCCCGAGCGGTCTGCCGACCCCGAGCCGTTGCCGCTGGTGCCCCCGCCACCCTTCTCGAAGTATCGTCGCCAGGAAGGGTCGACCGACCCCGGATCCTGGTCGAACTGCTCACGCATCTCCTCCACGAGCCACTCGTTGGCTCCGAAGTCGGTGGTGGTGTCGCTGCTCGGCGGGTTGGCCACGGGGTTAGCGCCTCATCTCACGTCCGGGGACGACCAGCATGCGTCCGCTGCATGTGCGCCGCCCAGCCTATCCCCCTGCCCCTCCGGCCGCAGGGGCAGGGGCGCGAGGTCAGGCGACGTCGCGCCGGGAGGTGAGCAGCCAACCCAGGGCGGCCATGAACGCGGCATACCCGAGGAGCACCAGGGTGCCCCAGCCCCACGACAGGGCGTCCTGCGCACCGCCCAGCGACTGGGCCATGCCCGGGTCGACCCCGGCGAAGAGGTCGAGGGCGCTCATGCTCGCCTGGCTGGGGAAGAACTTGGAGGCGTCCGCCAGCTGCTCCACGAAGGTGAGGCCGAGGCCGAGCAGGGGCTCGACGAGGAGGGTGACGCCGACGCCCACGAAGAGGGCCACCACCTGGTTGGTGATGAGCACCCCCAGCCCGAAGCCCATGAGGCCCCAGAGCACCAGCACGAGGATCATCCGAGCGAAGGTGGCGAGCAGCCCGGCCGGGTCCGGGAAGAGGCTCGCGTCGCCGAGCGCCAGGGTCAGACCGCCGCCCACGACGCTGCCGAGGGTGAAGGCCACGGAGTTGACGGCGACGATCACGGCGACCGAGGCGAGCTTGGCGGCGATGAGCTGGCCACGGCGGGGAGCGGCGAGCAGGGTGGCGGTGATCGTCTTGTGCCGGAACTCGCCGCTCATCGACAGGATGCCGAGCACGAGCGCGAGGAGGTAGCCGATCTGCACGCCACCCGTGTAGACCAGCCGGGCCACGACGTCCTCCCCGAACGCCTCGGCCGGCACGATCATCGAGCCGTCCGGACCGGGGAACTCCCCGATGACGGCGAGGAAGAGCCCTTGGAGGGCGGCGAAGAGGCCTCCCAGCACGGCCATGGCCAGCGGCATCGACCAGGAGAGGCGGGTGGTGAAGTACTTGCGCAGCTCGGCGCGCACGAGCGAGATCATCAGGCGGCCTCCGTCCCGGTGGCGAGGTTGCGGTTGCGGTGCTCGGGCGACTCGGTGAGCTCGAGGAAGAGGCGCTCCAGGTCCGTACGGAGCGGGCGCAGCTCGTGCACCGGGTGACCGGCGGCGTGCGCGGCCTCCCCGATGCAGGCGCCGTCGGCACCCGTCACCCGCAGGCCACCGTCCTCGGGCTGCACGTCGAGCCCGGCCTCCTGCAGCACCCGGGCCAGCCCGGCCGGGTCGGCGACGCGGACCAGCACGGCCGGCTCGCCGCGCAGCTCGTCGATGGTCCCCTGGCGGGCCATCCGCCCGTTGGCGATGATGACGACGTCCTCGACGGTCTGCTCCACCTCGCCGAGCAGGTGCGAGCTGACCAGCACGGTCTTGCCCTGCTCCTGCGCGAGGTGACGCATGAAGCCGCGCATCCAGCGGATCCCCTCGGGGTCCAGGCCGTTGGCGGGCTCGTCGAGCAGCAGCACGTCCGGGTCGCCGAGCAGCGCGGCCGCGAGGCCCAGGCGCTGACGCATCCCCATCGAGTAGCCCCCCGCCTTCTTGCGGGCGGCGGCGGGGATGCCCACCAGCTCGAGCAGCTCGTCGACCCGGCGGTCGGGGATCCCGTGGCTCGCCGCGAGCACCCGCAGGTGGTTGCGGCCGCTGCGTCCGGGGTGGAAGCCGGTCGCCTCCAGGGCCGCCCCGACGGTGCCCATGGGCGCGGGCAGGTCGGCATACCTCCGTCCGCCGATGAGCGCCTCCCCGGAGGTGGGGCGCACCAGGCCGAGCAGCATGCGCAGGGTGGTCGTCTTGCCGGCGCCGTTGGGACCGAGGAAACCGGTCACCCGGGCGGGCGCGACCTCGAAGCTGAGGTCGTCGACGGCGGTGAAGGAGCCGAAGGTCTTGGTGAGGCCGCGGACGCTGATGCCGGTCCCCAACGGCGACGGCGCAGGTGGTGTCGTCATGGGCGTCAGTCAACCAGCCGACGTCGGCCCGGACATCCACCGGTGGAGGGATCCGTGCGGACCCCGGCTCATCCTGCGGGGGGAGGCTCAGCCCAGCCGGACGACCACGGTCTTGGTGTGCGTGAAGCCGGCCAGCGCCTCGATCCCCTTCTCCCGGCCGTAGCCGGAGGCCTTGACCCCGCCGAACGGCAGCTCGACGCCGCCGCCGGCACCGAAGGTGTTGACGAAGACCTGACCGGCCTCGAGCGCCCCCGCCAGGCGGTGCGCCCGCGACAGGTCCCGGGTCCACAGCGCGGCGATCAGCCCGTATGCCGTGCCG
The DNA here is from genome assembly GCF_947487915.1 of uncultured Serinicoccus sp. Taxonomy (GTDB): domain Bacteria; phylum Actinomycetota; class Actinomycetes; order Actinomycetales; family Dermatophilaceae; genus Ornithinicoccus. The sequence continues at coordinate 184,816 of NZ_CANKYH010000006.1, read as the reverse complement.
TTGGCGAGTGCGAGGGCCTGGGCCTCGTCCTCGAAGGGCAGGGTCACGAGCACCGGCCCGAAGACCTCCTCCTGGGCGATCGGATCCCTCGGGTCGACCCCGTCGATGAGCGTGGGCAGCCAGAACGCCCCGTCGGCGAGGGTGCCGTCGCGCGGCGGGGCCGTGCCGCCCACGACGACGTCCCCGCTGGAGGCGCCCTCGACGTAGCCGCGCACCCGCTCCTGCTGGCGCAGGGAGACGAGGGGCCCGAGGTCGGGGTCGTCCAGCCCGGAGCCGAGGGTGGTCGCCCGGAAGCGGTCCGCGACCGCGGCGACCAGCTCGGCGCGGACGTCCTCGTGCACGACGAGCCGGGACCCGGCGGAGCAGGTCTGGCCGGCGTTCTGCAGGATGCTGCGGGTGATGGCCTCGGCGGCGGCGTCGAGGTCCGCGTCCGGGAAGACGACGTGCGCGGACTTGCCGCCCAGCTCCAGCACCGCAGGGACTACCCGCTCCGCGGCGGCGTGCGCCACCTGCCGCCCGGTCTGCGTGGAGCCCACGAAGCCGAGGTGGGCCACCTGGGGGTGGGCGGTCAGGGCAGCGCCCGCCTCGGCGCCCAGACCCGGCACGACGTTGACCACGCCCGCCGGGAGCCCCGCCTCCATCGCGAGGGCGGCCAGCGCCACCGCCGTCCTGGGGGTCTCATCGGCCGGCTTGAGCACGACGGCGTTGCCGGTGGCGGTGGCCGCGGCGATGGAGCGGGACGCGAGCTGGAGCGGGTAGTTCCAGGCCACGATGCTGCCGACGACGCCGTAGGGCTCGCGCCGGGTGTAGACGTGGGTGTCCGGGCCGAGCGGGATCGTGTCGCCGTAGGCCGCCTCGACGACACGCCCGTAGTAGCGGAAGTAGCGGGCGGCGACCGTGGCGTCGGCGCGGGCCTGGGACAGCGGCTTGCCGGTGTCCTGGGACTCGGTGCGGGCCAGCTGCTCGCGGTCCCGGTCGACGAGGGCGGCCAGGCGGGTCAGGACGTCGGCCCGCTGCTCGGTGGGGGTCGCCGCCCACGCGGGCTGCGCCTGCGCCGCCGCCCGGACGGCCTGGTCCACCTCGGCGGCGCCCCCGCGGGCGACCTGCCCGAGGACCGAGCCGTCGGCCGGGTCCACGTTGTCGTAGGTGTCACCGACCGCGAGGGAGGAGCCGGCGACGAGGGGGAGGGTGAGCTCGGGCATACCCCCACGGTAGATCGCCGCGGGGCGATCCCGTCCGCTGGTGCGCGACTGCAGCGGATATGTCGCCCGCCGGGGCGATTCCGTCCGCTGGTGCGCGACTGCAGCGAATATGTCGCCCACCGGGGCGATTCCGCGACATACCCGTGCAGTCGCGCCCTTCCGGTCCGGAGGGAGGCGCGAAGCACCACCCACCGGCTGCGAGAGGAATCCCGCCGGTCAGCGCAGGGCGAGCGTCGGGCGGGGCGAGGGCAGGGTGCGGCCGACGACCGTGCCGACCCCGGGCGGGAGCTCGCCCACGAGCAGCAGCCCGCCGCTGGTCTGCGCGTCGGCGAGCAGGAGCAGGTCGTCCTCGGTCACGCCGTTTCCCACCTGCAGGTGCGGCCGCACCCACTCCAGGTTGCGCCGGCTGCCGCCGGGCAGGTAGCCCGCGGCGAGGCTCTCGCGGGCGCCCGAGATGGTCGGGACGGCGGCGACCTCGAGCTCGGCACCGACGCCAGAGGCGCGGCACAGCTTCCACAGGTGGCCGAGCAGGCCGAAGCCGGTGACGTCGGTCCCGGCCCGGACGCCGGCGGCCACCGCGGCCTCGGAGGCCGCCTGGTTGAGGGCGGTCATGGTCGCGACCGCCTCGGCGTGCACCTCCCCGGTGCGGCCGTGCCGGTTGTTGAGGATGCCGGTGCCCAGGGGCTTGGTGAGGGTGATCGGCAGGCCAGGTCGCGCCGCGTCGTTGCTGATGAGCGCGTCGATGCGCGCGGTGCCGGTGACGGCCAGGCCGTAGGTCGGCTCGGGAGCGGTGATGGAGTGGCCCCCGGCGAGCGGGCACCCTGCCTCCGTGGCGACCGCCGCGCCGCCGCGGAGCACCTCACGGGCCACCTCGTCGTCGAGCCCGGCCGGCCAGCCGAGCAGGTTGATCGCGAGGATCGGCCTGCCACCCATGGCGTAGATGTCGGACAGCGCGTTGGCGGCCGCGATGCGCCCCCAGTCGAAGGGGTCGTCCACGACCGGGGTGAAGAAGTCGGCGGTGGAGAGCACCGCGAGGCCCGAGGCTTCGTCGAGGCGCACGGCGGCGGCGTCGTCACCGTGCTCCAGCCCGACGAGCAGGGTGCCGGGTGCGCCGACCGCGTCCCGCCGGGCCTCGCCGCACCCCAGGCCGGCGACCATCCGTTCCAGGCGCTCGGCCGGGATCTTGCAGGCGCACCCACCCCCGGCAGCGAGGGTGGTCAGACGTGGTCGAGCGGTGGGGCTGCCTGTCATAGGAGGCAGCGTAGGCGCCGGTTCAGCGGGCAGGGCGGCACCGCAGGCAGGTCGCCCGGGGGCAGGGCGGCGAAGAGGGGCTCACGTCGTTCGGGGTATGGGGCAGGCCGGCGGAGGGGGACTGCGGACGGACCGTGGCAGCGGTGGTGCCCTGGTCAGGGGCGGCGGTCATCCGGACGCGGTGACCGTGCGCAGACCGTCGGCCCCACGATGCGTCCGGCCGCGGGCGTCGAGGTGCTCGAGGAGCGGGATGAGCACCCGCCGGCTGGTCCCGAGCCTCTCCCGGGCCTGGGCGGCGGTGAACGGCTGCGGCAGGTCGCGCAGCAGCCCGACGGCCAGTGTCGGCGCGGTCGAGCCCAGGAGGACGTCACCCGGCAGACGGAGCACGGACTGGGACCGCGCGGCGGCCGCGATCTCGCGCACGCCCAGGCCCAGGGCGGCCAGCTCCGGGCGGGACGGCGCGTCGAGGGGGTCCTCCGCCAGCCGCTGGAGCAGGGCGTCGAGGCCGGAGGAGACCTGCGGCGCGGCGGAGCCGTGCCGCACGAGGCGACCACCCTCGACCCGCAGGCCCGACCCCGAGGCGACGGCGCGCAGCGTGGCGAGATCCGGCATACCGACCCGGCGGCGCAGCTCCGTCAGTGCGGCCTCCTCCTCCACCCACGGCGTGAGCGGATCGGCGTCGGCGCGCCGCGCGAGCAGATCGGCCAGCCCCAGCTGCCAGGCGCTCGCGGTGGCCCGGGACACCGCGCGGCCCGCGATCGTCGTGGTGGCACCGGCCGCCGCCGTGAGCGCGGACGCCCGGGCCCGCGCGGCCCCGGTGCGCCGCAGCGGAGGGGTGATCGCGTCGAGGACGAGGGCGCCGACGAGGGAGCCCTCGCGGCCGGGGTCGCGCAGGATGAGGCGGTCCCCGGGGGCGAGCGGCACCGGCGTCTGCCAGGAGACCCGCGCGTGCCGGCCCGCCAGCAGACGGAGCCGGGCGGAGACCGCAGCCGTCCCGACGTGGGCGGTGACCTCTGCAGGCAGCTCGTCGTCGTCCAGGAGCACGTCAGCCGTGACGGTCGGCCACCACGAGTGGTCGGGGGAGAGCAATGTCTGGCCGCGCCCCACGTCCTCGACGTCCACCCCACGCAGGTTGAGCGCGACCCGCGCGGGGCCGGCCGCCGCCTCGACCGCGCGATCCATGCTGTGCACGCCTCGCACGACCACGTCGCGCTCCCGTCCGCCCAGGGTGGTGAGGGCCAGGTGGTCGCCCGGGCGCACGGTGCCCGCGGCCAGGGTTCCGGTGACCACGGTGCCGGCACCGCGCACCGTGAAGCTGCGGTCGACCCACAGGCGCACCGGGGAGTCTGCGGGGGGTCGCGGCATCCGCCGGGCGAGGGCCGCGAGCTCCTCCCGCAGCCCCTCCAGGCCGGTCCCGGTCCGGGCCGAGACCGTGACGGCCGGTATGCCGTCCAGGCTGGTGCCGCGCAGGCGTGACCGTGACTCGGCGAGGGTCGGGTCAGGGTCGGCGAGGTCGCTGCGGGTGACGGCGAGGACGCCGTGCTCCAAGCGCAGTGCGTGGGCGGCGCGCAGGTGCTCGGTCGACTGGGCGCTCCACCCGCCGTCGGCCGCGACGACGAGGAGCACCCCCGCCGCCGGCCCGATGCCGGAGAGCATGTTGCCGATGAAGCGCCGGTGGCCGGGGACGTCGACGAAGGCGACCGTGCCGGCCCCGGGCAGGGTGGTCCAGGCATACCCGAGATCGATGGTCAGACCGCGACGACGCTCGGCCTCCCAGCGGTCCGGCTCGATCCCGGTGAGCGCGCGGACCAGGGCCGACTTGCCGTGGTCGACGTGGCCGGCGGTGGCGATGACGCTCATGGCGCCGGGTGCCCACCCGTCGGTGGCACGTGGCCCGCGTCCTTGACCCCGACGTCACCGGCCCGTCCGGCTGCGGCGAGGACCGCACCGGCCAGCACGTCGTCCTGTGCGGGCGGCACACAGCGCGGGTCCACCAGGCAGCGCCCGTCGTGCACCCGCGCCAGCACGGCGGGGTCACCGAGGCGCAACGGGGCGGCCAGGCCTTCGGGCAGGGCGATCGCCCACCCGGGCAGCGGCACCTCGGGTGCGCCACCGCCCCCCACCCGGCCGTCGTGCTCGACGACCTCGCAGGGCAGGCCGTGGTCGACCAGCGCGCGGTGGAGCGCGTCCGCCCGCGCCCGCAGCTCGTGGGCGGACGCCCGGCGCGCCACCGTCACCGGCGCTGCCGCAGGGTCACGCAGCGTGGCCTCCAGCGCGGCGAGGGTGAGCTTGTCGACACGCAGCGCCCGGGCCATCGGGTGACGACGCAGGCGCGCGACGAGGTCGACGTCGCCGAGGATGAGGCCGGCCTGCGGGCCACCGAGGAGCTTGTCGGCGCTCGCGGTCACCAGTCCGGCGCCGTCGCGCAGCGTGGTGCGGGCGTCCGGCTCGCCGGTGAGCATCGGGTCCGACTCCAGCAGGCCGCTGCCGGTGTCGACGACGAGGGGGAGCCCGGCACGGTGGGCGACCATTGCCAGGTCGGCGACGGGCACGCTCGCGGTGAAGCCGGCCACCCGGAAGTTGCTGGGGTGGACCTTGAGCAGGGCCGCGATCGAGCTCCGTGCCGTCCCGGTGGTCCCGTCTCCAGATCCCTGCGCCAGAGCGTGCTCGTAGTCGGCCAGGTGGGTGCGGTTGGTGGTGCCGACCTCCCGCAGGCGGGCACCGCCGGACTCGATGAGGTCGGGCAGCCGGAAGCCGTCGCCGATCTCGACGAGCTCCCCGCGGCTGACGAGCACCTGGCGCCCGGCGGCGAGCGCGGTCGTGGCGAGCAGGAGGCCGGCGGCACCGTTGTTGACGACGAGGGCGTCCTCCGCCTCGGGCACGGCCCGCAGCAGGGCGTCGACCACGGACCCGCCCCGGCGCCCGCGACGACCGGTGGCGAGGTCGAGCTCGACGTCGGCATACCCCGACGCGTCGGCCAGGGCGGCCCGCGCCGCCTCGCTGAGCGGGGCTCGCCCCAGGTTGGTGTGCACGACCACCCCGGTCGCGTTGAGGACCGGCCGGGGGCCGGGGGACCCGGCGAGCCCGGCGAGCCGGGTCGCGACCACGGTCACCACCTCCGCGGCCGGGAGCGCCCCCTGGCGGGCCTGCCGCTGGACCTCCCGCACGACCTCCAGCGCGCGGGGACGGCCGAGCCGGCTGGCGTGGTGGCTGACCGAGGGATCGGTCAGCAGCGCGTCCACGGGGGGTATGCCGCGGCGCGGGTCGGGGGACCCTGCCGCGGCGCCTGGAGTCGTCCTCACCCGGTTGATTGTGACCCCTCGACCCGGGTCAGTCCTCGAGGGTCCGCCGCAGGTGGCGGTACCACTCGCTCTGGAAGCGGTCGTCGGGGTCGTGGCGGTGCTTCTCGGCGAGGAAGGCCGGAAGGGTGGGGTGGGCGGCGAGCAGCTGGGACCGGCTCGCCCACCTGTGGTAGGTGAGGTAGAAGGAGCCGCCGCGCTCCAGTGCCCGGTCGATGATCCGGCGGAAGTCGGCGGCGGCCTTGTTGATGCCGGCGAGGTCGTGCTCCACGTGCAGGTTGAAGATGACGCACGCCCGCGCGCCCTGCGCCCAGGGCAGGAAGCTCTCGTCGTCCGGCTCGATCACCCGGACGGTGCCGTAGATGCACTCGACGTCGTGGGCGCGGAAGTCCTCCTGACAGGCGCGCATGAAGGAGATGAGCTCCCCGCGGGGGACGTAGACCTCCGTGATCATCTCGCTGGCTGCCGGGCCGCCGAGGGCGTCGTGGTACCCGTCCACGTAGACACCCATCTGGTGCAGGTCGGAGCGGTAGACCTGCCCGTCGGTGCTGAGGTAGTGCGCGGAGTAGAGGTCGAAGGCACGGGCCTTGTCGGTGTGGGCCAGGGAGAGGAGCTGCTGCCACCGCTCGGCGGTGAGCTCCACGGGGTCCGCGGTCGGGACGACGTCGTCCGGCACCGGCACGTAGGACGCCAGCACGCCACGGTCGAGGAAGCCGGTGGCCTGCGGATCGGTGACGAACTGGAAGTCGCCGTAGGTGGCACCCGCGCGCAGGCGGTCCTCGAACGAGCGCTCCACCTCGCGCAGGTCCAGGATCTCGACGTTGCGGCGCAGGTGGTGGCGGGGGACGAGCCGCAGGGTGACCTCGGTGATGACTCCGAAGAGGCCATAGCCGCCGATGGCCAGGGCGAACAGCTCGGCCTCCTCGGTCCGTGAGCAGTGGTGTATCTCGCCCTCGGCGCCGACCAGGACGAAGGACTCCACGTCGTCGATGAAGGGCCTGAACCGCAACCCACGCCCGTGCACGTTGGCCGCCAGCGCCCCGCCCAGGCTGAGCCGGTCGGCACCGGTCTGCTTCTGCCGGAAGGTCAGGGGGCGTGAGGACCCGGAGGAGGCCTGCTCCAGCTCACGGACGAGGCCCGGCCACTGGATGCCGGCGCCCACCGACAGCAGCGCCCGCTCGGGGTCGAAGGCACGGACGGCGGTGAGGTCGGACAGGTCGAGCTGGACGGCGTCCTCCCCGAACTGCTGACCACCCATGGCGTGCCGGCCGCCGCAGATCGAGACCGACGCGCCCTGGGCGGCCGCGGAGCGCACCGCGGCGACGACGTCGGCGGTGGACGTCGGGGCGTGAACCGTCCGGACCCGGGTGGTGTTGAGCCGCGAGTGCAGGTCGTTGAGGATCACTCGGTCGTCCGGGTCAGGCACAGCGCCTCTCCTTGCGCCAGCGCCCCGTCGATCCCTCGCGGGTCGAGGTAGCGGGCCCGGAGCTGGGTCGCCGTGACGATCTCCTGGGGCTCCAGGCCGAGCGGGGCGAGGAACTCGGGCACGACCCCGAGCGCCAACCCCCAGGTGAAGGGCTCGCGCCGGCTGGCGAGCCAGGCGGAGACCGCCGCTCGGGCCTGGTGGAAGCGGACGTGGCCCCGTGCGTCCGGGTGCATGAACGTCCAGACCAGCTGGGAGCCCGGGGCCATCCGCGCGCAGCCCTGCAGGGTCTCCTCGACCGCCTGCTCGGTGAGGTACATCGTCACGCCCTCCAGGACGACGAAGGTCGGCAGCGCCGGGTCGATCCCCTCCGCCTCCGCCCACGGGCTACGGCCCAGGTCGAGGGGGACCAGGACCAGGTTGGCGGGGACATCGCCGCCCATCGCGTCCCGCTTGAGCGCCGATGTCGCCGGGTGGTCCAGCTCCACGCACCGGATGTCGGGCATGTCGCGGGCTATCCGGGTGGCGAGGGTGTCCAGGCCGGCCCCGATGACCAGCAGCTGCCCACCGGCCCCGGCGAGAAAGGCTCGTGCCGCGTCCTCGATGTAGCGCTTGCGCGCGGCGTAGTGACGCTGGATGCCCGGCAGCACCAGGCGTTCGAACCCGAGGACCAAGCCCCGGGCGCCCGGTCGGGACAGCGCCCGGATGAGCCGGAGCGCCAGGGGTGCCGTCCGCGTGAGCAGACTCTCGGACAGCGCGGCGGCCTCAGGGGGTAGCAGGTCGCGGTCGCGAGGCTGGTGGGAGAGGAAGACGGTGCTGAGAGCGATGAGGCGCGCGGTGGAACTGGCGCGGTGCGGCTGCACGATCCCCCCTCGCGGCGTCGCTGGTGCCCGCGAGGGTAGCACCGCTAGAGGCGGAGGCGGACAGGAATCGAACCTGCCAACGACGACGAGTCGCCGTTCCACGGGTTTGAAACCCGGGGGGCCCACCAGGAACCCTGACACCTCCCTCGCAGGAGTGTTGCCTGCGCCTCCTCCCGAAGGAGGGGAGCGCCCCCGGCAGGATTCGAACCTGCGCACCCGCCTCCGGAGGGCGGTGCTCTATCCCCTGAGCTACGGGGGCAACAGCGAACAACTCTAGCAGCGTCGCAGGGGTGGCTGAAATCCCCGTGCTGAGGCGGTGGGCGGCGGCCCTAGACTGCAGCGGGTGACCCCCGAACAGCTCGCTGCAGCGATCCATGCCGTGCTCACCGAGGCCGTGGAGGCCGGTGACCTGCCCCTGGCGCAGGGTGACCTGCCGGCCGTCGAGGCGCTGCGCGTGGAGCGGCCGCGCAGCCGCGAGCACGGCGACTGGGCGAGCAACGTCGCGATGCAGCTGGCCAAGCGGGCGGGTATGCCGCCGCGCCAGGTCGCCGAGGTCGTCGCCGCCGGGCTGGGCGCCGTCGAGGGGGTCGCCGGGGTCGAGGTCGCCGGACCGGGCTTCCTCAACATCACCCTGGACGCCGCGAGCGCGGGCGCGCTGGCCCGGGACATCGTCGAGGCCGGCGCCGTCTACGGCCACAACGACACCATGTCCGGGCGCACCATCAACCTCGAGTTCGTGTCGGCCAACCCGACCGGGCCGCTGCACATCGGGCACACGCGATGGGCCGCCCTCGGTGACGCGCTGCACCGGCTGCTTGCGGCCAGCGGCGCGGCCGTCACCGCCGAGCACTACACCAACGACGCGGGCGCGCAGACGGTGCGGCTGGCGTCCTCGGTCCTGGCCCGTGCCCGCGGCGAGGAGGTGCCGGAGGGCGGCTACGCCGGGGACTACGTCGACGCGCTCGCCGAGCAGGTGCAGCGGGCCCGTCCGGACCTGTTGTCGCTGCCCGAGCAGGAGGCGCTCGAGGTGTGCCGGGAGACCGGCATGGCGCTGCAGGTCGCGGCCAACCAGCAGACGCTGACCGCCTTCCACGTGACCTTCGACGTGTGGTTCAGCGAGAAGAGCCTGCACGACGCGGGTGCCGTCGAGCAGGCCGTGGACCGGCTGCGGGAGCAGGGCCACGTCTTCGACGCCGACGGCGCGGTGTGGCTGCGCACCACCGACTTCGGCGACGACAAGGACCGTGTCCTCATCCGGGCCAACGGCGAGCCGACCTACTTCGCCGCCGACTGCGCCTACTACCTGTCCAAGAAGGACCGCGGGTTCACCGAGAAGGTCTACATGCTCGGGGCCGACCACCACGGCTACGTCGGGCGGCTCAAGGCCATCGCCGCCTGCGCGGGCGACGACCCGGAGACCAACATCGAGGTCCTCATCGGCCAGCTCATCAACATCAGCGGGGAGCGGATGGGCCGGCGCCGCGGCAACGCGGTCTACCTCTCGGACCTGCTGGAGTGGATCGGGGCCGACCCCATCCGCTACAGCCTGGGCCGCTTCCCCGCGGACACCCCGCTCGACCTGGACGGGGAGGAGCTGCGCCGGCGGTCCAACGACAACCCGGTCTTCTACGTGCAGTACGCCCACGCCCGCACCTGCAACGTCGCCCGGCTCGCCGGCGAGGACGGGGTGCGCCGCGAGGACGGCTTCGCCCCCGGTCTGCTGGACCACCACACCGAGTCGGTCCTCCTCGCGGCCCTCGGTGACTTCCCCCGGGTCGTCGCCCAGTCCGCCCAGCTGCGTGAGCCGCACCGGGTGGCGCGCTACCTGGAGGACCTGTCGAGCCACTTCCACAAGTGGTACGACGAGTGCCGGGTCCGGCCGATGAGCGCCGAGGAGGAGATCACCGACCTGCACCGCTCCCGCCTGTGGCTCAACGACGCCACCCGCCAGGTGCTGGCCAACGGCCTGACGCTGCTCGGCGTCAGCGCGCCCGAGCGCATGTGACCGAGGGCGCCGGGCACCTCCGTGCCGGCGCCGGACCGCCCCGCCCCCGACCCCTGGAGCCGCCCGTGCCCTCTCCCGCCCCCTCCTCCGTCCTGCGCGTCGCCCTGCTCGGTGGCGGCACCGTCGGCGCCGCTGTCGCCCGTCACCTGCTGCAGCACGACGACCGGTATGCCGCGACGCTGGGTCGGCGCCCCGAGCTCACCGGGGTCGCGGTCCGCGACGCCACCAGGGTGCGCGACGGCATACCGGCGCACCTGCTCACCACCGACGCCGCCGCGCTCGCCGCGGACCCGGACGCCGAGGTGGTCGTCGAGGTCATGGGCGGGATCGAGCCGGCCGGGTCGCTCGTCGAGGCCGCGCTGCGGCGGGGTGCGCAGGTGGTCACGGCCAACAAGCAGCTCGTGGCGCGCCGGGGCGAGGGCCTGCACGCGCTCGCCCGCGAGCACGGGGGAGGGCTGCACTACGAGGCCGCGGTCATGGCTGCGGTGCCGGTCCTGGCGGTCGTGCGCGAGTCGCTGGCCGGCGACGAGATCACGGCGATCCGGGGGATCGTCAACGGCTCCACCAACTACGTGCTCGACCTGGTGGCCCGCGAGGGCGTGCCCTTCGCCGACGCCGTCCGGCAGGCCGGTGAGCTGGGCTACCTCGAGGCGGACCCCACCGAGGACCTCGAGGGTCTGGACGCCGCCGCCAAGGTCGCCATCCTGGCCCGGACGGCCTGGGGGGTGCCGGTGCCCCTGGAGGAGGTCGGGACGACGGGAATCTCGGGACTGACCGACGCCGACTTCGCGGCCGCCGCCGGTCGGGGCGAGGTGCTCAAGCTCGTGGCGGACGCGAGGAGGGACGCCGACGGCCGGGTTCGGGCCTGGGTCGCTCCCACCGCGCTCCCCGCCGTCGACCCGCTGGCGCAGGCCCGCGGCGGGACCAACGTCGTGGAGGTCGAGGCCGTGCTGGCGGGGACCGTGCGGCTCACCGGCGCGGGTGCCGGCGGCGACCAGACCGCCTCGGCCGTGCTGGGGGACCTGGTCCGGGCGTCCCGGGCGACGCGGGTGGGGTGAGGGCCTCGCGGCGGGTATGGTCCGGGCCCGCCCCCGTGTTATCGTGAGGGCGCCTCGTGACACGGCCGGACACATCGGTGAACGGCTCCGAGGCACTCCACGCACGGGCCGTCGGCTTCGCGACGTGTCCTGATACTGAGGCCGCTGCACCGGTCGTCCCCGTGCCGAGTCCGACAGCGGTGCCACCTTCCGTGCACCGCGACACCCTAGGCCCCGAACCGGTTGCGACCGAGGGGGAAGGAATCCCACGTGACTGAGATCACCGACGCCGGCGCGACCCGCACGGGCGCGCTGAGCACCCTTCGTCTGGCCGAGCTCCAGGAGCTCGCGTCGGGCATGGGTATCACCGTGAACAACAAGATGCGCAAGGCCGACCTGGTCTCCGCCATCCGGGATCAGCGCGGGGGCGCTGCCAGCACCAACGGCTCCGCCGGTCGTCAGGACGCCATCGAGGCCGCCCTGGACCGCGCGCAGGCCGAGCGCGAGGAGACCACCGGCACCGCCGGGGGCTCGCGCACACGGCGCAGCCGCCGCGGCGGCTCCAGCGCCGGCGCGCCCCGCAGCGAGCAGGACCGGCAGGCCGACCAGCAGGAGCGCGCCCAGGGCGACCCGGTGGGCGGGGGCTCCGCGCCGAACGGCGAGGACCGCCGTGAGGGCGCTCAGCGCAGCCAGGACGACCGCCAGGGTCAGCAGGGCCGTGAGGGCGGCCCGGACGAGCGCCGCCAGGACGACCGCCGCCAGGACGAGCGTCGCCAGGACGAGCGTCGTGAGGGCGGCCAGCGCAACCAGGACGACCGCCAGGGGCAGCAGGCCCGCGACGGCCGGCAGGACGACCGCCGCCAGCCCGACCGGGGCGATCAGCAGGGCCGGGACGGCGACGGCGACTGGGGCGACGACGAGGGAGGCCGGCGCGGACGTCGGCGCAGCCGCAACCGCAACCGCGACCGCAAGCGGGGCCGTGGTGCCCAGCCCGCGTCGGGAGGCCAGCAGCAGCAGGACTCCCCCGAGAGCTACTCCGAGGAGGACGTGCTCGTCCCCGTCGGCGGTGTCGTGGACCTGCTCGACAACTACGCCTTCATCCGGACCACCGGGTACCTCCCCGGCCCGACCGACGTCTACGTCCCGATGGGCCTGGTCAAGAAGCACGGCCTGCGCAAGGGCGACGCGGTCACGGGTGCCATCAAGGCCCCGCAGGACGGCAGCGACGTCGGGCAGCACACCGTGTCCTCGACCGGCAACAAGCGGGACAAGGGCAAGTTCAGCGCCCTCGTGCGGCTGGACAGCATCAACGGTCAGGAGCCCGACCAGGGCCGCCGTCGGCCGGACTTCTCCAGCCTCACCCCGCTCTACCCGCAGCAGCGGCTGCGGCTGGAGACCGAGCAGAAGAACCTCACCACCCGGGTCATCGACCTGGTGACGCCGATCGGCAAGGGCCAGCGCGGTCTCATCGTCAGCCCGCCCAAGGCGGGCAAGACGATGGTCATGCAGTCCATCGCCAACGCCATCACCACCAACAACCCCGAGGTGCACCTGATGATCGTCCTGGTGGACGAGCGTCCGGAGGAGGTCACCGACTTCCAGCGCAACGTCAAGGGCGAGGTCATCTCCTCGACCTTCGACCGCCCGGCGAGCGACCACACGATGGTGGCCGAGCTGGCGATCGAGCGGGCCAAGCGCCTCGTCGAGCTGGGCCAGGACGTGGTGGTGCTGCTCGACGGCATCACCCGCCTGGGCCGCGCCTACAACCTGGCGGCCCCGGCCTCGGGCCGGATCCTGTCCGGTGGTGTCGACTCCGCCGCGCTCTACCCGCCGAAGAAGTTCTTCGGTGCCGCGCGCAACATCGAGGAGGGCGGCTCGCTGACGATCCTCGCGACGGCGCTGGTGGAGACCGGCTCCAAGATGGACGAGGTCATCTTCGAGGAGTTCAAGGGCACCGGCAACATGGAGCTCAAGCTCTCCCGTCACCTGGCCGACCGCCGGACCTTCCCGGCCGTCGACGTCAACGCCTCGAGCACCCGGCGCGAGGAGATCCTCATGTCGTCGGAGGAGCTCAAGATCATGTGGAAGCTGCGCCGTGTGCTGTCCGCCCTCGACCAGCAGCAGGGAATCGAGCTGCTCCTCGACCGGTTGAAGAAGACGAAGCACAACTACGAGTTCCTCACCCAGGTCCAGCAGACCAGCTCGGTCCGGCTGGACGACGACGACTGAGCGGTGCACGGCACCGACCCCGGTCGCGTAGACTGATCCGCTGGCCCACCGGTTCACGACCGCGCTCCCGCGCGGTCGACCCGGGGACACCACGCCACCCAAGGAGAGACATGCAGAAGGACATCCACCCGGAGTACGTCGAGACCCAGGTCACCTGCACCTGCGGTGCGTCGTTCACCACCCGCAGCACCGCGACGTCGGGCCGCATCAGCGCCGACGTCTGCTCCCAGTGCCACCCCTTCTACACCGGCAAGCAGAAGATCCTGGACACCGGTGGGCGCGTCGCCCGCTTCCAGGAGCGCTACGGCAAGAAGGCCGCCAACTAGCAGCCACGTCCCGCCGGCCCCGCGAGAGCTCGCGGGGCCGGCGTTCGTCGTCCCGGCCCCGGCTCGTCCCTAGGAGGACACGGTGTTCGACTCCGCCCGGCCGCTGCTCGAGGAGCACGCCGACCTCGAGCGCCGGCTCGCCGACCCCGCGGTGCACGGCGACCCGGGGGCGCTGCGCCGCCTCAACACCCGGTATGCCGCTCTCACGGCGACGGTCACGGCATACCGGGCCTGGGAGGCCGCGAGGGGGGACCTGGAGGCCGCGCGCGAGCTCGCCGCGGAGGACGAGGGCTTCGCCCAGGAGCTCCCCGCCCTCGAGGCCGCCGAGCAGGACGCCGCCGAACGGCTGCGCCGCCAGCTGGTGCCCCGAGACCCCGACGACGACCGTGACGTCATCCTCGAGGTCAAGGCCGGTGAGGGGGGAGAGGAGTCCGCCCTGTTCGCCGGTGACCTCCTGCGGATGTACCTCCGCTACGCCGAGCGCCGCGGGTGGCGCACCGAGCTGCTGGACGCCACCCCGTCCGACCTCGGGGGCTACAAGGAGGCCCGCGTCTCGGTGACGGCCACAGGCTCGCCGGCGCCGGGCGAGGCGCCGTGGGCGCGGCTGAAGTACGAGGGCGGCGTCCACCGCGTGCAGCGCGTCCCCGTGACCGAGAGCCAGGGGCGGGTGCATACCTCCGCCGCCGGGGTGCTGGTCATGCCGGACCTCGAGGACCCCGCGGAGGTCGAGCTGGACCCGAACGACCTCAAGGTCGACGTGTTCCGTTCCTCGGGGCCGGGGGGCCAGTCGGTGAACACCACCGACTCGGCCGTGCGCATCACCCACTTGCCGACCGGCCTGGTCGTCTCCTGCCAGAACGAGAAGAGCCAGCTCCAGAACAAGGAGTCCGCGCTGCGCGTGCTGCGTGCCCGTCTGCACCAGATCGCGGTCGAGGAGGCGGAGCAGGCGGCGAGCGCGGCCCGGCGCAGCCAGATCCGCACGGTGGACCGCAGCGAGCGGATCCGCACCTACAACTTCGGTGAGAACCGCATCGCCGACCACCGCACCGGCTTCAAGGCCTACAACCTGGACCAGGTCCTGGACGGCGACCTCGACCCGGTGGTGCGGTCCGCGGTCGAGGCCGACGAGGCCGCCCGGTTGGCGGCGGCGGGGGAGCAGTGACGCCGGACCCGCGCGCCGTGGCGGCCCCGGGGCGTCAGCGTCAGGACGACACGCAGCCAGCACGCCAGCGGTCCTCGGCCCCCGAGGTGAGGTCGGCGACGAGCGGGACGGCGTCGTGAGCGTCGACGAGCTCGTCCGCGCCGCCACCGGCCGGCTCCAAGAGGCGGGGGTTGCCAGCCCGGAGGTCGACGCCGAGCTGCTGCTGGCCCACGCGATGGGGCTGGACGGTCCGCAGCTGCGCCGGGCCCGGGTGATGCGCGAGCAGGTGCCCCCGGAGGCCCACGGCGCGTTCCTGGAGCTCGTGGTGCGCCGCGCTGACCGGGTGCCGCTGCAGCACCTCACGGGGACCGCCTGGTTCTCCGGCCTCGAGCTGCTCGTGGGGCCCGGGGTGTTCGTGCCTCGCCCGGAGACCGAGACGCTCGTCCACCTGGCACTGGCGGCTCTGGAGCCGTTGCAGAGCCCCTCCGTGGTGGACCTGTGCACGGGAAGCGGGGCGGTCGCGCTGGCGCTCGCGCACCGGCGCCCGGACGCCCGGGTCGGTGCCGTCGAGCTGGCGCCGGACGCGCACCGCTACGCCCAGGCCAATCTGGGGCGCACCGGGCTCGCGGTCGACCTGCGCCTCGGCCCGGCCCAGGAGTCCTTCGAGGACCGGCTCGGCCGGGTGGACGTCGTGGTGAGCAACCCTCCGTACATCCCTCCCGACGCCGTGCCGGTGGACGTCGAGGTCCGGGACCACGATCCCGAGGTCGCGCTCTACGGCGGTGGGGCGGACGGGCTGCTGCTGCCGGGCCTGCTCGCCGCGCGGGCGATGGCCCTGCTGCGCCCGGGCGGGGTGCTCCTCATGGAGCACGCCGACGTGCAGTCCGGGTCGGCCGTCGAGCTGCTGACCCACGCCGGGTGGACGTCCGTCACCGACCACGACGACCTCGCCGGTCGCCCGCGGGTCGTCGTCGCCACCCGTCCCTGACGGCTGCGGACACGGACGAGCCCCGGAGCCAGCGGCTCCGGGGCTCGGTTGGGCCGTCGGTCGGCGCCCCTCGGGGCACCGACGCTCAGGGGTCGGGGGTGATCAGAAGATGAAGATCAGCAGGGCGATGATGAGCAGAACGCCCACGATGGTCCAGATCAGGCCGCTACCACGCATACGGGTCACTCTCCTTGTGTCGAGGCGGGCGCGCGGGTGCGCCCGCCGTGGGCAACACCTCACCCAACTGGTTCCGCCGGCGTCGTGCAAGTCGAAGCGCCGCGGGCCTGACGTGGGAAGATGATCCTCGTCCACACCGAGCACCCCGACGGAGGCCCCATGTCCGGCACCGCGCCGCTGCAGGACCGCCTGCTCGACTGCGTCGACGAGCAGCAGCGGGAGGACGCCCTCGCGCGTGCGGCGGCGGTCGTGCGCGAGGGCAAGGTGGTCGTCCTGCCGACCGACACGGTCTACGGTGTCGGCGCCGACGCCTTCGACGTCGTCGCGGTGGCGATGGTGCTCGCGGCCAAGCACCGCGGCCGGGAGATGCCTCCACCGGTCCTCGTGCCCAACCCGCGCACGGTCGACGGGCTGGCGACCGACGTGCCGATGTACGCCCGCATCCTCATGCGGCACTTCTGGCCCGGGCCGCTCACCCTCGTGCTGCGGGCGCAGCCGTCGCTGCAGTGGGACCTGGGCGAGACCAACGGGACCGTGGCGCTGCGCATGCCCGACGACGAGCTCGCCCTGGAGCTGCTCGCCGAGGTCGGGCCCCTGGCGGTGACCAGCGCCAACGTCACCGGTCAGCCCGCCGCCACCACGGCGCAGGAGGCCCTGGACCAGCTCGGTGGCGCGGTCGCGGCCTACCTCGACGGCGGTCCGCGCACCGGAGGGCAGCCCTCGACGATCCTGGACTGCACGGGGGAGGAGCCCGTCGTCCTGCGGCTGGGCGCGCTGGGCTCCGAGGAGATCCGCGGGGTGCTGGGCACCACGGTCCTGCACGACTCCCCGGAGGCGGCGGTCGCCGCGACGAGCACGAGCACCCCCGACCAGGCGGACGAGCCGGGTCCTGCGGACCCGGGGGACGGGGAGCGGGCGAGCCTGGTCGGCTCGGTCACCCCGAGCGGGGTGCGGGTGCCGGCCGAGGCCGTGCGCACGGTCGCCGCGCCGCGGGCCGACGAGAGCGCAGCCACCCCATAGAGTGGGCCGCATGACGACGCGCGTGACCCCGGACTCCTACTACGGCCCGTCCTTCGGCGCCCTGCTCGAGCAGGACCCGCAGGTGGCCGAGCTCCTCGTCTCCGAGCTGGACCGGCAGCGGGCCGGCATCCAGCTCATCGCCAGCGAGAACCAGACGAGCCCGGCGGTGCTCGCCGCCCTGGGGAGCACGCTGTCGAACAAGTATGCCGAGGGCTACCCCGACGCCCGCTACTACGGCGGCTGCGCCGAGGTGGACAAGGTCGAGAAGCTGGCGATCGAGCGGGCCAAGCAGCTCTTCGGGGCCGACCACGCCAACGTCCAGGCCCACTCCGGGGCCAGCGCCAACCAGGCCGTCTACGGCGCCTTCGCCTCGCCCGGCGACACCATCCTCGCCATGTCGCTGGACCACGGCGGGCACCTCACCCACGGCTTCAAGGTGAGCTTCTCCGGCAAGTGGTTCAACGCCGTCCACTACGGCGTGGCCGCCGACACCGAGCACATCGACTACGACCAGGTCGAGGCGCTCGCCAAGGAGCACCGGCCCAAGATCATCCTGGCCGGCGGCTCGGCCATCCCCCGCCTCATCGACTTCGCGCGCTTCCGGGCGATCGCCGACGAGGTCGGCGCGATCTTCTGGGTGGACGCCGCGCACTTCATCGGGCTGGTGGCCGGTCAGGCCATCCCCTCTCCGGTGCCGCACGCCGACGTCGTCTCCTTCACGACCCACAAGGTGCTCCGCGGGCCCCGCGGGGGAGCCATCGTCTGCACGGAGGAGCACGCCAAGAAGATCGACCGTGCGGTCTTCCCGATGATGCAGGGCGGGCCGCTCATGCACGGCGTCGCGGCCAAGGCCGTCAACTTCGCCGAGTGCATGACCCCGGCCTACCAGGACTACGCCCAGCGGGTGCTGACCAACGCCTCCGCGCTCGCGGGAGCACTCGACGAACGGGGCATCCGGCCGGTCACCGGCGGCACCGACACGCACCTGTCGCTGCACGACCTGCGCGGCGTGGGGGTGACCGGGGTGGACGCCGAGGCGCGCTGCGACGCCGCCGGGATCGTCCTCAACAAGAACGCCATCCCCTTCGACCCGGAGAAGCCCAACGTCGCCTCCGGGATCCGGGTGGGCAGCCCCTCGGTCACGACGCAGGGGATGGGGCCCGAGCAGATGGCGGTCGTCGCCGACCTCATCCACCGGGCGGTCACCGAGACCGACGGCAGCCCGGACCACCCGGTCGCCCGGGAGGTCCGCGAGGCCGCCGGCGAGCTGCTCACCGCCTACCCCGCCTACCCCGCCTATCCCGAGCCCGCGGCCGGCTGACGGACCGCGGGCCGGGCCGACGGCATACCTCGACGAGGCCGACCGCCGGGAGGGGTGAGACAGACCAGTGCGCGAGTTCCTCATGGTGCTGCTGACCGCGGCGGTCGTCACCTACCTCGCGACCCCCCTGGTCCGCCGGATGGCGCTGCGGGTGGGCGCCATCACGGCGGTGCGGGACCGCGACGTGCACTCCGTGCCGATCCCGCGGCTGGGCGGGGTGGCCATGCTCGCGGGCTTCGCCGCGGCGGTCGTGCTCGGCTCGCAGCTGCCCTACCACGGCCAGCTCTTCGACGCCACGCCCCGACTCTTCGGCGTGCTGGCCGCGGCCGTCCTCATCACCGCGCTCGGCGCCGTCGACGACGTCCGCGAGCTGGACTGGATGACCAAGCTGGCCGGCCAGATCCTGGCCGGCGGGATCATGGCGTTCTACGGCGTCCGGCTGCTCTCGCTGCCCATCCTCGGGGTCACCTACCTGCCCGAGCCGGTCATGGTGACCCTCACCATCCTCGTCGTCGTCATCTCGACCAACGCGGTCAACTTCATCGACGGGCTGGACGGTCTGGCCGCCGGGGTGGTCCTCATCGCCGCCGGGGCGTTCTTCAGCTGGACCTACCTGGTCAGCCGCAGCTTCGACCCACCCAACGTCTTCTCCGAGGCGACGTTCATCAGCGCCGCCATCGTCGGGGTGTGCCTGGGCTTCCTCCCGCACAACTTTCACCCGGCGCGGTTGTTCATGGGCGACGCGGGGGCCCTGCTGCTGGGGCTGCTCCTCGCCGCCGCGACCATCTCCATGACCGGGTCGGTGGACCCGAGCTCCTCGGTGGCCAGCGCCTCCGCGGTCACCGCCATCCTGCTGCCGGTCGTCATCCCCCTGGCCATCCTCGCGCTGCCGTTCCTGGACATGGTGCTGGCCATCCTGCGCCGCACGCGGGCGGGGCAGCTGCCGTGGAAGCCTGACCGCGGGCACCTGCACCACCGGCTGCTCGACATCGGTCACAGCCACCGCCGGGCCGTCGTCCTGCTCTACCTGTGGTCGCTGCTCATCGCCGCCGGGAGCGTGTCCTTCGCCTACCTCCCCGCCTGGGTCTCCCTCACCGGCATCGCCGGGCTGCTGGCCCTGGCCGTGGTGCTGACCCTGCGGGCGGCGCCTGACCTCGCGGGCGGACGGCGGTAGCGTGGTGAGCCTGATGAGCGGCGACGGCCCGGGCGCGGGTGTGCGGATTGGGCTGGACCGCCACGCTTGTGATAGTTTTCACAAGCGCCCCGACCCTCCTCCCCCGTCCGGAGCCTCGACGCCATGACCTCCACCGTGACCCCTGCGACCGCCCGCCCGGCGGCGCGCACGATGATGCTCGGTGCCCTCGTGGCGGGCGTCCCGGTGGCCGTGCTGGTGCCCCTGCTGACGTGGGCTGCGACCGGCGGCTGGGGTGCGGTCTCCGCCCTCGTCGGCAGTGCGCTGTCGCTGGTGGTGTTCGCCCTGGGGGTCCTCGGCATCCGCGGTGTCCTGGCCGGCCCGACGGCGACCACGATGGCCGGGGCGTTCGGGGTCTTCGTGCTGCAGATGGCGGCGTTGGGAGCGGTCATCTGGGCCCTGGGCCAGACGACCTGGCTGCAGATCGTGCCGCTGGTCGTCGCCTTCGTGCTCGTGGGCCTGGTCTTCCAGGCCGGGCTGGTCGTCGGCTACCTGCGGTCGCGGTCCACGCTGACCCTGCCGACCGCGGGAGGTGGGGCATGAGAGTGCCGTCCCCGCACGGCGGGCACGAGCCGGAGGTCGAGGGCATGAGCGCCCAGACCGACATCGCCAACGGTGCACTCGCCTACCTCCTCGCAGGGCCGGCCGGGTTCGGGCTGGTCGGGTTCGCCCTGGACCACTGGTGGGGGACCGTCGCGGCCCTCCCGGTCGGCGTGGTCCTCGGGATGGTGGCGTCCATGTACGTCATCTGGCTCAGGTACGGTAGGTCATGACCTCGGAGCCGGGTCCCGTCCCTGTCTGCCCAGGGGCTTCGATGTCCGACAATGACTGTGTGGAGGAGAACGCGTGAACGCGACCATGACGGCCGCTGGCCTCGTCCTGCCGACGGCCGGTGGGGAGAGCCACTTCCCCCCCACCCCCGGCGACTTCTGGCAGCCGCTCTTCGCGATCCCCGGGACCGAGTACTACTTCACCCGTCCCATGCTGCTCATGGCCATCGCGACAGGACTGCTCATGGTGGGGCTGTTCGTCACGACCCGCCGGGCCGCGATCGTCCCGGGCAAGGGGCAGTGGCTGACCGAGCAGGTCTACAACTTCGCCCGCAACGGCATCGCCCGCGACATGATCGGCAGCAAGGACTTCATGCCCTTCGTGCCGTTCCTGTTCTCGCTGTTCGTGTTCATCCTGCTCAACAACGTCTTCGGGATCATCCCGCCGTTCCAGAACCCCACGATGGCGCGGATCGGCTTCCCGATCGGCCTCACCCTCATCGTCTACGTCGTCTACCACTGGGTGGGGCTGCGCAAGGCTGGCGGTCTGGGCTCCTACATCGGGGGCATGCTCCCGGCCGGGCTGCCGGGGTGGATCAAGCCGTTCATCCTCTTCCTCGAGCTCATCACCTTCTTCATCACCCGGCCGCTCACGCTGGCGCTGCGACTCTTCGGCAACATGTTCGCCGGTCACATGCTCCTCGTGGTCTTCATCGTCGGCGGCTGGTACCTCTTCAAGACCTTCGAGCCCGGCCTCATGCTGGTGGCCCTGCCCGCCTGGATCCTGGGTGCCCTGCTCACGGTCTTCGAGGCGCTGATCCAGTTCCTGCAGGCCTACGTCTTCACCCTCCTCGCCGCGTCCTACATCGGCGGGGCCCTGGCGGACGAGCACTGACCTGCCCCGTTCCACCCCCGACCACAACTGAATACGCACTAGAAGCCTCCGGCGCCCGACGGGTGCCGGGACCTCAACAGAAAGAGAACTGACGTGTCTGGTGACATCACCCTCCTCGGCTACGGCGTGTCGACCATCGGCCCGGCGATCGCCGTGGGTCTGATCTTCGCGGCCTACATCAACGGCGTCGCCCGCCAGCCCGAGGCGCAGGGCAAGCTGCAGCCGATCGCCATCCTCGGCTTCGCGCTCGCGGAGGCCCTCGCCATCTTCGGCCTGGTGCTCTTCTTCATCGCGTTCTTCGTCGGCTGACCCCCCTGCCCCTTCCCCAGACCCGTCCGCAGCACCGGTCCGCCGGTGACGGACACGTACACGTGAGGAGCCGCTCGTGGACTACACCACGATCGTTGCGGGCGCGCTGAAGGCCGCGACCGAGGACGACCACTCCGAGCCCATCGGGGCCGGTGAGGGAGCCATCCCGATCCTGCCCTACATGCCGGAGCTCATCTTCGGGCTGATCGTCTTCGGCATCTTCTACTTCTTCGTCAAGCGCAAGATCGTCCCCAACCTCGAGAAGGCCTACGCCGACCGCACGTCGGCCATCGAGGGTGGGATGGAGCGCGCCGAGAAGGCCGAGGCCGAGGCGGCCGCCGCGAAGAAGAAGTACGAGGACCAGCTCGGTGAGGCGCGGGCCGAGGCCGCCCAGATCCGCGAGCGGGCCAAGGAGCAGGGCGCGCAGATCATCGCCGAGATGCGCGAGCAGGCCCAGGTCGAGGCCAACCGGATCACCGAGACCGCGCACAAGCAGGTCGAGGCCGAGCGCCAGCAGGCCTTCGTCCAGCTGCGTGGCGAGGTCGGCGAGATCTCCACCGCCCTGGCCAGCAAGATCGTCGGCGAGTCCCTCGAACAGGAAGCGCGGCAACGAGGAATCGTGGACCGCTTCCTCGCCGACCTGGACTCCGGTGCCATCGCCCCCGCGAAGCACGGCGCCCGCGACGAGGTCCGCTGATGGACAGCGCCTACCGGCGGTCCTACCACGGGGCCCGCGAGGGCCTGGAGCAGGTGCTCCAGCACGAGGGCGGGGCGGTCGACCCGGCCCGCGTAGGCGACCAGGTGTGGGCCGTGGCCCGGCTGGTGGACGGCAACAAGGTCCTCGCGCGCACCCTCGCCGACCCCTCCCGCGAGGGGCAGGAGCGGGCCGCGATCGCCCAGCGTCTGCTCGCCGGCAAGGTGGGCGACGAGGCGCTGCACGTCGTCCAGGCCGTCGTGACGCAGCGGTGGGCCGGGACCGGTGACCTCGCGACCGCCCTCGAGCGGCTCGCGGTCGAGGCGCACCTGGTCCACGCGCACCGGCACGACCGGCTGGGCCAGGTCGAGGACGAGCTGTTCCGGTTCAGCCGGATCGTGCAGTCCGCGCCCGAGCTGCAGGCGGCCCTCGCCGACCGGCGCGCCCCGGCCGAGGCCAAGCGCGCGCTCGTGGAGCGCCTGCTCTCGGTGAAGTCCGCCCCGGAGACGGTCCGCCTCGCCGCGCAGGCGGCCGTGGGGGTCCGTGGCAGCCGCCTCGAGCGGACGCTCGCGGCATACCTCGAGCAGGCCGCCGAGGTCCAGGACCAGGTCACCGCGATCGTCACCACCGCCGTGCCGCTGACCGGCGAGCAGGAGGAGGCCCTGCGCGCGACGCTGAGCCGGCAGTACTCCCGCACCGTGCACACCAACGTGGTCGTCGACCCCGACGTCGTCGGCGGCATCCGGGTCGAGATCGGTGACGAGGTCATCGACGGCACCGTCAGCCATCGTCTCGACCAGGCCCGCCGCCTCATGGCCGGCTGACCAGAGCCCACCACCTACCCCACAGCACCGGCCCGACCCCAAGCCCAGGGCCATGACGAGGAGAAGAATCATGACGGAGCTTTCGATCCGTCCGGAGGAGATCCGGGACGCGCTGGACCAGTTCGTCAAGTCCTACGAGCCGGGTGCGGCCTCACGTGAAGAGGTCGGCCGGGTGGTCGACGCCAGTGACGGCATCGCGCACGTCGAGGGTCTGCCCTCGGTGATGACCAACGAGCTGCTCGAGTTCGCCGACGGCACCCTCGGTCTGGCCCTGAACCTCGACGTGCACGAGGTCGGCGTCATCGTGCTGGGTGACTTCTCCGGGCTCGAGGAGGGCCAGGACGTCCGTCGCACCGGCGAGGTCCTCTCGGTCCCCGTCGGTGACGGCTACCTCGGTCGCGTCGTCAACCCGCTCGGCCAGCCCATCGACGGGATGGGCGACCTCGAGACCGAGGGCCGCCGCGCGCTCGAGCTCCAGGCCCCCGGTGTCATGGCGCGCAAGTCGGTGCACGAGCCGCTGCAGACCGGCATCAAGGCGATCGACGCGATGATCCCCATCGGCCGTGGTCAGCGCCAGCTCATCATCGGTGACCGGCAGACCGGCAAGACCGCCGTCGCCATCGACACCATCCTCAACCAGCGGGCCAACTGGGAGTCCGGCGACCCGGACAAGCAGGTGCGCTGCATCTACGTCGCGATCGGCCAGAAGGGCTCGACCATCGCCTCGGTGCGCAGCACGCTGGAGGAGAACGGCGCGCTGGACTACACGACCATCGTGGCCGCCCCCGCCTCGGACGCGGCCGGCTTCAAGTACCTCGCCCCCTACACCGGCTCGGCCATCGGCCAGCACTGGATGTACGACGGCAAGCACGTGCTCATCGTCTTCGACGACCTGTCCAAGCAGGCCGAGGCCTACCGCGCGGTGTCGCTGCTGCTGCGCCGGCCGCCGGGCCGCGAGGCCTACCCGGGCGACGTGTTCTACCTGCACTCCCGGCTGCTGGAGCGCTGCGCGAAGCTGTCCGACGAGATGGGCGCCGGCTCGATGACCGGGCTGCCGATCATCGAGACCAAGGCGGGCGACGTCTCGGCCTACATCCCGACCAACGTCATCTCCATCACCGACGGGCAGATCTACCTGCAGGCGGACCTGTTCAACTCCAACGTCCGCCCGGCGATCGACGTGGGTGTGTCGGTCTCCCGGGTCGGTGGCGCCGCGCAGATCAAGGCGATGAAGTCGGTCTCCGGCCGGCTCAAGGTCGACCTCGCGCAGTTCCGTGAGATGGAGGCCTTCGCGATGTTCGCCTCCGACCTCGACGACGCGTCCAAGGCCCAGCTGGCCCGCGGTGCGCGCATGGTCGAGATCCTCAAGCAGCCGCAGTCCTCCCCGGTCTCGGTCGAGGACCAGGTCGCGATCATCTGGGCCGGCACCAACGGCCACATCGACGAGGTGCCCGTGAGCGACGTGCGTCGCTTCGAGAACGAGTGGGTGGAGTTCCTGCGCCGCGAGCACGACGGTCTCCTCGCCGGCATCCGCGAGAGCGGCAAGCTCGGCGACGACACCGCCGCCGCGCTGGCCGACGCCATGAGCACCTTCCAGTCCGAGTTCACCCCCGACGACAGTGCCGAGGTCGGCGTCGGCTCCGCCGAGGACGACCCGGTCGACGCCATGGGTGACGACGAGGTCGACCAGGAGCAGCTGACCGTCCAGCGCAACTGAGCGCAGGGCATACCCCAGCGATCCGACCGACCACCAGAGCCAACGAGAGAGGCGAGATATGGGAGCGCAGCAGCGGGAGTACCGCCAGCGCAGCCGGTCCGTCCAGTCGACCAAGAAGATCACCCGGGCCATGGAGCTCATCGCCGCCTCCCGGGTGGTCAAGGCCCGGCAGCGGGTCGCGGAGACCACGCCGTACGCGCGGGCGATCACCCGGGCCGCCTCGGCGGTCGCGACGCACGCCGACGTCGACCACCCGCTGACCACCAAGCGGGAGCAGCCGCGCCGCGCCGGGGTGCTCGTCATCACCTCCGACCGAGGCCTGGCGGGCGCCTACGCGGCCAACGTGCTCAAGCGCAGCGAGCAGCTGCGCGAGCTCGTCGAGGACTCCGGGATGGAGTACGTCCCCTTCCTCACCGGGCGCAAGGCGGAGTCCTACTACTCCTTCCGCAACCGGCCGTTCGAGGACTCGTGGAGCGGCTTCTCCGACTCCCCGACCTTCGACGTCGCGCAGGAGATCTCCGAGCGGCTCATCGGTGAGTTCACCAAGGGCACCGACGAGGGCGGGGTCGACGAGATCCACCTCGTCTACACCCGGTTCGTCAACATGGTCACCCAGGAGGTGCAGGTCACCCGCCTGCTGCCGCTGGAGGTCGTCGAGGACGCCGCGCCGCGCACCCGGGAGAACGGCTTCCCGCTCTACGAGTTCGAGCCGGACGCCGCGGAGGTGCTCGACGCCCTGCTCCCGCGCTACATCACCTCGCGGATCTGGAACGCCCTGCTCCAGTCCGCCGCGTCCGAGCTCGCCGCCCGCCAGCGGGCGATGAAGTCGGCGACGGACAACGCCGAGGAGCTCATCAAGACCTACACGCGTCTTGCCAACCAGGCCCGCCAGGCCGAGATCACCCAAGAGATCAGCGAAATCGTGGGCGGCGCGAGCGCCCTCGCCGACGCCAAGTGAGAGGAAGCACGCAGCCATGACTGCCACCACCGAGGCTCCCACCACGGAGCAGACCCAGGGCGCCGTGGGTCGCCTGGCCCGGATCATCGGCCCCGTCGTCGACGTCGAGTTCCCCCCGGGGCAGATGCCGTCGCTCTACAACCTGCTGAAGACCGAGGTCGAGATCGGCGGGGAGACCAAGACCGTCAACCTCGAGGTCGCCCAGGACATCGGCGACAACATGGTCCGCGCCATCTCCCTGCAGCCCACCGACGGCCTGGTCCGCGGCGCGAAGGTGCAGGACACCGGCGGCCCCATCACCGTCCCGGTCGGCGACGTCACCCTCGGTCACGTCTTCAACGCCACCGGTGACGTCCTCGACCTGCCCGAGGGCGAGACCCTCGAGGTCAACGAGCGGTGGGGCATCCACCGCCAGGCGCCGGCGTTCGACCAGCTGGAGCCCAAGACCCAGATGTTCGAGACCGGCATCAAGGTCATCGACCTGCTGACCCCCTACGTGCAGGGTGGCAAGATCGGCCTGTTCGGTGGGGCCGGGGTGGGCAAGACGGTGCTCATCCAGGAGATGATCGCCCGCGTCGCCCGCGACCACGGCGGTGTGTCGGTCTTCGCCGGCGTCGGTGAGCGGACCCGTGAGGGCAACGACCTCATCGTCGAGATGGAGGAGGCCGGGGTCCTCGGCCAGACGGCGCTGGTCTTCGGCCAGATGGACGAGCCGCCGGGTACCCGCCTGCGGGTCGCGCTGTCCGCGCTGACGATGGCGGAGTACTTCCGCGACGTCCAGAAGCAGGACGTGCTGCTCTTCATCGACAACATCTTCCGCTTCACCCAGGCCGGGTCCGAGGTGTCCACGCTGCTCGGGCGGATGCCCTCGGCGGTGGGCTACCAGCCCAACCTCGCGGACGAGATGGGCACCCTGCAGGAGCGCATCACCTCCACCCGCGGTCACTCGATCACCTCGATGCAGGCGATCTACGTGCCGGCCGACGACTACACCGACCCGGCCCCGGCGACGACCTTCGCCCACCTCGACGCCACGACCGAGCTGTCCCGCCCGATCGCCTCGATGGGCATCTACCCGGCCGTGGACCCGCTGACCTCGACCAGCCGGATCCTCGACCCGCGCTACATCAGCCGGGAGCACTACGACACGGCCGTCCGGGTGAAGTCGATCCTGCAGCGCTACAAGGAGCTGCAGGACATCATCGCGATCCTCGGCATCGACGAGCTGTCCGAGGAGGACAAGATCCTCGTCGGTCGCGCCCGTCGGATCCAGCGCTTCTTGTCGCAGAACACCTACGTCGCCAAGCAGTTCACCGGCATCGAGGGTTCGACCGTCCCGCTGTCGGACACGATCGAGGCCTTCACCAAGGTGGCGAACGGTGACTACGACCACCTGCCCGAGCAGGCCTTCTTCATGTGTGGTGGGCTCGAGGACGTCGAGCGCCAGGCCGCCGAGCTGGAGAAGAACAGCTGAGCACGCCCGTCGCCTGAGCCAGGCCCCGGCACCCGCATCCGCGGGCACCGGGGCCTGACTGCGCCCGGTGCGTCCCGACGACGCGCCCGGTGCAGAGACCAGCCAGACCAGCGAGGAGACCAGCCATGTGGATCGTGCACGGAGACGGCACCCGCATCACGCCGGGGGAGGTCGTCGGGCCCGGGGAGCGGCTCGCGTGGGTGCCGACCATCGGGATCGGCATGCAGCACGTCGTCGCGATGTTCGGCGCGACCTTCCTTGTCCCGCTCATCACCGGCTTCCCGCCCAGCACCACGCTGCTCTTCAGCGGGCTGGGGACGGTCCTGTTCCTGGTGCTCACCCGTAACCAGGTGCCGTCCTACCTGGGGTCCAGCTTCGCCTTCCTGGCGCCCATCGCCGCGGCACAGGCCGAGCACGGGCCGGCAGGGGCGCTCGGCGGGGTGGTGATCGCCGGGGTCGGGCTGGCCCTGGTGGGGGTCCTGGTGCAGCTCGTCGGGCACGGCTGGATCGCCCGCCTCATGCCTCCCACCGTGACCGGGGCGATCGTGGCGCTCATCGGCCTCAACCTCGCGCCGGCGGCGTGGGGCAACGTCGAGCAGGCACCGGTCACCGCCCTCGCCACGCTCGCCGCGATCCTGCTCTGCACCGTGCTCTTCCGCGGGCTGCTGGGCCGGCTGTCGATCCTGCTCGGCGTGCTCGTCGGGTATGCCGTGGCGCTGGTCCGCGGCGAGGTCGACCTGGCGGTCGTCACCGAGGCGGGGTGGCTGGGGGCGCCCCCGCTCATGGCACCCGAGTTCCACCTCGGCGTCGTCGGGCTCTTCCTGCCCGTCGTGCTCGTGCTCGTGGCGGAGAACATCGGGCACGTGAAGTCGGTGGCGCAGATGACCGGGGAGTCCGCGGACGCCCTGGACCATCTGCTCGGCCGCACGCTGCTCTCGGACGGCCTGGCGACCACGCTGGCCGGGGCGGGCGGTGGCTCGGGCACGACGACCTACGCCGAGAACATCGGGGTGATGGCCGCCACCCGGGTCTACTCCACCGCGGCCTACTGGGTCGCCGCCCTCACGGCGGTGGCCCTGGCCTTCCTGCCGAAGTTCGGGGCCCTCATCCAGACCGTGCCGGCCGGGGTGCTCGGCGGCGCCGCCACCGTGCTCTACGGCATGATCGGGGTCCTGGGCGTCCGCATCTGGGTCGAGCACCGGGTCGACTTCGGCAACCCCATCAACCTGGCGACCGCCGCGGTGGCGCTGATCGTGGGCATCGCCAACTACACGTGGGACGCGGGCGCGCTGAGCTTCGAGGGGATCGCCCTCGGCACCGGCGCGGCGCTGCTCGTCTACCACGGCATGTCGGCGCTCAACCGCCGCACCGGGGCGGTCGAGGTCGCCCCGGCGGAGCGCGACCGGTCGCGTTCCGGGTCCTCCGGGCGGGCCGGTAGACTCGATCCTTGAACCGTCATCGAAGGGACATCTCGTGAGTGCACTGCAGGTCGAGCTGGTCGCCGCGGACCGCAAGGTCTGGGAGGGCGAGGCTTCCATGGTGAGCGCCCGCAGCATCGACGGTGACCTGGGCATCCTGCCCGGTCACACGCCGGTCCTCGCGGTGCTCGTCGAGGGGGACGTCACCATCCACACGGGGGGCACGCCGCAGGCGGTCACCATCGACGGGGGCTTCCTCTCCGTCGACGAGGACAAGGTCGTCGTGGTGGCCGACCGGGTCGACGCCGGGTCGCTGTCCGCCCCCGCCGCCGGCTGACGGGCACGCCACCGTTCATGACCGGCGCCGGTGCCATCGTCCTGGTGCTCATGGCTCTGGTCGGGGCCCTGGTCATCCTGGGCCTCGGGCTGCTCTCCTTCCGGATCGCCGGGGAGCGCGGGAGCATGTGCCCGCCGATGCCCGCGGCCTACCGGGACGCCGAGCGCCCCTGGCGCCGGGGCACCCTGCGCTTCACCGAGGACCGTCTCTCCCTGCGGGGACGAGGCGGTCCGTCCGTCGGTCCGTGGATGCGGGGCAACCTCGACCTGGGAGTGGCCGGTCCGCTCGACACCGACGACGCCGACGCCCTGGGCGGGGCCGCCCTCATCCGGGTGCCGGTGAGCTACGGCACCGCGCGGTTCGAGCTGGCGCTGGGGGAGCAGCACTACACGGCCCTGCGCTCCTGGGTCGAGGCCGTGCCGCCCGGCTGGAACTCCCACGTCGCCTGACCGGCCCCGCTGGGCGGGTCCGCCTCAGCGCGAGGGCTGCTCCCGGCCGCCACCGGGCTGCCAGAGCACGTCGCCCTCGCCGGCGCGACCGGCGACCCGGGCCAGGATGAACAGCAGGTCGGAGAGCCGGTTGAGATAGGTCGCGGTGAGCGGGTTGACCCCGCCCACGCCCTTGTCCGCGCCCTCGTCGGCCGGCTGGTCGCCATACTCCTCCAGGGCGGCCCAGGTCGAGCGCTCGGCCCGCCGGGCGACCGTGCGCGCCTGGTGCAGCAGGGCGGCGGCGGGGGTGCCCCCGGGCAGGATGAACGAGCGCAGGGCCGGCAGGTCGGCGTTGAAGCGGTCGCAGTCGGCCTCCAGCTCCTCCACCCAGGCGGACTTCACCCGCAGCGGCTCCCACTCGTAGCTCGCCCGCAGCGGCATGCACAGGTCCGCCCCGACGTCGAAGAGGTCGTTCTGGATGCGGGCCAGCGTGTCCTGCACCTCGACGGGGAGGTTGCCTCCGGCCACGGCCACCCCGATCACCGCGTTGGTCTCGTCGGTGTCGGCGTAGGCCGCCAGCCGGGTGTCCGTCTTGCGGGTCCGGCCGTTGTCGCCCAGGGCGGTGCTGCCGTCGTCGCCGGTCCGGGTGTAGATCCGCGTGAGGTTCACCATGTCCTGCATGCTGCCATGCGCGGGCGGCGGCTGCTCAGGCGACCAGCGTGGCCGCCACCCGGCGGGCGTCCGCCGCCGCCTCGAGGACGCCGTCCGGGGCGCGCAGGGCCGCGCCGACCCCGCCGAAGTACATCGAGCTCGGCGGGTGCTCGTGCCGCGCCAGCCCGGCGGCGTCCAGGCTCGCCGCGATCTGCGCGTCCTGCTCGTGGTCGATGCGGGTGGTGCCGTCCTCGAGCCGGCGCGGGTGCATGCGCGGCTGGTCCACCGCCGTCTGCAGGTCCTCGCCGTGCCGGGCCAGGTGGGTGAGCACCTGCGCCAGCGCGGTGGTGATGCGGTCGGCCCCTGGTGTGCCGATCGCCAGCACCGCACCGTCCTCCCGGCGGGCCGTGGTCGGCGCCATGTTGGAGGCCAGCCGGGTGCCCGGCGCGAGGGCGTGCAGCCCGTGCCGGTTGAGCTCCAGCTCGCCGAGGGAGTTGTTGGCCACCAGGCCGGTGCCGGCGATGGTCATCCCCGAGCCGTAGCCCGCCGACGCGGTGAGCGCGCACGCCAGGCCGTCGGCGTCGACGACCGAGACGTGCGCGGTCGAGGGGGAGGTCGGCAGTCCGGTCGAGCCGATGTGGTGCAGCGTCTGCAGCAGCTCGGCGCCGGCCGCCTCGAGGTCGTGCGCGGTGTCGATCCGGTCGAGGCGGATGTCGAGCACCTCCCTCATCACCAGCGCCGCCTGCGCCGGGTCGATCGGCCCGTCGATGGCCCCGAGCAGGCGCAGCAGCGCGGTGAGCACCGGGCCGCCGATGGAGGGCGGAGGGTTGCAGGCGAGGTCCCAGGGGCCCAGGTTGCTGCGCAGCGCCCGCCGCACGACCGGCTGGTAGGCCTCCAGGTCGACCAGCGAGAGCAGCCCGCCGCGGGCGCGCATGTCGGCGTCGATCGCCCGCGCGACGTCGCCGTGGTAGGCCGTGCCGGCCCCCTGTGCCCCGATGTGCTCGAGGGTGTCGGCCAGCACCGGGTCGACGACGCGGTGGCCGACGGCCGGGGCGGCGCCGTCGACGGTGAGCAGCGCCCGGGTGGCCGGGTCCCACGCCAGGATGGTGTCGGTGACCAGGACGAGGTAGGACTGCGCGGTGCGGCTGAGGGGGTAGCCCGCCCGGGCGACGTCCGCGGCGGGCTGCAGCAGCTCGGCCCACGGCGCCCGCCCGTAGCGCTGGTGGGCCCAGCCCATCGCGGCCAGCATCCCGGGGGTGGCGACCGACCCCGGCCCCACGTAGGTCACCATGCCGCCGCCGTAGTCCGAGGCGGCCTCGATGAGACCCTCCCCGCGGCGGTCGGCGCTCATGCCCCGGCCCGGCATCTCGACGTTGCCGTCGATGACGAGCGGCTCCTCCCCGGGTGCCCAGACGTTGACGAAGCACCCGCCCAGGGTGGAGACGACCCCGGGCTCGGTGACGGTGGCGGTGAGCATGGCGGCCACCGCGGCGTCCAGCGCGTTGCCCCCTGCCGACAGGGCCTGGGCGGCCGCCTCCGTGGCGTAGGTGTTGGGCGCGGCGATGGCGGCGGAGCGGGTCACGGGACGATTCTGCCGCAGCGGCCCGCCCGGAGGCACGAGCCGGCCTGCGGCTCTGGCATCGTGTCCTGGTGATGAACGCCGCCGCCCGGCCCCGACCGGCCACCCCGCGTCGGTCCGCGGCGCTGGTGCTGGTCCTCGGAGTGGCCCTGGCGGCCGTGGGCTGGGGGCTCGTGCTGCGGCACGGCTTCCCGCACGGCGACGACTGGCTGCACGCCATGGCGGGGGACCAGCCGGGGGACGCCGCCACCCTGCGGGGCTGGCTCGCGACCTGGCAGTTGGACTACACCTACCGCAACGGCCGGGCCGCGGACGCCGCCGCCCGGCTCATCCTGCTCGGCGGGCGGCCCGGGGCACTGGTCGTCGGGGTGGCGATCATGGTGCTGTCCGGGCTCGCGACCTGGCCGTGGCTGCGGATGGCCGGCTCGCACCGGACCCGGCCGCTGGTCTGGGCGGTGCTCGGGCTGGGCGTGCCGTTCCTCGCCGTCCAGGCGCACTCCTGGCTCACCGGCGAGGGCCTGCTCTGGGTGTCCGGGATGGCGAACTACCCGCTCGCCACGCTCGCCTTCCTCGTCGCCGGCGCGGCTGTCAGCGGAGCCCTCCCGCCCCGGGTGACCTGGCTGGTCCTGCCCGTCGTGGTGTATGCCCACGTCGGGCACGAGGTGTCCGCCGTGGCCACCCTCGTGGTCACCGTGCTCGCGCTCGCCCTGCGGCGACCGGCCCGCGGGCGCTCCCGGTCCACCTGGGCCGCCGTCGGAGCCTCCGTGCTGGGCTTCCTCGTGCTGGCCACGGCCCCCGGTCTGTGGCGCCGCACCGGCGAGGAGGACCTCGCCCTGCCGCTGCTGCAGGCGCTGTCCCGCACCACCCTGATGTTCGCCTCGCTCACCCTCGGGTGGTGGCTGGCCCTCGGGGTCCTGGCGGTGGTCGCGGTGCGGCTGTCCGGCCGGGCACCCCGACGGGGCGCCCTGGTGGCGGGCGCGGCCTCCTGGGCCCTGCTCCTGCTCGCCCGCCGCCGGTGGCCGCGCCTGGCCGACCTGTGCGCGGACGCCGACACGGCCGTCCCGGCCACCCTGCTGGCCCTCGCCGTCGTCGCCGCGGCGGTGGTGCTCGTGGTGGGCGTGCTCGTCCTGGTCGTGGACGCGTGGGGGGCCGTCGCGGCATACCCCGTGCTGGCGCTCACCGCGGCGGGTGTCGTGTCCGCCGGGGTGCCGATCGTGGCCTCCGTCTGCGGGCAGCGCGCCTTCTTCCTGCCGGTCACGGCGCTCGTCCTCGCGGTGGCCTGCGCCCTGCGCCTGGTCCTCGGCGCGCTCGCCGGCGGGGGCCCGCGGCAGGCGCGGGCGGGCCGCGTGCTCACTGCGGCCGCCCTGGCCGCCACCCTCGTCGCCGCGACCGGCTACGTGGCGGTCACCTCGCCGCGCGCCGCGCGCAACGCCGCCGCCTACGACGCCTTCGTCGCCCAGGTGGAGGCCGCGCGCACCGCGGGGGCCGGGGAGGTGGTCGTCCCGGAGCTGCCCGAGGAGGGGTATGCCTACCGCCGCGCCTTCTACCTCCTGCGCTACGCCTGCGACCTGCGGCTCTTCTACGACCTCCCCGACGGGGTGGTGCTCACCGACGTCGAGCGGCGCGAGGACCGCACCACCGACACCACGACCGGGTGCGAGACGACGTGGCAGCGCACCCTCACCCGCGCGGCGGAGCAGGCTCCCGACCGGCGGTGAGGACGGTGCGGGTGAGCAGGAAGGTCACCGGCACGGCGGCGATGCCCATGAGGAGGGTCGCGTAGCGCTCGTCCAGGCCGGCCGCCTCGACGAGGAGCACCGAGCCGACCGTCGTGAAGGCGAGGTTGACCAGCGTGGTGGCCGGGTAGGCGAGGAAGCGCCGCCAGGTCGGCCGCACCCCGAAGGTGAACAGGCTGTTGGCGAAGAAGGAGAAGACGACCGCCCCGGACCACGCGAGCAGGTGGGCCGGGACGTACGGCATACCGAGCAGCAGAAGGCGGTAGAGGAGGTAGTAGACGGCCGTGTTGGCCACCCCGACGACGACGAAGCGCAGCAGGCTCCTCATCGCGCTCCGGCGGCCCCGGTCCCCTCGGGACCAGGTCCGTCCCCCTCGCCACCCCGGATCACCTCGTGGACGAGGTAGCTGGGTCGCGCCTTGACCTCCTGGTAGATCCGCCCGACGTACTCGCCCATGACGCCGACGGCGAGCAGCTGCACGCCGGACAGCCCGGTGATGACCGCGATGGTGGTGATGTAGCCCGGCTGGGTGACCCCGTGCAGGAGGTAGCCGACGAGCAGCCACAGCAGGTAGCCCAAGGCGGCGAGCACCGCCCAGCCGCCCAGGTGCATGAGCAGACGCAGGGGGCGGGTGTTGAAGGCGAGCGCCCCGTCGATGCCGTAGTTGAGCAGGGAGCGCAGCGTCCAGCCGGAGTGCCCGCTGCCGCGCTGCACGTTGCGGTAGCTGACCGTGCCCGTGGGGAAGCCGACCCAGGAGAACAGGCCCTTGGAGAAGCGGTTGCGCTCGGGCAGCGCCAGCAGGGCGTCGAGGACCGGCCGGCTCAGGACCCGGAAGTCGCCCACGCCGTCCTGGATGCGGACCGTCTCGATGAGGCCGTTGACCAGCCGGTAGTAGAGCCGGGAGAGCTGGGACCGGACGAAGGGGTCGTCGGCGCGGTCGCGGCGGGCCACGACCTGCTCGACCTCGGTGGTCCGCAGCAGGGTGTACATCGAGGTCAGCAGCTCCGGGGGGTGCTGCAGGTCGGCGTCCATGATCGCCACGCTGCGCCCGCCCGCGTGCCGGAGGCCGGCGAGCATGGCCGCCTCCTTGCCGAAGTTGCGGGACAGCCGCAGCACGACGACCCGGGGGTCCTGCGCGGCCAACGTGCGGGCCACCTGCAGGGTGTCGTCGGTCGAGCCGTCGTCGACGAGCACCAGCTCCAGGGAGTCGCCGACGCCCAGCTCGTCCGCCACGGCGCCCAGACGGGCGTGCAGCTCGGCGAGGGTGCCCTGCTCGTTGAAGCACGGGACCACGACGGACAGGGCGGTCATGGCGGTCACGCTAGCTCAGAAGAGCCGCGCCTCCGCGTCGTCGATGCCGCGCAGCGCCTCGTAGTCGAGCGTGACGCAGCGGATCCCGCGGTCGGTGGCGAGGACCCTGGCCTGCGGCTTGATGAGCTGGGCGGCGAAGACGCCCTGCACCGGGGAGAGGTGGGGGTCGCGGTTGAGCAGCTCGAGGTAGCGGGTCAGCTGCTCGACGCCGTCGATGTCGCCGCGCCGCTTGATCTCCACGGCCACCGTCGTGCCGGCCGCGTCCCGGCACAGGATGTCCACCGGGCCGATGGCGGTGGGGAACTCCCGGCGCAGCAGCGTCCAGTCCTCGCCCAGGGTGGTGATGTGCTCGGCCAGCAGCGCCTGCAGCTGGGCCTCGACGCCGTCCTTGACCAGCCCCGGGTCGACGCCGAGGTCGTGGCTGGTGTCGGAGAGCACCTCGTGGATCTTCACCCGCAGGGTGTCCTCGCGCTTGCCGTGCGAGACCTGCCACACCTGGGTGACGCCCTGCTGCGCCTCCACCTCGTCCGGGTCGGTCTGCGCCATCGAGCAGGGAGGGGCCATCCAGTTCAGCGGCTTGTAGGACCCGCCGTCGGAGTGGACGAGCACCGACCCGTCGGCCTTGACCATGAGCAGGCGGGTGGCGAGGGGCAGGTGGGCTTCGAGGGCTCCGTGGTAGTCCACCGAGCACCGGGCGATCACGACACGCACGGGCCTCACCCTAGCCGGGGGTGATGAGAGGATGCCCGGTATGCGTCAGATCACCACCGTCGGGGTCATCGGGCTCGGCACCATGGGTGCCGGCATCGTCGAGGTCTTCGCGAGGGGAGGGGTGCAGGTCGTCGGCGTCGAGACGACCGAGGAGCTCGCCGAGCGCGGGCGCGGCATCCTGCGGGCCTCCACCGACCGGGCGGTGGCCAAGGGCCGCCTCGACGAGGCCGGGCAGCAGGAGATCCTGGACCGGGTCACCATCACCACCGCCCTGGCCGACCTCGCCCCGGCCGACCTCGTCGTCGAGGCGGTCCCGGAGGTCCTGGACCTCAAGCACCAGGTCTTCTCCGCCCTGGACGACATCGTCGCCCCCGACGCCGTGCTCGCGTCCAACACCTCGAGCCTGTCGATCACCGCCATCGCCGCGGGTACGGCATACCCCGGGCGCGTGGTGGGGATGCACTTCTTCAACCCCGCTCCCGTCCTGCAGCTGGTCGAGGTCATCACGACCGTGCGCACCGACGACGCCGTCCGCGAGGCGGTCGTGGAGCTGGCCGGGCGGATCGGCAAGCGGCCGGTCGTGGTGGGTGACCGGGCCGGGTTCGTCGCCAACTACCTGCTCTTCGGCTACTTCGTCTCCGCGCTGCGCATGCTCGAGCAGGGGCACGTCTCGCGCGCGGACCTCGACACCGCCATGCGGGTCGGCGCCGGCCTGCCGATGGGTCCGTGCACCCTCATGGACCTCGTCGGGCTCGACGTCTGCCACCACATCGGCGACGTCATCTACGCGCACAGCCGCAGCCCGATGCACGCCCCGAGCCCGATGCTCGAGCGCATGGTGACGGCCGGTCTGCTCGGCCGCAAGAGCGGCGAAGGGTTCTACACCTATGCCCGGCCCGGGAGCGGGCAGGTCGTGAACGAGCCGGAGGCAGGGGCGAGCGCACCCGAGGTCGGCGCCGTGGGCGTCGTGGGCGGCGGCGAGATCGCCGACGAGCTGGTCTCCCGCCTGCGCGAGGGTGGGTATGCCGTCACCCACGTCCCCGACCCCGCGGACCGGGGCGACCTGGCCGGTCTGGCGGGGGTCGACGTCGTGGTCGAGGCGGGGACGGCGACGCCGGAGAGCGAGCTCGCGGACGCCGAGCCGGAGCCGGTGACGCCGGTGCAGGAGGAGGTGTGGGAGCTGCTGGCCGACGTCGTGGGGGAGCGCACGGTCCTCACCACCGTCGGCGAGGACCTCGCGGTGGCGATCGGCGCGCTCTCCGGCCGGCCGGAGCGCGCGGCCGTGCTGCGGGTGCACGCCCCGACGGGCCACGGCCAGGTCGTCGAGATCGGCCGCTCCAGCGCCACCGACGACGAGACCGTCGAGATCCTGCGCGCCCTGGTCCGGACGATCGGCGCCGAGCCGGTCGTCTGCCGGGACCGCCCGGGTCTGGTGGTCGACGCCCTGCTCATGCCGCACCTCATGGACGCCGTGCGGATGCTGGACGAGGGCTACGCGGGGGTGGAGGACATCGACACCGCTCTCCGGTACGGGCTGGGCTACCCGGCCGGGCCGTTCGCGATGATCGACCAGATCGGGGCCGAGGAGGTCCTCACGGTCTGCGAGGAGCTGGCCGAGGCGGGCGGCCTGCCGCGCGAGTCGGTGGCCCCCTCGCCGCTGCTCATCGAGCACGTCCTGCTCGACCGGCCCTTCACGGCCTGAGCCGGTGCCCCGGTCCAACCGCCCTCGGCGGGGCGGCCGGCCGCGGGCCCGGCAGGGCGGGGGGCCGGCCGGCGTGGGTGACCCGTTGCGGCGCGGGGTCGAGGAGGTCCGGTACGCCGGTCAGGTGTGGGCGGTGCGGCGGGTGCGGCCCAACGACAGCGGCCGGGCCTACCGGTGCCCCGGGTGCCAGCAGGAGGTGCGCGCCGACGTGGCGCACACCGTGGCCTGGCCCACCGAGGGCATGCAGCAGGCGGAGAACCGCCGCCACTGGCACACCGTCTGCTGGTCCGCCCGCGAACGCCGCCGACCCGGCGGCTCCTTCGCCTGACCCCTTTTCACCGACCGAGCGTCGCGAATGGTGGGCAGTGTCCCGACCGGGCGTCGTGAATGGTGGGCAGTGGCCCGACCGGGCGTCGGAAATGGTTGGCCCGGCCGCTCCGGCCGTCGGAAATGGTTGGCTCGGCCGCCCCGGCCGTCGGAAATGGTTGGCTCGGCCGCCCCGGCCGTCGCTAGCCTGCCCTCATGACCATCACCAGGGCCGACGCGGACCAGCAGGATGCCGCCCTGGCGCTCATCGTCACCGCCCAGCGCGCGCCGGACACGGCGTGCGCCTACCTCGGCACCGAGGCCGACGGGGTTCGGGCCGAGCTCGACGACCTCGACACGCCCTGGCAGGAGACGCTGCGGGTGGCGGTCGAACCCTCCGGCCGGGTGGTCGGCGCCGTGCTGCACGACGCCGACCCCGAGGAGACGATGCGCAGCTGGATCCACGGTCCGTGGACCCTCGATGAGCAGACCTGGTCGGCGTATGCCGTCGCGCTCGTCCGTGCGGCCCTGGAACAGCTGCCGCCGGGGGTCGAGCAGCACGAGCTGAGCGCGGCCCCGGCCCACACCGGTATGGCGCGGCTCGCCGCCGACCTGGGCTGGCACGCCACCGGCCTGAGCATCGCCTACCAGGCCACGACCGCGACGGCGCACCGCTGGCCGGCCGATGCGCCGGACGCCCGCGTCGCCACGTCCGCCGACCTGCCCGCGATCGGCGCGCTGCACGACGCCGCCTTCCCCGGCACCTACGCCACCGCCCGCCAGCTGCTGGCGGACGAGGCGCGGTCCACCCTGGTGCTGGAGCACGACGGGGAGGTGGCCGCATACGCCTCCGGCGAGATCCAGGCCGACGGCGCCGGCTACCTCGACTTCCTGGCGATGGCGCCAGCGCACCGCGGCCAGGGCCTCGCGCCGGGCCTGCTCGCCGCGATCTCGCGCGCGCTGCTCGCCCGCTCCTCGCAGGGCACGGTCAACCTCGTCGTCGACGAGGCCAACGCGCCCGCCGTCGCGTTGTACGAGGGGTTCGGCTACGTGCGGGACGCCGAGCTGCTCGGCTACCGCTCGTGGCCCCAGCCCCAGCCCCAGCCCCAGCCCTAGGCGATCGGCGGCTCCTTCGCCTGACCGAAGTGTCCTTCACCAGACGTCGCGGATGGTTGGTCGGGGCAACCATCCGCGACGCTCGGTGGGTTCTCAGGCAACCATTCGCGGCGCTCGGTGGGGTGTCAGGCAACCATTCGCGGCGCTCGGTGGGGTGTCAGGCAACCATTCGCGGCGCTCGGTGGGCCTAGAGACGCTCCTGGCGCGGGACCAGGACCTCCTCGTAGATGAGGAGCAGGCCCGCGGCCACGGGGATGGCGATGAGGGCACCGAGGACCCCGAGCAGGGTGCCGCCCGCGAGCACCGCGACCACCGTGACGGCCCCGGGCACCGAGACGGTGCGCTTCATGATGCGGGGGACGATCCAGTAGTTCTCGAGCTGCTGGTAGACGACGTAGTAGACGAGCACGACCAGCGCCACCGTGGGTGACACGGTCAGGGCCGAGACGGCCACGATGACGGCGCCGAGGGTGGCGCCGATGAGCGGGATGAGGCCCAGCAGACCCACCGAGACGGCCAGGATCGCGGCGTAGGGGATGCCGAGGACCTGCATCATCAGCCACGAGCACACGGCGTTGATCGTCGCGACGGTGGCCTGGCCGAGGGCATACCCGCCGACCCGGCGCATGATCTCCTCGGCGAGCCGGACGACGCCCGGGCGGCGGCTGCTCGGCACCAGACGGTATGCCGCGTCCTTGACCGAGGGCAGCGTCGCCAGGAGGTAGAGGGTGAGGATCGCGGAGGTCAGCAGCCCGACGAGGCTGCCGGCGACCCACCCGGCCGCGCCGAGCACACCGCCGAAGAGCGCGGTCCAGGTGTCGCTCTCGGTGAGCAGCCGGTCGACCTCGGTGGTGGCGCGCTCGCTCACGGCGTAGCGCCGGTCGAGCTCGACCATCCACGGGGTGCCGGACAGCTCGTCCAGGACCACCGGGGCGCGTTCGACGAGGGTCACCGCCTGGCCGACCACCCCCGGCAGCAGGGTCACCGCGCTCACCCCCACGACGGTGACGAAGCTCATGAAGACGCAGAAGACGCTGCTCGGCCGGCTCACCCCACGCCGGGTGAGCCACTCGACCAGCGGGTTCAGCGCGAGGGTGAGGAAGACGGCGACCAGCAGGTAGGTGAGCACCGAGGACAGCCGGGTGAGGTTCTGCAGGAGCAGCCAGGCCAGCAGCACCCCCAGCGCCCCGGTAAAGCCGATGGAGAAGGCCGAGGCCGACAGCAGGGTAGGTCGCCGCGGCGACCCACCCACCCGGGGTGGGTGTCCCTCGACGGTGGGCGCGAGGGGTGGGTGGAGGCCGGCTGCGGGGCCTCCGTGGACGGCGGCCGCCGCCTCCGGGTGGTCCGCGTGGATCTGCGCCCAGAGCTCGGACTGCAGCCGGTTGCTCTCGTCCAGCAGCTCGCGCTGGCGCACCCGGAAGTCTCGCCAGCGCTGGACGGCTCGCACCCCCGCCCGGGGGACGGCCGTCGGGTGGACCGCCCGCGCGGCCGCGCGCAGCCGCGCGGCCCGGGCCGGGGGGTCCTGCGTGCGCTGCGTCGTCACCCGGCGGGCTCCACGAGCTCCACGAGCACCCCGCCGGCGTCCTTGGGGTGGATGAAGTTGATGCGCGACCCCGCCGTCCCGCGGCGCGGCTGGTCGTAGAGCAGCCGCAGCCCGCGGCCGCGGAGCACGGCGCTGGCCGCCTCCAGGTCGTTGACCCGGTAGGCCAGCTGCTGCAGCCCGGGTCCGTGGCGCTCGAGGAACCGGGCGATCGGGGACCCCGGGTCGGTGGGGGCGAGCAGCTGCAGCATGGTCGGCTGGTCGCCGCCGTGGGGGTCGGCCGGGCCGACCGCGACCATCGCCTCCCGCACCCCCTGCTCGGCGTTGGTCTCCTCGTGGACGACCCGGTGTCCGAGGACGTCGCGGTGGAAGGCGATCGCGGCGTCCAGGTCGGGCACCGCCAGCCCGACGTGGTCGACCGACAGCAGGAAGGGCGCGAGGGCCTCGCCCCCCGCCGTCTCGTGGCTGGGCTCGCTCATGAGGTCCACCGTAGGGCTGGCGCGGACCCACCCTGCGGAGCCGGGGCGGTATGTCGCCTAGCATCCGTGCATGAGCGACCTGCTGCTGCGCGACGTGCGCGTCGTCGCGATCGACGCCGGCCCGCCCACCGAGCCGGTGGACGTGCTCGTCCGGGACGGGGTCGTCGCGGCGGTCGGGCCGCGCCTGCGCCCCGAGGGCCCGGCCGTCCCCGAGCTCGACGGCGGCGGACGGCATGTCATCCCGGGCCTGTGGGACACCCACGTGCACATGGTCCAGTGGGGCCTCGGGCAGACCCGCCTCGACACCTCCGGCACCTCCAGCCCCGCCGAGGTGCTGGCCCGGGTGGTCGACCGGCTGACCTGGGGCTTCGACAGCCCCACCGGGGTGCTCGTCGGCTGGGGCCACCGCACGGGCAGGTGGCTGCAGCAGCCGACGGTGGCCGAGCTGGACGCGGTGACGGGCGAGGTGCCGGTGGCCCTCATCAGCGGTGACGGGCACCACGGCTGGCTCAACACGCCGGCCCTCCGGCTGCTCGGCGGCCCATCCGTCGAGGGGGTCGTGGCCGAGGCCGACTGGTTCCCGCTCTACGACCGCCTGCAGCGGCTGCACGGCGCGCAGGAGGAGTCGGAGTATGCCGTCACGCGCGCCATCCAGGGCGCGCACGCCCTGGGGGTGGTCGGGATCGTCGACCTGGAGTTCGGGCGGCCGTGGGAGCAGTGGCGCGAGCGCAGCGCCGAGGGCACGCCGCCGCTGCGCGCCCGCACCGGCGTCTACCCCGAGGGCCTGGAGGACGCGATCAGCGCCGGGTTGCGCACCGGCGACCCGATCCGGGCGACCGACGGCCTGGTGACCATGGGCCCGCTCAAGGTCATCACCGACGGCTCGCTCAACACCCGGACCGCCTGGTGCTGCGACCCCTACGCCGACGGCCACCTCCTCGACCAGCCGGCGGGGGCGGCGAACTACCCGGTCGACGAGCTCATCGGGCTCCTGCACCGTGCCCGCGGGGCCGGTCTCCAGGCCGCGCTGCACGCGATCGGCGACGCCGCGGTCGGCGCCGTCCTGGACGCCTTCGAGGCCACCGGGGCCTCCGGGTCGATCGAGCACGCCCAGCTCATCACCCCCGCCGACGTCCGCCGGTGGGCCGAACTGCCGCAGCGCGTCGTCGCGAGCGTGCAGCCCGCCCACCTCCTGGACGACCGCCCGGTGACCGAGCGCTGCTGGCCGGACCGGACCGCCCGCACCTTCACGCTGCGCAGCTTCCTCGACGCGGGCATCGAGCTCAGCCTGGGGTCGGACGCGCCGGTCTCCCCCCTGGACCCGTGGCTGGCGATGGCCGCGGCGGTGCACCGCGGCCCCGAGGACGGGGAGAGCTGG
Source organism: uncultured Serinicoccus sp. (assembly GCF_947487915.1). Lineage (GTDB taxonomy): Bacteria > Actinomycetota > Actinomycetes > Actinomycetales > Dermatophilaceae > Ornithinicoccus. Next base: position 143,009 of record NZ_CANKYH010000006.1, on the reverse strand, counting down.
CACCCCGAGCAGGAGATCGGCGCGCGGGAGGCGCTCGCCGCCTCGGTGGACGGGCAGCGCGTCCGGGTGGGTGCCCGGGGCGACCTGGCGCTGCTCGACCACGACCCGCTCGTGGACGCCCCCACCAGCGCCGAACGGGCGCGACGGTTCCGTTACACGGTCGTCAGCGCGACGGTCCTGCACGGTCAGGTGGTGCACGGCGGCTGACCCCGGGGAAGGGGTCCCGCGCCGCTACAGTGGCGAGTGGCTGCATACCCGTCACCGTCGCTGGAGGAGTCCGCGCAGATGTCAGAACCCACCACCTCGGTCCTCGTCGCCGGCGCCCGCACGCCCATGGGACGCCTGCTCGGCTCGCTCTCCTCACTGTCCGGCGCCCAGCTGGGCGGTGCCGCCATCGCCGGCGCCCTTGAGCGGGCCGGGGTGCGCGGCGACCAGGTCGACTACGTCATCATGGGCCAGGTGCTCACCGCCGGCGCCGGCCAGATCCCGGCCCGGCAGGCCGCGGTCGCCGGGGGGATCCCCATGGACGTCCCCGCCCTCACCATCAACAAGGTCTGCCTGTCCGGCATCGACGCCATCGCGCTGGCCGACCAGCTCATCCGCGCCGGGGAGGTCGACGTCGTCGTCGCCGGCGGCCAGGAGTCGATGAGCCAGGCGCCGCACCTGCTGGAGCGCTCGCGCACGGGGTTCAAGTACGGCGACGTCACCATGCGCGACCACCTGGCCCACGACGGGCTGTGGGACGCCTTCACCGACCAGGCGATGGGTGGGCTCACCGAAGGGGCCAACCAGGCCGACGCGGCTGGGCACTTCACCCGCGAGCAGCAGGACGCCTTCTCCGCGCGCAGCCACCAGCGGGCGGCCGCGGCCTGGGAGAACGGCCTCTTCGCCGACGAGGTGGTGCCCGTCCAGATCCCGCAACGCAGGGGTGAGCCCCTCACCGTCTCGGCCGACGAGGGCATCCGGGCCGACACCACCGTCGAGTCCCTGGGCCGGCTGCGGCCGGCGTTCTCCCCGGACGGCACGATCACCGCCGGGTCGGCCTCGCAGATCTCCGACGGCGCCTGCGCCGTGGTCGTCATGAGCAAGGCCCGGGCCACCGAGCTCGGGCTGGACTGGATCGCCGAGATCGGCGCGCACGGCATGGTCGCCGGACCGGACTCGACCCTGCAGAGCCAGCCGGCCCGCGCCATCGCCGCGGCCTGCGCCAAGCAGGGCATCGAGCCCGCCGACCTGGACCTGGTCGAGATCAACGAGGCCTTCGCGGCCGTCGGGCTGGCCTCCGTGCAGGAGCTCGGCCTCGACGAGGAGCGGGTCAACGTCAACGGCGGCGCGATCGCGCTCGGTCACCCCATCGGGATGTCCGGGGCGCGGATCCTGCTGCACCTCGCCCTCGAGCTGCAGCGCCGCGGCGGCGGCACCGGCGCGGCCGGGCTCTGCGGCGGCGGGGGCCAGGGCGACGCCCTCCTCGTCACCGTGCCGTCCCGGTGACCGAGGAGGACCGAGCCCCGTCCACCCGGCGAGCCGGGGGCCGGGACGGGGCCGGGGACGGACTATCTGGGTCCTGGGAGATCCGCGCGCCGCAGGTCGGGGACCCCGAGCCGTTCGCCCTGCTGCACGCCCGTGTCTGGCGGGAGACCTACCGCGGCATCATGTCCGATGAGCTGGTCGACGCGCTGGACGCCGAGCAGTTCCGTCCGATGTGGGAGCAGGTCGCCGCGGCGTATGCGCAGGGGCGGGTCGCCGACGACGGGCGCGGCTTCCTCGTCGCCCTGGTCGGGGGTGAGCCGGCCGGATTCTGCCTGCACGGGCCGGCGCGCGAGGAGGACGCGCCGGTCCCGCACCAGGTCTGGTCGCTCAACGTCGCCCCCGAGCACCAGGGGAGCGGTCTCGCGCAGGAGCTGCTCCTGCGCAGCATCGGTGAGCGGGCGGCATACCTCTGGGTGGCGCGGGGCAACCGCCGGGCCGTCCGCTTCTACGAGCGGCAGGGGTTCGTCCTGGACGGCGCGGAGAACCTCGACGGCCACGACGGGGTCGTCGAGTTGCGCATGGTGCGCCACCGGGCCTGAGCCTGCCCCACCCCCGTCGCCTGAGCAGAGGAAAGTGCCTCCCCGGCACCTGAGCAGAGAAACGTCCCCTTCTCGAGCGCCTGAGCAGAGAAAGGCACCCGAAGCGGCTGCTGAGACCCCTGCGCCGGGCCTGCTTCTCTGCTCAGGCCTGCCGCACGGGCTACCGTCGGGGGATGAGCGAGCGGCGGACCTTCTACCCCGAGATCGAGCCCTACGCCACCGAGATGCTGGACGTGGGGCAGGGCCACCAGGTCTACGTCGAGCAGTCCGGCAACCCGGAGGGCAAGCCGGTGATCTTCGTGCACGGCGGCCCGGGCAGCGGCACGAGCCCCAAGCAGCGACGCGTGTTCGACCCCGAGCGCTACCGCATCGTCCTCGTCGACCAGCGGATGGCCGGACGCTCCACCCCGCACGCGTCGACCACGGTGGACCCGGCCGTCTGGGCGACCAACACGACCGGTCACCTCGTCGCCGACATGGAGCACATCCGTGAGCACCTCGGCATCGGGACCTGGCAGGTCTTCGGCGGGTCGTGGGGGTCCTGCCTGTCCCTGGCCTACGCGCAGGCGCACCCCGACCGGGTGAGCGAGCTGGTGCTGCGCGGCATCTTCACGCTGCGCCCGGCCGAGCTGTCCTGGATGTACGAGCGGGGTCACCTCGAGCACGTCTACCCCGACCACTGGGCCGACTTCGTCGCGCCGGTGGCCCCCGAGCGGCGGCACGAGATGCAGCTCGCCTACCACGAGCTGCTCTTCGACCCCGACCCTGCGGTCCACGTCCCTGCCGCCGTCGCGTGGAGCGGGTGGGAGTCGCGGGTCATCACGGTGGAGCCCGACGAGGAGTCCTTCCAGAAGGCGACCGAGCCGCAGCAGGCGGTGGCCTTCGCCAGGATCGAGAACCACTACTTCGTGCACGGCGGCTTCCTGCGGGAGGGCTCGCTGCTCGACCAGGCCCCGGCGCTGGCCCACATCCCCACGGTGATCGTCCAGGGCCGGCTGGACATGTGCACGCCGGCGCGCACGGCCTTCGACCTCGCCGCGCGGCTCCCGGACGCCGACCTCACGGTGGTCCCCGACGCGGGGCACGCGTTCTCCGAACCAGGCAACCTGGATGCGCTCGTGCGGGCGACCGACAGGTTCGCGACCAGCAGGAGGTAGACCACCATGGGGGAGTTCTTCGCTCCGCAGACCGGGGGCCCGCTGCGCCTCGAGGTGCGCAGCGTGGACGGGCGCGACTTCGTGCTGCTGCAGCCGGTCGGTTACGTCGAGGAGGGCGGTGACACCTTCGTCGTGCCCGCCGGCTTCACCACCGACTTCGCGTCGGTGCCCCACCTCTTCACCTGGCTGGTGCCCAAGAGCGGTGACTTCCTCCCGGCCGCCGTCCTGCACGACGCCCTGGTCTGCCCCGGCAGCTTCGAGGGGCCCGAGACCGGTCGGCACGAGGCGGACCGGGTGTTCCGGACGGCGATGATCGGGCTGGGCACCGGCCGGGTGCGGGCCTGGCTGATGTGGGCGGCCGTCACCATCGGCACGCTGTGGGCCAGCCGTGACCTGGGGAAGCGGGCGCAGCTGGTCGGCCTGCTGGGGCTCGTCGCCCTCCTCGGCACGGCGGCCACCCTCGACTTCTTCGACCTGGTCGCGGTCGTCCCGTGGATGGGGGACCGCCCGTGGCCGGTCGAGCTGGCGCTCGGGGCGCTCTTCGCGGTCGTGCTGCCGAGCGTGCTCGCCGTCTCCTGGGGACGCTACTGGCCGGCCGGGGTGATCGTCGGGGTCGCGCTGGCGCTGCTGCTGCACGTCACCGCGGCGTTGCTGGCGATCTACGGCTTCTATCTCCTCCTGGAGCGGCTCGTGAGCGGGCCGGCCGACGACGACGGGGTGCGGGTGCGCGACCGTCGGGCCGCCGATGCAGGGACGAGCCTGGGAGATCGCTGATTTCCCCCCACCAGTCCCCGATGTTTACCATATCGTTATGAAGTTCTCCAGGATCACCGCCGCCGCCACCCTGAGCTCGGCCCTCGTTCTTGCCGCCTGCTCCGGTGACGACACCGGCGGCGAGGCCACCACCGACGCCGCCGGAGGCAGCTCGAGCGCCACCGCCGACGACGCCGCGTCGACCGACGACGCCGCATCGACCGACCACGCCGGGTCTGACACCGCCGACGCCACGGGTCAGACGGTGGAGATGACGACCGACGCCGAGACCGCCGACCTGCCGCTGGACGAGGCCGAGGACGTCGCCACCGAGGTGCTCACCCAGCGGGTCCGCGCCGACCAGGGCGACGGTGACGACGTCCAGGAGGCCCAGGAGGCGTCCATGGCCGGCAGCGTGCTGCGGGCGCACCGGGCCGCCGACCGGCTCGAGCCGGTGACCGGCGAGCCGGCCGAGGTGGACCTGGAGGAGACCCCGGTCGAGCCCAACGTGCTGGCGGTCAGCCGCGAGGACGACCAGGACGCGGCCTACCTGCTCGTGCAGACCGTTCCCGAGGACGGCGCGCCCGTGCTGCACCTGCTCTCGAGCGAGAGCGGCCAGAGCGAGGACTTCCGGATCACCTGGGAGGCGCCGATGCTGCCGGACACCCAGGTCCCGACCTTCGACCCGCGCTCCGAGGGCAGCCCGGTGCTGCGCGGTGACCAGGGCGAGCTCACCATGCAGCCGCGCGAGCTGCTCCGGTCGGTCGGGGCCTACACCGAGTGGCCCCAGCCGGACGAGGTGCCGGACTACCGCACCCACGGCTACGCGCCCTCGGTGCGCCAGGCCGCCGAGGAGCAGGCCGAGGCCCTCTCGGGCCAGGCGAGCCTGCGCGAGAAGAACTGGCTGGTCTCCGACGACGTCGTCACCCTGCTCTTCGAGGACGGCAGCGGCTTCGTCATGGGCTCGCTGCTGCGCGACACCCAGTTCGTCGTCGACCAGGGCAGCGAGCTCACGACTTCGGACGAGTTCCGGGTCTTCCAGGACAGCGAGGTGCTGACCGAGCAGGCCACCCTGCGGACCTCCGTCTTCGTGGGGATGCGGGCGCCGTCGGAGGACGTCGACTTCAAGCCGGAGATGCTGGCTGCGACCGAGCAGCTGGTGGACGCCTCCGGCGAGTGAGGTCCGGCCCGGGGCGTTCGAGGCCCGGGCGCCCACGGCATACCCTGGAGACATGAGCCAGCAGCCCTTCTCCTCTGCCGCCCTGCGCGGCGCCGTCGACCTCTCCGCGCTCTCCTCCCGGCCCGGTGCCCCGGCCGCGGGTCCCGGGCAGCAGCCCGGTGGTGCGCCTGCGGGAGCACCCGCGGGCGGCGTCCCCGGCCGCAGCGGTGCGCTCGTCCAGGTGAGCGACGACACCTTCGAGTCGGTCGTCAACGCCAGCCTGACCACCCCCGTCGTGCTGGTGCTGTGGACGCCGCAGCTGCCGGAGTCGCTCACCCACCTGCGCGACCTGGCCGAGCGGGCCCGCACCGGGGGCGGCCGGTTCCAGGTGGCCGGGGTCGACGTGGCCGACAGCCCAGGCATCCTGCAGGCCCTGACCCCCGTGCTGCAGCAGGTCTTCGGACAGGTCTCCTCCCTGCCGGTCGTCATGGGCCTGCTCAGCGGTCAATCCATGCCGTTCTACCTCGGCGTGCAGCCGATGGAGCAGGTGGACCAGCTGCTGGAGAAGTTCCTCGAGGCGGCCGTGCAGAACGCCGTGACCGGTCGGGTCGAGGTCGGCGAGGACGACGGCCCCGGGGAGGACGACGCGGCCGCCGACGAGGGCGAGGAGGCCGCCGAGCTGCCGCCGCTGCACCAGGAGGCCTACGACGCGATCGACCGCGGGGACTGGGCGGCGGCGATCACCGCCTACGAGAAGGCGCTCGCCCAGGACTCCTCCGACGAGCTCGCCCGTCTCGGTCTCGGGCAGGTCACGCTGCTCGAGCGCACCTCCGGGATGGACCTCGCCGCCGTCCGGCAGGCCGCCGCCGACCGGCCCGACGACGTGCAGGCCCAGCTGGACGCGGCCGACGTGGACCTCGTCGGCGGGCACGTCGAGGACGGCTTCGGCCGGCTCATCGAGACCGTGCGCCGCACCGCGGGGGAGGACCGTGACCGGGCCCGCACCCACCTGCTGGGGCTCTTCGAGGTCGTCGGCACCCAGGACCCGCGCGTCACCAAGGCCCGCCGGGCCCTCATGAGCGCCCTGTACTGACGCCCACCGAGGGGCACACCGGACGTGCGTCCGGTGTGCACCTACGACGCGTCCGGTGCGGTCCTACGACGCGTCCGGCGCGGGTCAGGCGTCACCGGAGCCGAGGGCGGCGTCCACGACCTGCTGGGCCTGCGCCTGCACCTGAGCGAGGTGCTCGGGGCCACGGAAGCTCTCGGCGTAGATCTTGTAGACGTCCTCGGTGCCCGAGGGGCGGGCCGCGAACCACGCGCTGTCGGTGCAGACCTTGACCCCGCCGATGGCGGCCCCGTTGCCGGGGGCCTCGGTGAGGATGGCGGTGATGGGCTCACCGGCGATCTCGGTGGCCGAGATGTCGTCCGCGGACAGCTTCTTGAGCCGCGCCTTCTGTTCGCGGCCGGCCGGCGCGTCGACGCGGGCGTAGGCGGGCGTCTGCCCGCCCCCGACCTCGCTGACGAGCTCGGCGTAGCGCTGGGAGGGCGAGCGGCCCGTCCGCGCGATGATCTCGGCGGCGAGCAGGGCCAGGATGATGCCGTCCTTGTCGGTCGACCACACCGAGCCGTCCCGGCAGAGGAAGGACGCTCCGGCCGACTCCTCACCGCCGAAGGCGATGGAGCCGTCCAGCAGCCCGGGCACGAACCACTTGAAGCCCACCGGCACCTCGGTGAGCTCACGGCCCAGTCCCTCGGCGACCCGGTCGATCATGGACGAGCTCACCAGGGTCTTGCCGATGGCGGTGCCCTGCGGCCACTCCGGCCGGGCCCCGCCGTAGAGGTAGTCGATCGCGACCGCGAGGTAGTGGTTGGGGTTGAGCAGCCCGCCGTCGGGGGTGACGACCCCGTGCCGGTCGGCGTCCGCGTCGTTGCCGGTGGCGACGTCGTAGTCGGCCCCGCCGCTCATGACCTCGATGAGCGAGGCCATCGCATCGGCGGACGAGCAGTCCATCCGGATCTTGCCGTCCCAGTCCAGCGTCATGAACGACCAGGCCGGGTCCACCCGCGGGTTGACGACCGTGAGGTCGAGCCCGTGGGTGTCGGCGATGGCCTGCCAGTAGTCGACGGCGGCCCCGCCCAGCGGGTCGGCGCCGATGCGCACGCCGGCCTCCCGGATGGCGTCCACGTCGATGACCCGGGGCAGGGCGCGGACGTACTCGCCCATGAAGTCGTAGCGACCGGCCGCGGCGACCGCGTCGTCCGCCGGGACCCGGCGCACCCCCTCCAGACCGGCGCGCAGCAGCGCGTTGGCCCGGTCCGCGATCCACCCGGTGGCGTCGGTGTCGGCCGGACCGCCGTGCGGAGGATTGTACTTGAAGCCGCCGTCGCGGGGCGGGTTGTGCGAGGGCGTCACGACGATGCCGTCGGCCTCGCCGACCGCACCCTCGGTCTCCCGGTTGTGCGCCAGGATCGCTCGCGAGACCGCCGGCGTGGGGGTCCACCCGTCGCCCTCGTCGACCTGCACGTCCACGCCGTTGGCGACGAGCACCTCGAGAGCGCTGCGCCAGGCCGGCTCGGACAGCGCGTGGGTGTCCCGGCCGAGGAAGAGCGGGCCGTCGGTGCCCTGCTCGGCGCGGTAGTCGCAGATCGCCTGGGTCGTCGCCAGGATGTGGTGCTCGTTGAAGGCGCCGTCCAGCGAGCTGCCCCGGTGCCCGGAGGTCCCGAAGGCGACCTGCTGGTCCAGGTCCTCCGGGTCCGGCACGACCTGGGTGTATGCCGTGACCAGCGCCCCGATGTCCGTCAGGTCCGACTCCTGGGCCGGCTGGCCGGCGCGGGGGTGGCGACCGCCCTCGTCGGCGTCGGCCCCGGCCTCGGACGCGCCGGTGTCAGCCGCCGCGGTGCCGTCGTCGTCGACGGGGTCGGGCACGAACCACACGGCGCCCATCGGCGGCACGGTGACGAGCGCCGAGAAGGGCTGGCCCTGGTGCGGCTCGTCGACCGCCTCGACCGCGCCGAGGTTGCCCTCGCCGGATCCGCCGTAGGTCTGCGCATCGGTGTTGAGCACCTCCCGCCACCGGCCGGAGTAGGGCAGGCCGATGTGCACCTGGTGGTGCGGTACCCCGCTGAAGTTGACCACGCAGGCGACGACCGGCCGCAGCCCGTCCGGCCCCTCGTTGCCCCAGCGCAGGTAGGAGTACTGGTTGCGGCCGGCGTCGTTGGCGTCCAGCCAGCTGAATCCGTGCTCGTGGTGGTCGATCTCCCAGAGGGCGGGCAGCTGCGCGTAGAGCCGGTTGAGGTCGGCGACCAGCGACTGGACCCCGGCGTGCTCCGGGCGCTCGGTCAGCTCCCAGTCCAGGCTCCCGCCGTCGGCCCACTCCCGGGCCTGGGCGAACTCGCTGCCCATGAAGAGCAGCTGCTTGCCGGGGTGGCTCCACTGGTAGGCGAGGAAGGCCCGCGTGGTCGCGAACTTCTGCCAGGCGTCGCCGGCCATCTTGCGCAGCAGCGAGCCCTTGCCGTGCACGACCTCGTCGTGGCTGATCGGCAGGATGTACTTCTCGCTGAAGGCGTACACCAGCGAGAAGGTCAGCGCGTGGTGGTTGTGCGCCCGGCTGAACGGCGAGGCGCCGAGGTAACCGAGCGTGTCGTGCATCCAGCCCATGTTCCACTTGAACCCGAAGCCCAGCCCGCCCTCGTCGGTGGGCGCGGTGACGCCGGGCCACGAGGTGCTCTCCTCGGCGATCATGACGACGCCGGGGGAGCGGCGGTAGGCCGTGGCGTTGGCCTCCTGCAGCAGCGCGACGGCCTCGAGGTTCTCCCGCCCGCCGTGCTGGTTCGGGATCCACTGGCCCTCGTCGCGGGAGTAGTCGAGGTAGAGCATCGAGGCCACACCGTCGACGCGCAGGCCGTCGGCGTGGAACTCCTCCAGCCAGTAGGTCGCGTTGGCGACCAGGAAGTTGCGGACCTCCGGGCGGCCGAAGTCGAAGATGTAGGAACCCCACTCCGGGTGCCACCCCTTGCGCGGGTCCGGGTGCTCGTAGATCGGGGTGCCGTCGAAACGGGCGAGCGCCCACGGGTCGGTCGCGAAGTGCCCGGGCACCCAGTCGAGGATGACCCCGACCCCGGCCTGGTGCAGGCGGTCGATGAGGTAGCGCAGGCCGTCCTCGTGGCCGAACCGGCTGTCCGCGGCGTAGTAGCCGGTGACGTGGTAGCCCCATGACCCGCCGTAGGGGTGCTGCATGACCGGCATGAGCTCGACGTGGGTGAAGCCCATCCGCGCGACGTAGGGGACGAGCTGGTCGGCGATCTCGGTGTAGCCCAGCCCCTTGCGCCAGCTGCCGAGGTGCACCTCGTAGACGCTCATCGGCCCGTGGTGGATGTCGCCGGCCGCACGGGCCGCCATCCACTCCGCGTCGCCCCAGCGGTGCGTGCTGACGGTGACCACCGAGTTGGTGAACGGTGGGACCTCGCTGGCGCGCGCCATGGGGTCGGCCTTGGCGCGGCGGACGCCGTCCGGGCCGGTGATGTCGTACTTGTAGTGGGCGCCCTCCCGGACGCCGGGGACGAACAGCTCCCAGACGCCGACCTCGTCGTGCGCGCGCAGCGCGTGCGTCGCGCCGTTCCAGCCGTTGAAGTCGCCGACGACGTGGACCGCCGACGCGTGCGGGGCCCAGACGGCGAACCGGGTGCCGGTGACCTCGCCGAGCTCGTCGCGCACCGTCATGACCCGGGACCCCAGGGCCCGCCACAGCTCCTCGTGGCGGCCCTCGCCGATGAGGTGCAGGTCGGTCTGACCCAGGCTGGGCCCGTGCCGGTAGGCCTCGTCGACGAGGTGCGCACCGCGCCCGGTGTCGACCTTGAGCCGGTAGGCCGGGACGGTCGCGGTGGGCAGCACCGCCACCCAGATGCCGCCGGTCTCGTGCGTCATCGGCACCGTGACCCCGTCGGTCAGCACGATCTCGACGAGCTGCGCCTCGGGCTGGAGGGTCCGGACGGTGACGTGGTCGTCGAAGACGTGCGCGCCCAGGAGGGCGTGCGGGTTGCGGTGCAGCCCCTCGACGACGTCGGTCGCCTCGTCCAGGTCCAGCGGGAGGGTATGCGGCGCGGTCGGCTCGACCGGCTCGCTCAGGGACCGGCGCGGCCCGGTCGGGCGAGCCGTGACGACGCCGTCGGTGGCGTCCTCCCACGCGGTGGCGCGCAGCACCTCCGGGTCGCCCTGCGGCTGCCCGGACCAGCCGCTGGCGGCGGCTCGGGGGCGCGGGGCGAGCTCGACGTCCTCACCGGTCCGCCGGCCGGGGGGCACCGTCTCGATGACCATGTCCTCGGGCGGGGGGACCGGGGCGTGCGGGTAGCCGCCGCTCGCCCCGCCCGGGCGGCCGGAGGCGCTCGCGGCGCTGCCGCTGGCGGCCCGTGGGTCGCCGGTCGGCGGGTGGGACAACGGGCCGTCGTGCCGCTCCACCTCGATGAGCGAGGAGCCGTAGTCGTCGTCGACCGGCGCCGGACCCGCCTCCTGGGCGGTCTGCCGCTCGGCCGCCGGGCCGTCCTGCTGCACGTCGTCGTCACCCATGGTCGTCTCCTCGGTGGTGTCGTGCGCGATGTCCTGTGAGCCGGGGGCACCCGCCTGCTCCGCCTGCGCCCGGTCCGCCGGGGCGGCTGCGGCGCTGCGGTGGCGTCCGGCCTCGGTGGGGAACGCCTCCTCGGCGGACCCCGCCTCGTGCTCCTGCTGCTCCTGGGGGGCGTCGCGGTGGCGGCCCTCGCTCGGCGGCGCGGCAGGCTCGGCGTCGGGGGCGTCGCCCGGGGCGGCGGCCTGGCGCAGGAGCCGGTGCACGGCTCCCAGGGGGATCGGCAGCCAGTCGGGGCGGTTGCGCGCCTCGTAGCTGACCTCGTAGAGGGCCTTGTCCAGCTCCAGGGCAGCCAGCACGGCGCCCGCGGCCTCGGCGCGGGGGTCGGCCCCGGCCTGCTCGGCGTACCCCTGGAGGAACGCCTCGCGGGCAGCGTCGGCCCAGTGGCTGCGGTCGTCCGCGGCCGCGGCCGCGGCGTAGTCGAAGGAGCGCAGCATGCCCGCGACGTCGCGCAGCGCCAGGTCGGGCTCGGTGCGCTCGGCCAGCGGCCGCAGCGGCTCGCCCTCGAAGTCCAGGAGCACCCAGCCCCGCTCCGGGGCGTCGAGGACCTGGCCCAGGTGGTAGTCGCCGTGGACCCGCTGCAGGTCGGGCAGGTCCGCGGCCTCCAGCGCGGCATACATCCCCAGCACGGCGTCCCGGTGCTCGGCGAGCCCGGGCGCGTCCCGGAAGGACTGCTCGGCGCGGTCGCGCATCTGAGCCAGCAGCTCGGCCCGTCGCTCGTCGGCCGGGTGGGCGCCGAAGGCCTCCCGCAGCGCGGCGTGCACGGCGGCGGTGGCCGCCCCCAGGCTGCGGGCGCGCCCGCTGAAGTCGTCGTCGGCGTCGGCGGCGACCCTGGCCTGACGCCAGGCGTCCTCGGTGTCGGTGAGGAACTCCTGCGCGAAGGCGAGGTGGCCGTGGACCTCCCGGCCCTCCTCGGCGGGCCAGCGCCCCTCGACGTAGCCGAAGGGGTCCGGCACCTGACGCGAGCCGCCGCGGCTGATGGCGGTCTGCACCGACACGTCCGGGTTGTCCCCCTCGTGCAGGACGCGGAAGAGCTTGATGATGAGCGGCCGTCCGCCGCGGTGGGTCTCGACGATGACCGAGGTGTTGGACTGCTCACCCGACAGCACCCGCGCCGTGGCCAGCGCCGGGCGCTCCCCCTCCGGCGCCACCCGGCGCGAGCGGGCGGCGGGCACCTCGTGGTCGGCCGCCATCTCGGAGAGCAGCACGTCGGCGAAGACCGGGTCGTGGGTGGCGTCGTAGACGTAGCGGGTGCCCAGCTCGGGGTGCTCCGCGGTGGCCACCAGCGCGTGCTCGAGGAAGGGCACCGCCTCGGCCCGGTAGGTGAGCGGGATCTGGTAGACGGTGGGCCCCTCGCCCGACGACGACGTCTCGTCGAGCACGATGTGGTCCTCGATCCCGACCTCGCCGTAGGGGTCCTGCCAGCGGATGCTCGAGACCCGGCGCAGCCGCGGCGTCCCGCCGGCGGCCTGCTTGCCGCGGAACCAGCGCTGGCGGGCCACCCAGGCGGGCAGGAAGTCCTCGAACGACGGGGTGAGGTCGGTCATCGCTGTTCCTCCTTCGGGGTCAGGCCCAGCCAGTAGAAGCCACGCGAGCCCATGCTGAGGGTGACGGTGCCGTCGGCACCGACGTCGGGGAAGTTGTGCCCGCCGAAGAGGTCCCGCACGTCGGCCCCGTGCAGGGGCTCCGGCAGGGTGATGGTGCTGGCCTGCGGCCGGGAGGACAGGTTGTTGATGCACAGCACCGCGGGGTAGCCCTCGCGCTCCTCCTCGTCGCTGCCCGGCGCCAGGGCGCGGACGAAGGCCAGGACCGCGTCGTTGTCGGCGACGCAGGGGAGGTACTCGCCCGTGCCGAAGACCTCGTGGGTGGCCCGCACCTGCAGCATGCCGCGGGTCCAGTGCAGCAGCGAGGAGCCGCTGGCCATCTCGGCCTCGACGTTGACGCTGTTGTGGTGGTAGACCAGCGAGCTGATGACGGGGAGGTACAGCTTGCCGGGGTCCGCGGTGGAGAAGCCGGCGTTGCGGTCCGGGGTCCACTGCATCGGGGTGCGCACGGCGTCGCGGTCGCTGAGCCAGATGTTGTCGCCCATGCCGATCTCGTCACCGTAGTAGAGGCACGGAGACCCCGGGAGCGAGAGCAGCAGCGCGTTGATGAGCTCGATCTCCTCGCGGGAGTTGTCGAGCAGCGGGGCGAGCCGGCGCCGGATGCCGATGTTGGCGCGCATCCGCGGGTCGGGGGCGTACCAGCCGTACATCGCCGAGCGCTCCTCCCCGGAGACCATCTCCAGGGTGAGCTCGTCGTGGTTGCGCAGGAAGGTGCCCCACTGCGTCCCCTCGGGGATGCGGGGCGTCTCCTCCATGACCCGGACGATCGGCTCGGCCTTCTCCTCGCGCAGCGAGTAGTAGAGCCTCGGCATGACCGGGAAGTGGAAGCACATGTGGCACTCCGGCGCCTCGGGGGTGCCGTAGTAGTCGACCACCTCGGCCGGCATCTGGTTGGCCTCGGCCAGCAGCACCCGGCCCGGGTACTCCTCGTCCACCATCGCCCGCAGCCGGGCCAGGAACTCGTGGGTGCGGGGGAGGTTCTCGCAGTTGGTGCCCTCCTCCTCGAAGAGGTAGGGCACGGCGTCCAGCCGGAAGCCGTCGATGCCGAGGTCCATCCAGAACCGGACGATGTCGAACATCGCCTCCGCGACGGCCTCGTTCTCGAAGTTGAGGTCCGGCTGGTGGGAGAAGAAGCGGTGCCAGAAGAACTGTCGGCGGACCGGGTCGAAGGTCCAGTTGGAGGTCTCGGTGTCGACGAAGATGATCCGCGCGTCGGCATACTTCTCATCGGTGTCGGACCAGACGTAGAAGTCGCCGTAGGGGCCCTCGGGGTCCGAGCGGCTGGCCTGGAACCACGGGTGCTGGTCGCTCGTGTGGTTCATCACCAGGTCGGTGATGATGCGGATGCCGCGCGCGTGCGCCTGGCTGATGAGCTCGCGGAAGTCCGGGAGGGTGCCGAACTCGGGCAGGACCGCGGTGTAGTCCGCGACGTCGTACCCGCCGTCGCGCAGCGGCGAGGCGTAGAACGGCGGGATCCACAGGCAGTCGACCCCGAGCCACTGCAGGTAGTCCAGCCGGTTCATCAGCCCGGTGAAGTCGCCCGAGCCGGAGCCGGTGGAGTCGTCGAAGGCCCGCACGAGGACCTCGTAGAAGACCGCCTTGCGGAACCAGTCGGGGTCGTTCTTCAGCCCTGGCTGATGGAGGTTGAGCCCGCGCATCGTGCTCCTTCTCAGGCGGTGGTGACGTGGACGATGTGGATCGGCTCGTGGCCGTAGCCGGGACCGAGCTCGACGTAGGGCGCGTCGTCCCAGGTCCAGGTCGACCCGGTGACGAGGTCCTGCGCGCGGAAGCGGTCGCCCCAGGAGAGCCCGAGCGCGGGCAGGTCCAGGTGCAGCCGGCTCCCGCGGACGGTGTAGGGGTCGAGGTTGGCGACGACGAGCACGGTGTCCTGCTCCGAGCCGTCCCCGGCGCCCCCGCCGTGCTTGGAGAAGACGAGGAGGTTCTCGTCCTCGGCGTGGTGGAAGGTGACGTTGCGCAGCCAGTGCAGGCTCGGGTGCTCGGCCCGGACCCGGTTGAGCATCGTCAGCCAGCCGGTGAGGTCGGGCCGGCCGTCCACCGGCTCGCCCCAACGACGGTCCTTGAACTCGTACTTCTCGTTGTCCACGTGCTCCTCGGCGCCCGTGCGCGGCACGTTCTCGACGTGCTCGAAGCCGGCGTAGATGCCGTAGGTCGGGACGAGGGTCGCGGCCAGCGCGGAGCGCACCAGGTGGGCGGTCACCCCGCCGTTGCTCATGTAGGGCGTGAGGATGTCGTGCGTCGTCGGCCAGAACGAGGGGCGCATGTAGGGCGCCGTCTCGGTGGCCAGCTCGGTGACGTACTCGGACAGCTCCGCGGCGGTGCTGCGCCAGGCGTAGTAGGTGTAGGACTGCTGGAAGCCGACCTTGGCCAGGGTGCGCATCATCATCGGCTTGGTGAAGGCCTCGGCCAGCCAGATGACGTCGGGGTGGTCCTGCGCCACGTCGGCGATGAGCCACTGCCAGAAGTTCACCGGCTTGGTGTGCGGGTTGTCGACCCGGAAGATCCGGATGCCGTGGTCGATCCACACCTGGACCACCCGGCGGATCTCGGCATACACCTCGTCCGGGGTGTTGTCGAAGAAGACGGGGTAGATGTCCTGGTACTTCTTCGGGGGGTTCTCGGCGTAGGCGATGGAGCCGTCCGCGCGGATCTGGAAGAACTCCGGGTGCTCGGTGGCCCACGGGTGGTCCGGGGACGCCTGCAGGGCGATGTCCATCGCGACCTCCAGGCCCAGGGCCTGCGCGCGGTCGACGAAGGCGTCGAAGTCGGCGAAGTCGCCGAGGTCCGGGTGCAGCGCGTCGTGCCCACCCTCGGCGGAGCCGATGGCGTAGGGCGAGCCGGGGTCGTGCTCGCCGGCGTCGAGGGTGTTGTTGCGCCCCTTGCGGTTGGTGCTCCCGATCGGGTGCACGGGGGTGAGGTACACCACGTCGAAACCCATGTCGGCGATCGCCGGCAGCCGCTCCTGGGCGGTGGTGAAGGTGCCGCTGGTCCACAGCCCGGTGTCCGGGTCCCGGGTGGCGCCCTCGGAGCGCGGGAAGATCTCGTACCACGCCCCGGTGAGCGCCAGCGGGCGCTCGACCAGCCAGGTGACGCCCGGGGACGGGCTGACCAGCTCGCGCAGCGGCGTGCGGGCCAGGACGTCCTCGACCTGCGGCGACGTGCCGGCGTGCAGCCGCTCGGGAACCGGCAGGGCGCTGCGCCGCAGGGTGTCGACGGCCTCCTCGAGGACCTGGCGGTCCGCGTCGTCGTGCCCGCCGTCGTCGAGCGCGCGCTCCAGCACGCGGGCGCCCGTCTCGAGCATGAGCTCGACGTCCACCCCGGCCTCGACCTTGATGGTGCCGTCGTGCTCCCACGTGGCGTAGGGGTCGGACCACCCCTCGACCCGGAAGCTCCAGACGCCCTCGCGGTCGGCGTGCACCTGCGCCTGCCAGTGCGAGAGCCCCGGGTTGGTGCACGTCATCGGCACGTGGCGCTCCCGGCCGTCCGGGTCGGTCAGCACGACGGTGGCGTTGACCGCGTCGTGCCCCTCGCGGAAGACGGTCGCGGTGACGGTGAAGATCTCGCCGACGACGGACTTGGTGGGGCGGCGTCCGCCGTCGACCACGGGCTCGACGTCCAGGACGGGGATCCGGCCCAGCGGTTCCTGACCGACGGTGGCCAGGACCGACCGGTCGATCGAGGAGGGGACGGGGCGTCCGGACGCAGGGGCGGACGGGGTGGGCGTGGTCGAGTGCTCGGTCACCCGCACCAACCTACCGGGCTTCCGCGTCGGAAACCACGCGCGACGACGCGGCCCGCCCGCCCGTCCCGCCGAGCGCCGCGGTGAGCACGGTGAAGCTCGTCGGACCGACCTCGACCGCACCCCCGGGGTCCACCCACGACCCTGCCGACACCGTGCTCCCGCTGGCGAAGCGCACGTGCCAGGACCGGACGTCCCCGACCTCCGGCAGCCGCAGGGAGGCCGACGCGGTGCCCGCGTGCAGCAGCAGGGCGACGGCGCGGCGGCCGCCGTCGGGGGTGTCGTCGTGCAGGGAGTCGAAGAGGGCCGTGAGCGTGCTGCGGTGCGGGTCGTTCCACTGGTGCTCGCCGAGGACGTCGCCCTCCTCGGCGAACCAGCGCAGCCGGGTGCGGCCGGGTCGGGCGTCGAAGGTCGGGAAGGCGCTCGTGCGCAGCAGCGCGAGCTCGCGCCGCAGCGCCAGCAGCGACCGGGTGTCCGCCAGCAGCGCGGACTGCCACTCCTCCAGGTCCCAGTCCACCCAGGCCAGCTCGGAGTCCTGGCAGTACGCGTTGTTGTTGCCCTGCTGGGTGCGCCCCAGCTCGTCCCCGGCCACGAGCATCGGGACCCCGGGGGCGAGCAGCAGGGTCCCGAGCAGGTTGCGGACCGAGCGGCGGCGACGGCGCAGCACCTCGGCGTCGTCGGTCGGCCCCTCGACCCCGTGGTTCCAGGACCGGTTGTCCCCGTGGCCGTCCCGGTTGTCCTCGCCGTTGGCGTGGTTGTGCTTGTGCTCGTATGCCGTGAGGTCGGCCAGCGTGAAGCCGTCGTGGGCGGTGACGAGGTTGACCGAGGCGAGCGGTCCCCGTCCGTCGTGCCCGAACAGGTCGGCCGAGCCGGCCAGGCGGGTCGCGAGCTCGCGCACCCCGTGGCCGCCGTGCCCGTGCAGACGGCGGCCCACGTCGGCCAGCCAGAAGGTGCGGGTGGTGTCGCGGAAGCGGTCGTTCCACTCGGAGAAGACGGCGGGGAACTGCCCGGTCCGCCACCCGTGGACCCCGACGTCCCACGGCTCTGCGACGAGCTTGACCCGCGAGAGGACCGGGTCGGTCTCCAGAGCCACGTGGAAGGCGTGCTCCCGGTCGTAGGCGTCGTCGCGCCCGCGGGCCAGCGCCGGGGCGAGGTCGAACCGGAAGCCGTCGACGTGGAACTCCCGGACCCAGTACCGCAGCGAGTCCAGGACCATCCGTGCCACCTGCGGGTCCCGCAGGTCCAGGGTGTTGCCGCAGCCGGTGACGTCGATGTCGCGACCCCGGTCGTCGAGGCGGTAGTAGGTGCGGTTGTCCAGGCCGCGCGGACCGAGGGTGGGGCCGTCCCAGGACGACTGCTCGGCCGTGTGGTTGTAGACGACGTCGAGGACCACCTCGATGCCCGCGCCGTGCAGGGCGCGGACGGCGCCCTTGACCTCCTCGACGACCCCCTGGGGGTCGTGGGCGGCGGCATACGGGGCGTGCGGGGCGAAGAAGCCGAGGGAGTTGTAGCCCCAGTAGTTCGACAGGCCGCGCCGGACCAGCGAGGGCTCGGAGGTGAAGGCGTGCACGGGGAGCAGCTGGAGGGTCGTCACCCCGAGGCTCGTCAGGTGCTCGACCACCGCGGGGTGGCCGAGCGCCGCGTAGGTGCCCCGCTGCTCCGGCGGGACCTCCGGGTGCAGCCGGGTCAGGCCGCGCACGTGCGCCTCGTAGAGCACCGTGTCGGTCCAGGGCACCTGGGGCCGGACGTCCCCGCCCCAGTCGAAGGTGCTGTGGTCGACGACCACCGAGCGGGGCACGAACGGGGCCGAGTCCCGGTCGTCGCGGGCCTCCGGGTCCGACCAGCCGTGGTCGCCGGCGACGTGCCCGTAGACCTCCGGACGCCAGGTGACCTCCCCCTCCACGGCCCCGGCGTAGGGGTCGAGCAGGAGCTTGTCGTGGTTGTGCCGGTGGCCCTGGTCGGGGGCCCAGGGGCCGCGCACCCGCAGGCCGTAGCGCGTACCCGGGACCAGCTCGGGCACGAGGTCCCACCAGATCCCGTGGGCGGTGCGGGTCAGCGGGACCCGGCGCTCGCCGGTCGGGGTGGACAGGCAGACCTCGACGGCGGTGGCGTGCCGCGCCAGCACGGCGATCTCGGGGCCGTCGGCCGTGGTCGTCACGCCCAGCGGCGGCGGGCGGTCGAGGCTGCGGCGGGGCCGGGGCGGAGGGGGCACGGTGGCCCAGCGTAGGGCCAGCGGCGGGCGGGGCTGCGCAGGACCTGGGCCGAGCCGTTACGTTGGAGCCATGAGTGATCCGACCTCGCTGCCCAACTTCCCGCCGCCCCCGCAGGAGCACCCGCTGACCGGTCGCGTCCTCGACGCCCTGCAGGACCTGCAGATGTCGCCCAACCTGGACAAGGCCGGCGACGTCGCCTTCGAGGTCCAGGGGCAGAAGCTGTTCGTCAAGGTCATCGAGGGCGAGCAGTTCGACATCATGCGGATCTACGGCCAGTGGCAGATCGCCAGCAGCGTGCCCGAGGAGCTCTTCACCCGGCTCAACGGGTGCAACGACGTGACCCTGGGGGTCAACCTCGTCAAGGCCGGCATCGCGAGCGGCAACCTCGTGCTGGCGGTCGAGCAGATCATCGCGCGCTCCGAGCCGCCCAAGGCGAAGGTCCAGATCGCCACCGGTCTGCTGCTGCAGGCGCTCCAGCTCTGGCACCGCAACGTCATCGCCAAGGCGCAGGTCGAGCGCGGGGAGGAGCCCGACCTCCCGGAGGGCGCCCCCGAGGGGACCGAGGTCGGCCCGTGGCTGAGCGTCGGCTCCCGGGGCCAGCAGGCCCCCGCTGACGGGACCGCCGACGGGGGCGGTGCGCCGGGGGACCAGGCGTGAGCCGCACCGTCGCCACCGCGAGCGACCTCGTCCGCATCGAGGTCGAGGACGGCATCGCCACCGTCCGGGTCGACCGGCCGAGCATGAACCCGCTGTCGATCGAGGTGCAGGACGCCCTCGGCGAGGCGGCTCGGCTGGTCGGCGACGACGATGAGGTCGCGGCCGTCGTGCTCTACGGCGGTGAGAAGGTCTTCGCCGCCGGCGCCGACATCAAGGAGATGCAGGACATGTCCTACCCGGACATGGTCCGGCGCGCCCCGGTCATCCAGGAGTGCTTCTCCGCCGTCGCGCGCATCCCCAAGCCGGTGGTCGCCGCCATCGAGGGGTATGCCCTCGGCGCCGGCAACGAGCTCGCGCTCTGCGCCGACTTCCGCGTCGCGGCCTCGGACGCCCGGCTCGGCCAGCCGGAGATCCTGCTGGGCGTCGTCCCCGGTGCAGGAGGGAGCCAGCGGCTCGCCCGCCTAGTGGGCCCGGCCAAGGCCAAGGACCTCGTCTTCACCGGCCGGATGGTCGACGCCGCCGAGGCGCTCGAGATGGGCCTGGTCGACCGCGTCTGCGAGCCCGGCCAGGCGCACGCCACGGCGCTGGAGATGGTGCGGCAGTACGTCGGTGGCCCGGGCCTGGCCCTGCGGGCCGCCAAGGAGGCCATCGACCGCGGTCTGGACGGCGACCTCGAGACCGGACTCGCCATCGAGGCCATGCAGTTCGCCGGTGTCTTCGCGACGAAGGACCGGGAGATCGGCATGCGCTCCTTCGTCGAGCAGGGGCCCGGCAAGGCGGAGTTCACCGGCCGCTGACCCCTCAGCCCTGTCGCTCCTCTCCGACCGAGCGCCGGGTGTGGTTGCTGGCGCAACCACACCCGGCGCTCGGTCGGTCTGGGAGCAGCCATTCACGACGCTCGGTCGGTCTGGGGGCAACCCTTCACGACGCTCGGTCGGTCTGGGGGCAGCCATTCACGACGCCCGGTGGCCCATCGACCCCCACCGGGCGTCGCCTGTGGTTGCCCCTCACCCCACCGGGCGTCGCCTGTGGTTGCCTCCCCCTTGCCTCGCACCCGCTCTAGTTGACGTGCCTGACTAGTCAGCCATACGATCTAGTCATGACCTCGGACGAGTGGCCCGGCGAGTGGCTGCGCGGCGTGCTGGGGGTGTGCGTGCTCCGGGTCCTGCTCGAAGGGCCCAGCTACGGCTACGCGATCACCCAGCGGTTGGCGCAGGTCGGCTTGGGCACCGTCAAGGGCGGCACCCTCTACCCGCTCCTGGGGCGGCTGGAGGAGGCCGGCCACGTCGAGGTCGAGTGGCGCCCGGGGGAGGGCGGACCCGGGCGCAAGTTCTACGCCCTCACCCCCCAGGGGCGGCGGCACGCCGACGAGCAGGCCGACCGCTGGGCCGCCTTCACCACCACCACCCGCCGACTCACCGACGGTGCGCCGGCCGACGCAGGGAGCGTGCGATGACGAGGACCGCCGACGAGGCCATGGACCCGCGCCACCTGGCGCCGACGGTGGAGCGGCGGTGGCTGGACGCCTTCCTGCTGGAACGGAACCTCCTCGGTGTGCGGCCGGACCGGCTGGGCGACGACGTGGTGACGGTCGAGAGCCACGTCCGCGAGTCCAACGAGAGCGCCCAGGAGGTCTTCGGCGACCCGGTGGCCTACGCGCGGGCGCTGCCGGTCGGTGCCGACCGCGAGACCGGTCTGCGCCGGACCGACGTGGCGCACATCTGCCTGGGGCTGGCCGGCCTGATGCTCACCGCGTGGGCGCTCACCGGCTGGCTCCGCGGCGACGGGCTGGCGGTCACCGGCGGCGACCTCGGCTCGGCCGCCCTGCTCGGACTCCTGACGGCGCTGCTGCTGGCCGCGCCGGAGGCCACGCTGCGGGTGCTCGTCGGGAGGCGCCGGGTCGTCGTGGTGGCGCCGATCCTCCTGATCGGCGGGTTCGTCGCGGTCCAGCTGCTGTGGCCCGAGGAGCTCTTCACCCTTCCGGTGCTCGGGCCGACGCTGGTGGGCCTGGCGGCGCTCCTGGCCTCCAGCGTCATCGCCTACCGCACGTTCCGCGACGGCGCTCTCCGGGCGCCGGGGGAGGCCGCGGCCCCCGGGGCCGCCCGGCGGCGCTGGACCCTCGTGCTGCTCTACCCGGTGCTCCTGGTGTTCCTGGTGCTGATGGGCTGGGTCCCCAGCCTCTTCGGCTGACCCGGTCCCGTCGCCGGGCCGATGGCATACCCTCCCGGTTGGCTTGACGCGTGCGTCAAGTGTCAAGATGGCATCAACGACCACCCACAACCACGAGGACGTGAGCAGTGAACATCGTCGTCTGTGTGAAGTACGTGCCGGACGCCCAGGGCGACCGCGGCTTCGAGTCCGACCGCACCACCGACCGCGAGGGTGTGGACGGCCTGCTCTCCGAGCTCGACGAGTATGCCGTCGAGGAGGCCCTCAAGATCGTCGAGGCGGGCGAGGGCGAGGTCACGGTGCTCACCATGGGCCCGGACGACGCCGCGACCGCGATCAAGAAGAGCCTCCAGATGGGGGCCCACCAGGGTGTCCACGTGCTCGACGAGGCCATCGCCGGCTCCGATGCCGTGGCGACGTCGCTGGTCCTGGCCGAGGCGGTCAGGAAGTGCGGCGAGGTCGACCTCGTGCTCACCGGGCTGGCCTCCACCGACGGCGTCATGTCGGTCGTCCCCGCCATGCTCGCCGAGCGGCTCGGCCTGCCCCAGGTGACCTTCGCCTCCGAGCTCACCGTCGACGGCGGCCACGTGCGCATCCGGCGCGACAACGAGTCCTTCTCCGAGACCGTCGAGGCCGACCTGCCGGCCGTGGTCTCCGTCACCGACCAGATCAACGAGCCGCGCTACCCCTCCTTCAAGGGGATCATGGCGGCCAAGAGGAAGCCGGTGCAGACCTGGAGCCTGGCCGACCTCGGCGTCGACCCCTCCCAGGTCGGACTGGACGCCGCCTGGGCGCGCGTCGAGGAGACGCAGGCCCGCCCGCCGCGCGAGGCCGGCGAGGTGGTCACCGACGAGGGCCAGGGTGGCGAGGCGCTCGCCGACTTCCTGGCCGGGCGCCGGCTCGCCTGACCCGGCCGGACACGACATACCAAGGAGTCTGCAGACATGAGTGAAGTCCTCGTCCTGGTCGACCACGTCGACGGCGACGTCCGCAAGACCACCGCCGAGATGCTGACCGTGGCGCGCCGCCTCGGCGAGCCGTCGGCCGTCTTCGTCGGTCAGGGGTATGCCGCGGCGAAGGAGGCGCTGGCCCGCTACGGCGCGGCGAAGGTCTACGTCGCGGACGACGCGGTCTACACCGACCACCTCGTCGCCCCGGTGGCCGAGCTGCTGGCCGACCTCGTCGCGCGCACCTCGCCCGCCGCCGTGCTGGTCGCGTCCACCAACGACGCCAAGGAGGTCGCCGGGCGGCTGGCGATCAAGACCGGGTCGGGCCTCATCACGGACGCGGTCGACATCGAGAGCGCCGACGGCGGGCTGCGGGTGACCAAGTCCGTCTTCGCCGGCAGCTACACCGTCGCCGCGCAGGTGGGCACCGGCACCCCCATCATCACCGTCAAGCCCAACAGCATCCCGGCGCAGGAGTCGGCCGCCACCCCGGCCGAGGAGACCGTCACCACGGAGGTCTCCGAGGCCGCGCGCGCGGCGCGGGTCACCTCGCGGACGGCCAAGGAGAAGTCGGGCCGCCCCTCGCTCACCGAGGCCGCCATCGTGGTGTCGGGCGGGCGCGGCACCGGCGGAGACTTCGGCCCGGTCGAGACCTTCGCCGACGCGCTCGGCGCGGCCGTGGGCGCCTCGCGGGCGGCCGTGGACGCGGGGTGGTACCCGCACTCCCACCAGGTCGGTCAGACCGGCGTGTCGGTGAGCCCGCAGCTCTACGTCGCGGCCGGCATCTCGGGCGCGATCCAGCACCGGGCCGGGATGCAGACCTCCAAGACCATCGTCGCGGTCAACAAGGACGCCGAGGCGCCGATCTTCGAGCTCGTGGACTTCGGGGTCGTCGGCGACCTGTTCACCATCCTGCCGCAGGCGGCCGACAAGGTGCAGCAGAACAAGGGCTGAGGCCCGCGGCCGCCGGCGGTCCGCGGTTCCCGCCCGCCGGCTGGCCGCTCGTAGACTGGTCCCCGTCATGTCTGTGCCCGCACCTGCCCACGTCTACCTCGACCACGCCGCGACGACGCCCGTCCTGGACGAGGTGGTCGAGGTGGTCGCCCGCGAGATGCGGCAGACCGGCAACGCCAGCTCGCTGCACGACCCGGGCCGCCGGGCGCGCCGCGTCGTCGAGGAGGCGCGGGAGCAGGTCGCCGAGGCCCTCCGGGTGCGGCCCTCGGAGGTCGTCTTCACCTCTGGCGGCACCGAGGCCGACAACCTCGCGGTCAAGGGCACGTATGCCGCGCGCCGCGCCGCCGACCCCGCCCGCGACCGGCTCGTGGTCGCCGGGACCGAGCACCACGCCGTCCTCGACCCCGTCGAGCACCTCGTGGCGCACGCTGGCGCGCGGGTGACCTGGGTCGAGCCGGACGCGGAGGGCCTCGTGACCCCGCAGGCCCTCGCCGCCGCGCTGGACGCCGACGGAGGCCCCGCCACCGTGGCGCTCGTCAGCGTCATGTGGGCCAACAACGAGGTGGGCACGGTGGCGCCCGTCCCGGCGCTGGCCGCGGTCACGCGGGAGCACGGCGTCCCGTTCCACTCCGACGCCGTCCAGGCGCTCGGCCAGGTGCCGCTGGACCTCTCCGGTGTCGACCTGGGCGTGGTCACCGGCCACAAGGTCGGTGGGCCGCTCGGCGTCGGGGTGCTCACCGCCGGGCGTGACCAGGCCCCCGTGCCGCTCACCCACGGCGGCGGCCAGGAGCGCGGCCTGCGCTCGGGCACCCTCGACACCCCGGCGATCGCCGGCCTCGCGGTCGCGGTCACCCACGCGGCGCAGCACCAGGCCGAGCACGCGGCATACCTCGCCGGGCTGCGGGACGACCTCGTCACCGGCGCGCTGGCGCTGGACCCCGGCATCACGGTCTCCGGGCCGTGGAGCCCCGGGGACACGACGAGCCGCCTCGCCGGCAACGTGCACCTGCGGGTCGCGGACTGCGAGGGGGACTCGCTGCTCTACCTGCTCGACGCGGCGGGCGTCGCCTGCTCGACCGGGTCCGCCTGCCAGGCCGGGGTGCCCCGACCGAGCCACGTGCTGCTCGCCATGGGGGTGCCCGAGGAGGAGGCGGCCGGCGCGCTGCGGCTCACCCTCGGCCACGGCTCCACCCGCGCGGACGTCGACGCCGTCCTCGCGGCGCTGCCGCCCGCCCTGGAGCGCGCCCGCCGGGCGCACGCCGCGGCGTCGGGGTCGCGGACGGCGAGGAGCGCCTGATGCGCGTCGTCGCCGCGATGAGCGGCGGGGTCGACTCGGCGGTCGCCGCCGCGCGGATGCTCGACGCCGGTCACGAGGTGGTCGGGGTCCACCTGGCGCTGGCCCAGTCGGCCGCCACCCTGCGCGAGTCGGCCCGCGGATGCTGCACCATCGAGGACGCCGGCGACGCGCGCCGGGTCGCCGACCGGCTCGGCATCCCGTTCTACGTCTGGGACATGGCGCAGCGGTTCCGGGAGGACGTCGTCGAGGACTTCGCCGCGGAGTACGCCGCCGGCCGCACCCCCAACCCCTGCCTGCGCTGCAACGAGAAGATCAAGTTCGCCGCGCTGCTGGACAAGGCGCTCGCGCTCGGCTTCGACGCGGTCGCGACCGGCCACTACGCCCAGGTCGAGGAGGTCGCCGACGCCGGGGCCCCCGGCGGCGTGCGGCGCGAGCTGCACCGCGCGGTCGACCCGGCGAAGGACCAGTCCTACGTGCTCGGGGTGCTCGACGCCGACCAGCTGGCCCGCAGCTTCTTCCCGCTCGGTGACACCACCAAGCCGCAGATCCGCGAGGAAGCTCGCCGTCGGGGGTTCTCCGTCGCCACGAAGCCGGACAGCCACGACATCTGCTTCATCGCCGACGGCGACACCCGCGGCTACCTCGCCCAGCGCCTCGGCACGGCCCCCGGCCCCATCGTCGACAGCGACGGGGAGGTCGTCGGCGAGCACGGGGGAGCGCACGGCTACACGGTGGGACAGCGCCGCGGGCTGGGGCTGAAGGTCCCCGCGGCCGACGGCAAGCCGCGGTATGTCGTGTCCACCGACACCCGCTCCAACACCGTCGTCGTGGGCCCGGAGGAGCTGCTCGGGGTCGACGTCATCGAGGGTGACCACCTGCGCTGGTGCGGTCCGGCGCCGGCTGGTGAGGTGGACCTGGGCGCGCAGATCCGGGCGCACGGCCGGGAGTACCCGGCCCGGGTGGACGTGCACGCAGACGGCGGCGACGGCATACCGGAGCAGGTGACGGTGCGGCTCGCCGAGCGGGTCCGGGGGGTCGCCCCCGGCCAGTCGGTCGTGCTCTACGACGGCACGCGCGTCGTCGGATCGGCCACGATCGCCTCCACCGGACGGGCCTGAGCCGCGCTCGTCGCGACTCCCGCCGGTCGGCGGCTGCTGCCTCACCGGCGCCACCGCCTACAGTGAGCGCCGTGGTCGACGTCACTGGTATCGGATCCTGGCCCGGCACCGACGTGCGCGAGGCGCTGCGGATGGTCCGGGACGAGCTCGCCTCCGGTGCGCCCGAAGGGGTGCGGGCCGTCCCCTACCTGCCCGAGCTGCCCGCCCGGGGGCCGGGCGCCGACATCGTCGGACGCGCCGCGCACCTGCTCGTGGACCTGCCGGTGGACCTGCAGCCGCAGGGCTGGCGCCTGGTCGACCGGCCCGGTCGGGACGCCGAGCGCGCCGCCTCCCTGCTGACCCAGGACCTGGACGAGCTCGCCGAGGCCCTGGACGGCTACGCCGGACCGCTCAAGGTGCAGGTCGCGGGGCCGTGGACCCTGGCGGCCTCGCTGTGGCGACCGCTGGGGGACCGGGTGCTGGACGACCCCGGCGCCACCCGCGACGTGGTGGCCTCGCTCACCGAGGGGGTGGCGGCCTACCTGGGCCGGGTGCAGCGGCTGGTCCCCGGGGCCGAGCCGGTGCTGCAGGTCGACGAGCCGTCGCTGACCCCCGTGCTGGCTGGTCGGATCCGCTCCGAGTCGGGCTACCGCGTGCTGCGCACACCCGAGCGGGGTGAGGTGGTCACCGCGCTGCGGCAGGTGCTCGACCAGCCCGGCGCGCAGGTGTGCGGCGTGCACACCTGCGCCGCCGACCCGCCGGTCGACGTGCTCGCCGAGGCCGGCGCGGGGTTCGTCGCGGTGGACCTCGCGCAGGTCGGGCGCGGACGGTTCGAGCAGGTCGCGACGGCCGTCGAGGCGGGACGTCGCCTGTGGGCGGGGGTCGATCCGGGCGCCGCCGACCCGCTCGAGCCGCTGCTGCGGCGCTGGCACGAGGCCGGCCTCCCGGCCGCCGCGCTCGCCGACGTCGGTCTGACCCCGGCCTGCGGGCTGGCGTCCGCCAGCCCGGCCGGTGCGCTGCAGACCACGCGGGCAGTCTCCCAGGCGGCGCTCAGGCTCGCCGAGGCGGCTGTCGCGTAAGTCACTCCAGCCCCGCTAGGGTGTCCGCGTCACGCGTGCGTCCGGCACGCCCACCGAAGGGGAGACATGTCACAGAACCCGGGTCACGAGGACCCGCACCACGACCCGAACGCGCCGCACCACGAGGCGGGCGCCCAGCAGCACGACCCGAACGCGCCCCACGGCGAGGGGGCCGCACCCCGGCACGAGGGTGGCTACCAGGCGGCGCCGAGCTACGACACCCACGGAGCGCACGACGGAGCCCCGGCGGGCGCCGTCGCGAAGCCGCAGCCGGTGGGCCTCGCGGAGAAGCTCATGTACGCCGGCGGTGTGGTGTCCCTCGTCACCGGTCTCGTGGGCTTCTTCGAGAGCGAGGACAGCATCCGCGACCGGCTGAACCAGGCCTCGGACGCGATGGGGACGTCCATGACCCCGGAGATGATCGACCAGCAGGTGGCCGTCGCGCCCGCCAGCGCCCTCGTCTCAGGTCTCATCGCCGCGCTGCTCTGGTTCCTCGTCGGTCGCTTCTGCGGCAAGGGGAAGGGATGGGCGCGCATCGTCGCGACGGTCCTCGCTGTCCTCAACGTCATCAGCTTCGTCGTCGGGCTGCTCGGCAGCAGCATGATCCCGGGTGCCGGCGGAGGCACCGTCGTCATGCTGCTCAACGCGGTCTCGGCGATCATCGCGGCGGTCGTCCTGTTCTTCCTGTGGAAGAAGGAGTCGACGGCCTACTTCAAGGCCACCCGCTGAGCCGGGCCTGACCGACCAGCACGAGGGGCTGGTGTCGGTGGCGTGCAGCACAATGAGCACGTGACCGACACCAGCCCCTCGACGCGTCCCGACGGCCCCGGCGAGCAGCCCGAGCCCCCGGAGGACGTCCGCCGCCGGGCGGGCGAGCTGGCCGAGGAGATCCGGGGCCACCAGTTCGCCTACTACGTCCGCGACGCGCCGACCGTCAGCGACGGCGAGTTCGACGGGCTGCTGCGCGAGCTGGAGGAGCTGGAGGAGGCATACCCCACGCTGCGGACCCCGCAGAGCCCGACCCAGCAGGTGGGTGGCACCTTCTCCACCGAGTTCACCGCCGTCGACCACCGCGAGCGCATGCTCAGCCTCGACAACGCCTTCTCGCCGGAGGAGCTGGACGAGTGGTTCGACCGGGTCGAGCGGGAGGCCGGGGGCGCCGACGTGCACTACCTGTGCGAGCTCAAGATCGACGGGCTCGCGGTCAACCTCCTCTACGAGGACGGCCTGCTCACCCAGGCCCTCACCCGCGGCGACGGCCGGACGGGTGAGGACGTCACCCTCAACGTCCGCACCATCGAGGGCGTCCCGCACCGGCTGGCCCCGCCGACCGAGCAGCAGGCGGAGTCTGCGGACGTGCCCACCGAGATACCTGGCCTGGTGGAGATCCGCGGCGAGGTCTTCTTCCCGCTGGAGGGCTTCACCGAGCTCAACGCCTCCCTGGTCGAGGCGGGCAAGGCGCCCTTCGCCAACCCGCGAAACTCGGCTGCCGGGTCGCTGCGGCAGAAGGACCCCCGGGTCTCGGCCAGCCGCCCCCTGCGCATGCTCGTGCACGGCATCGGGGCACGCACCGGCTTCGACATCACCCGCCAGTCGCAGGCGTATGCCGTGCTCGGCGCCTGGGGGATGCCCGTCAGCCCGCGCGCCCAGGTCGTCTCCTCCCGGGCCGAGGTGCACGAGATCGTCCGCTACTACGGCGAGCACCGGCACGACGTCGAGCACGAGCTCGACGGGGTGGTCGTCAAGGTCGACGAGGTGGCGGTGCAGCGCCAGCTCGGGGCGACCTCGAGGGCACCGCGGTGGGCCATCGCCTACAAGTACCCCCCCGAGGAGGTCACGACCAGGCTGCTCGACATCAGGGTCGACGTCGGTCGCACGGGGCGGGTCACGCCCTACGGGCTGATGGAGCCGGTGCTCGTCGCCGGGTCGACCGTCGAGCGGGCCACCCTGCACAACCAGCACGAGGTCCGGCGCAAGGGCGTGCTCATCGGCGACACCGTCGTGCTGCGCAAGGCCGGCGACGTCATCCCCGAGATCCTGGGGCCGGTGGCCGACCTGCGCACGGGTGACGAGCGGGAGTTCGTCATGCCGACGCACTGCCCGTCCTGCGGCACCGAGCTGGCCGCCCAGAAGGAGGGCGACAAGGACATCCGCTGCCCCAACAGCAAGGAGTGCCCCGCGCAGCTGCGCGAGCGCCTCTTCAGCCTGGCCGGCCGGGGCGCCTTCGACATCGAGGCGCTCGGCTACGAGGGGGTCACCGCCCTGCTGGACGCCGGGGTGATCCGCAACGAGGCGGGGCTGTTCGGGCTGGCCCACGGCACCGGCCAGGAGCCGCCGACGCCC
The DNA here is from genome assembly GCF_947487915.1 of uncultured Serinicoccus sp. Taxonomy (GTDB): domain Bacteria; phylum Actinomycetota; class Actinomycetes; order Actinomycetales; family Dermatophilaceae; genus Ornithinicoccus. The sequence goes on along the minus strand of NZ_CANKYH010000006.1, from coordinate 114,133 downwards.
GAGGAGGAGCGGGTCGACCGCGAGCGCCTCGTGCAGGTGCCGCTGTTCACCCGGAGCGCCAAGAAGTCGGACCCGCCGGAGGGCGTCGTGGACGGCCGCGTGCTCTCGGCCAACGGCGAGCGCCTGCTGACCCACCTGCGCGGGGCCAAGGACCAGCCCCTGTGGCGGGTGCTCGTCGCCCTGTCGATCCGGCACGTCGGGCCCACCGCGGCGCGAGCGCTGGCCACCGAGTTCGGGTCCTTGGAGGCCATCCGGTCGGCGTCCGTCGAGGAGCTGGCGGCCACCGAGGGCGTGGGTCAGATCATCGCCGAGTCGGTGGTGGCGTGGTTCGAGGTCGACTGGCACGGGGAGGTCGTCGAGCAGTGGGCCGCCGACGGGGTGCGCATGGCCGACGAGCGCGACGCCTCCATCGAGCGGACCCTCGAGGGCCGCACGGTGGTCGTCACCGGCTCGCTCGAGGGGTTCTCGCGCGACGAGTCCAAGGAGGCCATCATCAGCCGCGGTGGGAAGGCCTCCGGGTCGGTGAGCAAGAAGACCGACTTCGTGGTGGTGGGCGCCAACGCCGGGTCCAAGGCGGCCAAGGCGGAGGAGCTCGGCGTGCCCGTGCTGGACGAGGAGGGGTTCGTGCGGCTGCTGGCCACCGGCGAGGCCTGACCCGTCGGCCCGCACCATGCTCCCGACGGCAGGTGACCGTGGATCTGTCGCCGGGGCGGTACTTCGACGGTCGGGCATCTGGGGTGACCGTGCATCTGTCGCCGCGGCAGTACTTCGGCGGTCGGCTCAGTCGCGTGTGGGCCCGGGCCGCAGCCCGAACCAGCTGATGACCCCGCCGCCGGCGAGCAGCGCGGTGCAGATGAGCATCGCCCAGCGGTAGCCGCCGGTGAAGGCCACCGGGTCGGCGTAGTCCGTGCCCGACAGCCCCACGAGCGCCGGGAGCGCGGCGACCGCGAGCAGCGACCCGGTGCGGGCGACGGCGTTGTTGATGCCGCTGGCGAGCCCGGCGTACCGGTCTGCGACGGCCGCGAGCACCGCGGCGGTGAGCGGGGAGACGAGCAGCGCCAGCCCGAGGGCGAAGAGCACCATGCCCGGCAGGACCCCCGCCCACCCGGTGTCCCGGCCGATCCCGACCATGAGCAGGGTCCCCAGGGCACAGACCAGTGGCCCCACCGTCATGGGGACGCGCGGCCCGATGCGGTCGGCCAGCGCGGCCGCGCGGGTGGAGAGGAACAGCAGCGCCACGGTGACCGGGAGGCCGGCCAGCCCGGACGCCGTCGCCGACCAGCCGGAGGTGACCTGCAGCTGGATGACGACGAAGAGCATGACCACGCCGAGTGCTCCGTAGACCAGCAGGGTCATGGCGTTGGCCGCGGAGAAGACCCGCGAGCCGAAGAGGTGCAGCGGCACCAGCGGGTGCGCCGCGCGCCGGCTCCACACGAGGAAGCCGGCGCCCGCCAGGGCCGTCACCACCCAGGCGAGGACGAGCGCCGCCGTCGGTGCCTCGGCGGCGGTCGTGAGCGCCCACGTCGAGGCGGCCAGCCCGATGACGACGAGCGCGGAGCCCACGAGGTCGAACCTCCCGGTCGACTCCATGTCCTTGCTCTCCGGCGCCGACCAGGCGGCCAGCGCGATGACGACGACGCACAGCGGGATGTTGATGGCGAAGATCCACCGCCAGCTGGTGGTGTCGACGATGGCGCCGCCGACCAGCGGGCCGATGGCCGCCGCGATGCCGGAGACGCCGGCCCAGGTGCCGATGGCCGGTGCCCGGTCGCCGGGGGCGTAGCTCGCCTGGATCAGCGCGAGGGCACCGGGCGTGAGCAGCGCCGCGCCCACCCCCTGGACGAGGCGCGCCCCGATGAGCTGGGCCGGGTCCTGCGCGAGCGCGCACAGGGCCGACGCCAGGAGGAACCAGGCCATGCCGACGAGGTAGACCCGGCGGCGGCCGAGACGGTCGCCCAGCGCACCGGCGACCAGCACGAGCGAGGCGAGCGAGAGCAGGTAGCCGCCGACGATCCACTGCAGCTGCGGCAACGTGGCTCCGAGGTCCTCCCCGATGGTGCGCAGGGCCACGTTGACGATGGAGCCGTCCAGGATCGCGACCCCCGACCCGAGGGTCACCGCCGCGAGCATCGTCCGCCCCCGGGGCGAGCGGCGGTCCAGATATCCCTCCTGCGGGCGAGCGGTCACCGCACCAGCGTAGGCCCAGGACGCGCGATCTCCCCCGGGTGACGGAGGCGGGACCGGCGGTTCCGCGCCACCATGGGGGTATGAGGTCACCGTGGTGGTGGGCAGCGTTCGTCGTCGTCCTGGGTCTGGTCGTCGTGGACTTCGTCCTCGACGGGCGCACGGCCTGGGCGGTCGGCTACGGTGTGCTGGCGCTCGGCATCGCCTGGTGGACCTCCCCCTGGCGTGGCCGCCGAGGTGGGACGACGCAGCAGGAGGTCGAGGACATGGCGCAGGACGACCCACGCGGGGACGTCGTCATCTACTGGCGCCCGGGGTGCGGTTTCTGCGCGATGCTCAAGGCGCGGCTCGGCGGGCTCAAGGACCGGGCCACCTGGGTGAACATCTGGGAGGACGAGGAGGGCGCCGCCTTCGTCCGCAGCGTCAACGACGGCAACGAGACGGTCCCCACCGTGGTGATGGACGGCATACCTCACACCAACCCGAGCCCGGGCAGGGTCAAGGAGCGGCTCGCCCGCGGATGAACGTCCCGTGCGGGTCGGGCACGGTGCCGAGGTCCACGGGACCGAACTCTCGCGGAATACCCACGTCGAGCTGATGGTTGACGCGTCACGTGACTACTGCCACCGACCGTCCCACCGTGCTCGTCCTCCTCGGCAGCCTGCGACCGGACTCGACCAACCGCCGGCTGGCGGAGACCGCCCTCGCCGCCCTGCCCGACGGGGTGCACGGCGCGATCAGCACGCTGCTGCCCTCGCTGCCGCACTACGACCAGGACCTCGACACCGACACCCCGCCGGAGGTCGTCCGCGCCTTCCGTGAGCAGGTCGCCGCGGCCGACGCCCTGGTGGTGGCCACGCCGGAGTTCAACGGCTCCTTGCCCGGGGTGCTCAAGAACGCCATCGACTGGGCCTCCCGCCCGCGAGGGACGGCCGCCCTGGCCGGCAAGCCGGCCGCCGTGCTCGGCGCCTCCGCCTCGCCGAAGGGGGCGCAGTGGGCGCGCGAGGACGCGGTGCGGGTGCTGCAGGTCGCCGGGGCGCGGCCGATCGAGCAGACGGTCGGGCTGGCCTCGGCCGGGGCAGCCCTCGAGGGCGGGGAGCTGGCCGAGGACGTCCGCAGCCAGGTGGCCGAGCTCATGGGCCGGCTGGTGCGCGAGCCGCTGGCTGCCTGAGACGGGGGTCGGTGCCCCGTCCGGGGCGACCTAGACTGGCCCCATGTCCCACCTCTCGCGCGAGGACGTCGCACACGTCGCCATGCTGGCCCGCATCCAGCTCGAGGACGCCGAGCTCGACCGGCTCGCCGCCCAGCTCGACCAGATCGTCGACTGGGTCGGCCAGGTCGGTGAGGTCGCCTCGGCCGACGTGCCGCCCATGTCCCACCCCATGCCGCTGGCCAACGTCACCCGACCCGACGAGGTGCGGGAGAGCCTGACCGTGCAGCAGGCCCTGGCCAACGCCCCGCAGGCCCAGGACGACCGCTTCGCGGTGCCGCGCATCCTGGACGAGGAGTGACATGAGCGACTCCACCACCCAGGCCGCGTCCGGCGCCGGGGCGGCCGACGCCGACCCCACCCGGCTCACCGCCGTCGAGATGGCCGACCGGCTGGCCGCCGGCACCCTCACCTCGGTCGAGCTCACGCAGGCCCACCTGGACCGGATCGAGCGGCTCGACCCCACCGTGCACGCCTTCCTCCTGGTCGACGCCGAGGGCGCCCTGGCGACGGCCCGCGAGGTCGACGCCGCCCGGGCCGCCGGCGAGGAGCTGCCCCGCCTGGCCGGGGTGCCGGTCGCGGTCAAGGACATCGCCTGCACGCAGGGGCTGACCACGACCGCGGGCAGCCGCATGCTCGAGGAGTTCGTGCCGCCCTACGACGCGACGATCGTCACCCGGCTGCGGGACGCCCGGATGCCCATCCTCGGCAAGACCAACATGGACGAGTTCGCGATGGGCTCCTCCACCGAGCACTCCGCCTTCGGCCCGACCCGCAACCCCTGGGACCTCGAACGGATCCCCGGCGGGTCCGGGGGCGGCAGCAGCGCGGCGGTCGCGGCCTACCTCGCGCCGCTGGCGATCGGCTCCGACACCGGCGGGTCGATCCGGCAGCCGGCCGCGGTCACCGGCACCGTCGGCACCAAGCCGACCTACGGCGCGGTGAGCCGCTACGGCATCATCGCGCTCGCCTCCAGCCTGGACCAGATCGGTCCCTGCGCCCGCACCGTCGCCGACGCGGCGCTGCTGCACGAGGTCATCGCCGGGCACGACCCGATGGACTCCACCTCGGTCGACGCCCCGGTGCCGGACGTCGTCGGCGCGGCCGGGACCACCGACCTCGCCGGGCTACGGGTCGGTGTCGTCCGTGAGATCAGCGGCTCCGACCAGGGCTTCCAGCCGGGCGTGCAGGCGCGCTTCGAGGAGGCGCTGGACGCGCTGCGTGGCCTGGGCGCGGAGGTCACCGAGGTCTCCTGCCCGCACTTCGCCTACGCGATGGCGGCCTACTACCTCATCCTGCCCTCGGAGGCGAGCAGCAACCTGGCCCGCTACGACGCGATGCGCTACGGCCTGCGGGTCACCCCGGACGACAGCCCGAGCGCCGAGCAGGTCATGGGCGCGTCCCGGGACGCCGGGTTCGGCGACGAGGTCAAGCGGCGCATCATCCTGGGCACCTACGCGCTGTCCAGCGGCTACTACGACGCCTACTACGGCCAGGCGCAGAAGGTCCGCACCCTCATCGCCCGCGACTTCGAGGCCGCCTTCGGGCAGGTCGACGTGCTGGTCAGCCCGACCGCGCCGACCACCGCCTTCCGCATCGGCGACCAGACCGAGGACCCCATGGCGATGTACCTCAACGACATCGCCACCATCCCCGCCAACCTCGCCGGGGTCCCCGGCATGTCGGTGCCGTCCGGTACCGCGGAGGAGGACGGACTCCCCACGGGGCTGCAGATCCTGGCCCCCGCGATGCAGGACCAGCGCCTGTATGCCGTGGGCGCGGCCCTGGAGGCCCGCCTGCGCGAGCGGCAGGGCGGCTACGTCATCGAGCAGGCTCCCGAGATCGAGGTGAGGGCATGAGCACCCGGACCACGGCCGGTCCCGAGCGGACCGTCGCCTACGACGACCTGCTGACCCGCTACGAGCCGGTGCTGGGGCTGGAGGTGCACGTCGAGCTGGGCACCGCCACCAAGATGTTCTGCGGCTGCGCCACCGGCTTCGGCGCCGAGCCCAACACCCAGACCTGCCCGGTCTGCCTCGGGCTGCCCGGGGCGCTGCCCGTGGTCAACCGCACGGCGGTCGAGTCGGCCATCCGTATCGGCCTCGCGCTGAACTGCGGGATCGCGGACTGGTGCCGGTTCGCCCGGAAGAACTACTTCTACCCGGACATGCCGAAGAACTTCCAGACGAGCCAGTACGACGAGCCGATCGCCGTCGACGGCTGGCTCGACGTCGAGGTGCCGCCCCGGGAAGGGCCGGAATTCCTCGACGAGGAGCCCTTCACCTACCGCGTCGAGATCGAGCGGGCCCACATGGAGGAGGACACCGGCAAGTCCACCCACGTCGGCGGCGCCACCGGGCGCATCCATGGCGCCTCGCACAGCCTCGTCGACTACAACCGCGCCGGCATACCCCTCATCGAGATCGTCACCAAGCCGCTCACCGGCGCGGGCGAGCGGGCACCCGACGTGGCCCGGGCCTATGTCGGCGCGCTGCGCGACCTGCTGCGGGCGCTCGACGTCTCGGACGTCAAGATGGAGCAGGGGTCGCTGCGCTGCGACGCCAACGTCTCGCTCATGCCGACCGGTGCCGAGCGCTTCGGCACCCGCACCGAGACCAAGAACGTCAACAGCCTGCGCTCGGTCGAGCGGGCGGTGCGCTACGAGATGACCCGGCACGCCGCCGTCCTCGACGCGGGTGAGGCGATCGTCCAGGAGACCCGGCACTGGCACGAGGACACCGGGGTCACCACCTCGGGCCGGCCCAAGTCGGACGCCGACGACTACCGCTACTTCCCCGAGCCCGACCTCGTGCCGGTCGCCCCGACCCGGGAGGACGTCGAGCGGCTGCGGGCGACGCTGCCGGAGAACCCGGCCGACCGTCGGCGCCGGCTGCAGGAGGAGTGGGGCTACTCGGACCTGGAGATGCGCGACGTCGTCAACGCCGGCGCGGTCGAGGTCATCGAGACGACCGTCGCGGCCGGGGCCTCGCCGGCCGCGGCCCGCAAGTGGTGGATGGGCGAGCTGGCCCGCCGGGCCAAGACCGCGGGCGAGGGCGGCGGAGCCGTCGACCTGCTCGACCTCGGGGTCACCCCCGCCCATGTCGCCGAGCTGGACTCCCTCGTCACCGGGGGCCGGCTCAACGACTCGATGGCGCGGCAGGCACTCGAGGGCGTGCTCGCCGGCGAGGGCACCCCCACCGAGGTCGCCGACGCCCGTGGGCTCGAGCTGGTGCAGGACGACGGTGCGCTGCAGGCCGCGGTCGACGAGGTCATCGCCGAGAACGCCGACGTCGTGGAGAAGATCCGGGGTGGGAAGGTGCAGGCCGTCGGGGCCCTCATCGGCCAGGTGATGAAGAAGATGCGCGGCCAGGCCGACGCCGGCCGGGCGCGTGAGCTCATCCTGGAGACGCTCGGCGTGCAGGGCTGATCTCCGGTATGCCGTCGTCCACCCCGGTGGGGGTCGCACCCCGCCGCGCGCCCGTCGCCGCCGTCCCCGAGGAGCTGCTGGCGCACCTCGGGCCGGTGGAGGGTGTCGAGGTCCTGCCGTACGACCACACCGACGCGGAGGCCCTGCCCGGCGGCGGGCGGGACGTGGACCTCCTGGCGCTGTCGATGATCGCCGGGCCGTGGCTGCGCCGGATGGGGGAGGTGCCGGGGCTGCAGGCGGTGGTCCTGGCCTCGGCGGGCTACGAGCACGCCCTGCCCTTCCTGCCGGACGGGGTGCGGCTGGCCAACGCGGTCGGCGTGCATGACACCGCCACCAGCGAGCTGGCCCTGGCGCTGCTCCTGGCCGCGCAGCGCCACCTGCCGCACCACGTGCTGCGCCAGGCGGACGGGGTGTGGGACCGCTCCGCTCCCGGCCCGTGGCGTTCGCTGGCCGACTCCACGGTGCTGGTGGTGGGCTACGGCGGCATCGGCACCGCCCTGACCAGGCGGCTGCTGGCCTGCGAGTGCGACGTCCTCGCCGTGGCCCGTGCGGACCGGCCCGGCGACGGCCTGGTGGAGCGGGTGCACGGCGTCGACCACCTGCCCGAGCTGCTGCCGCGGGCCGACGCCGTCGTGCTCACCCTGCCGCTGACCGAGGGCACCCGAGGGCTGCTGGGCGCCGCCGAGCTCGCCGCGCTGCCCGACCAGGCCCTCGTCGTCAACGTCGCCCGTGGGCCGGTGGTCGACAACGACGCCCTGCTCGCCGAGTGCGCGGCCGGTCGGCTGCGGGCGGCCCTCGACGTCACCGACCCCGAGCCGCTGCCGGACGGGCACCCTGCCCTCTCCACCCCGGGGGTGCTCGTCGTGCCGCACGTCGGGGGAGCCTCGCCCGCCTCGCTGCCGCGGATGGGAAGTTACCTGGCGTCGCAGCTGACGGCATACCGGGACGAGGGTCGACTCCTTCACCAGGTGGCCGGACCGGGCTCGCATCCTGCCTGACCTGCTGGTTCGTCGCCCTGGTGAACATCAGGCGACGATCAGCCCGCACCCTTGCGCGAACCTACTGCGGTCGGTATAGGCTCCAGGGGCCGGACCTGCAGGGGTGCGGCGTCATCTGCGCGCTCGTCCTGCAGCGCGCTCACAGGGAATCAGGGGACTTGATCGTGACCTATCGCTCAACATCGGGGGCTCGCCGCGCCCTGGCCGCCGTGGCTGGACTCAGCCTCGTGGCCGGGCTCGCGCCGGTGGCCGCATTCGCGACCGACGGACCGGCGGTGGCCGGACCGGTCAGCGCGACCGGCGACTTCCAGGACGGCGCCTACATCGTGGTGCTCGACCGGCTGCCGCTGGCCACCAACCCGGGCACAGCCGGGTCCGCCCTGCAGAAGGTGGACACGACCTCCGCGGAGGCGCTCAGCTACACCGACCAGCTGCTCGCCCAGCAGGACGGCGTGCTGCAGGGGGTGGCCGCCGAGCCGACCTACCGCTACACGGTCGCCCTCAACGGCTTCGCGGTGCGGCTCACCGCGGCCGAGGCCGCCGCCCTCGCCCAGCGCGAGGACGTGGTGTCGGTGACGCGGTCCACGCTGCGCCAGCTGGACTCCGGTGTCGTCGGCGAGCCCGACGGTGCGCCGGCCAACCCGGACACGGACGTGTCGCCGGACCTGCTCGGTCTGCGCGGCCCCGGTGGCGTGTGGTCCCAGCTGGGCGGGCCGATGGAGGCGGGCAAGGGCACGGTCGTCGGCGTCATCGACTCCGGCATCGCCTACGACAGCCCCTCGTTCGCCGCGGACGGCATGCCGGCCCCGCCGGCCGGGTGGGCCGGGGAGTGCGAGACCGGTGAGGGCGACGACGCGGGTGACTTCCCCGCCTCGGCGTGCACCGACAAGATCGTCGGCGCCCGCTACTTCGTCGAGGGGGCCCGCGCGGAGGGCTACGAGCCGACCGAGGCCGAGAGCGTCAGCCCGCTGGACACCGACAACCACGGTTCGCACGTCGCCAGCACGGCGGTCGGGCGCGAGGTGTCCCTGGAGGACGCCGAGGGCAACGCCTACGACCTGGCCGGGATGGCACCGGGGGCGCACGTGGCGGCCTACAAGGCCTGCTTCGACTTCGAGGGTGTGAGCGGGTGCCACCCCGACGACTCGATCGCCGCGATCGACGCCGCCCTCAGCGACGGGGTCGACGTCATCAACTTCTCCGTCAGCGGCGACTCGACCACCTACGAGGACCCGGTCGACCTGGCCTTCAAGAACGCCGCGGCCGCCGGGGTGTTCAACGCCGCGTCCGCCGGCAACTCGGCGGAGTCCGGGGTCGCCGTCGCGCACCTCGGACCCTGGCAGACCACGGTCGCCGCCTCCTTCCACCGCCCCGAGGACGGCACCGTGCCCTCCATCGCGCCGTTCTCCGGCCGCGGCCCGGTGGACGTCGACGCCGACGAGCAGACCATCCTCAAGCCCGACCTGGGTGCGCCTGGCGTCAACGTGCTGGCTGCCTACGCCAGCCAGGGCGGCGAGACGCGGTACGGCTACCTCACCGGCACGTCGATGGCCTCACCGCACGTCGCCGGCCTGGGGTCGCTGCTCGCCGCGGCGCACCCGGAGTGGTCGCCGATGGCCATTAAGTCGGCCCTGCAGACCTCGACGACCGACTACGGCAACGCCGAGAGCAACCAGGCGGTCGTCGGGGGCACGGGCTTCGTCGAGCCGCGCGCCTTCCTCGAGCCCGGCCTCGTCTTCGACTCGACCGAGGCCGACTGGGACTCCTTCCTGGCCGACCCGACGACCGGCTACGACCTCAACGCGGCCTACGTCTCGGTCCCGGCGCTCGGCACCCAGCCGACCACGCTGACCCGGACGGTCACCAACCCCGGTGCGGCGGACGCGACCTTCGAGGCCTCCGTCAGCGGCCCGGACACCCTGTCCGTGACGGTCGAGCCGGCCAGCGTCACCGTGCCGGCGGGCGGCTCCGCCGAGGTGACGATCACGGTCGCCAACACCGGCGCCGCCACCGACGTGTGGCAGCAGGGCGAGATCGCCTGGACCTCCGGCGACGTGGTCGCCGCGATCCCGGTGCTCGCCCGCGGCGAGGTCGCCGACGAGGAGCCTGAGCCCGACCCCACGGTCGAGCGGGTCTTCGGCACGGACCGCTACGGCACCGCCGCGGCGATCTCCGCGCTCTACCCCGACGGGGTCGAAACGGTCTACATCGCCTCCGGCACCGGCTTCGCCGACGCCATGTCCGGCTCGCCGGCCGCCTCGCGCGGTCTGCTCCCCGGCACGATGAACACGCCGGAGGGTGACCCGGCCCCGGTGCTGCTGGTCAAGAACGACCGGCTGCCCCAGGACACCCGGGACGCCCTGGAGGCCGTGGACCCGAGCAGCATCGTCATCCTGGGCGGCACCGGTGCGGTGTCCGCGGGCGTCGCTGGTGACCTCGACGCCTATGGCGAGGTGTCCCGCGTCGAGGGGACCGACCGCTACGAGACGGCGGCCAACCTGGCGATGATGTTCGAGGACCCCGAGGTCGTCTACGTCGCCTCCGGGCAGGACCGCGCCTACGCCGACGCCCTGACCGGCAGCGCTCGCGCCGGTATGGAGAACGCCCCGGTGCTGCTCACCCGCCCGGACGCGGTGCCCGGCGCCACGGCGGCCGCGCTCGCCGAGCTCGACCCGGACCGGGTCGTGGTGCTCGGTGGGGAGGTCGCCGTCGACGACGACACCTTCACCGCGCTCGGCGCGGACGAGCGGGTGTCCGGTGGGGACCGCTACGAGACCGCGGTCGCGGTCTCGCAGGTCCACGGGACGGACGTCCCGCTGGTGCACATCGCCTCGGGCCGCAACTTCCCGGACGCGCTGGCGGGCTCGGCCCTGGCCGGTCACCAGGGTGTCCCGGTGCTGCTGACCAAGCCCGGTCAGCTGCCGGACGCGACGCTGGCCGAGCTGGAGCGGCTCAGCCCGGAGCGGGTCGTCATCCTCGGTGGCACCAACGCGGTGTCCCAGGACGTCGAGGACGCGCTGAACGAGTACTACCCGGACTGGGTGGACGCCCAGCCCTGACGGTCGGCACGACCGGAGGTGGACGCAGGGCCGTGGCGGCGAGAGCCGCCCGGCCCTGCGGCCGTTCCCGGCTAGTCTCGGAGGAGACCGCGGGGCGAACACCCACGCCGGAGCGGTCCCGAGGACGACCAGGAGGTCGAGGTATGCCCACCCTCGTGCTCATCCGGCACGCCAAGGCCGAGAACACCCCGCCCGGCCCGGGGGGTGACCACGCCCGCGTGCTCGCCGCGCGCGGTGAGCACGACGCGGCGGTGCTGGGGCGCGCCCTCGTGGACGCCGGCTGGCTGCCGGCGCTGGCGCTGGTCTCCACCGCGGCCAGGGCGCAGCAGACGCTGCAGCACGTGCTGGGCGACCGCGCGCTGGAGACGTGGTCCACCCGGCGCATCTACGACGGCGGCATCGACGGGGTCCTCGAGGCGGTCCGGGAGGTGCCCGACGGGGTCGAGGTGCTCTGGGTCGTCGGTCACGAGCCGGTGATGTCGAGCACCGCGTGGGAGCTGACTGACACCGGCGAGCAGGACGAGGGTCGTGAGGCCCTGCACGGGGGACTGCCCACCGCGTCCGCGGCGGTGCTCGAGCTGGGCGTGCCCTGGTCCGACGCGGGGCCGGGCGTCGCGACCCTGCGGACGGTGCTGCGCGGACGATGACCGTCGCCGCGCGCGGCGGGGGACGGCATACCGGATCAGCCGTGGGCCGGCCCTGGGCGACGCAGTAGAGTCTCGGCTCGTGCCTGCCGTGATCACCGCCCGAGGGCTGCGCAAGACCTATGGGGACTTCACCGCCGTGGACGGGATCGACCTGGACGTCGAGGCGGGGGAGAGCTTCGGCCTGCTCGGGCCCAACGGGGCGGGCAAGTCGACCACGATGCGGATGATCGGCGGCACCCTCGACCGGGACGGCGGTGAGCTCACCGTGCTGGGGCTGGACCCGGGGGCCCAGGGCCCGCAGGTGCGCGCCCACCTCGGTGTGGTGCCGCAGCAGGACAACCTCGACGAGGAGCTGCGGGTCCGCGAGAACATCGTGATGTACGGGCGCTACTTCGGGCTCTCCCGGGCCTACCTCGTGGACAAGTCGGCCGAGCTGCTCGCCTTCGCCCAGCTGGAGGCCAAGGCCCGGGACAAGGTCAGTGCGCTCTCCGGCGGCATGAAGCGTCGCCTCACCATCGCCCGCGGACTCGTCAACGAGCCGCGGATCCTGCTGCTCGACGAGCCGACCACCGGCCTGGACCCGCAGGCCCGCCACATCCTCTGGGACCGGCTCTTCCGGCTCAAGGAGGCCGGCACGACCCTCGTCGTCACGACCCACTTCATGGACGAGGCCGAGCAGCTGTGCGACCGCCTCATCGTGGTCGACCACGGCCGGATCATGGCGCAGGGCAGCCCCTCCTCGCTCATCCGCGAGCACTCGACCCGCGAGGTGCTGGAGCTGCGCTTCGGCTCGGCCCGCAACGCCTCCGTCGTGGCCCAGCTCGACGGGGTGGGCGAGCGCAACGAGGTGCTGCCCGACCGCATCCTCGTCTACGCCCACGACGGCGAGGCCGCCCTGGAGGAGGTCACCTCGCGGGGGCTGCACCCGGTCACCTCGCTGGTGCGGCGCGCCTCCCTCGAGGACGTCTTCCTCCGCCTCACCGGGAGGTCGCTCGTTGACTGAGCTCAGCCACGGCACGGGCTCCGACGAACCCGGGTCCGCAGCGACCCGGACCGGTGCGCAGGAGTTCGACGCGGCCGGGCTGGTCGCTTCCGGCAGGGTGCCGCCGCACACCGAGATGGCGGCGCGCACGCGGCGGTCCGGCTCCTGGTTCTACGCCGAGACGACGCTGCGCGGGATGCGCGCCTTCGCGCTGCCGATCGCGGTGTATGCCGTGCTCCAGCCGCTGCTCTACATGGTCGCCCTCGGGGTCGGACTGGGCGAGCTCGTCGACCGGGGCACGGGGCCCGTCGACGGCGTCGACTACCTGACCTTCGTCGCGCCGGCCCTGCTCGTGTCGACGGTCGTCATGTCGGTCACCGCCGAGATGACCTACCCCGTCATGAGCGGCTTCAAGTGGCAGCGGCTGTACTACGGCCCCGCCGCCTCGCCCCTGGAGCCGGGGCAGATCGCCAGGGGCCACCTCCTCGCGGTGGTCCTGCGCTTCGTCCTCCAGGGGGGTGTCTTCTGGGTGATCATGATGGCCTTCGGCGCCGCCCCGTCCGGGTTCTGGCAGTCCGCGCTCGTCGTGCCGATCGGGGTGCTGACCGCCACCGCGTTCGGCACGCCCCTGCAGGCCTATGCCTCGACCATCGAGGACGAGGCCTACCAGTTCGCCTTCATCCAGCGCTTCGTGGTCATGCCGATGTTTCTCTTCGCGGGGACGTTCTTCCCGCTCTCGGCGATGCCGGTGTGGCTGCACTGGATCGGGTGGGTCAGCCCGGTGTGGCACGGGACGCAGCTCGCCCGGGTGGCGTCCTACGGCGCGGACGTCCCCCCGGTGATGATCGCGGTGCACCTGGTCTTCCTCCTGGCCTGCACCGTCGGCGGCGTCGTCTGGGCGACCCGCTCCTACACCCGCAGGCTGCACTCGTGAGCGCGCCGGGGCAGGAACGGGCGGCGGGCCGGGGCGAGCACCGTGGACCGGGCGACGCCACCGCGGCGGCGAGCCACGGCATACCGCGGCCCGCGTGGCTCTCGTCGTTGGCGTCCGGCAACGTCGGCGCCGTCCTGGAGCGCGGCTTCGCCGTGGTCCGCAACCAGAACTGGATGGTGCTCGCCTCCGGGTTCTTCGAGCCGGTGTTCTACCTGCTGGCCATGGGTATCGGCATGGGGGCGCTGGTCGGCACGGTGACCGGACCGGGCGGCCAGCCGGTGGAGTACGCCGCCTACATCGCCCCCGCCCTCCTCGCGACCTCGGCGATGAACGGGGCGATCTACGACTCGACGTGGAACGTGTTCTTCAAGCTGCGCTTCGCCAAGCTCTACCAGGCGATGCTGCAGACCTCGCTCGGGCCGTTGGACGTCGCGCTCGGCGAGATCCTCATGGCCCTCTTCCGTGGCTTCCTGTACGCCCTGGGCTTCCTCGGCGTCATCGCGGCCCTGGGTCTGGTGACGTCGTGGTGGTCCTTGCTCATGGTGCCGGCGGCGGTGCTCATCGCCCTGGGCTTCGCCGCGCTGGGCATGGGGGTCACGAGCTACCTCACCAGCTTCCAGCAGATGGACCTCATCAACTTCGCCCTGCTGCCGATGTTCCTCTTCTCCGCGACCTTGTACCCGATCGCGGTCTACCCGGAGTGGATCCAGTGGGCCATCATGGCGATGCCGCTGTGGCACGGGGTGGAGCTGATGCGGCAGCTGTCGGTCGGCCACGTCGACGCGCTGACCGGGGTGCACGCGCTCTACTTCGTCGGCATGACGCTCGTCGGCCTGGTGCTGACCACCCTGCGGCTGCGTGCGCTCTTCCTGCGCTGAGCCGCGAGGTGGGGCCGGGTCAGCGCAGCCAGCTGGTCATGGCGCGGACCTGTCGTCCGGCGTGCTCCAGGGCGTGGGCCCCCGCCGCCGCCTCGCGACGGCTGCTCGCCGCAGGGTCGCCGGCCGCCTGGCCGGAGGGCCCGTGCTGGGTGGCGAAGCCCGCCGCGTAGATCTGGTCGACCTGCGTCTTGAGCTCGTGCACGAGGGCGACGTAGGCGACCTCGGGCTCCACGCCGCGGCCCACCAGGTCCTCGAAGGTGCTCTCGAGGGCCTCCTGCAGCGGCACCTGGATGCGGTCGCGTGCGATCGCCATCGCCGTGCTCTCGTGCTCGACGGTCGTGACGACGGCACCGGAGCGCAAGGCCCCCATGGCCGCTGCGTACGCCGTGAGCGTCGCCCAGGCGGCGCCGCTGCGGTCGTGGGCCACCGCGACGAGGGCGGGACACCCGCGACCGTCGAGGTACTCCTCCCGCACCCGGTCGCCGCTGCCGACGCTGCGGAGCATGGCCAGGTCCACCCCGTCAGGGACGGTGAGCCGGCCCTCCCGGACGGCGGAGGCGCTGGTGACGATGACGAGGTCGCCGGGTTCCGTGTGCCCCTCGACCAGAGCGGTCACCCGGCGCGGCTCGTTCTCGCCCCGGCCGGCACCCGGGACGAGGATGATGTCGCAGCGCTCGACGGCCTGCTCGGGCGGCGACACGGGCAAGCCCTCGAGCTCCGCGCGGGCCGCGAGCCGACTGTCCGGGTCCGTGCCCACCCAGACGTCCACCCCGCTGTCCCGCAGGTTGAGCGCGTGCGCAGCGCCCATGGCGTCGAAGCCCAGCACCGCCACCTGGCGGTCCTGAAGCAGGGTCAGATCGGCGCTGCTGGGGTCCAGGGTGCTCACGTCGACACCCTACCGAGCGCTGGTGGACGGTGGCCGCGAGGCCAAGACGGGGTGGGCTGTGCGCGCTGGTGGCCCGCGGAGGGCCACGACTCCACACGGACCGTGGCCACCACCGCGCACAGTCGGCGCATGATGGCGGACACCCCGCCGGTTGCCTCCACGTCAGGTCCACCCCTGGCGATGACGAGGCGTCAGGCGGCTACGCTGCGGCCATGAGCCAGACAGCGACGTCCACCTCCTTCGCCGTCACCGAGGCGCCCGCCCGCCGCGGCCCCGAGCAGATCGCCGAGCTGCTCGCCAACCCCGGCTTCGGCAGCATCTTCACCGACCACATGGTGATGGTGGAGTGGGACAAGGAGCAGGGGTGGCACGACGCGCGGGTGGTGCCCTACGGGCCGATCCCGCTCGACCCCTCCGCGGCGGTGTTCCACTACGCCCAGGAGATCTTCGAGGGCATGAAGGCCTACCGCCACGCCGACGGCACGGTCTGGACCTTCCGCCCCGAGCGCAACGCCGAGCGCTTCAACAGCTCGGCCCGTCGCCTGGCCATGCCCGAGCTGCCGCCGACGCTGTTCCTCGACGCGATCAAGGAGCTCGTCACCCTCGACCAGGGGTGGGTGCCGGGGGCGGACGCCGGTGAGATGTCGCTCTACCTGCGTCCCTTCATGATCGCGACCGAGGAGGCCCTGGGGGTGCGCCCGAGCAACCGCTACCTCTTCAGCGTCATCGCCTCCCCGGCCGGCTCCTACTTCCCGGGCGGGCTCGAGCCGGTCAGCCTGTGGGTCAGCGACCAGTACGTCCGGGCCGCCGCCGGCGGCACCGGTGCGGCCAAGTGCGGTGGCAACTACGCCGCGTCGCTGGCCAGCCAGGCCGAGGGCATCGAGCACGGTTGCGACCAGGTCGTCTTCCTCGACGCGGTGGAGCACCGCTACGTCGAGGAGCTCGGCGGCATGAACCTCTTCTTCCTGTATGCCGACGGTCGCGTGGTCACCCCCGAGCTGACCGGCACGATCCTGCCCGGCGTCACCCGCTCCTCCCTGCTCGACCTGCTGCGCGAGCGCGGGCACCAGGTCGAGGAGCGCCGGTTCACCCTCGACGAGTGGCGTGACGGCGTGGCCTCCGGAATGATCACCGAGGTGTTCGCCTGCGGCACCGCGGCCGTCATCACCCCGGTCGGCCGGCTCGCGTGGAGTGGCGGCGAGCTCGACATGCCGACCGACCACCAGGTCACCGAGGACCTGCGCTCCGAGCTCCTCGACATCCAGTACGGCCGCGCCGAGGACCGCCACGGCTGGCTCTACCAGCTGGTCTGAGCCAGCGGGTCCAGCACCTCCAGCAGCTGCTGGCGCAGCGCGTTGGAGCGGCGGGCGAACCCGCGCTGGGCCTCGGCGTACTTGCGCTTGCCCTCCGACGTCTCGATGCGCACCGGCTCGTAGCCGAGGTCGCGCAGGTCGTAGGGGGCTGCGCGCATGTCCAGCTCGCGGATGTCGCGGGCCAGGTGGAAGGCCTGCAGCGTCAGGTCGCTCGGCACCGCCGGCGCGAGCTTGAAGCACCACTTGTAGAGGTCCATCCCGGCGTGCAGGCAGCCCGGCTGCTCGAGGTCGAGCTGGCCCTCCCGGGTCGGTCGCAGCGTGTTGCGTGGCGCGGCCTCGGGGGTGAAGAACCGGTGGGCGTCGAAGTGCGAGCAGGCGACCTGGTGGCTCTCGACGACGGCGTCGGTGCCCTCGGCGCCGAGCCGCAGCGGCCAGTCGTGACGCACGTCCTCCCGGTCGGCGCGGTAGACCATGGCCCACTCGTGCAGCCCGAAGCAGCCGAACCTCCCCGGCCGGGACAGCGTCGCGCGCAGCAGGTCACGGACGAAGGAGATGGTGCGTCCGCGCCGCTCCACGAACCGCCGGACGTCGAGGTATGCCGTGCCCGCCCCGTCGACGAGGTAGCCGCTCCACCCCTCCCGCTCCTGCCCGTCCGCGAGGCCCACGCCCTGCCCGGGGTGCCAACGGGCGAGCTGCGCAGGGCGGAAGGCGTAGTACTCCCACAGGAAGTCGTCGACCGGGTGCGTGCGCCCCTCGACCCGGCGTGCCAGCCGGTCCGCGGTGAGCGCCTCGACGGTGCGCGCGTGCGCGGCGGCGCGGGCGCGCCATACCGGTGCGTCGAGCACCTCGAGAACGGTCGCGGGGGTCTGCACGACCGTCAAGCCTAGCCGCGCGCTCCCCGGTCCGGCGCCGGCCGCGAGGCTGGCCCGGGCGCTCTGGCTGTGAGATCCTGGGGCCGGGCCGCCCGGCAGGGGCGGATCCCCGGACGAGGCACGTCGTACCCGGCACCGACGACGACGTGGCACGCCCCAGGGAGGGCGTCATCATGGTTGCGCTGTCATGGATCGTCCTCGTCGTCTCCGGCGTCCTCGAGGCCGTGTGGGCCGGGGCGCTCACCCGCTCCGAGGGGTTCACCCGCCTGTGGCCGAGCGTCGTCTTCGGGGTGGCCCTGGCCCTGAGCATGGCGGGCCTGGGGTGGTCGCTGCGCACGATCCCGCTCGGCACGGGGTATGCCGTGTGGGTCGGGATCGGCGTCGTGGGCACCGCGGCCTACGGGATCGTCGCGCTGGGGGAGCCGGCCACGGTCGCGCGCGTGCTGTGCCTGGTCGCGATCATCGCCGGGATCGTCGGTCTGAAGCTCACCTCGGGCGGCGCGCACTGAGGTTCTGGACATCGGTTTCTGGGGACGGGGGCTCAGAAACCACTGTCCACTTCGGACGAGGTGGGGTGCGCGGCATACCCTGGCGCCATGCGTATCTGCCGCTTCACCGACGGTGACGACCCCCGCTTCGGCCTCGTCGACGGGGCCGGGGAGCGGATCGCCGAGATCTCCGGCGACCCGCTCTACACCAAGATCGACCTGACCGGCCAGACTTTCGAGGTGGCCGACGTGCGCCTGCTGGCGCCGGTCATCCCGCGCAGCAAGGTCGTGGCCATCGGCCGCAACTACGCCGACCACGCGCGCGAGATGGGCAGCGAGCTCCCGGCCGAGCCGATGATGTTCTTCATCCCCAACACCTCGGTGTGCGGGCCCGGCGACCCGGTGGTCATCCCGTCCTTCGCGACCGAGATCTCCTACGAGGCCGAGCTCGCCGTCGTCATCGGGCGGATGTGCAAGGACGTCGCGGCGCAGGACGCGGCCTCGGTGGTCTTCGGCTACACCTGCGCCAACGACGTCACCGCGCGCGACCTGCAGCGCGGCGACGGGCAGTGGGCGCGGGCCAAGGGGATGGACACCTTCACCCCGCTCGGACCCTGGATCGAGACCGACCTGGACACCGCGGACCTGTCGGTGCGCTCGACCGTGGACGGCGAGCTGCGCCAGGACGGCACGACCGCCGACCTGCACTTCGAGATCCCCGAGCTCATCGCGCACGCGTCCGCGGCCTTCACCCTGCTCCCCGGCGACGTCATCCTCACCGGCACCCCGGCCGGCGTCGGCCCGATCACCGCCGGGCAGCGCTGCGAGGTCGAGATCGAGGGCATCGGGGCGCTCGCCAACCCGTTCGTGGCGGCGGACGACGACCTCTGAGATGACCGAGGCGCCCATCGGGGTCTTCGACTCCGGCTTCGGCGGCCTGACCGTCGCCCGCGAGGTCCTCGACCAGCTGCCGCACGAGTCGGTGCTCTACCTCGGTGACACCGCGCGCACGCCCTACGGGCCGCGACCCATCGCCCAGGTGCGCGAGTTCTCCCTCGAGTGCCTGGACCGGCTGGTCGAGCACGGGGTGAAGGCGCTGGTCATCGCCTGCAACAGCGCGTCCGCCGCGGTGCTCGCCGACGCGCGCGAGAGGTATGCCGTGCCCGTCGTCGAGGTCATCCGCCCCGCCGTCCGGCGGGCCATGGCCGTGACCCGCAACGGGCAGATCGGCGTCATCTCGACCGCGGCCACCCACCAGTCGCGGGCCTACGTCGACTCCTTCGTCGCCGCACCGCCCTCGGTGCGGGTGGCGAGCCAGCCCTGCCCGCGCTTCGTCGAGCTCGTCGAGGCGGGGGTCACCAGCGGGCCGGAGGTCATCGAGGTGGCGCAGGCCTACCTCGCGCCGCTGCAGGAGCGCGACATCGACACCCTCATCCTCGGCTGCACGCACTACCCGCTGCTGACACAGGCGCTGCAGTACGTCCTCGGGGAGCAGGTGCAGCTCGTCTCCTCGGCCGCGGCGACCGCGGCGGACCTCTTCCGGGTGCTCACCGACGGCGGGCTGCTCGCCGCCCAGGGCAACGTGCCGGTGCACCAGTGGCTCACCACCGGCGACCCGGACGGCTTCCACTACCTCGCCCGGCGCTTCCTCGGGCCCGAGGTCGAGCAGGTGCACCGGGCCTTCGTGGGCCGGCCGGAGGAGCGGGTCGCCTCGAACTGACGCCCCGGGCGCTGCTGTCGGGTCACTCCTGCCCCGGAGGCCCCGGCCGTCACGGACTGCGGAGACATGTCCGCCAGCGCACGGTATATCTCCGTCAGACGGCATCTTCTCCGCACGGTGTGACGGCTGGTGCGGGTGTGACGCATGAATTGTGCGGGCCACTCCTTGCCTCAATATATCGATACACGATAGATTGCTCTCGTTGGTCGACATCTGGGAGGAACCATGGACCGCTGGGTCGTCCGGGTGCTGCAGGGAGTGATCGCGGTGGCGCTGCTGGGTTCGCTCGTGGTGCAGCTGGTCGTCGTGCCGCTGCTGTGGCTGGACCTGGAGGCCGCGCCCCCGGGGATCAGGACCAGCCTCGCGGTCATCGGCGTGCTGGGGGTCCTGACGCTGCAGGTCGTCGGCGTCTGCGTGTGGCGCCTGCTGACCATGGTGTCGCGGCACACCGTCTTCAGCCCGGCGGCCTTCCGCTGGGTGGACGTGGCCATCGGTGCCATCGGCACCGGTGCGCTGCTCCTCCTCGCGCTGGCCGTCGTCGCCAGGAACGCCAACCACGCCGTCACGGGGGACGCGGTCGCGCCCGGCGTGGTCGGCCTCGTCTGCGGTGCCGCGCTGGTCGTCGGCGGCGTGGCGCTGCTGGTCTACGTGATGCGGACGCTGCTCGCGCAGGCGATCTCGCTGGGCGCCGAGGCACGTTCGCTGCAGTCCGAGCTCGACGAGGTCATCTGATGCCCATCGTCGTCGACATCGACGTCATGCTCGCGCGGCGCAAGATGGCCGTCGGTGTGCTGGCCGAGCGCGTCGGCATCACGCCGGCCAACCTCGCCGTGCTCAAGAACGGCCGCGCCAAGGCGGTCCGCTTCACCACCCTGGAGGCCCTGTGCCAGGTCCTGGAGTGCCAGCCCGGTGACCTGCTGCGGTGGGAGGACGACGCCGACGACGCCGACGACGCCGCCGGTGCCGACGGGATCGACCGGCGCGAGCCCGCCGATGAGCCCCGGGGCGGGTGACCCGGTGGGAGCTGCGCGCATCCCGGACCTCGACGTCCTCGTGGTCGGAGCCGGGCTGGCGGGACTCCGGGTCGCGACGGGGCTGGCCCGGCGCGGTCACGACGTCCTGCTCGCCGAGGCCCGACCGAGCCTGTCGGCCAGCATCCGCACGACCGGGATCTTCGTCCACCGCACGCTGCAGGACTACACCTTCCCGGACGGCGCCCTCGGCCCCCCGATCCGCCGGATGGTCCTCTACCCACCGGGACGGCGGCGCCCGGTCGAGCTGGTCAGCGCTCGCGAGGAGTTCCGCGTGGGCCGCATGGGGCTCATCTACGAGGCGGCCGGGGAGCAGGCGCTGCGCGCCGGGGTCGACCTGCGGCTGTCGACCCGGTATGCCGGCCGCGCCGGCGGGGTCTGCCGCCTCGAGGGCCCGCGTGGCGACCTGGACGTCCGTGCCCGGTATGTCGTGGGTGCCGACGGGGCCAGGTCCCGGGTCGCCCGTGACCTCGGGCTGGACCGCAACCGGCAGCTGCTGGTCGGCGCTGAGGAGGTCTACCCGATCGCGCCCCGTCCGGGGTCGACACCGGCCTTCCACTGCGTCCTCGACCCGCGCCTGGCCCCGGGGTACCTCGCCTGGGTCGTCGAGGACGGCGAGCACGTGCACCTCGGCACCGCGGGCTACCCCACCCGCTTCGAGGGAGGTCTGCGTCGTGCCCTGGAGGGCCTGCGGGCCGACCCGCCGGGACTGGACGGGGTGCGCAGGACCGGTCCGGTGGAGCAGCGGGCCGGGCCCATCCCCGTCGGTGGTCTGCTCCGCCGGATCAGCGGGCCCGACGGACTGCTCGTCGGCGACGCCGCAGGAGCCGTCTCCCCGCTCACGGCCGGAGGGCTCGACCCGTGCCTGCGGCTGTCCGACCGGGCGGTCGACTCGCTCGACGACGCGCTGCGGGGCGGCGGGCGCGGGTCTGCCGGCGGGCGCGGGTCACTGCACGGCTACGACGGACGCGCCCTGCGCCGCCGCCTGACCGGTCGCCTGGGCCTGCGGTCCGTGCTCGCGCACCTGCACCCACCCTGGGTCTACGAGGCAGGGTTCGAGCTGCTGCGCACGCCGGCGGGCCGGGCCGCGGCCCGCGCCGTGCTCCTCCACGACCAGTCCTTCCCGCTCGAGTCGCGACCGCGCGGGGCAGCGCTCTAGCGACCTGGCCGCCTGGGTCCGGCGGCCCGCCCACGGCGGGACGCACCGGCCGGTCGGCCCGGTCCCGTATCCTGGAGGTTCTTGCCCCACCCGCTGCATACCCAGAGAAACGGACCCATGGACCCTGGCTGTACCTACGGCTCACCCGCACGCTCCACCGAGCGGAGGGGTGAGTCGTGACCACCGCCATCATCCTGCTCCTCGTCGGCGTCCTGGCGATCGCCGTCATCATCGCGGCCAACGGCTACTTCGTCGCGCAGGAGTTCGCCTACATGTCGGTCGACCGGCTGCGCCTGGCGGCCGAGTCCGATGCCGGTGACGAGGCGGCCGCGCGGGCGCTCAAGGTCACCAAGCGCACCTCCTTCATGCTCTCCGGCGCCCAGCTGGGGATCACCGTCACCGGTCTGCTCGTCGGCTACGTCGCCGAGCCGCTCGTCGGCCGCGGGCTCTCCATCATCCTCGGCGGCACCGGGGTGCCCGAGGCCCTGAGCATCACCGTGGGCACCGTGGCGGCGCTGGCCATCGCGACCGTCGTGCAGATGGTCTTCGGTGAGCTCTACCCCAAGAACCTCGCGATCGCCAACGCCGGACCGCTGGCCCGCGCCCTGGCCCGGTCCACGCTCATCTACCTCGCGGTCTTCGGCTGGCTCATCAAGGTCTTCGACTGGTCCGCCAACGCTCTGCTGCGGCTGGTGCGGATCGAGCCGATCCACGACCTGGACACCACCGCGACCGCCGAGGACCTCGAGCGGATCGTGGCCGACTCCCGCGACAGCGGGGACCTGCCGGCCGAGCTGTCCGTGCTCCTCGACCGGATCCTCGACTTCCCGGACCAGGACGTCGAGCACGCCCAGGTGCCGCGCTCCCGGGTCGACGTCATCGACCCCGAGACCCCCGTCGACGAGCTGCGCCAGCTCATGGCGGAGGGGCATACCCGTTATCCCGTCGTCGACGGCGACGGGCAACCGGTCGGCGTGGTCAGCCTCGTGGACCTCCTGCGCAACCCCGCGGCCGGACGGGCCCACCAGATCATGCGTGAGCCCGTCATCGTGCCCACCCTCATGCCGCTGCCGGACGCGGTGGCCGAGCTGACCGGCTCGGGCCAGCAGCTGGCCTGCGTCGTGGACGAGTACGGCGGCTTCGCCGGGGTGCTCACGCTGGAGGACCTCGCGGAGGAGCTGCTCGGCGAGATCACGGACGAGCACGACGACGAGGTGCCCGAGGGCATCGTCGGCGAGGGGGAGGACGTCTGGCGCATGGACGGTGACGTGCACGTCGACGAGCTCCAGCGGGCCCTGGGCCACGACCTGCCCGAGGGCGACTACGAGACCGTCTCGGGGCTCGTCATCGCCGAGCTCGGCGCGCTGCCGGACGTCGGGCAGACCGTGGTCGTGGACCTCGCCGAGAACCCGAGCGAGCTCGTGCTCGAGGAGCGGGTGACGCGCTGCGTCGAGATCGAGGTCCTCGAGATCGACCGCCACGTGCCGAGCCTGCTGAGGGTCCGTCTGGTGGAGCGCTCGCTCGACGAGGCGCAGGTCGAGGAGCCGTCGTCGGAGGACGACGACGACCGCGGCGACCGCAGCGACCGCGGGGACGACCGGCGCGGAGACCGCGGCGATGACGACCACGACGGCGGTGACGACCGGCCCCGGGACGTCGATGCCGGGAGCAGGGAGGAGCAGCGATGAACGCCCTCACCGTCGTCCTCGTCACCATCGGTCTCATCGTGCTCAGCGCGATCTTCGTCATCGTGGAGTTCTCGTTGCTCGGCGCCCGCCGCAGCCGGCTGGAGCAGGAGGCCGAGCACTCCCCGTCCGCGCGGGCCGCCCTGCGCAGCATGAACGAGCTCACCGTCATGCTGGCCGGGGCCCAGCTCGGGATCACGGCGTGCACCTTCGCGCTCGGCGCGGTCACCAAGCCCGCTGTGGACTACCGGCTCGGCCCGGTCCTGGCGGACCTGGGCCTGCCCGGGTGGGTCGCCGGAGGTACGTCGTTCGCGATCTCCCTGCTCCTCGTCACCTTCCTGCACCTCGTGGTCGGTGAGATGGCGCCCAAGTCGTGGGCGATCGCCCACCCCGAGCGCGCTGCCAAGCTGGTGTCGGTGCCGATGCGCGGCTTCATCGCCGTCGTGCGGCCGCTGCTGGTCTGGGTCAACTCCCTCGCCAACCGACTGGTCAGCGCGAGCGGCATCACCCCGGTCGACCGCGCGGCGGTCGGCGGCCAGGACGTGCACACCATCCGGGTGCTCGTCGAGCAGTCGGCCGCCGAGGGTGCGCTGGAGAGCAGCTACCAGGAGCAGATCTCCGACGCCCTCGAGCTGCAGGACCTCACCCTGGGCGAGCTGGCGCCCGAGCACGTCGACCTCGCCGCCGTCGGCTCCGACGCGACCGTCGAGCAGGTGCAGGCCGTCGCGGCGCGCACCGGGCACAAGCGGATCCTCATGCTGGACGACGACACCACCGACCCCCGCGTCGTGCACGTCCGGGACACCCTCATGCACGACGCGCAGGAGCCGGCCGAGCCGGTGGCCCGCCCCGCGCTCGTCCTGCCAGCCACGACCCCGGTCTACGAGGCGCTCACCCTCATGCGCGGGTTCGGCGAGCAGCTCGTCGTGCTGCGTAGCGACGAGCGGCTCACCGGGCTGGTGAGCATCGCGGACATCATGCACCGCGTGCTGCCCCGGGAACGTCAGCCGCAGTGAGGCTCACCGTCGTGGGCTGCTCCGGGTCGGTGCCCGGGCCGCAGGCTGCGGCCAGCTGCTACCTCGTCACCGCGCACGACGGCGAGCGCAGCTGGCGGGTGCTGCTCGACCTGGGGTCGGGCGCGCTCGGGCCGCTGCAACGGCATACCGATCCGCTCGCCCTCGACGCCGTCCTGCTGTCCCACCTGCACCCGGACCACTGCCTCGACCTCACCGGCCTGTCCGTGCTGCGTCGACACGGCCCGGTGCCGGCGACGAGCGACCTCCCCGTCTGGGGGCCTCCGGGCGTGGCCGAGCGGATGGCCCGGGCGCACGGGGTGCGGCAGGCCGAGACCCTGCCCGGTTTCCGCTTCGGCGAGCTGTCCCACGAGTCGCCACTGCGACTCGGGCCGTTCGTCATCACGCCGTATGCCGTCCGGCACCCGGTCCCTGCCTTCGGGCTGCGGCTCGCCTGCGGTGACGCCGTGCTCGCCTACACCGGGGACACCGACACGTGTGCGGAGCTCTCGCCACTGCTCACCGGAGCCGGGCTCGCGCTCGTCGAGGCCGGCTTCGGCGAGGAGGAGCAGGGTCGGGGGATCCACCTGACGCCGCGGCGGGCCGCCGACGCCGTCAGCGGGGCCGGAGGTGTCGGACGTCTGCTGCTGACGCACCTGCCACCCTGGGCGGAGCCGGACCGCGCGCTGCAGGAGGCGGGGCAGCGGTGGTCGGGGCCGGTGGCGGTGGCAGCCCCTGGGCAGGAGTGGGAGGTCGGCGCGGGCTGAAGGTTCGCCGGGGCGGGGTTACGAGAGTGTGACGATGTCCGGCTCGGGGAGGCGGGTGCCGGGGGCGGCGCGCATGATGGAGACATGGTCATGACTCGCGACCCCGAGACCGGGACCGGCGACCGGCGACCGGTCCGGCGCGGCCCGCTCGCCGCTCTCGCCGGGGTGGCCGCAGGTGCCGCCACCCTCGGCACGGCCGAGCTGCTGGCCGCCCTCTGGACCCGGTGGCTCGGCTCGGCCGGCACGTCCTCACCGCTGCTCGCGGTCGGGGGCGCGTTCGTCGACCGCACCCCGCCCTGGCTCAAGGACTGGGCGGTCGCGACCTTCGGCACGGCCGACAAGGTGGCCCTCGGGGTCGGCATGGCGATCACCCTGACGGTGGCGTGCGCCCTGCTGGGCGTGCTCGCCTGGCGACGTCCCGCTCTCGGGGTGGGTGCCTTCGCGGCCGTCGGCGTCGTCGGGCTGCTGGCCGTGCTCAGCCGCCCCGCGACCGGGGTGGTCGACCTCGTCCCCACGGCGCTCGGCGTCGTGGTCGGCATCCAGGTCCTGCGCTGGCTCACCGGCATGGTGGCCGGTCTGCGGGCGGCAGCGCCCGGCGGCCCGACCCACCCGGCGGCCACCCGGACGGGCGGGGCCTCCCGACGTCAGGTGCTGCTGACGGCCGGGGGTGTCACCGGGGTCGGGGCGCTCGGCGTCCTCGCGGGGCAGCTGCTGAGCACCGTGGGGCGGGCGGCGACCCGGACGGCGCAGGCCATCGGTCTGCCCACCCCCGTGAGCACGGTGAGCGTCCCGGACGACGCCTCCAGCAGCATCACCGGCCACTCGGACTACCTGACCGACAACGCCGACTTCTATCGCATCGACACGGCGCTGCGCGTGCCGCGGGTCGACGCGCAGGGGTGGACGCTGCGGGTGACCGGCATGGTCGACGAGGAGATCGAGATCAGCTATGACGACCTGCTCGCCGAGGAGCACGTCGAGGCCTTGGTGACGCTGACCTGCGTGTCCAACCAGGTCGGGGGCGACCTCGTCGGCAACTCGCGCTGGCAGGGCTGGCCGGTCCGTGAGCTGCTCGCCCGGGCCGGGGTGCGGCCGGAGGCCGACATGGTGCTCTCGCGCAGCGTCGACGGCTGGACGGCCGGCACGCCGATCGAGGCGCTCACCGACGAGCGCGACTCCCTGCTCGCGGTGGCCATGAACGGGGAGCCTCTCCCGGCCGAGCACGGCTATCCCGTCCGGCTGGTCGTGCCGGGGCTCTACGGCTACGTCTCGGCGACCAAGTGGGTCACCGAGCTCAAGGTCACCCGCTTCGACGAGGACGAGGGCTACTGGACCCCCCGCGGGTGGTCCGAGCGGGGCCCGATCAAGACGGCCTCGCGCATCGACGTGCCGCGCTCCGGCGGCGAGCTCGCGCCGGACGCCGACGGATCGGTCACCCTGGCGGGGGTGGCCTGGGCGCAGCACCGGGGCGTCGACCGGGTCGAGCTGCAGGTCGACGACGGGGACTGGCAGGAGGCCACCTTGCTCGCCGAGCCGAGCGTGGACTCCTGGCGGTTGTGGACGTACACCTGGCCCGACGCCGTCCCCGGCAACCACCAGGTGCGCGTGCGCGCGACCGACGCGACCGGCGAGACGCAGACCGAGCAGACGGCCTCCCCGGCCCCGGACGGGGCCAGCGGCTGGCACACGGTGGACTTCTCTGTCGCCTGACGCACCGGACGCGGGCGCGGGTCGCCTCGCACGCGTCCCCACCACGCGTCCGGTGTGGCTCTAGCGTGCGCTCGGGGTGGGGGTAGGTGCGTGGGTGTCGGTCTGGGCGTAGGGGTGCGCGGGGGTGCGTGCGAGGGCGTGGCGCACCGGGCGGGCGCCGGCCCAGGCCAGGCTGGCGGCGACGAGGGTGGCGAGGACGGTCACCGCGAAGGCCGGCTGGTGGCCGCCGAGGTCGGCGAGGCGGCCGGCGAGGGCGGCGCCGACGGCATACCCGGTCCCGGTCATCGCCGCGAGGATCGTCATCGCGGCGCCCAGCCGGCGGGCCGGGGTGGTGCGCTCGGCCAGCGTGAAGGTCGTGATCATCGACGGCGCGATGGCCACCCCCAGGCACAGCAGGGCGACCGCCAGCGATCCCAGGGAGCCCACGAGCAGCAGGGGCAGGGAGAGCAGGACCATCGCGCTGGTGAAGCCGCGCAGCCGACGCACGTGCCCGATGCTCTCGGGCAGGGCGACGACGGCCAGCCCGGCCAGCACGCTCCCCACCCCCAGCAGCGCGTGCAGCAACCCCGTCAGGCCCGGGTGGCCGGCCTGCGTCGCGAGCACCGAGGTGCCCGTCTGGATGGAGCCGAACACCATGCCGATGCCCAGCTGCGTCCCGGCGAGCACCAGCAGCGCCGGCGTCAGCAGGCGCACCCGGCTCGCCGGGCCGGGCGGGGCGGCGCCGACCAGCGCCACCGTCGGGTGCAGCGCGAACCACGTGCCGAACGCGCCGAGCAGCAGGGCCGCCACGACGAGCGAGGTGACCGGCGCCGCGACCGCCACGATGACGCCGACGAGCGCCGGGCCGAGCACGAAGGACGCCTCGTCGGCCGACCCCTCGTAGGAGAACGCGGCGTCCATGACGCGGGGGTCTGCCCCGGGCATCGCGCCGCTGATCGGCCGCCAGCGCACCCGCGCCATCGTCCCGATCTGCGGCACGAAGGCTCCCGTCAGGGCCGCCGCCGCCGGCAGCGTCCACCAGGGCTCGCCCGGTTCCAGGGTGATGGTCAGGGTGGCCAGCACGAGGAGCCCGAGGGTGCCGACGAGGCTCTGCACGAGCAGGACGGGGCGCTGCCCCACCCGGTCGGTGAGCGAGCCGGCGACCGGCGCGCCGACCGCGTTGGCGAGGGCGAGGGCGCCCGCGGTGGCGCCGCCGGCTGCATACGACCCGGTCGCGCCGGACACCGCGAGCAGCGCGGCGATCTGCGACATGGCGAGCGGCAGCCGCCCGAGGAAGGCGATGACGACGTAGAGGGGCCCGGTCAGGGCGAAGAGATGACGGTAGGACTGCACGGGGGACAAGGGGTATGCCTCTCGCATCGGTCCGTGAGCACGGACGCGCGCGCCGTCCCAGCCACCCGGCGCGCAGAACCCTTGTCAAGCACCTCCATTCTACCCCCGGGAGGCAGGGCCCCGGGTCCGGCACCCGACCGGGCCGCGCCTGCCGCACCGCTCAGGCGATGATCCTGCGCTGGCGGTCGCCGCGGTCCAGGGCGTCGACCCGTCCGCCTCCCGATCGGCCCGCCAGCACGTCCGCCCAGGCGAGGACGAGGCGGGGGACCACCTGCTCCAGCTGCTCGGGCGGCAGGACGAAGGGCAACCGGATCCAGCCGTCCAGCCCGCCTCCGGCGGCGAAGTTGGGCCCGGAGGCCAGCGCGACGTCGTAGCGGCGGGCGGCGGCCGCCAGCGCGGTGGAGGACCCCTCGGGCAGCCGGCACCACAGCGACATCCCGCCCGTCGGCACCCGCACCTGCCAGTCGGGCAGCTGGGCGCGCAGGGCCCGGAGCAGCGTGTCCCGCCGCTCGCGCAGCCGCGCCCGGTGCTCGAGCAGGATCTCGTCGGCACGGTCGAGCAGGTGGACGAGCACCAGCTGCTCCAGGACCGGCACCCCCAGGTCGAGCCGCAGCCGGCTGGCGGCCATCTCCTCCATCCGGGAGCGCGGGACCCGCAGCCAGCCGACCCGCAACCCGCCCCAGAACGACTTGCTCGCGCTGCCCGCGGTCACGGCGGTGGGCACGTGCGCCCCCAGCGGCTCCGGCATGGGCTGACCCTCCAGGGCGAGCTCGGCGGGTGACTCGTCGACGACCGGCACGACGCCGTGGCGCCGCAGCACCCGGCCCACCTCCTCGCGCTGGGCGCTGCTCATGAGCGCTCCGGTGGGGTTGTGGAAGTCGGGGATGAGGTAGGCCGCCCGCACGCCCGACTGCTGCACCGTCCGCGCCAGCGCGTCGACCTCCCAGTTGTGGTCCACGTGGTCGATGGGATGCGGGACGATCCTCGCCCCGGCTCCCTCCAGGGTGGCGATGGCGTTGGGGTAGGTCGGGGTCTCCACGAGCACCCGGTCGCGTCGCTGGATCAGCGCCCGGAGCGAGATGGCGACCGCGGCGAGGGCGCCGGGGGTGACGAGCACCTGGTCCGGCGTGGTGGCCAGGCCCCGTGTGGTGAAGCGGTCGGCGATGCGCTCCCGGAGCACCGGCAGGCCGCTGGGGTAGTAACCGGTGCCGCAGAGGTAGGCCCCCAGGTCCTCCGCCGCGCGGGCGTAGGCGTCCGCGATGCCGGCCGGGGCGCCCGGGGCGGTGATCGTGAGGTCCAGCGCCCCCTCGTCGAGCGCGGCCGGGGTGAGCAGGTGATCGACCCGGCCCCCCGGCACCCGCGGCAGCTGGACCACGCTGCCCGAGCCGCGGCGGGTGGCGAGATAGCCCTGGGTGCGCAGCTCGGCGTACGCCCGGGTCACCGTGGTCCGGCTGAGCCCGATCGGTCCGGTGAGGTCGCGCTCGCTCGGAAGCCGGACGCCCTGCGGCAGCCGGCCGTCGACGATCGTGCGTCGCAGGGCCTCGGCCAGGCGGGCGTAGGCGGGGCCGTCCCCCGCCAGCGCCGGCAGCACGAGGTCGGCGACGCGGGAGGCGGGGGCGAGAGGCGGCATACCCCCACTGTGGCGTGGCAGTGGCCTCCTCGTCCATAGCCACCTGGTGTCCACCGGTCCTCAGGTGGCTATGGATCGCGGGACCACTTGCTCTCATCCTGGAGGGCGTGAGCATCTCGGACAGCACGATGGGACGGACCGGTCGTCGAGCCCTCCAGGGGGCCAGGACCCGGGCCCGCGACCCCCGCCGCCAGCTGGCCGCCCTCGGGCCGGTGGAGCAGCTGCGCGCCGGCCGGCTCGGGCGACGGGTCGCCCAGCTGCTGGTCGGCCTGGCGCTCTACGGCGCGTCGATCGGCTTCATGGTCCGCGGGGTGCTCGGCAACATGCCGTGGGACGTCCTGCACCAGGGCATCGCGCGGCACGTCCCGCTGAGCCTGGGCACGATCATCGTGGCCATGTCGGTGATCGTGCTGCTGCTGTGGCTCCCGCTGCGGCAGCCGCCCGGTCTGGGCACGGTGGCGAACGCGCTCCTGGTGGGGGTGGCGGCCGACGCGACGCTCTGGCTCGTGCCGCCCGGCGAGGGGTGGCTGGAGCGGACCGCGCTCATGGCGGGCGGGGTGCTGCTCAACGGGGTCGCCAGCGCGATGTACATCGGGGCCCAGCTCGGGCCCGGCCCTCGTGACGGCCTCATGACCGGCCTCGCCCGGCGCACCGGATGGTCGCTCCGGCTGGTCCGGACGGGGATCGAGGTCACCGTCATCGCGCTGGGCTGGTTGCTCGGCGGGGTGGTGGGCCTCGGGACCGTGCTCTACGCCGTCGCGATCGGCCCGCTGACCCAGGCGCTGCTGCCGTGGTTCACGGTCGACCTCTCGCCCCGGACGCGCGGGAGGGCCCGCCGCGACGAGCTCAGTGGTGGCGCAGGGCGTCGATGAGCTCGTCCTTGGTCATCGAGGACCGACCCTCGATGTCGAGCTCGGCCGCGCGCTCGCGCAGCTCGTCCACGGTCCGGTCCTCGTAGTTCTCGGCCTCGCCGCCGCGCTCGCCGACGTCCGAGCGCGAGGACCTGGCGGCCGCGTTGGCGATCCGCGCGGCCTTCTCCTTGCTGGCGCCGTCCTCGCGCACTGCCTCGTAGACCTCCGGGTCCTTGACGCTGGGTCCCGGGTCCTCCGTCTTCTTCTCACCTGCCATGCGCCCGACGGTATGCCGTGACAGGCTGGGTCGCATGGCGAACACCCCCGACCGTCCGGTCCGGCTCGGCGTGCAGGTCCAGCCGCAGCACGCGACCTACCAGCAGATCCGCGACACCGTCAGCCGCCTCGAGGACGCCGGGGTCGACGTCGTGATGACCTGGGACCACTTCTTCCCGCTCACCGGCGAGCCGGACGGGCTGCACTTCGAGTGCTGGACCACTCTCGGCGCCTGGGCCGAGCAGACCTCGCGGGTCGAGATCGGCGCGCTGGTGACCTGCAACTCCTACCGCAACCCCGACCTGCTCGCCGACATGGCGCGCACCGTCGACCACGTCAGCGAGGGGCGGCTCATCCTGGGGATCGGCTCGGGCTGGTTCGAGCGGGACTACGAGGAGTACGGCTACGAGTTCGGCACCGCCGGCTCACGGCTGGACGACCTGGCCGCCGCGATGCCGCGCATCCGCGAGCGCTGGGCGCGGCTCAACCCGGCGCCCACCCGGCCGATCCCGGTGATGATCGGTGGCGGCGGGGAGAAGAAGACGCTGCGCATCGTCGCCGAGCACGCGACGATCTGGCACTCCTTCGGGGACGCCGACACCCTGCGGCACAAGCTCGGGGTCCTCGGGCGGCACTGCGAGGACGTCGGGCGGGACCCGGGCGAGATCGAGGTGTCGGTCGCGGCCGCGGGCTCCCTCGAGCAGGGTCCCGGGGAGGACGCGGAGGCGAAGTATGCCGCGGGCGCGCGGCTGTTCACCGTGCACACCAGCGGCCCGGACCACCCGCTGGACCAGCTCGAGGCCTGGGTCGCCTGGCGGGACGAGCACAACCGCTGAGCGACCAGGGGCGGTGCCCGGTGGGAGCGCGGACCACCCGGCGCAGCCGGTGCGTCGGTCCACGAGGTGGGGGCGAGCGCATACCCTGGCTGGCATGACCTCACGCCACGACGGCCGCAGCGCCGACCAGCTCCGCGAGATCCGCATCACCCGTCACTGGCTCGACCACGCCGAGGGCAGCGTGCTGGTGGAGTTCGGGCGGACCCGGGTGCTGTGCGCCGCGTCGTTCACCGGCGGCGTGCCCCGCTGGCGCAGGGGCAGCGGCAAGGGTTGGACGACCGCCGAGTACGCCATGCTCCCGCGCTCCACCCACACCCGCTCGGACCGCGAGTCGGTCAAGGGCAGGCTGGGGGGTCGCACGCACGAGATCAGCCGGCTCATCGGCCGCTCCCTGCGGGCGGTCGTCGACCTGGATGCGTTGGGGGAGAACACCATCCAGATCGACTGCGACGTCCTGCAGGCCGACGGCGGCACCCGGACGGCCGCCATCACCGGCGCCTACGTCGCCCTGGTCGACGCCGTGGAGACCGCCCGCGCCAAGGGCCTCATCGCGAAGAAGGCCGAGCCCATCACCGGCTCGGTCGCGGCCGTCAGCGTCGGGGTGGTCGACGGGGAGCCGGTGCTCGACCTGGACTACCCCGAGGACTCCGGCGCCGAGACCGACATGAACGTCGTCATGACCGGTGACGGGCGGTTCATCGAGGTGCAGGGCACCGCCGAGGGGACCCCCTTCGACCGGGAGCTGCTCGACGCCCTGCTCGACCTCGCCGCCGAGGGCTGCGCCGAGCTCACCGCCCGCCAGGCCGCGGCGTTCGGCGCCGACGACATCGGTGGCGCCGACAGCCACGCCGCGGGGGCGGACGTGGACCAGGGGCCGCCGACGTGGTGAGCGGGTCCGCGACCCCCGGGGAGCCGGACCGCCGGATCGTCCTGGCGACCCGCAACCCGGGCAAGGTCGGCGAGCTGCGCGACATCCTCGCCGACGCGCTCGACCGGGCCGGCCTGGAGCTCGTGGGGCTGGACGCCTTCCCGGACCTCGAGGACGTCGTGGAGTCCGGGGTCACCTTCGCGCAGAACGCCCTGCTCAAGGCCCGGTATGCCGCGGCCGCCACCGGCCTCCCCGCGCTCGCCGACGACTCCGGCCTGGCGGTCGACGTCCTGCGCGGCGCCCCGGGGATCTTCTCGGCCCGCTGGTCCGGCCCGTTCGCGAAGGCCACCGGGCGCACCAAGGACGAGGCCAACAACGACCTCCTGCTCGCCCAGCTCGCCGACGTGCCCGACGAGCACCGGGGTGCCGAGTTCGTCTGCGCCGCGGCGCTCGTGCTCCCGGACGCCCGCATCCCCGAGGACGTCGTCGCCGCCGGTGGCACCACCCCGCAGCTCCCGGACGTCGAGTGGGTCCGGGAGGGCCGGTGCCGCGGCGTGCTCGGTCGGGAGCCCCGGGGGAGCAACGGCTTCGGCTACGACCCGCTGCTGGTCCGCCCCGACGGACGAACGCTGGCCGAGCACACCAGCGCCGAGAAGCACGCGATCTCCCACCGCGGCGAGGCCTTCCGGGTCCTGGGCCACGACCTCGTCAGCCTCCTGACCTGACCGCGGTCCGCGTCGAGGCGCGCACCGCATACCCTGGTCCCCTGACCCGTGGTCAAGGACGAAGGAAACGACACCTCCATGCCCCACCAGTGGCGCGGCGTCATCGCCGAGTATGCCGACCGTCTGCCCGCGTCGATCACCGAGCAGGTGGTCACGCTGCGCGAGGGCGGCACGCCGCTCATCCCCGCGGAGCACCTCAGCGATCTCGTGGGGGCGCAGGTGCACGTCAAGTACGAGGGCCTCAACCCCACCGGCTCGTTCAAGGACCGTGGCATGACGGCGGCCATCAGCGACGCCGCACGCCAGGGTGCCCAGGCCGTGATCTGCGCGTCGACGGGCAACACCAGCGCCAGCGCCGCGGCCTACGCCACCAAGGCCGGGATGGAGTGCGGCGTCCTCGTGCCGGACGGCAAGATCGCCATGGGCAAGCTGAGCCAGGCCATCGCCGGGGGCGCGACCCTCATCCAGGTGCGCGGCAACTTCGACGACTGCCTCACGCTCGCCCGCAAGCTGGCGGAGGCCTACCCCGTCGAGCTGGTCAACTCGGTCAACCCGGCCCGCATCGAGGGGCAGAAGACTGCCGCCTTCGAGGTCGTCGACGCGCTGGGGGACGCGCCGGACATCCACTGCCTGCCGGTCGGCAACGCGGGCAACATCACCGCCTACTGGCAGGGCTACGGGGAGTACGCCGACCCGCACGCCCCCGGGGCCGCCGGCCACGCCCCCGCGACCCGGCGTCCGCGGATGTGGGGCTTCCAGGCCGCGGGCGCCGCGCCGATCGTCAAGGGCCACCCGGTCGACGACCCGGAGACCATCGCCACCGCCATCCGCATCGGCAACCCGGCGTCGTGGGCGCAGGCGGAGGCCGCGCGGGAGGAGTCCGGTGGGGTCATCGAGGCGGTGACCGACGAGGAGATCCTCACCGCGCACCGGCTGCTGTCCTCGCGCGAGGGGATCTTCGTCGAGCCCGCGTCGGCGGCCTCGGTCGCGGGGCTGCTGAAGCGGCACGCCGCGGGCCAGGTGCCGGCCGGCGCGACGATCGTCTGCACGGTCACCGGCCACGGCCTCAAGGACCCGCAGTGGGCGCTCAAGGGCGCCGACGGCAGCGACGTCGACCCGGTGCGCGTGTCGGTCGACGTCGTGAGCGTCGCCGACGCTCTCGGGCTGGAGTGATGGGCGCGCTGACCCCGGGCGCGGCCGCCCGGGTGCGGGTCCCTGCGAGCAGCGCCAACCTCGGTCCCGGTTTCGACAGCGTCGGGCTCGCGCTGGGCCTCTGGGACGAGTATGCCGTCGAGGTCCTCCCCGAGGCCGGTCACCTCGAGGTGGTGCTCGCCGGGCAGGGTGCGGGGGAGCTCGCCACCGACGGACGGCACCTGGTGGCCACCCGGCTGCGGGAGGCGCTGGAGGCGTGCGGCGTGGGGTGGCTGGAGGGCTACGGGCTGCGGCTGACCTGCGCCAACACCATCCCGATGTCGGCGGGGATGGGCAGCTCGGCGTCGGCCATCGTCGGTGGGCTCGGGCTCGGGTTCGCGCTCGTCCGCGACGGCGAGCTCACCGAGGCCGACCTGGGCCTGGTCAACACCCGTGCGGGGGTGGCCGAGGGGCACCCGGACAACTCCTCGGCCTCGGTGTGGGGCGGCCTCACGGTGTCGTGGATGCCGAGCCCGCGGGTCGTGCGCACCGCCCGGCCCGCCGTGCACCCCGACGTGGTGCCGGTGGTGCTGGTGCCCGCGGACCAGCGGCTCGACACCGCCACCGCGCGCGCGGTGCTCGGCCCGACGGTGGCGCGGCCGGACGCGGTGCGTCAGGCGGGTCGGGCCGCCCTGCTCGTGCACGCGCTCACCACCGAGCCGGCGCTGCTGCTCGACGCGACGAGCGACTGGCTGCACCAGGAACAGCGGCGGGCGGCCTACCCGGTGACCATGGGGGCGGTCGACACGCTGCGCGGGCTGGGCCACGCCGCCGTCGTGTCCGGCGCCGGACCCACCGTCCTCTGCCTCACGACGACCGACCTGGCCCCCACCGTCCTCGCCGAGGCCCGCACGTGGGGCCGCGGCTGGCGGGTCCTGAGCCCCGGCATACCGGAGCGCGGCCTGCACGTCCCCCCCGCGCCGGGGCCGCGCTGACGCCGGCTCAACGCAGGCGCTGCGGAGCCAGGGCGGCGGTCAGCGCCGCGGCGTAGGTCGACTGCCCCTGCACGGTGGGGTGGAAGGTGCTGGGGTCGACCCAGGGGGCGGGCGCGTTGACGCCGTGGTCCTCGAACCTGCGCACCACGTCGACGTAGTCGAAGCCCCGGCGCTGGGCGGCGGCCGCGACTGTCGCGTTGAGCAGGTCGGCGCCCTCGTTGAGGGCCTCCTGCTCCTCGGGTGAGGCGTTCACGAAGGCGCCGGCCTCCGGGGTGAAGAGGTGCGGGTAGCCGGTGACCACCACGTGCGCGTCCGGGGCCGCCCGCCCGACGGCGGTGAGAGCCGCATCCAGCCGGGCCGGGAGCAGACCCTGGACGAGCAGTCGGGAGCCGGCGAGGGCCTGCGCGCAGGTCGGGTCGTCGAGCAGCAGGCACGCGCCGATCGTCTGCGTCCAGCCGATGTCGTTGCCGCCGATGGTGAGGGTGACGAGGTCGGTGTCGGCGTCCAGCGCGGGCAGCTGCGCGGCGAGGTCGGCGGTCGTGGCGCCGCTGCAGGCGGCGAAGTCGTCCAGCGCGATCCGCTGGCGCCCGTCCAGGCGCAGCGGCGCGGCCGCGTCGGTGCGGGAGCACCCGCCGGCGTCCTCGAGCACCGTGCCGGCGCCGAACCCGGCGGCGTAGGAGTCGCCGAGCGCGTCGTAGACCACCTCGTCCGGCGCGGCCGAGGCCGGTGCGGACAGGGTCAGGCCCATCCCCATCGCCACCGTGCCCAGGGCGGCCACGGCCAGCCGTGCGTGGGTGCTCATCGCCTCAACCTACTCCGGCGACGGGCCCACGGGCGGGTCGGGGGCGCTCGCTAGGCTGGCTGGCAGGCGCCCGTGGTGGAACTGGTAGACACGCAGGATTTAGGTTCCTGTGCCTCACGGTGTGCGGGTTCGAGTCCCGCCGGGCGCACCAGCGGCGGCACCGGGAAGGGCCCGAGGGGTATGCCGGGGGGTATGCCTCAGGCCGGGTCGCCCGGGAGCTGCACCCCGACCTGCTTGGCCAGCGAGGCGACGTGGCCCTTGGCGCGCACGTTGTACTTCGCCACCTCGACGACGCCCTGCTCGTCGAGGACGAAGGTCGAGCGGATGACGCCCACCACGGTCTTCCCGTAGTTCTTCTTCTCGCCGTAGGCGCCGTAGGCGGTGAGCATCTCCTTGTCCTCGTCGGAGACGAGCGGGAAGGCGAGCGCCTCCTGCTCCGCGAAGCGCGCCAGCTTCTCGACGGGGTCGGGGGAGACCCCGACGACGGCATACCCCTCGCGGGTGAAGACCGCCTCGTTGTCGCGGAAGTCGCAGGCCTGCGTCGTGCACCCGGGCGTCATGGCCGCGGGGTAGACGTAGAGGACGACCTTGCGCCCGGCCAGGTCGCCGAGGCTGAGCTGCGAGCCGTCTGCGGTGGGCAGGGTCCAGGCGGGGGCGGGCTGACCGGGCTCGAGGCGCGTCATGGTGACCTTTCGGACGGGGCGGGCGTGCTGGATGATCGTCTCAGACCGCGACCCCGACCGGGAGGATGCCACCAGGTGATCGTCGACCAGGCCGTCTACCGAGACGGCGTCCGGGAGTCCTGCGACGTCGACACGCTCGCGCACGAGCTGGAGCGGCTGCGCGCCGACGGGGCTCCGGAGCACGACTTCCTCTGGATCGGGCTCAAGGACCCCACGCCGCAGGAGTTCGAGGTGGTCCGGCGCGCCCTCGACCTGCACCCGCTCGCGGTCGAGGACGCCCTCGACGGCGACCAGCGGGCCAAGCTCGAGGTCTACGACACCGGCATCTACGCCGTCGTCAAGACCCTGGACTACGACCCCGCCACCTCCGACATCGAGACGGGGGAGGTCAGCGTCATCCTCAGCCCGCACGTGGCCGTGACCCTGCGCCACGGCGAGGTCGCCCCGCTGCGCGGGGTGCGCCAGCGGATGGAGCAGGAGCGCCAGCAGGCCCTGCTCTCCTACGGTCCCCTCAGCGTCCTGCACGGGGTCCTGGACACGGTCGTGGACACCTACAGCGCCATCGACGACGCCGTCGCGGACGACCTGGAGACCATCGAGCGCGACGTCTTCGGCGGCGGCAACCGGACCCACTCCACCACCATCTACCGTCTCAAGCGCGAGGTGCTCGAGTTCCGGCGCGCGGCGACCCCGCTCGGCCCGGTGCTCGAGGCGCTGACGCAGAAGGACGGGCTGGTGCGCAGCCGCGAGTTGCGGCTGCACTTCCGGGACGTGGCCGACCACCTGTCCGCCGTCCTGCAGGACGTGGAGAGCTACGACACCCTGCTCAGCGACATCCTCGGGGCGCACCTGTCGCAGATCGGGGTGCAGCAGAACGCCGACATGCGGCGGATCTCCGCGTGGGCCGCGATGATCGCGGTCCCGACCCTGGTGGCGGGCATCTACGGGATGAACTTCGAGCACATGCCCGAGCTGCACTGGGCGCTGGGCTACCCGCTGGCGCTCGGGGTGATGGCGCTCGTGGTCACCCTGCTGCACCGCGCCTTCCGCCGGTCCGGGTGGTTGTGAGGCGCCAGGTCGTTCGGCGCCGCCCGCAGCGCCAGGGTGCGTTATCGTCTGCGGGAGGCACGACCACCGTCCGACGACCCAAGGGACCCACCGCTGATGGCCAACACGCAGCCTGCTCGCTCCGTCACGGAGATCGAGGCCGACATCGCCGCGACCCGCAGCCGCCTCGCGCGCACCGTCGACGAGCTGACCTACCGGATCAGCCCGGACACCATCAAGGCCAACACGATCGCGACGGTCAAGGGCAAGGTCGAGAGCGCCACCCTGGATGCCGACGGCAACCCGAGGTATGACCGGCTCGCCACCGCCCTCGGCGGCGTCGCCGCCGTGGCGCTCGCCCTGGGTGGGATGCGCCGCATCTTCTACCGCGGCTGAGCGGGCTCAGCCGGCGCCGCCCACGCGACGGGTGCTGGCCTCCGGGGAGAGGTCGAGACGCCGCAGCAGCTGGGCGTTGAGGGCGACGACCACGGTCGAGGCCGACATGAGCAGGGCTCCCACGCTCATCGGCAGCACGAACCCGACGGGCGCGAGCACCCCTGCTGCGAGCGGGACCGCGAGGAGGTTGTAGCCCGCGGCCCACCAGAGGTTCTGGGTCATGGTGCGGTAGCTCGCCCTGGACAGGTCCATCACCGCCAGCACGGAGCGGGGGTCGGAGCCGGCGAGCACGACCCCGGCGGAGCCGATCGCCACATCGGTGCCGGCCCCGATCGCGAGGCCGACGTCGGCCTGGGCGAGAGCCGGTGCGTCGTTGACGCCGTCGCCGACCATGGCGACCGTGCGGCCCTCGGCCTGCAGCTCGGCGACGGTGGACGACTTGTCCTCGGGGCGGACACCGGCGAAGACGCGGTCGACGCCCAGCTCGTGCGCCACGGCGTCGGCGACCGCCTGCGCGTCGCCGGTGATCATCACCACGTCGACCCCCGCCGTGTGCAGCGCGTCGATCGCCTCGCGGGACTCGGGCCGGACGCCGTCGGCCAGGCGCAGGGCGCCGACCACCTCCCCGTCCGCGACGACGTGGAGGATGATCGCCCCGTCCGCGCGCCACCGCTGTGCCACGTCCAGCTCGGGCAGCCCCTCCTGCTCCAGCAGCGAGGGGCCACCCACCTGCACCGTCACCCCGTCGACGACGGCACGGACACCGACCGCGGGGGAGGAGGCGAAGTCGCCCGACCGGGGGACGTCGAGCCCGCGCTCGGCGGCCGCGTCCACGATCGCGCGGGCGAGCGGGTGCTCGCTGTCCGCCTCGGCCGCGGCGGCCAGGCGCAGGACGTCCTGCTCGGTGCGCCCGTCGGCCGGCTCGACGGCCGTCACGGTCGGCTCGCCCAGGGTGAGGGTCCCCGTCTTGTCGAAGAGCACCGTGTCGACCGAGCGCATCGTCTCCAGCGCCAGGCGATCGGTGACGAGGACACCGCCCCGCGCGGCGCGCTCGGTCGCGATCGAGACGACGAGCGGGATCGCCAGACCCAGCGCG
Organism: uncultured Serinicoccus sp.; assembly: GCF_947487915.1. GTDB lineage: Bacteria > Actinomycetota > Actinomycetes > Actinomycetales > Dermatophilaceae > Ornithinicoccus. The sequence goes on along the minus strand of NZ_CANKYH010000006.1, from coordinate 74,502 downwards.
TGCGGGCAGGCGATGACGAGGACCGTGATCGCGCGCACCACCGCGGCGTCCGGCATACCGAGGGAGGACCACACCACCGCCGTGACCACCGCGGCACCCAGGGCGAACCAGAACAGCCACCCTGCCGCCCGGTCGGCGAGCCGCTGGGTGCGGGTGGAGGAGGACTGCGCCTGGGAGACCAGCTTCTGGATGCCGGCCAGCGTGGTCTCGTCACCGGTCGCGGTGACCTCGACCCGCAGACCCGAGTCGGTCGCCACGGTGCCTGCCACGACGTCGTCGCCCTGCTCGCGCCGCACCGGCGTGGACTCGCCGGTCACCATCGACTCGTCCATGCTGGCCGAGCCGTCGACGATCCGCCCGTCCGCCGGCACCGAGGCCCCCGGCCGGACCACCACCACGTCCCCGACCTCCAGGTCGGCGGGCGCGACGGTGACCGTGGAGTCGCCCTCCACCCGCTCCGCCTCGTCCGGCAGCAGCGCCGCCAACGAGTCCAGCGCCGAGCTCGTCGCCGCCAGCGACCGCATCTCGATCCAGTGGCCCAGCAGCATGATGACGACGAGCAGCGCCAGCTCCCACCAGAAGTCGAGGCGCTCGTCGAGCACCCCGAGGGTGGACCCCCACGACGCGAGGAAGGCGACCGTGATGGCCATGCCGATGAGCAGCATCATCCCCGGGCTGCGACCACGGACCTCCGAGACCGCGCCGGTGAGGAAGGGGCGCCCGCCCCAGGCATACATCACCGTCCCGAGGACGGGGGAGACCCAGGCCAGGCCGGGCAGGTCCGGCAGCTCGTAGCCCAGCAGGTGCGCGAACATCTGGCTGGCCAGCACGGTGGGTACCGCGAGGGCCAGCATGACCCAGAAGAGTCGTCGGAACTGCGCGACGTGGCCGCCGTGGCCACCCGCGTGGCCCTGGTCGCCACCCTCGGGCCGCTCGCCGGCAGCCGGGGTGTCTCCGCTCGGTGAGGTGTCGTGCGTGCTGTCGTGCTGCATGCCCCCAGGGCATACCCCTGAGGGGTATGTGCTCAGACCGCGCCACCCCGGACCGTGAGGACGGGGCGGACGCCGTCGACGTGCTCCGGGACGACCAGACCCATCGCGGAGCCGTAACCCAGGCCGGGTGAGACCAGCACCGTGTCGCCGACCGCGAGGCCCGTCGTCGTCCTGGGCAGGACCACGCGCACCGTGACGCCACCGTCGCCGCCGCCGAGGACGACGGCTGGCCCCCCGCGCGCGTCCTGGGCCACGTCGAGGACCTGTGCCCGCTCGACCGGGCCGTCGGGGTGCCGGACCCAGGCGGCGCCGAGCACGAGGTACTGCACCAGCCCGATGCCGAGCACCACGACGGCCCCGAAGGTCAGGGCCTCGGTCACCGAGCGGTCGAGCAGCCAGACCTGGACGCCGACGTAGCCGAGGTAGAGCATCGCGAAGATCGCGGCGTGCAGCACGCGCAGGCGTCGCGCCTCGGCCCGCAGCGCGTCCCTGGCCCGCTCCTCGCTCACGAGGTATGCCCTCGCTCGGGGCCGTCGGCCGGCGGAGGCGGGTGGTCCGCCGCCTCGTGCGGCGACGCGGTGTCGACCGCGACCGCCTCGGTGCGCGGGCCGAGGACGTCCTGGAGCAGGCCGTGGGTCGGCGTCGCGCGGACGAGGACGATGTGCTCGTCGGGCGCGATGCGGGGCGCCGCCCAGACCGGGTCGCCCTCGCTGAGGCCGAGGGCCGCCTCGGTCCGCCACGTGACCTCGTGGTCGTCGCCGCGGACGGTCAGCCGCCGTCCCTCCTTGGCCGTGACGACGCCCCGCTCGAGGCTCGTGGTGCCGGCGACGTGCTGGCGACGCCGACGGCGGCGGCTCTCGCCCCAGCCCCAGAGGAGGACGAAGCACGCGGCATACACGAGGGAGAAGAACAGGGCCGGGCCCCATCTCTCGCCGCTGAGGAACCGCTGGAACAGCAGCATGACGAGGGTGAGCCCCATGAACATGGACGCCAGCGTGCCCCACATCGCGAGGGGCTCGGTGCTCCTGCGCAGCAGGGCCAGGGCCTGCTGCTCGTCCTGTCCGGCCCTGCCGGTCCCGCGTCTCATCCGATCACCCTGTCCGCGCGCGATCAGCCCACCTCGTCCCGCGCCGCGACGAAGGCGTCCACGCAGGCCCGGACGTCCTCCTCGCTGTGCGAGGCGGAGAGCTGGACCCGGATGCGGGCCTGGCCCTTGGGGACGACGGGGTAGGAGAAGGCGATGACGTAGACGCCCCGCTCCAGCATCGCGTCGGCGACCTGGCTGGCCCGGCGGGCGCCGTCCTCGCCGGCGAACATCACCGGCACGATCGGGTGCTCGCCCGGTAGCAGCTCGAAGCCGGCCTCCTCCATGAGGGAGCGGAAGCGCTCGGCGTTGCGCCGCAGCTGGGCCCGCGGCTCGTCGCTGTCGCGGGCGATCTCCAGCGCCTTGAGCGACCCCGCGACCACGGACGGCGCGACGGCGTTGGAGAAGAGGTAGGGCCGCGCCCGCTGCTTGAGCAGCTCCACGATCTCGGTGTGGGCCGCGACGTACCCGCCGCTGCCGCCCCCGAGCGCCTTGCCGAGGGTGCCCGTCATGATGTCGATCCGGTCGACGACTCCGCACGCCTCGTGCGAGCCGCGCCCGCTCGCGCCGACGAAGCCGGTCGCGTGGCTGTCGTCGACCATGACCATGGCGCCGAACTCCTCGGCCAGGTCGCAGATCTGCTCCAGCGGCGCGAGGTAGCCGTCCATCGAGAAGGCGCCGTCGGTGACGACGAGCACCCGCCGCGCGCCCGCCTCCCGTGCCGCCTCCAGCTGGGTGCGCAGGTCCTCCATGTCCCGGTTGGCGTAGCGGAAGCGCTGGGCCTTGGACAGCCGCACCCCGTCGATGATCGAGGCGTGGTTGAGCTGGTCGGAGATGATCGCGTCCTCCGGCCCGCAGATGACCTCGAAGATGCCGCCGTTGGCGTCGAAGCAGGACGGGAAGAGGATCGAGTCCTCCATCCCGGTGAAGTCGGCGATCGCCCGTTCCAGGTCCCGGTGCTGGGTCTGGGTGCCGCAGATGAACCGGACCGAGGCCATACCGAAGCCCCACTCGTCCAGTGCCTGCCGGGCGGCACCGACCACCTCCGGGTGGTCGGCCAGACCCAGGTAGTTGTTGGCGCAGAAGTTCAGCGCCTCGCCCGCCGTCGTCGCGATGTGCGCGCTCTGGGGCGTGGTGATCTGCCGCTCGGTCTTGGTCAGCCCGTCGGCCTCGATCTGCGCCAGCTCCTGCGCCAGCTGGTCCTTGACGTCTGCGTACATGTGTCTCCTAGTGTCCGTCGCTCCAGTCCATGACGACCTTGCCACCCTCGCCGGAGCGGGCCGCCGCGAAGGCGTCCTGCCACTGCTCGGCGGGGAAGCGGTGGGTGATGACCGACCGGATCCGGTCCCGCAGCAGCTCGGAGGTCTGCAGCATGGCGGTCATCTTGTACCACGTCTCGTACATCTCGCGCCCGTAGATCCCCTTGAGGGTGATCATGTGGGTGATCACCTTGCCCCAGTCGATCGCGAACGGCTCGGCGGGCAGCCCCAGCATCGCCACCCGGGCGCCGTGGGTGCAGTTGTCGATGAGCTCGGCCATCGCGGCGGGGTTGCCGGACATCTCGAGCACCAGGTCGAAGCCCTCGGACATGCCCAGGCGGTCCTGGGCGCTCGCGATCCGCTCCCGACCGACGTTGATCCCGAGGTCGGCGCCGGCGGCGAGCGCCAGCTCGAGCCGGGAGTCGGAGAGGTCGGTCGCCACGACGTAGCGGGCGCCGGCGTGCCGGGCGATCGCGGTCGCCATCACCCCGATCGGTCCCGCGCCGGTGATGAGCACGTCCTCGCCCTCCAGCGGGAACGACAGCGCCGTGTGCACGGCGTTGCCGAGCGGGTCGAAGACGGCGCCGAGGTCGGGGTCGATGACCTCGGGCTGCACCCAGACGTTGGTGTGCGGCACCACGACGTGGTCGGCGAAGCACCCGTCGCGGTTCACGCCGAGGTTCGAGGTGCGCACGCACATGTGTCGGCGCCCCGCGCGGCAGTTGCGGCAGGTGCCGCAGACGACGTGGCCCTCGACCGAGCAGCGCTGGCCCACCGCTAGACCGTCCGGGGCCTCGGTCGGCACCCCCGGACCCAGCTCGACGATCTCGCCGTAGAACTCGTGCCCCACCACGAGCGGTGGTTCGAGCATGGAGGCGGCCCAGTCGTCCCAGGCCTCGATGTGCAGGTCGGTGCCGCACAGCCCGGCCCGCAGCACCCGGATCTTGACCTCGCCCGGGCCCGGCGTGGGCTCGGGGACGTCGGTCAGCTCCAGGCCTGGCCCGGCGGTGGGCTTGATGAGGGCACGCACGGGTCCATCGTGACGCATGGGTCGGGGCGAGGGGTCGGCGGGCGGGGGCGCAGCCGGGACGACGCGGCGGGGCCGGGCGTCGGGCCGTAGGGTGGCGCGGTGGACGTGCGGACGCGGGTGGGGTGCTACGCCTGGATCGAGCGGGACGGCGCGGTGCTGCTGAGCCGGTGGCGGGGCATGACGCTGCCGGACGGCCGGGTCGCGCGACCGGGCTGGACGCTGGTGGGCGGGGGGATCGAGCCGGGGGAGACGCCCGAGCAGGCGGCGGTGCGCGAGGTGCGTGAGGAGAGCGGGTATGCCGTCCGCCTCACCGGGGTGCTCACCACCGACGCCTGGAGCGGGGTGGACGACCGCGACCCGACCGGCCGGCGGGTCTGGCAGGCGGTGCGCATCGTCTTCACCGCGCGGGTCGAGAGCGGGCAGCTCGCGGTGGAGAGCGAGGGCAGCAGCGACGACGTGCGGTGGGTGCCCCTCGAGGAGCTGGCCACGCTGCCGTGCCTCAGCCTGGTCGACACGGCCTGGCGGGCCGCGGGAGGCCCGGGGTTGCCCGAGGTCGCCCTCGGCGTCGGACCGGTCGACGAGGCCGTGGTCGGCCGGATGCGCTCGCTGGTCGAGCAGGCGCGCGAGGCACGGGTGCGCCGTGCACCGTCGCGGCCCGCGCCCGCGGGGAGCGAACCCGACGGGGGGCTGGACGGGACGCCCCCGGGGGTCACCGTGGTGGCGGTGGACGGGCCGAGCGGATCGGGCAAGACGGTGCTCGCACGGGCGCTGGCCCGCGACCTGGGTGCCCCCCTCCTGCACATGGACGACCTCTACCCCGGGTGGGACGGCCTCGCGGCGAGCCCCGCCCTCCTGGCCGAGCAGGTGCTGGAGCCGCTCGCGCGAGGTGAGCGGGCGGCATACCGGCGCTGGGACTGGCACGCGGGCGACTGGGCGAACGACCCCGTCGAGGTGCCCGAGCCGCCCGGCGGGGTGCTCGTCGTCGAGGGGTGCGGCAGCAGCGTCGGACCGGCGGGGGAGCACGCCGCCGTCCGGGTGTGGGTGGACGCCGAGCCGGCTCTGCGGATGCGTCGCGGGGTCGCCCGGGACGGGGAGGCCTACCGGCCGCACTGGGAGCGCTGGGCCGCGCAGGAGGTGCGGCTCTTCGCCGCCGACGGCACCCGCGGTCGCGCCGATCTCGTCATCGACACCTCGCCCGGGGCGAGCTGACCGTCGAGGCGCTGCCCCGGCAGCAGAACCACGGTCACCGCGGGCGACCGACCGGGGAACGTGTGCCGCGGCAGCAGATCGACGGTCAGTCCACCGACCCGCGAGGATTTCGTCGGCCGCTCGACCCGGTGGTAGAGTTCGTCGTTGTTGCGCGCCTATAGCTCAATTGGCAGAGCAGCTGACTCTTAATCAGCGGGTTCGGGGTTCGAGTCCCTGTGGGCGCACCACCACACCCCCGTCCGGGCCGTCGCCCGGGCGGGGATTTCTCTTGTCGTGAGCCACGGCACATCGACACCGTGGCGCGGCATCTGCGCCCGCTCCCCAGGCGAGGGTGGGGCGCTCTTCGCTGACCTCGTCGGCCGGTACCGGCAGGTAACTTCGCGGCCAGATCCGGGATATCATGAGAACGCCGCAGTCCCGGGCCGACCGCAAGCGGGAGGCCAACGCGGCATCGTCCCTTCAGTGACTTGTGGTGCATGCACGACAAGCCCTCACCCCACCTTGCAGGAGGTAACCCCATGATCCGTCGACTCATCGCGGCCACCCTGATCGCGCTCGGCCTCGCCGCCGGCGGCACCGTGCCCGCCACGGCCGCCCCGGCCGGGACCGACGTCGTGCAGTGGAACGGCGGCCGCTGAGCCATCGCTCTCCCGGCACCAACTACGCCCCACCCTCACGACGAGGGTGGGGCGCAGTGTTCCGTCCTCGGAGACCCAAGAGCGCCCTGGCTTCGTCGACGACAGTCTTTGCCTGACGATCGTGGATGGCTGAGGTCCCCAGGCCGAACGACCAGGCCTGGGTGATCTGCCTCTGCCTGGTGATCCCGTCCCCTTGCCCGCAGTTCGTCGGCCGGGTCCGCAAGGAACGCGTCGGGACGGTGAGAGATGAACACCACGTGGGGCGTCCTGGGTCAGGTCAAGGCGCTTCTCGCATGCCGGGGGGTATGCCGATGATCCGTCCTGCCGGGGTCGGCCCCGCGTGCCAGACTGACGCCGTGAGCACCGATCAGGCCAAGAAGACCACAGCGAGGACGGACTGGAAGGCCGTGGCCAAGCGCACCGTGTCCGAGTTCCTCGAGGACGGCGGCCCGGACCTCGCGGCGGCGCTGACCTACTTCGCGATCCTCTCGCTGGCCCCCATGGTGCTGGCGCTGTCCACCCTGCTGACCTTCCTCGGTCAGAGCGGCGGCACCCAGCAGGTGGTGGAGGAGCTCGGCGGGCAGCTGGGGATGGAGCAGAGCACGATCGACACGGTCAACGGCTACCTCGAGACCATGGGGAACTCGCAGGGCAGCGGGGTCCTGCTCGTCGTCGGACTGCTCGGGTCCTTGTGGTCCGCCTCCAACTACGTCAACGCCTTCAGCCGCATGATGAACAAGGTCTACGAGATCGACGAGGGTCGCCCGGTCTGGAAGCTGCGGCCCTGGCTGCTGGGGCTCACCCTGGTGCTCATCGGCGGGGTCATGCTCATCATCTTCTCGGTCACCCTCTCCGGGCCCGTCTCCGAGGCGATCTTCGGGGCCATCGGGCTGTCGGGGACCGTCACCACGGTGTGGAACCTCGCCAAGTGGCCGGTGATCCTGCTGATCCTCGTGGTCATCGTGGGCCTGCTCTACTGGGGCACCCCCAACGTGCGGCACCCGTCCTTCCGGTGGCTGTCCCCGGGAGCGGCGCTCGCCGTGCTCACCGCGATCGTCGCCGCCGGAGGCTTCTACGTCTACCTCACCGGGTTCGGCGGCCAGGAGAGCTACAATGGCACCTACGGCGCCATCGGGGGTGTCATCATCCTGCTGCTGCTCCTCTACATCGTCAACAACGTGCTGGTGCTCGGTGCCGAGCTGGACGCCGAGATCGAGCGCGGCCGGCAGCTGGCCGCGGGCATGGCCGCCGAGGAGGAGATCCTGCTGCCGCCGCGCGACGTCGTGGGCACCGAGAAGAAGGAGGCCAAGCAGGCCGAGGCGGTCCGGGAGGCTCGCCAGGTGCGGATGCAGGCGGCGGCCGACCTGCGCGCCAGCGGGCAGGAGACCGGCCTCGAGGGACGCGAGGACGCGCGGCGCTGACGCAGGGGCCCTCGTGCCTCGGCCGGCCACCGGAGCGCGCGTGCCGGTCGTGCGCACTGCGCGCGCCGACCCGGGCGTCGTCGGTTTCGGAGCACCGGGCCCGAGGCGCTACGATGGACGGCGTTGCCCGGACGTGTCCGGCGCAGCATGGTGGGCGTAGCTCAGCAGGTAGAGCATCGCGTTGTGGTCGCGAGGGTCGCGGGTTCAAACCCCGTCGCTCACCCCGAGGTATGACGAAGGGCCCCGGCATGATGCCGGGGCCCTTCGTCGTCGGCCGACCTCGTCGGTCCCGCTCAGCGCCAGCGGAACACCTTGACCGCGATGGTGAACGTGGACACCGTCCACAGCCCCATCGAGACGAACTGCTCGGTCGGGAAGTCGCCGACGCCGAACCAGGCCGTGGTCATCGCCTGGCTGGCCCCGCCCAGCGGCATCCAGGTGGAGAGGGTCTGCAGCGCCTCCGGCATGGCCGGGACGGGGGTCCACAGCCCGGCGAAGAACAGCAGCGGGAAGTAGATGAGCATCCCGATGCCCCCGGCGGCGCTGGCCTTGCGCAGCACACCGCCCAGGATCAGCCCGATGCCGAAGACCGAACCGATGGCCAGCGGCAGGGTGAGCAGCAGCAGTCCCCAGTCCCGCGGTAGCGGCACGTCGAGGAGCAGCACGGCGACGGCGACCGCGGTGACGCTCCCGATGAGCAGCCAGATCAGGTTGACCGACGCCTGGGCCACGAGCACTCCCTGCGGTGCCATCGGGGTGGTGGACAGTCGGCGCAGGACGCCCCTCTCGCGGTAGCCGGCCAGGTAGGTCGGGAACGACGTCAGGCCGGCGGTGGCGATGGCCACGCAGATCATCGTCGGTGTCATCAGGTCGACCGCCTTCAGCCCGGTCCACGGGCCGGCGTCCTGGAGCGGCTCGCGCATCCCGGGGATGGCCAGAGCCATGCCGACCAGCAGCACGGTCGGGAAGGCGACCACGAAGAAGACGCTGCCCAGGTCGCGGGTGAAGAGCCGCAGCTCGGTGGCGACCAGGCGGCCGAGGCCGGGCATCCCCCCGCGTCCTGGCAGGGTGCGGGCGGCGAGCGGGCGCGGCGCGGTGGGGGCGGTGGTGCTCATATCTTCTCCTCGGTGCGGGTGACGAGCTCGACGAAGACGTCCTCCAGCGAGCGGGTCCGGGTCTGGATCTCGTCGGGGACGACGCCCTGGCCGTCGAGCGCGACCACGACGGCGGGCAGCACCCGGTCGGTGCCGGTGAAGGTCCATCCGGCCCCGGCCGGCGTGATGTCGGTGACCTCGGGCAGCGCGTCCAGCCCCAGCGAGGCCGGGGAGTGCCCGGGCGGCAGGGCGAGGCGGAAGGTGCGCCGCCCGTCCGGGGCGGCGGTCAGCTCGGCCGGTGTGCCCAGGGCGGCGACGACACCGTCGTCGATGACCATGAGCCGGTCGCAGAGCCGCTCGGCCTCGTCCATGAAGTGGGTGACCAGGACGATGGTGACGCCGGAGTCCCGGACCCGCTCGATGAGGCCCCAGGTGTCGCGGCGGGCCTGCGGGTCGAGGCCGGTGGTCAGCTCGTCCAGGATCGCGATCTCGGGGCGACCGACCAGCGCCAGCGCGATGGACAGGCGCTGCTTCTGTCCACCGGACAGGTCGTCGAAGGCGGTGTCGGCCCTCTCCTCCAGGCCGAGCAGCTGGAGCAGTGCCTCCGGGTCCTCGGGGTCGGGGTAGAACGCGGCATACAGGCGCAGCGCCTCTCGCGGCGTGATCTGGCCCTGCAGGGTGGACTCCTGCAGCTGGACGCCGACGCGGTTCTTCACGTGGGCCGGATCCCGGCGGGGATCCACCCCCAGGACCTCGATCCGACCGCCATCCGCAGTGCGCAGGTTGGCCACGATCTCCACGGTGGTGCTCTTGCCGGCACCGTTGGCGCCGAGGATGCCGAAGATCTCCCCGCGCCCGACCTCGAAGGACACGTCGCGCACGGCGACCTTGTCGCGGTAGGCCTTGCGCAGGTGCTGCACCCGGATGACCGGGTCCTCGTGACGCTGGGCCGTGGGTGAGGTCGTCGCGGTCGTCGCCGTCGTCGGGGTGGTCATCTCAGGACTCCTTCGGGGCCAGGGTGAGGGTGCGGGTGAGACGGAGGTAGGCCAGGGCCGCGGCGGCGATGACCGCCACCGCGAGCACCGGGTGCCACGCGCCGAGGTCGAGGCTGAGGTCACCGGGCAGGGCGTCCTGCCCCGAGCCCCACACCGCGTCCGGTCGGGTCCCCAGGACGGCGACCAGCAGCACGGGGGCCAGGCTGAGCGGCAGCGCGACCGTGCCCCCGAGGCCGCCGAGGCGGTAGTAGGCGGTGTGGACCAGCAGGCCGGAGACGTTCCCGGCGCAGTACAGGAGGAAGAGGCCGAGCAGCTGCTCGGGCCACTGGGTCGTGGCCAGCACGCTCCCGCCGTCGGCGAGTCCGGCCCGCCAGCCGAGCGCCTCGAAGAGGGGCCGCTCCAGCAGCAGCAACCCCACCAGCCCGGCCGAGAAGAGCGCGGCCAGCCCGAGGGCGGTGAGCAGCGAGCCGACGGCGACGCCGACCCGGGTGATCCCGTTCATGATGATCGTCGGCGACATCACACCGCACATGATCATCAAGGAGAAGGCGAACCACAGGCCGGCCTGCCGGCCGAACTGGACGATCGAGACCTCCGGGGTGGCGTAGTAGAGGTAGACCAGGCTGGCCCCGACACCGAGGACGAGCATGATCAGCAGGAACCACTTCGCCACGTAGAGGCACATCCCCATCGTCATGTCGAAGCTGCGGCGCCAGTGCGGTCCCAGGTCACGGGGCGGGGGTGCCGGTCGGGCGACGGTCGTGGTGCTCATCGAGGGTCCTCCTCGGTCAGGTGGATGAACAGGTCCTGCAGGGGGACGGCGCCGATCTCGACGTCGGCGGCGCGAGCGCGCTCGAGGTCGGTGGCGGCCAGCTCGCCGAAGAGCGTCAGCTGACGGGTGGGGCCGAGGTCCCGGCTGCCGATGACCGGCAGGCCCTGCGCCAGCTCGGTCACCGTCGCCGCCGGCCCGGTGAGGGTGAGCCCACGGGTGCGGACGTCGTCGGCCTCCGCCTGCAGCAGCAGCGAGCCCGCGCGCAGGATGGTGACCGTCTCGACGATGGGCTCCAGCTCGGCGATGAGATGGCTGGAGATGACGTAGGTCCGCGGGTTCTCGGCGTAGTCCGCGATCAGCTCGTCGTAGAACCGCTGCCGGGTGGGCGCGTCCATCCCCAGGTGGACCTCGTCCAGCAGGGTGAGCGGGGCCCGGGTCGCCAGGCCGACGATCGCCCCGACGGTGGAGCGCTGGCCGCGGGACAGGGTGTTGAGCTTGGCCTTCGGCCGCAGCCCGAAGGACTCCAAGAGGTCGTCGGCATACGCCCGGTCGAAGGTGGGGCGCAGCGTCTCCAGCATCCCCAGGGTGTCGGAGATCGGCTCCTCGTCGATCAGGTCGCCGCCCTCGCGGACCAGGCAGATCCGTTCGGTGAGCATCCCGCGCTCCCACGGGTCCTGGCCCTCCACCCGGACGGTCCCGGAGGTGGGTCGTCGTCCGGCGGCGATCAGGGACAGCAGGGTCGACTTGCCGGCGCCGTTGCGGCCCAGCAGCCCGTGGATCCGTCCCTCGGACCAGTCGAGCGACACGGTGTCCAGCGCAAGGGTGTCCGGGAAGCGGACGCTGACGTCCTCCAGCGTGACGTTCATCGGTCGGTGCCTCCTGTCGGGTGCTGGTCGGTGATGTAGCTGACGAGCTGCTCGGTGGTGATGCCCAGGTGGGCGGCCTCGCGCAGCACGGGGGAGAGGCGTTCGGCGAAGAAGCTGTCGCTGCCCTTGGTCCGCAGCCGGGCCGCGGCGCCGTCGGTGACGAACATGCCGACCCCCCGCTGCTTGTAGAGGACCCCCTCGTCGACGAGCTCGGCGAACGCCTTGGCGGCGGTCGCGGGGTTGATGCGGTAGGTGGTGGCGTACTGGGTGGTGCTCATCACCTGCTCCCCTTCCTGGAGGGCGCCGGAGAGGATCTCGCCCCGGATCGCCTCGGCGATCTGGACGTAGATCGGTTCGCGTCCGTCGAACACGGAACCTCCTGGGTCATGTGGTTCATTACTTGACTAATGAACCATAAAACGGTGGGTGCGTCAAGAGTGGATGCGAAGACCCCCGCCGCGGCGGTGCCGTGGCGGGGGTCGGGGGGGGGGCGGGCGGATCAGCCTCGGACCCTTCACGGGTCGGCAGTGCTCAGCTGGTGTGCCGCGCGGCGATCTCCTTGAGGGTGTCGCTGTCCAGGCCGGGGAGCTCGCGGAAGACCGCCTCACGGTAGTAGCGCAGCTCGGCGATGGAGTCCCTGATGTCCCCGAGCGCGCGGTGGCCACCGGTCTTCTTCGGCGCCAGGTAGTAGGCGCGGGGGAACCAGCGCTTGGCCAGCTCCTTGACCGACGACACGTCGACGATCCGGTAGTGCAGGTGGGTCTCCAGCTCGGGCATGTCCCGGGCGAGGAAGGCCCGGTCGGTGCTCACCGTGTTGCCGCCCAGCGGCGCCTTGCGGCCCTCGGGGACGTGCGCGCGGACATACTCCAAGACCCGCTGCTGGGCTTCCTCCAGGGTGACGCCGGAGTCCAGCTGGGGGAGCAGCCCCGACTCGGTGTGCATCGCGCGGACGAAGTCCCCCATCTGCTCCACCGCCGCGGCCGGTGGCCGCACGACGACGTCGACCCCCTCACCCAGCACGGTCAGCTCGGAGTCGGTGACCAGGCAGGCCACCTCCACCAGCGCGTCGGCGACGAGGTCCAGGCCCGTCATCTCGCAGTCGATCCAGACGATGCGTTCACCACTCACGGCAGACAAGGGTATGCCCCGTGCCCCCGGTACTCTTCGCCCCATGGTCCTCCAGCCGCGACCGCCGACCAGCTCGGTGTCCGACGCCCCAGGTCAGCGCCCTCCCGGCGACCCCGGGCCGGGGGGTGACTGGCACCAGGTCATGACCTTCCAGCCGCAGTCGCCGGCCGGGGCGACACCCAACGCCACGCGCCGCCCCGCGGTCCGCCGGCTGCTGCTGTGGAGCGCGGTGGTGACCGTCTTCGGGCTGGCCGCACTCGCCATGACCCTGCTCGTCACCACCGCGGTGGGGCTGCAGGCCGCGATCCTGGGGATGGTGAGCGCCTCGCTCGCCCTGGGCATCGTCATACCCCTCTTCATCTGGGTCGACCGCCTCGAGGCGGAGCCGACGCGGCTGCTGTGGTTCGCCTTCCTCTGGGGTGCGCTCATCTCCACGCTCGGCGCCGTGGTGCTGAACGAGCTCGGCGTCGCCTTCTTCGCCGGCAGGCACGCCGACCCCCTCGTCGTCGGCGCCGTGGTCGTGGCGCCGCTCACCGAGGAGTTCTTCAAGGGGCTGGGGGTCCTGCTGATCTTCCTCGTGGCGCGCCGGGAGTTCAACGGCGTCACCGACGGGATCGTGTATGCCGGCATCGTCGCCGCCGGCTTCGCGTTCGTCGAGAACATCATCTACCTGGGGCAGATGTACCTCGAGGCGGGGACCGCCGGCCTGGTCGGCATCTTCATCATGCGCTGCCTGGTGAGCCCCTTCGCGCACCCGATGTTCACCGTCTGCATCGGGCTGGCCCTCGGCCTCGTCACGCACCGCCGCCGGGCCAGCTCGGCGGGGATCGTGCTCGTGGGCTTCGCCGGTGCGGTCTTCCTGCACGCCCTGTTCAACTACAGCGCCGTGGCCGCCTCGCAGAACTACCTCGTGCTCTTCGCGCTGGTGCAGGTGCCGTTGTTCGTCGGCTTCCTGCTGCTGCTGCGCTGGGCCCGCAACCGCGAGTCCCGGCTGCTGCGGGACGTGCTGACCGGCTACGGCATGGCGGGGTGGTACACCCCCGCCGAGGTCGCCATGCTCGCCAGCCCGGGCGAGCGGCGCCGCGCCCGCAGGTGGGCGCGCGGGGTGGGCGGCCGCCCGGCCGAGCGGGCCATGGAGGCCTTCCAGGACGAGAGCGGTGAGCTGGCGATGGTGCGCAAGCACCTCGTGCACGACGGCCCGGACGCGGTATGGCTGGCCCGCGAGCAGCGCATCCTCGAGGCGGTCACGGCGCACCGGCGGGTCTTCGTGCCGCAGGCCTGAGCATGCCTGCGACCTCAGGCGTCGCGCGCCTCGACCTTGGGCTGGCTGATCTCGACGCCGGGGACCGAGAGGTCCTTGAGGGCCTTGGAGACCCCGGCCACCAGGCTGGAGGCGGCCCGCTCCTCCTCGCGGATGTCGTGGGGGGAGAGGGAGTCCTCGGGGGTGTCCTGCTCGACCGACTCCACCAGGGCGTCCTCGTCGGTGATGTCGGCGTCCAGGGTGATGGTCAGGGTGTGCTTCGTCATGGCACCAGACTCGCCGATGACGTCGCCGGGGGCGACCTGGACCTGCACCGGTGGCCCGTGAGGTGCGGCAGACACCCGCCACGCGCCCCCGGCAGGACTCGAACCTGCAACCTACGGATTAGAAGGCCGGTGCTCTATCCATTGAGCTACGGGGGCCACAGCCTCCCAGTCTAGGACCCCGCTCCTCTAGGATCGGGCGCCATGACCACACCCTCGGGGGCGCAGGATCCGCTGGCCCGGTTGCGGACCGAGATCGACGACGTCGACGCCCAGGTCATGGAGCTGCTGGCCCGGCGGCTCGAGCTCGTCTCGCAGGTGGGGGAGGTCAAGGGCCGGCACGGCCTGCCGATCTACGACCCGGAGCGGGAGCGGGCCATGATCGCGACCAAGCGGGAGCGCGCGGCCGAGCGCGGGCTGCCGCCGGACCTCGTCGAGGACGTCCTGCGCCGGTGCATGCGCGAGGCATACACCCATGAGAAGAACATGGGCTTCACCCGCCAGGCGCCGGACCTCGGGCCGGTCGTGGTGGTCGGAGGCGGGGGCCGGATGGGTGCCCTGTGGGGCCGGATGTTCGCCCTGTCCGGGTATGCCGTGCGCGTCGTCGAGCGCGAGGACACCCCCGAGCAGGTGGCTGCGGCGGTCGAGGGCGCCGGGATGGTGCTCGTGTCCGTCCCCATCCACGACACCGTGCAGGTGGTGCGGGACCTGCCAGCCCTGCCGGCGGACTGCCTGCTGGTGGACCTCACCTCGACCAAGCGGGCCGTCATGCAGGCCATGATGAGCGCGCACGACGGGCCGGTGCTCGGGCTGCACCCGATGTTCGGGCCCGACGTCGACAGCTTCGCCAAGCAGGTCGTCGCCGCGGTGCCCGGCCGCGACGCGGACGCCAGCACGTGGCTGCTCGAGCAGATCCGGCTCTGGGGCGCGCGGGTGCACGAGGTCGACGCCGACGAGCACGACCACGCGATGGGTCTCATCCAGGCGCTGCGCCACTTCTCGACCTTTGCCTACGGCTGGCACCTGGCCCACGAGGACCGCAACCTCGACACCCTCCTGGCGCTGTCCTCACCGATCTACCGGCTCGAGCTCATCATGGTCGGCCGGCTCTTCGCGCAGGACGCCGAGCTCTACTTCGACATCATCACCGGCTCCTCGGACGCGCTGGAGCTCATCGAGCGCTACCACGAGCGCTACGCCACCGCCATCGAGCTGCTCCGCACGGGTGACCGGGAGGCCTTCGTCCGGCAGTTCGGCGAGGTCGAGCAGTGGTTCGGCGAGCACGCCGGACGCTTCCTCGGGGAGTCCAAGGCGCTGCTCGCGCACGCCGACGCCTCCCGCGCCTGACCCGGGCGGCGGTTCGTCTTGGAGGTCGGCCCCGGGGCGTCCACACTAGGGCCGTGACCACCGACCCCGCCGTGCTGCTCGAGGCCGTCGAGAGGCTGCGGTCCTCCGCGGGGGAGGTGCGGCTGCCGCTGGAGCTCGAGCGCGCGGCTCCGGCGCGGACCGCCCGGCGCGAGCTCGAGCAACAGCTCGACGACTACGTCCTGCCCCGGCTGCGCTCGCTCGACGCGCCCTTGCTGGCGGTCGTGGGTGGGTCGACCGGCGCCGGCAAGTCGACCCTGGTCAACTCCGTCGTGGGCCACGAGGTCAGCCGCGCGGGGGTCCTGCGACCCACCACCCGCGCCTCCGTGCTGGTGCACCATCCGGACGACGCGCGGTGGTTCACCGGGGGCCGGGTGCTGCCCGGGCTCGCCCGGGTCGGTGGGGACGCCGCCGGGGTCGAGGACCCGGGCGCCGTCCGGCTGGTGCCCACGCCGGACCTCCCGGCCGGGCTCGCGCTGCTGGACGCCCCCGACATCGACTCGGTCGTGCAGGCCAACCGCCAGCTCTCCCGCCAGCTGCTCTCGGCCGCCGACCTGTGGGTCTTCGTCACGACCGCCGCCCGCTACGGCGACGCCGTGCCGTGGGACCTGCTCCGCGAGGCGAGCCAGCGCGGCACGTCGGTGGCGGTCGTGCTCAACCGGGTGCCGCCGGAGGCCCTCCAGCAGGTCCGCGTGCACCTGGCGACGATGCTCCGGGACCAGGGGCTGGGGCAGTCCCCGATCTTCACCATCCCCGAGGACGAGCTGGACGCGGGCCGCATCCCGGACCGGCACGCCGCCCGGGTGCGCGGGTGGCTGCACTCGCTCGCCCTGGACGCGCGCGCCCGGGCCGTGGTCATCAGGCGCACCCTCGACGGCACGCTCGGGTCGCTCGGCGGGCGGGCCACGGCGCTCGCGAGCGCCGGACGCGAGCAGGTCGAGGCCTGGCAGGTCCTCGAGGAGGGGCCGCGCACGGCATACCAGGACGCGCTGGAGTCGGTCGGCCAGGGCGTGCAGGACGGCTCGCTGCTGCGGGGCGAGGTGCTCGCGCGCTGGCACGAGCTGGTCGGGACCGGGGAGTTCCTGCGCTCGGTCGAGGTGGGCGTGGGCCGGGTGCGCGACCGGGTGACCTCCTTCCTCACCGGCAAGGAGGTCTCCTCCGAGCCGCTGGGCGAGGCGCTGCAGAGCGGCGCCGCCGCCCTCATCACCTCGCACGGCCAGGTGGCCGCGAGCACCGCGGCCCGCTCCTGGAGGCAGGCGCCGGGCGGGCGGCCGCTGGTCGAGGCGCACCCCGAGCTGGGCCGGGCCACCCCCGACCTCTCCGAGCAGGTGGAGCGCCTCATCCGCGACTGGCAGCGCGACATCCTGGAGATGGTCCGGGAGGAGGCGGGGTCGCGGCGGACCACGGCGCGCTATCTGGCCTTCGGCGTCAACGGTCTGGGGGTGCTGCTCATGCTCGTCGTCTTCAGCGCCACCGCCTTCATCCCCACCGGTGCCGAGGTGGCCGTCGGCGCGGGCTCCGCCGTGCTCGCCCAGCGGCTGCTCGAGGCCGTCTTCGGCGACCAGGCCGTCCGCGCCATGGCGCTCAAGGCACGCCAGTCGCTCCTGGGCCGGGTGGAGGAGCTGTATGCCGGGCAGCGGTCCCGCTTCGACGCGGCGCTGCAGGAGGTCGCCGTCCCGGAGGACGCCCTGGCCGAGCTGGAGTCGGCGGCCGCAGCCGTGGAGGGCGCCCGGTGAGCCGCCGTCGCGGGGAGCCTGCACTGGACATCCCGCAGCGCTCGGCGCGGCTGGCCACCGCGCTGGACGTGG
The DNA here is from genome assembly GCF_947487915.1 of uncultured Serinicoccus sp. Lineage (GTDB taxonomy): Bacteria > Actinomycetota > Actinomycetes > Actinomycetales > Dermatophilaceae > Ornithinicoccus. Next base: position 57,317 of record NZ_CANKYH010000006.1, on the reverse strand, counting down.
GCGGGGAGCAGCTGGAGCCGGGGAGCGCCGGTGCCGCCCGGGAGGTGCTGGGCCGGGTCGACGAGCGGTGGGCCATCGCCGGGGGCCGGACCGTGGTCGCGCTGGCGGGCGCGACCGGTTCGGGCAAGTCGAGCCTGTTCAACGCCCTCGTAGGGGAGGACGTCTCAGCCATCAGCCCGCGGCGGCCGACGACCGCGGAGTCCGCTGCGGCCGTCTGGGGCGAGGAGGATGCCGGCGAGCTGCTGGACTGGCTCGGCATCTCCCACCGGCACCACGTGGCCCCTGGTGAGGCCACCGAGGGGCTCGACGGGCTCGTGCTCGTGGACCTGCCCGACGTCGACTCCCGCGAGCTGCGGCACCGGGTCGAGGCCGACCGCATCCTGGAGCGCGCCGACGTCTTCGTCTGGGTCGCCGACCCGCAGAAGTATGCCGATGCCCGCTTGCACGACGACTACCTGCGACCCCTGCGCCACCACGACGCCGTCATGCTCGTGGTGCTCAACCAGGTGGACCGGATCCGCGAGCAGGGCGGGGTCGAGCAGGTCGCCGCCGACCTGCGGCGGCTGGTGCAGGCCGACGGCGCCGGCGACCACGAGGTCATCACGACGTCCGCGCGCACCCAGCACGGAGTGGGGGAGCTGGCCTCGCGCATCGGCGCCGTGGTCGGGGCCCGCAACGCCGCGGAGGCCCGCCTCGCCGCCGACCTGCGCGCCTCGGCGTCCCGGGTGCTCTCCGACGGCGTGGGGGAGCGGACCCCGGAGTTCGGGGAGCAGGCGGACCGGCAGCTGCACGAGGCCCTCACGGTCGCCGCGGGCGTGCCGGTGGTGCTGGACGCCGTCCACCGCGACTACCGACGGCGCGCGCACGCACGGACGGGCTGGCCCTTCACCCGGTGGGTGTCCGGTCTGCGTCCCGACCCCCTGCGCCGGCTGCGGCTGGGCGACGACACCGCCGGGCGGGCCGGCATCGCCCCTTCAGACGTGCGGGCGGTGCTCGGCCGCTCCTCGTTGCCGGGCCCGACCCCCGCCGCCCGCGCCACCGTGCAGCTCGCCACGCAGCAGCTGGGGGAGCGCACCGGCGGGGCCCTCCCGCCGCGCTGGGCCGATGCGGTGCTGGAGGCCGCCAGCCCCGAGGAGGACACCCTCTCGGACGCCCTCGACCAGGCCGTCGTCGGCGTGCCCCTGCGCACCCGCGCCCCGCTGTGGTGGGCGGTGCTGGGGAGCCTGCAGCTGCTGCTCGCCGCCACCGCCGTCGCGGGGGCGCTGTGGCTGGCCACGCTCGCGGTGCTGGGCTGGTTGCAGCTGCCGGTCGAGGCGCCGTTCTGGGGCCCGGTGCCGATCCCGCTCGCCCTGCTCGCCGGCGGGGCGGGGGGCGGTCTGCTGCTCTCCCTGGCGGGCCGAGGTGCGGCCCGGATGGGGGCGGCGCGGCGACGGCGGCAGGTCCAGCACGCGCTCGACGAGGCGGTGGACGAGGTGTCCTTCCGGCACGTGCGCAAGCCGGTCATGACCGTCCTGGACCGGCACGAGAAGACGCGGTCGCTGCTGGAGCAGGCCGTGGCCTGAGGGCGGGGCGTCCTCACCCCGCCACGCCACCTGCGTCGTCCACACCCTCGCCGCGGCACCTGCGTCGTCCACAGGTCCGCCCGGGGCCCTGGCCCGGTCCCGGCCGGGGCGTCCATCCTGGTGGCACGTCCACGAACCGTGGACGCCCAGACGTCCAGGAGGGGGACGCACCATGATGAACGAACCCACGATCACGCTGTCGGGCAACCTGACGCGCGACCCGGAGCGCAAGACGAGCACCGCCAACGGCAAGGACTTCGCGGTCGTGCCGATCGCGGTCAACCGCCGCCGGTTCGACCCGGCCCAGGACTCCTGGGTCACCGCGGACACGATGTTCATCGACCTGCTGTGCTTCCGGCACATCGGGGCGCTGGCACTGGCGAGCTTCCGTAAGGGCGACCCGGTCATCGCGCACGGCCGCCTGTCGCTGCGTGACTGGAAGACGGAGACCTCGGCCGGCACGACGGCGGTGGTCGACGTGGACACCATCGGGCACGACGTGTCGCGCGGGGTGAGCCGCTTCACCAAGGGGAGGGTCGGCTACGACGGGGACCGCCTCGACGAGCACGACCCGACGCCGCCCGCCGCGCTCACCGGCGGGCTGGTCGGTGCCGCCGAGCAGCGCACCGGGGCCGGTCGTGAGGACGGCCACGCGGGCGACCACCAGGGCGGCGGTGGCGAGGCGCTGGTCGGCGCGAGTGCCGGGCCGGATCTCGAGATCGAGGTCGACGACGACGGGGTGGTGGCCGACGACGCGCAGGCCGACGAGGTGCTCGCCCGCAGCGCGTGAGCCGAGGGCGGGACGGGCCGGAGATTCGGAGTCGGCCCGCCCGCCCCGATACCCTGGCGGCATGGCCGAATTCATCTACACCATGACCCGTGCGCGCAAGGCGCACGGCGACAAGGTGATCCTCGACGACGTGACGATGTCCTTCTACCCGGGCGCCAAGATCGGCGTCGTCGGGCCCAACGGCGCCGGCAAGTCGACGATCCTCAAGATCATGGCCGGGATGGACCAGCCGTCCAACGGCGAGGCCCGCCTGACCCCGGGCTACTCCGTGGGCATCCTGGAGCAGGAGCCCCCGCTCAGCGAGGACAAGACCGTGCTCGGCAATGTCGAGGAGGGACTCGGCGAGATCAAGCGCAAGGTCGACCGGTTCAACGAGATCTCCGAGGAGATGTCCGCCCCCGACGCCGACTTCGACGCGCTCATGGCCGAGATGGGCACGCTCCAGGAGGAGATCGACCACGCCGACGCGTGGGACCTGGACGCCCAGCTGGACCAGGCGATGGACGCCCTGCGGTGCCCCCCGCCCGACAGCGACGTGACCGTGCTCTCCGGTGGTGAGCGGCGCCGCGTGGCCCTGTGCAAGCTGCTGCTGTCCAAGCCGGACCTGCTGCTGCTCGACGAGCCCACCAACCACCTGGACGCCGAGTCGGTGCAGTGGCTCGAGCAGCACCTGGCCTCCTACCCCGGCGCCGTCCTGGCCGTGACTCACGACCGGTACTTCCTCGACAACGTGGCCCAGTGGATCGCCGAGGTGGACCGCGGGCGGCTCTACCCCTACGAGGGCAACTACTCCACCTACCTGGAGAAGAAGCGTGAGCGCCTGGCGGTTCAGGGCAAGAAGGACGCCAAGCTCGCCAAGCGGCTCGAGAACGAGCTGGAATGGGTGCGCTCCAACCCCAAGGCCAAGCAGACCAAGAACAAGGCCCGGCTGGCGCGCTATGAGGAGATGGCCACCGAGGCAGAGCGGACCCGCAAGCTGGACTTCGAGGAGATCCAGATCCCGCCGGGCCCGCGCCTCGGCAGCCAGGTGATCGAGGTCAAGGACCTGACGAAGGGCTTCGGCGACCGCACGCTCATCGACGGCCTGTCGTTCACGCTGCCGCGCAACGGCATCGTCGGTGTCATCGGCCCCAACGGTGTCGGCAAGACCACGCTGTTCAAGACCATCGTCGGGATGGAGGAGCCGGACGGCGGCGAGGTGAAGGTCGGGGACACGGTCGAGATCTCCTACGTCGACCAGTCCCGCGGCGGCATCGCGGCGGACAAGTCGCTCTGGGAGGTCGTCTCCGACGGGCTGGACTTCATCCAGGTCGGTCAGGTCGAGATCCCCAGCCGCGCCTACGTCAGCCAGTTCGGCTTCAAGGGCCCGGACCAGCAGAAGAAGGCCGGCGTCCTGTCCGGTGGGGAGCGCAACCGGCTCAACCTGGCGCTGACCCTCAAGGAGGGCGGCAACCTGCTCCTGCTCGACGAGCCGACCAACGACCTCGACGTCGAGACCCTCGGCAGCCTCGAGAACGCCCTGCTCAACTTCCCCGGCTGCGCCGTGGTCATCAGCCACGACCGGTGGTTCCTCGACCGCGTGGCGACCCACATCCTCGCCTACGAGGGCACCGAGTCCGAGCCGGCGAACTGGTACTGGTTCGAGGGCAACTTCGGTGCCTACGAGGAGAACAAGGTGGAGCGGCTCGGCGCCGAGGCGGCCCGCCCGCACCGGGTGACCTACCGCCGGCTCACCCGCGACTGAGGGGTATGCCGCGTCGTCCCCGGCCCGGGGCGCCCCTCCCGCCGCGGGACGGCCTGGGGCCGGCGCGGGTGCGGATGCCCGTCGGGGCGCTCGACCCCGAGGGTCAGCCCTGGGGCCGGGTCGTCGACTTCCTCGTCCACGTGACCGGCGACCCCGTGGCGATCGACCGGCGCCTCACCGAGGGTGAGATCGTCCTGGGCGACGGCAGCACGGTGACGGCAGCGACGGCATACCGTCCGGGGAGCGCGGTGTACCTCTACCGTGACCTGCCGGCCGAGGTGCCGGTGCCGTTCGAGGTGGAGGTCCTGCTGCACGACGAGGACACCAGCCTCCTCGTCGTGGACAAGCCGCCGTTCCTCGCGACCGCACCGCGCGGCGGGCACGTGGCGCAGACGGTGCTCGTCCGGCTGCGTCGCGCCCTGGACCTGCCCGAGCTCGCCCCGGCCCACCGTCTGGACCGGCTGACGAGCGGGGTGCTCCTGCTCACCACCCGGCGGGCCGCGCGCGGCCCCTACCAGCGGATGGTCCAGGAGGGCGGGCTGGCCAAGACCTACGAGGCGATCGCGCCCGTCCGCCCGGACCTGGCGCTGCCCACCACGGTCGTCGACCGGATCGTCAAGGAGCGCGGTGACCTGAGGGCCCGGGTGGTGCCCGGGACGCCCAACGCGCGCACCCACGTCGAGCTCGTCGAGGAGCGGGACGGGCACGGCCGCTACCGGCTCACCCCCACCACCGGGCGCACCCACCAGCTGCGCGTGCACCTGTGCGGCCTGGGGATCCCCGTGGTGGGCGACCCCCTCTACCCGGTGGTGCGCGAGGTCGACCCCACCGACTTCGGCTCGCCGCTGCAGCTGCTCGCCCGGGAGGTCCGCTTCCTCGACCCCGTCAGCGGCGAGGAGCGGAGCATCACCTCACGGCGCACGCTGCCCGTACCCGGGGCGCCCGCCACCGCGGTCCCGTCCCCCCGGGCGGAGAGGGACACCCGGGCCTGAGGGCCCGGTCAGCCGCGTCGACCGAGCAGGCCGAGCAGGGGCGAGCCCGCGCCGAGCAGGAAGCCCAGGTCGTACCAGTTGCCCGCGCGGTCCACGTCGTAGAAGGGGAACTGCTCCCAGGCCCCGAAGACGTGGGCGATGAGCACCACCCAGGCGGTGAGCCCGTTCCACATCCCCCACAGCAGGTCGTTCCACCACATACCGGTGATCCTCTCGTCCGTCGTCTGCGGGCGGCGTCACGGGGCCGCCCCTACCCCCCATGGTGCACCGCGGACCTGTGCCCGCCGTGTGCGTGCCGGTCGGCGCCGGCCGGGGCGGCCGGTGCCCCACCTGACAGACTTCGGGTATGACTGCTGGCACCGACCCGACCGCGGACGTCCCCATCGGCCACTACGCGGTCGTCGGCGACATGCGCACGGCCGCGCTCATCTCGCCGGAGGGCAGCGTCGACTGGCTGTGCCTGCCGCGCTTCGACTCGCCCTCCGTCTTCGCCTCCCTGCTCGGCACCGAGCAGGACGGCCGGTGGCTGGTCCGGGTCGTCGAGGGCGAGGTGGAGGCACGCGACTACGTGGAGGGCACCTTCGTCTTCCGCACCCTCTGGCGTGGCCCGGAGGGCACCGCCGAGGTGCTCACCTTCATGCCGCCGGGGGACGGCCGCTCCGACATCGTCCGACAGGTGCGGTGCACCTCGGGCAGCGTCGAGGTGGAGCACGAGCTCATCATGCGCTTCGACTACGCGACCCTGCGCCCGTGGGTGCACCGGACGCGCGTCGAGGAGGACGGCGGCGAGGAGGTCCTCACCGCCGTCGGCGGCCCGTCCCGGCTGATCCTGCACGGTCCGCTGCCCGAGCCGGTGCCCGAGGAGGACGCCCACCGGGGGCGGCACCGGCTCAGCGAGGGCGACGAGCTGTGCTGGGTCCTCACCGGGCAGGAGTCCTGGCGACCCCTCCCGACCCTCATCGACCCCCAGACGCTGCTGCAGGAGACCGTCGACGACTGGCGGGCCTGGAGCGAGCGCATCCAGGCGGAGGGGCCGTGGGCCCGCCAGATCACCCGGTCGCTCACCGTGCTGCGCGCGCTCACCCATGCCGACACCGGCGGCATCGTCGCCGCCGCGACGACGTCGCTGCCGGAGGACCCCGGCGGGGAGCGCAACTGGGACTACCGCTACACCTGGCTGCGGGACTCGGCGCTCACCCTCCAGGCGATGCTGAGCCACGGCCTCGACGGCGGCGCGGAGGCCTGGCGGGAGTGGCTGCTGCGCGCGATCGCCGGCCACTCCAACCAGCTGCGCATCATGTACGGCCTCGGCGGCGAGCGCGACCTCACCGAGCGCGAGCTGCCGCACCTGAGCGGGTATGCCGGGTCCCGACCGGTCCGCATCGGCAACGGTGCGGCGGACCAGTACCAGGCCGACGTCATCGGCGAGGTCATGCTCGCGCTGGCGGACCTGCGCGACGGTGGCATCGCGGAGGACCGGTACAGCTGGGGCGTCCAGCGGGTGATGCTCCAGACGCAGGCCGAGCGGCTCTCGGAGCCGGACCACGGCATCTGGGAGATGCGGGGGGACAAGCACTTCTTCACCCACGGCCGGGTGATGATCTGGGCGGCCTTCGACCAGGGGGTCCGCGCGGTCGAGGAGTGCGGGCTGCCCGGCGACGTGGACCACTGGCGCGAGCTGCGCGACCGTGTTCGGGCCGAGATCGAGGAGCGTGGCGTCGGGCCGGACGGCGCCTTCCGCCAGACCTACGCCAACGACGAGGTGGACGCCTCGTTGCTGCAGATCCCGCACACCGGCTTCTGCGGCTACGACGACCCTCGGATGCTGGCGACCGTCCGACGGCTCGAGGAGGACCTCGTCGACGACGCCGGTTTCCTGCACCGCTACCGCATGCACGAGTCGGACAACATGGACGGCCTGGAGGGCGGGGAGGCGACCTTCTTCATCTGCACCTTCTGGCTGGTGGAGCAGTATGCCCGCAGCGGCCGGCTGGAGGAGGCGGAGGCGCTCATGCAGGCCTGCGTCGACGCGGGCCAGCCCCTGGACCTGCTCGCCGAGGAGTACGACCCCGCCTCGCGCCGCATGCTCGGCAACTACCCGCAGGCGTTCAGCCACCTGGGCCTGGTGCGGGCCGCCGACGCCATCGCGCAGGTGCGCGCCCAGTCCTCCTGACCCCTGCACCGGACGTCGCGTGCGCGTTCGCGGCCCCCGAACGGCCACCAGCGCACACGGACTCGGGATCCCGCAGGACGTCGTTCGCGTCGATGACCGGCCGCCGGGTCCGGTGAAGGGGTATGCGTCGGGCCCGCCCCCTCCGAAGAGGGGACGGGCCCGGTGCTCTGGGTCGGTCGGGCCTCAGCCCGCCCGCCCAGGGGTCACGGCGTGTTGACCGAGACCAGGGTGTAGGCGACCTCCTCGGTGCCGTTGCTGTAGCCGATCGCACCCATGTAGCGGGTGGCGGCCTCCAGCCCGGTCCAGGCGGCGGTCAGGTCCAGCGGCGTGCCGGCGACCACCGTGGTCGGGGACGGCGTGACCGACATGTTGCCCTCGTCCGCGGACGGCATGAAGACGTGCAGCGGACCGTTGGCGGTGTCACCCGCGGCGCCGTCCCAGTAGTCGATCGCGACGAGGTAGTCGCCCGGGGCGGGCGCCACCACGGTGACCGACTCGTCCGAGCCGCCGGCGGCGGACTGGCCGATGACGGTGCCGTCGGCGGTCGCGAGGTAGAGGTCGAGGTCGAGCCCTGCGGGGGCCCACTCCGACTCCACGACCTCGACCCGGATGGCCGTGGTGCCCTCGGGCACCGTGACCGGCACGACCTCGTCCGCGATACCCGCGCCACCGCTGGGGCCGTCCGAGGTGACCGCGACGTCGGTGACGTCCGAGGCCACGAGGCCGTGCGGCACCGAGGTGAGCTCACCGGAGAAGCCCGGGGTGACCTCGAAGGTCGCCGAGCCCTCGGTGGTGTCGCCGCGGATCTCCTCCGGCGCGCCCATCGCCACCGGCTGGATCGCCAGCGGGCTGGTCACGTCGGCGCCAGGCCCGGTCCAGGTGAGCGACCCGAAGGTCCACTCGTCCAGGGTCGCACCCGCGGTGGTGAAGGAGACCGTGAAGGTCGCCGTGCCACCGGGCTCCACGGTGACCGTGGAGGGCTCGACGACCACGTCGACGCCCGGGGGCGCCTCGACCTCGGCGGTGAACGTGCCACCGGCCCCGGTCGCGTCGGTCACGGTGCGGGTGACGGTCTGCGCGCCGCCCAGGTCACCGATCGCGATGCTCGGGTAGTTGAGGTCGCTCGCGTCGCTCTCGTCGATGCTGGCACAGTATGCCGAGCCGCCGACCAGCTGGAGCTGCCCGATGGCGCACGCGTAGGCCAGCCAGTCCTCGGCGCCCGAGTCGTAGACCAGCGGCGTGTCGTAGGCAGCACCCGGCTCGACCTCACCGGACCCGTAGTGGAGCGGGCTCGCCGGCGCGCCGGCGTAGGTGATGAGCTCACCCTCGGAGTTGGTCGGGTCGGCCGTCGTCATCATCGCGGACTTGACGCCCATCGGGCCCCAGTCCGGGTTGTCCTGCATCATCAGCGCGGCCAGGCCGGCGATGTGCGGGGCGGACATGGAGGTGCCGGAGAGGCTGTTGAAGTTGGCGCCACCGGAACCGGCCGGGGAGACCGCGGCGATGACGTCGACGCCCGGGGCGGTGATGTCGGGCTTGAGCAGGTCCCCGCCACCGGCGGTCGCCGGGCCGTAGGAGCTGAAGCCGGCCATCTCCGGGTAGGTGATCTCCGGGCCTTCGCCGGAGGCCGAGATGGTGGCCATCGGGTCGGGGTCGGAGGCCTCGTACTCCTTGATCGCGTCACCGGCGGTGCCGTTGACGTGGATCGAGGGAACCGCGTGGAAGTCGCCGTTGAGCGACTCGCCGTCGTTGTTGTTGGCCAGGATCATGCCGACACCGCCGGCGGCCTCGACCGTCTCGCTCTTCTCCGTCCGGGCGTTGGTGCCCCGGGTGCAGATGACGATGTGGTCGGCGGCCTCGGCCGCGTCCAGCGAACCGGGCAGGCACAGCAGCGCCTGGTCGGCGGTCGCACCGGCCGCGGGGATGTCGACCGAGTTGACCAGCGGGGCCGGGCCCACGCCGTCGCCGGCGCTGATGCCGGCAAAGGTCTCGTCCTCGCCGAAGAGCGCCTCGATCTGCATCTGGACGTCCTCGTTGAGGGCGCCCTCACCGCCGAGGATGAAGGCGGACTCGGGGGCCAGGGCCACCATGCCGTCGAGCACGACGCCGGGCACCTCGTCGGGGCGGCTCAGCATGACTGGAACGCCCTGGTAGCCGGCCAGCGCCGACCCCGCGAGGGCGTCCGGGTAGTCGCGACCGGTGGCGGTGTGCACCACGGGGGCCGGGTTGTCCTCACCGAAGCCGAACTCCTCGGCGATGGCGACGGACGTGCCGTAGCGGTCGGTGCCGGAGAGGCGGGCGCTGGCGCCCAGGTCCTCGTAGACGTCCTCGCTCACCGCGACCTCGCCACCGATGACGTGGATCTCCGGGTCGCCCATGGCGGCCAGCGCGTCGTTCACGGCGCTCGGGACCATGTCGGTCTTGGTGAGCAGGACGGGCACGCCCTCGCTGCCGGCGAGCGCGGAGCCGGACAGCGCGTCCGGGAAGGCCTCGTCCTGACCGGTGGCGACGTAGACGTGGTCCACCTCGCCGTACTGCTGGGCGACGAGGGCGGCGGTCTCGTAGCGGTCGGCACCCGAGACGCGGGTCACCGTGCCGTAGGACTCCAGCGTCTCCTCGACGGACTCGGAGACGGCGACCTCACCGCCGAGCACGACGATGTTGTCGGGGTCGATCGACTCGAGGGCGTCCATCGTGGCGCCCGGGATCTCGTCGACCTTGGTGAGCAGCACCGGGGCGGGCGAGCCGTCGGGGGCGACGGCGGGCTGGTCGAGACCGGCCGCGGGGACCAGGCCCTGCGAGGCGGCCGCGGCGCCGGACAGCGCGTCCGCGAACTGGTTGCCGGTGGCGATGTAGACGGTGTCGACGCCCTCCGGGTACGCCGCCGCGATCTGGGCCGCGGTGTCGTACCGGTTGGTGCCGGACACCCGGGTGACGGGGGGGCCGTCGCCCAGCTCGACCTCGGCGGAGTTGGTGCGGTCGTGCGTGGAGGCGGCGACCGTCATGGTCCACGGCGAGTTGTGCGCCACGGAGCTCTCGCCGACCGTGTCGCCGCTGTTGCCCGCGGAGGTCGACACGAAGACGCCGGCTTCCGCGGCGTCGAAGAAGGCGAGCTCGTCGGGGGTCACCACGAACTGCGAGGAGCCGGAGACCGAGTAGTTGATGACGTCGACACCGTCGGCGACGGCGTCGTCGATGGCGGCCACGAGGCCGGACGTCGTGCCGGAGCCGCCGCCGTCCTCGGTCGCCCAGAGCGCCTTGTAGAAGGAGAGGTGGGCGGCCGGCGCCATACCGCTGCCGACGCCCAGGTCGTCGCCCATGAAGTCCATGGGGACGTCCACGTTGCCGGCCGAGGTGCCGCCGACGTGGCTGCCGTGCCCGTCGGTGTCGCGCGGCGACAGGAAGTCGAAGGCGGTGTTGTTGCCCTCGGGGTAGTAGCGGGCGCCGATGACCTTGCTGTTGCAGGTCACGTTGTCGGCGTCGTCGGCCGCGTCACCCTCGACGCACTCGCCCTGCCAGCCCTCGGGCGCGGCGGGGTCACCCGGCAGCGCGGCGAAGCTGGGGTTCTCCGGCCAGAAGCCGGTGTCGATGATGCCGACGACCATGCCCGCACCCGCGTCGGCGTCACCACCGAACTGGGTGTTCCAGACGCCGTCCTCGCCGGTCAGGCCCAGGTAGTCCGGGGTGGTGACGGTGTCGGAGGTCCGGATCTCGTCCTCCCACACCGCGGCGACGTTGGGGTCCTTGCGCAGGGCGGACACCTGGGAGCCGGTCAGCTCGGCGGTGAAGCCGTTGAACGACGTCGAGTAGGTGTAGACGGCGTCCGCCCGGTCCAGGCCGACGGAGTCGAGCACGGCGTTCTGCTGCCGGTCGAGGTATGCGGTGTACTCGTCCGCGGCGGCGCTCGTGGTGCTGAGCTTCTCCCCCTCGGCGGGCTTGGTCGCGGGGATGCCGCTGACGCCGCCCTCGTAGGCGGCCAGCGAGCTGTCCGCGAGCATGACGATGTAGGTGCCGTCCTCGTTGACCGTGATCTCCGGGTTCGCCCATGCTGCGGGGGCTACCAGGGCCAGCGGTGCGACGACGGCCCCTGCGCCGGCGAGCGCCAGCAGGCGCGTCCTCCGGCGAGCAGATGGCTGGTGCACAGTGTGTCCTTTGCTTGGAACGGTGGGACGTCGCCGCTGGACAGCCTGTCTCCGTCGACGAGCCGCGTGATCCCCAGGGGTGACCCTTGGCAGTATTGTCCGGGGTTCCCAGGGTGTCTACAGCGAGATGGTGCACAGGTCCCGTCGTGACCGGATCGTTACCCGGACGTGGCGTCAGGGTCAGTGGTCCGCGGACCCCTTGAGCCGTACCATGCCCTCCTGCCCGACGGTCGCCAGCAGGCGCCCGTCGGCGGCGAACATGTGCCCGGTGCCCAGCCCGCGGCCGGACTGGGCCGACGGTGAGCTCTGGGTGTAGAGCACCCAGTCATCGACCCGGGCGGGCCGGTGGAACCACATGGAGTGGTCGAGACTGGCCGGTCGCAGCCGGGGGTCGCCCCAGCCGATGCCGTGCCGCCGCAGGATCGGCTCCAGCAGCGTGTAGTCCGAGGCGTAGGCGAGGATGGCGGCGTGCAGCAGCGGGTCCTCCGGCAGCTCGCGCGCGATCCGCAGCCACACCGACTGCTCGCTGGCCCCGGGTTCCCCCGGGCCGAGGAGCAGCGGGTCCACGTGCCGCAGCTCGACGGGCCTGCGGCGGGCCGTCTCCTGCGCCACCGGGTGCGGCACGTGCTCGAGGATCTCCCGGTCCGAGCGCAGGGTGTCGGGGGCGGGCGCCGCCGGCATGGGGATCTGGTGCTCGAGCCCCTCGGAGGCCTCCTGGAAGGACATGATGATCGACATGAGGATGCGGCCGTCCTGCACGGCGTGCACCCGACGGGCGCTGAAGCTGCGCCCGTCACGCATCCGCTCCACGAGGAAGCGCAGCGGTCGGTTCGCGTCGCCCGCCCGCAGGAAGTAGCCGTGCATCGAGTGGATCGGCCGGGGCAGGGGCTCGGCGTCCGACCCGTCCTCGACCGGCTCCACCGTCCGCCCGGCCGCGACCAGGCACTGCGCGAGCACCTGTCCGCCGAAGACCCGGCCGTGCGGCATGGGCTGGCTGCGGCCGGCGAAGACGTCTCCCTGGGAGTCGGCCAGGTCCTCGCCGGTGCCCTCGGGGGAGGCCACCCGGATGGTGGTGGACCCCTCACGGCGCAGGTCGAGCACGTCGAGCAGGTCGTCGATCGGGTAGTCCAGCGGCGCGTCGGTCACGACCACGCAGCCTAGTGACTCACTCGATCTGCGCGGACGGCGCCCAGATGTCCACACCCTCGGTGCTGCCGGAGAGCCGGTCGATCTCGGCGAGCTCGTCGTCGGTGAAGTCGGTGCGGTGGGCGGCGGCGAGGTTGTCCTCGAGCTGCTCGATGCTGGAGACCCCGATGAGGGTGGAGGTGACCCCGCCGGGGCGGATCGCCCACGACAGCGCCATCTGCGCCAGGGTCTGTCCGCGGCCCTCGGCGACCTTCGCCAGCCCGCGCAGCCGCTCCCGGTTGGCGTCGGTGAGCACGCTGGAGTCGAACGAGGGGCGCGCGGTGGCGCGCTCGGCGTCGTCGCGGTCGAGATACTTGTCGGTGAGCAGGCCCTGGGCGAGGGCGGTGAAGCCGATCGAGCCCATGCCGTGCCCCGGCAGGGCCTCCAGCAGGCCGTCCTCGACCCAGCGGTTGAGCATGTTGTAGGCCGGCTGGTGGATGACCAGGGGGGTGCCCAGCTCCCGGGCGACGGCGACCGCCTCGGCGGTGCGCTCGGGGGAGTAGCTGGAGATGCCGGCATACAGCGCCTTGCCCTGGCGGACCGCGGTGTCGAGGGCCCCCACGGTCTCGGCGACCGGGGTGTCCTCGTCCGCGCGGTGGGAGTAGAAGATGTCGACGTGGTCGACGCTCATCCGGCCCAGCGACTCGTCCAGGCTCGCCAGGAGGTACTTGCGCGAGCCGAGCATGCCGTAGGGGCCGGGCCACATGTCCCAGCCCGCCTTGGTGGAGAGCACCATCTCGTGGCGGTAGGGAGCGAAGTCGGTGCGCATCATCCGCCCGAAGTTCTCCTCGGCGGAGCCGTAGGGCGGGCCGTAGTTGTTGGCCAGGTCGAAGTGGGTGATGCCCTCGTCGAAGGAGCGCCGCAGGATGGCCCGCTGGGTGTCGAAGGGGCGGTTGTCGCCGAAGTTGTACCAGAGGCCGAGCGAGAGCGGCGGCAGCAGCAGCCCACTGTCCCCGACGCGGCGGTAGTCCAGCTTCTGGTGCCGGTCGGGGGCCGCGACGTAGGGCCGGTGGGTGTCGGGGACGTCCTGGGCGTAGTAGGCATCGGTCATGGGTCTCACGCTACGCGCGGGCGCGCGGTCCGTCGCCGCCGCCCGCGCCCAGGTCGGGGTCAGCCGGCCTTGGGACCATGAGGTATGCCGCAGCGCCCGTCCCCCGCGTCCGCTCCTGGTGGGTCGCGGCGCGGGAGCGTCGTCCTGCTCGTCCTCCTCGCCGCACTGGTGGGCGCGGTCCTGGTTGCGCCGTTCATGCGGCCGGTCGGCGCCTGGGTGGCGGCGGTCGGCGCGCCGTGCGGGGTGGTGGTCGACGGGCAGCGGGTGCCGCTGGACCGTGACCAGGCGCGGGCGGCCACCGCGGAGGCGGCCCGCTCGCTGGGTGGGCCGGATGCGGGCGACGGGGCCGCGGTGTCGGAGCTGCCCGACGGGGTGGTCGAGGCCGTGCGCACCGCCCGGGCCGGCACGGCGCTGACCTGCCGGGTGCCGGTGGCCGAGCCGGCCGTCGAGGCGGAGACGGGGTCCGGCCTCACCCCGAGGGCGCAGGCGGTGCTCGACGCGGTGCGCACCGAGGTGGGTGACCTGCCCATCGGGGGGTTCGCCCCCGGCGGCGTGGACTCCGGGCACGGCGAGGAGTCCACGCACTACGAGGGCCGGGCGGTGGACTACTTCTTCCGGCCGGTGACCGAGGACCACCTCGACGACGGGTGGGTGCTGAGCCAGTGGCTGGTGGCCCATGCCGACGAGCTCACCGTGCAGTACGTCATCTTCGACGACCACTACTGGGGTGTGCGCGGGTCCGCGCGGGGCTGGCAGGACTACCGGGCGCCGGGCGGCTCGGACGACCCGGTCCTGCGCCACCGCGACCACGTGCACGTCGACGTGCTGCGCGGGGAGTGACCTGGGCGGGGCAGGCCTACCCGGTGGTCCCGCGACCTGAGCAGAGAAAGACGCCCGAAGCAGGCCCTGTACCCCCTGCCTGGGGAGCGCTTCTCTGCTCAGGTTCCGTCCGGGCGTGGGGTGTGGGGCGTGCGTGAGGGCGTGCGGGGCGTGGGGTGGCTCAGCCGACGACGACGACGTCGAGGGTGCGCGGGCCGTGGACGCCCTCGACGCGGTCCAGCTCGATGTCGCTGGTGGCGCTCGGACCGCTGACCCAGGTCAGGGGACGCGTCGGGTCGAGCAGCGCCACCGCGTCGGGCACGTCGAGCACGACCTGGTCGGCACGGACGACGCAGACGTGCTGGTCCGGGACGAGGGTGAGCGCGCGTCGGCCCTGGTCGGGGGCGTGGTCCAGGACGATGGTGCCGGTCGTGGCGACGGCGACCCGGGCCGCGGTGACCACGGCGTCGATCCCGTCCAGCTCCTGCGCGGTGAGCGGTCCGCCGTCCTCGCCCTCGTCGGCCCGCAGCCGCAGGCCGGCGTCCCGCGCCCGCGCCACCCAGGAGGTGTCGAGGCCGGGCGGGACCAGGACGGTGTGCGCCCGCGCCCGCACCAGCGCTGCCGCCACCTCGGCCCCGACCTGCTCCGGCGTGCACCGCACGACGCTGGCGCGGTAGTCGGTGACGGTCGTGACGAACAGCTCCAGGGTGTCCGGCGCTGCCCCGGCGGTCTCGGCGACGACCGGCACCGGGTCGCGCTCCCCGGGCTGCGACGTGACATCGCCCGTCGCGACGCGCAGGCGCGCCAGGATCTCCTCGCGGCTGCTCACGGACCCTCCTCGGAGGTATGCGGCACCGCACCGCCGATGTCCTGCTCCGGCTCGACCGGCTGGTCGCCGGGGTCGTGCCGGTCACCCTCGGCGTCGCCGGCGTCGTCCCGGTCACCCTCGGCGTCGCCGTGGGTGCGCGCCCACCACTGCCGGAAGGTCTCGGTCGGCGGGGTGGGGACGTCGCGGGCCTGGGTCCAGGCGCCGAGCCCGGGCAGCGAGCGGATCGTGCGGTCGCCGAGCAGCCGGCCGCCGAGGGTGGCCGCCCGCTGGGCCGCCTCCAGGCGCCGGTGGTCGCCGAACATCCAGGCTGCCGCCTTCATCGACGCCGCCTCGGCCGACCGGCCGGAGGCCTCGTCGACGACCTGGGTGCGCAGCCGCACGAGGAGCGCGGGGATGTCGATGCGCACCGGGCAGGCGTCGAAGCAGGCCCCGCACAGGCTGCTGGCGTAGGGCAGGCTCCGGTCCACCTCGGTGGCGGTGCCGCGCAGCAGCGGGTTGAGCACGGCGCCGATGGGGCCGGGGTAGACCGAGCCGTAGGCGTGCCCTCCCGTCCGCTCGTAGACCGGGCACACGTTGAGGCAGGCCGAGCAGCGGATGCACCGCAGCGCCTCCCGCCCGGCCTCGTCGGCCAGCACCCGGCTGCGGCCGTTGTCCAGCAGCACGACGTGGACCTCCTGCGGCCCGTCCCCGGGGGTCACGCCGGTCCACATGGAGGTGTAGGGGTTCATCCGCTCGCCGGTGCTGGAGCGGGGCAGCAGCTGCAGCATGGTGGCGAGGTCGGCGAAGGTCGGCAGCACCTTCTCGATCCCGACCACGGTGATGAGCGTCTCGGGCAGGGTGAGGCACATGCGCCCGTTGCCCTCGGACTCCACGACCACCAGCGTCCCGGTGTCGGCGACGGCGAAGTTGGCACCGGAGACCGCGACCCTCGCCCGCAGGAACTTCTCCCTCAGGTGCAGCCGAGCCGCCTCGGCCAGGCGTGCCGGCTCGTCGGTGAGGTCGGCCGGTGCGGCCCGCCCGACCGCGCCCATGCGCCGCGCGAAGATCTCCCGGATCTCGGCCCGGTTGCGGTGGATGGCCGGCACCAGGATGTGGCTCGGACGGTCCTCGCCGAGCTGCACGATGAGCTCGGCGAGGTCGGTCTCCCAGGCCGCGATGCCGGCCTCCTCGAGCGCCTCGTTGAGCTCGATCTCCTGGGTGGCCATCGACTTGACCTTGACCACCTCGTCGGTGCCCTTCGCCCGGGCCAGGTCGACGACGACCCGGTTGGCCTCGGCGGCGTCCCGCGCCCAGTGCACCGTCGCGCCACGGGCGGTGAGGGCGGCCTCCAGCTGCTCGAGGTAGTCGGGCAGGTGGTGCAGGGCCTCGTCCTTGGCGCCCGCCCCGGCCAGCCGCAGCTCCTCCCACCCTTCGACCTCGGCGACGGCGGCAGCCCGCTTGGCGCGGATCGTCGCCGTCGCGTGGGCCAGGTTGCGCCGCTGCTGGGTGTCGGCGAGGGCGACCTTCGCCGCGCGCTGGAACGACGGCATACCGAGGAAGGTGGGGGAGGTGTCCTGCACCGGGGGGTCGCTCATGCCGGCACCTCCTGCGTGGAGGCGAGCACCTGCGCCAGGTGCACCGTGCGGACCCCGGAGCGCTGCCGGCCCAGCACCCCGCCGATGTGCGCGAGGCAGGAGTTGTCACCGGCCACCACGACCTCCGCCCCGGTCTCCCGCACGTGCCGCGCCTTGTCCGCGCCCATGGCGATCGAGGTGTCGGCGTTCTTCATCGCGAAGGTGCCGCCGAAGCCGCAGCACTCCTCCGCGGCGGGCAGGTCCACGAGGTCGATGCCGCGCACCGCGCGCAGCAGCCGCACCGGCCGGTCCCCGACCCGGAGCATCCGCAGGCTGTGGCAGGTGGGGTGGTAGGTCACCCGGTGCGGGTAGTAGGCGCCGACGTCGGTCACGCCGAGGACGTCCACGAGCAGCTCGGACAGCTCCAGCACCCGGGGCGCGAGCGAGCGCACCTCGCGCTCCAGCCCGGCGTCGCCGGCCCGGCGGGCCAGCATCGCGTGCTGCTCGCGGACCGACCCGACGCACGACCCGCTCGGCGAGACCACGTGGTCCGCACCGGCGAACACGTCGACGAAGCGGCGCACCAGGGGGGTGGCCTCGTCGGCATACCCGGTGTTGGTGAACATCTGCCCGCAGCACGTCTGCTCGCGCGGGAACACCACCCGGCAGCCCAGCCGCTCCAGCAGGGTGACGACCGCCCTCGGGGCCTGCGGCCACAGGGTGTCGTTGAAGCAGGTCGCGAAGAGCGCCACCGTGGGGCGCGCCGCCCGCGGCTGGGCCGACCCGGTCACGGTGCCTCCTCCCGCTCGGCGGTGCTGATGCTGCTCCCAACCTATCGCTGCGGCCGCCCGTCGCGTCGGCGGCGCGGCGGCAGACACAATGGCGGCATGAGCTCCTCCCTGCCCGACGTCCCCGAGGTCGCCTCGACCTTCGACATCACCGTCCGCTGGTCCGACCTGGACGCCTACGCGCATGTCAACAACGTCCAGTACCTCCGGCTCTTCGAGGAGGCGCGCGTCTACGCGTTCAAGGCGTGGTTCGGGCAGGGCCGCGACCTCATCGACGAGGGCATGCTCGTGGTGTCCCAGGCCATCGACTACCTCCTGCCGATGTCCTTCGCGTACGCCCCGGCGCGCGTGGCGGTGTGGTGCGGCGGGGTCGGTGGCGCCTCCTTCGAGCTGGGGTATGCCGTCGCGGGGGCGGCCGGCGACGACACCGTGTATGCCCGTGGTCGGGTCAGCCTCGTCGCCTACGACCTGCGCGAGGAGCGGCCGCGGCGGCTGGGCGCGGAGGAGCGCGAGGCGCTCGCCGCGGTCAGCGGGCCGGCGCCGGTGCTGCGCGGGGACGCCGGGCGGGGCCGGGTGGGTCGGTGACCGGGCCGCAGAGCCTGTCGCTGGCGGACGGCGAGTCGGTGGCGGACCTGGCCACCCTGGTGCGCCGGGCGGCACGGCTCGACGAGGACGGGGCGATCCGGCTGCAGGCGGCCGGCGGCGTCCTCGCGGCGTGGGTCTGCGTCCTGCCCGGTGCCGGGCTCCTGCGCAGCGGGCTGACCCTCGGGCTGCGGACCATGGCGCTGGCGCCGGGCGGCGAGCCGCTGGACGTCACCGTGCCGCTGGCCGGGCTGACCGACCGTTTCGCGCGGCGCGCCGCCACCGGCGACAGCTCGACGACCCTGCCGGTCCCCCCGACCACCCTCGCCCCGCCGTGGGCCGCGCAGTCCCCGCCGCGCGGCGGCTGGGAGCCGCGCGGCGGCATACCGTCCGAGCAGCTGGTCGCGGCCGCGCGCTCGGGGATCGCGGAGGTCGCCACCGGCGCCCCGGAGGGGTCCGGCGCCGCGGCGGTCGAGGCGCTGCGGGCGCGGGTCTGGGAGCGGCCCGTCGAGGGCACCGAGGTGCCGGCCGGGGCGGGCCTCGCCGTGCACGCCCTGGGCTTCCTGCGGCCGGGGGACACGCAGGTCGCCGTGCACCGCAACGGCCCGTGGTTGCGGGTCTCCACCGCCGTCGGTCACGTGGTGCTGCGCACCTGACGCAGGGTGTCGGAACGCTGGTGCAGCACGTCGTGCGCCGACTCGTGACGCGCACGTGCTCGCCGCCCCACGGGTCGTCACCCGCCGTCGCTGCGGCCGTCCGGCTCGGCACCGCCCTCTCCCGGGGCCGCCCGGTGGTGTGCGCTGGTGTCCGGGTGCAGGGCGAGGAAGAGCGACCACGGCTCGGCGGAGGGGTCGCGGGCCCGGCCGTGGAACTCCTCGACCAGCTCGGTCAGCCGGGTGCGGAACTCCTCCAGCTCCGCCGGCGGCAGCCGCAGCCCGAGCCGGGTCATCGTCACGTCGGCGCGGTCCGCAGGGACCTGGGCCATCTCGGCGACGAAGGCCTCGAGCATGCCCTGGGACGTGACGGGGGTGCGGGCGTACCAGGAGCGGCCGGTGGCGCGGTAGGGGATCTCGCGGGCGCCGCGACGCCCCCGTCGCGGCTCCAGCGCCTCGAGGAAACCGGTGTCGACCAGCGTGCGCACGTGGTGCAGGGCCGTCGCCGGGTTGAGGTCCAGGGCGGCGGCCAGCTCCCGGTTGGTCAGCGGCTCGTCGAGGGCCAGGCGCAGGATGCGCAGCCGCACCCCCGAGGCCAGCGCCCTCGCCTCGGCGTCGCTGGCCTCGAACCCGCCGACGTGCGCATCGGGCGCGGCGACGGGACCGCGAGGCGCCAGGGGCTGGTGGGTCGGTGCGCGACCGCCAGGGGTGGCACGCACGTCGGGGCGGAACGCGGCAGGGGAGGGGTCGCTCGGCACACCGCGTCCCGGCGAGCCGCCCGTCTCGGGGCGGGATGCGGACGGATCGTGCTGCATACCCTCCATCCTGACAAAGTGATTGACAGAACTCAATCACCTGGCGCAGGATCGTCCCCGTGACCACCCCGCGACCGGCCAGTCTCTGGCGCCACCACGACTTCCGGCAGCTCTGGATGGGCGACACGGTGTCGGTCTTCGGCGCGCAGTTCGTCGGGTTCGCCATGCCGCTCATGGCCGTGCAGCTGCTGGGGGCCAACGCCTTCCAGATGGGTCTGCTGGCGACCCTGGAGTCGCTGGCCTTCCTGCTCATCGGGCTGCCCGCGGGCGCCTGGGTGGACCGCTGGCGCAAGCGGACCGTGCTGGTCCTCGGCGACCTCGGGCGCGCGCTGCTCCTGCTCACCCTGCCGGCCGCCTGGCTGCTCGACGTCCTGACGATGGGCCAGCTCTACGTCGTCGCCGTGGGGGTCGGGGTCATCACCGTCTTCTTCGACGTGGCCAACCAGTCCTACCTGCCCGAGCTCGTCGAGGGCGAGCAGATCTCCGACGGCAACGGCAAGCTGCAGGCCAGCCAGCAGACCGCCATGGTGGCCGGGCCCGCGGCGGCCGCCGCCATGGTGCGGCTGCTCGGTTCCCCGCTGACCATCGCGGTGACCAGCGTCTGCATGGGGCTCAGCTCGCTCTTCGTCAGCCGCATCCGGCACCGGGAGCAGGCGCCCGACCCCGCGGCCCGCCGTCCGCTGGTCACCGAGATCCGCGAGGGCCTGTCCTTCGTGCTGTCCCACCCGCTGCTGCGCCGCATCGTGGCCTGCACCGGCCTGAGCAACCTCGCCTCCTCGGGGGTCTTCGCCCTCTTCGTGCTGTATGCCCTGACCACCCTCGACCTCGCCGAGACCACGCTGGGGCTGGTTCTGTCGCTGGGGGCCGTCGGGGGGTTGCTCGGGGCGGTCTCCTCCGGGTGGTTCGGCCGCTGGGTGGGCGAGGGCCGGGCGATCCCCCTCGCGGCGGTGCTGTCCGGGACGGCGATGCTCACCGTGCCGCTGGCCTCGGTCCTGCCGGCGGTGCCGACGCTGCTGGTCGGCAACCTGCTCATCTCCTGGGGGGTCGTGGTCTACAACATCGCCCAGGTGAGCTTCCGCCAGCGGCTGTGCCCCAAGCCGCTGCTGGGCCGGATGAACGCCTCCATCCGGTTCCTCGTCTGGGGGCCCATGCCGATCGGGGCCTTCCTCGGTGGTGTGGCCGGCCAGCGCTTCGGTCTGGTCCCGACCCTGTGGGGCCTGGTGGCGCTCTCCCTGATCTCCGCGCTGCCGGTGCTGCTGTCCCCGCTGGTGCGGATGCGCGAGCTGCCGCGCGAGCTGGACGCCCTCGCCGGGGACGCCGGCGCGAGGTGACGACCTCGGCGCGGGGGAGCACCGGCATACCCTGACCGCATGGACGCCGCCCTCCTGACCAACATCGCGCTGGTCCTGCTCTTCGTCCTCGTCGGCGGCGTCTTCGCCGCGACCGAGATGGCGATCGTCTCGCTGCGGCCCTCGCAGGTCGACGAGATCGCGCGCTCCGGCGCTCGAGGTGCCCGGACCGCCGCGCTCGTCCGCGACCCCAACACCTTCCTCTCCGCGGTGCAGGTCGGTGTCACCGTGGCCGGCTTCTTCTCCTCCGCGTTCGGCGGCGCGACCATCGCGCCCTCGGTGTCGGGCTGGCTGCAGGGCCTCGGTATGCCGCCCTCCGTCGCCGACCCGGTGGCGCTGGTCGCCATGACCCTGGTCATCGCCTACCTGTCCCTGGTCCTGGGCGAGCTCACCCCCAAACGCCTGGCGATGCAGCGCTCGGCCGGCTTCACCCGGGTGCTGGCGCCCCCGCTGGGCATCTTCGCGACCCTGCTGCGGCCGGTCATCGCCTTCCTGTCCGCCTCCACCAACCTCATGGTCCGGCTGCTCGGCGGCGACCCGGGCGCGGCCAGGGAGGAGATGACCATCGAGGAGCTGCGGCGCACCGTCGAGGACAACCGCGACCTGCGGCCCTACAGCCGGGAGATCCTCTCCGACGTCTTCCGGGCCAGCGAGCGGACCCTGGGTGACGTGCTGCGGCCCCGGCCGGACGTGGAGTTCCTCGCCGCCGACGCCCGCGTCGGGGACGTCCTCGAGGAGGTCCGCACCAGCAGCCACAGCCGCTACCCGGTGACCGGTCGTGGGGTGGACGACGTCCTCGGCTTCGTGCACATCCGCGACCTCCTCACCCTGCCGGACGCCGAGCGCGGGCGGCGGCGCGTGGGCGACCTGACCCGCGAGGTCGTCGCGCTGCCGGTGACCAAGCCGGTGCTCGCGACCCTGGCCCTGCTGCGGGCCGAGCAGCAGCACCTCGCCCTCGTGGTGGACGAGCACGGCGGCACCGAGGGGATCGTCACCATCGAGGACCTCGTCGAGGAGGTGGTGGGGGAGATCTACGACGAGTACGACACCGAGCGTGACCCCGAGGACTCGCTGGTCGTGGCCGGTGGCCGCACCGTCGTCTCCGGCAGCCTCATCGTCGAGGAGCTCGAGGACGTCCTCGGCACGACCCTGCCGCACGGGTCCTACGAGACGGTCGCCGGCCTCGTGCTGGACCGCCTCGGCCGGGTCGCCGAGGAGGGTGACACCGTCGAGGTCGAGGACGTCCGGCTCACGGTGCTCGCCCTGGAGGGGCTGCGGATCACCGAGGTCGAGGTGGCCCGGGAGACGGGCGCCGACCAGGCGGGCTGAGGGTCCTCAGGTCGCTGCCGGCAGCGCCGCCTCCAGGGCGGCCTCGACGTGCAGCCGGGTGGTCGGGAAGGTGGGGACGTCGACGTCGTCCGGCGCCAGGAGCAGCTCGATCTCCGTGCAGCCGAGGACGACGCCCTGCGCGCCTCGCCGCACCAGGTCGTCGACGACGCGCCGGTATGCCTCCCGGGACTCCTCGCGCACCACGCCGCGGCACAGCTCGTCGTAGATGACCCGGTGCACCAGCTCGCGGTCGGCCGCCCCGGGGACCAGGACCTCGAGGCCGTGGTCGGCGAGCCGGCCGGTGTAGAACGACTGCTCCGTGGTGAAGGCCGTGCCGAGCAGCCCGACCCGGCTCAGCCCGGCCGCCCGCACCGCCGCCGCGGTGGCGTCGGCCAGGTGCAGCAGGGGTATGCCGATCGCCGCCTCGACCTCGTCCGCCACCCGGTGCATCGTGTTGGTGCAGAGGAGGACGAGGTCGGCGCCTGCGGCCTCCAGCCCGCTCGCGTGCCGGGCGAGCAGCCGCCCGGCGGCCTCCCAGTCGCCGGCGACCTGCAGGGCCTCCACCTCGGCGAAGTCCAGGGAGGCGAGGACGACGCGCGCGGAGTGCAGGCCGCCGAGCCGCTCGCGGACCCCCTCGTTGAGGAGTCGGTAGTACTCCGCGCTGGACTCCCAGCTCATCCCGCCGAGCAGGCCGATGGTGCGCATGGCCCGACCCTAGCCGCGGGTCAGCCCAGCCAGACCGTGCAGTCCTGGTGCAGCGTGGGGCGACCGTCGCCGTCGCGGTGCAGGCGGCCGCTGGCGACGAGCACCTCGCGCCCCTCGGGCAGCACCACCGGCTCCTCGCCGAAGTTCGTCAGCACCGTGACCACCGGCCCGTCCTCGCGGGCGTTGGTGAACGCGACGACGCCCTCGGGCAGCGGCATACCCTCCAGCGCGGTGAGCCACTCCAGCCCGCCGACGCCGAGGTCGTGCTCGCGGCGCAGCCGCAGCAGCGTGCGGTAGAGCTCCAGCGTCGAGCCGGCCACCCCCTCCTGCCGGTCGGCGGACAGGGACCCGTAGAGCAGCGGCTGCGGCAGCCAGGTGTCGACGTCGTCCGGAGCGCCGAACCCGAAGGACGGCTCACCGGCGACCCACGGCATCGGGACCCGACAGCCGTCGCGCCCGGTCTCCTCGCCCTGCGTGCGGTGGAAGGCCGGGTCGGCCCGGACGTGGGCGGGCAGGGCCGTGTGGTCGGGCAGCCCGAGCTCCTCGCCGTTGTAGAGGTAGGCGGACCCGGGCAGCGCCAGCATCATCGCGGTGGCCGCCCGTGCCCGCCGCACGCCGAGGACGGCGTTGGGCTGCGGGTCGCCGGCAGCGATCCCGTTGGGCCGGGGCTTCCCTACCGGCAGCCCGAGCCGTGAGGCGTGGCGGACCACGTCGTGGTTGGACAGGACCCACGTCGTGGGAGCGCCCACCGCCTCCGCCGCCCCGAGCGAGGTCTCGACGATGCGCTGCTGGTCCGCGGCGCGCCACGGTGCCTGCAGGTAGTGGAAGTTGAACGCCTGGTGCATCTCGTCCGGGCGGACGTAGGCCATGGTCCGCTCCTGCGTCGGCAACCACGCCTCGGCGCACAGGATCCGGTCGCGCTGCGGGTCGCCCTCGGGGTTGTAGGAGTCCAGGACCTCCCGCCAGCCGCGGTAGATCTCGTGCACCTCCGCCTGGTCCCACATCGGGCCGAGGTCGCCGTGCACGACCGGCTCGTCGTCGGCCCCGGCCATGACGGCCCGCGCCTCCCAGTCGGGCAGCGCGGCGTCCTTGACCAGGGAGTGGGCGACGTCGACCCGGAAGCCGTCCACCCCGCGGTCGAGCCAGAAGCGCAGGATGTCGTGGAACTCCTCGACGACCTCGGGGTTGCGCCAGTTGAGGTCCGGCTGCTTGCTGTCGAAGAGGTGGAGGTACCACTGGCCCGGGGTCCCGTCCGGCTCGGTCACCCGGGTCCAGGCGATGCCGCCGAAGATGCTCTTCCAGTTGTTCGGCGGCTCGCTGCCGTCCCCTCGCCCGTCCCGGAAGACGTAGCGCTCGCGCTCGGGGCTGCTCGGAGCGGCGGCGAGCGCCTGCTCGAACCACGCGTGCTCGTCGCTGGTGTGGTTGGGCACGAGGTCGACGATCACCCGGATGCCGAGCTCGTGGGCGCGCTGCAGCAGCGCGTCGGCGTCGTCCAGGGTGCCGAAGACCGGGTCGACGTCGCGGTAGTCCGCCACGTCATACCCCGCGTCGGCCATGGGGGAGCGGTAGAACGGGCTGATCCAGACCGCGTCCACCCCCAGCCCGGCGAGGTAGGGCAGCCGGGAGGTGATGCCGGGCAGGTCACCCACCCCGTCGCCGTTCGCGTCGGCGAAGCTGCGGGGGTAGACCTGGTAGATGACGGCGTGGCGCCACCAGGGCGCGTCGTGCGCGGAAGGGGGGTGAGTCACGAGGGACCACGGTATGTCGCGCCTCCCTGGTGCGCGCAAATCGCGCCCCTTCTCAGTCCTCCTCGAGGGTGTTGACCATGGCCTGCGCGGCGTGCGCCATGTAGGCCCGCATCTGCTGCTCGTCCAGCGTGCTCATCCGGTCGGCCACGGTGTCCAGGGCGGCGTTCATGTGGTGCAGCCACCGGTCCCGCTGCGCGGGGGTGACCCGGAACGGGTGGTGACGCATGCGCAGCCGGGGGTGACCGCGTTGGTCGGAGTAGGTCGTGGGGCCGCCCCAGTACTGCTCGAGGAACATCCGCAGCCGCACCTCGGCCGGCCCCAGGTCCTCCTCGGGGTAGAGGTCGCGCAGCGGCGGGTCCTGCCGCACGCCCTGGTAGAAGGCGTGGACGAGGTCGACGAAGGTCTGGTGCCCGCCGACGCGCTCGTAGACGGTGGTGGGGGTGTCGGGGGAGGGCTGGGTCACCTCTCCATGGTGCCAAACCCGCGCGGCGGTCCGGGACGTGCCGCCCCACCTCGACGATTGGGGCGGGGCCCGTCCCCGCACCTACGCTCGGGGCCGTGTCAGCCAGGTCCTCGTCCCACCCCGGTATGGGTGCGGTGCCCCACGACGGCGGCGTGACCTTCCGGGTCTGGGCGCCGCAGGCCCGGCAGGTCGCGGTGGTGGGCGACTTCTGCGGCTGGGACGCGCGGCGCCGCACCGTCCTGGCGAAGGACCACCACCGCTCCGGCACCTGGTCGATCTTCGTGCCGGACGCCGGGCCCGGCACGCACTACCGCTTCCTGGTGCGCCGCGGCGGGCCCTACCTCTCCCGGCAGGACCCGTGCGCCCGACAGGTCACCGGCGCCCGGGGTGCCTCCGTGGTCTTCGACCCCCGCCACCTCGACTGGGGCGAGGAGCACTTCCGCGCCCCGGGGTGGGACGACCTCGTCGTCTACGAGATGCACGTGCCCACCTTCGCGGCGACCTGGGAGGGGCCGGGCACCTTCGACACCGCCGTCGGACGCCTGGACCACCTGGCGTGGCTCGGGGTGAGCGCCGTCGAGGTGATGCCGCCCTTCGAGTTCGCCTCCGCGACGAGCTGGGGCTACAACCCCTCCCAGCTGTACGCCGTCGAGTCCAGCTACGGCGGGCCGCACGCCTTCGCGCGGTTCGTGCGGGAGGCGCACGCCCGGGGTATCGCGGTGATCCTCGACGTGGTGCACAACCACCTGGGACCGGACGGACCGCACCTGTGGCGCTTCGACGGGGCGGCCGGACGGCGCCGCTACGGCGGGGCCTACTTCTACAACGACCGCCGCGCGCTCACCCCGTGGGGGGCGACGAGGCCGAACTACGACCGCAAGGCCGTCCGCAACTTCCTGCGCGACTCCGCCGTCATGTGGCTGGAGGACTTCCGGGTCGACGGGCTGCGCTTCGACGGCACCAACTTCGTCCGCTCGCGCTGGGGCGACGTGCGCGACCCCGCCCACCACATCTCGGCCGGCGACCGCTACCTCGCGTCCCTCACCACCGACCTGCGCTCGCGGCAGCCGTGGAAGCTGCTGGTCGCCGAGGACATGCAGCGCGACCCCGCGGTGACCCGGTCCCCGCAGGAGGGTGGCCTGGGCTTCCACAGCCAGTGGGACGCCGGCTTCGTCCACGGGGTCCGGGCCGCGCTGGAGGCTCCCGACGACACGCACCGGGACGTGCGGGCGGTGGCGGCCGCGGTGCTCGGCGGAGGGGGAGCGGTCCACGAGCGGGTCGTGTACACCGAGTCCCACGACGAGGTGGCCAACGGCCGGGCCCGGGTGCCGGAGCAGATCACCCCCGGTCACGCCGACTCCTGGCACGCCCGGACCCGGTCCGCCCTCGGGCTGGTGCTGACGCTGACCACCCCCGGCATCCCCATGCTCTTCCAGGGCCAGGACGTGCTGGAGGACGGCTGGTTCACCGACACCCGCCCGGTCGACTGGTCCAAGGCCCACCACCGCGCCGGTTTCCTGCACCTGGTCCGCCAGCTCGTCCTGCTGCGCCGCAACGCCTCCGGCACGACCCGGGGACTCCAGGGCAGGCATACCGCGATCCTGCGCGCCGACGACGGTGTGCTCGCCTACCACCGGTGGGACCGGGGCGGGGCCGGCGACGACGTCGTGGTCGTCGTCAACCTCACGACCCACCCGCGGCACAACCTGCGGCTGGGTCTGCCGAGGGCCGGCCGCTGGCGGGTGCGCTGCAACACCGACGCGCCGTCCTACGGGCCGGGGCTGGGGACGGTGCACGCCCACGACACGGACACCGAGCCGCGACCCTGGGACGGCCGGGCGGACAGCGCGCTGGTCACCGTCGGCCCGTACGCCGCCCTGGTCCTGTCCCAGGACGGCTGAGCGGCGCCGGGTCAGCTGCGGAGCAGCTCGATCCGCACGTCGTCGTAGTCCTCCACGGTGATGGTGAGCTCCAGGTCGCCGGTGATGCTGTAGGCCCCGTAGCTCAGCGGGGTCTGGGAGACGACGCTGCGGTCGGTCCAGCTGGACCACCAGCCGTCGGTCCCGCCCAGCAGCTCGACCGGCTCGTCGTCGACCTGGAAGCGGATGCGACCCCTGCCCTCGGTCTCGATGCGCGCCCCGAGCACGCCGGTCGGCACCTCGACGGTGGTCCGGCCGTCCTCGTCGAGATCGTCCTCGGTCACCGTGGCGAGCGGCGGCGCGGACCCGAACTGGGACCGTGGTGGCTCCTCGCCGACGGACCAGCTGGTCGCCGGCGCTGTTGCCGCCGCGAAGTCGAACTCCTCGTAGGGGACCGGCTCGTAGGCCAGGAGCACACCCGGCGGACGACCCGGGGCCGCCGGCGCGGTCGCCTGCAGGCCGTCCGGCTCCCAGGGCTCTCCTCCCGGACCGGCGAGGTCCGGTTGCTGTGTCCACCGGTCGTCCCAGAGCTGGGACTCGGCGATGATGCGGGAGACGTCGGAGGGGTCCGTGGCGGACCGCAGGGGGAGACTCTGTCCGTCGAACTGCAGCGTGCCGCCCTGGCCGAAGAGTGCCAGACGGCCGGTCAGCGTCGAGGGGTCGGTCGGCAGCAGCGCCCAGGAGAGGTCCGAGTCCTCCGGGGGGTCCAGGAGCTCGCGCTGCAGACCGTCCATCGGCAGCTCCCAGGCGGCGGCCAGGCGGTGGCCCGCGACCAGCTCGGGTGCCTCGCCACCGTCCGACTGCGGCACCGGCTCGCGGTCGGCGTCACCCGGGACGGCCTGGGTCGCCACGACCTGGACGTGCTCGGTGCTCTCCGTGACGACCTCGACGACGGCGGGCCGCCGCCCGTTCGGCGGGACCACGTCGTCGGGGATGGTGAACTCCCGGGCCGACCCGGGGACGTAGACCATCCACCGGCCGTCGCGGACGTCCAGCTGCTGGTCACGCCAGTCCGCACGGCCACCGGCCCACCTCGCGAGATCACCGTCGTCGGTCACCGGTATGCCGTCGACGAGCACCGACACCGCACCCGTCCGCCCGGCCCACACCCGCACGGTGCTGCCGGGGGAGAGCTCGACGGGCTGCGCGAGGCGCTGTCCCGGGCCGTAGGGCAGCGGCGAGCCAGGCTGATCGACGACGACGGCGTCCTCCGGGACCGGCGGTCCGGCGGTCAGGTCCCCGTCAGGGAGCGGCTCCACCGCCATGTCGTCGGTCTGGGCGTAGACCCCCAGGACGGCACCGCCGTCCGGCGGCAGGTCCCCGGTCACGCGGACCTGCGCCTCAGCGCTCGCGGGCAGGGCGACGACGTGGTCCAGACCGACGGCCGGCTCTCCCGCGGTGCCGGCACAGGGCAGCGTGAGCGTCGACCCCTCCACCGAGATCTCCCCGACCGGGCGCTCCAGGGCGGGGTCGTCGGTCGGTGGCATGTCGCACCACAGGACCGCGAAGGAGGCCACCTGACCGCCGAACCGTGCGTCGACGGTGTTCAGGGTGAGGTCGGCGCTGCGGCCCGGGGTCAGCTCGAGGGTCTCCATCCGGGTCAGGCCCGCCGCACCGCGCGGCGGCTCGCCGTCCTCGTCCAGCTCGAACCCGGCCTCGTCGAGGTCCACCGACCTGACGTCGACGGACTCCGCGCCCGTCGGCCCCTCCTCGTCGAGCCCGGAGGACGCCTCGCGGTCCGGGCTGAACGCATACCCCACCAGCACGGCCACCAGCACGGCTGCGGCGGCCACCCACCACCACCGGCGGTCTCGGCCGGTCGGCTCCGGAGGGGCCTGGGCGAGGGCGGGCTCGAGGGCCGCGGCCAGGGCGGAGCCCTGCAGGGCGTAGCGGTCCCCGACCGCCTGGAGCGCGGTGCCCAGCCCCGGCGTGGTGGGCAGCAGACGCTCGACCTTCTCCGCCGGCAGCCGCAGCGCCTCGGCCGTGTCGGCCGTGCTGGCCCCCTCCACGAGACGCAGCGCGGCGACCGCCCGCTCGCGCGGACGCAGCCGGTCCAGCACGTCGCCGGCGTCCTGTGCCCCACCCGGAGGCATGCGCTCGGGGCGCCGGGGTGCGGTGCGCAGGTAGGCGCGGACCAGTGCGCCCCGCAGCTCGCGCCACCCGGCACCCGGGCCGGCAGCGGCCAGGGTCTGCGCCGTCAGCCGCGTCGCGCCGTCGGTGGCTCCGGTGAGCATGGCCGCCAGATGGTGCAGCCGGGCACCGTGCTGGGCGACCAGGTCACCCTGGTCGCCGCGTCCCTCCGGCGCCCCTGCCATCGACCCATCGTGCCAAACCCGCGCCTGCCTTCCTCGGCGGGCCGCCGGGCCACGTCTCCCGCGCACGCCATCCGGCCGGACCGGCTCAGGCGTTCAGGTGAACGGTAGGGCCGACGACACGCCCGGCCGGACCGGCTCAGGCGTTCAGGTGAACGCTGGGGCCGACGACACGCCCGGCCGGACCGGCTCAGGCGTTCAGGTGAACGGTAGGGCCGACGTCACGGTGTCAGGCCGGGGCGTCCCCGAAGGGGGTGATCCGGGGGCCGCGGACACCCTCGGTGTCGAAGCGCTCCTTGGCGCGCTCGCGGATGACGCGGGGCACGCCCCACTGCTCGCCGGGCCGGCACTTGGCGAAGATCCGCAACGTCATGGTGCCGCCGGAGACCGACTCGACGCCGGCCACGGTGGGCTCCTCCAGGAGCTTCGTCGACCACTCGGGGTCGGCATACACCTGGGCGGTGACCTCGCGGAGCATGGGGATGACCTGCGCCGGGTCCTCGTCGTAGGCGACCGGGATGTCGATCGTCGCGACCGCCCAGCCCTGGCTCTTGTTGCCGATGCGGATGATCTCGCCGTTGCGGATGAACCACACGACGCCGCTCGCGTCGCGCAGCCGGGTGACCCGCAGGCTGACCTCCTCGACGGTGCCGACGGCCTCGCCGGTGTCGATGAAGTCGCCCACGCCGTACTGGTCCTCGATGATCATGAAGACACCGGACAGGAAGTCCTTGACCAGCGACTGGGCGCCGAAGCCCAGCGCGACACCACCGATCCCGGCGCTGGTCAGCAGCGGGGCGAGCGGCATCCCCAGCTCGGCCATGATGGTCAGGAGCGCGACGGTGGCGATGGTGAAGGTCGCGATGCTGCGCAGCAGCGACCCCATGGTCAGCGCGCGCTGGCGCCGACGCTCGCGCCGCACCCCCGCCGCCGAGTCGAAGACCCGCTCCAGGGACGAGCGCTCGTGGTCGTCGGCCCGCGTCGCGGCCCGCTCGACCACCCCCTTGATGGCGCGGTGCGCCGCCCAGCGGGCGACGACCGCGAAGAGCAGGATGAGGACGATCCGCAGCGGTGCGCCGAGCAACCAGTCCACGGTCGCCTCCCAGGAGTCGAAGGCCACGTCGAGATTCGGCATGCCGTCCATTGTCGTGGTCCCAGGGCGTGGCGCGTGCATCCGCCCGTCGTGCACGACGCCCCGTCGCGGCGCTAGGGCAGGGGGCTCCTCTCCTGAGAGACTGGGGGCGACCGTCCACTCGCGAAAGGTTCCACCCCCGTGACGCAGCGCACCCCCGCCCTCGCCCAGCTGGCGGATGCCTACGGCATCGCGACCGAGTTCTGGGACTGGCAGGGGCGGCACGCCCAGGTCCCGGAGGAGACGGTCATGGCCGTGCTGGAGGCCCTGGGGGTGGACGTCGACGGCGACTTCGTCGACCGCGAGCTGGCCCGGGTGCAGGAGCGGGAGTGGCGCCGGCTGCTGCCCCCGGTCGTCGTGGTCGCCCAGGGGGTCGCCCCGGTCGTCCCCGTGCACCACGAGGTGCAGACGACGCCGGAGGCGACGCTGCGGACCGAGGACGGCAACGAGCGGTCCCTGGGTATGCAGTCGGGCGAGCAGGAGCGCGAGGTCGGCGGCCGCCGGTTGCGCCGGGTGCTGCTCGACGTGCCCACGGACCTGCCGCTCGGCTGGCACGAGGTGGCCGTCTCGGCCGACGGCGAGCAGGCCCGGATGTCGCTCGTCGTGACGCCACCCACCCTCGGGCTGCCCGCCGGGCTGGGGGAGGACGGGGCCCGCGCCTGGGGGCTGATGACCCAGCTGTACGCCATGCGCTCGGCCGGCTCCTGGGGGATCGGTGACCTCGCGGACCTCGGGGACGCGGGGGCGTGGGCCGCCGGCCTGGGCGCCGACTTCGTCCTGGTCAACCCGCTGCACGCAGCGGAGCCGGTCGGGGAGATGGAGCCCTCGCCCTATCTCCCGACCAGCCGGCGCTTCGTCAACCCCCTCTACATCCGGGTGGAGGACGTGCCCGAGGTGGCCTACCTGTCCGCCGCGGAGCGCCAGCTCGTCGAGTGGCACGCCGACGACGCCCAGCGGTACCTCGCCCTGGACGTGCTCGAGCGGGACCCGGTGTGGGCGGCCAAGGAGGCGGCGCTGCGGCTCGTCTTCCGGCAGCCGCGCTCGCTGCGTCGCTCCCGGGCCTTCGAGGCCTACGTCGAGCGCGAGGGCCAGGGGCTCGTGGACTTCGCCACGTGGTGCGCCGTCAGCCAGGAGCACGGCACCTTCTGGCGGCAGTGGCCGACCGAGCTCCAGGACGCCCGGGGAGAGGCGGTCGAGGCATACCGGCAGCAGCACGCCGGCGAGGTCGAGTTCC
Source organism: uncultured Serinicoccus sp. (assembly GCF_947487915.1). Classification (GTDB taxonomy): domain Bacteria; phylum Actinomycetota; class Actinomycetes; order Actinomycetales; family Dermatophilaceae; genus Ornithinicoccus. The sequence continues at coordinate 25,448 of NZ_CANKYH010000006.1, read as the reverse complement.
ACTGCTGGCTGCAGTGGGTGCTCGACGAGCAGCTGGCGCGGGTGCAGCGCGACCTGCTGGACACCGGCATGTCGCTGGGCGTCATCTCCGACCTCGCCGTCGGGGTGCACCCGGACGGCGCCGACGCCTGGGGTCTGGGGGACGCCCTCGCGCGGGGGGTGACGGTCGGGGCGCCCGCCGACCAGTACAACCAGCTGGGGCAGGACTGGTCGCAGCCGCCGTGGCGCCCGGACAAGCTCGCCGAGCTGGGTTACGCCCCCTACCGCGAGATGGTGCACGCCGCGCTGCGCGACAGCGGCGGCCTGCGGGTGGACCACGTCATCGGGTTGTTCCGGCTGTGGTGGATCCCGCAGGGTGCCGAGCCCTTCCAGGGGACCTACGTGCGCTACGACCACGAGGCGATGATCGGCATCCTGCTGCTGGAGGCGCACCGCGCCGGGGCCGTCGTCGTGGGCGAGGACCTCGGCACGGTCGAGCCGTGGGTGCGCGACTACCTGCGCGAGCGCGGGGTGATGGGGACCTCGATCCTGTGGTTCGAGCGTGACTGGGACGGCGACGGGAGCCTGCTGGACCCGGAGGCCTACCGCGAGCTGTGCCTCGCGACGGTCACCACGCACGACCTGCCGCCGACAGCCGGCTACCTCGAGGGCGTGCACATCGACCTGCGCTCGCGGCTGGGCCTGCTGGACCGGCCGCTGGAGGTCGAGCAGGAGGAGGAGGCGCGCTCGCGGGACGAGGTGCTCACCGACCTGCGGCGGCGCGGGCTGCTCCGCGAGGGCGCCGAGGTGCCCGAGCAGGTGGAGGCGCTGCACGCCTTCCTCGCGCGCACCCCGGCCAAGCTGCTCGGGGTGAGCATCAGCGACCTGGCCGGCGACAAGCGGGTCATCAACCAGCCCGGCACCGACGAGGAGTACCCCAACTGGCGGGTGCCGCTCGCCGGCCCGGAGGGCCAGCCGGTGCTGCTCGACGAGCTCGTCACCTGGCGCAGCGCCCGCCGCATCGCCCGCGCCGTCGCACCGGACGCGCGGTAGGGCCCTACTGGACGCGCGCCGTGCCTACCGCGCGTCCGGCGCTGTGCCTAGCTCTGGGTCCGGGCGTCGGCGTCAGTGGCTTGGGCGCGCAGGGCGCGGGCGACGGCGTCACGGTTCTCGGCCACCGTCCGCCGCAGGCTGTTGGAGGCGTGGGGGTGGGCCTCCAGCCAGGTCTCGCTGGCGTCGAGCAGCTCGGGCGAGGCGACGGCGAGCGGGTAGAACCCGACGGCCAGCGACTCGGCGATGTGGTGCGTGCGCTCGTCCCACACGCGGGAGACCACGTCGTGGTAGCGCTCGACGTAGGGCGCCAGCAGCGCCTCGTCGTGCACCCGCCCGAAACCCAGCGCCATGGCCGCCAGCACGGAGTTCGACAGGCCGGCCGTCTCGACGGCGTCGACCCACGCGGCCTCCTTCGCCTCCGCGGTCGGCACCGCGGCCCGCGCCCGCGCGGCCTTCTCGTTGCCGGTCGCGGTGTTGTCGCGCTCCCGCTCGGCGGCGATCTCCTCCTCGCCGGCGGCGCCGGCTGTCGCCAGGGCGGTGAGCAGCGTCCAGCGCATGTCCTGGTCGACGCTCAGCCCGGCCAGCTTCTCCTCCCCGGACAGCAGACCCCGCACCAGGGCGAGGTCGGCCTCGGACCGGGCGAAGGAGGCCCACGCCGTCACCAGCTGCAGCTGGGCGTCGCTGTCGGCTGCGGCGGCCAGGGTGCTCTCGCGCAGGCCCGCGGTGAGCTCGGCGACGACGGCCTCGCGGTGCTCCGGCGCGGTGTAGGTCAGCGCGGCGGCGCTCACCTGCTGGATGAGCACCCGCAGCAGGGTGGAGTCGGTCTCGCCCGGGAGCGCGGTGAGGACCAGCCGCACGTAGTCGCTCGCGGCCATCTCGCCGTCCCGCGTCATGTCCCACGCGGCCCCCAGCACCAGCGCCCGCGGCAGCGACTCGGTGAAGGCGCGCAGGTGCTCCAGCGCCGTCGCGAGCGAGCGCTCGTCGAGGCGGATCTTGGCGTAGGCGAGGTCGTCGTCGTTGACGAGCAGCAGGCCGGGCATCGGCCGTCCGACGAGCTCGGGCACCTCGGTGCGCTCCCCGTCGACGTCGAGCTCGACCCGGTGGGTGCGGCGCAGGGCACCGTCCACGAGGTCGTAGCACCCGACGGCCAGCCGGTGCGGACGCTGGGTGGGGTGCTCGGCGGGCGTGGTCTGCACGATGGCCAGCGAGGCGATGGTGCCGTCCTGCGCCACCTCCACCTCGGGCGCGAGCGTGTTGACCCCGGCCGTCTCCAGCCAGACCTCGCTCCACGAGCTGAGGTCGCGTCCGCTGGTCGCCTCCAGCTCGACGAGCAGGTCGCGCAGGGTGGTGTTGCCCCAGGCGTGCTTGGCGAAGTAGGCGCGCAGCCCGTCCCGGAACGGCTCCCGGCCCACGTAGGCGACGAGCTGCTTGAGCACCGAGGCGCCCTTGGCGTAGGTGATGCCGTCGAAGTTCACCTCGACCGCGGCGAGGTCGACCATGTCCGCGGCGACGGGGTGGGTGGAGGAGAGCTGGTCCTGCCGGTAGGCCCAGGCCTTCTCGGCGGTGCCGAAGGTGGTCCACGCGTCGGTCCAGTCGGTGGCCTCGGCCTGCGCGGTCGTCGAGGCCCACTCGGCGAAGCTCTCGTTGAGCCACAGGTCGTCCCACCACGTCATCGTCACGAGGTCGCCGAACCACATGTGCGCCAGCTCGTGCAGGATGGTCAGCGCGCGCCGCTCGACGATCGCCTCGGTCACCTTGGACCGGAAGACGTAGTTCTCCACGATGGTCACGCACCCGGCGTTCTCCATCGCGCCCATGTTGTACTCCGGCGTGAAGATCTGGTCGTACTTCGTGAACGGGTAGGCGTAGTCGAACTCCTCCTCGAAGAACGCGAAACCCTTCTTCGTCACGTCGAGGATGTTGTCGGCGTCCAGGTGGGGGGTGAGGCTGCGTCGGCAGTAGACCGCCAGCGGCACCTCGCCGGCGCGCGTGCTCACCGCGTCGCGGACGACGTCATACGGTCCAGCGACCAGCGCCGTGATGTAGGGCGAGATCCGCGCGGTCGCGGGGAACGCCCAGGTGGCCGTGCCGGCACCGTCGGCGTCGCCCGCCCGGTCCGCGGGCGTGGGCTCCGGCGTCGGCTCGTTGGAGATGACCTGCCAGTGCGCGGGCGCGGTGACGGTGAAGGCGAAGGTCGCCTTGAGGTCGGGCTGCTCGAAGACGGGGAACATCCGCCGGCTGTCCGGGACCTCGAACTGCGTGTAGAGGTAGACCTCGCCGTCGGCCGGGTCGACGAACCGGTGCAGGCCCTCGCCGGTGTTCATGTAGGCCCCGGTCGCCTCGACGACGAGCTCGTTGGTCTCCGCGAGGTCCGGCAGGGCGATCCGCGAGTCGGCCAGGGCCGCGGCAGGGTCGAGCTCGGTCCCGTTGAGCGCGATCCGCTCCACGGACGGGCCCACGAAGTCGATCCAGGTGGACTCGCCCGGCCGCGAGCAGGTGAACCGCACCGTGCTGCGCGTCGAGAAGGTCTCCGCCCCGCGGGTGAGGTCCAGGACCACGTCGTAGGACTCGGTCCGGATGAGCGCCGAGCGGGCGGCGGCCTCGTCGCGGGTCAGGTTGGTGCCGGGCATGCAGAGTCTCCTCGTCGAGCGTCGGGTGCGGCTGAAGGTCAGGGTATGACGTGACACGATGGTCGCATGACGCATCACGAATCTTCCGCCGAGTCCGGCGGCACCACCCATGCCGAGATGTTCTTCGACCCGGCGTGCCCGTGGGCCTGGATGACCTCCCGCTGGCTGCTCGAGGCAGCGGAGGTGCGCGACCTCGAGATCACCTTCTCGGTCATGAGCCTGTCGGTGCTCAACGAGGGCCGCGACCTGGACGAGGGCTACCGCGCGATGCTCGACCGCGCGTGGGGCCCGGTCCGGACCATCGTCGCCGCCACGGCCGACCTGCCCGACGAGGAGGCCAACGCCCTGCGCCGGAAGATGTACGACGCCTACGGCCAGCGGATCCACCTGGAGGGCCGCGGCAGCGAGGACCTCGACACCATCACCACCGAGGTGCTGGACGAGCTCGGCCTGGACCCGGCGCTGGCGCAGGCCGGCGCGAGCGAGGAGCACGACGAGGCTCTGCGCGCCAGCCACCAGCGGGCGATCGACCTCGTCGGCGACGACGTGGGCACGCCGGTCGTGCGGGTCGAGGACGTCGCCTTCTTCGGGCCCGTCGTCACCCCGGCCCCCAAGGGCGAGGCCGCCGGCCGCCTCTGGGACGGCTGCCTGCTCGTCGCGGGCACCCCCGGTTTCTACGAGATGAAGCGGACCCGCAGCGTGGGCCCCGACTTCAGCTGAGGAGGAGTCGAGATGAGGGTGCACCTCGGTGGTGACCACGCCGCCTACGAGCTGCAGCGCGACCTGGTGACCTGGCTGGCCGAGCAGGGGCACGACGTGGTCGACCACGGGCCCCTCGACCACGACCCCCAGGACGACTACCCGGTCTTCGTGCTGCGCGCGGCCCGGGCGGTCGCGCGGGAGGAGGGGTCCCTCGGGATCGTGCTCGGCGGGTCCGGCAACGGCGAGCAGATGGCGGCCAACAAGGTCGCCGGCATCCGGGCCGGGCTGGCCTACAACCCGGACCTGGCCCGGCTCATGCGCGAGCACAACGACGCCCAGGTCCTGTCGATCGGCGCGCGCATGCACAGCATCGAGGAGGCCCGGGCCATGGTCGAGGTCTTCCTCACCACCGACTTCTCCGGCGACCCGCGTCACCAGCGGCGCATCGACATGGTGCGGGCCTACGAGGCGGACGGCAGCCTGCCCCCACTGCCCTGACACCGGCACGACGAAGCCCCCGACCGGACGGACCGGTCGGGGGCTTCGTCGTGCCGGTGCGGCTCAGGCCTGGTCGTCCTCGCCCTCGACGCTACCGAACTGGTCGGCCCGGTCGTTGGCGAAGTTCTGCGCCTTGTCGACCTGCTCGGAGTGCTGGCCACCCGTCTTGTCGTCGACGAAGTCACCGCCCTTCTCGACCCCCTGGTCGACCTTCTCGTCGTGCTGCCCGGCCATGTCCTTCGCCTTGTCCATGAAACCCATGTTCGTCGCTCCTTTCGTCCGGTCGGGCACCCCGGTCGGGGCGCCTGTCCTGCCCCGCCAGGCAAACACACGACAGCCGGCCTGTCGACGTGGGGATCCCCCCAGGGAGCGACGAGGCCGGCCGTCCTACTGGTAGCTGATGAAGTCGGGGGTCGGCTCGACCTGCATCGTCTCGGCCGGCGACAGCGGACCGGGGACGTCCTCGTCGTAGAAGTTCTTCCACCCCCAGTGGGTCACCGAGGGGGCGTGGTCGTGCAGCGCCCGCCACGTGCCCATCTTGCTCTCCTGGGGCCCCTGCCCGTCGGCGTGGATCAGCACGGCGACCTCGGGACGCGACTGGTCGACCCGGTCCACCCCGGGGATCATCCGGGTCTGGAACTGGTGCAGGACGAGCATCTTCTGCGGCAGGTCGTGGTCCCGGGTGAGCTCGGCCAGCCAGTCCACGACGGCATCCACCTCCGCGACGTCGACCTGGCCGATCTGCCGCAGGTGCACCTCGTCGGGGCCGAGCCGCCACTCCGGGTCCAGGGCCAGGCCGACGTGCGGCTGCACCAGCAGCTCCTCGTAGAGCTCGGCCTGGGTGACGAAGTCCGTGCGCCCCGGCTGCAGGTCGAGCACCACATACATCCCGTGCTCGGCCGCCAGGTCGACGAGGGGTCGCAGGGTCTCGACGTCCATCTCGTTGGAGTAGTTGCCGTCCGGCCCCGCCTCGGCGCTGGCGACGGTGGCGATGATCTCCAGGGCCGGCACGACCGGCTCGTCGACGAGGTCCGTGTAGGTACCGGCGATCTCCTCGGCGCGCTCGATCGTCTCGTCCGGACCCTGCTCCCCGAGGACACCGAGGGCGGACGTCGTCGGGTTGCCGTAGAGCGCGACGTAGGTCTTTCCGGGCAGCACCAGCTGGCCCCCGCCGGGCAGCTCGACGCCGGTCGCAGCCGCCCGGGCGGTCGAGGCCAGCGTCTCGGTGCTGCCGAACTCGGGGCCGAGACCCACCACCGCGCCGGGCTCCGCTGCGGCCACCGCCTGCACCACCTCCGAGGAGGCCCGCGGGTCGCCCTCCGGCACGACCAGCACCTGGGCGCCGGCCGCCAGGGCCGTGGCGACCGCGGCGGCGTCGCGGTCGGCGCCCGTGCTGAGCACGGTGCTGCCCCCGGCCGGCTCGGGCCGGGCGGTCTCGGGCAGCTCCTCGACGTCGGACTCCAACGGCTCGGCGGGCGCCGCCGTCTGCCCCGCCGAGTCGCCCGAGGTCTGTGCCGCGGCGTCGGTCCCGTCCCCGGGCGAGGACTCGTCCCGGCCCTGCACCTGCAGGACGGTCCGCGCGGCCGGCTCGAGCCCGAGCAGGGCGCCCACCTGCTCGCCGTCGGGCACCGGCTCGGCCGCCGCGTCGGCCCCGAGGGCCTCGGCCAGCGCCTGCCCGTCCTCGACGGCCAGCACCTCGACGCCCGGGTCCTCGACGGGCCCGACGGTGAGCGCCGTCCCTGCCCCGAGCCGCTCGACCTCCTCGAGGACCCCCGGGCCGTCCACCAGCACGGGCGCCCCGAGGGTGACGCCGGCGGAGGCCGCCGCCAGCTGCTCGTCCTGCGCCGCGACGACGACCACGGGCGCGCTCTCGAAGAAGGTGCCGGAGGCCTGGATGGCGAGCTCGGCCGCGGTGGCGCCGCCGAGCACCGTCGTCTCCTGGCCGGTCGCCGGCACCGCGACCAGGGCTGCGGAGGAGTCGCTCCCCTCGGCGCCGGAGCCGCTCGACCCCGCCGTCGTGCCGCCGGTGCCTCCCGCGTCGTCCGGGGAGTCCGCACCCGGCGTGCAGGCGGCCAGCAGCACCACCGCCGCGGTCAGGGCCACCCACCGGCGACGGGCGGGTGGACGGGGGTGGTGGTCAGGCATACAACTCCTGCGATCGGCCGCGCGCCGACGTCCCGAAGCCACCTCCTCACGCTAACCCGGGCCGGAGGTCGGCCAGGGGCAACACGCCCCGTGGCGCCGGTGGCCGCGGTCGGCCACCATGGCCGGGTGAGCCGACGCTGGGTGCTGCACGTCGATCTGGACCAGTTCCTGGCCGCCGTGGAGGTGCTGCGCCGTCCCGAGCTGGCCGGCCAGCCCGTGGTCGTGGGCGGCCGGGGCGACCCGACCGAGCGGGCCGTGGTGTCGACCGCGTCCTACGAGGCGCGCGAGCACGGCGTCCGCTCCGGTATGCCGTTGCGCGTCGCCGCCCGACGGTGCCCCGGTGCGGTGTTCCTGCCACTCGACCTACCCGCCTACGAGGAGGCCTCGCAGCGCGTCCTGGCCGTCCTGCGCGGCTGGCCGGACGCGGTCGTGCAGGTGCTGGGGTGGGACGAGGCCTTCGTCGGGATCCGGGCCGACGACCCGCAGGAGGTGGCGCGAGGCCTGCAGGCCGCGGTGCTGCGCGAGACGGGGCTGCACTGCTCCGTCGGGATCGGCGACACCCTCGTGCGGGCCAAGACCGCCACCGATCTGGGCAAGCCGCGCGGCACCGCCGTCCTCACCCGCGACACCTGGCTGGAGGTGATGGGGCCACGCCCCACCGCGGCGCTGTGGGGCGTCGGCCGGCGGATCGCGACCCGGCTGGCGGGGCTCGGCATCGACACGGTCGCCGAGCTGGCCCACGCCGACGACGCGATCCTGCGGGCGGAGTTCGGCCCGACCCACGGACCGCGGCTGTCCGAGCTGGCCCGGGGGGAGGGCGCCGACCGCCCCGACGACACGCCCTGGGTGCCGCGCGCCCGGGGCCGGGAGACGACCTACCAGCAGGACCTGCTCACCCCCGAGCAGGTGCGCCAGGCGGTGGGCGCGCTCGCGGAGCGCGTCCTGGAGGACGTCGGCGAGGAGGGCCGGCCGGTCCGGCGGGTGCACCTCAAGGTCCGCTTCGCGCCCTTCTTCACCGTGCACCGCTCCCACGTGCTGGCCACGCCCACCACCGACCCCGAGGTGGTGGCGGAGGAGGCCTTCGCCCTCTACCAGCAGCTCGACGACGACCGCCCTGTCCGGCTGCTGGGCGTCCGGGGGGAGATGGTGCCCCCGGCCGGCGGCTCCTGAGCAAGCCGTGGTCGGATGGTCCCATGAAGATCGGCATCATCATCGGGTCCCTCCGCGAGGGCCGCAAGGGCGAGAGCGTCGGCCGCTGGGTGCACGAGCAGGCCCAGGCCCGCGAGGGGACGACCGAGTTCGAGCTCATCGACCTCAAGAGCTTCGGCGTGCCGCTGCTGGAGTGGGAGAAGGTCCCGGGCGGCGCGAAGAAGCAGTACCCCTACGACAGCGTGCTGGCCTGGAGCGCCGCGGTGGACGCCTGCGACGGCTTCGTGCTGGTCACCCCGGAGTACAACCACTCCGTGCCGGGCGGCCTGAAGAACGCCACCGACTGGCTCTACCCCGAGTGGCAGGGCAAGGCGGCGGGGCTGGTCGGCTACGGCTCCGAGGGCGGCGTCCGCGCCATCGAGCACTGGCGTCTCATCCTGGCCAACTACAGCACCGTGGTCGTGCGGCAGCAGGTGTCGCTGTCGACCATGGAGGAGTTCGACGGGGCGCAGGTGCGGCCCAACGAGCGGCGTCCGGGGGAGCTGGGGACGTTGCTGGACCAGGCCGAGCAGACCGTCCGCCAGCAGCAGTCCTGACGCGCCGGGGGGCGGGCTCGGCCCCCCGGGGTGGAGCGGGTGACGGGAATCGAACCCGCGTAGCCAGTTTGGAAGACTGGGGCTCTACCATTGAGCTACACCCGCGTGACCAGCGCGACGTCCTGCTCACCCTGGCCGAGCAGTTAGTCTAAACCTCCACCGCGGGCGGCCGTGACGCCGCCCCACCACGGGGTATGGCGCAGCTTGGTAGCGCGTCCGCTTTGGGAGCGGAAGGCCGCCGGTTCGAATCCGGCTACCCCGACCACCTAGCATGGTGATGATCCGCGTGCCCGCCCGCGGCCGAGCTGTGCCCGGCGGGCCACGACATACCCCCGACATGACAACGGAGCAACCAGCAGTGAAGAGCGCTGTCGAGACCCTGACCCCGACCCGGGTCAAGCTGACCGTCGAGGTCCCCGCCGCCGACCTCAAGCCGCGGCTGGACGCCGCCTACAAGAGCATCGGCGCCAACGTGCAGATCCCCGGCTTCCGCAAGGGCAAGGTCCCGAACCGGATCATCGACCAGCGCTTCGGGCGCGGCGCCGTGGTGCAGGAGGCCGTCAACGAGGCGCTCCCGGAGTACTACACGCAGGCGATGACCGAGAACGACCTCACCCCGCTGAGCCAGCCCGAGGTCAACCTCACCTCGCTGCCGATGGAGGAGGGCCAGGACCTCGCCTTCGAGGCCGAGGTCGACATCGTCCCGCAGTTCGAGCTGCCGGACTTCTCCGGCATCGAGGTCCAGGTCGACCCGGTCGAGGCCTCCGAGGAGGACATCCAGACCCGGATCGACAACCTGCGCGAGCGCTTCGGCACCCTCAAGCCGATCAAGCGCAAGGCCAAGACCGGCGACCACCTGACGATCGACCTCACCGCCACGATCGGTGACGAGGAGATCGACTCGGTGACCGGTGTGTCCTACGAGATCGGCTCGGGCACCATGCTCGACGGCCTCGACACCGCGCTGCGCGGCACCAAGGCCGGGGAGACGGTGGAGTTCCAGTCCCCGCTTGCCGGCGGCGACCGCAAGGGCGAGAAGGCCGACGTCACCGTGACCGTCCAGGCCGCCAAGGAGCGCGAGCTGCCCGCGCTGGACGACGAGTTCGCCCAGCTGGCGAGCCAGTTCGACACCATGGACGAGCTGCGCGCCGACCTCGCCCAGCAGGCCGAGCAGGGCGCCCGCTTCGAGCAGGGCGTCGCGGCCCGCGACAAGGTCCTCGAGGCCATGCTCGCGATGGTCGAGATCCCGGTGCCGGACAGCCTCGTCGAGGCCGAGGTGCACCGCCACCTCGAGGGCGAGGACCGCCTGGAGGACGACGAGCACCGCGCCGAGGTGACCGAGTCGACGAAGAAGGCCATGCAGACGCAGTTCCTGCTCGACGCGCTCGTCAAGCGCGACGAGGTCGAGGTCGACCAGGGCGAGCTCATCGAGTACATCATGATGACCGCGCAGCAGTACGGCATGAACGCCCAGCAGTTCGCGCAGCAGATCGACCAGCAGAACCAGGTGCCCGCCATGGTCGCCGAGGTCGGCCGCCGCAAGGCGCTGGCCCACGTGCTGGAGCAGGCGACGGTCACCGACACCGAGGGCAACGCGGTCGACCTGGACGCCATCGAGGGCGACGACGAGGACGACGTCGAGGTCGCTGCCGGTGACCAGGTCATGGAGGCCGGCGACGAGGTCGTCGAGGCCGACGAGGACACCGCCGAGCCGGGCGCCGAGGCCGACGAGGTCGACGAGGTCGACGAGGACAGCGCCGCCAAGGCCTGACCCGCCACACACGGTGCGCGACTGCACCGGGTATGCCGCCCAGCAGGGCGATGTCACGGCATACCCGGTGCAGTCGCGCTCGTGCAGGGTCGGGGTGGGCTGTCAATAAACCTCCGCGCCGGGACCACGTGTGTCTGTTGCGCAACGTGTATGTCGACCGTCGGGTGCGGGTGGACGGCTACGTGCGCGCCCGGGCCGTGCTGCTGGTCGCACCGGCCGACGCCTTCGTGTCCCACCACACCGCGGCCGAGCTCTGGGGTGGCGTCGTCCCGCACGCGGTGCGTCCGCACGTCAGCGTGCCGACCGGGCGGCCGCGGTCGGCCCGGGAGGACCTCGTCGTGCACGCCTCGTCGCGGGAGCCGGTGGTCTTCCGGGGTCAGCGGGTCACCACGCCGCTGGACACCTTCCTCGACTGCGCACGCGTGCTCGACCTCGTCGACCTGGTGGTGCTGGGCGACAGCCTCGTCGCCAGGCGCCGGATCACGCCTGAGCGGCTGAGGCAGGGGGCCGAGGAGTCGACGGGCCGGGGCTCTCGCCTCGCCCGGCGAGCGGCCGGCCTCGTCCGGGCGGGCGTCGACTCACCGATGGAGACCCGGTCGCGGATGCTTCGCGTGCTCGCCGGGCTTCCCGAGCTGGAGACCGACCTCCGCTTCCACGACGAACGCGGTGACCTGGTGCGTCGGCTCGACGCGGGGGATCGCGCGACGCGGACCGCGGTGGAGTACGACGGACGTCACCACATCGAGCGGGAGCGCACCTGGGAGGCGGACCTCGGGCGCAGGGAAGACGTCGAGGACGCCCGGTGGCGCATCGTCGTGCTCGTCGGCGCGGACATCTACCGCACGCCAGGGCGGACGGTGGAGCGTCTGCGGCGGATCTTCGCCCAGCGGGGCATCCCGCTCGGGCCGCCGAGCGACGAGTGGCGCCGCCACTTCCCGGGACGAGGCTGAGCTCCTGCGGGCGGTCGGGCGAGCTCGATCCGACGGTGGGTGCGCGACTGCAGTGGATATGTCGCCCACGAGGGCGATCTCACGACATACCCGGTGCAGTCGCGCGTTTCCGAGCGGGCAGCGGTCAGCGCAGAAGCGCCCCGGCGGGAGCGGGGGCGCGGACCGAGGGCCGCTGCGCCCGGTGCTCGTGCAGGGACAGGGCCACGACCGTGCTGACGACGACCGCCATGCCCAGCCACTGGGTGGGCTCCGGCCGGCTGCTGAAGGCCACGACGCCGATGAGGGCCGCGGTGAGCGGGAAGGTGAGCTCGGCGAGGGTCGCCCGCGCGGCGGGGGTATGCCGCAGCGCCCGGTAGTAGAGCGTCATCGCCGCCAGCCCGGGCAGCAGGGCGAGCGCCAGGATCGAGGGCGCCGCGGACATCGGCACCGCGAGCGGGGTCCCGGTGAAGCCGGCGATGACCGCGAGCGTGACCAGGCCGAAGGCGAAGCGCAGGGCGGTGAGGTCGACGAAGCGCAGCTCGGCGCTGGCCGCCCGGCCGAGCACGGTCCCCGCCGCCCACAGGGCGGCGGCACCCAGGGCCAGCGCGGCCGCCTGGGCCGAGCTCACGCTCACCGCGAGAGGGTCGGCGAAGGTCATCAGCCACGCCCCGACCACCGCGGGCACGAGGAAGAGGAGGTAGGAGCGGCGCAGGCGCTCGCCCAGCAGCACGGCGGCCAGCGCCAGGGCGATGAACGGCTGCAGCTTCTGCAGGACCTGCGGGGTGATGGGGTCGCCCAGCGCGAACGCGGCGGTGAACAGCGTCGTCGCGAGCGCCGAGCTGCCGGCACCGATGACGAGGACGCTCACCTGCGTGCGCGTCGTCGCGGCCCGCCACCGGCGCAGCGCCGGCACCAGCCAGGGCAGCAGGGCGAGCGTGAGCAGCACGTGCTCCCAGAAGACGATGGCCAGCGACGGCAGCTCCTGGGCGAGCGGGCCGCGCCAGAGGGCGGAGAGCCCCCAGAGCGAGGCGGCCAGGGCCACCAGCCAGGTGCGGTCGGTGCGGGGGGAGGGGGTCACCGGTCAAGCCTAGAACGACGGGGGCCACCCGCCCACGCACGGGCGCCGGGGGTCGTGGTCCGGTGGTCGGGCCGGTAGTGCGCTCACGGCGAACATCACCCCGGTGCGGGAGTGTCGTGACCGGGCCGGGCGTTAGGGTCACTGACAAGCACACGTGCCGCACGGCATACCCCGGACGAAGCGAGGGAAAGCAGCACATGACTGAGGACACCACCATGGCCGAGCGGCCGGCACAGGTCGGCCTGGACGACCAGATCTACAACCGGCTGCTCAAGGAACGCATCATCTTCCTGGGCTCGGACGTGCGCGACGACAACGCCAACGCGATCTGCGCGCAGCTGCTCCTCCTGGCCGCGGAGGACCCGGAGAAGGACATCTGGCTCTACATCAACTCCCCCGGCGGCTCGGTGACCGCGGGCATGGCGATCTTCGACACCATGCAGTGGATCCCCAACGACGTGGCCACCGTCGCGATGGGCCTGGCCGCCTCGATGGGGCAGTTCCTGCTCTCCGCGGGCGCCCCTGGCAAGCGCTACGCCACCCCGCACTCCCGGGTCATGATGCACCAGCCGTCCGGCGGCATCGGCGGCACCGCCTCCGACATCAAGATCCAGGCCGAGCAGATGCTGCACATCAAGCAGCAGATGGCCGAGCTCATCGCCGAGCACACCGGTCAGAGCGTGGAGCAGATCACCCGCGACTCCGACCGCGACCGCTGGTTCACCGCGGCCGAGGCCAAGGAGTACGGCTTCGTCGACCACGTCTACGAGCGCGCCGGCGACGCGCCGTCGTCGCCCACCTCCTGACCGGCCACCCGCACGCGAGAAGAGAGCTGATCTCCCCCATGACCTACCCCCAGCAGCAGAGCCCGTATGCCGGTGGTGCCTGGATGGGCGCCCCGGCGCAGCAGCAGCCTGGTGGAGGTGTGCCGGCGCCGCTCGCGCCGAGCAGCCGCTACATCCTGCCGCAGTTCGAGGAGCGCACCTCCTACGGCACCAAGCGCCAGGACCCCTACACCAAGCTCTTCGAGGACCGGATCATCTTCCTCGGCGTCCAGGTCGACGACGCCTCGGCCGACGACATCATCGCCCAGCTCATCGTGCTGGAGAGCCAGGACCCGGACCGCGACATCCTCATGTACATCAACTCACCCGGTGGCTCGTTCACCGCGCTGACCGCGATCTACGACACCATGCAGTACATCAAGCCGGACGTGCAGACCTTCGTCATCGGCCAGGCCGCCTCCGCGGCCGCCGTGCTGCTGGCGGCCGGGGCGCCGGGCAAGCGGTTCGCGCTGCCCAACGCCCGGGTGCTCATCCACCAGCCGGCCCTGGCCGGTGGCGACTACGGGCAGGCCTCCGACATCGAGATCCAGGCCAACGAGGTGCTGCGGATGCGCACCTGGCTGGAGGAGACCTGGGCCAAGCACTCCGGCCGCAGCGCCGAGCAGGTCCAGAAGGACATCGAGCGCGACAAGATCCTCACCGCCGCCGAGGCCAAGGAGTACGGCCTCGTCGACGAGGTCCTCGCCTCGCGCAAGGCCTCGCTGGACGACTGAGGCCCCGCGGTATGCCGACGGCCGGGTCCGCGCGGACCCGGCCGTCGGCATACCCCGGCCCGGGCGCCACGTCGCGCGAGCCGTTGCGCTGACAGCGGACAGTGGGCATCAACACGCGGGCGGGGCCCGGAAAACCCTGCCCAAACCCCTCCCGGCAAGGTAGCGTCGGGCGGACAGGACGAGCCTGGCTCGTCCGACGGACCGTAGGCCCGAGCTGAGGAAGGACCGACCACGTGGCACGTATGGGCGAGAGCAGCGAGCTGCTGAAGTGCTCTTTCTGCGGGAAGAGCCAGAAGCAGGTCAAGAAGCTGATCGCCGGCCCCGGGGTCTACATCTGCGACGAGTGCATCGACCTGTGCAACGAGATCATCGAGGAGGAGCTGGCCGAGTCCAGCGACCTGGGTCTGGGCCAGCTGCCCAAGCCGCGCGAGATCTTCGACTTCCTGCAGAACTACGTCGTCGGCCAGGACCCCGCCAAGCGGGCGCTGGCCGTCGCGGTCTACAACCACTACAAGCGGATCCAGGCCGGTGAGGGCAAGAGCGGCGGCGAGGACAACGTCGACATCGCCAAGTCCAACATCCTGCTCATCGGCCCGACCGGGTGCGGCAAGACCTATCTCGCCCAGACCCTCGCGCGGATGCTCAACGTGCCCTTCGCCATCGCCGACGCGACGGCGCTCACCGAGGCCGGCTACGTCGGCGAGGACGTCGAGAACATCCTGCTCAAGCTCATCCAGGCCGCCGACTTCGACGTGAAGAAGGCCGAGACCGGGATCATCTACATCGACGAGATCGACAAGATCGCGCGTAAGAGCGAGAACCCCTCGATCACCCGGGACGTCTCCGGGGAGGGCGTGCAGCAGGCGCTCCTGAAGATCCTCGAGGGCACGGTCGCCAGCGTCCCGCCGCAGGGTGGGCGCAAGCACCCGCACCAGGAGTTCATCCAGATCGACACCGGCAACGTGCTCTTCATCGTCGGCGGGGCCTTCGCCGGCATGGAGAAGATCATCGAGTCGCGCACCGGCAAGCAGGGGCTCGGCTTCGGCGCCGAGCTGAAGTCGGCCAAGGACGTGGGAGAGCACTTCGGGGACGTGCTGCCGGAGGACCTCATGAAGTTCGGGCTGATCCCCGAGTTCATCGGGCGTCTGCCCGTCATCACCACGGTGTCGCCGCTGGACCGCGACGCCCTGGTCAACATCCTCACCGAGCCACGCAACGCGCTGGTCAAGCAGTACCAGAAGATGTTCGAGATCGACGGCGTGGAGCTGGAGTTCGCCGACGACGCGCTCGAGGCCATCGCCGACCAGGCGCTGCTGCGCGGCACCGGCGCCCGCGGGCTGCGGGCCATCCTCGAGGAGGTGCTGCTGCCGGTGATGTTCGACGTCCCCTCCGACGACCAGATCGCCAAGGTGGTCATCACCCGCGAGGTCGTCCAGGAGAACGTCAACCCCACGATCGTCCGGCGCGACGTCGCCCCCCGCAAGCGTCAGCAGCGCAAGGAGAGCGCCTGACCTCTGCACCGGACGCGCGCTGGGACCGCACCGGCCGGCCCTGGTCCGGCGACCGCGTCAGCCGAGCCGCTCCAGCCCCACCTGGATGACGTAGACCGCCGCGGCGAGCGCGACGAGCCCGAGCGATGCGCTGGTGACGGCGAAAGCCAGGCCGTCGCCCGCCAGCGTGTCCTCCCGGTGCAGCCACAGATGGATCCGCCGGTAGCGCTGCGTCGCCCGGTGGTAGCCCCACGCCGCGCCGGCCACCCCGGCGGCACCCACGGCGGCGGCCGTCACGAGGCCGAGGCGGTCCCCGGCATACCGGGCGATCGCGGCCGACACCACGGCCAGCGCGAGCGCCGTGCGGCGCCACGCGAGCAGCGTCCGCTCCGGCTGCAGCCCGGGGTCGTAGGGGCGGTCGGGTGCGGTGCTCACGCGAGCAGACCGACGGCGACGAGCAGGGTGGCCAGGAGCACGCCGACCGCGATGACGGCACCGATGGTGAGCGGCGGGAGGGTCCGACCCTCGCGCATGGCCCGCTCCACCCGGAACCACCCCACCCACGCCTGCACCGCCGCCAGCATCCCCAGCACGACGAAGACGGCGGACGCGGCCAGGCGGTATCCCGGCGCGATCGGCACCGCGAGCGCCTCCAGCGCCACGCCCGCGGCGAGGAAGGCCAGGGCGGTGCGGATCCAGGCGAGGAAGGTGCGCTCGTTGGCCAGGCTGAAGCGCGGGTCCGGGTCGCTGCCCAGGGCGTAGACCGACTGCGGGAAACGACGCCGCGCCCGACCCTCGCTCATCGCCCGGCGGTCAGGTCGGCGAGCGCGTGCATGTGCGCCAGCATAGGCCGGGGTGCGCGGCACGGGGTATGCCGAGCGCGCGTCCGGTGCGGACGCACCAAGTCCGGTGTGGTCCTAGCGCGCGTCCGGTGCGGTGTGGCGGCGGCGGAGGCGGACGTAGCCGAGGAGCGCCGCTGCCAGGACGGCCAGACCGATGATGCTGGGCACCGGCCCGACGCCGGCGCTCCCGCTGCCCCCTGCGGCGGCGAGCGCCGCCAGCCCCCAGACGAGGGTCACGGCCGCGGCGACGACGCCGACACGGGCGGCATACCGGGTGAGGACGGAGCGGGGGACGGTCGCCTGGGGCGGCACCGAGGCCGCCAGGGCGGCGCTCGCGTGCACGAGCAGCAGGCTCCACGCCGCCGGCAGCAGGGCCCAGTGCCACGGGCCCGGGACGGCGGCCCACCAGGCCGCGATCGCCCACACGAGGAAGAACGCCGGCATGACGCCGGCGGGCTGGGCCACGACGAGAGCGCCCAGCACGACCGTGCCGATCCACACGGTCGGCCCCCCGCCCCCGGCCGCGACGAGGCACAGCGCGAAGACGACCGACGCCGCGAGAGCCACCAGCCGCACCCGCAGGTGGCTGGGGGAGGCGGTCCGCAGGTTCACCCAGTGCTCGCGCAGCTCGCCCATCAGGCACCCACCCGGCGTCGGCGGCGGGCCAGCTCCAGCAGCACGACGTCCAGGCTGCCCGGCCCCAGCCAGGGCACCACCGCGACGCCCTGCGCGCGGATCGCCCGGATCTCCCGGTCCCGCTCGAGCATCCGGATCCGCCAGGCGGTCCGCGCCAGTGCATCGCGCTCGCCGCTGGGCGCCACCCTGGCGACGGCCTCACCAAGGGCGTCCACCACGACGACCGAGGTGCCGCGCGCCGCCAGGGTCGCGGCCTGGGTGAGCGCGTCCGGGGAGACGAGGGAGGAGATCATCACCACGAGGGTCCCCGAGCCGATCCCGAGGTGGACCCGCCGCGGGTCGGTCTGCTCGTCCACCGAGGCCTGCACCCCGCTGAGGGTGTCGAGGATCCGGACCCCGTGCCGTCGGCCGGTGCCGGTCGGCACCACGAGCGGGGTGCGCGCCGAGAGCACCCGCAGGCTGACCCGGTCGCCCTGGTGCAGGAAGTGCTCGGCCACCGCGGCCGCGGCCCGCACCGACCGGTCCAGGGAGCTCACGTCGCCGTCCAGGCCGCCGGACCGGCCCAGGTCGTAGTGCGCGTCGACGAGCACGGCGACGTGTGTGTCCTGGTCGGCATAGCTGGAGGTCACGTGTAGCTCCCCGGTCCGGCTCGAGCGGGGCCAGTGGATGCGCCGCAGCCGGTCACCGACCTGGAAGGGGCGGATCGTCGCGAACTCGCTGCCCTCCCCGGGACGGCTCGAACGGTGCATCCCCACCAGGCCGCGCGGGTGCGGGGCC
The DNA here is from genome assembly GCF_947487915.1 of uncultured Serinicoccus sp. GTDB lineage: Bacteria > Actinomycetota > Actinomycetes > Actinomycetales > Dermatophilaceae > Ornithinicoccus. The sequence goes on along the minus strand of NZ_CANKYH010000006.1, from coordinate 7,616 downwards.
GGTGCGGAGGTGTCGAACGCCGCCGGCTGGGGGAGCACCCGTAGCGCCTGCGCGTCCATCGACAGCGGGCCCCACCGGTAGGAGCCCCAGGCCCCGGCCGCGGCGACCTGCAGCGGCCCGATCCGACGCACCCCCCACCGGGTCACCCGGACCCCGACGAGCAACCGCCGGTAGCCCTGCACCTGCGGTCCGTCGGCGTCGGCCACGGTGCAGGTCCGCTGCACCAGCTGGTCGTCGCTGTCCCGAGCCTGGCGCATCCGCTCGCGCAGCACCGCCCGGACGAAGGGGGCGGGGGTCAGGGCCGCCGAGAGGACCTCGGCCCCCTCCACCGGCTCCAGGTCGGCCACGGCGAGCGCCTGGTCGCCCTCGCGCACCTGCCCGTGCGACAGCCCGAAGCGGTGGTCGGGACGCTCCTGCGGACGGGTCGCGAGGCTCCAGGCCAGCACGAGGGCGAGCGGGCTGACCAGCACGAGCAGGTCCGGGCGACGGAACACCAGCGCCACCGGCGCGATGGTGAGCACGGCGACCAGGCAGCGCTGGAGGGCGTGGGTCGGCCGCCAGGCGTCGGCTCGCTCGAAGGCCGCCATCAGGACCGCGCCGCGGACCGCTCGGCAGGCGCGTCGTCCTCGTCCACCGTGGAGGCTCCCGTCCGCGAACCGGGCACGGGCACCTGGCCGAGGGCGGCCGTCACCACCGCGGCGCCGCCGGTGTCCGACATCCACAGCTCGGGCTTGATCGAGATGCGGTGGTCGAGGACGGCGTGCGCCACCGCCTTGACGTCCTCGGGGGTGACGTAGTCGCGACCGTGGATCACGGCATACGCGCGGGAGGTGAGCATGAGGGCGAGCGAGCCACGCGGGGAGGCGCCGACGAGCACGGCCCGGTGCCGGCGGGTCGCCGAGGCGAGCTCGACGCAGTAGCGGGAGATGTCGTCCTCGACGGGCACCCGCTCGACCGCGTCCTGCATCGCCGCCAGGCCGGCCGCGTCGGTGACCGGCTCGAGCCGCTGGTCCTCGGTCTGCCGGGTGACCCGGCGGCGCAGCACGTCCCACTCCTCCTCGGGGGAGGGGTACCCGAAGGACACCCGCGCCAGGAAGCGGTCCAGCTGGGCCTCGGGGAGGGGGTAGGTGCCCTCGTACTCCACCGGGTTGGCGGTGGCCAGCACGTGGAAGGGCTGGGGCAGCTGGTGGGTCTGGCCCTCGACGGTCACCTGGTGCTCCTGCATCGCCTCGAGCAGGGCCGACTGGGTCTTCGGCGGGGTGCGGTTGATCTCGTCGGCCAGCAGCAGCCCGGTGAAGAGCGGGCCGGGGCGGAAGACGAACTCGGTGCTCCTCTGGTCGAAGACGAAGGAGCCGGTGAGGTCCGAGGGCAGCAGATCGGGGGTGAACTGGGCGCGGGTGAAGTCCAGCCCCAGGGTCTGGGCGAAGGAGCGCGCGGCCAGGGTCTTGCCGAGCCCCGGGAAGTCCTCCAGGAGCACGTGGCCGCGGGAGAGGACCGCGGTCAGCACGAGCGTCAGCGCCTCGCGCTTGCCGACGACCGCCTGCTCGACCCGGTCCAGCACCTGCGCGGCGCGACGGGACACCTCGGGCACGTCCAGGTCGGGGGTGGGGGTGTCGTTCACAGCTTCTCGACTCCTTCGATGGCGGTATGCAGCGCGCTCGGGCTGCGTCTGCGGGTGTCCGTGGGTGGGTGGTCCAGGTAGGCGACCAGGTGCGGGTCGAGCAGCGCCCGGGCCTGCTCGGGCTGGGTCTCGAGGTCGACGTCGTGGTGGGCGAGCAGGCGCTCGGCGGCGAGCTCGCGGATGACGGGGTAGATCTCGTCCGCGCGGTCGTCGCGCTCCAGGGCGTCCCGCAGGTCGCGCCGCAGCCGCAGCAGGCGGTAGTCCATCGCGTCCGGGGGCGCGGCCTCCTGGCGCGGGGTCGAGACCCAGTAGGCCTGCTCGACGTCGCTGGCGGTCGTGGACAGCCCCCAGGTCAGCAACCCGCCCACCACGCCGGCGAGCACCACGACGAGCAGGGCCACGGGCCAGGGGTAGGGCAGCGCCCCGATGAAGAAGAGCAGCCCGCCGAGCAGGACCGCGATGACCAGGGCCGGCACCAGGTGGCGGCGCAGGTCGGTGGCGAGCGCCTGCTGCCGGTGGGGCAGCGGCGGGAGGGATCTGGTCATCTCGCCTCGCCCTCGCCCTGGGACGGGGCACGGGCTGCCGCGGCACGGTCCGCCCGCGCCTGCTCGGCGAGGGCCCGGCGGCGCAAGCCCTCGTGGATCCGGTCGAGGGCGGCGACGGCCTGCTCGCGCTGCTGCTCGGAGACCGGGTGCCGGGAGAAGCGGGCCTCGCGGTAGGCCTCGGACAGGGTGCGGATGGAGGTCTCGTCGACCTCCCAGCGGCTCAGCACCCGCCGGGTCAGCTCGCTGGCCGTCTCGGCCGGGTTGTCCGGAAGCCCGGACCGGCGGACGGCCTCCTCGAGCGCCACCCAGCAGGCGACGACCGCGTTGCGGGGGTCACCCTCGGCGAGCGCGCGGTAGCGCACGTCGTCACCGCTGGCCTCGAGCAGTGCGGCGAGCTGCTCGTCCTCCTCCATCCCCAGCGGCTCGTCGCCGTCCCGGTCCCGGGCCAGGAGCGCCCGGACGATGAGCAGGACCACCACGACGACCAGCAGCAGGGCGCCGACGAGCAACCAGTCGACCTGCCAGCCGTCCTGCGGGGGCGGTCGGGACTCCGTGGGCACGGCCGTCGCGGCGGTCTGCTCGGCCACCGGTGGGAGCGGGGGGAGGCCGATCTCCGGCTCCCACGTGCCGGTAGGCGGCCCCAGCAGCGGCCGGCCGCTGCTGGAGCTCCAGAGCAGCAGGCTCAGCCCGGCCAGCGCGGCGAGCACCGCGAGGACGACACCACTGGTCGACCCCGTGCCCCTGCGCATACCTCACCCTAAGCCGGGGCCTCCACGAGGGCGACGTCGCGCACGCCGAACTGCTCGGCCTCGGCGAAGGTCAGCTCACCGGTGACCTTCCCCGCGGCCCCCAGGTCGGTCAGCGCGGCACGGACCCGGTCCAGCTCCCCGGGCGGGCCGGCCACGGTCGCCGCCGCGATGGGCGTGCGCATCTTGACCTTGGCCTCCGACTTGGCCCGGCGCAGCCCGGCCAGGGCCTGCCCGACCGTGCCGAGCAGCGCGGCGTCGGCGGCCTGCGCGACGGCCAGCTCCTCGACCACGGGCCACGGCTGGGTGTGCACCGAGGTGCCCTCCTCGTGCCACCACGACCACACCTCCTCGGTCGCGAACGAGATCACCGGCGCCAGCAGGCGCAGCTGCACCGACAGGGCCAGCCGCAGCGCCGCTCGCGCGGACAGGGTCTGCGGCGTGGGATCGCCCGTGGGCCCGTCGGCGGAGAACTCCCCGCCGTAGGCGCGCTCCTTGACCAGCTCGAGGTAGTCGTCGCAGAAGGTCCAGAAGAACGACTCGGTGACGTCGAGCGCGGTGGAGTAGTCCCACGCCTCGTAGGCCTGGGTGGCCCGGCGCACGACCTCGGCCAGCCCGGCCAGCATGGCCCGGTCCAGCGGCTCGGTGACGAGGTCGGCCTCGGAGGAACCCTCCGGCAGCTCGCCGAAACCGAGGACGAAGGAGCTGGCGTTGAGCAGCTTGATCGCCAGCCGGCGCCCGACCTTGATCTGGTTGGGGTCGTCGACCGTGTCGACGCCGGGGCGCGCCGCGGCCGCCCAGTAGCGGACGGCGTCGGTCCCGCTGGCCTGCAGCATGTCCAGCGGGGTGACGGCGTTGCCCTTGGACTTGGACATCTTCTTGCGGTCCGGGTCGAGGATCCAGCCGTTGAGGTAGGCGTCGGTCCACGGCACGGTGCCGTGCTCGTGGTGCGCGCGGACCATGGTCGCGAACAGCCACGTGCGGATGATGTCGTGTCCCTGGGGACGCATGTCGAACGGGAAGATCGCCTCGAAGAGCTCGGCGTCCGAGCCCTCGCCGGCGCCGCCTCGCGTCGGCCACCCGGCTGCGATCTGCGGGGACAGCGAGGACGTCGCCCAGGTGTCCATGACGTCGGTGTCGGCGGTGAAGCCGCCGGGCTGGTCGCGCTGGTCCGCGCTGTAGCCCTCCGGCACGTCGCTCACCGGGTCGATGGGCAGCCGCGCCTCGTCGGGCACGAGGACGGTGTCGTGGTCGACCTCGCCGGCCGCGTCCACGGCATACCAGACCGGGAACGGGACGCCGAAGAAGCGCTGGCGGCTGATGAGCCAGTCGCCGTTGAGGCCCTCGACCCAGTTGCGGTAGCGGCTGCGCATGAAGTTGGGGTGGAAGTCGACCTCCTCGCCGCGGGCGATGAGCGCCTCGCGCAGCCCGGGGGCGCCCTCCTCGCGACCGCCGTTGCGGATGAACCACTGGCGGCTGGTGACGATCTCCAGCGGCTTCTCGCCGCGCTCGTAGAAGTTGGCCTTGCGCTGCGTCTTGGCGGGCTCGCCGTCCAGGTCTCCGCAGGCGCGCAGGGCCTCGACCACCGCCTCGCGGGCCGAGTGGACGGTCCTGCCGGCCAGCTGCTCGGCATACAACGACTCACCGGGCCCTCCGGCGATCCACGCGGGTGTCTCGGCCTGCAGCCGGCCGGCCCGGGTGATGACCGAGCGGGTCGGGAGCTGCAGCTCGCGCCACCACTGCACGTCGGTCATGTCGCCGAAGGTGCAGCACATGGCGATGCCGGCCCCCTTGTCCATCTCCGCGAGCGGGTGCGCGAGCACCGGCACCTCGACCCCGAAGAGCGGCGAGGTGACCGTGCTGCCGAAGAGGTCGGCATACCGCTGGTCGTCGGGGTGGGCGACGAGCGCGACGACCGACGGGATGAGCTCGGGGCGGGTCGTCTCGATGTGCACCGGGGCACCCTCGGCGCGGTGGTAGGCCACGCGGTGGTAGGCGCCGGGGTAGTCCCGCGCCTCGAGCTCGGCCTGGGCGACGGCGGTCTGGAAGGTGATGTCCCACAAGCCCGGCGCCTCCGCCTGATATGCCTCGCCGCGGGCGAGGTTGCGCAGGAACGCCTGCTGCGCGACGGCCCGGGAGCGGTCGCCGATGGTGCGGTACTGCACGTTCCAGTCGATGGCCAGGCCGAGGCGGCGGAAGACGTCCTCGAAGGCCTGCTCGTCGATGACCGTGAGCTCCTCGCAGAGCTCGATGAAGGTGGAGCGCCCCACGGGCACCTGGTCGGCGGCCCGCAGGCTCTTGCCGTCGCCGCCCCGCTGGGGCGGGGTGAAGTCGGGGTCGTAGGGGAGGGTGGCATCCCCGCGCACGCCGTAGTAGTTCTGCACCCGCTTCTCGGTCGGCAGCCCGTTGTCGTCCCACCCGATGGGGTAGAACACGTGCTTGCCGGTCATCCGGTGGTAGCGCGCCAGGCAGTCGGCCTGGGTGTAGCCGAAGACGTGACCGAGGTGCAGCGTGCCCGACGCGGTCGGCGGCGGGGTGTCCACGGCGAAGATCTGCTCGCGCGGGCCGGCCAGCGCGGCGTCCCGGTCGAAGGCGTAGACGTCGGTGTCCTTCCATACCGCGACCCACTTCTCCTCGAGGCCGTCGACGGACGGACGCTCGGGCAGCTGCGCCGGGCGCGAGGGAGCGATCTGGTGGTGGTGCGTCATACCCGTCATTGTCACAGACCGCGGCGCGGCGCCCGACGAGGCAGGAGGGGCCTCAACGAGAGACCTGTGCCTGGTGTTCCTGACCAGCATCACGTTTTGGTCACGATCAGGGTATGTCGTTGACCAATCACCTGATGTGGCAAACAGTGTGACGCATGTTGCGAACAATTCCCCTGTCCATGGCCGAGGCGGTCGATGACCCCCAGTGGGTCCAGAACCTCGAGTCCACCGTCGACTCCAGCTTCGAGACGATCACGAAGGTGTCCGGAGACATCATCTTCTTCGAGATCCCCGGCATCCCGATGCCTTTCGTCGTGATGTGGCTGCTCGCCGCCGCCATCATCATCTCGATCTACTTCGGGTTCATCCAGTTCCGCGGCATCAAGGTGGCGTGGGACACGCTGCGGGGCAAGTACTCCTCCCCGGACGACCCGGGTGAGATCCCGCACTACCAGGCGTTGACCTCCGCCGTCTCGGGCACCGTGGGCCTGGGCAACATCGCCGGTGTCGGCGTCGCCGTCACCCTGGGTGGCCCGGGGGCGACCTTCTGGATGATCCTGGCCGGCCTCTTCGGCATGGCGACGAAGTTCGCCGAGTGCACGCTCGGCGTGAAGTACCGCGAGATCCGCGCGGACGGCACCGTCTCCGGCGGCCCGTTCAAGTACCTCCCCGTGGCGTTCAGCAAGTTCCCCAAGTTCCTCTCCGTGGGCCTCACCGGCCTCTTCGCCCTCGCCATCCTCTTCTTCGGCGTCGGCGGCGGCAACATGTTCCAGGCCAACCAGACCTACTCGCAGGCCGTCGAGGTCACCGGTGGCGAGGACAGCTTCCTGGCCTCCACCTCCGCGGGGCTCATCTTCGGTCTCGTCCTCGCCGCCCTCATCGGCGCGGTCATCATCGGTGGGATGAAGTCCATCGGCCGGGTCACCTCGACGCTGGTCCCGCTCATGGGTGGCGTCTACGTGCTCGCCTGCTTCATCGTCATCCTGACGAACATCCCGCACATCCCCGGTGCCATCGGCGACATCCTCACCGGCGCCTTCACCGCCGAGGGGGTCACCGGTGGCTTCATCGGCGCCCTCGTCGTCGGCCTGACCCGCTCGGCCTTCTCCAACGAGGCCGGCCTGGGCTCGGCGCCGATCGCGCACTCGACCGTGAAGACCCGTCGGCCGGTGTCCGAGGGCTTCGTCGCGATGTTCGAGCCGTTCATCGACACGGTCCTCGTCTGCACCATGACCGCGCTGACGATCGTCATCGCGGACACCACGTTCTACAACGAGACCCGTGAGCAGGTCTTCGCGGACGACAGCTACGACTACGGCGGCGGTGTGGTCATCACCTCCGACGCCTTCGCCGAGAACATCTCGTGGTTCCCGACGATCCTGGCCGTCGCGGTCGCGCTGTTCGCGATCTCCACCCTCATCACCTGGTCCTACTACGGCCAGCGGGCGTGGAACTACCTCTTCGGCGACACCCGGACCTCCACGCTCATCTACCGGGTCGTCTTCCTCCTCTTCACGGTGGCGGGCTGCATCCTCAACTTCGGCCAGGTGCTGGCGTTCGCGGACAACTTCCTGTTCGTCTGCGCGTTCGTCAACCTGCTCGGCGTCTACTTCCTGCTGCCGGTCATCAAGAAGGAGATGAACGAGTACCTCGCCGACCGCAAGAGCGGCAAGCTCGCCGAGCTCGGCAAGCTGGACGCCGACAAGGAGATGTCCGTGCGCGACCTGGCCGAGGCCAACCAGGTGCGCGACGACTCCGGTCAGAACCGCCTGGCCGACCCGGACGACGACGGGTTCGGCGCGGGTGGGGCGACCACCCCGCGCGACCGTCGCTGACGGCATACCGCAGCATCACCGAGGGCCGGGAGCACACGCTCCCGGCCCTCGGTCGTGTCCGCGGCGTCGGGGGGAGCGGTTTGCGGTACGCGGTAGCCCGGGGCCACCCCGGGGGTAGCCGCGCCGGCGGTGTAGTGGACGCCCGTGGCCCGGGGGGCCAA
>NZ_CANKYH010000005.1 GCF_947487915.1 uncultured Serinicoccus sp. | reverse complement strand
CTCGCGCTGGTCTCCTCACGGGCGGAGACCTGCTCGGTGACCTGCTCCTGCTGCGCGGGAGCGGCCTGCTCCTGCTGCGCGGGGGCGGCCTGCACCGGCTCCTCGACCTCCACCTCGACCTCGGGGGTGTAGGCGGAGAACCCGCCGATCCCGAAGGAGTCGAGCTCGATGTCGGACGGGGCGGCGGCGGCCTCAGCCGGACGGTCCACGGTGACCGTGCGGTCGGCGCTGACGCCCACACCGAGACGGAGCAGGCCGTCACGGTCCTGGGGCACCTCGGGTGCTGCGTTGGCGCTCAGCGCCGCACCGGCCAGGAGGCCGGTCGACGTCGCGGCCACGGCCGCCGTACGGGTCAGGGTGGTGCTGGTCGTGCGGAGACGACCGGGCCGACGGTGGCGGCCGGTGGTGCGCTGGGTCATGTAGTTCCTCCAGTGCCTGCGGGGTGAGCTGTCGGGCTTCGGGCTGGAGTGCCCCTGGACCGGGTTGGCCGGTCCGTCGCCCCAAGGAGCCGCAGGGGCGGCTCCAGAGGTGGTTCCCCCGCTCCTGTCAAAGCGGTGTCGTACGTGCCACGGCCCCGATCGGCGCGCGGACAGGACTAGGCAGTCGCGCTCGGGGGTCCCCCCAGGGAGGAGGACTCTTCGAGGTTACACAGGACCGGGCCAAATGTCACGAACAGGTAACGACGCCGTGGACCATGGAGATACGGAGTCCGGTTCCCGGGCGGGAGATTCGGCATCCCGTGCTCGGTGAGCCATCGACAGAGCCCCTAGAGTGGAGGGCATGGCACCCGTCGCTGCAACGCGCTCTGGGAGAGGCCCTTTCCTCTCTCGGTGCGCGCTGCTGGGCGGGCTGCTGGTGGCGGCGATCCTTGTCGGCCTGCTGGCCATGCATGCGCTGAATCTGCACGGCACTCCGGCCGCTCACGCGGCTGCCCCCTTGTCTGTCACCGTCGCCGACTCCGGCGAGACGCACCAGGGCATGGCGCATCACGGCTCGGCGGGCTCTTACGGGTTGACCGGCGGTACGGCTGATGATCCCGGGGGTTCCTGCGCGGACTGCGGGGGTGGCGCCCATCCGGGCATGGCCATGACGTGCGTGCTCGCTCTGCTGTTTGTCCTCTTCGTCCTGGTGCCGCCGCGGCTTCTGCCCGGATGGATGCACGCTGCATTCCGGCCGCTCCTTGTGGAGCGCTTCATCGACCGGCTGCTGCCTCGGGCGCCGTCGCTGCACGTTCTCTGCATCAGTCGCACGTGATGGAGCAGTGAACCCGGCGCACACCAGCGCCGGCGGTTCCCCCTCTCTCACTCACGCGGCGCCCATGTGGGGTTCCGCGCCACTGAAGCGACTGTTGATATTGGAGAACACTCATGAAGTTTCGTACCGCGGCGACCGCCGCACTCGCCCTCACGCTGGCCCTTGCTGGGTGCTCGGCCGGAAGCGACGACGAAGACTCAATGCCGGGCGTGGACCACGGCTCGTCCGAGCAGGCAGCCGATGCCAACGACGCGGACGTGATGTTCGCCTCGATGATGATCGTCCACCACGAGCAGGCCATCCAGATGAGCGACATCGTCCTCGCCAAGGACGGCGTCCACCCCGAGGTGGTCGAGCTGGCCGAGGCGATCAAGACCGCCCAGGGTCCGGAGATCGAACAGCTTCAGGGCTGGCTGGACGACTGGGGCGTCGACCCCGACGAAGGCCAGATGGACGGCATGGATCACGGCGACGGCATGATGACCGAGGACGACCTGGCCGCCCTCGAAGTGGCCGACGGCGCCGAGGCATCGCGACTCTTCTTGGAGCAGATGATCGTCCATCACGAGGGAGCGGTCGAGATGGCCCAGACGCAGGTCGATGACGGCAGCAACCCCGATGCCGTCGAGCTCGCGCAGACGATCGTCGACGCGCAGACCGCTGAGATCCAGGAGATGCAGGACCTCTTGGCCACCCTCTGATTGACCACCAGGGTCGGTGCCGTGGCGAGAGCGCCCGGCACCGACCCCCAACACCTTAGAAGGATCTCGCCTTGAACCGCCCCACCAAGCCGCGTCGCCGAAGTCTGATCGTCACGGCCACCGCCACGCTTGCCGCCGCCCTCGTTCTCACCGGATGCGCCACAACGTCGCCCGAGTCCGAATCCACCTCCATCGGCAGTCGAGCCGTCGACACTGAGTTTTTGGCGGACCACGACCTGGACGGCCTGGACGCCACGCAGGTCATCGAGCGGCTCGACACGATGCCCGTCGTCGACCGTCCTGTCGGTCTGATTGCATCCGTGCAACCCGACGCGCTCGTCCTTACCGACGATCAAGACCGCGAGACACGACTGCCGATGCCCGAAGAGGAGGTGTACATCTCGGTCGCCCCCTATCGGGAGCAGACGCACGATTGCTACTTCCACAGCCTGACCACCTGCCTGGGCGAACTCGACAACACTGAGGTCCATGTCACGCTCACCGGCGAGGACGGCGACGTGCTCGTCGACGAGGTACAGCAGACCTACGACAACGGGTTCGTCGGCGTCTGGGTGCCCCGCGGCATCGAGGCAACCCTCACGATCAAGCACGAGGGTCAGACGGGAACAGCCATCATCTCCACCATGAACGAAGATGACCCGACCTGCATCACCACCCTGCACCTGACCTGACCGTGAAGATTTTCCTTCGCAGCCTGATGGAGATGGGCTGTGGCTGGTGCCTACGAGCGTGACCCCTGACCTGACTGGCTTCGTGCCCTTGGCCCGACTTGTCCGCTCGTGGTCGCCGGCCCCAGCCCGGTCGGAGCGGACCTACCACCCCTCCTGCCCCAATCGGGGCGATAGGCCACTTTCACCGATAGAGCGATAGACCCGACCTGTCACCTAACCGTGCAGCAGTCCCGAGCAGACGGGTGGGTCATGGTGGGTCTGTCGTCCAGTTCAAGGGTGTGATTGGGCAGTTCCGTTACCGGGCGCGTGCTCGGTCAGGACTTGACGAGCCGGGCGATCGCGCGCGAGGCCTCAGCGATCTTTTCCTCCGCCTCGGGGCCGCCCGTCCTGGCAGCGTCGACGACGCAGTGCTTCAGGTGGTCGTCGAGCAGGGCCAGGGCGACGTTCTCCAGGGCTGAGGTGAGAGCGCTGATCTGGGTCAGGATGTCGATGCAGTAGGCCTCCTGGTCGATCATGCGGTAGATACCCCGGGACTGTCCCTCGATCCGTTTCACCCTGGCCAGATAACGGTCCTTGTCCGAGATGTAGCCGTGATGCTCGTGCTGTGGCGTGAGGCTGGCCATGAGGCGTCTCCTTCTAGGTGGGTGGGACGTTCTGGGTCAGGAGTCGGTTCGCAGGAGGGCCCGGGTGCTGTGGGCGGGGCGAAGGTCCAGGCGGCGCAGGAGTTGGGCGTTGAGCGCCACCACCACGGTGGAGGCCGACATCAGGATGGCGCCAATACTCATCGGCAGGACGAACCCGATTGGGGCGAGGACGCCTGCGGCCAGGGGGACGGAGATGAGGTTGTAGCCGGCGGCCCACCACAGGTTCTGCTTCATCTTCCGGTAGCTGCGTCGGGAGAGCTCGATGACGGACAGCACCGAGCGCGGGTCAGAGGAGGCGAGGATGACGCCGGCCGAGCCGATCGCCACGTCGGTGCCCGCGCCGATGGCGATGCCGACATCGGCCTGAGCGAGCGCGGGTGCATCGTTCACGCCGTCGCCGACCATGGCGACCTTGCTGCCCTCGTTCTGGAGCTCGGCGACCTTGGCGGCCTTGTCCTGCGGACGCACACCAGCGAAGACCCGGTCGATGCCGAGATCCTTCGCGACTGTGTCGGCGACGGCTTGGGCGTCGCCGGTGATCATCACGACCTGCACCCCGGCCGCGTGGAGTGCGTCGACGGCTTCGCGGGACTCGAGCCGGATCTCGTCGGCCAGCCGGAGCGCCCCGATGACCTCACCGTCGGCGAGCACGTGCAGGATGATCGCGCCTTCCCCGCGCCAGGCGTCGGCGGCGGGGAGCTCGTCCGCGTGGTGCTGGTCGAGTAGGTACGGTCCGCCGACCTCGATGACGGTTCCATCGACGGTGGCCTTAACGCCGACCGCCGGGGAGGAGGAGAAGTCCGAGGCCGCGGGCACGTCGAGTTTCCGGGTGCGGGCGGCGCTGACGATGGCCCGGGCGAGCGGGTGCTCGCTGTCGGCCTCCGCGGCGGCGGCCAGCGCCAGCACCTCCTCCTCGGTCCGGGTGTCGGCGGGATCGATGGCGGTCACCGTCGGCTCGCCCTTGGTGAGGGTGCCGGTCTTGTCGAACAGCGCGGTGTCCACGGTGCGCATGGACTCCAGCGCGAGACGGTCTTTGATGAGCACTCCGCCGCGGGCGGCGCGCTCGGTCGCGATGGACACCACCAGCGGGATCGCCAGGCCCAGGGCGTGCGGGCAGGCGATGACCAGCACGGTGATCGTGCGAACCACGGCGTCGTCCGGCCGCCCGATCAGCGACCACACCAGGGCAGTTATCAGTGCAGCACCGAGGGCGAACCAGAACAACCAGGCGGCTGCGGTGTCGGCGATCCGCTGCGCGCGGGAGGAGGACGCCTGGGCGTCGGAGACGAGCTTTTGAATGCCGGCGAGGGCGGTGTCGTCGCCGGAGGCGGTGACCTCGACGCGTAGGCCGGAGTCGGTGGCCACGGTGCCGGCGACCACCTGATCGCCGGTCTCACGGCGCACCGTCTTCGACTCCCCGGTGACCATCGACTCGTCCATGGAGGCCGACCCGTCGACGATCTTTCCATCGGCGGGTACCGAGGAACCGGGACGGACGATGACCACATCGCCGACGGCCAGATCAGCAGGAGCGACCTTGATGACGTCGTCGCCGTCGACCTTCTCGGCTTCGTCGGGCAGCAGCGCGGCCAGGGAGTCCAACGCGGAGGTGGTCTGCGCGAGGGAGCGCATCTCGATCCAGTGGCCCAGCAGCATGATGACCACCAGCAGCGCCAGCTCCCACCAGAAGTTCAGCTCGTGGTCCAGGATCCGCAGGCTGGCACCCCAGGACGCGAGGAACGCCACGGTGATGGCCAGGCCGATGAGCAGCATCATCCCCGGTTTGCGGGAGCGGATCTCGCTCAGCCCGCCGGTAAGGAAGGGCCACCCACCCCAGAAGTAGATGACCGTGCCCAAGATCGGCGAGACCCACCAGACCCACGCGGCTTCGGGCAGGTTGTAGCCGATGAGGTGAGCGAACATGTCATTGAAGCCCACGACCGGGACGGCGAGCACGAGCATGATCCAGAACAAGCGGCGGAACTGTCGGACGTGATCGCCGTGACCGGCATGCCCGTAATCGTGGCCGCTGTGTCCCTCGTCGTTCGCGTGGGCGTCATGGCCGTCGTGGCGACTGGGAGCCTTGTCATGACCCTGATGGTGGGCGCGCGAGTGATGACCGGCGTGGGTGCCGGGTGCTTCATGTTGCGTGTGCTCGGCGTGCGCGTCCGAACGTGTCGAGGGCTCGTTGATCATGATCTCGTCTCCTTCGTCCATCAGCTTCTGGTCCCGGCCTGAGACCGGGTGACGGCTCCGCGCTCCCGTGCGAGTGCGCGCAAGGGGAGCGCGGAACCAGGTGCCGTCAGGCGGCGTTCGCGTAGCGGTCGGGATCGGCGTCGAACAGGGGGCCGCAGGCGGCGCAGCAGAACCAGTACCGCTGGCCCTGGTAGTCGCGGTAGAGGCCAGCTTCCTCCGCCTGCGCCTTGACGACGGGGGTGCCGGCCATCACCCGGCATTCGGTCATCTCCTCGGCGGGGGTCTGCGCGACCGCTTCGGCGCTCGGCGTATGGCCGCAGCAGCTCCCACCGCTGGAGGAGGTGTCGGTCAGGTTCAGGTTCTCGTGTGCAGTCATCTGTGTTTCCTTTCGGGATGTGTCGATGACGGATAGGTCAGACGTTCACCGGCTCGCGGGCCGGTGCCGGTCCGGCTGGTGCCGGAGCGCTGGTGTCGTCAGCGCGGGCTTTGAAGGTCCGCATCGTGCAGGTGCCTTCATCTCAATTCCTCACGGCTGCGTAGCCGGCCTCATCGACCGCCGCGATCACCGCAGCGTCTTCCACCGGCTGCTCGGCAGCGACGGTGAGGCGACCCGTTGCCGCACTTACGTCGATGCCGGTCACGCCGGGAATCTCGGAGACCTCGCCGCGGATCGCGGTCTCGCAGTGCCCGCAGCTCATCCCCGGTCACCTGGAACCGCTCCTAGACGTCACAGCTCCTCTTCTCTCCGTATGGACCACCATACCATATACCCCTATGGGGTATTACGCCAGCCACCAACAGGCGACGTGCGTCATCGGGCCCGTAGACCGAGTCGTGGCCCTCGGCCTCATCGAAAACATCACCGATGCCTCGGCCGGCACCGACTACCTGCAAGTGATGCGGGCTGGACGAGGCTCGCTGCAAGCCCCGATCTGTCACCTACAGCCAATGGGCTGGCTCAATGACGACCGTTTTCGAGCCGCGCTCGCGGCCACGCCTCTGGCCCTTCGCCGTAGGTGGTGGTCGGGCTCAAAACCCCGACTCGAAAGGGGCATGGCTCGGAAACCGTCACAGGACGGACTTTCGGGCCGAGACCCGAGGTGAGCGGCTCTGCCCCCTCGCCCGGGCGAGTTCACTCAGGGCCCCAGGGTGGCCCGCACCAGCGCGGTCCGACCGGCGGCGGGCATGGCGGCGAACATCCCCCACATCGCCGCTCCCAGTGCCAGGCCCCCGGCCTCCCGCGCCATCACCACGCGCTGGCGGTGCGCCGGCAGGGTGCCGAACGCCTCGAAGAGCGCGACCGTCCCGGCGGTGTCGAGCCGCAGCAGCGCCCGCAGCCCAGCCTCCCTCAGCAGGTCCCCGGGTCGTCCTGGGTCAGCGACCGAGGGTGCCCCACCTGTCGCGAGGCGGTCGGCGAGCGACCGCGCCGAGCGCAGCGAGTGCGCCACCGAGTAGCCCGTGACCAGGTGGCCGCCTCGGCCTGCCGTGCCGACGGCGAGGGTCCCCGAGGGCGCAGGCTCGTCCCGCCCCCGCATGGGGATCCAGACCGTCTCCCGAGCGAGCGGGTCCTCGACCGCTGCCGCCCGCACCCCACGCCGCAGCAGCCGCCGGTGCAGGCGCTCGCGCAGCTCGGGCACCGGCATCGCGGGAGAGGCGGCGAGGCACGTCTCCTCCAGCAGCACCCGGTCCTCGTCCAGCGGGAGGGCGTAGAGGAAGCTCGGCACGCCCCGAGGGGAGTCGGGGTCTTCCGACCAGTCGGTGCTCCAGTCCATGAGGATCCCCTCCGCCCCGGCCAACGCCGGCGCCGCGTCCTCGGGGGTGACGACGATGCCGGAGGCGGTCTGCGCCGGCGCTGGATCCTGCGACCGGCGTCCGTCCGGACGGGCCCCCCGCGCGTCCACCACGACTCTCGCCTCGGCGGACAGCGCGCTCACCCCCGCGTCGTCCAGCCGGGCCTCGCGCAGCTCCACCGCGTCCAGCGGCAGGGCGGCCTGCAGCGCCGCGTTGTCGAGCACGGCATACGCCCGGGGCAGCCGGTGGCGGCCCCGTGCCCACAGCTCGGGCACCTCGATCCGCTGCCGCACGACCCCGGGTGGCAGACCGACCAGCTCCTCGGTCCACGCGCCGTAGGTCGGGGTCCAGGCAGCTCCCGGTCGCGGGTCGACCGCGAGCACGGACAGGCCCCGGGCCGCGCAGGCCGACGCCAGGGCCCGTCCGGCCGGGCCGAGCCCGACGATCGCCACGTCCTTCACGCGCGTCTCACCTCCGGCGCAAACCCTAGCCGCACTAGGCTGACGCCATGCATTCCGGAGCGACGGCGGCCGACCCCCACCTGGAGCTCGGGTATGAACGGTGCCGGGAGCTGACCAAGCGGCACGGGACCACCTACTACTGGGGCGCCCGGCTGCTGGCGCCGGAGCAACGTCGCGACGTCTACGCCGTCTACGCGCTCTGCCGCCTGGCCGACGACATCGTGGACGAGCCCGAGACGGTGGACGTGCCCGTGCCCGCCGACCCCGACCCCGGCGTGCGGCTGCGCGGCTTCGAGCGGCTCTTCACCGACGCGCTGGCGCAGGGCGGCTCCTCCGACCCGGTCATGGCGGCGGTCGCCGACAGCCTGCGCCGCCGCGGCACCGACCCCGAGTGCTTCGACCGCTTCTTCCGCGCCATGGAGCTGGACCTCACCCGGGAGACCTGGGCCAGCTGGGAGGAGCTGCGCGACGGCTACATGGAGGGCTCGGCCGCCGTCATCGGCGAGATGATGCTGCCGGTGCTCGAGCCGCGCGACCCGGCCGCCCAGGGCCCGGCCCGCTCCCTCGGGCTGGCCTTCCAGCTCACCAACTTCCTGCGCGACGTCGGCGAGGACCTCGACCGGGGGCGCGTCTACCTCCCGCAGGACGACCTCGCCCGGCACGGCGCCGACCCGCACGAGCGCCGGGTGACGCCGCAGTGGCGCGCGATGATGGCCGAGCAGATCGAGCGCAACCGCGGTCTCTACGCCCACGCCTCGCAGGGCGTGGCGATGCTGCCGCCGCGCAGCGCCCGGTGCGTGGCCACGGCCCTGAGGATGTACGCCCTCATCCTCGACCGGATCGAGGCCGCCGACTACGACGTCTTCACCGAGCGCCGTCGGGTGCCGCGCCGGGTGAAGGTCGCCATCCTCGGCGACGTGCTGGTCCGGGGGCCGCTGCGGCGGCTCCCGGGACCTGTGGACGCGCGGTGAGAGGTATGCCGTCACTCCCCGCGATGCCGCACCCGCACCTCATCGTCCTGCGCTCGGCGGCGACGCTCGTGCTGAGCGCGGTGGTGGCGCAGGCCGGGTGGGCGGCGGCCTTCATCGGTGGTGAGCCCGGCTACCGGGCCTTCCACGAGGTGGGGGCCTGGGTCACCGTCACGTTGACGGTGGCCTGCGCGCTGGTCTATCTCGTCCTGCGTGCCTCGGCCGGGCCGGTCAACGTGACCCTGGCGGTCCTGCTCGCGGCGATGGTCGCGGTCCAGACCGGGCTGGGGTCCTCCGGCGTCGTGGCGCCGCACGTCTTCCTGGGCGTGCTCATCGCGATGGTGGCCACGGCCTTGACGTCGTGGACCTACCGTCACGTGCTCCCGGAGTCGAGCGCCAGCTCGAAGCCCCGCAGCCAGTAGCCCTCGATGAGGTGGTCCCAGCCCAGCTCCGGCTCGGCCACCAGGCGCGGATGGTGGACGAGCAGGCGCACGAGGAGCGCGTCGGACTCCAGCAGCGCCAGGGGTTGCCCCGGGCACTTGTGCTCGCCGTCACCGAAGGCGAGGCCGTAGCCGGCGGTACCCCGCGGCATGCCCCGGCCGGGGCACAGCTGCTGGGGGTCGGCGCCGACCGCGTCGGGGTCGGTGTTGGTGGCCCGCACGCACACGTCCACGAGGTCGCCCGGCGGGATCGTCCAGCTCTGCTCGCCGTCGGTGATCTCCACGGGCCGGCGGACCCGGCGGTAGAGGTGGCCGACGACCGGCTCGAGCCGGATGATCTCCTCCAGGATCGCCAGCCGCTCGGGCTGCTCCGCCGCCAGGTAGCGCCCACGCAGGGCGTCGTCCCCGAGCAGGTGCCAGGCGGCCATGACGATGAACTCGCGCGTCGTCACCATGCCGGCGGTGCCGTAGGTGACGCACTCGACGAGGATGCTCGTGCGGCTGTAGCCCTCGTCGAGCAGGTGGCTGACGATGTCGGTGCGGCGCCGCCGACGCCGCGCCCGGATGGCCGGACGGACGTCGTGCCACCACAGCCGGGCGACCGGCCACAGCCCGTTGCGGGCCGCCCGCGCCCAGTCCTTACGGCTGCGGCCCAGGTCGTCGCGCGCGATGTCGAAGGGCGGCTGGTTGAAGAAGGACACCAGCCGCCGGGACAGCCCGGGCACGTCGGACTCGGTCAGCCCGACCAGCTCGGCGGTGACCTCGACGGTGTAGTGCAGGGCGGCCTCGTCGAGCCGGCACCGGCCGCTCTCCAGAGCCTGCGCGACCGTGCGGTCGGCCACCTGCGCCATGAGGTCGCCGTAGCGCTCGGTCACGACGGCCGGGGCGAGGAACCGCGCCACCTTGCGTCGCTGGTCGTCGTGCACCGGGCCGTCCGAGACGAGGATCGGGTGGTGCTCGAGGCGCCCCTGGGGGATGGCCTCGGCGGTGAAGCCGGCCTGCGTCGTCGCGTGCCGCGCCCGCAGCAGCTGGCGCGCGGGCTCCAGCCCGCGCAGCCGCCACACCGTGCTCACGCCCGCCCGGCCGTCGGCGTCGACGCGCTCGACCCGCGGGATCGCCGGCTCCTCGGGGCGGCGCGCCCGCCGGGCCCCCTCGGCGCCCGCGCCCTGGCCGCCCCCACCGGGGTGCGCCGGGCAGCTCATCGGGACAGGTAGCGCCCGGGGCGCAGGATCCCGTGCAGCGGGACGGTCCAGACGTCCTCGCCCTGCGCTCCCCAGCCGGCGAGCAGGTCGTTGGCGGCCAGGACCCCGGTCACGGCGGCGCGCTCCATGAGGGCCACCGGCCAGTCCACCCGCACCCCGTCCCCGGCCAGGACGAGACCGGGGTATGGCGTGGAGACGGTCAACCGGTCGCGCCAGGGGCCGGTGCCCACGAGGCCGCAGTCGTCCTCGACGAGCAGCTCCTCGTGTCGGATCGAGAGCGCGGCCGTCTCGGGGTAGACCTCGTGCAGAGAGCCCAGCAGGCGGTCCCGGACCGCGGCGGTGTCGACCCCCCGCTCGCCGAGCTCCCCGTCCGCCGCCAGGGACGGGTCGCGGGCCGGGTCCACGGCATACGCGTGCAGCTCGACGACCGACCCGCCGTGCTCGGCCGACCAGCGGGCCGCGCCGGCCTCGAAGCGCTCCAGCACCGTGACGTTGTCGAGCAGGTCGAAGCCGCTGGTGCCGAGGAAGGCCTCGCGGCCCGCCTCGACGTGCCCGTCGAGCCACAGCCTCAGCACGACGAAGGGCGGTGCGTTGTGGCCGGCGGCCAACCGCCGGTGCCAGTCCTGCTGGTCGGGACCGGCCGCAGGGAGCTCACCCGCCAGGTCCCGGGTCGTCCTGGGGTCGGTGGCCAGGACCACGGCGTCCGCGTCCAGCGTCTCGCCGTCCTCGAGCCGCACCTGCCAGGGTGACCCACCGTCCTCGGGGGAGCCGACCTCCTGGACCCGGGTGCCCGTCCGGACGTCGGCGCCCCGGGCCAGGAGGTAGCGGTGCAGCGGTTCCCAGAGCACGGTGTCGTAGTCGTCGTCCGGCACGTCGAAGAGCAGCCCCTCGGAGGAGCCGGTGAAGTAGGCGTGGAACATGCCCACGAGCTCCCCGGCGCCGAAGTCGTCCGGGTGGGCGAAGAACGACCGCGCGAACACCTCCAGGGCCAGGTGCCGGGCGCCCTCGGGGAAGCGCAGCCGGTCCAGGAACGCCTCCGCGGACTCGCCGTCGTAGCGCTCGTGGCTCTCGGGGTAGGACACGTTGATGAGCTCGATCGCGCTCGGCAGGTGGACCGAGGCCAGGCCGCTGACCGGGAAGGTGGGGCTGCGGACCACGAAGGTCGCGAGGTTGGCCGGCGGGCTCGACGGCAGCACCGCGAAGGAGTCGGTCAGCCCGTCGCCCCGGCGCAGCGGGTAGTCGGGCACCGGCACGAGGTGGGCCAGGGTCGGATCGACACGGCGCAGCAGCGAGCGCAGGGTGTAGTACTGCCGGAAGAAGGCGTGGAAGCCACGCGACATCGTCCGGTCGTCCTCGAGCGGCCAGGCGCGCACCCGGCCCCCGAGCTGGTCCTGGGCCTCGACGAGGGTCACCTGCACGCCGCGCTCGGCGAGCAGGGTGGCCGCGGCGATGCCTGCGATGCCGCCGCCGACGACGACCACCCGACGCTGCTCCTGCACCCTCGCCGAGCCGGCGGGGCCGGGGTGCCGCACGGCTCGCCGGTCACGTCCGGGCGGGATCGGCCGCGAGCTCACGTCGTCTCCCCCTCGTGCGGGCGCCGGGCCAGCACGGTGTGCAGGATCCCGCGCTGCCACCCCCGGGGGGTGCTCCACCGCAGGTCCACCAGGCCCGCCCGGCGCAGGCGGGCCTCCAGCTCGCGGGTGGAGTCGTTGTCGATGACGCTGCGCCGCAGGTAGGCGTAGATCGCCGGGTTGCCGCGGGTCAGCGCCGCGAGCGGGGTGACGACGAGACGGCAGACCGCCGACCAGGTCAGCGCCGCCCGCCGGTCGCCCTTCACGTGGTAGTCCTGCAGCACCACCCAGCCGCCCGGACGCACCTGGTCGACGATGGCGCCGACCACCTCGTCCCGCTGCTCGGCCGGCACGTTGCGCAGGAGGTATGCCGCCAGCGCCCCGTCGGCGGTCCGGTC
The DNA here is from genome assembly GCF_947487915.1 of uncultured Serinicoccus sp. Taxonomy (GTDB): domain Bacteria; phylum Actinomycetota; class Actinomycetes; order Actinomycetales; family Dermatophilaceae; genus Ornithinicoccus. The sequence continues at coordinate 303,227 of NZ_CANKYH010000005.1, read as the reverse complement.
CAGCTCGGCGACGGCCACCGTCGGCAGGTCCTGGGCGGGCGCGTGGACGAAGCTCACGCCCGGCGGCCACTCCTTGGCTCTCGCCTGCGCCAGCATCCCCGCGGAGGCGTCCAGCCCGACGATGCGGGCCCGGGGACCGGCGGCCCCGACGAGCGCGCTGGTGGACAGGCCGGAGCCGCACCCGAGGTCCCACAGCACGAGGGGGCCTTCGGGCAGGGCGTCCACCAGGTCGGCGGCGGCGCCGGCCAGGGCGCCGTGGTAACCGGGGTTGAGCCGGGTCAGCAGGTCGTAGCGGCCTGCCGCGCGGTCGAACTCCTCGTCCAGCCGCGGCCTCGCCCGGCGCCCGGTCCTCGATACGTCTGCCACGGGGCTCAGCCTATGCTGCCGTCCCGACGGGACGTCGCAGGTCACCCCGCAAGCACGACAGATGTCATCAGCGCCACCGCCCTCGCACGCCCTAGGTTGGTCAGCATGACGACTCCCGTGCTCCAGGTCGACGCGCTGCGCCGCTCCTTCGGCCCCGCCACCGTGGTCGACGGGGTCAGCCTGCGCATCGACCCCGGGGAGACGGTCGGCCTCCTGGGGCCCAACGGCGCGGGCAAGACGACGACGATCTCGATGATCGCGGGGCTGCTGCGGCCGGACGGCGGGTCGGTGCACATCCAGGGGGTCGACATGGCGAGCGACCCCCTGGCCGCCAAGCGTCACCTGGGCCTCGTCCCCCAGGATCTCGCGATCTACCCCGAGCTCTCGGCCCGCAGCAACCTGTCCTTCTTCGGGCGGTTGCAGGGCATGCGGGGGGCCGCGCTGCGGCGGCGGGTCGCCGAGGTGCTCGAGGTCGTCGGCCTCACCGACCGCGCCACGGGGGCCAGCAAGACCTTCTCGGGCGGGATGAAGCGTCGGCTCAACATCGCGATCGGCCTGCTGCACGAGCCGCGGCTGCTCATCCTCGACGAGCCGACCGTCGGCGTCGACCCGCAGTCGCGCAACGCCATCCTGGAGTCTGTCGAGGCGCTGTCGGGGGAGGGGATGGCGGTGCTCTACACCACGCACTACATGGAGGAGGCGGAGCGGCTCTGCGACCGGATCGGCATCATCGACGCCGGGCGGGTGATCGCTGAGGGCACGAGGGACTCCCTCGTGGAGCTCACGGGGCGCACCGACACGGTGACCCTCGCCGGCGACGGACCGCTGGAGGAGATCGAGGCGGCGGTGAGCCGCATACCCGCCGTGCGCGAGGTGCACCGCATCACCGGTGAGGGACGACTCGTCATGGTGGTGCAGGGAGCCCCGCAGGCGATCAGCGCCATCGTGGCGACCGCGTCCGGCGCCGGCATGACCCTGCGCGACGTCGAGATCAGCCGCCCCGACCTCGAGTCCGTGTTCCTGCACCTCACCGGCAAGGCGTTGCGGGACTGAGCATGGGACGCGTCCTGGTCATGGTGGGTTCGGACCTGCGGCAGCAGGTGCTGGACCGGTCCATCTTCATCTTCGGGCTGGCGGTGCCGCTGGCGCTCATGTGGGTCTTCTCGCTCATCTTCGCGCCGCTCGCCCAGGACCTCGAGCCGGTCACCGTCGCGGTGAGCGGGCCCGCGGAGGACCCGCTCACAGGGACCCTCGCGGAGACGCTGGACGGACTCGACGACGCCGTCGACGTGACGGTCGTCGAGGCGGACGCCGCCGACGTGCCTACGCTCCTCGCGGACGGCGAGATCGGGGCCGGCGTCCTCGTCCCGGACGGATTCTCCGCCGCCCTCGCCGCCGGGGACGCGCCGCAGGTGCGGGTGCGGCTGCCCGAGTCCCCCGGCCTGGAGGGCGAGGTCGTCACCGCGGTCGTCGACGGCGTGCTGCGGCAGTTCACCGCGACGGCGCGCACCGCCGCCGCGGCGGAGGAGCTGGGCGGACAGCCCCAGGAGGTCGACGCCGTCCTGGCCGAGGACGCGGCCACCGGGCCCTCCGTGCGCTGGGCCCAGGGCGAGACGGCCGACGAGCAGCTGTCCGCCCGGGAGTCGATCGTCGCCGGCCAGGCCGGGTTCTTCCTGCTCTTCACCGTGGGCTTCGGGGTCCTGGGGCTGGTCGTGGAGCGGGAGTGGGGCACCCTCGCCCGGCTGCTGTCGATGCCGATCCCCTCGTGGTGGGTACCGCTGTCCAAGGGGCTGTCCAGCTGGGTGCTCGGGGTCGTGGCGACCGGGGTGCTGCTCCTCGCCGGCTCGCTCCTCTTCGACGACGTCCACCTCGGGTCGCCCGCCGTCATCGCCGTGCTGCTCCTGGCCGTCGTGGCCGCCGCGACCTCGATCATGTTCGTCATCGCCAAGGTCACCCGCACGGCGGAGCAGGCGGGGGTGGCGCAGACCATCGTGGCGATCACGCTGGGGATGAGCGGCGGAGCCTTCTTCCGGGTGAGCTCCGAGGGGGTCCTGGGCACCGTGCTGCAGCTCAACCCGGTCACCGCGCTGGGCCGCGGCCTGGGCATCACGGCCGGGGGCGGCGGGGTGGTCGACCTCGCGCCGGTCCTGGCGGCCACGGGGCTGATGTGCGTGGCGATGACGGCGCTCGCCGTGCTCGTGCCAGGGCGGAGGGACGTGCTGTGAGGGTCGTGCTGGCGATCGCCTGGGTGGAGCTGCGGCGCTTCCTCGCCGACCGGTCCAACCTCTTCTTCGTGCTCATCCTGCCGTTGGCCATGGTGGCGGTCATCGGCTGGCAGTTCGGCAGCGACCGGTCCGGCGCGCCGCTCTCGGTGCAGGGCCCCGGCGGCGCGGCGACGCAGGCCCTGGTCGAAGGGTGGGAGGATGCCGAGCTCGCGGTCACCCTCCGCGACACACCGGAGCTCGTCCAGGAGGACGTGTCCCGGGGCAGCGCCGAGGTCGGCGTCCTCCTCGACCCGGAGGCGGAGGCGGCCTACCGCGACGGCATACCGATGGAGCTGGAGATCATCACCGGATCCTCGTCCGAGGCCCCGGCGGTGGCGCAGGTGGTCCGTGCCCAGGCGGAGGCGGTCGCCACGGAGGCCGCGCAGGTCGGTCTGCTGGAGACCTTCGGCGACGAGGCCGAGGCGCGGGCTGCGCTCGACGACGCCTCGACCCTCGTCCCGCCGGCACAGCTGCTCGTGCAGGAGCCCGAGGACCCGGTGGCCGTGGCCTTCGAGGGGGTCGAGCAGTTCGACAGCGGCGCGGTCGCGCAGCTGCTGCTCTTCGTCTTCCTCAGCACCCTCAACGCCGCGCCGGCCCTCATCAAGGCCCGGCGGGACGGGGTGGTCCGGCGGACCATGGCCGCCCCGGTGACGACCGCCCAGGCGATGGCGGGGCTGACGACGGGGCGGGTCGTCATCGCCCTGGTCCAGGGGGCCTACATCATGCTGGCCTCCAGCCTGCTCTTCGGGGTGCGCTGGGGTTCGCTCGGGGTGGCCGTCGTGGTGCTCCTCGTCTTCGGGCTCGTCGCCGCCGGGGTCGCGATGGTCATCGGGGTCCTGGTCGACAGCGAGGGTGCCGCCAGCGGGCTGGCCGTGGGCGGCGGGCTGGTGCTCGGGGCGGTCGGCGGCTCGATGGTGCCGCTCGAGTTCTACTCCGACACCCTGCGGCAGGTCGCGCAGCTCACCCCGCACGCCTGGGCCAACGACGCCATGGCGCAGATCCAGCGCCAGGGGGCGGGGATCGCCGACGTGTGGCCCCAGCTCGGGGTCCTCGCGGCGATGGCCATCGGCGTGCTCGTCCTCGGCTCGCTGCTGCTCCGGCGCAGCCTCGCGCGGGCGATGTAGGCGCGCGGACGCGCGTCCGGTGCGGCAGGAGGGGGCGGCCTCAGGGGGCGGCGGGGGCGGCAGGTTCCTCGGCGTCCACCTGCACGGCGGCCCCGCGGAACTGCGCGGCGTGCAGGCGGGCGTAGGCGCCGTCGCGCTGCAGCAGGTCGTCGTGCGTGCCCTGCTCGACGATGCGACCCGCCACCATGACGAGGATGAGGTCGGCGTCGCGGATCGTCGAGAGCCGGTGGGCGATGACGAAGCTGGTGCGGTCCGCCCGCAGCCGGGCCATCGCCTCCTGCACGAGCAGCTCGGTGCGGGTGTCCACCGAGCTGGTCGCCTCGTCGAGGATGAGCAGCGAGGGCTGGGCCACGAACGCCCGGGCGATGGTGAGGAGCTGCTTCTCCCCGACGGACACGGCGCCGGCGTCGTCGTCGAGGACCGTGTCGTAGCCCTCGGGCAGGTGCTGCACGAACCGGTCGACGTAGGCCGCCTCGGCGGCCGCGCGCACCTCCTCGGCGCTCGCCCCCGGTCGGCCGTAGGCGATGTTGTCGGCGATGCTGCCCTCGAAGAGCCAGGTGTCCTGCAGCACCATGCCGACCCGGGACCGCAGGTCCTCGCGGGTCATCGTGGTGACGTCCCGGCCGTCGAGGGTGATCCGGCCGCCGTCCAGCTCGTAGAAGCGCAGGATGAGGTTGACCAGCGTGGTCTTGCCCGCCCCGGTCGGCCCCACGATCGCGACCGTCTGCCCGGGCTCCGCGACGAGGGAGAGGTCCTCGATGAGCGGCTCCTCGCCGTAGGAGAAGCGCACGTCCTCGAAGACGATGCGCCCGCTGCGGCCGCGGGGGGCGGGCGGCGCGTCGGCCGGGTCGGGAGTCTGGCGGGGCGCGTCGAGCAGCTCGAAGGTGCGCTCGGCGGAGGCCACGCCCGACTGGAGCAGGTTGGCCATGGAGGCGACCTGGGTCACCGGCTGGGTGAACTGGCGGGAGTACTGGATGAACGCCTGCACGCTGCCGAGCGACAGCGTGCCCGAGGTCACCCGCAGCGCTCCCACGACGGCGACCAGGACATACCCGAGGTTGCCGATGAGGAACATCGCGGGCATGATCACGCCGCTCATGAACTGCGCCCGCCAGGTGACGTCGTAGAGCTGCTCGTTGATCTCCCGCACCCGCCCGACCACCTGCTCGCGACGACCGAAGACGGTCACCAGCTCGTGGCCGGTGAAGGCCTCCTCGATCTGTCCGTTGAGGGTGCCGGTGTGCGCCCACTGGGCCTTGAAGAGCTTCTGGCTGCGGCGGGCGATGAGCACGGTCACCAGGACCGAGATCGGGACGGACAGGACCGCGATGAGCGTGAGCGTCGGCGAGATCCACAGCATCATGGCGAGGATCGCGACCACCGTGACCAGGGCGTTGAGCAGCTGGCCGAAAGTCTGCTGCAGGGTCTGCTGCAGGTTGTCCAGGTCGTTGGTGACCCGGGAGAGGATCTCCCCGCGCGGGCGGCCGTCGAAGTAGGCCAGGGGCAGCTCGTGCAGCTGGTCCTCGGCGTCGGAGCGCAGGTCGCGGACGGTCCGCATCGAGATCCGGTTGACCAGCCGGGTCGAGGCCCACATGAGCAGCGCGGAGCCGGCGTAGAGCGCGACCACCACGGAGACCGTGCGTCCGACGGCGCCGAAGTCGATCCCCTGGCCGGGCACGAGGTAGGGCGTGCCCGCCACCAGGTCGGCCATGGTGTCCTGCCCGTCGGCCCGCAGCCCGCGGACCACCGAGTCCACGCTCGCGCCGTCCGGCAGCCGGGCGCCCAGGAACCCGGCGAAGACGTAGTCGGTGGCCCGGCCCAGCACCCGCGGCCCGAGCACGCTGAGCAGCACGGCGACGAGGGTGAGCAGGACGGACAGGGCGACGTAGGCGCGGTAGGGGGACAGGCGGCCGGCGAGCCGGCGGGCCGAGCCCGCGAAGTCGCTCGGCTTCTCGACCGGCACCGCCGCGCCGTGCGCTCCGCCCGGGCCGCGGCGCGGTGGCGGGCTGAGGGTGCGGTCCTCGTCCTCGGCGCTCACGCCGCCACCTCCCCGTGCTGCTGCGACCGGACGATCTCGGCATACGTCGGACAGGTCTCCAGCAGCTCGGTATGCCTGCCGACACCGACCACCCGGCCCTCGTCGAGGACGACGATCTGGTCGGCGTCGGCGATGGTGGAGACGCGCTGCGCGACGACGAGGACGGTGGAGTCGCGGGTGAGGGGGCGCAGGGCGGCGCGCAGCCGTGCGTCGGTGGCGAGGTCCAGGGCTGAGAAAGAGTCGTCGAAGAGGTAGACCGACGGCTGCGCGACGAGCGCCCGCGCGATGCACAGCCGCTGCCGCTGGCCCCCGGAGACGTTGCCCCCGCCCTGGGCCACCGGGTGGTCCAGCCCCTCCGGGAAGGCGCGGACGAAGTCGTCGGCCTGGGCGACCCGCAGCGCCTCCCACAGCTGCTCGTCGGTGGCGTCGGGGTCGCCGAAGCGCAGGTTGGTGGCGACGGTGCCGGAGAAGAGGTAGGGCCGCTGCGGCACCAGGCCGACCCGCGACCAGAGCTGCTCCGGGGCGAGGTCGCGCACGTCGACGCCGTCCACAAGCACGGCGCCCCCGCTGACGTCCGCCAGCCGCGGCAGGAGCCGGACGAGCGTGGTCTTGCCCGAGCCGGTGGCCCCGACGACGGCCGTGGTGGTGCCCGGGCGGGCGACGAGGTCGATGTCGCACAGGACGGGGTGCTCGGCGCCGGGGTAGGTGAAGGAGACACCCCGCAGCTCGACCAGGCCGCGGGCGTCGTGCCGCGGCTCCTTGGGCTGTGCGGGGGCGACGACGCTCGTGCCGGTGCCGAGCACCGCGCCGATGCGCTCGGCCGAGACGGTGGCGCGCGGGATCATCGTCGCGACCATCGTCGCCATCATGATCGACATGAGGATCTGGATGAGGTAGCTGATGTAGGCGGTCAGCGCGCCGACCTCCATCGCCCCGGAGGCCACCCGCTGGGCGCCGAACCAGATGACCCCGACGCTCGAGAGGTTCATGACGAGCATGACGAAGGGGAACATCAGGGCCATGAGGTCGCCGAGCCGCAGCCCGATGCCGGTGAGCTCGGCGTTGGTCCGGGCGAAGCGCTCCCGCTCCTGCGGCTCCCGGGTGAAGGCGCGGATGACGCGGATGCCGGTGATCTGCTCGCGCATGACCCGGTTGACGGCGTCCAGCTGACGCTGGTTGGCCCGGAACAGCGGCACCATCCGCGCGATGATCAGCCCCATCCCAGAGAGCAGGACCGCCACGGCCACGGCGATGAGCGGGGAGAGGCCGACGTCCTGCCGGACCGCCATGACGACACCGCCGACGGCGGTGATGGGGGCGGCGACGAGCATGACGAGCGCCATGAAAGTCACCTGCTGCACCTGCTGGACGTCGTTGGTGCTGCGGGTGATGAGCGAGGGGGCGCCGAACTCGCCGAGCTCGCGGGTGGAGAAGGACAGCACCCGCTCGACCACGGCGCCGCGCACGTCGCGGCCCACCCCCATCGCCGTCCGCGCCGCCGCCCAGGTGGCCGCGATCTGGGCGGTCGCCTGGACGGCGCTCACCGCGAGCATGATGGCCCCGACCCGCCAGATGTAGGGCAGGTCGGTCTGGACGATGCCGCGGTCGATGATGTCGGCGTTGAGGCTGGGCAGGTAGAGGCTGGCCAGGGTCGCCACCAGCTGCAGGGCCAGCACCGTCACGACGAGCCCGGTGTAGGGCCGCAGGTGGCGGCGCAGCAGTCGGGTGAGCACCTCCTGATTGTGCACCCTCTCGCCGGGCGAGGGCTGAGACCTGCTTCGGAACGGTGAGGTAAAGGACATACCCGCAGGTCAAACCCTGTTGACGTTGGGTTGGGTAAGCCTGCGGCGTGACCTGATCGTGACCTGATCGTGACGTCGGTCCCCTGGTATGCCTTCCCTCAGCGCCTAGGGTCGAAGACGGCCCTCGCACGACCTGTCGGGGCCGAATCATCGAAGGAGATCATTCGTGAGCAGTGCTAGGCCAGGGGGATCCCCCCGCCGTGCTCTCTCCGCGATCGCCGTCCTGTCGCTGACCGGAGCCGTCCTGGCACCGCTCTCGGCCGCAGCCGACGAGGACGCGTTCGTCGCGCCGGGTTCCCCGGCGCCGGAGAGCAAGATCCAGGACAACCAGGCCACCGGCGCGGAGCTGGTGCCCAACTCCTACTTCGTCCAGCTCGCTGGACCCAGCACGAGCGCCGGCGGTTCGCTGGCCTCGATCCAGTCCCAGCGCGACCGCTTCCTCGCCGACGTGGACGCCTCCGGCGTCGAGCTCGAGGTGCGCTCGGAGTTCGGGACCCTCTGGAACGGTCTGTCGGTCACGGCCAGCGAGAGCTCGCTGGCCGAGCTGGCCGCCTCGGACGCGGTCGAGGCGATCTTCCCGGTCGGCATCATCGACGCCCCCGAGCGCCCCGAGGGCACCCAGATCGACCCCGAGCTGTTCACCGCCATCTCGATGACCGGTGCCGACATCGTGCAGAGCGAGCTCGGCTACGACGGCACGGGCGTCAAGGTCGGCATCATCGACACCGGCATCGACTACGACCACCCGGACTTCGGCGGCAACGGCAGCCCCGACAGCACGACGTTCCCGACCGAGAAGGTGGCCTTCGGCTACGACTTCGTCGGTGACGACTACAACGCCGACCCGGGGGCGGGCGACGCCTACCAGCCCAAGCCCTTCCCGGACGAGGACCCCGACGACTGCCAGGGCCACGGCACCCACGTCGCCGGCATCACCGGCGCCGACGGCGAGGTCACCGGCGTGGCCCCCGGTGTGACGCTGGGCGCCTACCGCGTCTTCGGCTGCGAGGGCTCGACCGACGCCGACATCATGCTGCACGCGATGGAGCAGACGCTGGCCGACGAGATGGACGTCGTCAACCTGTCCATCGGCTCGGCCTTCTCCGCCTGGAAGGAGTACCCGACCGCGCAGGCCACCGACGCGCTCGCCCGCGAGGGTGTCGTGATGGTCGCCTCGATCGGCAACTCCGGCGCCAACGGCCTGCACTCGGTCGGCGCCCCCGGCGTCGGCGAGGACACCATCGGGGTCGGCTCGGTGGACAACACGTTCTACGAGGCCAACTTCTTCTTCGACGAGGAGGAGAACGAGGTTCCCTACACCATCGGGTCCCCGGCCCCGGCCCCGCCGACCTCGGGCGAGGACGACGTCGTCGCCGTGCACGAGCCCGGGACGACCGAGGCGGAGGCCTGTGGCACCGACCCCTTCACCGCGGAGGAGCAGGCCGTCATCGAGGGCAACTGGGTGATGATCCAGCGCGGCACCTGCAGCTTCTACGAGAAGGCGTTCAACGGGCAGGAGGCCGGTGCGGCGGGCGTCATGCTCTACAACAACACCGGTGGCAGCATCAACCCGAGCCTCGCCGGTGACCCGGCGATCGAGGTCCCCGTCGTCATGGTGACCCAGGCCGACGGTGAGCGGCTGGCCGCGGACGCGCTGGCGACGGAGGGTCACGTCGTGACCTGGACCGACGGCTCGACCTCGGTCCCGAACCCGACCGGCGGTCTCATCAGCTCGTTCAGCTCCATCGGCACGATGGCCGACACCACCTTCAAGCCGGACCTGTCGGCCCCGGGTGGTCAGATCTACGCCACCTACCCGCTGGAGATCCAGCCCTACGCCACCCTGTCCGGCACCTCGATGGCGTCCCCGCACGTCGCCGGGGCCGCGGCCCTCATGCTCGAGGCCGACCCGGACCTGGGCGTCGAGGAGGTCAAGCTCAAGCTGCAGAACAGCTCGATGCAGCTGCCGCTGAACCTCGCACCGACTGTCGGCCTGGAGCTGGTGCACCGACAGGGCGCCGGCATGATCCAGGTCGACGACTCGATCCTCGCCGAGGCGACGATCGAGCCGGGTCTGGTCCAGCTGGGCCAGCAGCTCGCCGGCGAGACCAGCACCCAGACGGTGACGCTGACCAACACCAGCGACACCGAGCAGGTCTACTCCACCGAGCACGTCGCGGCGATCGCCACCTCCGGCACCGCCAACGACTTCGGCTACTGGGAGGCCGCGGCCGCGGTCGAGGTGGCCCCCACGGTCGTCGTGCCCGCAGGCGCGAGCGTCGAGGTCCCGATGACCATCACCTCACCGGCGATCGACGGTGAGATGGACCCGATCTTCGGCGGCTACGTCACCTTCACCACCGGTGAGGGCGAGGAGGCCGACACCTACTCGGTCGCCTACGGCGGTCACGCTGCCGACCTGCAGGAGACCGAGGTCCTCGCCGACATGGTCGACGCCGACGGCAACGTCACCGTCGAGCTGCCGGCCCTGGGCGCGGTCGGCGACTGTGGCATCTGGCTGGGCTACGAGTGCGTCGACCCGGCCGGCACCTACAACCTGGTCGAGGAGGGCACGACCTACTCCATGGAGCAGGACGACGCCCCGCAGTTCCTCATCCACTTCGAGCACCAGGCCCGCCGGATGGAGTGGGAGGTCTTCGCGGCCGAGGAGGACGGCACCAAGGGTGAGTCCCTGGGCACCGTCGCCGAGGTCGACTACCTCGCCCGCTCCGCCACCCGCAACGGCTTCTCCGCCTACCCGTGGGACGGCATGATGATCGACGACAACGGCGCCAAGGTCCGGGTCCCGGACGGCGACTACGTCATGGAGATCGTCGTCACCAAGGCGAAGGCGTGGAACGACGACCGTGAGGCGCAGACCGAGACCTGGGACAGCCCGGTCTTCGGGATCGCCTTCGAGGGCTCGGACTACGGCAACGAGGACCGCCCGGCGGTCGAGCGCACGCTCGGCCAGGACCGGTACTCCACCGCCTCCGAGCTGGCCGTCGAGGCCTTCCCCCAGGGCGTGGACACCGTCTTCGTCGCCAGCGGCCGGGCCTTCCCGGACGCCCTGGCCGGCGGCGCCCTCGCGGGCTCCGACGAGGCTCCCGTGCTGCTGACCAAGCCGGACGAGCTCCCGGCGGCGACGCGGATGGCGCTGCAGCAGCTCGGCCCGGACAGCATCGTCGTCCTCGGTGGCGACGGTGCGGTGAGCGACGACGTCGTGACGGCGCTCGGCGAGTACGCCGACGTCGAGAGGCTCGCGGGTGCCAACCGGTACGAGACGGCTGTCGACATCAGCCAGGCCCAGTCCGACGACGCCGACATCGTCTTCCTCGCCAGCGGCAGGGACTACCCGGACGCCCTCGCGGCGGCCGCGGCGGCCGGGATGGAGGACTCCGCGGTCCTGCTGACCCGTCCGGACCTGCTGCCGGGCGCGACGGCGGACGAGCTGGAGCGGCTGTCGCCGGAGACGGTCTACGTCGTCGGTGGCGACGCGGCGGTCTCGGACGACGTGGCGACCGCTGCCGGTGCCGACGCCGGTGAGGTCGTCCGGCTGAGTGGCACCAACCGCTACGGCACGGCCGCCGCGGTGGCCGCGGAGTTCTTCCCGACTCCGGCCCCGGGCGCCTTCCTGGCGACCGGCGCGGAGTTCCCGGACGCCCTCGCGGCGGCCCCGGTGGCGGCGATGAGCTCCATGCCCGTGCTGCTCACGCGGCCGGACATGCTGCCGAGCCCGACCGTCGATGCGATGACCAGCCTGCGCGCGCAGGTGGTCCACATCGTCGGTGGCTACGGCGCGGTCAACCTCTCGGTCCAGGAGACCCTGGAGGACGTCGTCTACCCGTGAGGTCACCGACCTGACGGACCGACACCGACAGGCCCCCGTCGCGCTCCGGCGCGGCGGGGGCCTGGCGCGTCCCCGGGCACCGTGGACGCGGTGTTGCCGACCGTGGATGTCTTGCCGGGGCGGCAGAAGCACGGTCAGGACGGCGCGGCCGACCGTGGATGTCTCGCCGGGGCAGCAGAACCACGGTCGGAGCCCTCGGGGGTGAGTCGTGAGCCAGGCGCGCGGCGGGGGCCTGTCCTACGTCGGAGGCTGCGGGCGCCTCAGAGGTATGCCGCGAGCCGCGCCAGTCCGTCCGCGCCGAGGACCTCGTCCGGCAGCAGGGGGACCTGGGTCACCGGGAGGTGCGGGAGGGCGTCGGCGAGCTGCGCGACATACCCCTCCTCCAGCTCCCGGCGCGCGGCGAGGAGGTCGCCGGCGTCGGCGGGCGAGCGCTTGTTGACCACGAGTGCGCCCACGCCCATGCCGGCACGGACGAGCTGCTCGTGCAGCTCGACGGTCTCCAGGACGGGGAGGCGCTCGGCGGCGAGCACGATGACGAAGGCGCTGCGCGCCGGGTCCTGCAGCACCGACCGCAGCTGCGCGAAGCGGGCCTGCCGCCGGTCCAGGATGCGGCGGATCTCGGTGTCGCGGCGCGAGCGCCGGTCGGGCGCCGCGGTCTCGCCGGGGCCACGCGAGCTGCCCAGGATGTCGGCCGCCGCCCGCTCCCCGGCGTCCTGGCGCGGCCTGCCCTGCAGCCCGCGCAGGGCTGCCCCGAAGCGCGCTGAGCGGTCCTGGCGCCGCAGCAGCCCCTCGGTCCAGGCCTGCATGAGCTCGGGCAGCGCGACGAGCCGGGAGGTGTGCCCGGAGGGTGCGGTGTCGAAGATGACGAGCTCGTCCGGGTGCCGGTGCTCCAGCACCTCGGCGATCCGCTCGAGCACGGCGGCCTCGTGGGTGCCGGGAGCGTCGCGGGCCAGCTCGAGGTGTCGGCTGATCTCCCCCTGCAGGTGCTCGGGCATGAGGCGGTGCATCGTCTCGCGCACAGCCCGCAGGTGCTCGTCGGTGGTGCGGGCGGGGTCGATCTCCAGCCCGCGCAGCAGCGGGGCGAGCTCGACGGTCTCGTCGCCGACGGGCCGCCCCCACAGGTGGCCGAGGTTGTGGGCGGGGTCGGTCGAGACGACGAGCACCCGGCGCCCGCCGCGGGCGAGGGCGAGGCCCAGCGCGGAGGCGACGGCCGTCTTGCCGACCCCGCCCTTGCCGCCGACGAAGAGGACCTCGCGCCCGTCGGCCAGCCCGCTCAGCACGCGCGGCACCCGCTCAGCAGCACGAGAAGTGGTCCAGCGGGCTGCGGTCCAGGCCCATCCGGCGGTGCCAGTCGTGCACCTGGTCGTAGACCACCGGCAGCAGCTCCACGGTGTAGTAGCTCGCCGGGTTGGGCACCCCGAGCGCCTCGGCCATGACGATGACCATGAAGAGGTCGTCCTCGTCCTGCCGCGCCCGGGCGAAGGTGCGCGCGTAGGGGCCGGCGAACACGTCGCGCAGCACCCCGGCGGCGGCCCGCAGGCGCGGTGCCGGCGACGGGTGCCGCGGGTGCTCGCTCATCACCTCACTGTATGCCGTGCCGCACGCCCGCGCGTGCGTGCGGCACGGCATACCGAGGGTCGGCGCGGTCCGGCCGACTCAGCTCTCGTCCGACCGGTCCGGACGCGTCTCGCCCGAGGAGGCGACCTCGGCGGCGGACAGCTGCTCGAGCTCGGCGTCGTCGTCGCCCTGGAAGTCCCGCGCCTTGCGCATGGCCCCCAGCGCCTCGACCATCACCCACAGCGAGGCGACGAGGATGACGATGTCGAGGATGAGCAGCAGCCAGTTGCCCTCCGACCAGAAGGTGCCGAGCTGGATGAACAGGGCGTAGAGGGTCATGACGCCGACGAAGCCGAGGGGGATGAGCGCGGGCAGGGCGGTGCGGCCGCGGCGCAGCAGCATGATCGCCACGATCGACAGGGTCAGCGCGGCGAGCAGCTGGTTGGTGGTGCCGAAGAGCGGCCAGATGAGCATGCCGCCCGAGCCGTCGACGCCGGCGCCGAAGGTCAGCGCGAGGGCGATGCCGACGGCCACCACCGTGGCGACACCCTTGCCGAGCCGGACCCCGGCGATCTCCCCGATCTCCTGCACCACGAAGCGCTGCAGCCGCACACCCGTGTCCATCGTGGTCGCGGCGAAGAGGATCGCGGTGGTCGCCAGGATGGTGGCCGCCAGCGACTGCGGCAGCCCGAGGCCGCTCTCGACGATGGCGCCGCCGCCGGAGACGAAGGCACCGACGCTGCCCTGCCCGAAGGCGGAGTAGACCTCCTCCCAGGCGGCCAGGGTCTGGAAGCCGGCGGTGGCCGCGATGATCGCACCCAGGGCCAGCAGGCCCTCGCCGACGGCACCGAAGTAGCCGACGAACCGGGCGTCGCTCTCCTTGTCCAGCTGCTTGGAGCTGGTGCCGGAGCTGACCATGCCGTGGAAGCCGGAGATGGCGCCGCAGGCGATGGTGACGAACAGCAGCGGGACGATCGAGGGGGTGCCCTCGGGGACGTTGCCGTTGACGGCCGGCGCCACGATCTCCGGGCGGGCCAGCAGCACCGACCCGTAGAGGATGCCCAGGGCGATGAACAGCTGGAGCCCGTTGATGTAGTCGCGCGGCTGCAGCAGCACCCAGACCGGCAGCATCGAGGCGATGCCGGCGTAGACGAAGAGCAGGATGATCCAGACCGCGTTGGCCGGAAGCCCGGCGACGGTCTCCGGCAGGGCGAGCGGCACCTGGTCGCCGATCCAGATGAGGGTGTAGAGCGCGACGACGCCGACGACCGAGACCACCGGCAGGCTCCAGCGCAGCCGGTAGATCGCCTGGCCGACGAGCAGCGCCACGAGCAGTGCCCCCCAGGTGGGGATCACGGCGGTGGGGGTGCTGACGAGCAGGCCGGCGATGACCACCGCGAAGGCCGCGTTGACCATGAGGAGCAGCAGGAAGATGACGACGAGGAAGAGGTTGCGGCCGCGCGCGCCGATATAGCGGCCCGACAGCGCCCCCATCGACTGGCCCTTGTTGCGGACCGAGGCCCACAGGGAGCCCAGGTCGTGCATGCCGGCGAAGAAGACCGTGCCGATGGTCACCCACAGGAAGGCCGGCAGCCAGCCCCAGATGACCGCGATGGCCGGGCCGACGATCGGCGCCGCACCCGCGACGGAGGTGAAGTGGTGACCCCACAGGACGTACTTGTTGGTGGGGACGTAGTCGACCCCGTCCTCGAGCTCGTGGGCCGGCGTCCGCCGGGAGTCGTCGAGGGCGTAGATCTTGGTGGCCAGGAAGCGCGAGTAGAGCGCGTACCCGGCCAGGATCATGGTCACCCCGATGAGGGCGAGGAGGAGCGAGTTCATGGCGGTCTCCGTTGACGGCGCGGCACCTGGCGGAGGCCAATCTACCCGACGCCTGCTCCCCGTGCGTCACTTCCGTCCCGTCCGCCCCACTGTATGCCGGAGGGCGCGGCGGGTGAGGCGGAGCTTCGGGGCCGGTCAGAGGGTCGGGGAGGGCGCGATCTCGATGTCCCCGAGCGTCGTCTCGACGTCGATGACGGACGGGGCGTCCTGCACCTCGTCGACCCGCACGTCCCGGTCGCCCTGGCTGGTGGCGGTGGTCACGGCATACTCCTGCGACCCGGGCAGCTCGACGTCGACGTCGCCGAGGGTGGTGCGCACCCGCAGCAGCTCTGGTGGCTCCTCGCCGGTGTGCTGCACGATGACGTCGCCCAGCGTGCTCCGCACGACGGCACGCGGGGGCGCGCCGGACAGGCTGATGTCACCGCCGGTGAGGTCGACCTGCACCTCACCGGTGCTGGAGACGTCGACGTCGCCGAAGGCGCTGTCGATCTCCAGCGCCGTCCCCGCCGGCACCCGCACGAGCAGGTCCTGCGAGCAGACCCCGAGGTTGCTGCCGGTGCAGGGAGCCTCGACCTGCACCGTCCCGTTCGCGGCGCTGGTGCGCACCTCCGGCCGGTTCAGCGTCCACCGCGCCGTCGCCGTGACGCTCGGGTCCTCACCCGCCGCCAGCTCACGGACCTGCACGTCCCCGCGGGGCGCCAGGAGCACGAGCCGGGTCATCGACGCGGGCAGGGCCGAGGTCTGCGACCCCTCCTGCGTCATCATCGCGGGCGCGGTGCTGAGGGCACCGCCGACGACGAGGAGCGCCGTGAGCGCGCCCCCGACGGCTCGCAGCGCGGGGTAGGGGGTGCGCGCCCGGACCGCGCGTGCCTGCGCCCGGGCCTCGCGCCGGTCGGCGGCGCTCATCCGTCCTCCCCGTGCTCGAGCCACTGCAGGACGGCCAGCACCCGGCGGTGGTCGTCGTCGGTGGGCGGCAGGTCGAGCTTGCCGAAGATGGAGGAGACGTTCTTCTCCACCGCGCCCTCGCCGATGAACAGCTCGCGGCTGATGGCGCTGTTGGTGCGGCCCTGCGCCATGAGCCGCATGACGTCACGCTCGCGAGGCGTCAGGCGCTCCAGCGGGTCGACGTTGCGGGCCCGCGACATGAGCTGGGAGACGACCTCGGGGTCCAGGGCCGTGCCACCGGCGGCCACCGTGCGCAGCGCCTCGACGAACTCCTGGGTGTCGGCCACCCGGTCCTTGAGCAGGTAGCCGACCCCCCGTGGGCGGCCGGCGAGCAGCTCGGTGGCGTAGCGCTCCTCGACGTACTGGCTCAGCACGACCACGGCGACCTCGGGAAGCTCGGCGCGCACGGCGAGCGCGGCCTGCAGCCCCTCGGCGGTGAAGGTCGGGGGCATGCGCACGTCCACCACGACGAGGTCCGGGCGGTGCCGGCGCACCGAGACCGCGAAGGTCTCGGCGTCCGGGCAGGCGTCGACGACGTCGAAGCCGGTGGCCCCGAGCAGCCGCACGATGCCGTCCCGCAGCAGCACGGAGTCCTCGGCCAGGATGACCCGCAGCGGCGTGGGGTCGGGCTCGGTGGGCCGCGTGGTGCTGGTGCTCATCGCGGTTCCCGGGTCCGCAGGGGCAGGGTGATGGCGACGGTGGTGCCGGTCCCGACCGGGGAGTGCACGTGCAGCTCACCGTCGACGGCACCGACCCGTTGGCGCAGCCCGGTGAGGCCGCTGCCGCCGCCGACGACCGCGCCTCCCGACCCGTCGTCGGTGACGGTGATGGCCAGCAGGTCGCCGCGCAGGCCGCGGGCGGTGCCCAGCTCGACGCCCGCCCGGGTGGCGTGCGCGTGCTTGGCGACGTTGGTGAGGGCCTCGGAGACGGAGAAGTAGGCGATCGCCTCGGTCGTCGGGTCCAGCCGGCCCGCGGGCAGCCGCGAGCTGACGGTCACGGGGACGGGGCTGCGGGCGGCCAGCGCCGACACCGCGGCGTCGAGCCCGCGGTCGGTGAGGATGGGCGGGACGATACCCCGGGCGACCTGCCGCATCTCGGTGATGGCCTCCTTGCTCGAGGCGTGCGCCTCGTCGAGCAGCTCGCGCACCTGCCGGGCGGCCTCGCGGTCGTCGGGGTTGCGGTCCAGGGCGTCCCGGGCCAGGCCGAGGGTCATGGCCACCGAGACGAGGCGCTGCTGCGGACCGTCGTGCAGGTCGCGCTCGATGCGTCGGCGTTCGGCCTCGACCGAGTCCAGGGTGTCCTCGCGCGAGGTGGTGAGGGTGTCCACCCGCTCGCTCATGCGGCGCAGCTGGGCCTGGGCGTCCTCGCCCACGAGCCACCGCGCCAGGACGACGTCGACGCTCGCCAGACCCCGCGCGACCCACGGCATCCCGAGCACGAGCACGATGCCGACCAGCCAGGCGAGCGTCATACCGAAGAAGGACTCGACCCGCAGCGCCCCCAGGACGGTGACACCACCGGCGACGGGCCCCCACAGCGGCAGGGTCGCGAGCAGGACACCCTGGATGAGCAGGGTGAGGGTGAGGCCGCCGGCGACGATCCCCCAGAGGCCGTGCAGCCCCACCCAGCCCAGGGCCCGCAGCCGCCGCTCGTCCAGGCCGAGGGCGCGGCGCCAGCCCGGGGCGGTCGAGGGGGCCCGCTGCCCGATGTCGAGGCCGAGGAAGGCGGCGATGCGGTGCCGCTCCAGCACGGCCAGGCCGTAGGACCCCCAGATCGCCGGGACCAGCACGAGGATGCCGACACCGGCGCCCAGCATCCCGAAGAAGCCGCCGATCGCGAGGCCGGCCAGCGCCAGCGCCGCCACGGCGGTGACCAGGCTGGTCACGAGGTAGCAGACGGTCCACCAGTGGTCGAGGAGACGGGACACCCGTTCCGCGCCGGCGGTCCGCGCGGGTGGGGACCCGGGCGGGGCGGGCAGGGCCGGCGCGTCGTCCTCGACGGTGTCTCCAGGACCTCTCACCAGGCGGGGCATGCGGGCCGGCTCGGCCCCGGGGGCCCCGGGGGCCCGCATCGACGGACTGCTCATGCCGACCACGGTAGCCAGGACCGGGACCCCCGGTCAGCCGGTGCGCCCCCGGGACGACGGGGGGATAACCCCCGCGGGCTCGGCTCGACCGGCCCGGCCGGCGGTTCGCGCCTACGCTGGCGTCATGCGCATCGACCTCAACGCCGACCTTGGGGAGTCCTTCGGGACGTGGACCCTCGGTGACGACGACGCGATGCTCGGCCTCGTCACCAGCGCCAACGTCGCCTGCGGCTTCCACGCCGGGGACGCCCGCACGCTGGAGCGGACGGTGGCAGCGGCGGCCGCGCGCGGCGTCGTCGTCGGTGCCCAGGTGTCCTACCGCGACCTCGCGGGCTTCGGCCGCCGGTTCGTCGACGCGGACCCGGCCGACCTCGAGGCCGACGTGCTCTACCAGCTGGGGGCGCTGGAGGCGTTGTGCCGCGTGGCCGGCACCCGGGTGGCCTACCTCAAGCCGCACGGCGCGCTCTACCACGCCGTCGGGCGCCACGAGGGGCAGGCGCGGGCTCTCGTGAGCGCCCTGACCCGGTATGACGCCACCCTCCCCCTCCTGCACCAGGAAGGCTCGCTGGTGTCCCGGCTGGCGCAGGATGCCGGGGTGCGCGTGGTCGCCGAGGCCTTCGCCGACCGCGGCTACCGACCGGACGGCACTCTCGTGCCGCGCTCCGAGGACGGTGCGGTGCTGCACGACCCGGACGCCGTGGCGGCGCGGATGCTGCGGCTCGTGCGCGACGGGGTGGTGGAGGCGGTGGACGGCACCGACGTGCCGGTGCGGGTCGCCTCGATCTGCACCCACGGCGACTCCCCGGGCGCGGTCGCCATGGCCCGGGCGGTGCGGGCGGCCCTGGAGGCGGACGGCGTCGAGCTGGCGGCGTTTGCGGGATGAGGTGCTGATGGACGCCAGGCTGCTGCCGATGGGCCGGGGGGCCGTGCTGGTCGAGGTGGGCGGCACGGGGGAGGTCCTGGCGCTCGCGGACGCCCTGCGGGCCGGGGAGCCGGGGGCGGCCTCCTGGGCGCGGACGGTCACCGAGGTCGTTCCGGCGGCCCGCACCCTGCTGGTGCGGGTGGCGGACCCGACCGACCTGCCGGCGGTGCGGGAGGGGCTGCTCGCCCTCGCCGCCGACCTGGACGCCCCGGCGGACGTCGCCGCGGCGACCCCCCACGCACCCGCGGACGAGGTGGTCGTCCCGGTCACCTACGACGGTGCCGACCTGGCGGAGGTGGCCCGCCTGACCGGGCTCGCGGAGCAGGAGGTGGTGCGGGCGCACACCGGGTCCAGGTGGCGGGTGGGCTTCATCGGCTTCGCGCCCGGGTTCGCCTACCTCGTCGGCGGCGACGAGCGGCTGCACGTCCCGCGCCGCGACACCCCGCGCACCACGGTCCCGGCCGGGTCGGTGGGCCTGGCGGGCGAGTTCGGCGGCATCTACCCGCGCTCCTCCCCGGGCGGCTGGCAGCTCATCGGCCGCACCGACGCGCCCCTGTGGGACGTCGACCGCGATCCGCCCGCGCTCCTGGCACCGGGCGCGACCGTGCGATTCGAGGAGGCCTGATGCCTGACCTGGAGGTGCTCGACGTCGGCCCGCAGGTCCTGGTGCAGGACCTGGGCAGGCCCGGTCTGGCAGCCCTCGGCGTCGGCCGGTCCGGTGCCGCCGACCGCGCGGCGCACCGGCTCGGAGCGCGGATCCTGGCGCAGGACGAGGCCCTCGCCGGCCTGGAGGTGCTCCTCGGCGGGTGCCGGCTACGGGCCCACGGCGCGGTGACCGTCGCGATCACCGGGGCCGAGGGGCCGGCCACCGTGGACGGGCGGGCGGTCGGCTGGGGCGCCCCGGTGCGCCTCGAGGACGGCCAGACCCTCCAGCTCGGAGCACCCACCACGGGACTGCGCACCTATCTCGCGGTGCGCGGTGGTCTCGACGTGACCGAGGTCCTCGGCTCGCGGAGCCGCGACACGCTGGCCGGGCTGGGCCCCGAGCCCCTGCAGCCCGGCGACGTCCTGCCGGTCGGCCGGCCGCCGGCACGACCACCGACGGTGGACCAGGTGGCGCCACCGGTGGAGTCCCCCGCCGCCCTTTCCCTCCACCTCACGGCGGGGCCGCGCGGCGACTGGCTGGAGGACCTGGAGGCGCTGACCGCCCAGGCCTGGACGGTCAGCGACCGCTCCGACCGGGTCGGCACCCGGCTCACCGGGCAGGCGCTGACCCGGGCGTCGGCATACCGCGACCGCGAGCTGCCGAGCGAGCCGATGGTGCGCGGGTGCGTGCAGGTGCCTGCCGACGGGCAGCCCGTGATCTTCGGCGCCGACCACCCGGTGACCGGCGGCTACCCGGTGGTCGCCGTCGTCGAGCCCGCCGACCTGGACCGGCTGAGCCAGCTCGGGCCCGGGACGCAGCTGCGGCTGACCTGGTCGTAGCCCGGCCCGGCTCGTCCCTGACCCGCCCTCGGGGGCCCTGCCGTGCGCGGTTCTGGCCCTCCAGGGGCCACCGTCGCGCACAGTCGGGCCCGCTCGCCCCTGGCCTGACCTCCTCGTGTGCGGTTCTGGCCCTCCTGGGGCCACCGTCGCGCACAGTCGGGCCCGCTCGCCCCTGGGCTGACCTCCTCGTGTGCGGTTCTGGCCCTCGTGGGGCCACCGTCGCGCACAGTGGCGTCGGGCATCGCTGGGAGTATGCCCAGAGACACAGAGGAAGGGCGCGTCGGTCCCGTGACAGCCGACGCGCCCTTCTCGCCAGGCACGCAACCCTCCCGATGACCTGTGGCGGGCGCGCAGGGGGGTGTGCCCACCACCAGTCACATTGCGATCGTGCCTGATCGACCAGACGGTGCCCGGAGGCGACGCCCGGTCGATGTCTCCACGCTAGCCGGGGGTCGGCAAAGGCGGGGTATGCCGCAGGTATGGACTTGGTCAAGTCTGTGCCGGGTCGGGGTGGGCGCCGGTGGCCGCGACGGGCCCGCCCGGGTGCGCCAGACTGCACGGTATGCATCTGGCCGAGGTGACCTCGACGTCCGCCGCGGTGGCCGCGACCCGCTCGCGCACCGACAAGACGACCCTGCTCGCCGGGGCCCTCACCGAGGTGGCCGGCGGGGACCCCCGCGAGGTCGAGGTGGTCGCCGACTACCTCGCCGGCACCCTGCCCCAGCGCACCGTCGGGGTCGGCTGGCGCTCCCTGCGAGACCTCCCCGAGCCGGCCGCCGACGCGTCGCTGTCCGTGCTCGAGGTGGACGCGGCGCTCAGCGACCTCAAGCAGCTCGCGGGCGCGGGCTCGGCGGCCGCCCGCACCACGGCCCTGCGCGACCTGCTCGGCCGCGCCACCGCCCAGGAGCAGGAGTGGCTCGTGGGGCTGCTCACCGGGGAGCTGCGCCAGGGGGCGGGCGACGGCGTGCTCCTGCCGGCCATCGCCCGGGCCGCGGACGTGCCGGAGGCGCTGGTGCGCCGGGCGGTCATGCTCGCCGGCTTCCCCGGGCCGGTCGCCCGGGCCGCGCTGACCGGGGGCTCGGCAGCGCTGGAGGAGGTGCGGCTGGAGGTCGGGCGACCGCTGCGGCCGATGCTCGCCGGCTCCGAGCCGGACGTGGCGACGGCGGTCACCGGGGAGCGTGAGCTGGCCCTCGACCTCAAGCTCGATGGCATCCGGGTCCAGGCCCACCTCGACCGGGACGCCGAGCAGCCGGTGCGGCTGTTCACCCGAAGCCTGGAGGAGATCACCGACCGGCTCCCCGAGGTGGTCGAGGCGGTCGCGGCGCTCCCGGCGGGGTCCGCCGTGCTCGACGGCGAGGTCATCGTGCTGGGCGCCGACGGCCGCCCCGAGCCGTTCCAGGTCACCGGCGCCCGCACCGCCTCGCGCACCGACCCGGCCGAGCTCGCCCGCACGACCCCGGTGACGACATACCTCTTCGACCTGCTGCACCTCGACGGCCGCGACCTCGTCGACGAGCCCGCGCACGAGCGGTGGGCGGCGCTCGGCGACCTCGCGCCCGGACTGGTCGTGGAGCGGGTGAGCACCGAGGACCCGGCGGTGGCGCAGGACTTCTTCGACCGGGTGGTCGCCCACGGGCACGAGGGCGTCGTCGTCAAGGACCCGCAGGCGCCCTATGCCGCCGGCCGGCGCGGCGCCGGGTGGGTCAAGGTCAAGCCGCGCCGCACCGCCGACCTCGTCGTGGTCGCGGTCGAGTGGGGCAGCGGGCGCCGCCAGGGCTGGCTGTCCAACATCCACCTCGCGGCGCGGGGCGACGATGGCGAGCCGGTCATGGTCGGCAAGACGTTCAAGGGCATGACCGACGAGCTGCTCGCGTGGCAGACCGAGCGCTTCCTGGTCCTGGAGACCTCCCGCGAGGGGCACGTGGTGCACGTGCGGCCCGAGCAGGTCGTCGAGGTCGCCTACGACGCGGTGCAGACGTCGAGGAGGTATGCCGGCGGGGTCGCCCTGCGCTTCGCCCGGGTCCTGCGCTACCGCGACGACAAGCCGGTCGAGGAGATCGACACGGTGGAGTCGCTGCGCTGAGTCGCGCTGACCCGGGGCAGGTCACCCCACCTGCTGACCCTGCTCGTCGAAGCACGGTGACTCGACGTCGAGGGTGACCCGGGCGTCCAGCTGTGGTGCGACGGTGACCCTGAACCCCTCGGCGTTGCGGTGGTAGGTCACCGGGCTGGAGTCGGGTGCCGGGTTGTCGAGACGGTCCCAGCCGTTGCTGTCGAGCCAGTCACGAACGAGCCGGGCCTGCTGTGCCTCCAGCTCGGGGTTCTCCTCCTCGGAGACCCGCAGCTGTGCCCGTGCGGCCCACGACCTGACCCGCGCCTTGGTGTCCAGGGTGCAGGCGCGGAGGTCTCCCTCACCGACCTCGTCGTCCAAGGGTGGCTTGTCCTCGAGGTCGAACTGGTCCCACAGGTCCTGCAGGAGCTCCCGCACGCGGGGCTGCTGCTCCCGTGCCACGGCCTGGTCGGCGCGCGCCGTGACGACGGAGCCACCGGGGGTGGTGACGCGGGAGTCGTCCTCGCCCAGCAGCGAGCACCCACCGAGCGCGGTGAGCGCCAGCGCACCGACCAGCGCGGCAGGACGGCGTGACCGATGTGAGGGTCTCCCCGCGGAGCGCGACCCTCCGGACGGCCTCATCCCACCTGCTGGCCCTGGTCGTCGAAGCACGGTGACTCCACGTCCAGGTCGACGCGGGCGTCGAGCTGGGGTGCCACGGTGACCTTGAACCCGTCGTCGTTGCGGTGGTAGGTCACCGGGCTCGACTCGGGGGCGGGGTTGTCGATGCGCTCCCAGCCGTTGTCGTCCAGCCAGGCGCGCACGAGCGCCGCCTGCCGGGCTTCCAGCTCGGGATCCTTCTCCTTCGAGACGCGCAGCTGTGCGCCCTCCGCCCATGAGGTGATCTGCGCCGTCGTGTCGAGGGAACAGGCGACGAGGTCTCCGTCCCCGGGCTTGTCCTCCAACGGTGGCTTGTCCTCGAGGTCGAACTGGTCCCACAACTCCTGCAGGATCTCCCGCACGCGGGGCTGCTGCTCCCGCGCTGCTGCTTCGTCGGCGCGTCCGGTCACGCTGGTTCCCTCCGTCGTGGGTCCACTCGTCGGCGTGGTGGTCCCGTCCTCGTCCTGACAGCCGAGCAGCGCCAGCGTGAGGATCGCGAGGACGGGCAGCCATGGCCTCACGCCGGCTCCCCACCGCTGCCGAAACTGCCGTCCAGCGGTCCGGGTGCCATGATCTCGGGCTGCGACTGCTCCCACGGAGACTCCAGATCGTCGACGGGGACAGGGTCGGTGCCAGGGTAGTCCGGCTCGTCGTAGACGTTGTCCGGTCCGATCCAGTCGTCGTCCTCGCGGTACGGGATGACCTCACCGCCAGTGATGACACCCACCGTGTTGGCCCAGGCGTCGGTGCCGGGTGTGACCACGTGGGTGTGCGCGTCGAAGCCCTCCAGGCGTTCTCCGGCGTGCTCACCCTCGGTCCAGCGCCCCGTCTCCAACCGGATGAACTGGTCCGAGGTGTTCGGGTTGTCGCCGTGCCCCCAGTCCTCCGGAAGGCCCACCCACCAGCGCACGTCCTCCGAGGCCTGGGCCACCCCGATGCTGTCGCCCGGGGCGGTCTGGGTGAAGCGCTGGACCTGTCGGTCGTGGCCGTCCCACGTCTGGGGCGGGTACTCGCTGGGGGTGGCGGGTCGCGCACCCCAGGGAGCCAGGGGCCAGGGAAGCGGCCGGTGCAGACCCAGGCCGGACCCCGACGGTGCGACGAGCATCGTCCGGTCGACGTCGAAGCCGTAGACGTCGGCGAAACCGACGATGCCGCCACCGGCGGAGTGACCGACCGCTGTGACCGTCCGCTCCGACATGCCCAGGCCCTCGACGAAGCGCAGCAGCGCCTGACCGCCGTCCTCGGAGTACCGGGTCTGCGTGGCGTCGGAGGCGACCGAGTCCGGCAGGTCGATACCCATCCAGGTCACGCCACTGGTGTTCGGCTCGCGCGCCCAGCGTTCGACCCGCTGCGCATAGCTCCCGATGTTCGACAGGTCGGTCGTCGTGCCGGGGACGAAGATCCCGACGTTCTCGCTGTCGAGCTCGCCGTGCCACTCGGCATACCGGCCGTCCCCACGAGGGTCGAAGAGCAGGACGGCCCGCGCATCGGCGGGCAGCACCGTGCCAGCGGCGTCCTCCACGTCGGCGAAGCGGGGATGCTCCACGGGCTCCACCAGCCCCTCGTAGAACTCCAGCCTGGCCAGGGAGCGCTCCACCTCCTGGTCCCGCAGCCGGAAGTCGTGGAGGAGCGTCTGGGCGTCGTCGCCCATCAGACCGTCGAGGATCGTCTCGCCCAGCCAGTCGGGGTACCACCCGGGCAGCGCGTCGAGAGCCTGCTCGCGGGTCGCGGCGTTGTCCGGCATCGCCTGGAGGATGGCCAGCCGCTGCTGCTCGACGTCGATCGCGCTCTCGACCAGCAACCGGTTGGCCGCCGCCCGGTGCTCCACCGGTATGCCGTCCAGGCTCCCGACCAGGGTCGGGTAGAACAGCCGCATCCGTTGCTGCTCCTGCGGGCTCAACCCGGCCCAGTAGTCCCGGATGACCTCGATCGCGTAGGGGTCGGTGACCTGACCGTCCTCGAGCTCACCGATCGCCTCCCACAGGCCCGACAGCACCGGGTCGTCGGGGTCGCGCGGCTCGTGGTCCGTCGCCAGCGCCGCCATGACGTGCGGATTGCGCTGCAGGAAGCCGGCCAGCCGTTCCTGGTCGAGCTCGTCGAGCAGGGCGCGCACGGCGTCCGGGTCCTCTGCCCGGGCGATCCGGGCGAGCAGGGCCTCGTCGGCCGCGGTGTCGACCAGGCCGTGGTCCCGGAAGACCTGCCAGGTCCCCTCCGGCGCCTGGGACCGGGTGAAGCTCGCGGTGGAGGAGCCGGGCTCCAGGGCGGCCAGGGACGAGCGGACCTGGGCGAGGGTGTCGCGACAACCGCGGTCGGCCGTCCGCAGCATCTCCTGAGGGTGCGCGGCGCGGTCGCGCAGCGCGTCCTCCCGCCGCCGCACCTCCGCCCAGTCCACCGTCTCGATCGTCTCGCCGGTGTAGTGCGTCACCTCGGTGCGCGGCCGGTCGGCGTGCAGCGCATCCCAGTCGCGCTGCACGCCGCGCAGGGTCGGCGCGTGCTCGTCGAGGGCCCCGGCCACACCGTCCAGGGCGCCGCCGGCGGCACGGAGGTCCTCCTGCAGGATCCGCAGGCCGTCCTGCGCCGGGTCGGCGGCCGCGTCGGCCCGGTCGGTGATCTGGCCCTCCCACCCGAGGGCGGTGGCCGCCTGCCCGAGGGTGCGCCGCAGACCCACCCGCTCGTCGTCGACGACGTCCGCGGCCGCGCGCAGGCCCCGGGCGGCGGTCCGCAGCGGGTCGCCGTCACCGACCATCCAGCCGGGGATGTCGAGACTCATCGTCCACCCGTGGCGTCGGCGGTGTGGTCGGCCAGCGTCTGCATCCCCTCGCCCAGCGTCGCGAGCTCCCGACCGGCGTCCGTCAGGCGCAGCCGCGCCGTGCTCTGCAGGTCGGCGAGCACGGCCGCGGTGGAGGTCCCTCGCAGCGCCCCCGCCAGCTCGGCGACCGCGACGTCACCCGTGGCGCCCTCCAGCGCCGCGCCGCCGTCGCCCAGCTCGCGCGCGGCCTCCCTCGTGGCGTCGATGTCGACCCGTGGCATGACCCCTCCCTCGGCGGAGACCATACCGGAGCGAGGGTGCGAGGGCTCCCGGTGAGAGGGGGACGGCGTCGCCGACAGGACACGAGGACGGGCGTTTGGGACGATCAGGGCCCCACCCCACCGCAGGAGGTCGACGATGACCAGCGCCAGCGCGAACCTCGCCCACAACCTCGCCGCCACCGCGCAGGCCCACCCGGACGCCCGGGCGGTGATCCTCGACGACCTCGTCCTCACGTATGCCGAGGTCGAGCACTCGGCCCGGCAGCTTGCTGGGTGGATGCGCGCCCAGGGGGTCGGCGAGGGCGACCGGGTGGCCCTCATGCTGCCGAACGTGCCGGCCTTCCCCGTCCTCTACTACGCCGCGCTGCGGCTCGGGGCGGTCGTGGTGCCGATGAACCCGTTGTTCAAGAGGCGGGAGATCCAGTTCTACCTCGAGGACTCCGGTGCGACGCTGCTCGCCGCGATGCCGGGCGAGGACGCCGTCGCCGCGGCCGAGGCGACGGGCACCCGGCTGCTCACCGTCGGCCCGGAGGGCCTGAGCTCCTACGTCCACGGGGACGACGCGGTGGACCCGGTCGATGAGGTCGTGGAGCGGTCCGGCGACGACACCGCCGTCATCCTCTACACCTCCGGCACCACCGGTCGCCCCAAGGGGGCGGAGCTGACCTGCGACAACCTGCAGTCCAACCAGCTCGCGACGACCGAGACCCTGCTGCACCTCGACTCCTCGGACGTTGTCATGGGCTGCCTGCCGCTCTTCCACGTCTTCGGGATGACCTGCGGCATGAACACCGCCTTCGCGACCGGGGCGACGCTGACGATGATCCCGCGGTTCGACCCGGCGAAGGCGCTGGAGGTCATCGAGCGCGACCGGGTCACCGTCTTCGAGGGGGTCCCGACGATGTATGGCGCGATGCTCGCCGCCGCGGGCGCCGCGGCCACCCCGCCGGACCTGTCGACCCTGCGCACCGCGATCTCCGGCGGGGCCAGCCTGCCGCTGGAGGTCATGAAGAGGTTCGAGGAGACCTTCGGCGCCACGATCCTGGAGGGCTACGGGCTGTCCGAGACCTCTCCGGTGGCCTCGTTCAACCACCCGGACGCCGAGCGCAAGGCCGGCTCCATCGGCACGCCGATCCGCGGGGTGCAGATGCGTCTGGTCGGCGCGGACGGCACCGAGGTCGGGTCCAGCAGCGAGGACGAGCCGCAGGTCGGGGAGATCTGCATCCGCGGGGAGAACATCATGAAGGGCTACTGGAATCGGCCGGACGCCACCGCCGAGGCCATCGACGGCGAGGGCTGGTTCCACTCCGGCGACCTGGCCCGCCGCGACGAGGACGGCTACTACGTCATCGTCGACCGCACGAAGGACCTCATCCTCCGCGGCGGGCTCAACGTCTACCCGCGCGAGGTCGAGGAGCTGCTCTACGAGCACCCGGCCGTCGCCGAGGCCGCCGTCGTCGGGGTCCCGCACCCCGAGCTCGGCGAGGAGGTGGCGGCCTACGTCGTGCTGGCCCCGGACGCGCAGGCCGACGAGGCCGAGCTCATCCGGCACGTCAAGGAGCAGGTCGCGCCGTACAAGTACCCCCGCACCGTGACCCTCATCGACGAGCTGCCCAAGGGCGCGACCGGCAAGATCCTCAAGCGCGAGCTGCGCGGCGAGGGGACCTGACGGCATCTCTCGTCCGGCAGGTCCACCCTCGGCCGCCAGGTCAACCATCAGCCCCCTCCTCGCGGCTGATGGTTGACCACGGGGCCGGGAGACGGCGGGCATGGGGCAGGATCGTGGGGTGACCACGGACCGGCATACCCCTGGCGAGCCCGCGCGGCGCCCGCACATCCTGCTCATCCTCACCGACGACCACGCGGCGCACGCGGTGGGCGTCTACGGCTCGCGCCTCAACGCCACCCCGCACATCGACGGGATCGCCGAGCGGGGGGTGCGGCTCGACCGCTGCTTCGTCACCAACTCGCTGTGCACGCCGAGCCGGGCCAGCATCCTCACCGGCACCTACAGCCACGTCAACGGCGTGCGGACGCTCTCGACGCCCATCGACCCGAGCCAGCCCACCTTCGTGTCGCTGCTCAAGGAGGCGGGCTACCGCACCGGCCTGGTCGGCAAGTGGCACCTCGGCGAGGGGCCGGCCCACCAGCCGCAGGGCTTCGACCACTGGGAGATCCTCGTCGACCAGGGGGAGTACGTCGACCCCACCATCGTCAGCCCGGAGGGCACGCGCACCGAGCCGGGCTACGCCACCGACGTCCTCACCGACCTGGCCCTGGGGTGGCTGGACTCCCTGGACGGGGACGAGCCCTGGTGCCTGCTGCTGTGGCACAAGGCCCCGCACCGGCCCTGGGTGCCGGCGCCACGGCATACCGACCTCTTCACCGAACCGATCCCGCTGCCGGAGACCTTCGAGGACGACCACACCGGGCGCTCCGAGGCGGTGCAGCACGTGTGGATGAGCGTGGCGGAGCACCTGAACGCCGAGGACCTCAAGGTCGAGCCGCCGGCCGGCCTGGTCGGCGCCGAGCTCACCCGGTGGAAGTACCAGCGCTGGATGGAGGACTACCTGCGCTGCGTCCAGGCCGTCGACGAGAGCGTGGGGCGGGTGGTCGACGCCCTCACCGCCCGGGGCGAGCTGGACGACACTGTGCTCGCCTACAGCTCCGACCAGGGGTTCTTCCTGGGTGACCACGGGTGGTTCGACAAGCGGCTGATGTTCGAGGAGTCGATCCGGATGCCCCTCGTGCTGTCCTGGCCGCGCGGCCTCCCGGGCGGCGGGGTGCACGACGGCATCGTGTCCAACGTCGACCTCGCGCCGACCATCCTCGAGGCGTGCGGGGTCCCTGCGCACCCCCGGATGCAGGGCCGCAGCTTCTGGCGCGACCTCGTCGGCGGCGACGCCCCGCCGCCGGCCGACGGCCTCTACTACCGCTACTGGGAGCACGCGGACGGCAACCACCACGCCCCGGCGCACTACGGCTACCGCACCGAGCGGCACAAGCTCGTGTACTACTACAACGACCCCCTCGGCCTGCCCGGGACGACCGGCGGGCCGGGCGAGCCGGAGTGGGAGCTCTACGACCTGCGGGCCGACCCCGCCGAGCTGCGCAACGTCGCCGACGACCCCGGCTACGCGCAGGTGCGCGAGGAGCTGGAGGCCCGGATGTGGCGGGCGCAGGCCGCGCTGGGGGACGAGCCGCACCCGAGCCAGCCCGTGCCCCGGCTGCTGGGCTGAGACCGGGCGGTAGCCTTCCGGGGAGTCCGGGCAGGCCGACGGGAGGAAGGGCCGATGGTGGAGAGCACGGGGCGACGTCCCACGATCTACTCGGTCGCCGACCGCGCGGGGGTCTCGATCGCCACCGTCTCCCGGGTGCTGCGCCGCCCCGGCGAGGTCCGCGCCTCGACCCGGGACCGCGTGCTCGCGGTCGTCGAGGAGCTGGGCTACGTCCCGGACGGCGCGGCGCGCTCGCTCGCGGTGAAGTCGCACGAGGCCCACGGCCTCGTGCTGCCCGAGCTGCGCGGCCCCTACTACGCCGACCTGCTCACCGGCTACGAGCAGGGCGCCGCCGAGGGCGGCGCCAGCGTCGTCGTGCTGCTCACCCACGGCAAGGACGACGTGGACCTGCTCGTGCGCCGCCTGGCCGGGCGGGTCGACGGGATGGTGCTCATGGGTGCGGTTCCCGTGTCCCCCGGCACCCTCGCCGCTGTGCGCGCCAAGCTCCCGGTGCTCGTGCTGGCCGACCGGCACCAGGTCTCGGTCGAGAGCTTCAGCACCGAGAACGTGCGCAGCGCCGAGCAGCTGACCCGCCACCTCATCGACGTGCACGGGCGGCGCTCGCTGCGCTTCGTCGGGTCGCCGGAGTTCGCGGACGACGTCCGGGAGCGGTATGCCGGCTTCGTCGCCGCCCACGAGGCGGCCGGCCTGGTGCCGGCCGAACCGGTCCCGGCCACCTTCCGCGAGGACGACGGTCCCCGGGTGGCCTCCCTGCTGCTGGAGGGCGGGCTCGGGTCCGACGGCGTGGTCTGCGCCAACGACGAGCTGGCGCTGTCGGTGATGCAGCGGCTGCTCGCGGCGGGCGTCGACGTGCCGGGGCGGATCAGCGTCACCGGGTGGGACGACGTCATGGCCGCCCGTTACGTCACCCCGGGCCTGACCACGGTGAGCCAGCCGGTGCGCGAGCTGGGCCGGGAGGTGGCGGTGCGGATGCGGGCGCTGCTGGAGGACCGTCACTCGGCCCCCGAGCAGCACGTGCTGCCGACCCGGCTGGTGCTCCGGCAGTCCTGCGGCTGCGCCTGACCCCTTGTGCTGCCCCGGGACCCGGTGTATCTTCAGGGCAACGCGATGTAAGCGCTTACGACGACGAAGGAGTCCTCATGCGACGTTCCACCCTGCTGGTCGCCCTCACGACCACGACCGCGCTGGCCCTCACCGGGTGCGGCCGGGACGACGGCGGTGCGGGTGACGCGGGTGCCCCGCAGACCGGGGAGGCGGTCTCGACCGACGACCTGTCCGGCGAGCTCCAGGTCTGGGCCATGGGCGCCGAGGGTGAGGCGCTGCCCGACCTCGTCGCCGGCTTCGAGGAGCAGTACCCCGAGGTGAGCGTCAACGTGACCCCGGTCCCGTGGGACTCGGCGCACGACAAGTTCGTCAACTCCATCACCGCCGGCACCACGCCCGACGTCGCGATGATCGGCACCACGTGGATGGGCGAGTTCGCGGGCATGGACGCCCTGGACCCCACCCCCGCCTCCATCGACACCTCCGCGTTCTTCGAGGGCGCGCAGGGCACCACCGAGGTCGAGGGCACGTCCTACGGCGTCCCGTGGTACGTCGAGACCCGGATGGTCTACTACCGCACCGACCTCGCCTCCGAGGCCGGCTACGACGAGGTGCCCACCGACCAGGAGGGCTTCCAGGAGATGGCCGCCGCCATGCAGGAGCAGGAAGGGGTCGACTGGGGCATCAGCCTGCAGCCCGGGCAGACCGGCTCGTGGCAGACCGTGGTGCCCTTCTCCTGGTCCCGCGGCGGGCAGATCGCCACCGAGGACGCCTACACCCTCGACACCCCCGAGACCGTCGCCGCGGTCGACTACTTCGGCAGCTTCTTCGACGAGGAGATCTCCGACGCCAACCCGCCGGAGGGCCAGACCGAGGCCACCTTCACCGACGGCAGCGTCCCGATGTTCATCTCCGGCCCCTGGATGATGAGCCTCATCGAGGACTTCGCCGCCGAGGGCGGTGAGGAGGACTTCGCCCAGCTCTACGACGTCGCCCCCATCCCCACCGCGGACGGCGGCGAGTCCACCTCCTTCATCGGGGGTTCCAACCTCGGCGTCTTCGCCGACACCGAGAACCGCGACGCCGCCTGGGCGCTCGTCGACTGGCTCACCCAGCCCGAGACGCAGGTGGAGTGGTACGACATGACCAGCGCCCTGCCGTCGGTCCAGTCCGCCTGGGACGACGAGGCCCTGACCGAGGACGAGAAGCTCGCGAAGTTCGGTGAGCAGCTCACCACCGCGCAGGCCCCGCCGTCGTTCCCCACGTGGGAGCAGGTCGCCGCCGCCTTCGACGCCGAGATGGAGAAGGTCGCCAAGCAGGACCTCTCCGGCGAGGAGGCCGTCCAGACCGCCCAGCAGCAGGCGGAGTCCATCGGCACCGGGCAGTAAGCCCGTGAGCGCCGTCACCGGGACGCGCCGAGGCGCCCCTCAGACCACCCGTGAGGCCCGGAGGGCCGGCTCCTCGCGCCCACCGGGCGCGCGGCGCGAGGAGCGGGCCGGCTGGCTGCTGACCCTGCCCTTCCTGCTCCTCTTCGGCGTCTTCACCGCCTGGCCGGTGATCCAGTCGGTCTTCTTCTCGGTCACCGACATCACCAACCGGGACCTGCGTACCCCGTTCCAGGTGAACTTCGTCGCCTTCGAGCAGTACGCCAAGGCCTTCGCCGACCCGGTCTTCCGGCAGGCGGCGCTGAACACGGCATACTTCGTGCTCGTCGGGGTGCCGCTGACGATGACCATCGCGCTGGCCGCGGCGATCGCGCTCAACACCGGGATCACCCGCTTCCGGGCGGTCTACCGCCTCGGCTTCTACACCCCGGTCATCACCTCGATCGTGGCGGTCGCCGTGGTGTGGCGCTTCCTGCTGCACCCGGACAGCGGCCTGGTCAACACCGTCCTGGCCTGGGTCGGCATCGACGGGCCCAACTGGCTCGGGTCGACCACCTGGGCCATGCCCTCGCTCATCGCCATGGCGACGTGGCGCAACTTCGGCACCGCCATGATCATCTTCCTGGCGGGTCTGCAGGCGGTGCCCCAGCAGCTGCACGAGGCTGCGGCGATCGACGGGGCCAACGCGTGGCAGCGCTTCCGCAACGTCACCGTCCCCGTGCTGCGGCCGACGATCCTCTTCGTCTCGGTCACCACGGCGATCGGCTACCTGCAGTTCTTCGAGGAGCCCTTCGTCATGACGCAGGGCGGTCCGCTCAACAGCACGATCTCGGCGTCGATGTACACCTACCAGCAGTTCAGCTTCGGCAACTACGGGTATGCCGCCGCGCTGAGCTACCTCATCTTCCTCGTCATCGCGATCGTCACCGCGCTGCAGTTCCGCTTCCTCTCCGAGAAGGAGGACTGAGCGATGAACGAGGTCGGCACCCGTTCCCGCTGGTGGCTCTACGTCCTGCTCACGGTCGCGCTCGTCCTGGTCATCACCCCCTTCGCCTGGATGGTGCTCGGGTCGTTCAAGACCAACGCCGAGCTGCGGCAGATCCCCCCGACGTGGTGGCCGCAGAACCCGACGCTGGACAACTTCACCCAGCTCTTCAGCAGACTGTCCTTCGGGACCTACTTCTCCAACTCCACGATCGTCGCGGTCGTCGTCACGGCGGGCAACCTGCTCTTCTGCTCGATGGTGGGCTACGCCCTGGCGATGCTGCGCTTCCGCGGCCGGAAGATCATCTTCGCCCTCATCCTGGGCACCCTGATGATCCCCGGGGTGGTCACCTTCGTGCCGCTCTTCGTCCTGGTGGCCAACCTCGGCCTCGTCGACACCCTGCCAGGGCTGTTCCTGCCCTTCCTCGTGGCGCCGTTCGGGGTCTTCCTCATGCGCCAGTTCGTGCTCGGGCTGCCCCGGGACCTCGTGGAGGCCGCGCGGATCGACGGTGCCGGGGAGTTCCGGATCTTCTTCCAGGTCATCCTGCCGTTGCTGACTCCGGCCCTGGCGACGCTGGGCATCCTCACCTTCCTCGGCAGCTGGAACAACTTCCTGTGGCCCCTCGTGGTCGCCCAGAGCAATGACACCTACACCCTCCCGGTGGCGCTCGCGCTCTACTCCACCGGGCAGAACGAGCAGCAGTACGGCCTGCTCATGGCCGGCGCGACGATCGTCGTCCTGCCGGTGCTGGTGGTCTTCCTCATCTTCCAGCGGCGGTTCATCCAAGGGATCGCCACGACCGGGATCAAGTGAGTCCCGCGCACCCCTCCATCCCCTCCATCACCGACGAAGGAGCACCGATGCACCCGCTCGACGCACGTCATACCTCTCTGTCCCGCCGCACCATGCTCGCCGGCGGGCTGGCCGGGGGCGTCGCCCTCGGTATGCCCCCGGCCGCCCTCGCCACCCCGCGCGGACCCCGGCGCCCCGGGCCGGCGCCGGAGGGCACCGACGCCGCCACCCTCCTGCGGTGGACGCAGGACACGTGGGCCTCGATGGTCGCGATGACGCCCGAGGACACCGGGCTGGTGTCGGACAACATCACCGGCGACCTGTCCACGCCGGGTGTCTACACCTCGCCGACCAACATCGGCGGCTACCTCTGGTCGGCCGTCGTCGCCCGCGACCTGGGCCTCATCACCCCCGGTGAGGCCACGCGCCGCATCCGGCGCACCCTGCGCACGCTGCAGGGGATGGAGCACCACGAGGCCAGCGGGATGTACTTCAACTGGTACGACCCCCGGGACGGCTCGGTGATCTACTCCTGGCCCGAGAGCGGCGACCCGGTCGTGCCGTTCGTCTCCAGCATCGACGCCTCCTGGCTGGGCGCGGCGCTGCTCGTCGTGCGCAACGCCGACCGGGCCAACGCCCGGCTCGCCGGGCAGCTCTTCGACCGGATGCGCTTCGACGTCTTCGCCGACCCCACCTTCGACAAGCCCTACCTCAACTACGGCGGGTTCTACCTGGAGGAGCCGACCCGGCTGCTCGACCCGCCGCGGACCGAGGCGCGCGACCTCATCGGGGCCGGTGAGCCGGTCTGGTACACCGCCGACCACCACTACGACACCATCGTGTCCGAGACCCGGATCACGACCTACCTGGGCATCATCAAAGGACAGGTGCCGCCGGAGGCCTACTTCCAGGCGTGGCGGACCTTCCCGCCGGAGTGGACCTGGCCGGAGATGCCGCCGGTCGGCCGGTGGGAGACCTACCTCGGCGTCGACGTCTTCGAGGGCGCCCACGACTACCTCGGCCACCGCACGGTGCCGGGCTGGGGTGGCTCGATGTTCGAGGAGCTCATGCCCAACGTCTTCGTGCCCGAGGAGACCTGGGCGCCGGACTCCTGGGGGCGCAACCACCCCAACCACGTCGCGGTGCAGGCCGCCCACGGGCTGGCCGAGTACGGCTACTGGGGGTTCTCGCCCGCGAGCCACCCCGCCGGTGGCTACGCCGAGTGGGGCGTGGACGCCCTGGGCCTCAACCCGGAGGGCTACTTCTCCGATGTCGAGCGCACCGACCGGGTGCACGGGCAGCCCGAGCCGGACTACGGCCAGGGTGTCGTCACCCCGCACGCGGCCTTCCTGGCGATGATGCACGCCCCGGCGCAGTCCTACGACAACCTGGCGGCCATCGAGGCCGACTTCGACTCCTACGGCCCGGGTGGCTTCTACGACGCGGTCAACACCAGCTCGGGGCAGGTCGCGACCCGCTACCTCTCGCTGGACCAGGCGATGATCCTCGGGGCGCTGGGCAACGTCCTCGGCGGTGGCCTGCTGCAGCGCTACTTCAGCACCGGCGCGGCCGAGCGCGCGCTGCGCCCGGTGCTCGCCATGGAGGAGTTCGGTGCGAGCGCATGAGTGACCAGGGCTTCCGCACCGGACCGGAGGGTGTGCGCTACCGCGACCTCAACCACAACGGCGTCATGGACCCCTTCGAGGACCCGCGCCTGCCGGCCGCCGCACGGGTCGACGACCTGCTCGGCCGGCTCGGCCGGGACGAGAAGATCGGGCTGCTCTTCCACACGGTCATCGAGACCGGGCCGGGCGGCAGCGTGCTGGACGGACCGGGGGCGATCAGCAAGACCGGCACCCGGCACGTCGTCGTCGACAAGGGCGTCAACCACTTCAACGTCCACCAGCTCGGCCCGGCCCACGAGGCGGCCCGCTGGCACAACGCGGTCCAGCGCCTGGCGCAGGAGACGCCGCACGGCATACCCGTCACCATCTCGACCGACCCCCGGCACGGCTTCAGCGAGAACGCCGGCGCCAGCTTCTCCGCCGGCTCCTTCTCCCAGTGGCCCGAGCCGCTGGGCATCGCTGCGCTGCGCGACGAGCAGGTGTGCCGGGAGTATGCCGAGGCCGTCCGCTCCGAGTACGTCGCGGTCGGCATCCGGGCGGCGCTGCACCCGACGCTGGACCTCGCGACCGAACCCCGGTGGGCGCGCCAGCTGCACACCTTCGGGCAGGACCCGCAGGTGGTGACCGAGCTGGGCCTGGCCTTCCTCGAGGGGCTGCAGCGCGGCGAGCTCGGGCCGGGCAGCGTGGCCTGCACGGCCAAGCACTTCCCCGGGGGCGGGCCCCAGGCCGACGGGGAGGACGCGCACTTCCCCTACGGCCGGGAGCAGGTCTACGGCGGCGGGCACTTCGCCGACCACCTGGCGCCGTTCCTCCCGGCGGTCCGGGCCGGGGTGGCGGCGATGATGCCCTACTACGGCATGCCCGTGGGGTTGGAGCTGGACGGCGAGACCGTGCCGGAGGTGGGCTTCGGCTTCAACCGGCGCATCGTCACCGGTCTGCTGCGCGACGAGCTCGGTTACGACGGGGTCGTGCTCACCGACTGGGAGCTGGTCAACGACAACCACGTCGGCGACCAGGTGCTGCCCGCCCGCGCCTGGGGCGTCGAGCACCTCGACGCGGCGGGCCGGATGGAGCTGCTCCTGGAGGCCGGCTGCGACCAGTTCGGCGGCGAGGAGTGCGTGGAGGTGCTCGCCGGGCTGGTGGCCGAGGGCCGGGTGAGCGAGCAGCGCCTCGACGTCTCGGCCCGGCGGCTGCTGCTGGTCAAGATGCAGCTCGGCCTGTTCGACGACCCCTTCGTCGACGAGGCGCTGGCCGACGAGCGGGTCGGCACGCCCACGACGGTCGAGGCCGGCCTGGCCGCCCAGGCCGCCTCGGTCACCGTGCTGGCCGACGAGGGCGGGTTGCTGCCGATGGCGGGGTCCGGGCGCGCGGTCTACGTGGAGGGCATCTCGGCCCAGGACGCCGCCGCGCTCGGCCGGGTGGTGGAGCGTCCCGAGGAGGCCGACCTGGCGGTGATCCGGCTGGCCGCCCCGCACGAGCCCCGCTCCGACCTCTTCCTCGAGGCGTGGTTCCACCAGGGGTCGCTGGAGTTCCCGCCGGGGCTGCCGGTGCGGCTGCGCCGGATCCGGGAGCACTGCCCGGTCGTCGTCGACGTGACCCTGGACCGGCCCGCGGTCCTCGGACCGGTCATGGAGGCGGTCGACGCGGTGGTCGCCAGCTACGGCACCGGCGGACCTGCGCTGGTCCGCGCCCTGCAGGGCGAGGCCCGGGGCCGGCTGCCCTTCGACCTGCCGCGCTCCATGGAGCAGGTGCGTACCCACCACCCCGACCAGCCGGGGCTGGGCGACCCGCTGCTGCCCTGCGGGCACGGCATACCTCTGGCCGCGCGGGTGTGACGTGCCGGCGCCCCTGAGGGCGCCGACACCCAGCCTGCCGCGCCATCTCTCGCACCACCCGGACGGAGGGGCGTGGGGGGGGGGGGGGGGGGGGGGGGGGCCCCCCCCCCCCCCCCGGGCCCCCCCCCCGGGGGGGGGGGGGGCGCCCCGCCCGCCGCGGACCCCCCCCACCCCCCCGCTCACCCCGACCGGGCCCACCCCC
This sequence comes from uncultured Serinicoccus sp., assembly GCF_947487915.1. Taxonomy (GTDB): domain Bacteria; phylum Actinomycetota; class Actinomycetes; order Actinomycetales; family Dermatophilaceae; genus Ornithinicoccus. The sequence continues at coordinate 266,102 of NZ_CANKYH010000005.1, read as the reverse complement.
CCCGCGACCGGGGGCGTCCGGCCCGCCCCCCCCCCCCCCCCGGCGGGGGGGGGGGGGGGGGGGGGGGGGCCCCCCCCCCCCCCCCCCCACCACGGGTGCCGGGCTGCAGGCTGGCGGTGAGCCAGCCGCGCGAGGAGCTCGCCCACCCTCCGGAGCAGCCCCGGGGGCAGACCGACAGTCACGGAAGTCACACCAGACACACCGGCACCCAGGTGCGGGGACGTTGACAGACGCCGGGGATATATCCCGGGGGTCTGTGCATGTCTCCGCACGATGTGACCTCAGTGACGCAGGGGGTGCGTGTGGCAGCTGCCCCACGGCCCGTGCCTGCTCGCTACGCCATCACCCCGAGCTGCGGGCGAGATCGCCCGCGCGACGCTGGAGGTAGCCCTCGGCGGCCCGCCGCCCGGAGACCATGGCGCCCTGGATGGACCCGGTGTCCAGGTGGTCGCCGGCCATGATGAGCCGCGGCTCGACCTCGAGCGACTCCCGCACGTTCAGCGGCGCGGGCTGGGCGGGCAGGGCGTAGTGGATGTCGTCGCGCCGGAGCAGCTCCCAGCCGTCGGTGGGGACGCCGTAGATCCCGGCGAGCTGAGCCGACACCTGCGCGTCGGTGACCGGTTCCTGCCCGGCTCGTAGCAGGCTGCTGGCCTCCACCAGGTGCCGCCCGGGCGGGGCGTAGGACGGGGCGGCGTTGCTCATGACCGCGGTGTTGATGACCGGGCCCGGGTCGGTCCTCTGGTCGATGACCAGCATCGCGTGCTCCGTGGGCGCCTCGTCCACCGCGAACCAGTGCGTCGTCACCCCCTTGCCGGGTGCCGTCTCCCGACCCGTGAGGGCGGCGGCAGCCTCTGCCCCCGTGGCCACCACCACGAGGTCCGCGGAGATCTGCTCACCGCCGGCGGTCTCCACCCGGCCCGGGCCGACCGAGACCACCTCGGTGCCGAGCTCGACGGGGTTGTCCAGCCCGGCCGCCAGCTGCTCGGGCAACGCCTGCATCCCGCGCTCGGGCAGCCCCGGCTTTCCCCGGGCGAACATGCGCGTGAGCATGTGGACGAAGGCGGTCGACGTGCTGCCGTCGTCCTCGAGGACGACGCCGGAGAGGAAGGTGTCGACCACCCGGCGCAGCGGTCCCTGCAGACCCGACCGGTCCATCGACTCCTGGCGCGAGGCGTCCTCGCGGTCGTTGCGCAGGGCCCAGTCCACGCCGAGAGCGGGCGCGGCCCAGCGGGCGAGCGCACCCAGGGCGGCGGGGTGCAACTTGCCCGAGCGCATGGTCTGGCCGATGAACTGGGGCTCGCGCCGCGGGTCGGCCATGACGAGGAGGGAGTCCGAGCGGTCGCTGCGGATCGCGAGGCCGGCGCGGAAGGACCGCAGGCCGAGGGCCTCGACGTCCACGTCCGGGCGCAGCGCCGGGTAGGCCGGGTTGAGGACCTGGAACCCCCGGTCCAGGAGGAAGCCGTCCACCTCGTCGGTCCGGATGCGTCCCCCGACGGCGTCGGACTGCTCCAGCACCCGCACGCCCACGCCGGCGGACTGCAGGGTGCGGGCGCACGTGAGCCCGGCGAGTCCGGCTCCGACGACGGTCACTTCGACAGATGAGGACATGTCCCTCAGGGTAGGACCGCGCACGCCGCACGTCATGTCGTGGCGTGTGGCCCCGGCCCGGACCACCGGGGCCGTGCAGGTCACGCCCCGGATCGTCCGTCCCCACGCCCACCAGGACGGGCGCCGTCGCGGCCGCCTCCGTCGCCAGGTGCCGGTCCAGACGGCGCGATCGCCGGACTCGGCCTATTGTCCAGACTGACGTTCGATGGTCGAGCATGCCGGCGCAGGCGCATGCCCACGTCACGTCGCCCACCCGATGACTGGAGGTTCTGCTATGCACGTCGTGGTCGTCGCCCACGCCCGACACCCGTTGGCCGAGCCCTTCGCCGGGGGCCTGGAGTCGCTAACGGCGCACCTCGTCTCGGGCCTCGCCACGCGGGGGCACCGGGTCAGCGTCTTCGCGGCTCGCGGCAGCCAGGAGATCCCCGGGGTGGACTACCTGTGGCCCGAGCGCCTGAAGCTCAGCGCCGCGGCCCAGACCGACGTCTCCATGCCCGAGGCGGGGTGGATGCAGCAGCACCACGCCCACCTCAGCCTCATGATGAACCTGGCCCAGCGCACGGACGTCGACGTCGTGCACACCCACGCCCTGCACTACCTGCCGGTGGCGATGGCGCCCCTGCTGCCCGCGCCGACGGTGCTCTCCCTGCACACCCCGCCGACGCCGTGGCTGGAGTCCGCGCTTCGGGCCGCCCAGGGCATACCGGGTCGGCAACCGGTCGTGACGGCCGTCAGCCGGCACACCGCCCGGGCCTGGTCGGACCTGGTCCGCCCCCAGCTCGTGCCGAACGGCATCGACACGCGGGAGTGGCGCGTCGGACCCGGCGGCCCGGCCCTCGTCTGGTCCGGGCGGATCACCCCCGAGAAGGCACCGCACCTGGCCGTCGCCATCGCCCGGCGCGCGGGCCTGCCGCTCGTGCTGGCCGGCCCGTTGTCCGACGAGACCTACGCGCGGGAGGTGCTGTGGCCGCTCCTGGGCGAGGGCATCACGTATGCCGGTCACCTGCGCACCTCCGACCTCGCCTCGCTCGTGGGACGCAGCGCGGCCGCGCTCGTCACCCCTGACTGGGACGAGCCCTTCGGCCTCGTGGCCGCCGAGGCCCTGGCGTGCGGCACCCCCGTGCTCGCGCTCGACCGGGGTGGCCTCGGCGAGGTCGTGGGGGAGCACGTCGGGCGGCTCGTCCCGGTGCAGGACCGGGCCGGCCGGCCGCTCCCGGAGACGGAGCTGGTGCGCACCGGCGCCGAGCTGCTGGGCGAGGTGCTGCAGCTCTCGCGCCCGCTGGCCCGCGCCCACGCCCTGGAGCACCACTCGGTGGACGCCATGGTCGACCGCTTCGAGCGGGTCTACGAGTCCGCCGCGCGGCTGGGCCGCCGCTCCCTGCGTCAGCCCCGCAGTGCCGGCAGGGCTCCGCAGCGGGCGGGCCGCAGGGAGCGCGCCCTCCTCGAGCGGACCGCGCACCCGCGGACCGTGGGGTCCCTGGCCCTCTCCGAGGCCGAGGCAGAGCCCGGCCGGTGATCGGCTACTACCTGCACCACCAGGGGTCGGGCCACCGGCGCCGCGCCACCGCCGTGGCCCGCCGCACCCGGCACGCCGTCACCGGGCTCGGCAGCGGCCCCGCCCCGGAGGGTTGGCCGGGCGACTGGGTCGAGCTGGCCCGCGACGACGACCCGCCGGTGTACCCCGAGGGGGCCGACGTCACCGCCCACGGGGTGCTGCACTGGGTGCCGCTGCACCACCCCGGCCTGCTGCGACGGCACGCGCAGCTCCTGGCCTGGCTCGAGCAGGCCGGCCCCGAGCTGCTCGTCGTGGACGTGTCGGTGGAGGTCAGCCTGCTGGCGCGGCTGTGCGGGGTGCCCGTGGTGGTGGGCGGGATGCCGGGGCGGCGCACCGACGCGGTGCACGCGCTGGCCTACGACGTGGCGGAGGCCATCCTCGCCCCCTGGCCCGCCGGCGCCCATCCCCTGGAGGACTGGCCGGCGCGATGGCGCCTCAAGACCTGGGAGGTCGGCGGGATCAGCGCGCTCGCCGGCGCACGGCCGTCCTCCACCGGCGCCCCCGCGCCCGCGGCGGCCGCCGCCCCTGCCCCGACCCGGGAGACCGGCGGGACCGGTCGGCAGGTGCTGGTGCTGTGGGGCCACGGAGGGGAGCCGTTGCGCCCCGCGCACTTGCAGGACGCGCGGTCCGCGACCCGCGGATGGACCTGGGTGGTCCGCGGTGGCGGGCACCCGCCGTCGCCGGACCTGCCGGGCGAGCTGTCCCGCGCCGACGTGGTGGTGTGCCACGCCGGACAGGGCGCGGTGGCCGACGTCGCGCTGGCCCGCCGTCCGGCGGTCGTGCTGGCCCAGACGCGGCCCTTCGACGAGCAGGTGGCGACGGCCGCCGCCCTGTCCCGCCTCGGGATCGCGGCGACGTCCGACGGGTGGCCCGACGGCAGGCGGTGGCCCGGGCTGCTGTCGCGCGCCCTCGAGCTCGGCGGGCAGGGATGGTCGCGCTGGGGGCAGGACGGTCCGGGCGCCGCCGCCGGCCACCTGGACGCGTTGGCCGACTCGCTGGCGCGGCCGGTCGGCGCCGACGCGGACGTGCCCCGCACCCCGACGGATCCTGCGGTCCGTCCCGGCGTGGAGCGGGGCGCATGAGCGTCGCGGTCCTCACCCTGGCGCACGGCCGGCACGACCACCTGCGCGGTCAGATCGCCGGGCTCGCCGGCGGCGTGCGCCGTCCCGACCTCCATGTCGTGGCGGCCATCGACGACCCGGACGTCGCCCGGGTGGCGCGGGAGGCCTGGGACGAGCACGACCGCCCCGACCGGCCCGACCCCCCCGCCGGCCCGGGCGCGGGACCCCGACCGGCCCCGGGGGCCGCCACCCCGCGGCTGCTGGTGGTCGAGGTCGAGGCCGACCCGCAGGGACTGCCGCTCGCCCTCGCCCGCAACACCGCAGCCACCACGGCCGTGCGGCACGGGGCGCAGACCCTCGTCTTCCTGGACGTGGACTGCATACCCGGTCCTGGCACGGTGGAGACGTATGCCGACGCGTTGGCCGCCCCGCGCGACGACGCCGGACCGCTGGTCCTGGGCGGGGACGTGGCCTACCTGCCTCCCCGGGAGCAGGGGTGGAGCAACCCGGCCGAGCTCGTGCGGCTCGGTGAGCACCGGCCCGACCGGGTGCGGCTGACGGCGGGGGAGCAGCGCCGGGAGCCCGACCTCACCCGGTTCTGGTCGTTGAGCTTCGCGACGACGGCCGAGGACCTTCAGGCGGTCGGCGGCTTCTGCACCGACTACGTCGGCTACGGCGGGGAGGACACCGACTTCGGCCAGCTGCTCGGTGCACGTGGCGGGAGGCTCGTCTGGGTCGGTGGGGCGACCGCCTACCACCAGCACCACCCCTCGTCCTCCCCGCCGGTGGCGCACCTGGCGGCGGTCGTGCGCAACGCGGGCGTCTTCGCCGACCGCTGGGGGTGGTGGCCGATGGAGGGCTGGCTCGAGGCCTTCCGCCGGCTCGGCCTGGCCGAGCAGGACCGGTCCGGGCGCTGGGTGGTGAGCGGGTGAGCCCGGTGCGGGTGCGGCACGTCCCCGCCGCCCATCCCTACGTCGAGCACGTGCAGGCGCCACCGACGGGAGCGTCCCCGCCCGCCGTGACGGTGCTCCCCGACCCGCCGGTGCCCGGGGCGCCCGCGGGCCGGTGGTGGCCGCACCCCGCGCTGGAGGAGGCGTGGGTGCGCGAGCACGCGCGCGAGCAGGACGTCCTGCACGTGCACTTCGGGGTGGAGGGGCGCAGCCTGCCCGAGCTGCGCGCCTTGCTGGACGCGCTGGCCGACCTCGGCCTTCCGCTCGTCCACACCGTCCACGACGTCGACCACCCCCACCTGCACGACCAGACCCACCACCGGGACCAGCTGGCCCTGCTCGTCGAGCGCTCCGACGGTCTGCTCACCCTCAGCGAGGGTGCGGCCGACCGCGTCGAGCAGGAGCACGGCCGCCGCCCGCTCGTCCTGCCGCACCCGCACGTGGTCCCGCTCGCGCTGCTCGACGGGCCACGCCCCGTGCACGAGGAGCTGCGCGTCGGGCTGCACCTCAAAAGCCTGCGGACCAACCTGGCGCCGATGCGGGTCCTGCCGGCGCTGCTCGAGGCCCTGCCGGACCTGCCCGCGCGAACCGGCCGCGCGACCGTGCTGGAGGTCCGGGCGCACCCCGAGGTGCTGGACCCGGGCTTCCCCCGGCACGACGAGGCGCTCGCCGGGCTGCTGCGCCGGCTACTCGACGACCCACCGCCGGGGGTCGAGGTGGTCGTGGGCCCACGCCTGGACGACGAGCAGCTCTGGTCCGCCCTGCAGAGCGTGGACGTCTCAGTCCTGCCCTACGCCTGGGCCACGCACTCGGGCTGGGTCGAGGCGTGCCGCGACCTCGGCACCTGGGTGCTCGCCCCGCAGGTCGGCCACCTCGAGGAGCAGGGCGGCGGGATGGTCCGGACGTGGGGGGCGCCGGACCGGGCGCCCTCGCCGTCGCGGCTCGCCGACCTGCTCGCCCGGTGCGCGGTCGGACCCCCCGCCCGCCCCGGCCGGGCGGCACGGTCCGCGCAGCGGCTCGAGCTGGCGCGACGGCACGCCCAGGTGTATGCCGGTGTCCTCGAGGGACGACGGATCGACGGAGGGAGCCCACCGTGAGCGAGGACGGACGGCGTCGCCACTACGGCGGCTTCTACGGGCTGGAGGAGCTGCCCGCGACCGGGCGGCCGCGGCTGGCGGTCTTCGGCAACTGCCAGGCCGAGGCGCTGCGGGTCGCCCTCGACACCGCCGACGTCCTCGACACCGTGCGGATGCCGCCGGTGCACGAGCTGGAGGAGGCGGACCTGGCCCACCTCGACCGCCTGCTGGCCTGGGTCGACGTCCTCGTCGCCCAGTCGGTGGCCGACGACTACCGGGGTATGCCGCTCGGCACGGACCAGGTCGCGACGCGGCTGCGACCGGGGGCGCGGGTGGTGGCTGCGCCCAACTACTTCTTCACCGGTCTCTACCCCGAGCAGGTGCTGGTGCGCCACCCGGACGTCGAGGACCCGCCCGTCGTGCCCTACCACGACGTGCGGCGGCTGGCGCGCGCCGCCGGGTGGGACGGTCCGTGGGAGGCGCCGGCCACGCTCGTGCGCGAGCTCGCCGCCGACTCGCTGGCCGAGCTCGAGCGGCGCGAGCGGGCGCAAGAGAGCCTGCGCATCAGCGACGTCGTCCGGACCGCCGGGGCCGCGGCCGGTCGGACCGTCGACCACCCCGGCAACGAGGTGCTGCTGGCGCTGGCCCGACGGGTGCTCGAGGACGTCCTGCCCGGTTCGGGCGCGGCCGTCCAGGATCCGGGGCGGGTGCTCCTCGCCTCCGTGGCCACCCCCCTGTCCCGCGGGGTCCTCGAGGCGCTCGATCTGCGCGGGGAACCCCGCGAGGGGTGGCTCGTGGACGGCGAGGCGGTCTCCGACGACGAGGTGGGGGACGCCCACGACGAGTTCTACGCCCGTCACCCGCGGGTGGTCGAGGTCGGGGTGCAGAAGAAGGAGGACCTGCTGCGGCGGTGGGGCTGGCGCCCGTGACCCCGTCGCTGGTCCACCTCGTGCCCGGTCCCGAGGAGCACGGTGTCGTGCGGCACGGGCTCGGCGTGCACGCGCACCTGGGGGAGGCCGAGCTCCTGCGGTGCGGCCGGCTGGACGAGCTCGCCGACGGTGCCGTCGCCGGGCGGGTGGTGCTCGCCCAGGTGACCGACCGGCTGCTGGCGTCCGCGCCGGGACAGGGGCTGGTGGAGTGGCGTCGGGTGCTGCGGGGGGCGGCCCGGGTGACGGTGGTGCTGCACGACCTGCCGCAGCGCTCGGACGGGCGCCACCGGCGTGGGCGCAGCGAGCTGTATGCGGGCTTGGCCGCCTCCGCGGACACGGTCGTCGTGGCGAGCGCGCACGAGCGGCTGCTGCTCGCGGCGGCGCTGCGCTGGGCCCGCCCTGACGTCGCCACCGCCGTGCTCGGGCGCACCCTGGTGGTCCCGCTGCCGGTCGAGCCCGACGCCGGCGCCGCGCCCCGACCCTCGTCATCGACCACCCCGGCACCCCTCACCGTCGTCACGCTGGGGTTCGTCTATCCGGGCAAGGGCCTCGAGGAGGTCGTGGACGCCGCTGCGTCGGCGGCCCGCGACCCCCGGCTGCGGGACCGCGCGGTCGAGGTCGTCAACCTCGGGGGCGCGTCGCAGGGCCACGAGGACCTGCTGGCCGCGCTGGCCGCGCGCGCCGAGGAGGCTGGGGTGCGCTGGCACGCCACCGGCTACGTCCCCGACGAGGCGCTGCCGGGTCTGCTCGCCGCGGCGACCGTGCCCGTGGCGGCGCACCGGCACGTGTCCGCGTCCGGCTCGGTGGCGACCTGGCTCGCCGCGGGACGACGGCCGCTGCTGCTCGACTCGAGGTATGCCCGGGAGCTCGCCGCCCGGCTGCCGGGGACCGTGCAGCCGGTCTCCGAGGAGCGGCTGGCCCCGACGCTCGCGGACGCGCTGGTCGAGGCGTCCTCACGGGACGGCGCGGACCCGACCTGGCTGCCCCCCGACGTGCGCCTCGGGCCCACCTGGGAGAGCGTGGGACGGCAGGTCGCGGGCCCGGCCCGGGAGCCGGCGGTCTCCGTCGTGGTGCCGTACTACCAAGACCAGGAGCTGCTCGACCTGCTCGTCGCGCGCCTGGGTGCCCAGACCGGGGTCCGGGGCGGTCTTGAGCTGGTGGTGGCGGACGACGGCTCGCCCCGGCCGCCCACCCTGCCCCCCACCCCGCACGGGGCGCTCGGGCGGATCCGGGTGCTGCGGCAGCCCGACGAGGGCTTCCGGCTCGCGGCGGCCCGCAACCTCGGCCTGGGGGCGACGGCGGGCCGCGTGCTGGTCCTGCTCGACGGGGACACCGTGCCCGAGGACGGCTACGTCGCCGCGCTGCAGCAGGCCTGCCTGGACGGTCCGACCCTCGCGGTCGGTCGGCGTCGCCACGCCGACCTGCGCCGCCATGCCGACCCGAGTGCGGAAACGCGCTGGCCCCCGTCCGCGGAGCTGCCGGCGCCCGCCTGGCTGGCCGAGGGGTATGCGCGGACGCAGGACCTGCGAGCCGCCGACGACACGTCGTTCCGCTTCGTCATCGGCGCGGTGCTGGGGGTGTCCCGTGCGGTGCTGGACGTCGTCGGCGGGTTCGAGGGTCGGCTCACCGGCTACGGCGGGGAGGACTGGGAGTTCGCGTGGCGGTGCTGGCTGGCGGGGGCGGACCTGCGGCACGTGCCCGACGCGGTCGCCTGGCACGACGGCCCGGACGTCGCCGGCCGCGTGGACGCCGCGGGTACCGCACTGTCGGGGGTCAAGAACGCCGAGACCGCCCGCCTGGCCCACCTGCTGCCCCACCCCCTCGTGCGCGGCCGGGGCTGGTGCTACCCCCAGCCGGACGTCGTCGTGGACCTCGACGTCCGGGGCTGGACGCCCGGCCAGGTCGTGCTCGCGGTGGAGTCGGTGCTGCGCCAGGGTGACGTCGGGGTCTGGCTGACCGGGACGGACGCCACGGCAGGGCAGGGGACTCCGGACCCGCGCGACGGCCTGCCGCCGGACCCCCGCGTCCACCCGGGTCGGCCACCGGCCGAGGTCCTCGCCAGGGCCCGGGTCGAGCTGCGGCTGACGCGGCCGGTCTGGGTGCACCGGCTGCCCTGGAACCCGTGGCCGGCTCAGGTGGACGTCCCTGACCCGTCCTGCGGACCGTGGACGGAGGACCCGGCGAGCGGCGCGCAGGTGCGGGTCACCCGTGGCACCGGCCGGGCCCGGCTGCTGGGCGGGTGGTCGGGCCCGTGCTTCCTGAGCGCCGACGCGGTGGAGAAGGTCCCGCCGGACGTGGTGGTCGAGCACTGGCGGGCCGCGCACCCCTGACCGCTCGCCCGTGGTCGTGGGCTCCGGGCCCTCCCCGACGCCGGTCAGCCGGGGGTCGGGCGGTCCGCCTCCAGCTGGTGCATGACCCGCAGCACCCCGAGGTCGTCGAAGGGCCGGCCGACGACCTGCACGCCCACCGGCTTCCCCTCGGCGGTCCGGGCGGTGTCGACCGTCCCGGCCGGTTGGCCGGTCATGTTCCACGGCATGGTGAAGTTGATGTGCCACATGCCGCGTCCGTCGTCGGGGTAGGGCATGGGCTGTTCGGCGGGGAACGCCACCCCGGGTGCGACCGGCGACAGGAGCACGTCCGGGTCGCCGGCGGCGGCCCACGCGGCGACCGTGCGGGCCTGCACCTCGGCGAAGCAGTGGTAGGCGTCCATGACCTCGGTGCCGGTGAGGTCACCCGCCCGGGTCACCCAGTCGGCGATGAAGGGCAGCACCCGGTCCTGCGCCTGCGGGTCGAGCCGGGAGAAGTCCGCCCAGGACCGCGCCTGCCAGAAGAGGTTGACCCCGTCCAGCAGGTCCTGGGTCAGCCACGGCCCGACCCTGCTCACCTGCGCACCCGCGTCGGCCAACCGCCCGGCGGCGCCCTCCACCGCGGCGACGACCTCGGGATCGGGCTCCATGCCATACCCGGCCTGCGTCCACACCGCGACGCGCAGCCCGGCGACGTCGAGGTCGAGGTCCTGCCACCGCGTCCGTTGCTCCGGCAGCGACGTCCAGTCGACCGCGTCCGGGCCGGCGAGCACCGACATGAGCAGGGCGCAGTCCCGGGCCGTGCGCGTCAGGGGCCCGGCGACCCGACCGAGGTAGGGCGCGTGCAGCGGGATCCGACCGGCGCTGGGCTTGAGGGTGGCCAGCCCCAGCCAGGTGCCGGGCAGCCGGACGGAGCCGCCGATGTCGGTGCCGACGTGCAGCGGGCCGTAGCCGCCGGCCGCCGCGGCGCCCGCGCCAGAGCTGGACCCGCCGGTCGTCCACGTCGGGTCCAGCGGGGAGCGGGTGATGCCGTGCCGGCTGGACACGCCGGAGGAGAGCATCCCCCAGTCCGGCATGACGGTGGAGCCGAGGACGACGAGCCCCGACTCGCGGCAGCGGCGGGCGACCGGGGAGTCGGTCTCCGGGACGACCGGCGTGACACCCGCGCAGCCCATGGTCATCGGCACCCTCGCGCGGGCGAGGTTCTCCTTGAGCGTGACCGGTATGCCGTCCAGCGGGCCGAGGGGACGTCCCTGCTCCCAGCGCAGCGCCGACGCCGCCGCCTGCTCCAGCGTGGTGTCGACCGGGTCGCGGACGGCGAACGCGTTGAGCTGCTCCTCCCGCTCGTCGACGACCTGCTGCACCTGGGTCACGACGTCGGTCGGGGAGAGCGAGCCGTCGGCGTACCCGGCGGCGAGGGCCGCCGCCGTGCGGGAGGGGTCGGTCATGGGCCGACGGTAGCCCGTCCCGGCGCCGGTCGCCCGGCGCCCCCGCCCCGGCCGGGTGATCCAGCCCGCACGCGGGTCGGCGCGGGAGTACGGTCGGAGTTGCTGCACCACCCACCGCCCTTCTCAGGGGAGCTGACATGAGCACCGAGAGCACCGAGCCTGGCCGTCCCGACCGCCCCTCCGACCCCGTTCCGCACGAGGACGCCCCGACGAGCCCGAAGAGCCCCGGTCCGCCGCCGGCGTCCGACCCGGCGAGGCGCGAGGACCCCGACCCGCACCGTCCGGACGAGGCGCCGACGGGGCCGGGTCCGCACGACCCGCCGGACTGAGGCCCAGCCGCGGCCGAGGTCCCGACGAGACGTGCGCGCCGCCGCGGGAGAAAAAACGTCGAACCGGTCCAATCCGCCCAGGCGGTCGGCACCGAATGCCTGCTGCAGCCCCTGCTTTCGGGGGTGTCCACCGCCTGTAGGCGCGCACGATGCCGTGCTGCGGGCCGAACAGAAGGAATGTCTCGATGAACTTCTCTCGCAAGCTTCTCGCCGTCCCGGCCGCTGGTGCGGCCGTCCTGATGATGACCGCGGCCCCGGCGCTGGCCTCGTCCACTGCCGGTGAGGGTATGGCTGACCTGCAGCCGGTGCCCGTCAACGACGCGCCCGGCTCGGGCTCGGCGATGATCACGATGAACGGCACCACGCTGGACTTCACCCTGGCCTACCAGGGCCTGCTGGCGGAGGCCCCGCACGCCGCGCACATCCACTACGCCGGGGACGCGGCCAACATGTGCCCCACGGCCGAGGACGACGCGGACGGCGACGGCTTCCTCACCACCACCGAGGGCGCGCCCTCCTACGGCGGCATCAAGGTGTCGCTGACCACCGAGGGCGACACCAGCCCGGACTCGGGCCTGGCGGTGGACCGCTTCGGCGTCGGTGACGACGTCAGCTACTCCCGCGGTGGGGTCGAGGTCGACCAGGAGACCGCGGACGCGCTCGCCGACGGTGAGGCCGTCGTCGTCGTCCACGGTGTGGACCACGACGGCAGCGGCGCCTACGACGAGGGCGACCGCGGGATGTCCGACCTGGACCCCGCCCTGCCCGGTGAGGCGACCGACCCCGCGCTGTGCGGTGTCGTCGAGGTCTCCCAGATGGGTGGCGTGCCCGGTGGTGGTGTCGAGACCGGTCAGGCTCCCGTCGACGGTCAGAACCTCGGTCTGATCGCTGCCGGTGGTGTGGCCCTCGCCGCGGGTGGTGCGCTGCTCGTGTCGCGTCGTCGCAGCGCCGACCAGGGCTGACCGCGAGCGGACCAGGACCAGCTGATGACTGACGACGTCGGGCGGCCGGGCGCGCACCGTGCCGCCCGGCGTCGCGGTCGCCTGCTGCCCACGGCGACCGCCCTCGTGCTCCTGCTCGGGGGCGGCACCGCCGTGGCGGTCGGGGCCTCCGGGCCCGCGCCCGCCCCGGCCCCCCCGAGCCTGGCCGAGAACCCCTCCGTCAGCAGCGTCCCGGCGCCCGCGGCGCCGGCCGGCCGGCCCGACGCACCCACCCCGGATGCCGACGACACCGACGACCCCGGCGCCACGCAGGACTCCAGCCCCGAGGACGCCGCCGCCGGCGCCGAGCAGGACGCCGCGGCCGCCGGGCCGGAGGATGCCGCCGAGGAGCCACCGTCCCCGGTCGCCCAGCCCGCCTCGGTCTCCATCCCCGCCATCGGCGTGACCTCGCACCTGCTGCACCTCGGGCTCGACACCGAGGGTGCGCTCGAGGTCCCCCAGGGAGACGACTACGACTCCGCCGCCTGGTACGACGGGTCCCCCCGCCCGGGCCAGGACGGCCCCGCCGTCCTCCTGGGCCACGTCAGCGGCGCCGCCGGCCCCTCCGTCTTCTTCGACCTCGCCCGCCTGCAGGTCGGCGACACCGTCGAGGTCTCCCGTGCCGACGGCAGCACCGCGATCTTCGAGATCTACGACCTGCAGCAGTTCCCGAAGGACTCCTTCCCGACCGCCCAGGTCTACGGCAACACCCCTGGACCCGAGCTGCGTCTCATCACCTGCGGCGGCACCTTCTCCGACACCACGGGCCACTTCGACGACAACGTCATCGTCTTCGCCCGCGAGGCGTGACCGGTGGCCCTGTCTCCCCTGGAGCGTCCCCCCACGGGCCGCCGGGACGCTGCGGTCGAGGACGCGCGTGAGCTCGGGCGGCCGTCCGCCCGCTCGCTCGCTCCCGCAGCGCCGTGGTCTCCCCGGGTCCGCTCAGCCGCCGCGGTCCTGGTCGCCGGGCCCCTCGTGGTCCTGGTGGTCGCCCTCGTCGTCGGTGGCGGGACGCCGAGCCCGCCCCCCGGAGGCCTTCCCGACGCGGGTGCCCTGACCGGCTGGGGACTGCCGGTGGCCGACCTGGCGGTCCGGGTGCTGGCCGTCCTCACCATCGGTCAGCTGCTCTTCCCCGCGGTGCTCGCCCCCCGGGGCCCCGCGGGGCCCTCACCGGGGTCCCTGGGGTCGCTGCGCGGTGCCTCCTGGACGGCCTCCGGCTGGCTGGCCGCCGAGCTGGTGGCCCTGGTGCTGACGGTGAGCACGATCTACGGCGTGCCGGTCTGGCGGCTGTCCACCCAGTCCGTGCTGGCGGTGCTCACCGCGCTGCCGGTCGGCCGGGCCGCGCTGGACGTGACCGTCCTGCTGCTCCTGGTCGCGGTCGGCAGCTCCGTGCTGGTCCGTGGGCACCCGCGCGGGGTCCGCCCGACGGCGGGGGTGCTCCTGGCTGCCGCGTGCGGGGCCGTCCTCCTCCCCAGCGTGCTGGCCGGCCACTCGGCGGCGGCCGACCACCACGTGCCCGCCGTGCTGGCGCTCTCGGTCCACGTCCTCACCGCGAGTCTGTGGGTGGGTGGTCTCGCGGCGCTGCTGCTGCACGGGCGTGGGCGGGTCGAGAGCGTCCTCGCGGTGCGCCGGTTCAGCGCCCTGGCCCTGGGTTGCGTCCTGCTGCTCCTGCTGTCCGGGGTGGCGTCGGCCCTGCTCGTCGGTGGCACCCCCTCCTGGTCCTGGGCCGGCGAGGGGTGGGTGCACCTGCTGGTCGCCAAGAGCCTGCTGCTGGCCGTCCTCGCCCTCCTGGGCGCGCAGCACCGCCGGGCCGCCCTCCCGGCGCTGACGGCCGGCAGGCCCGGGGCCTTCGTGCGTCTGGGGGTCGTGGAGGTCGCCCTGATGACGGTGACGGTCGCGGTCTCGGTGGCGCTCGGCGCGTCCCCGGCCCCCGTCTCGTCGCCCGGTCCGGAGGTCGGTGCCCCGCAGAGCGCCGCGCCGGCGGACCCCGGGCCGCAGGCGGAGGCGCCGGGAACGGACCGGGACGAGGGCGTCCCGCAGGGCGGGGACGACCCCGCGGGGGCCGAGGACGGCCCCGACGCGGGCCCTGTCGTCGAGGACATGAGCGGGCACGACCACGGCGACCTGTCGGTCACCGTCCTCGTGGACGACGAGCGCTTCCACGTCACCGCGGCCGTCCGGCCCGGTCAGCGGGTCACCGTCTACAACAGCAGCGACGCCGCCGCCACGCTCACCGCGGACGGCTCCGGCACGGCCTTCGACGTCGACGTCCCCGCCCGGACCTTCGTCACCTTCGAGGCGCCCGACCAGGAGGGCGACTACGCCTTCGTCAGCCGACCCGACGGGGCCGACGTCGACGGCTTCGCCGACACCCTCCTGGTCCGCACGGACCCCTGACACCCGGGCGAGGTCCGGCGGCAACCCGACCCGCGCGGCAGCCCCACCCTCAACCGTGCAGCACCTGGCAACCGGGGCACCAGTAGGCCGTCTGCAGGCCCATCCGCTCGGCGCGGACCGTCTCTCCGCAGCGTGGGCAGGGCCGGCCACGGCGCAGGTAGACGGCGTAGCGCCGGCGCCAGCGGGGCACGGACGCCCCGCGGGTGAGCAGGTCCCGCGCGTCGCTGAGCTGCCGGGGGTCGGTGACGATCCAGCCCGCTCCGAGTCCGACCGCCATCAGGTCGATGGCGTCCCGCCACAGCGCCTCCAGCGCCGCGACCGGGACCGCCCGGCCGGGCGAGTGCGGGTCGATCCGGGCCCGCCACAGCAGCTCGGCCCGGTAGACGTTGCCGATGCCGGAGACGACTCCCTGGTCGAGCAGCAGCACTCCGAGCGCCCGCCGTGAGCGGTGCAGGCGAGCGACCGCCGCCTCGGGGTCGGCGTCGTCGCGCAGGGGGTCCGGGCCGAGCCGGTCGTGCAGCGCCGCCACCTCCTCGCCGTCCAGCACCTCGCAGATGGTCGGCCGGGTCACCTCGAGCCGGTAGGTGGCCGTGAGGAACCTCCAGGCCAGACCCTCAGGCGTCGGCGGGTCGGTCCGGGGCAGACCGTCCGCGCCGAGGGCCCGCCGGTGGCGACGCACCGAGACGCGACCGTGCATGCCGAGGTGGAGGTGCACCGTCGACGGGGAGTCGGCCAGCCGGACGAGCAGGTGCTTGCCGTGCGCCTCGGCGCCCCGGACCGCCAGCCCGTCGAGGACGGCCGGGTCGAAGGCCTCGCTGGGCGGCCCCGAGGACCGCCCCGGCTGACCGACCAGCCGGCGCACCCGCGCAGCCATCCCGTGGACGGCGTGACCTTCGGCCATGGGCTGAGCGTAGGCGCACCCTCCGCCGCCCGCCGCGGTCAGTCGGCCAGGGGCGTGACGTAGGCCGAGCTGATCCCGCCGTCGACGAGGAACTCGGCCGCCGTCATGAACGAGCTGTCGTCGCTGGCGAGGAAGGCCACGGCTGCGGCCATCTCCTCGGGCCGGCCGAAGCGCCCCATCGGCACGTGCACCAGCCGCCGCTGCGCCCGCTCGGGGTCGGAGGCGAAGAGCTCGGTCAGCAGCGGGGTGTCGACCGGCCCGGGGCACAGCGCGTTGACCCGGATGCCCTCGCGGGCGAACTGCACGCCGAGCTCCCGGGTCATCGACAGCACCCCGCCCTTGGAGGCGGAGTAGGAGATCTGCGAGGTCGCCGCCCCCATGACCGCCACGAAGGAGGCCGTGTTGATGATCGACCCGCGACCCTGCTCGAGCATGTGCGGGAGCACAGCCCGGCAGCACAGGTAGACGCTGGTGAGGTTGACCTCTTGGACCCGCCGCCAGGCGTCCAGGTCGGTGGTGAGGATCGAGTCGTCCTCCGGCGGCGAGATGCCCGCGTTGTTGAAGGCGATGTCGATGCCGCCGTAGGTCTCCTTGGCCGTGGCGAACAGCCGCTCCACCTGCTCGGCGTCGGTGACGTCGGTGCGGACGAAGAGCCCGCCGAGGTCCTGCGCCAGCGCCTCGCCGACGGACTGCTCGCAGATGTCCGCGAGGACCACGCGGGCGCCCTCGGCAGCCAGGCGGCGGGCGGAGGCCAGGCCGATGCCACTGGCGCCTCCGGTGACGACGGCGACCCGGCCGGCCAGGCGCTGGGTCAGGTCGATGCTCGTGCTCATGTCGTGCCTCGTTCCTGGTCGGTCAGTCGCCGGTGGCGATGAAGACGGTCTTGGTCTCGGTGAAGGCGTCCAGCGCGTGCGGTCCCAGCTCGCGGCCGAGCCCGGACTGCCCGAAGCCTCCGAAGGGGGTGTTGTACCGGACGGAGGCGTGGCTGTTGACGGCGAGGTTGCCCGCCTCCAGCCGCCGCGCGACCCGCAGCGCCCGTCCCACGTCTCGCGTCCAGATCGAGCCGGCGAGCCCGTAGGCCGTGTCGTTGGCGATCCGGAGCGCGTCCTCCTCGTCGCGGAAGGGCAGCACCGAGATCACCGGCCCGAAGATCTCCTCGGTGAAGGCGGGGTCGTCCTCGGCCCGGGTCCGCAGCACGGTGGGCGGGTGCCAGAAGCCGGGGCCGTCCGGGGCGCTGCCCTGGAGGAGCACCTCGGCGTCGCGGACGTAACCCGCGACCGTCTCCCGCTGGCCGGCGGAGATGAGCGGGCCCATACCGCTGGCGTCGTCGCCCGGTGGTCCGCACACGAAGCCGCGCACCGCGGGCTCGAGCCGCTCCAGGAAGGCGTCGAGCACCTCGGCCTGCACGAGCAGCCGCGACCGGGCGCAGCAGTCCTGGCCGGCGTTGTCGAAGGCCCCGCCGGGCGCGGCCGCGGCAGCCGCGTCGAGGTCGGCGTCGGCGAAGACGATGTTGGCGTTCTTGCCGCCGAGCTCGAGGGTCACCCGCTTGACCTGGTCGGCGCACCCGGCCATGACCCGCTTGCCGACGGCCGTCGAGCCGGTGAAGACCACCTTGCGGACGAGCGGGTGGGTGACGAAGCGCTCGCCGACGACCGACCCGGCGCCCGGGAGCACCTGCAGCACGCCCTCGGGGATCCCGGCCTCCAGGGCCAGCTCGGCCAGCCGCAGCGCGGTGAGCGGGGTCAGCTCCGCGGGCTTGAGGACCACGGTGTTGCCGGCGGCGAGCGCCGGCCCGATGGCCCACCCGGCGATCGGCATGGGGAAGTTCCACGGCACGATGACCCCCACCACCCCGAGCGGCTCGGCGAAGGTCATGGCCACGCCACCGTCCACCGGGATGGTCTCGCCGCCGGGCCGCTCCGGGGCGCCGGCGTAGTAGGCCAGCACGTCACGGACGTTGCCCGCCTCCCAGCGCGCGTTGCCGATGGTGTGGCCGGCGTTGGCGACCTCCAGCCGGGCCAGCTCCTCGACGTGGTCGTCGACGACCGCGGCGAAGCGGCGCAGCAGCCGCGCACGGTCGGCGGGGCTCACCTCGCGCCAGGTCTGGTAGGCCCGGTAGGCCGCCTCGACGGCGGCGTCGGTCCGCTCCTCGTCGGCGAGCTCGAGGGTGGTGATGACCTCCTCGGTGGCCGGGTCGACGACATCGGTGGTGCTCATGCGGTCGATCTCTCCTCTCCTGCTGCGGGTCTGGACATCGGTTCCCGGTGCCCGTCCCCCGGATGGCTGTGTCCACGCCGGGGGGTGGTGGTGCGGGTGGTGGCCTGGTGGACCAGGGCGTGGAAGAGACGGCGGTCGGCGGGGTTCTCCTCGGGGTGGAACTGCACGCCGACCGCCCAGCCAGGGGCCTCCGCCGGCTCCAGGGCCTGCACCACCCCGTCGGCCGAGCGCGCCGTGACGACGAGCCCGTCGGCGACCCGGTCCACCCCCTGGTGGTGGTAGCACGGCGAGGCCGCCTCCGGCCCCAGGACCTCGGCGATGCGGGACCCGGGCTCGGTGCGGAAGGTCACCTCGCCGAAGATGCCCGGGCTCGGCTGGTATGCCGTGTGCCCCAGCCGGTCCGGCAGGTGCTGGTCGAGCGTGCCGCCCAGGGCGACGTTGAGCACCTGGACCCCGCGGCAGATCGCGAGCAACGGCACCCCCCGCTGCAGGGCCGCGCGCGCCAGCGCGAGCTCGGGGGCGTCGCGCACCGGCTCGGGCGCGGTGCTCGGGTGGGGTGTCCCGGCGTACTGCGCGGCGTCGACGTCGGCCCCGCCGATGAGGACCAGCCCGTCGAGCACGTCCAGCACCGAGGGGTCGGACCCCACGGGCGGCAGCAGCAGCGGGGTGCCGCCGGCGGCGGCGACGCCCTCCACGTAGACGGCCGGCACGATCGCCGCGGGCCGTCGCCAGACTCCCCAGGCCGCCTCCTTGTAGTAGGTGGTCAGCCCGATCCGTGGGCGGTCGGTCACAGGCGCTCGAACCCCCGCCGCAGCTCCCAGTCGGTGACGGCCGCGTCGAAGGCGGTGATCTCGATGTCCGCCATGTTGACGTAGTGGTCCACCACGTCCTGCCCGAAGGCCTCCCTGGCCACCTCGGAGGCGGCGAAGAGGTCACGGGCCTCGCGCAGGGTGTGCGGCACGAGCGGCGCGTCGGACTCGTAGGCGTTGCCGGTCATCATCGGCTCCAGCTCGAGCTCCTGCTCGATCCCGTGCAGTCCGCCGGCCATCATCGCCGCGACCGCGAGATAGGGGTTGCAGTCCCCACCGGGCACGCGGTTCTCCATGCGGGCGCCGGAGCCCTCGCCCACGGTGCGCACCGAGCAGGTGCGGTTGTCCTGCCCCCACGCCACGGCCGTGGGCGCGAAGGAGCCCTGGGCGAAGCGCTTGTAGGAGTTGATGTTGGGGGCGTAGAAGAGGGTGAACTCGCGCATCGTCGCGAGCACGCCGGCGATGAAGTGGTCGTAGAGCGCGGTGCGCCCGCCCTCGTCCCAGAAGACCGTCGACCCGTCCAGCCCGCGCAGCGAGAGGTGGATGTGGCAGGAGCTGCCCTCCCGCTCGTTGGGCTTGGCCATGAACGTCAGCGACTGACCGAGCTGGGCCGCGATCATCTTGGCGCCGGTCTTATAGACGCTGTGGTTGTCGCACGTGGTGACGACCTCGTCGAAGAGGAAGCCGATCTCGTGCTGGCCGAAGTTGCACTCGCCCTTGGCCGACTCGACGGTCATGCCGGCCTGGTACATGTCGCTGCGGATGCGGCGCAGCAGCGGCTCCACCCGGCCCGAGCCGATGATCGAGTAGTCGACGTTGTACTGGTTCGCCGGGGTGAGACCGGTATACCCCTTGGACCAGGCCTCCTCGTAGGAGTCGCGGTAGACGACGAACTCCAGCTCGGTGCCGGCGACCGCCGACCACCCGTGCCCCGCCGCGCGCTCGACCTGGGAGGCCAGCATGGAGCGCGGGGACATGGGGACCGGGGAGCCGTCGGTGAGCGCGAGGTCGCACTGCACCATCACCGTGCGCTCCAGCCACGGGACCCGGCGGATGGTGTCGGTGTCGAGGGTGAACTCCATGTCGCCGTAGCCCGCCTCCCAGGAGGAGATGGCGTAGCCGTCGACGGTGTTCATCTCGGGGTCGACGGCCAGCAGGTAGTTGCACCCCTCGACCCCGTGCCCCAGCGCGTGCTCGACGAAGTAGGGGGCGTGCAGGTACTTGCCCTGGAGCCGGCCCTGCATGTCGGTGAAGGCGACGATCACCGTCTCGATGCTCTCGTCGGCGACCCCCGCCCGGAGCTGGTCCACGGTGAGCATGCGCTCGCTGCGGGGGTGGGTCATCGCAGGTCTCCTTCGGCTGAGCTGATCTGGTCGAACTCTTCCTCCGGGGCGGAGGAGACGAGGTGGTGGCGGCTGTAGAACCAGAAGTAGGCGACGAACGCGGCGAAGACGGCGGCCGTGATGCCGGCGGCCAGGATGTCGACGACGAAGGTGGCGATGACGGCCACCACGCTGAGGACGAGCGCGATGCCGGTCGTCACCGTGCCTCCGGGGGTGCGGTAGCCGCGCTCGAGATCGGGCTCGCGGCGCCGCAGCACGATGTGCGACAGGTTGAGCAGGACGTAGGACACGGTGGCCCCGAAGACCGCGATGTTGATGAGCAGGGCGCCGTTCTGCGTGATCGCGGCGAGCAGGAAGCCGATGGTGCCGGGCACCAGGAGGGCCACCCAGGGGGTCTGGCGCGACCCGGTGAGCGACAGCACGCGGGGCAGGTAGCCGGCGCGGGAGAGGGCGAACAGCTGCCGGGAGTAGGCGTAGATGATGGAGAAGAAGCTCGCGACGAGCCCCGCGAGCCCGGCGTAGTTGACGAACCCGGCGATCGCGGAGTCCTCGCCCAGGGCCGTGCGCAGGGCCAGCGGCAGCGGGTTGTCCGAGTCGCGCACCGTGTCCGCCCCCGCCGAGCCCGGCACGAGCAGGAGCATGAGGGCGGCGAAGACGAGCAGGACGCCCATGGCGACGATGATGCCGCGGGGCATGTCGCGCTTGGGGTCCGAGGTCTCCTCGGCCGCCAGCGGCACACCCTCGACGGCGAGGAAGAACCAGATGCCGTAGACGAGCGCCGCGAGCGCCCCCGCGAAGCCGTAGGGCAGGAAGCTGCTGGCCCCCGCGGCGTCGGTCGCGGCGATGTCGAAGAGGTTCTCGACCCGGAAGTGCGGCAGCAGGCCGACGACCGTCGCCAGCAGGGCCAGGACGGCGACGGCGGTGATGGCGAACATCACCTTGAGCGCCTCGCCGACGCCCCACACGTGCAGCCCGATGAAGATGAGGTAGGCGACGAGGTAGATCGGCCAGCCGTTGGTCAACCCGAACAGCCCCAGGGCCTCGACGTAGCCGCCGATGAACACGGCGATGGCGGCGGGCGCGACGGCATACTCGATGAGGACGGCCACGCCGGTCGCGTAGCCCCCGAGCGGGCCCAGCGCCCGCCGGGCGAAGCCGTAGCCGGCGCCCGCGGTGGGCAGCGTCGAGGACATCTCGGCCAGCCCGAGGACCATGCAGGTGTACATCACCGCCATGAGCACCGTGGCGATGAGCAGGCCGCCCCAACCCCCCTCGTCGATGCCGAAGTTCCAGCCCGCGAAGTCACCGGAGATGACGTAGCTGACCCCCAGGCCGGCGAGCAGCACCCAGCCGGCAGCCCCCTTCTTGAGCTGCCGGTGCTGGTGGTAGTCCTCGGCGACGTTCTGGTAGTCGACCCTGCGCTTGGCCATGGGGAAGCCTTCCCTGAGATCAATGGATCAGGTGTGGTCCATTGGTGTGGGTCGAGTCTGGTGGGGTCCGGGCGACCCCGTCAAGGGGTCCAGCAGCCTAGGTTGGACGTATGTCCTCCTCAGAGCCACCGTGGGTGCGGCCGGTGCGCAGCGGCAACGTCTTCGAGGAGACGACCGAGCACCTGCTCCGGCTGCTGCACCTGGGCACCTTCCCGCCCGGGGCCAAGCTGCCGGCCGAGCGGGAGCTGGCCGAGTCGCTGCGGGTCTCGAGGACCACCCTGCGGGAGGTCCTGGGCGAGCTGCAGAAGGCGGGCTACGTCACGGTGAGCCGCGGCAGGTACGGCGGCACCCACGTCGCGTCCACGCTGCCCCCTCGTCGGGGGGAGGGGGCGCTGGACCCGGCGGAGGTCGACGACCTGCTCACGGTGCGAGCCATCGTCGAGCCCGCCGCGGCCGGACTGGCCGCCGCCCGGGACCTCGCGGTCGAGCAGCGGGATCGGCTGCGGGGCGTGGCGGCGGACTGCGCCGCGGCCGGGGTGGAGCAGTACCGCCCGCTCGACGCCCGGCTGCACCTCACCCTGGCCGAGCTCAGCGGCTCGCCCAGCCTGGCCGGGGTCGTGGCCGATGTCCGGGACCGCGTCACCGGCATGCTGGACCGCATCCCCCTGCTGCCACCCAACCTCGTCCACTCCACCGTCCAGCACGAGACGGTCGTGGCGGCGGTCCTGGCCGGCCGGCCCGCGGAGGCGACGGAGGCCATGCGCGAGCACCTGGAGGGCACGGCCTCCCTGCTGCGCGGCTTCCTCGCCTGAGCGCGGGCCGGGTCGCGGGGAGCCCGCGCCTCAGCGCTCGTAGTGGTCCGGTCGTCGCTGCGGTCGCTGCCGGCTGAACTCCCCGCCCTCACGGCCGCCGTAGGGCCGGCCGTGGTCGGCGAACTCCTCGCGGACGTAGACGAAGCGCTGCTCGTCACAGGTCACCGTGGCCCCGGTGCGTAGGACGACACCCTCGCCGACCACCGCCCCGGCGACCGACACGTCCCCGTCGACGGCGTGCACGAGGTACTCGTCGTCGGCCGGGTTGCGCCGGACCTCGGCATGGTGCGCCGCCAGGCCCGGGATGACGACGTCGCTGTCCGGGTCGGCACCGATGGTGGTCGTGCCCCGGCGCAGGTGTGCCGTCTGCCGCGGGCTGCCCTGCTCCGGACCGGGGGGCAGGTAGTAGACGAGCCGTGGGTCACCCCGGCCGAGCGGGTCGTGGGTCGTCGTGACCCGGCGCCGCCGCCCCGACGGCACGATGGGGACGGGGGGCCACGGGGTGCTGGGGGGTGTGAGGTCGGCCAGCGACGGGCCCGCCTCGCCGGAGCGCCGCAGCATGCGCAGTGCCGCCCTGCGGTCTCGTACCGCCACGTGCCGCGAGCCGGTGACGGCGCGGTCCAGGAGCCTGGAGCGGACGTCGCCGAAGGCGAGCACCGGTCCGTCCGGGCCGGACACGACGACGGTCAGCCCGGCCCCGGCCGCGAGGGCGCCGACGTCGGAGGCGAGGTCGGCAGCCTGCCGCCTGCCCATGCCGAGCGGCAGGCCGACCAGCCGGTCCAGCGTCACCTCGATCTGGGACCCGGTACCCCGGATGCGGGCCGTCAACCCGTCGTCCTGGGTGCCGTCGCCCGACGGCGACGTGGAGACGGTGAGCGTGAGGTCGGCCTCGACCCGCAGCTGCTCAGCCATCACTCAGCCCTGGTGCTCGCGGTCCTCGGTGGTGATGCGCAGCGTGCCGTCCAGCTTCCAGGTCGCGCGCGGTGCGTCCGGGCCGGTGTCGCGGGGCACCTCGACCGACATGTCCTGGAACGTGTAATTGATCGCCGCGCCCTGCCCGGTCAGGTAGTCCCACATCTCCTTGCCGAGGTCGGTCCAGGAGACGGCCTCGCCGCTCGTCCCGGTCATCTGTCCGTGCTGCTCGCTCATGCCCAGCTCCTCTGCGTCGGGAACACGTTGAAGGTGTGTCCAATGTTTTCCACTATGGACCGCCCCGAGGACCACGCGCAACCGCAGAATGCGGGCAGGTTCCACAGCTTTCACACAAACTGTGGACAAAGGCTGAATCCGCAGCCGGGTGCCCGGACGTAGTAGGGGGTGAGGGCAGAACAGGTCTGCCCCAGCTGCGATGAAGGAGCACCCCTCATGCGGAAGATCACTGCAACCACCACGGCGGCACTACTGGCCGGAGCCGGTACGGCGGCCTTCGCCACCCCGGCCATGGCCGACAACCACGAGGCGACCGTCTCGGTGCTGCACGCCGTACCCGGCCTCACGGTCGACGTCTACGTGAACGGCGAGGAGACCGTCCCCGACTTCGAGCCGGGCACGCTGACCGACCCCCTCATGCTCCCCGAGGGAACCTACGACGTGGAGGTCTACGCCGACGGCGACGACCCCGAGTCCGCCGAGCCGGCGATCTCCGCCGAGGGCCTGGAGGTGCCGGGCGGTGCGAACCTCACCCTGGCCGCCCACCTGGCCGAGGACGGGACCCCGATGCTGTCCGCCTTCGCCAACGACACCTCGACGCTGGACGCGGGTCAGTCGCGGCTCACCGTGCGGCACGCCGCCGCCGCCCCGGCGGTCGACGTCCGTGCGGGTGGTAGCCCGGTGATCGAGGGGCTGACCAACCCCAACGAGGAGGTTCTGAACCTCGACGCCGGCACCGTGTCGGCCGACGTGGTGCTCGCGGGCACCGAGGACGTCGTCATCGGCCCGGCCGACCTGGACCTCGCCGAGGGCACCAACACGATCGTCTACGCGTGGGGCTCCGCCGAGGAGGGCACCCTCGACCTGGCGGTGCAGACCATCGACGGTCTGCACGGCGACCCGGGTGGCGTGCCCTCCGGTCAGGGTGGGATCGCCACCTCGACCGGCGTGCTGACCGTGCTCCTCATGGCCGGCGCTGCGGGCGCGGTGCTCGCCGGCAGTCGCCTGGTCCGTCGCGAGGTCGCCTGACCCTTGCACCGGACCCAGCCCCGCCGCGGCCGGCTCTCGCCGGCCGCGGCGGCGGCCCTGCTCCTCAGTCTCGCGGTCGTCGTCGGGGCCCTCTGGGGCCTGCAGCGAGGACCGCTCCCGGCTGCTGCCGACTTCGGGTCGCCCGCCCCGGCGCCCTCGATCGGTCCGGCAGCACCGGGCGCCGCGGTGGACCCTGTCCCCACCGCGGCGCCGCCGGGGGGCGGAGGGGACGACGCACCCGCGGGGCGTGACGCCCCGCGGGTCGTCGTGCCCCCACCCGACGTCCGGGACGCCTCGGTGGAGGCCGCAGCGGCGCAGGGCCAACCGGCCCCCACGCGGTTGCTGGCTCCCACCCTCGGCCTGGACGTGCCCCTGGACGCCGTCGGCGTCACCGGCGACGGGCTCATGGAGATCCCCGAGGACGCCGACCGGGCCGGGTGGTACCGCCACGGTCCGGCCCCGGGGGAGGACGGCTCTGCGGTGATCGCCGGCCACGTGGACGACCGCGCGGGCCCCGGAGCCTTCCTGGCCCTCACCAGCGCCGAGCAGGGCACCCCGGTCACCATCGTCCGGGAGGACGGTTCCCAGCTCGACTACGTCGTCACCGCACGGCGGACGACCGACAAGAAGGAGCTTCCCGTCGATGACCTCTTCGACCGTGAGGGAGAGCAGCGCCTGCAGCTCATCACCTGCACCGGCGAGTGGTCCGAGCGTGCCGGGAGCTACACCGACAACCTCGTCATCACCGCCACGCCGGCCCCGTGAGCCCGGCGGCCCGACCTCAGCCCTCGGGCCGACGCAGGACCAGCTGGTCCACGCCCATCCGGCCCGCCGCGAAGGTCCAGGCCGCGCCCGCGAGGTAGAGCTCCCAGACCCGGGTGACCTCCTCCCCGACGAGGTCGACGACGTCCTCGCGCCGACGTCGCAGCCGCTCCTCCCAGGAGCGGATGGTCCAGACGTAGTGCTCGCGCAGCGCCTCGACGCCGCGCAGCTCCAGCCCCGCCCGCTCCAGCAGCTGCACCGTGGCACCGACCGGCCGCATCGACATGTCCGGGGCGATGAAGGACTCGATGAAGGGCCCCCCGCCAGGGTTGCGGCCCGGCCGGCTTATCTGCTGCACCAGCACCGGCGCGCCCGGGGCGGCCAGCCGGTGCAGCGTCGCGGCGTACGTCGGGTAGTTCCGGTCGCCGACGTGCTCGCCCATCTCGATCGAGGCCACGGCGTCGAAGCCCGACTCCGGCACCTCCCGGTAGTCCTGGAGCCGCACGTCGACCAGGTCGCCCACGCCCTGCTCGCCGGCACGGGCGTGCACGAAGGCCTGCTGCTCGCGGCTGATGGTCACCGCGGTCACCCGGGCGCCGTGCTCCCGGGCGGCGTGCAGGGTGAGCGAGCCCCAGCCGCACCCGACGTCGGCCAGCCGCTGCTCCCGGCGGGTGTGCAGCCCGAGCTTGCGGCAGACCAGCTCCAGCTTGTCGGACTGCGCCTGCTCGAGGGTGTATGCCGCGTCCTCCCGGCCGCGGAGCAGGTCCGCCCCGTCGGCGGTGACGTAGGCGCAGGAGTAGGCCATCTGCGCGTCCAGGACGAGCTCGTAGAAGTCGTTGGACAGGTCGTAGTGGTGGCTGATCGCCGCCCGGTCGCGGGTCAGGCTGTGCAGGCGTCCCCGGACGACCGCCTGGGAGGCCGGTGGCGCGGGCGGTCGCCCGATGAGGCCGAGGTCCTTGGCGAGCAGCCCCAGCCCGGCGACCGCCCTGGCCCGCTGGGCCGGGGTCGGCCGGGGGGCGCGGCGCGCGAGCTCGTCCCGGACCTGGGTCAGGGCCGTTCCGAGCTCGCCCTCCACGACGACCTCGCCGGTGACGAAGGCCTGCGCGGCGCCGAGCTCGCCGGGTGCCCAGAGCAGACGCCGCAGGGCCTGCGGGGTGGTGAGCCGCACGGTCGGGTGCGAGCGCGGGTCGGCGCCCGCGGTCGACCCGTCCCAGGCGACGAGATGGACCGGCAGCGGGCCGCCGGCCAGCGGCTCGAGCAGGGTGGTCAGGCGAGGCGCGACGGGGGAAGGCATAGCGTCGACCCAAGCACACCGTGCTCGCGGCGCGCGCCGGTTCGCCTAGGGTTGCGTCATGAGCGTGGAGGACGGCGATGACGACGCGATCGCCGTGGCGTGGGAGAACGCCGAGCCCGAAGCGCTCGAGCGTGCCTACCGCCGGTGGGGCGGGCTCGTCCGCGGCCTCGCCCGGCGCGCCGTGGGTCCGGACGACGCCGACGACGTCACCCAGGCGGTCTTCGTGTCCGCCTGGCGCGGGCGCGCGACCTACGACCGCGATGCGGCTCCGCTCGGTGCCTGGCTGGTCGGCATCACCCGGCGCCGCATCGCCGACCAGCTGCGCGCCCGTCAGCGCCAGGTCCCCGTGGCCGTCGCCCGCGAGCAGCAGGACGTCCCCGACGGCAGCGCCTGGACAGCGGCCGACAGCACCGACCTCCTCACCATCTACGAGGAGCTGGAGCGCATCGGCGACCCGCAGCGCCGCATCATCCTGCTCGCCTACGTGGAGGACCTCACGCAGCGGGAGATCGCCGAGCGGCTCGACCTGCCGCTGGGCACGGTCAAGACCCATACGAACCGAACCCTGGCACGGCTCCGAACTCTTCTCGGAGGTGCGCGATGAACCACGATGAGCGGTATGCCGGACGGCCCGCCGACGACGTCACGCCGGACCGTGCGCAGGAGCTGTTGGCGCGCGGCGGCGATCTGTCCGAGACGCCGGGGGACGCGGTGTGGGAGCGCATCCGCGCGGAGATCGAGGGCGCGGACCAGCTCGCCCCGCGCCGACGCCGCGCGCGAGCTGCGGGCGCACGCCGTCGACCCGGCCGCTGGCCCCTGCTCGCGGCGGCCGCGGCCGGTGCCCTCGTCGCGTGGGTGGGCACGGAGGTGGTGGGCGCGGGCCAGCAGGGCGAGGAGATCGTGGTCGCCGACGCCACGCTGCAGGAGCTGCCCGACGCCGGCGGGGCCGTCGACGGCAGCGCGGAGGTGGTCAGCGTCGACGGGGAGCGGCGCCTGCGCGTGCAGCTGGACGAGCTGCCCGACACCGGGTCGGGGTACCTCGAGGTGTGGCTGCTGCGGCCGGACGTCAGCGGGCTGGTGACCGTCGGCGTCATCTCGGGCACGACCGCGGAGTTCAGCCTCCCGGCAGCGGTCGACCTGGACGAGTACCCGGTCGTCGACATCTCCCGGGAAGAGCTCGACGGCGACCCGTCGCACGGTGGACTCAGCGTCGTCCGGGGAGAGCTCAGCACGGCCTCGGCCGGTGCCGGCGACCCACCACCCGTGGCCACCGACCCCCTGACCGACACCCCAGCCCGCAGCGACCGAGAGGCATACCCATGACCGAGCACCACGACTCCAGCCCGTCCGACCCGGTGACCGTCACCTCCGACCCCGAGGCGGTGAAGGAGGCCCACGAGGTCATGTCCACCATGGACGTGGCCATGCTCACCACCGTCGACGCCAGCTCCGACGACGGCCGGCTCACCAGCCGGCCCTTGTCGACCCAGGTGCACGAGGAGGACGGCGACGTGCTCTTCCTCGTGCGCGCCAGCAGCGCCGTGGTGACCGATGTGCAGGCCCACCCCAAGGTCAACGTCGCCTACTCCTCGGCGAAGGCGTGGGTCTCCCTCGCCGGGAGCGCCACCGTCATCGAGGACCGAGAGCTGGTGGAGCAGCTGTGGTCCAAGGGCGCCGACGCCTTCATGGAGGGCGGCCCGGACAACCCGGACAACGTCGTGCTGAAGGTCAACGGCGACACCGTCATGTACTGGGGCGGGGGGTCGCTGGTCGGGACGGCCGTCGACACCCTCAAGATGATCACCGGCAGGGGGGACCAGGAGGACGCCGGCCCGACCGTCGTCGACCTGCCGTGAGCACCCGCGCGCAGCAGGTCCTCGTGACCGTGGCCGCCGTCGTGTGGGTCGGCGGCACGCTCCTCGGCACCGGCCTCGTCGCCGGTGGCGGCGTGGAGACGCAGGGCGGTGGCCTCTTCTCCGACAGCGCGACGCTCATCGCGCCGCAGGGTCCGGCCTTCTCCATCTGGTCGGTGATCTACCTCGGTCTGGCCGGCTACGTCGTGTGGCAGTGGCTGCCGGCCGTCGCCGGCTCGCGCTGGGCCCGGGCCACCCGGGTCCCGGCCGCGGCGGCCATCGCGCTCAACGGGATCTGGCTGCTCGTCGTCTTCGCCGGGTGGGTCCTCGTGTCCGTGCTCGTGATGCTGGGCATCGTCGTCTCGCTCGGCCTGGTGCTGCGCGCGACCTCCGGCCTGCCGCGGCAGGGCGTCGGCGCGGACGTCTGGGTGTCGGCGACCTTCGGGCTCTACCTCGGCTGGATCTGCGTCGCGACCTGCGCCAACATCGCCTCCTGGCTGGTCGGCCTGGGCGTGGCCACGGACAGCGCCCTGTCCACCTGGGTCACCGTCGCGGTGCTCGCCGCCGTCGTCGTCATCGCGACCCTCCTGCTGCGGCGGACCGACCAGCGGCTCTTCCAGCTCGGCCTGGCCGCGGCCGTCGTCTGGGGCACCGCCTGGGTGGCCTCGGGACGGTTGACCGGCGAGCTGCGCTCGGAGGTGGTCGGCGTCGCCGCGGCCCTCACGGCCCTGCTCGTCGCCGCCGCCGGGGTGTGGGCGCTCGCCCGGTCCCGGCCGGGCGTCGACGGCCGGAGCCGGACCGCCTAGGTCGGCGGGGCCCCCGCTCCGCGGGCGGGGAGCGCAGGTCAGCCCGGGTGCCAGGGGCCGACGGGCAATCCGATCGGTGCCGACGGCACGAACACCCGCCATGACCAGTGCCCCGACGACGACCTCTCCCGCACCGGCCCGCGCCGCCGACGACCGACCCACCGTCGCCGTCGTCGGTGCCGGTGTCGCGGGCCTGAGCGCGGCATACCACCTGCGGCACAGCCACCGGGTGCTGCTGCTCGAGGCCGACGGCCGGCTGGGCGGGCACGCCGACACCCACGACGTGCTCTCCGACCGGGGGGAGCGGCTGGCCGTCGACTCGGGGTTCATCGTGCACAACGACCGGACCTACCCCGTGCTGCGGCGCATCTTCGACGAGCTCGACGTCCCCACGCAGGAGACGGAGATGTCGATGTCGATCACCTGCGACGGGTGCGGGCTGTCCTTCGCCGGCGCCAAGGGTCTCGGCGGCCTGCTCGCGCAGCCGAGCCGGGTGCTGGACCCTCGCTACCGACGGCTGCTGCGCGAGGTGCCCCGCTTCCACCGGGCCGCGCTCGCCGAGCTCGCGGCGTCCCGCCGCGGCGAGGCCGCACCCCTCACGTGGGGCGGCTTCCTCGAGCGCGGTCGCTTCGACCCCTACTTCGTGCAGCACTACGCCATCCCGCTCATCTGCTGCGTCTGGTCCTCCGGCCACGAGGACGCCGCGGCCTACCCCGCCCACCACCTCTTCGAGTTCCTCGACCACCACGGCCTCCTCACCGTGGGTGGGTCGCCGACCTGGCGCACGGTCGTCGGCGGCAGCCGGGTCTACGTCGAGCGCATCCGGGAGGCGCTGGTCGCGGCCGGCGCGACGGTGCGCACGGGCGCGCCCGTGACGGGGGTGCACCGGCACGCGGACCGGGTCGAGGTGAGCACCGGTGGTGCCGCGCCGGCCACCGAGACGCTCGACCGGGTGGTCCTCGCGACGCACGCGGACATCGCCCTGCGGGTGCTCGGCGACGCGACCGAGGCAGAGCGCGCCGACCTCGCATCGATCCGCTACTCGCTCAACCCGACCGTCCTGCACACCGACCCGGGGGTGCTGCCGACGGCCCGCCGGGCCAGGGCGGCGTGGAACTACCGGCTCACGGGGTGCGCGGCCCGCGAGGACCGGGTGCTCGTGAGCTACTGGATGAACACCCTGCACCGGCTGGGCCCCGACGTCCCCGACGACTACGTCGTCACCCTCAACCACGTCGGACGGGTCGACCCGGACCGGGTGCTCGTGGAGCGGGAGTACGCTCATCCGGTGTTCACGCACGAGGCCATCGAGGCCGCTGCGCGACTGCGCGAGGCGGGCGGGTCGCGGCTGGCCTTCGCCGGCGCCCACCTGGGCTGGGGCTTCCACGAGGACGGCGCGCGCTCGGGTCTGCAGGCCGCGCGACGGCTGGAGGGGAAGCTGGCGCTCGGCGGTGCGGCATGAGCACCGCCGTCCTGGATCCCCCGTCGGTGCCCGCCCTGGTCGTCGGCACCGTGGCGCACACCCGGCACCGACCGGTGCACCACGCCTTCCGCTACCGGACCTACCAGTGGCTCGTCGACCTCGACGACCTGCCCACGCACCGCGGGTGGCGGCGCCTGGTCAGCACGTTCTCCGCGACCGACCACCTCGACGGAGGCCGGCTGGGCGGCGGCCTGCGCGGCGACCTCGAGCGATTCTGCGCACGTCGCGGGGTGCCGCTGGCGCCCGACGACCAGGTGCTCATGCTCGCCAACGCCCGGGTCCTGGGTTACGTCTTCGACCCGCTCACCGTGTTCTGGGTGCGCACCGCCGCCGGACGGCTGCGGACCGTCGTCCTCGAGGTCCACAACACCTACGGCGAGCGGCACGGCTACCTGCTCGACCTCGACGGGGCCGGCCGCGGCAGCATGGACAAGGAGCTCTACGTCTCGCCCTTCAACGACACCCGTGGACGGTATGCCGTCTCCCTGCGCCTGACCCCGGAGCGGGTCGCCGTGGTCATCGGCCTCGAGCGCGAGGGCGAGCGGGTCATCACCGCGGTGACCGACGGCATACCGCGCCCGGCGACGCCCGGGGCGGTGGCCCGGGTGGTCCGTCGGCACCTGCTCATGCCGCAGGTCGTCACCCTCCTCATCCGGCTGCACGGGCTGCGCCTCTGGCGCCGGCTGCCGATCCACGACCGTCCCACCCACCCGAAGGAGGCCGTCCGATGATCAGCCCAGCCCCCCTACCCGTCCGCACCGACCCCGTGGCCCGAGCCCGCGCGGCCGCCGCCCGGCGGGTCATGGAGCAGGTGCTGCGCCGGGTCGACGTCGACCTGCGCACCGAGGAGGACGAGCGCCGTCGCGCTGACGCCGGCACCGGCCAGGACGCCCGGCCGGTGGGGCGGCCGGCCGTCGTCCTGCACGAGCCGGAGCGCTTCTACGCCCGGCTCGGCGCCTCGCACAAGGTGGCGGTGGGCGAGGGCTACACCGAGGGCGACTGGAGCCCGGCCCCCGGACACGACCTCGCCGCCGTGCTGCTCCCCTTCGCGCAGCGGCTGGGCGACGGCCTGCCCCGACCGCTGCGGGCCCTGCGGCACCTGGCTGACCAGGCGCTCCCCCGCTCCACCCGCAACACCCTCGACGGGTCGCGCCGCAACATCGAGGCGCACTACGACCTGTCCAACGAGATGTTCGCGGCGTTCCTGGACGCGTCGATGACCTACTCGTGCGCGCTCTTCGACGAGGACGCCCCCTGGCACGACCAGACGCTCGAGGACGCGCAGCTGCGCAAGGTCGACGCGGCGCTGGACCGGGCGAGGGTCCAGGAGGGGAGCCGGCTGCTGGAGATCGGGACGGGGTGGGGCACGCTGGCCGTCCGGGCGGCCCAGCGGGGGGCGCAGGTGCGCACGATCACCCTCTCGGGCGAGCAGGCGGCGTGGGCCGGGAAGCGGGTGGCCGAGGCCGGGCTGGCGGACCGGGTCGAGGTGCGGGTCCAGGACTACCGCGAGGTCGACGGCGAGTTCGACGCCGTGGTGTCCGTGGAGATGGTCGAGGCGGTCGGGGAGGAGTTCTGGCCGACCTACTTCGGGAGCATCGACGCCCGGCTCGCACCGGGAGGGACGGCCGTGGTGCAGGCGATCACGCTCCCGCACGAGCGCTACCTGTCGACCCGCAACACCTACGGCTGGATCCAGAAGTACATCTTCCCCGGCGGCGCGCTGCCCAGCCTCGACGCCATGGAGCGGATCTGCACCAGGCACACCTCCCTGCGGCTGGGCGAGGCCCACGTCTTCGGGCAGCACTACGCGGAGACCCTGCGCCGCTGGCGCACCAGCTTCGGCGAGGCCTGGCCGCGGATCGTCGAGCTCGGCTTCGACGAGCGGTTCCGGCGCATCTGGGAGTTCTACCTCGCCTACTGCCAGGCCGGGTTCACAGCCGGCACGATCGACGTGGGTCAGGTGGTCCTGCACCGTCCCGTGCGGGGCCCGGTGGCGGCCGGGCGATAGGTCCGCACCGGACGCGGGCTGTGCACGCGACGGCGGACGGTACGAGTGTTTCCCGCCACCCGTACCGGCCGCTGTCCCGTGCACAGCCCAGAGCGTGCAGACACCACCCGCACCACGGGGAGACGGGCACGGCGTCAACCCTTCCCAGCATGGCGCCGTGGATCGTCCGTGTCAAGGGTTTGTCACATGCTGAGTGCCGGTCGGTCCCCGGTATGCTGGCCCTCGAGGCATCGTGGGACGGCCGCCGAGGCGCGGCTGCACCATGTTTGTCCCACGAGTCACGACAGGCTTCGAGAGGCGGTCCGGTGCCAGGTACGGCAGGGTGGGCAAGCGTGAACCCCGTCACCGAGCTGAGCGCCTTCCTCCGTGCAGCGCTGGTGACGAAGGTGCCTCGGGACCACCGTGACCCGCCCGCCGTCCGGGTGCGTCGTCAGGTGGTGACCGGGCTGACGCTGGTGGTCGGCACGGCCCTGCTGTGGTGGTCCCTGCGCCTGGAGCCCGGCAACCCGCTCTTCTACCTGGGCAGCTCCGCCCTCGCCGCCACCTGGGTGCTCGGCGCCTTCGCCTCGGGTCGTCTCTACCTGGGCCGCGGCCATACCCGTCGGGGCCAGTCCTACGCCCGTCCGGTGGTGCAGTCCCTCGCCCTCGGCCTGCTGCTCCTGGCCGTCTTCACCGCCGGTGCGCTGCTCGTGGCGCAGGTGCCGTTCCTGCTCGGCCCGGTCAACGAGCTCCTGGACCACGTCCGCTTCGCCTCGGTCCCGCTCGTGCTCGTCATCACCGTCGTGAACGGCATCGCCGAGGAGATCTTCTTCCGCGGAGCGCTCTACGCCGCCATCCCCGAACGCTGGACCGTCATCGCGACGACGGCGATCTACGCCCTGACCACCGTGGTGGCCGGGGTGCCGCTGCTCGTCTTCGCCGCCGTCTGCCTGGGGCTGGTCTGCGGGCTGCAGCGCCGGGTCACCGGCGGGATCCTCGGCCCGGCCATCACGCACATCACCTGGTCCTCCGGCATGCTCCTCATCCTGCCCCCTCTCCTGTCGATCGTGAGCTGACACCATGACCTCATCCCCCTCCGACACCCCCACCCCCGACACCCCCACCCGCGTGGCGCTGGTCACCGGCGCCACCGGCTACGTCGGTGGGCTCCTGGTCCCGCGCCTGCTGGACGCCGGGTACACCGTCCGCGCCCTCACCCGGTCGGCCGACAAGCTGCCCCAGGAGTGGGCCGATCGCGTCGAGGTGGCCGAGGGGGACGCCAACGAGCCGGCCGACCTCGCACGGGCGCTGGGCGGCGCCGACCTCGCCTACTACTTCATCCACTCCATGGACGGCTCGGGGGACTTCGTCGAGCGGGACCGACGCCTGGCCCGGGAGTTCGGCCGGGCGGCCCGTGAGGCGGGGGTGGGTCGCATCGTCTACCTCTCCGGTCTGCATCCGCAGGGCAGGCTGTCCAAGCACCTGGCCTCCCGGGTGGAGGTCGGCGAGATCCTCATGGCCTGCGGGGTGCCGACCGCGGTGCTGCAGGCCGCGACGGTCATCGGCTCGGGCTCGGCCAGCTTCGAGATGCTGCGCCACCTCACCAAGCGGCTCCCGGTCATGGTCGCGCCGAAGTGGTTGAAGAACCGGATCCAGCCGGTGGGGATCGACGACGTGCTCCACTACCTCGTCGCCGCAGCGGACCTGCCGCCGGAGGTCAACCGGACCTTCGACATCGGTGGCCCGGACGTGCTGACCTACAAGGCGATGATGCAGGGCTTCGCCGAGGAGACCGGGCTGCGGCACCGGATGATCGTCACCCTGCCCGTGCTGACCCCGTGGCTCGCCGGCCACTGGGTCGGTCTCGTCACCCCCGTCGACGCGGGGGTGGCCAAGCCGCTGGTCGGCTCGCTGGTCCACGAGGTCGTCTGCCAGGAGGACGACCTGCGCGAGATGGTCGGTGCCCCGCCCGGGGGCCCGACGCCGTACCGCGACGCCGTGCGGTCCGCCGTCGGCATCCGCTAGCCGTGCCGGCATCGCCTCCCACGCCCGCTCACCCTCCCGGGGACTGCCTGGGGTGCCGGTGTCGGGCCCACCCCGTAGGGTCTGGGTGATGATCCGCTTCGAGAGCGTGACCAAGAGGTATCCCGACGGCACCACGGCCGTGGACGACCTCAGTCTGGAGGTCCCCCGGGGCGGCATCACCGTCTTCGTCGGGCCATCGGGCTGCGGCAAGACGACGAGCCTGCGGATGATCAACCGCATGGTCGAGCCCACCGAGGGGCGGATCCTCATCAACGACGAGGACGTCGCCGACCGCAAGCCCGCCCGGCTGCGCCGGTCCATCGGCTACGTCATCCAGCACGCCGGGCTCTTCCCGCACCGCACCGTGCTGGCCAACGTCATGACGGTGCCCACCCTCATCGGCTGGGACAAGGGCCGGGCCCGCACGGCCGCGATGGAGGCCATCGAGAAGGTCGGGCTCACCGCCGACCAGGCGTCCCGCTACCCGGCCCAGCTCTCCGGTGGGCAGCAGCAGCGCGTCGGTGTCGCCCGCGCGCTCGCCAGCGACCCGGAGGTGGTGCTCATGGACGAGCCCTTCAGCGCGGTCGACCCGTTGGTGCGCACCGACCTCCAGAACGAGGTGCGCCGCCTGCAGCGCGAGCTCGGCATCACCGTCGTGCTCGTCACCCACGACATCGACGAGGCCATCAGCCTGGGCGACCACGTCGCGGTGATGCGCCAGGGCGGTCACCTGGCCCAGCTCGCCAGCCCCGGGGAGCTGCTCACCGAGCCCGCCGACGACTTCGTGGCCAGCTTCGTCGGCAAGGACCGCGGCTACCGCAAGCTGGGGTTCACCACCACGCAGGTCGAGTCCGATCCGGAGGAGACCGTCGCGCTGGGCGAGGACGTGCCGGCCGGGCGCGGCTGGGTCCTCGTCGTCGACGAGGACGGGCAGCCGCTCGGCTGGGTCGACCGCCAGGGCGGCACCGGCGGTCCGGTGCGGGAGGAGGAGCTGCACCGCATGGGCTCGCTCGCCGAGGTCGGCGACTCCGCCCGGGTCTTCCTCGACGCCGCGCTCTCGGCGCCCTCCGGTCGGGGGGTCGTGGTGGAGGACGGCCGGGTGGTCGGGACCGTCGTTCCCGAGCGCGTGCTGGAGGCGATCAGGGCGCGGGGCGGGAGCGCGGCGTGATCGGGGGCGTCGCCTGGTCCACCGTCGGTGACCTCCTGCTGCGCCACCTCTACCTCGCCGGGGTGCCGCTGCTGGTGGGCCTGCTCATCAGCCTGCCCCTCGGGTGGCTGGCGACGCGGTACCGCTGGCTCGCCCCGCCGATGATCGCGGGCACCGGGCTGCTCTACACCATCCCCTCGCTGGCGCTGTTCATCCTGCTGCCGCTGCTGCTGGGCACCCGCGTCCTGGACGACGCCAACGTCCTCGTGGCGATGACCCTCTACTCCGTCGCGCTGCTCACCCGCACGGTGGCCGACGGCCTGGGCTCGGTGCCCGGGGCGACCCGGCAGGCAGCCACGGCCATGGGGTACGGCGAGCTGCGCCGCACCCTCGTCGTGGACCTGCCGCTGGCCGTGCCGGTCATCACCGCCGGCCTGCGGGTCGCGGCCGTGAGCAACGTCTCCATCGTCTCGGTGGCCGCGCTTATCGGGGTGAGCCAGCTCGGGCAGCTGTTCACCGAGGGCTTCAACCGCAACGACATGGGACCGATCGTCGTCGGCATCGCCGCGTGCGTCGCGCTCGCGCTCGTCCTGGACGCAGGCATCGCGCTGCTCTCCCGGGTGCTCACGCCGTGGCTGCGGGCGGGGGTGGCCCGATGATCTCCCTCACCTGGCAGTGGCTCGTCGACCCCGCCACCTGGACGGGGCCCGGTGGGATCGTCGCCCAGAGCATCACGCACCTGCGGATCTCCGTCGTGGCGCTCCTGCTGGCGGCCCTCGTCGCCGTGCCCGTGGGTCTGTTCATCGGCCACACCGGCCGCGGCCGCTGGCTGGCGATCAACCTGGCCGGCGCCTTCCGGGCCATCCCCTCGCTCGGCGTCCTCTTCGTGGCCACCCTGCTGCTCCTGCCCCGGCTCAGCGGCAATCTCGCCTTCGAGCTGCCGGTCGTCCTGGTGCTGGTGCTCCTGGCCGTCCCGCCGGTGCTGTCCGGCACGTATGCCGGGGTCGAGGCCGTCGACCCGGCCGCCCGGGACGCCGCCCGCGGCGTCGGGATGACCGAGGCCCAGATCCTCTGGCAGGTGGAGTTCCCGGCCGCCCTGCCCCTGCTCATCTCCGGGCTGCGCTCGGCCATGCTGCAGATCATCGCCACGGCCACCATCGCGGCCATCGTGGGCATCGGCGGGCTGGGGCGCTACCTCATCGACGGGCAGGCCTCCCGCCAGTACGAGGTCATGGCCGGCGGCGCCATCGTCGTCGCCCTGCTGGCCCTGCTCGTCGACCTGGTGATGGCCGGCGTCCAGCGGGTCGTCGTCTCGCCCGGGCTCGTCGTCGCCAAGGAGCACTGAGGCGCCCCGATCCCGTGACCACATCGTGACCCAGCGCACGGCATACCCCACCCGGACCCGACGTTCGACCAGACAACCCAACCCCATCGGGAGGACCCCCTCATGCGACGCACCGCAGTCATCACCCTTGCCCTGAGCGCGACCCTCGGCCTGGCCGCCTGCGGCGGCGGCAGCGACCCCATGGACACCGGCGGCGACTCCGAGGCCGGTGGCAGCGAGGACGCCGGCGCCGGCAGCATCACCATCGGCTCGGCGAACTTCCCGGAGAACGAGCTGCTCGCGGAGATCTACGCGGCCGCGCTCTCCGACGCCGGGGTCGACGTCGACACCCAGCTCAACATCGGCAGCCGCGAGGCCTACATCGCCGGCATCCAGGACGGCTCGATCGACGCGCTGCCGGAGTACTCCGGCGGCCTCGCCACCTACCTCAACCCCGAGATCACGGCCACCTCCTCCGAGGACGTCCTCGCCGACCTGGAGGAGAACCTGCCGGAGGACCTGCAGGTCCTGGAGATCAGCGAGGCGGAGAACAAGGACTCGCTGGTCGTCACCGGTGAGACGGCCGAGGAGCTGGGGCTCACCACCATCGGCGACCTGTCCGATCACGCCGGCGACATGACCCTCGGGGGCCCGCCGGAGTTCGAGACCCGACCGAACGGCGTCGACGGCCTCCAGGAGGTCTACGGCCTGGAGTTCGGCAGCTTCCGCTCGCTGGCGGCCGGCGCCAACCTCACCGTGCAGTCGCTGGCCAACGGTCAGGTGGACGTCGCCAACATCTTCACCACCAACCCGGCTGTCGAGGAGAACGGCTTCGTGGTCCTCGAGGACCCCGAGTCGCTCTTCGCGGCCCAGAACATCGTGCCCCTCCTGCGCGCCGACGCGGTCAACCCGACCATCGAGGAGACCCTCAACGAGGTGTCGGCCGCGCTGAACACCGAGAACCTCACCTCGATGATGGTGCAGGTGCAGACCGAGGGCCAGGACCCGGCCGAGGTGGCCCGGGAGTTCGTCGACGAGAACCTCTGAGCGCTCCCGTCACCGCCGCAGGAGGTCGCGCGACACGGCGCGCGCGGCCTCCACGGCAGACGGGGGCAGGGTGCGCCCGAGGGGGTGGGTGGAGCTGCCGTACCCACCGACCCAGACCGGGACGCCGGGGTAGGTCTGGGTCAGCCGCTCGATGAGCTCGCCGGCCGGCTCCGCGTCGCGCGGTATCGGCACCGAGACCACGACACCCGCCGGGCCGAGGGTGCGCACCGAGTGGTCCCAGCTGGCGACCGGGACGTCCGCGCCGAGGAACCGCACGTCGATGCCCTGACGGCGCAGGCAGACGGCGAAGGCCAGGGCGCCGAGCTGGTGCAGCGCGCCGGGGGGTAGCCCCACCAGCGCCACCGGGGCGCCCTCGTTGAGACCGGCCGCGTCGAAGGCGGCCGACAGCCGCCGGTGCACGGCGGCCGAGACGAAGTGCTCGCTGGCGACGTCGACCTCGCCGCGCTCCCAGGCCCGGCCCAGCTCGGTGAGGGCCGGCATGAGCCACCCCTCCAGCGCGTGCTCGAAGGACGTCCGCGCCATGGCCCGGTCGAGCACCGCGGTCAGGAGGATCTGGTCGTAGCGCTGCGCGGCGAGGATGAGGTCCGCGACGGGCGGACCCTCACCGGTGCGGAACTCGCCGGTGCTGGTCGGCTCGGAGGTCTCCTCCTGCACCTGCGTCGCAGCCAGCGATGCCGGGCTGCCGCCGCGCACCAGCTCGGCCATGCGGCTCAACCGTCGGATGTCGGCGTCGTCGTAGAGCCGGTAGCGCGAGCTGCTGCGCTGCGGCTCGACCACGGCATACCGGCGCTCCCAGGCGCGGAGGGTGGCGGGGGCGACCCCGGTGAGGTCGGCCACCTGCTTGACCGTGTAGCGCGCCTGCCCCATCGCGGCCGCCTCTCCATCTAGGACAAAAGTGTGACGATCGTTGAACAGCGTAGGCAGACTGTACCGCGTGTCGAGGCGTCGCGGTCAGGTCGTCGCGCCCGTCCCGTGGAACGGGCGGGGATCTCGGCGGACGCGCCGAGGGCCGCCACCCGGGATGGGTGGCGGCCCTCGGTGTGCGGCTCAGAGGCCGTCGACGCGGCTCTCCGGGGCGGTGAGACCCGGGTTGGCCCGGAGGTAGTCCACCAGGTTGGCCAGGTCCTCGGGGCCACCGACGAGGTCGGTGCCCTCGGTGAACGCGGTGAAGCTGTCGCCGCCCTCCTGGAGGAAGTTCAGGGTGGAGACCCGGTAGGTCTCACCCATCTCCAGCGGGACGCCGTCCAGCGCCATGTCGCTCACCTTGCTGCCCTCGGGCTGGCTGTCGTCCCAGGTGTAGGTGAAGCCCTCCGAGACGCCCAGCGCGAGGTACTGACGGCCACGGTCGGGGACGTACTGCTGCTCGAGCACGGCCTTGATCTGGTCGCCGGTCATGTCGATCGACACGATGATGTTGCCGAACGGCATGACGTTGTAGGCCTCCTGGTAGGTGACCTCTCCTGCCTCCTCGTCGTTGCTGATCTGGTCGACGAGCAGGCTCGCGCGCACCCCGCCGACGTTCATGAAGGAGATCTGCGCCCCGCCCTCGTCGTCGCCGTCGGTGCCGGCGAGGATGGAGTCGGCGATGAGGTTGGCCATCGGGGTCTCGATGCCGCGGTCACCGCCGGCGTCACCGGTGATGTCCTCGGCGACGGTGCCGACGACCTCGCCCGCGAGGACCTCGGCCCGGGCGACCCAGGTGTCGACGACCTCGGCCATCTCCGGGTCGTCCGCGATGGACTGCAGCACCAGGTGGTTGTCGGCGTAGGCCCGGTCGCGGGTCACGTCACCGGAGGTGCGGGAGATGGTCAGCGCGGTCTCGGTGACCACGCGGCCGTACTGGTTGGCGCTGGTCACCAGGCGGTCGGCACCGGCCGGGTCCGGGATCGAGCAGACGTAGGGCTGGTGGGTGTGGCCGGTGACCACGGCGTCGATGGCCGGGTCGAGGTTCTCGGCGATCTCGACGACCGGGCCGGAGATGCCCTCGCACTGGTCGTAGGTGCCGGTCTGGTAGCCACCCTCGTGCAGCAGCACGACGATCGACTCGACGCCCTGCTCCCGCAGCGCGGCGGCCTGGGCGTTGGCGGTCTCGACCTCGTCGAGGAAGTCGACGCTCGCGACCCCGCCGGGGCTGACCAGCGTCGGGGTCTCCTCCAGGGTCATGCCGATGAAGCCGACGTCCACGCCGTCGACGCTGCGGACCTCGGTCGCGGGCAGGATGGACTCGCCGGTCTCCTTGTCCACGACGTTGGCCGCGAGCCACTGGAAGTCGGCCCCGTCGTAGGGCTCGTCACCGAAGCAGCCCCGCTCGGGGTGGCAGCCGCCCTCCTGCATCCGCAGGAGTTCGTCCACGCCCTCGTCGAACTCGTGGTTGCCGACGCCGGAGATGTCCAGGCCCGCGACCTCGAGGGTCTCGACGGAGGGCTCGTCCTGGAAGAGGCCGGAGACGAAGGTCGACCCGCCGATGAGGTCACCCGCCGCCACCGTCAGCGTCTGGTCCTCGAAGGACCGGGTCCGCAGCGCGTCCAGGGTCGAGCTGAGGTTGACCGCGCCGCCGACGAGGTTCTGGTCGGGGTCCTGCTCCTCGTCGAGCGTCCCGTCCTCCTCCTCGATGTGGCCGTGGTAGTCGTTGAACGAGAGCATCTGCACGACGAGCTCGTCGACCCAGACGGGCAGCACGGTCTCGAGGGGCGTCGCCACCCCCTCGTCGGAGAGGGCTCCCTCGCCGCCGAAGAGCACCAGACCCTGGGGGGAGAGCCGGTCGAGGGCGCCGGCCGTGGGTGCGGGCACCTCCGTGGCGCGGCTCAGCAGGAGCGGGCCGGCGTGGTAGGCGGCCAGCGCCCCGCCGGTGAGCGCGTCCGGGTAGTCCTGGCCGCTGGCGAGGTAGGACACCGAGTCGAACTCGTAGGAGGAGGCCAGCGCGACGGCGGTCTCGTAGCGGTCGGTGCCGAAGACCCGGGTGGTGTCGGGCACCAGGCCGGTGACGGACTCCACGACGTCGTCGGAGACGGCGCCGGACCCACCGAGGACGACGACCGACTGCGGCTGCAGCGCGGCGATCGCCTCGGCCGTGCTGGGGCGCAGCTCGTCCGGGTCGGTGAGCAGCAGGGGGGCGCCGTCCCGCCCGGCCCGGGCACCACCGGTGAGGGCGTCCGGGAAGTCGGTCCCGGTCGCGAGGTAGAGGACCGGGAGGCCGGTCGGGAAGAGCGCGGCGATCTCGGCGGAGGTGTCGTAGCGGTTCTCGCCCGAGATCCGCACCACCTCGGCGCCGAAGCCCTCGAGCTCGGTCTCGACGGCGGCCGAGACGGCCACGGTCCCGCCGACGAGGATGATCTGGCTGGGCGCGAGGTCGGTCAGCGCGGCGGCGGTGGCGCCGGGCAGGGCGTCCTGCTTGGTCAGCAGCATCGGCACCGGCAGCCCGGCGGCCTCGGCGTTGTCAGGGCGCGACAGCCCGCCGGCCACACCGGCGGAGCCCGACGGCATCTGCGCGCTGAGGGCGTCGGGGAAGGACTGCCCGGAGGCGACGACCACGGTGCCCGTCGCCTCCTCGGGGAAGGCCCGGGCGATCTCGGCGGCGGTCTCGTAGCGGTCGGCGCCCGCGATGCGGTGCACCTGGGTGGGGTCCTCGATCTCGGGTGCCGTGGGCAGGCTGGGCGCGCTCGTCGCGGCGGCGGCACCGCCACCGACGAGGGCGACCGCTGCACCGACGGCCACGAGGCCACGACGTGCGGAAGGGGTTCGGGGGGACATGCGTGGTGTTCTCCTCATGAGGGTGTCCGTCGCAGGTTCCTCGGCGAACCCGCCGGAAGCAACGTAGCCCATCGCCGGCTCCCCCCACCTGACGAGAAGGTCACGGTCTGGTGAACCCGCGGCGGAGCACCCGGCTGACGGATGATGCGTGTGGGGCAGATGTGATCGATGGGGCATCTGAGGCCGTGCGGATGACGACTTGGTAAAGAAGGGCTGGTGAGGGGTACCGCGGACGACGAGGGGGACGTAGGCTGACCGCAGCGCCGGGCCGCCCCAGCGAGGTGGTGGTCGGCGCTCGTCATGCACACGTCGGGTCGCTGCGGCGCCCACGAGACAGGTCAGGGGTCAGTAGTCGATGGCAGGCACAGGGGGACGGCGTCGGGGTGGGGCTCGCCTGCTCGCGACGTCGATGTTGACCGGGGCGCTCGCGCTCTCCTCGTCGATGGCGATCGCCGACGAGGAGCCGACGGCCGCCCCGGTCGCCGCCGGCGCCGAGGGCACGGGCGGAGCGGACCACGGTCAGGGCCAGCCCGCTCCCACCGGTGACGCGCCCGCCGACGGCACCCACGGTGACGGCACCCAGGGGGACGGCGCGCCGGTCGCGCCCGCCCCGGGTGGTGGGGGGTACTCGCACAGCGGCACGCCCGCCGGGCCGGCCAGCTTCGTGCAGCTGCCGGAGGACCCCGCCTACCCCGTCCCCGGGCCCCC
Organism: uncultured Serinicoccus sp.; assembly: GCF_947487915.1. Lineage (GTDB taxonomy): Bacteria > Actinomycetota > Actinomycetes > Actinomycetales > Dermatophilaceae > Ornithinicoccus. The sequence goes on along the minus strand of NZ_CANKYH010000005.1, from coordinate 223,566 downwards.
GCAGAACGACGACCTGCCGGTCGAGGTCGACGAGGACACGGCATACCAGAACCAGCTGTCCTGCGACCCGGAGGACCGCCCGGGCGTCATCGCCTTCGCCCTCCTCCTCACCGACCACTACGGCCGTCCGGGCTGGACCGGCGCGCGACCCTGCATCGACTACATGAGCCAGCACCACGACGGCCGGGCGCTGGACTGGCAGCTCGACGCCTTCGACCCGCACGAGCGGCGCATCGGGGACGCCGCCGTGGCCTGGCTGACCGAGGACGACGGCGAGATGATGCGCCGCTTCGGCATCGAGTACATCATCTGGAACGGCCTCGTCTTCATGAAGGACGACAACGAGTGGCGGCACTACGTCGGCCCCAGCCCACACACCGACCACGTGCACCTGTCGTTCACCTGGGACGGCGCGATGATGCGGACCTCCTGGTGGACCGGTGTGGCGGTGACCCAGCCCGACCTCGGGCCCTGCGACACCGTCGCGCGCGAGTATGCCGCGCTGCACACCTTCCCCCGGTTCGAGCCGTGCGCCGACCCGGCCGTGGCCGCCCCGGCTACGGACCTCGCGCGGGTGCGCCCCGGCGAGGCGGGGCCGGGGGTGTCGATGCTGCAGACCGTCCTCGGCATCGAGCCCACCGGGGTCCTGGACGCCCCCACCCGCACCGCCCTCGTCGAGTGGCAGACCGAGCACGAGCTGCCGGCCACCGGCGTCGCCGACGCCCTCACCTATGCCGCCGCCCAGGGGTGGGACCTCGAGGAGGTCCCGGCCTCGGCGCTGTCCATCACCCCCGAGGACTGGCAGGTCTCGAGCTTCACCCCGTACAAGCGGACCACCCTGACGCAGGGCGAGAAGGGGAAGGGCGTCACGACCCTCCAGGAGGCCCTGGGCGCCGAGCCCGACGGGGACTTCGGGCCCAAGACCGCCGAGGCGCTGGCCGAGTGGGAGCAGACCGTCCCGGTGCTCGCCGAGCAGGCCGAGCGGCGCGGTGACGAGCCGGCCGAGGTCACCCCGCTCACCTGGGTCTACCTCGAGCGGGCCGCGCACCCGACCATGGCGCTGCGCGACGTCGAGCTCGCCGAGGGCAGCCGGGACATCGGCGCGGACCCGGACGGCGAGCTCGCCGCCCGTGCCGCGGTCGAGGGCAGCGAGGGCAGCCCCTACGCCGGGGGAGCGGTGGGCGTGCTCCAGGAGCTGCTCGGCGTCGAGGCCGACGGCAGCTTCGGCCCGCTGACCGCCCAGGCCGTCCGCGAGGTGCAGGAGGAGGCCGGGCTCGAGCCGACCGGAGAGGTCGACGGCCCCACCTGGGTCGCGGTCGAGGCGGCAGCCATCGACGCCGAGCGCGTCGCCGGTGCTCCGGGCCTGGAGGCGCAGCGGGCCCGCGAGGAGGCCGCGCGGGAGAAGGAGCGCAAGCAGCAGGAGCAGCAGGAGCGGGAGGCCGAGCTGGAGCGTCAGCGGGCCCAGGAGGCGCACGAGGCGGCCGTCGAGGACGCCGGTCGCTGACCGGAGCGCCCCGGATGAGCCATCCACGTCGACGTCGCGGCAGCACGGTCCTGGCCTCCGCGGTGCTCGCGGGGGTCCTGGCCGCCGGTGGTCTGGGCGTGGTGGCGACCTCGGCGGCGGACCCCGGGGCCGAGGGGGAGCCCGGTTGGTCGGAGGTGCAGGCGGCCACCCCGGGAGCGGTCGGGTGGTCGGGCCTGGGGCAGGCCCCCTGCCCGGAGGGCATGACGCGACGGGTGAGCGTGGGCAGCTGGAGCATGGACTCGGCCGCCCCGCAGGCGCGGTTCAACGACGGCTGGGGCCGGGTGTCCTCCCGGGACGGCGGGGCCGCCCGGGCGGTGGTGTCCTCCGCCGACCCGAGCGACCACTTCTTCCTGCCCTACGTCAAGGTCTCCGTCGACCGCCGCACCATGCTCGCCCTGTCCACCCGCGGGACCCAGGGCAACTCGGCGTACACCCGCGTCCAGATGAACTCCGTGGACCTGCGGGTCTACGCCGGGTCGTCCTGGGACGGCCGGGTCTACGACGTCACCGCCGCCACCGACGACGAGTCCGGCCACCTCGGCACGTGGTTCGAGCACACCAGCCGTGGCGGGGCCACCACCCGCTGGGACGTCGACAACGTCCAGGTCTACACGTGCCGCGACGCGCCGGTCTCGCGCATCTCCGGCTCGGACCGGTACGCCTCGGCCGCCCGCATTGCGGCGACGTACCCGGCCGGGGTGCCGGTCGCCTACCTCGCGACGGGGGAGAACTTCCCGGACGCCATCGGCGCGTCGGCCCTCGCCGCCCAGCGTGACGCCCCGGTGCTGCTCACCCGCTCGGACCGGCTGCCCGGGGCGACCGCGGCCCAGCTGGACCGGCTCTCGCCGCAGCGCCTCGTGGTGCTCGGTGGCACGGGCGCGGTCAGCTCGACGGTCGCCCGGGAGGCCGGGGCCTACGCCGGCACGACCAGCCGGGTGACCGGCGCGACCCGCTACGACGTCTCGGCGGCGCTCGCCGAGACCTACTCCCCGGGCCGGCCGGTCCTCTACGTCGCCAGCGGGGCCAACTTCCCCGACGCCCTGGCCATCGGTGCCCTCGCGGGGGACCAGGGGGCCCCGGTGCTGCTCACCCCGACCGGGGGGCTCCACCCCGCGGTAGAGGAGCAGATCGCCCGGCTGGACCCCGGACGGATCGTCGTGGTCGGTGGCCCGGTCGCGGTGTCCGACACCGTGGTCGGCCAGCTGCGCCGGCACACCTCGGGCTCGGTGACCCGCCTCACCGGCAGCAACCGGTATGCCGTGGCCGCGGCCGTCGCCCGCCAGTTCGACGAGGAGCCCGCGCGCGTCTACGTCGCCACCGGCACCGCGTTCCCGGACGCCCTCGTGGGCGCCGCGCGCGCGGGCAGCCAGGGGGTGCCGGTCGTCCTCACCCGGCAGGACCAGCTCGTCAGCGACGCCCGGTCGGCGCTGCAGGCGCTGGACCCGCTGCGGGGGGTCCTGCTCGGCGGACAGGTCGCGCTGAGCTCGGTCGTCATGGACCAGGTCGGCGCGCAGGTCGGGTGAGGAGGGCCCATGCACACCGAGCACCGTCTGCTCTCCGGTGAGGGCGTGCGCGTCGACGTCCCGGACGCCACCGCCCTGCCGGGGGGCACGGCGCTGGCGGTCCTGGCCCTGGAGGGAGCCGGCCAGCTGGAGGTCACCTCGGGCACCGAGGCCGACCTCGGGTTCTACCTCGAGGTCACCGGGACCTCGCTGCAGCGGGAGGTCGCGCTGCGCGACGGCCGCTCGCTGCGCTACGGCCGGCTCGGTGACGACCCGCAGCAGGGTCTGGGCTGGGCGGTCGCGGTGGGGGCCCACCACGTCTACGGCTCGACCGTGCCGGCCATGGATGTCGAGGCCCTGAGCGGCTACCTCGCCGACGTGGACCTCCGGGAGGACCGGCTGGGCCCGGTCCTCACCCCCACCGGCCGGACGAGCTGGTCGCCCTACCGCACGCAGACCCTCGCCCAGGTGGTCGAGCTGGCCGGGGCGGGCGGGGCCGGCGGCGGGGGGACCCCGGGCTACCTCCTCGACATCCGGCGGGCCCGCACCGGGCAGCTGCAGAGCGGGCGCTCCTCCGGGGCACCCGTGCGGGGCGGGCTGCTGTCGCGGTCCTCGGGTGAGGAACGCCACCCGTATGCCGTCCTCGAGGGCGCCGACTTCGTGACCTACGGCATGCCGGGCAGCGAGGAGGTCGTCGACACGGTCATCGCCTCGATGGCCGAGGTCACCGTGGAGCTGGTCCGGTGAGCGTGCTCGCGGCGGCGAGCACGTGGGCCGTCGCCCTGGTGCTGCTCGTCTCGGGCCTGTCCCACGCCCGGGCCCCCCGGTCGACGCGGGCCGCGCTGCAGGCCCACGGCACGCTCCCCTCCTCCGCCCACCGGTGGCTGGCCCTCGTCCTGGGCCCGGTCGAGCTCGTGCTGGCCGTGGGCCTGCTCGCGGTCGGGCTGGGCGTGCTCGGCCGTCCGGTCGTGCCAGTCCTGGGTCTGGGCGCCGCCGTGCTCTGCCTGGGCTTCGCGGCCTACCTGCACGTGGTGCGGCGGCGCACCGTCGGGCAGGAGGTCCCCTGCGGCTGCGGGCTCGGCACCACCCCGGTCACCGGCTGGAGCGTGGTGCGGGCCGGGGTGCTGGGCGTCCTCGCGCTCGCGGCCGTGGTGCTGCCGACCGGTCCGTGGGCGGCCATCCCCGGCGCCCCGGTCTGGGCCCAGGTCGTCGTGGCCGCCGCCGGCGGGCTGACGCTGGCCGTGGCCACGGCCGCGCTGCCCGCGGCCCGGGCGGTCCCTGCCGGGCTCACCACCCTCACCGGGGCGGTGCGATGAGCTTCACCGCCTCCGCCCTCGTCCTCGCCTTCGTCGCCATCGCGCTCCTGGCCCTGGGGCTGGCCGGTCTGCTGCGGCAGGTCAGCCTGCTCACCCAGCAGCTCGAGGGCGGGGCGGCGGCACCGCACCAGGGCGCCGGGGCGCGGACCACCCGCGAGCTGGTGGGGTTCCGGGTGCCGGGGGACCTGGCGGCCGAGCTCGTCGACCCGACCGCGCGGCATACCCTCCTGGCCTTCGTCTCGCCCGGGTGCAGCTCGTGCTCGCTCACCCTGCGGGCGCTCGCCGCGGACCCGCAGGTCGCGGACGGGTCGGCGGCGCTGACCCTCGTCTCGGCGGGCTCCTGCGCACCCGGCCTCCAGGACGCCGACGGCGCGGGTCGGCTGCGCTGCCTGCCGCAGGGCCGGACGGTGATGGACCGGCTGGCCGTCCCGGCCACCCCCTACCTGGCGCTCCTCGACGCGTCGGGCACCCTGCGGGCGGCCCTGCTGCCGGAGGAGGACACCGACCTGGGCGGCTGGCTCCGCCAGGCCGACACGACGCTCCACCAGGCCGGGGCACGACCGTCGACGAGGGAGGACAGCCCGTCATGATGCGCTTCGAGGACCTACCGGTGGCCGACACCGGCCGGTTGCGGGACCGGCTGCGGGAGCGCCCCAGCCGTCGCGGTTTCCTGGCCCGCGTGCTGGGCGCGGGGACGGCGGTTGGTGTCGGGTCGCTGGCGCTGGTCAACCGCGGCGGCAGCCAGGTGCGGGCCCAGGCCGCCTACTTCCTGGACTACACCGACACCTCGACCGGGCCGTGCGCGACCTACGCCCGCGACCACACCGAGAACGGCATCCAGTGCGGTCCCTCACCCATGTGCCGTGACGGGTCCTGCTGCTGGAAGTACCGCTCCGGTGCCGGCAACGTCGTCGCCTGGCACAAGAACGGGCCGGGCGTCGACCGCTACTACACCCACCGGCCGGACGACTGCTGGGGCGGCGTCTACGACTCCTGGCACTGGAAGTTCAGCGACGGCCGGACCTACCGCTGCTCCGACGGCTGGACCTGCTCCGGCTCCGGCTCCTGCGTCGCGACGATCTGCCCGTGGGCGATCTAGAGGACCCGGACCTGCCGGTCGTGGCCGACGCCGCGACCGGGGTCTCCGCGCGGCGCCGCTGGGCCGCCGACCCGTTGCCGCTGCTCCTGCTCCTCGGGGCCGGCGGGCTGCTCTGCCTGCTGCTGATCCCGGTGTCCGGTCCGGCGTGGGTCGTCCCGGCCCTCTTCGGGGTGACGGTCGCCGGGGTGGCGCTCTCCGGCTCCACCTGAGGCGTCAACAGCGCGTGGGCGCTGGTGGCCTCGGTCCGGGGCCGACAACGACAGCTCTCCCTCTGGGGAGCCTTCGCCGCCGGGACGACCCTCGGCGGTGCCGCCACCGGGTTGGGTCTCGGTGTCCTGTCCGGGCTGGTCAGCCCGGTGCCCGAGCGGGTGCGCCTGGTGCTGCTGGTCGTGCTCGTCCTGGCCCTGGTGGTGCTCGACGCGCTCACGCCACGGCTGCCGCTGCCGCAGCGCTCGATCCTCATCCCGCAGGAGGTCTTCGCCCGGGGCATGGCCCGCGGCGGGCTGCGCTTCGGCCTGGAGTACGGCTGCGGGTGGCGGACCCTCGTGCCGTCGGCCGCGGCATACCTCGCTGCGCTGTTCGTCCTGCTCGTCGTGCCGCCGTGGTGGGTCGCCGTCGCCCTGGGCGCGGCCTTCGGCCTCTCCCGGTCCTGGGCGGTGCTGCTCTGGATCGGCCTGGGCTCACCCGGGTGGCAGACCTTCCTGGCCGGGCACTCGCGCGTCCTCGAACGCGCCGGCAGCGCGCTCGCCGGGCTGCTGCTGCTCGCGGCGGCCTGGGCGCGGCTGGGCGGATAGGGTGGCCGGTATGGCGCGTCCTCACATCGCCGCGCAGCTCGAGGACTCCGTCCGACGGCGCATGAGCTCCAGCCTGCGTCGACGCGGCTGGCACGAGCGGTTGTTCGGCTACACCGGCTACGGCACGCCCGACCGGGTGCGGGTCTTCGCGCGGGTGCTGCTGTCCCGGCACGAGCCGGAGGAGTCGCGCACCGCCCTCACCCACGCGCAGGACTCGCTGCTCGACATCGCGCAGCGCGGCTGGCGGCTGTTCCTCACCGCGCCCGCGGTGGGCGTGACCGTGCACGTGCGGCTCGGCCAGGCGCAGGCGAGCGCCCGCAGCGACCGCGGTGGCTACGTCGACGTGGAGCTGCACGGCCACGGTCTCGGTCCGGGCTGGCAGGAGGCCCACCTCGACCTCGGCAACGGCGACTCGCTCACCGTGTCGGTGATGATCGTGGACCCCGCCGTCGGCGTCGGCCTGGTCAGCGACATCGACGACACGGTGATGGTGACCCACCTGCCCCGCATGTTCATCGCGGGGTGGAACACCTTCGTCCGGTCCGAGCAGGTGCGCCAGGCGGTGCCGGGCATGAGCGCGATGTACCGCGCCCTGCTCGGCGAGGACCCGCGGATGCCGGTCTTCTACCTCTCGACGGGGGCGTGGAACACCGCGCCCGCCCTCACCCGCTTCCTGCGCCGCCACGACTTCCCGGTCGGCCCGATGCTCCTCACCGACTGGGGGCCCACCAACACCGGGTGGTTCCGGTCGGGGCAGGAGCACAAGGAGGCCGAGCTGCGGCGGCTGCGCGAGGACTTCCCCGGGATGCGGTGGATCCTCGTCGGTGACGACGGCCAGCACGACCCGGTGATCTACGGCCAGTTCGCCCAGGAGCACCCGGAGGCCGTCGAGGCGATCTGCCTGCGCGAGCTGACCCCGGCCGAGCAGGTCCTCTCCAGCGGTCTGCCGGTGGCGACGGACGAGCTGCTGGGCAAGCGCGTGCAGGTGCCGATGCTCAAGGCGTCCAACGGCTTCGGGCTGCACCAGCTCCTGGTCGGCGCCCGCAACCGCACCCGGCCGGGGGAGAAGGCCTGATGCCCGAGCTGCCGGAGGTCCAGGCGCTCACGGACTTCCTGTCCGAGCGGGTCACCGGACGGGTCGTGACCGACACCGAGCTCGGGTCCATCGCGGTGCTCAAGACCTTCGACCCTCCGCCGTCCGCCCTCGTCGGGGCGCCCGTGGACGCGGTCCGCCGGCACGGCAAGTTCGTCGACCTCGACGTCGACGGCACCCACCTGGTCTTCCACCTGGCCCGGGCGGGGTGGCTGCGGTGGTACGACGAGGTGCCCCGGACGCAGGTCCGGCCCGGGCGCAGCCCCATCGCCCTGCGGCTGCGGCTGGACGACGGGGCCGGCTTCGACCTCACCGAGGCGGGGACCAAGAAGGGCCTCGCGGCCTACGTCGTGTCCGACCCGGCGAAGGTGCCGGGGGTGGCCTCGCTGGGTCCGGACCCCCTGGCCGACGACTTCGACGAGGCGGCCTTCACCGCGCTCCTGCAGGGACGACGGACCCAGATCAAGGGGGTGCTGCGCGACCAGTCCATCCTGGCCGGGGTCGGCAACGCCTACTCCGACGAGATCCTGCACGCGGCCCGGCTCTCCCCCTTCGCCCTGGCGGCCGGACTCACCCCGGAGCAGGTCGGCGAGCTCTACCAGGCGCTGCGCACCACGCTGCAGGCGGCGGTGATGGCGGCCGAGGGCAAGCCGGCGGCCGCGCTCAAGGACGCCAAGCGCGCCGGGATGAACGTCCACGGCCGCACCGGCGAGGCCTGCCCGGTGTGCGGCGACACCGTGCACGAGGTCTCCTTCGCCGACTCCTCGCTGCAGTACTGCCCCACCTGCCAGACCGGCGGCAAGCCCCTCGCCGACCGCCGCATGTCGCGCCTCCTGCGCTGACCGCTCCCCAGTCCGACAAGGGCGCGACTGCACCGGGTATGTCGTGGAATCGCCCTGCTGAGCGACCTGTCCGCTGCAGTCGCGCACCCCCGGGCGCGGGATCGGGCCGCGCCGGACGTGCCGTCGTGCGGACGGGTCAGCGGGGGAGGGTGAACACCTGGCCGCGCCAGCCGACGGCACGGGCGGCGTCGACGTGGTCGGCCCGGTCGTCGGTGAAGGCGACCTCCGCCGGCGCCACGCGGCGACCCAGGCGACGCTCGATCTCCGCGTGCGCCGCGGCATACGCCTCGGTCTCGGGCTTGGCGGCCCCCAGGTCGTGCGTGCTGAGCAGCATGGGTATGAAGCGCGCCAGGCCGATCTCCTCGAGCTCGGCCGCCACCTGGTCCGGGCGGTCGGTGAGCAGGACGACGGGGATGCCGCCTGTCGTCAGGCTGTCGAGGAGCGACTCGACCGGGCCGTGGCGGGGCACCCCGTCGAGGTCGAGCACGGCCACGCCCGCGCGTCGCAGGAACGCGGCGACCCGCCAGGGCCGGTCGGGGACCGGTTTGGCGACGACGACGTCCGCCCGCCGGATGCGCACGTCCCCGTGGCGGCCTCCCACGACCAGCTCGTCCCCGGTGGCACCGAGCAGCTCGCCGATCGTGTCGGTCGCCCGCTCCCCGTCCTCGATGAGGTGTCGCACCACGACCCGGGAACCGACCGGCAGAGGCCGCCGTCCAGGCTCAGTCACGGGCGTCCCACCGGACTCGCGAGGAAAGTATGCCCATCTCTTGTCTCACGGTAAGAAAAAGGAAGACTCGTGCAGAGGCGGTCAGACGACCGTCGGCTCCTGCCCGTCCGTCCCGCCCACCATGCTCTTGCCCGCCCGGCTCCACGCCTGCATGCCGCCGTCGACGTTGACGACGTCGAAGCCCTGCTGCACGAGCCACTCGACGGCCCGACCCGACCGCCCGCCGCTGCGGCAGACGACCGGCAGCGAGGCGGAGGTCTCGGGCAGCTCGTCGATGCGGGCGGGGATGTCGCCCAGGGGGAGGTGGATGGCGCCGGGCGCGTGACCGGCCGCCCATTCCTCGGGCTCGCGCACGTCGACGACGACCGCGTCGTCCGCGAGCTCGGTGACGGGGATGCTGGGGATGTCGCTCATGCCCTCACTATGGCACCGCCGCCGGTCGCGCGTCGCTAGGGGAACGCCGCGGCCGGGGCTAGAGTGGTCGGCGGCTGAGCACCGCACAGGGGTGATCGCCGCACCACCGACTCGATGTTCCGGTCTGTGCCGGGAGGGGAACGACACCGTATGACCACCGCCACCTCTGGCGCGAACGCGTCACGTCTGCCCGCGCGCAGCCGCGACAAGCGGCCCGCCCTCGCGCTGCTGGCGCTCCTGCTGGTCCTCGTCGGGGCCCTCGGCAGCGCGCTCCTCGTCTACCGCACCGGCAACCGCGTGCAGGTCCTCGTCGCGGCCCAGACGATCCAGCAGGGTGCGGCGGTGACCGAGGACGACTTCACCGTGACCGAGATCGCCTTCGAGGAGGGCGCCCAGGTGGTGAGCGCCGAGTCGCTGCCGCAGTTCGTCGGCTCCCAGGCGGTCAGCACCATCCCGGAGGGCAGCCTGGTCTCGGGCCAGATGTTCACCCCGTCCGAGCTGGCCGGGCCGGGGGTGCAGCAGGTCGGCGTGGTCGTGGCGTCCCCCAGGCGGCCGGCCGACGCGGTGCAGGCCGGCGACATCGTGCGGGTCTTCGCGACGGTCCCCGAGTCGGCGGTGGCCGCCGCCGAGGACGCCGAGCAGCTGGTCGAGGCCGCCAAGGTGGTCGCGGTCGGCCCGGTCGTCGACACCAGCGACACCATCCACGTCACGTTGCTCCTGCCCGAGGACGCCGCACCCGCCGTCGTCGCCGCGAGCGCGACCGGGACCGTGGCGCTGTCGCTGCTGCCGGCCGACACCACGCCGGTGGTCGACTGGCGCACGGAGTGAGCTCGACATGGCCCTGATCTCCTTCTTCAGCGCCAAGGGCGCACCCGGCGTCACGAGCACCGCGATGCTCGTGGCCGCCCTCTGGCCGCGCCAGACGCTGCTCGTCGACGCCGACGGCAACGGCGGCGACCTGCTCATGCGGCTCCCCTCCGAGTCGGGCCTGGCCCTGACCCAGCACCCGGGGCTGCTCACCCTGCTGCCGCTGGCCCGGCACGGACTGTCCTCGGGCGTCGTCCTGGACCACTCGCAGGTGGCCCTCGGTGGCCAGCAGGTGCTCGTCGGGCTGGAGACCTCGGAGCAGGCCGAGGCGTCGGCCGCGCTGTGGCCGACGCTCGCCCGCGCCTTCCGGGAGGTGCCGGGCACCGACGTGGTCGTCGACGCCGGCCAGCTCGCCGCGCGCTCCGGCCAGCTCTCGCTGGTGCAGCGCAGCGACCTCGTGGTCGGCGTCGTGCGGGCCGAGCCGGCCAGCGTCATGCACATGCGCGAGCGGCTGACCGTGCTGACGCAGACCTTCGCCGCCCTCGGGGCGGACGCCCCCCGGATCGGGCTGGTCGCGCTCTCCGGCGTGCAGCGCCAGGACGAGGCGTCCTCGGCGATCGCCACCGTGCGGGCCGACTTCCCCGAGGTGCTGGACCTCGGCCAGGTCGCCCTCGACCCGCGCCCGGAGCGGATGTTCCACGGCGACCCGGTGTCGCGCCCGGAGCGCACGATGCTGGTGCGTTCGGGCCGCTCCCTCGTCGAGCGTCTCGTCGCGGCCCTCGGCCCCGCCGTGGTCCTCGACGCCGGGACCGACAGGCCCGGGGACGCGGACCCGACGGCCGATGACCCACCCCCCGCCCCCGACGCCGCGACGGGGCAGGAGGAGCCGGCCGACGGCATACCCGGGGGTGGACCTGCCGACCCGGCGGCGGACGCCGACACCGGTGAGTCCGACGAGGCCCATGGTGAGCGGCGTCTGCGCCGCGAGCGATCCAGGAAGAAGAGGTGGAGCCTGCGATGACCACGTCCTCGACCCCCCTGCTGACGGGCGCGAGCCCCGAGCAGCAGGCGGAGATGAACCAGCTGGTGCGCACCCTGCGCTCGCAGGTCGCCGACCGGCTCAACCAGCAGCGTCGTCGCGACGAGGTCGCCGGCCGCTCGCCCATGAGCAGCGAGGACGAGCGGCACTTCGCCCGCTCCCTCATCGTCCAGGTCCTCGAGGACCACGCGACCCTCATGATCACCGAGGGGCGCGTGCCGCCGACCGCGGAGGAGGAGGAGCGGGTCGCCGCGGCCATCCATGCCGCCCTCTTCGGGGTCGGTCGGCTGCAGCCGCTGCTGGAGGACCGCGAGGTCGAGAACATCGACATCAACGGCTGCGACCGGGTCTTCGTGGGGTACGCCGACGGCCACGAGGAGATCGCGCCCCCGGTCGCGGACAGCGACGAGGAGCTCATCGAGCTCATCCAGATCCTCGCGGCCAACGTCGGTCTGACCTCGCGGCCGTTCGACTCCGCCAACCCCCAGCTGGACCTGCGGCTGCCGGACGGCTCCCGGCTCTCGGCCGTGATGGGGGTCTGCCAGCGGCCCTCGCTGTCGATCCGGCGGGCCCGCCTCGGCCAGGTCAGCCTGGAGGACCTCATGGCCACCCAGACCTTCAGCGAGGACGTCATGCGCTTCCTCAAGGCGGCGGTCGCGGCCCGCAAGAACATCATGATCGCGGGGGCCACCAACTCGGGCAAGACCACGATGCTGCGCGCGATGGCCGCCGAGATCCCGGCCGAGGAGCGGCTCATCACGGTGGAGCGGGCCTTGGAGCTGGGTCTGGACAAGTTCGAGGACCAGCACCCCAACGTCGTCGCCTTCGAGGAGCGGCTGCCCAACTCCGAGGGCGTCGGCATGGTGACGATGGCCGAGCTGGTGCGCCGCAGCCTGCGGATGAACCCCTCGCGGGTCATCGTCGGCGAGGTGCTGGGCGACGAGATCGTCACCATGCTCAACGCGATGAGCCAGGGCAACGACGGGTCCCTGTCGACGATCCACGCCAACTCCTCGATGGAGGTCTTCAACCGCATCGCGACGTATGCGTTGCAGGCCGAGGAGAACCTTCCCGTCGAGGCCACGCACATGCTCATCGCCGGGTCCGTCAACTTCGTCGTGTTCCTGCGCAAGAAGAACGAGCACGCCACGGGCGGTGGCCTGATGCGTGGCGTGCAGTCGATCCGGGAGGTCACCGGCGTGGACGGCCGCGTGCTCTCCTCCGAGGTCTTCGCAGCCGGTCCGGACGGGGTGGCCCGGGCCAAGGCGCCCATCGAGTGCATCGACGACCTGGTGCCCTTCGGCTACACGCCGACGCCGGTCACCCGGTGGGACTGATGGGCCAGCTCTACACCCTGCTCCTGCCCATGGCGACCGGTGCGGTCGTCGGCCTCGGGCTCTACGTCGCCGTGCTCGCGGTCGTCGGTCTGCCCGAGCGCGACCCGTCCACGCCCCGGCGCTTCGAGAACGTCACGCTGGGCGGGGTCAGCCGCCGTCTCGTCGCCGGCATCGTGGTCGGGCTGCTCGTGCTCCTGCTCACCCGGTGGGTGGTGGCCGCGATCGGGATCGGGCTGCTCGCCGGGCTCTGGGACCAGCTCACCGGCGACTCCCGTGCCGAGACCGCCGGCATCAACAAGCTCGAGGCGCTGGCGACGTGGACCGAGTCGTTGCGCGACACCATCGCCGGGGCCGTCGGGCTGGAGCAGGCCATCCCCGCCACGGCGGTCAACGCCGGCCCCTCGATCCGGTCCTCGCTCAACCTCCTCGTCGACCGGCTGCGCATCCGTGAGCCGCTGTCGGAGGCGCTCATCGACTTCGCCGAGGACCTGGACGACCCCTCCGCCGACGTCATCTGCTCGGCGCTCGTGCTCAACGCGCGGCTGCGGGGGCCTGGTCTGCGCGACGTCCTGGGCGCGCTCGCGGTCTCGACCCGGGAGGAGCTGGACATGCGGCGGCGCATCTCCGCCAGCCGGCGCTCCATCCGGCGCTCGGTGAAGATCATCGTCATCATCGTGCTGTCCGTCATGGGGGGTCTGGCCCTCTTCAACCGCGTCTACGTCGAGCCCTACGCCAGCCTCGCCGGCCAGGGCGTGCTGCTCGTCGTGGCGGGCCTGTTCGCCGGCGGTCTGCTGTGGATGCGCAAGCTGTCCGAGCCGCAGAAGCTCAGCCGGTTCCTCGTGGTCAACCGGGAGGCCCGGGCCCGGGACATGGAGCAGCTGCTCGACGACGTGCGCGAGGGCGCCCAGACCGGTCGGACCGATCGCGGGGGCCGACGGTGAGCTCGATGGTCTGGCCCATGCTGGCCGGGGGTCTCGTCGGCCTGGGTGTCTACCTCTTCATCCGCATGCTGCTGCGGCCGCGGCCCGGCGTGGCCACCCTGGTGGCCCGCATCGACGCCGGCTCGCGCTCGATGCAGACCCACACGCTGTCGGAGTACGACACGTCGTTCGCCGACATGAGCAGCCGGGGTCGTTCGGTCATGACCGGCCTCGCGGACCGCTTCGAGGTGCTGGCCGCCCAGCGTGGCTGGCAGATGAGCCGCCACCGCGCCGACCTCACCATCCTCAACCGCAGCGTCGGTGCCATGCTGGCGCTCAAGGTCGTGAGCGGCACGATGCTGCTCCTCGTGGGGCCCCTGGTGTGGGGGGCGCTGCGCCTCGGTGGCCTCGACATCGGCCCGTCCATGCCCCTCGGGCTGGGGCTCCTGCTGGGCCTGCTCGGCTTCTTCCTGCCCGACCTGTCGTTGCGGGCCGAGGCCGAGCAGCGGCGCCGGGAGTTCCGGCGGACGGTGGGGATCTTCCTCGACCTGGTGGCCATGAACCTCGCCGGTGGACGCGGCCTGCCCGAGGCGCTCCTCGCGGCCTCCTCGGTGAGCGACCACTGGTCCGTGGTCCGGATCCGGCAGACCTTGGCCAACGCGCGCCTCTTCGGCACCACGCCGTGGGAGGCGCTGGGGCGGCTGGGCAAGGACATCGGCCTGGAGGAGCTGGAGAGCCTGTCCGGCGCGCTGGTCCTCGCCGCCGACGACGGGGCCAAGATCCGGCAGTCCCTCACCGCCCGCGCCACCACCATGCGGCGCAAGGCGCTGTCCGAGGCCGAGGGGGACGAGGGGGAGCGCTCCCAGTCCATGCTCATCGCCCAGATGCTGCTCGTCGTCGCGTTCCTGGTCTACCTCGCCTACCCGGCCCTGGTCGCGCTCATGACCGAGCAGGCGATCTGAGGGAACCTCCGACCGACTGGCGTCGTCTGGGTAGGTGTGCAACTATCCTGAGTTGCGACCCCGGTTTCTCGCCGGGGTCAAGACCATGACCGAGGGGTGTCCATGAAATCGATGAGAGCGTATGCGCTGCGTGTCCGGCGCGACCTGATCGCCCAGAAGGACCGTGGGGCGTCCGCACTGGAGTGGGCGCTCATCGCGGCGGTGGTCGTCGTCGCGGCGGCCCTCATCGGGGCGGCCGTCTACAACGTCATCGCCACGCGGGCCGCGCAGGTCGAGTCGTGCGGCAACGTGGGGCCGGGCGGCACCTGCTGATGCCCCTCCGCCGTCGCCCGCAGGTGCGGACGCGGCGGGAGGCCCGTAGGGGCGTCGACCGCGGTAGCTCGGCCCTGGAGCTGGCGATCGTGGCGCCGGTCCTGCTCTCGTTGATCTTCTTCAGCCTGCAGGCGGCGTTCTTCTTCTACGGCCGGGCCGCCGCCACGCACGCGGCCCGGGAGGGGGTGTCCATGCTCCGCCTCGCCGAGGACCGCTCCGACTACGCCGCGCTGGAGCCCGACGCGCTCGCCCGCACCGAGCGCTTCGCCGCCAACGTCGGCGGCCCGGGCCTCGTGGAGCCCGAGGTGGGGAGCTCCTACGTCGAGGAGGGCGACGGCACCGCCCGGGTGACGGTGACGGTGAGCGGGCGCGTCATCACGCTCGTGCCGGGGCTGCGGCTGACCGCCACGGCCGACGCCTCCGGGACGGTGGAGCGCTTCCTCGAGCCCGAGCTGGCGCCCTGACCCACCCCCCTCCAGAGACCACCGACTGCAGAGCACACACCGAGACGAGGACGACATGGGACGGCATACCGCCACCCGGGAGCGCGGGTCCATCGCGCTCGAGTTCGCCTTCGCCGCGCCCATCGTGCTCCTCATGCTCGCCCTGGCCTGGACCTTCGGCCGGGTCGCCTGGGCCAACGGTCACCTCGAGGCCGGTACCCGCGACGCCGCCCGGGTCGCCACCCAGGCCCGGTCGATGCCGGAGGCGCGCAGCAGCGCGATGGCGGTGCTCCGGGAGAACACCCGGGCGATCGAGGGGTGCCCGGCGAGCCTCACGGTGCAGATCACCGGCGACTTCGAGCCCGGCTCGACCCTGACCGTCCAGGCCAGCTGCAGCTACTCCCTGTCCGACATCGGTATGCCCGGCGCGCCCGGGAGCGTCTCTCCCTCCTCCTCCTTCGCCTCCGTCGTGGACCAGTACCGCGGGGTGGACCCGTGAGCCGGCTCGCGCAGGTGCTGCGCGCCGGCCGGGAGCGGGGGTCGATCCTCCCGGTGATCCCGGTGGTGGCCCTGTCCCTGCTGCTCATCGCCGGGCTGGTCATCGACGCCTCGCGCCAGCTCAATGCCCGCAGCCAGGCGGTCGCCTACGCCGAGGAGGCCGCACGGGCCGGTGCCCAGGCCGTCGAGCCCGAGCCGCCGGCCACCCTGGACCCGCAGCAGGCCAGACGCAACGTCGGGGACTACTGCGCCCAGGTGCTGCAGCGCAGCGCCGTGACCAGCTGCGGTGTTACCGACATCGAGCCGGCCGAGGACAGCCCGCGCCCCTACACCATGGTCGTGCGGGTGGAGACGCAGATCCCGACGACCCTGCTGGGCATGGTGGGCGTGCGCAGCCTCAGCGCCTCCGGCGTCGGGCGCGCCGAGCCCGTGGCCGGGGAGCTGCTGCCGCCGCCGGAGCCCGAGCCCGACCCGGGTCCGGATCCTGGACCCGAGCCCGGACCTCCCGACCCCGAGCCCGGACCGCCCGACCCCGACCCCGAGCCCGGACCGCCCGACCCCGACCCTGAGCCCGGACCCCCCGCTCCCTGAGGACCACGATGACGACGACGACCTCCCCGTCGAGGACCGATCCTGCCCGCGCCCGGCTGCTGGCCGGCTGCGCGCTCCCGCTCCTGCTGGGAGCCTGCGGCACCTCGAGCGACGTGCCGGAGAGCTCCCCGACGGCCCTGTCCTCCGACGACGCGGCCGCCGGGACGGACGAGCCGACCACCGAGGAGGCCGCGCCCACCTCTGAGGAGACCTCGGAGGAGCAGCAGTCCCCGGAGGAGGAGCAGTCCTCGGGTGAGGCTGCTGAGGACCGGCCGGACACGTGGGCCACCTTCACCGCGGAGCCGCCCCCGCTCGTCGTCGAGGAGGGCGAGCTCGACGAGGACCCCCGCGTCCTGGCCATCGAGCGCTTCAACGAGGCGTTCGCCCGCGCGGCGACGGCCGACGACCCCCGCGACGAGGGCTGGCTCGCCACCCTCGACGAGGCCGGCCACGAAGGTCTCGTGGAGGTCTTCGAGGAGGAGTTCGGTCGCGCCTACCCCGGCCCGCTGCCCTTCACCCCCCTGCAGGTCACCGAGCTGGAGGACGGGACATGGTCGGTCCAAGGATGTATGGTGACGGACGGGTTCTCGGCCGATCCCTCGCGCTCGGACGACGGCATGACGGGTCTGGAGGTGTCGTCGATCGAGTACTCGCTCGTGGACGACCCGGGCGCGGAGGGGGACTATCTCGTCGAGGCGCTGTACTCCGGCACCATCAACTGCTCGACCACCGAGGTGGAGACACGATCATGGTAAGCATGCCCGCCCTGCGCTCGCGCGGCGCCGCGGCCGCCCTGGCCGGTGCCCTCGTGCTCACGACCGTGCCTCCTGTGGCCCAGGCCGGGGTCAACACCGAGCCGCGTGAGGGTCAACCGGTGGTGTGGCCCTCCGAGAACCGCACGCGGATCAAGACCTACCAGACCGGTGGCGGGGCGTGCTCGCTCATCGCCTCGCCCAACTCGGTGGGCGGGGTGTGCGTCTCGGCCAACGCCTCGGACGGGCCCAGCATCCGCGAGGTGCTCAAGGGGGACGACCTGCCGGACTGCTGGCACGAGCGGCTGACCGCGGACGAGCTGCGCGACACCGAGCTGCCGGCGCCGCCGGAGGGCACGCACTACTACTGGCACCGCTGCCTGCGCGGCATCGACCGCAAGACCTTCGACATCGAGCCGGGCGGTCTGTTCTTCGCCGTCGGCATCTGGATCTACGAGCCCGACGACCCGGAGCTCACCGAGCTCACCCCCAACCAGCAGGCCTTCATCGACCGTTTCGTGCGCCGCGGCAACGTGCCCGACCCGGTCATGCTCTCCTCGCCCAGCGCTGTGCCGTGGGTCAACGACGACGTCGCCTTCTACAACGCGGGCGAGGACGAGCTGCACGTCGACCTGTCCATCCCGGGGGTCGAGATGCGGGGCCGCATCACCGAGCTGCTCGTCTACCCCGAGGGCCGAGGGGGGCCGGTCGTGCGCTGCCCCGGCGGTGGTCGCGAGGTCGAGGCGGACGACACGCCGCGGACCGTCCCCGACGCCTGCTGGCACGCCTACGAGCAGGCCAGCCAGACCCAGCCGGACGACGCCTACCAGGGTGAGATCCACGCCCAGTGGCAGATCGACGCGCGCATCCAGGGCGAGTGGCAGCCCTTCCACTCCTTCGTCAAGAGCGGCGAGGGACTCATGCAGGTCAACGAGGTCCAGGCCCTGGTCCGCCCGTGACCTGAGCCGACAGCGATCCGGGGAGGATCACCGATGAGCACCACCACACCCAGGCGTCCCAGGTCGGGGCGCACCCCGTCGGCGGGCTTCCAGCCGCGGACGGCGGCCGACCACCTTCCCCGCCCGGAGCAGACCGAGCGGTCCGTCCCCCGGGGGCTGGCTGCCCTGCTGGGGCTGCTGGTGCTCGTCGTCGGGGTGCCGGTGGGCCTCGTGCTCCTCGTCGGCAACCCGCTGCCGACCGCCGCGCCGAGCCTCGACTGGCTGACCGCCCCGGTGACCGCCGAGGCGCTCATCAACATCGTGGCGGTGCTGGTGTGGCTCGTGTGGGCCCACTTCGTCGTCTGCCTCCTCGCCGAGTGGCGGGCCGTGCGCGCCGGACGGCTGCCCGGGATGGTGCCGGCGGGGGCCGGGTCCCAGCTCCTCGCCCGCCGTCTCATCGCCGGCGTCCTCCTCCTGGCCGGGTCGGCGACCATGACCGGTCAGGCACCCGGACAGTCCGGGGCCCCGGCGGCCTCCGTGGTGAGCACCGCGCAGGCCGGCGCCGCCGCCGAGCAGGGAGCGACGGGCGGGGTCGGCGTCGGGGAGGCCGGGGCGCAGGAACGCTCCGCCTCCGCCGCCTCCACCGCGTCCGGCGCCGGCGCCGAGGCGAAGGCCGAGGCCGCGTCCTCCACCGTCACCAAGTTCTACGAGGTCAAGCCGCCGTCCGGCCGCCACCACGACACCCTCTGGGACATCGCCGACCGGACGCTGGGGGACCCCTACCGCTACAAGGAGCTCTACCAGCTCAACCAGGGCCGGACGCAGCCCGACGGACGCAAGCTGCAGGAGGCCGACCTCATCCAGCCGGGCTGGCAGCTGGTCATGCCGGCCGACGCGACCGGCCCCGACATCACCTCGGTGCGCACCCAGGCGCCGGCCGCGGCGCCCACGCCGGGCCCGGAGGCCAGCCAGGCCGTCCTCGACGACCTGGGCGGACGCACGGCAGACGTCACCGCGCAGGCCGCGGGAGAGGCCGGCTCCGGCGCGGCCGACCGGGCGGCCGACCTCGCCGTCCCCGCCGTCGGCGGGGCCTCGGGGGACGCCGCGCCCGCCGCCGCGACCGAGGGTGGCGGGGCCGATCAGGTCCCGTTGGGCGACCTCGCCCTCGGTGGCGGCATGGTGCTGGCCGGCCTCGCCCTGGCGCTCTCCACCCGCCGCGGGGCCTACGGCGACCCCGGCGCGCCCGAGCAGGCCCTCCGGCTCGCGGCCGACGGCGGACGGGCCGAGCTGCTCGACCGGGGCCTGCGGGTGCTGGCGGCCGGGCGCCGCGAGCAGGGCCTCGACCTGCCGGACGCCGCCGCGGTCTACGTCGGGGACGAGCAGCTCGTCGTCCACCTCGCGGGAGCCGCCGACCACCCCGGACCCCCCGCGCCCTGGCAGCAGACCGAGGAGGGCGGCGTCTGGGTGCTGCGCGCGGGCGACCTGGACGGTCACCCCGTGACCGGACCGGCGCCCTGGCCGGCCCTCGTCAACGTGGCCCGGTCCCACGGCTTCGACCTGCTCGTCGACCTGGAGTACGCCCCCGGCCTGGTGAGCGTCGGTGGCGACCCGCAGGTCGCCCGAGAGGTCGCCCTGTCCACCGTCGTGGACCTCGTGACCCACCCGTGGTCCGACGGGGCCCGGGCGACGCTCGTCGGCTTCGCCGGGAGCGGCACCGAGGCGCTGGCCGACCTCGCCCCCGGACGCATCCACCAGGTCCGCTCGATCGAGGAGGCGCTGGAGGTCGGACGTCGCGACGTGGAGGCCCACCGCTCGCGGCTGCGCGGGCTCGGGGTCGACGGGGTGCTCGCGGGGCGTTCGGCCGGTGCAGGCCAGGACCTGCGACCGCACGTCATCGTCCTGTCCGGCAGCCCGGGCCCGCAGGAGGCACAGCAGCTGACCGAGCTGCTCGCCGCAGGCCGCAGCGGGCTGGCGGTCCTCTGCGTGGGCCAGACCCTGTCCGCGCGCTGGCGGTTCGTCGTCGACGGCTCGGGGCAGCTCGACCTGGGCGTGCTGGGGCTGTCGGGCACGGCCCGTCGACTGCGCCACGGCGACCTGGACCGGATCGCCGGGTGGGTGCGCGAGGCCGCCGAGGACGGTGCCGAGGCCGCCGCCCGCACCGCCGCGCTGGGCCCCCTGGACGCCGTCGCGACGCTGCCCGCGCAGCGACGCCCCGTCGCGGAGGCCGCCCCGATGTCGGACCGGCAGGCGGCCCTCGCCCACGTCGGGCTCCTCGGCCCGGTGCTCGTCCAGGCCCCCGGCCACGTCGCGCCGGCCCGGGAGGAGCTGCTGACCGAGCTGGTCACCCTGGTGGCGCTGCACCCGGAGGGGGTGCACGACGCGGTCCTGCGCATCTCCCTGTGGCCCCGCGGGGTCGAGGACGACGTGGTGGAGGCCACCTTGGCCTCGGCCACGCAGTGGCTCGGCACGGGCAGCGACGGGACCCCGTTGCTGGACCGCGACGAGGCCGGCCGCTGGCGTCTCGGACCGGAGGTGCACGTCGACTGGCTGGAGCTGACGGCCCTGGCCGGGCGGCGCGACACGCCGCCGCGCGACCTGGCGCAGGTCCTGGGTCAGGCCCGCGGGCCGGCCTTCTCCGGCACCCCCGGCACCCGCTACGGCTGGTTGGCCTTCCACCAGGCGGCCCGGGACGCCCGCGTCGTCATCACCGCCGTGGCCCGGCACACCGCCTCGACCCTCGCCGGCTCCGGCGACCGGCCGGCCGCCGAGCAGGCCCTGCGTGACGGTCTGACCCTGGTGCCGCAGGCCCAGGCCCTGTGGCGCGACCTGCTGCGCCTCCTCGGCGGGTCGGACCCCGACCACGCGGCCGGTGTGACCAGGGAGATGACGGCCGCCCTGGGCGACGCCGCCCTGGAGCCGGAGACCGTGTCCCTCGTCCAGCACCTCAGCCCGGACCTGCGCGAGCTCGGGTGAGCCGGTGCGGCTGCTGATCACGGCGATCGCCGCGGCCGAGGGCCCCTCGGACCCGCTGGACCTCGTCGTCGACACCGAGGACGACGCCACCGTCGGCGACCTCGCCCTGGCCCTGGCCCGCCGGGTGGCCGACACCACGGCGCGCGGGCGCCCGTTCGCCGCGCTGGGGGCGGGCGGGGGTGCCGAGGCCCAGGTCCCGCAGCTGCGCGTCGTGCGGAACGAGGACGGACCCTCCTCGGCCCCGGTCGCGCTCGCCGACCGGGAGCGGGACGCCGTGCCCGCGCCCGCGCTCTACGTGGGTGACCGGCGGCTCGACCCGGGTATGCCGCTGACCGCCAGCCCGGTACGTCACGGCTCCGTGGTCGGCGTCGGCGGGTCGGTGGGCGACCTCCTGGCCGAGCCGCGCGGGACGGTGGAGGTCCGGATCTCCTCCGGTCCCGGGGCGGGCACGGTGGCCCGGCTCAGCACCGGTGAGCACGTGGTCGGCAGCACGGTGCACGCCGCGGTGGCCATGCCCCCGGTGGGTCTGCCCGAGGTCTGTCTGACCGTGCAGGTGCGGCCCGACGGCACGGTCGTCCTCGACCCGGACCCGGACCTGCTGGGGGTGCTGCAGCAGCCGGTGTGGCGCAGCCGGCCGTTGCCGGGCCCGATCGTGCTCGACGCCGAGGCCGAGATCCAGCAGCGGCGCGCCGGTGAGAGCACCTACAGCGAGCTGCCGCCGGGGACCCGGGTCATCAGCGCCGACGCGCCCACGCCCCTGCTGCACATCGACCGTGAGGAGGTGGCGCCGGGCCAGGTGTGGGAGCCGGGGCAGGCCCTCGTGGTGGGCCCCTGCCTGCTCGAGCTCACCGTGCCGACGGCGCCCGACGCCTCGCTGTCGCTCAGCCCGCAGGGCGCCACCCTGGACTACAACCGGCCGCCGCGGCTGCTGCCGGCCGCCCGGCAGACCGAGTTCACCCTGCCCAACGAGCCACGGCGGCCGCTGGGCCAGCAGATCCCCTGGGCCTTCATCTTCCTGCCGGCCTTCGCCGGCCTGGCGATGTACCTCATCACCGGACGCCTCTACACCCTCATCTTCATCGCGTTGACGCCGCTCATGGCCATCTCCAACTGGGTGAGCGGCCGGTCGCAGGAGCGCAAGCGCTACCGCAACGACTTCGCCGAGTACACCGCCCGGATGCGGAAGGTGCAGCAGAGCGCCCTCGCCGGTCTCTCCGACGAGCGGTCCGCCCGGCGACGCGACTTCGCGGACCCCGGGGAGGTGCTCATGACCGCCATCGGGCCCCGGCGCCGGCTGTGGGAGCGGCGCCGCAGCGACCCGGACTGGCTGGTCGCCCGCTTCGGCACGGCCGACCAGGTGTCCTCGGTGACGGTGAAGTCCAACGCCCGTGAGGAGCACGAGGGGGACCTGGCGTGGACCGCCCCCGACGTGCCGGTCACCGTGAGCCTGCTGGAGGCCGGCGTCACCGGCCTGGCCGGTCCGGCCCGGCGCGCGGTGGGCCGGTGGGTGGTGGCCCAGCTGGCGGTCCTGCACTCGCCGGTGGACCTCGACATGACGCTGCTCACCTCGGCCGACGGTGAGGCCGACTGGCACTGGACGCGTTGGCTGCCGCACCTGCGCTCCGACGACGGAGACCCCGAGCTGGCCCAGGTCGGGGTGGACGACGAGACCACCGCCCGGCGGATCGCCGAGCTGGTGGCCGAGCTCGAGCGTCGCCTGGAGGTCGCCGACTCGGGCTCGTTCTCGAGCAAGGGCGTGACCTTCCCGCCGCTGCTGGTCGTGCTCGACGGCTCGCGGCGGCTGCGCCTGCTGCCCGGCATGGTGCCGCTGCTGCAGCGCGGGCCCTCGGTCGGGATCACCTTCCTGTGCCTGGACGAGGACGAGCGGCTGCTGCCGGAGGAGTGCCGGGCCGTGGTCCAGGCCGACGAGCCGCTCATGCGGGTCACGGTGAGCGAGCAGTGGGTCATCGAGGGGGTCCGGCCCGACCTGGTCAGCCCGGCGTGGGGGGAGCGGGTGGCGCGGGCGGTGGCCCCGGTGCGGGACGTGTCTGCCGAGGACGCCGCCGCGACGATCCCCACCTCGAGCCGCCTGCTCGACGTGCTCCGGCTCGACCCGCCCACCGCCGCCGCCGTGCAGGAGCGCTGGGTGTCGGTCGGGCGCACCACGCGGGCCGTCATCGGGGAGGGCACGGAGGGCGCGTTCGCCATCGACATGGTCAAGGACGGCCCGCACGGCCTGGTGGCCGGCACCACGGGCTCGGGCAAGTCCGAGCTGCTGCAGACCGTCATCGCCTCGCTCGCGGTGCACAACCGTCCCGACGAGATGACCTTCGTGCTCGTCGACTACAAGGGCGGCGCGGCGTTCAAGGACTGCAACCGGTTGCCGCACACCGTCGGGATGGTGACCGACCTGGACGGCCACCTCACCGGCCGGGCGCTGGAGTCGCTGGGCGCCGAGCTGCGCCGACGCGAGCACCAGCTGGCGGGCGCCGACGCGAAGGACATCGAGGACTACCTCGCGACCAGGGGACCCGAGGACGAGCCGATGCCCCGGTTGCTCATCGTCATCGACGAGTTCGCCGCGCTCGTCGCCGAGCTGCCCGACTTCGTCACCGGGCTGGTCGACATCGCCCGGCGCGGACGCTCCCTGGGGGTGCACCTCATCCTGGCGACGCAGCGGCCGGCAGGGGTGGTGAGCGCCGAGATCAAGTCCAACACCAACCTGCGGATCGCCCTGCGGGTGACCGACTCGGGCGACTCCCAGGACGTCATCGAGGCCCGCGACGCGGCCGAGATCTCCCAGTCGACGCCGGGACGCGGCTACGCCCGGCTCGGCCACTCCAGCCTCATCCCGTTCCAGTCCTCCCGGGTCGGCGGCCGGCCGCGGGGAGAGGGCAGGGCCGCCGAGGTCGAGCTCCGCGGTATGCCGTTCGCCGAGCTCGGGGTCGCGCCGCCGCGGGCGCAGGCCGCGGAGGAGGACGTCTCGGTCCCCACCGACCTCGCCGCCCTGGTGCAGGCCTGCCAGCAGGCGAGCGAGGAGTCGGGGGTGCACGCCCCGGCCAGCCCGTGGCTGCCGGCGCTCGACGACGTGGTGACCCTCGAGCAGGTGCTGGAGCAGTTCCCGGACGCGGTGCCCGAGCCCGGTCGGATGCGGCTGCCGCTGGGGGTCGTCGACCTGCCCGCGCAGCAGCGCCGGGACGTGGCGGCATACAGCCTCGCCACCGGGTCCCACCTGGCGATCGTCGGGGCCGCGCGCACCGGCCGGTCGAGCGCGCTGCGGGTGCTGGCCGGCGCCGTCGCGCGGGACCTGTCGCCCGAGGACGTGCACGTCTACGGTGTCGACTGCGGCAACAACGCCCTGCTGCCGCTGCAGGCCCTCCCGCACGTGGGGGCCGTCGTCCTGCGCGACCAGACCGACCGGATGGAGCGGCTGGTCGGCCGCCTGCGCGCGCTCATCAGCGAGCGTCAGCAGCTGCTGGCGCAGGCGGGGTACGCCGATGTCGCCGAGCAGCGGTCGGCGGTGGCGCAGGAGGAGCGCCTCCCCTACGTGCTCGTCCTCCTCGACCGCTGGGAGGGCTTCTTCCAGGTCTACGACTCCCTCGACGGTGGTCGGCTGGTGGCGGCCTTCCAGCAGATCCTCCAGGAGGGTGCCGCCGTCGGGGTGCGGGTCGTCATGACCGGTGACCGCTCCGTGGTCATGGGCCGCATGGGCACGCTGCTGGACGACAAGATCATGATGCGCATGACCGACCCCAGCGACTTCTCCAACATCGGCATGCCGGCCAAGAAGGTCCCCGAGCGGATGCCGGAGGGGCGTGGCTTCCGGGCCGAGGGGCTCCGCGAGACGCAGTTCGCGCTGCTGGCCGACGACCCGGCCGGGACCGCGCAGGTGCGCGCCCTGCAGGCGCTCGGCAAGGCCGCCACGCAGCGGTATGCCGACCTGCCGCGCTCGCGCCGGCCGTTCCACGTCGACCTGCTGCCGGTCCGGTTCACCGCTCAGGAGGCGCACCGGCTGCGCGAGGAGGAGCAGGCGCAGGGACTCACCGTCCCCGACACCGCGCTGGCCGTCGCCGTGGGCGGCGACACCCTCGGCCTGCGCCACCTCGACGCGGTCGAGCACGGTCCCGCCGTGCTGGTCACCGGCCCCCGCCGCAGCGGGCGCTCCACCGTCCTGCGCCAGCTCGCCGACGAGGCGCTGCGGGCACGGTGCCAGGTGGCTCTGGTCACGCCGCGCAAGAGCCCGCTGCGCGAGCTCGCCGGGTCGCCGGGGGTGCACGGACCCTGGGACCTGGGCAGCGACCAGAGCGAGGTGACCGAGCAGCTCACCGCCCTGGTGGCAGGGGAGGACCCCCTGGTCGTGCTCGTCGACGACACCGAGCTGGTCGGGTCGGACGGGTGGCTGGCCGAGGCCCTCGTCAAGGCCATCGAGCAGATGCGGGACTCCGACAGCATGCTCGTGGGAGCCGGCACGGCCTCGGACATGCAGAGCCACTACCGCGGCCCGTCCGCAGTGCTGAAGAAGGCCGGCACCGGTGTCCTGCTCAACCCGCAGTCCAGCGCCGACGCCGACCTCTTCGGCGCCCGCCTCAACCGCTCCGCCTACGGGCAGTCCCTGCCCCCGGGTGGCGGCTACCTCGTCGTGGCCGGCCAGGCGGAGCGCGTGCAGGTCGTCTGGCCCGGCTGAGGCGGGAAGGGAGAGCCCCGCCGTCCCCGGGAGCAGGACCGGATGTCGATCGGCAGGATGCTGCCGATGTCCGAGTTTGGCGCGAAGATGACGTCGACAGGGTGGACACGGCGTCCGGGTCTGCCTAGGGTGAGGAAAGGCCGCACCGCCGAGGGGTTTCATGGGGGATGCGGTCGGGACCATTTCCACGAACCCTCGGAAGGGGAGTACTACTCATGGCCGTTGGTGGTGAACTCGCGACTCTGCGAGACCTGCACAAGACGCTCGACACCTCCGCCCTGGACATCCAGCGGGTGTCTGAGGACATCGACAAGTCGCTCAACAGCACCGTCTGGACCGGTGCCAACTCGGAGAAGTTCAAGGACGCCTGGCAGACGTTCAAGCCGACACTGACCCCCAAGCTGGTCGACGCGCTCAACGAGGCCAAGGAAGACATCAAGACGCAGCACAACAACCTGGCCGCCGCCACCGGCGAGTCGGACCGCATCTGAGTCATCCGCCGACAGGGGCCGGGGAGCGCGCGGCGCCCCCCGGCCCCTGTCGTCTGCCCGCGAGGTCGACGATGACCTTGTCTGCGTGTCTCTGACAGATGCGCTAGAGAACGGCATACAGTCCCATCGTGGACCCCATCCGTAATCCTTACGCCCCCGGCGCCGGCCAACGGCCCCCCGAGCTCGCCGGTCGCGACGAGCAGCTCGACCGCTTCCGCGTGGTGCTCGAGCGCATCCAGCGCGGCCGCCCCGAACGCTCCATGGTGCTCACCGGCCTGCGCGGCGTCGGCAAGACGGTGCTGCTCAACGCGCTGCGCGGGGCGGCCGTGCGCTCCCGGTGGGGGACGGGCAAGTACGAGGCGCGCCCGGAGCAGGGGATGCGCCGACCCATGGCGGCGGCGCTGCACGTGGCGGTGCGCGAGCTCGGGCACCCGCAGGGTGACGAGGTCGACCACGTGCTCGGCGTCATCAAGGCGTTCGCCCAGAAGCACCAGCCGGGTGCCAAGCTGCGGGACCGGTGGAACCCCGGCATCGAGGTCGCCGCGGTCACCGGGCGCGCCGACTCCGGCGACATCGAGATCGACCTCGTCGAGCTGCTCTCCGACGTCGGAGGGCTCGCGGCGGACGTCGGGAAGGGCGTGGGCGTCTTCATCGACGAGATGCAGGACCTGCAGCCCGACGACGTGTCGGCCATCTGCGCCGCCTGCCACGAGCTGAGCCAGTCGGCGCTGCCGGTCATCGTCGTGGGCGCCGGGCTGCCCCACCTGCCCGCGGTGCTGTCGGCGAGCAAGTCCTACTCCGAGCGGCTCTTCCGCTACACCCGCATCGACCGGCTCTCGCGGGAGCAGGCCGAGCGAGCGCTGCAGCTGCCCGCGCAGGACGAGGACGCCACGTGGTCGCCGGAGGCGCTGTCGGCGATGTATGCCGCCACCGGCGGCTACCCCTACTTCCTGCAGGCATACGGCAAGGAGGTGTGGGACCTCGCGCCGGAGTCCCCCATCACCGCCGAGGACGTGCGGGTGGCGGGCCCGGAGGCCGAGGCCGAGCTGGCGGTCGGCTTCTTCGGCAGCCGCTACGAGCGGGCCACCCCGGGGGAGCGGGAGTACCTCCGGGCGATGGCCGACCTCGCCGCGCAGCGGGTGGAGACGGGGGAGGAGGTCGACGAGATCGAGTCGGTCGCGACGGCCGACATCGCCAGCCACCTGGGCCGCAAGCCGCAGTCGCTGTCGCCGCCGCGGGACGCGCTGCTCAAGAAGGGCCTCATCTACTCCGGGGAGCGCGGGCGCATCGCCTTCACGGTGCCGCACTTCGGCCGCTACCTGCGCGAGAACACCTGAGCCGCCCGCGCAGGGGCCGCGCTCCGGCCCCGGCGCCTCACCGGCCGCTCGTCCGGCGCGAGCGCAGCGCGCCGCGGGCCAGGGCCAGCAGCGAGCGCAGGTCGCGCTGCCCGCCGTAGATCGTCATCGCCCGGTGCTCGCCGTAGTCCGCGATCTGCTCGACGGCCCGCAGCAGGTCCATGTCCTCCTCGGTGATGGTGAAGTCGACCTCGGTGTTGGCCTGCAGGTGCGCCGGGTCGGCCGACTTCGGCAGCGGCACCAGCCCGAGCTGCAGGCAGTAGCGGATGGACAGCTGCGGCACGCTCACGGCATACCGCTGCGCGACCCGCGCGACTTCCTCGTTCCTCAGCAGCTCGCCGTGCGCGACCGGCGAGTAGGCCTCGACGAGGATGCCGCGGTCCTGGCAGTAGCGGATGAGCTCGTGCGGGGTGTTGCTGATGTGCGCCAGCACCTGGTTGACCATGGGCGCGACGGTGCACCCCTCGAGGATGTTGTCGACATCGGCGACCTCGAAGTTCGACAGCCCGATCGCCCGCACCTTCCCGGCCGCGAGCGCCTCCTCCAGCGCCCGCCAGACCTCGCGGTTCTCCTCGAGGTAGCGCTCCGCGCCACCGAACCTGCGCCAGGGCGTCGGGCTGTGCACGAGGACGAGATCCAGGTGGTCCAGCCCGGTCCGGCGCAGCGAGGAGTCGATGCCGTCCCGGGCCGCGTCGTGGGTCTTCGCCCCGGCGTCGACCTTGGTCGTGACAAAGACCTCGTCCCGCGGCACGCCGCTGCCGCGCACCGCCCTGCCCACGCCCTGCTCGTTGCGGTAGGCGGGGGCCGTGTCGACGTGCCGGTAACCGAGGCGGAGCGCCTCGCCGACCGCCGGCACGACGTCCGTGTCGCTGATGAACCAGGTGCCGAGCCCGAGCCGGGGGATGGTGACCCCGTTGGCCAGGGTGGACGTCTCCTGCAGGATCATGCGTCTCGCCTCCTTCGGGCCGGTGCGCGGTCGGTGCGGACGGGTCTACTCTTCCTCATGCCGGCACGCGCCGTCGGTCGGACCGACCGGGTGCCTGCGGCATCCTCGGTGGCGCGGCGAAGGGACCGGTATGAAGCTCCTGCTCACCTCGGGCGGGGTCACCAACCCCAGCATCGAGCGGGCCCTCGTCTCCCTCCTCGGCAAACCCGTCGCGGAGTCGAGCGCGCTGGCGATCCCGACCGCGACCTACGGGCACCCGATGTGCGACCCCGGGAACGCCTGGCGCTTCCTCTCCGGAGAGTCTCCGTCTCCGATGTGCGACCTGGGGTGGGCCTCGCTCGGCGTGCTCGAGCTCACCGCGCTGCCCAGCCTGCCCCGCCAGCGCTGGGTGCCCTGGGTCGAGCAGGCGGACGCGCTGCTGGTGGACGGCGGTGACGCGACCTACCTCGCCCACTGGATGCGCGTGTCCGGGCTCGCCGACCTGCTGCCGACGCTGACGGACACCGTGTGGGTCGGGCTGAGCGCGGGCAGCATGGTCCTGACCCCCCGGATCGGTGAGCCGTTCGTCACCTGGCGTCCTGACGGCTGGAGCGACCGGACCCTGGGCGTCGTCGACTTCTCGATCTACCCGCACGTCGGGATGAACCCGATGGAGGGAGCCGACCGGTGGGTGGCGCCGCTGGGCGTGCCCGCCTACGCCCTGGACGACCAGAGCGCGGTCCAGGTGGTCGACGGCGAGGTGACGGTCGTCTCCGAGGGGGTCTGGCGGCACCTGCCCGCGGTCGACGGTGCGCGCGGGGACGAGCGGAGGCGCGAGGGGGACCACGGGGCGACCCCGGTGCCGGAGGAGCCGTCCGCCCCGCGCGAGTTCCGGGGGCAGGACCTGAGCGGAGCCCGCTTCGTCGGGTGCTCGCTGTCCGGTGCCGTGATGCGCGCCGTCGACGTCGACGGCGTCGAGATCGACGCCCCCTGGCTGCTGGAGGGCGAGGGGACGCTGCTGGTCAACGGGGTCGATGTCGCGCCGCTGGTCGACGCCGAGCTCGACCGGCGCTTCCCCGGCCGGGAGTTGCGCCGGGCCGCGGACCCGGACGGGCTCCGGGCGGCGTGGGCCGCGCTGGAGACCGCCTGGGCGGGGGCGGTCGCCCGTGCCGAGGGGATGCCGCCCGGCACCGTCGACGTCAGCGTCGCCGGGGAGTGGAGCGTCGCCCAGACGCTGCGCCACCTCGTCATGGCGACCGACACCTGGCTGCGCGGGGCCGTGCTCGGCCTGCCCGCCCCGTACCACCCGATCGGTCAGCCGAACGCCGAGTACGCCCTGGACGGGCACGACCCCTCGGTCTTCCACGAGACCGACCCGAGCTGGGAGCGGGTGCTGCAGGTCCGGGCCGAGCGGGTGGCGATGGTCCGCGCCCACCTCGCCACGGTCACGGCGGACGACCTCGAGGTGCCGCGCCGCAACCCGTGGGCACCGGCATACCCCGAGTCGACGCTCTCGTGCCTGCGCACGATCGTCGAGGAGGAGTGGGAGCACCTGCGGTTCGCGCAGCGCGACCTCGACGTCATCGACGCCAGGACGTGAGCAGTCTCACGTGCTGAGCCGTCGACGCTGCTCAGCGGGGTGTGCGGCAGCTTCCTGACCGGAGTCTGACCGTGGACAGGTTGCGACGTCCAGGTTGCCCCGTCACGGTGGAGGGGCCGCGGGGGAGCCTGCGGCGGTCCCCCTGTACTCAACTTCCCCTGAGGTTCCACCATGAAGCACCGTGCCATCCGCAAGCCCCGCCTGGGCGCGCTCGCCCTCGCCACCGGCCTCACCGGCCTGACCGGCGTCGTGTCCGCCGGGTCCGCCCAGGCCGCCAGCGGCGAGACCTGGGACGCCGTCGCCCAGTGCGAGTCCGGCGGCAACTGGAGCATCAACACCGGCAACGGCTACTACGGCGGCCTGCAGTTCGTGCAGAGCACCTGGGAGGGCTTCGGCGGCACCGACTACGCGCCGCGCGCCGACCTCGCGACGCGGGCTCAGCAGATCGCGATCGCCGAGAACGTCCTGGCGGTCCAGGGCCCCGGCGCCTGGCCCGTGTGCTCCGTCGAGGCCGGCCTGACCGCCGGTGGCCCCGCTCCGGCGGAGCCCGCCCCGGCCGAGCCCGCGCAGCCCGCCGAGCCCGCCCCGGCCGAGCCGCAGCCCGCGGAGCCCCAGCAGCCGGCCCAGCCCGAGCCCGCGCAGCCCCAGCAGGCGGAGGCGGCCCCGCAGCAGGCCGCGCCGCAGGAGCCGGTGCAGCAGGCCGCCCCCCAGCAGGCGCCGGCCGCCGACCTCGCCGAGCACGTCATCGCCAGCGGGGAGACCACCGCGAAGATCGCGCGCCACCACGGCACCACGGTCACCGAGCTGGTGGGGATCAACGACCTCGCCCACGGCGGCGCGCTGATCTACGCCGGCGACGTCATGCTCGTGCCGGCGGGAGGAACGCCCACGGCCGCGCAGAGCTACACCGTGCAGCACGGTGACACGCTGTCGGAGATCGCCGCGCAGCACGGCACCGACGTGCACACCCTGGCGGCGGCCAACGACCTGGAGGACCCGGACCTCATCATCGCGGGCCAGACCCTGTCGGTCGGCTGACGGAGGGCTGACCCACGCACGGTGGCCCGGACCCCGGCCCGCTCGCTCACGCGACGGGGTCCGGGCCACCGGCATACGCGGGGTCCGGAATCCGGTATCAGGCCGCGCAGGCCTCCTCGAGCTCGGTCTGGGCCGCCTCGGAGTCGGACACGTCGACGTCGGGGATCGCGATGACGTCCTCGGTGCGGGTCCCCTCCTCGACGACGGCGTCGTTGACCTCCTCGAAAGGCGCGTTGATGCGCTCCAGGAGGGCCGCGTGGTCCTCGTCCGCCTCCTCGGCCAGCGTCATGAGACGGCCGGAGAGCAGCGTCACCTCCGAGAAGGCGACCGGGTCGAGGTCGTCGCCGGAACTGACGACGTCGCGCTGGGTGGCCGCGCGCTCCGCGAGCGGGGTCCCCTGGCCGGCGAAGAAGCCCTGGCAGGTCGGGTCCTCCGCGACCTCCATGCCCTCCTCGTCGGACGCCGTCCCGGCGGCGTCCTCGTCGCTGGTGTCCTCGGCGATGGCGTTCTCGGGGATCTCTGCGTCTGCGTCCTCCTCGACCGAGCAGGCGCCGGTGAGGACAGCCAGGCTCATCACGGTGGCCATGGTCAGGGCACGTCGCATCAGATCATTCCTCCTTGCGTGGATGGTCGCCGTCCGACATGGACGACGCGAACCGCCCGTGCCGGGCCCCCCGGCCCCGTCACGCGCGAGGATCCATCCTGCCTCATCGGTCCCGGCGCGGCGCGACCGGGTGGCGCCGGGGCGGGGCTACCAGCCCTGGGTGCCCGCCGCCCCCTTGAACGGCCCGCGCACCCTCGAGGTGATCCACCCGCCGTAGAAGTCGCCCTCCTGCGGCTGCACCCGCTCGTCGTCGACGTAGCAGCCGTCCGCCGGGTCGGTCGCGCCGTCGATGGCGCTGGGCATGACGGCGGCGTAGTCGGCGATCTCGCGGAAGGCGGGGGTCGGGTCCGGGTAGGTCCACGCCGCCCGGCTCAGCCGGGTGCCGTCCACGACGAGGTCGAAGTAGGTCGCCGACCCCTTGAACTCGCAGGTCGTGCGGCGGTTGTCGCGGGCCGGCTGCAGGACGCCGGTGACGAAGGCCCCGAGCGGCAGGTAGTAGGTCGGCGGGTGCGAGGTCTCCAGCACCCGGATCGCCGCGACGGTCTCGGCGATCGTCTGCCCGCCCACCCGGATGACGACGTGCTCCCCCCCGGAGGTGTCCACGGCCGGGGGTCGCGGGTAGTCCCAGACGGACTCGGTCTGTGCAGGCATACCCCGACCATAGGGCGGGTGGCCCACCGCGACCAAGGGGTAGCTGCTCAGCCGGCCGGGGTGAGGACCCCGGCGAGCGCCGCGGCCAGAGGGTCGGCGAGCTCGCGGGAGCGGGTCCGGCTGAGGTGGTTGCCGTCGGCCCAGACGAGCGTGGAGCCGTCCACCGCGGGGCACCACCCGTCCGGGCAGAGCTCGCCGTTGAGGTCGACGAGCCCCACCTGCGGGGTCTGCTCCAGCGCGAGTCGCACCGGGGGTGAGACCGGGGCCAGCGCCTGCTCCAGCGGCTCGCCGCACGCCGAGACCTCCTCCAGGTGCTGGGCGACGCACTCCGGCGGGTCCTGCTCGAAGCGGGGGGTCGGTGCCATGGTCAGGACCGGTGCTCCGGCGGCGCCGAGGCGCTCCCAGGCCCGGGCCAGGCCGTCGGCCATGTGCGCGTGCCCGTCCGCGGAACGGACCACCTCGCCGTCGACCCACAACCGGGGGATGGGTACCTGGGCGGTGAGGACCGCGGCGGGCGGGTCGGCGGCGACCGTCTCGGTCACCTCCCTCAGCCAGGTGGGGCAGTCCTCGCGCGGGTCCCTCCCGGCCATGGGGACCACGTCCGCCGCCGGGCAGGACGTCCTCGCCACCAGCTCCACGCGCCACCCGTGCCGAGCGCCGGCCGCCGCGAGGGCCGGCATCCACATGACCGCGTGCGAGTCGCCGACCAGGACCACCCGGGTGTCGCTGTCGACGTCGCCGTCCACGCACACCGTGGCCAGGTCTGCCCCGTCGAGCGCGGCGCAGCCGTCGTAGAAGGGGGCGTAGACGTCCTCCCGCGCGGACGCCGGGGCCGGCTGTACCTGCTGAGCCTGCGCCGGGACGGTCGACAGCGCCCCGCCCGGCGTCAGGGTCACCGTCGCCACGAGGACCGCGACGACTCCCGCGGCGCAGGCGAGGGCATACCCGCTGACCGAGCGGAGGAGCGCGCGGGCGGTGGCCCGCACCGGCGCCCGGGGGATCCGCCCGCGGAAGGGTGTCTCGACGTAGCGGTAGGACAGCCAGGCGACCGGGAGGGTGAGGGTCAGGACCAGCAGGCCGACGCCCCAGGGCAGCGTCTCGGCGCCGACCACGGCGGTGGCCGCGACGAGCAGCGGCCAGTGCCAGAGGTAGAGCGAGTAGGACACGCCACCGAGCCACTGCGCCGGCCGCAGGCCCAGGCCGTGGTGGACCACGCCACCGACGCGGACGAAAGGGCCCCCGAGCAGGACGGCCACCGTGCCGAGCGTCGGCGCCAGCGCGGCAGTCCCGGGGAAGGCCGTCGTCGCGTCGAGCACGACCGCGGAGCCCAGCACGGCGCCGGTCCCCAGGAGGACGAGCGCGGTCGCCGTGCGGGGGCCCGGGTGCCGCGCCTCCCACCACGGCCACAGGGCACCGAGGACCGCGCCGAGCGCGAGCTCCCAGACGCGGGTGGTCGTGACGAAGTAGGCGCGGGCGGGGTCCGCCTGCGACAGCCAGGCCGACCAGGCCAGGGAGAGCGCCCCGGCGAGACCTGCGAGGAGCGCCACCCGGGCCGCGGCCGACCCGCGTCCGCGCCGGACCGGCGCCGCGACCACCAGGGCCAGCACCACGGGCCACACGAGGTAGAACTGCTCCTCGACGGCCAACGACCAGAAGTGCTGCAGGGGGGAGGGGGCCGCGTCCGCCACCAGGTAGTCGACGGAGCGGTCCGCGAGCCGCCAGTTGACGAGGTAGACGGCGCTCGCGCCGATGTCGCCGGCGATGTCGCGCCACCGGGTGCTGGGCAGCAGGGCGACCGTGATGAGCGCCACTCCGAGGACCGACACCGCCGCCGCCGGCAGCAGCCGGCGGGCCCGCCGCAACCAGAACCGGGGGAGGTCGAGCCGGCCGTGCTCACCGATCTCGAGGAGCAGGATCCGGGTCATGAGGAAGCCGGAGACGACGAGGAAGACGTCGACCCCGACATACCCCCCCGTCAGCCCCGGAAGCCCCGCGTGCCACAGCAGCACCAGCACGACGGCGACCGCCCGGAGGGTCTGGATGTCTGCGCGCATCGAACCGGTGTCCCCGCCTCCTCGTGGTCCCCGCGCATCCTACGCCCGGGCGCTACGCTGCCCGGATGAGCGATCGCGGACGCCGTGTGTCGGCCGGCCTCGACAAGGTCCGGAACCTGCTCGGCCGGTCCCGGTCGGCGCCGGACGAGCCTCGGGTGCGGGCCCTGCCCGACCCGGGCGAGAGCCCCGTCGGTGAGCTGCCGCTCACCCCCGAGTCGCGCCGGATCGGCGAGGCGGAGCGGGCCCGGATCGACGCCGGTCTGGCCGCGGTGGAGGCCGACGGCGTGGACGTCGACGACCTGGCCTCGATCAGCGTCGGGCTCGATCGCGAGCTGGCGGCGTGGCTCGCGGCGAAGGGCACGGACGGGCACCACGACGAGGTCGTGGAGCGGTATGCCGTGGCCGTCGGGGAGCACCTGCACCGGCACACCGACCTGGCCTGGGAGGTGGTCACCGACGTCTTCGGCACCGACCTCGCCGTCGCCGCGGGCGACTTCGTCGTCGTCCCCTCCAACCTCGTCGCCGTCCGCTGGATGCGGCGCGAACGAGGGTGGGTGCCCCAGGTCGTGGGGCACATCGTCGAGGTCCGCAGCCGTTGACCCCCGGGACGCCGCCCGGCCTCAGCCCTCGTCGGGCGGGGGCACGGGCCCGCGCGAGGCGGTGGCCTTCTCCCGGCCGGTGACCTTCTGCAGCTGGCGGAAGACCCAGGCGGTCGCGACCTCGCGGCCGGTCGCGACGTACTCGACGGCCGAGTCGTGGAAGACCGTGGAGCGGACCACCGCCAGGTCGAGCTCGCGGCCCAGCAGCAGCAGCGTGTCGCCCTCCTTGAGCTTCTCGTCCATCCCCGGGGTGAAGATGCGGCGCCCGGAGCGCACCAGGACCGCGGGGTAGACGGCGAGCCGCACGTCGCGCTCGTCCGGGTCCCGCACCAGGTCGCCGAGCGTCAGCTCGTGCCCGTTCAGCCACCGCACCACGGCCGGGGCGCTCGTGAAGTCGAGGTCGAGGCGGGTGGAGATCGGGGTTTCGTCCCCCACCACGGCGACGATCTCGTCCATGACCCGGCGGTCCCACTCGTCGTCCTCGTGCAGGACGTGGTCGATGAAGCTCCAGTAGTTCGGCGAGGTGATCCGGGCGACCGCCTCCCGGGCGAGCAGCTCGGTGGGGATGAAGACCGAGTCGGCGTCGAAGGCCTGCAGCGGTGCCGCGTTGACGGCCGAGTTCTGCCGGACGGCGATGAACAGCTGGTCGTTCTCGATGCGGGCGTGCGCGGCGTTGGCCATGTTGACGATGTCGGACTCGGCGCCGGCGATGAACCCCACGGCGTCCGAGACGTCGGGGCGCCCGTCCGCAGGGTCGACGAGGATGACGTCCAGTCCGGCACTCTCCAGGTCGCGGGTCACCTCGAAGCCGAAGGTGCCGTCCGCGCAGACCACCCACTGCCCGTCGGTGAGGTGGGAGAGCCGGTGCGGCAGGTTGGAGCCGCGCTTGCTCATGAGCCAGGAGGCGAGCCGGAACCCGGCCGGGCGGCGCAGGGCCATGACGAGGTAGGCGCCGTAGCGGTCGAAGGGGTTGATGATGACGTCGGCGGCGAAGTCGTGCATCTGCTGGGCGTGCTCGCGGTCGCTGCAGCGCGCGATGACCATGAGCTCGGGACGGAGCAGGTTGACCGACATGACGACCGAGAGGTTGGTCTCGTCGCTGTCGGTGAGGGCGAGCACGGCCTCGCAACGGTCGTGGCCCAGCCCGGCCAGGCCGAGCATGCGGGGGTCCCGCCCGCTGGCCGCGAAACCGGGGTGGTCGCTGGAGTAGCCGTCCAGCGCGAGCTGCTGGACCCGCTGCGGGTCCTCGTCGAGCACCACGAAGTCGCGCCCCTGGTCCTCCAGCGCCCGGCACACCGCCTCACCCGCCTGGCCGTAGCCGACGACGAGCACGAAGGGGGCCTGGAGGCCGCGGACCTTGCGGCCGAAGCGCTGCAGGCGGATGGCCTGGCGGAAGGTCTGCTCCTGCGAGAGCGAGAGCAGCGCGCCGATGCTGTAGGACCAGGCGATGACGCAGGCGTAGATGGTGGCGGTGACCCACATCCGCTGCGCGTAGCTGAACTCGTGCGGCACCTCGCCGTAGCCGATGGTGAGGCCGGTGTAGCTGATGACGTAGAAGCTGTCGAAGACGGCCAGCCGCTCCGGGTTCTCCTCGGTGCCCGGCATCATGCTGAGCCCGAAGGTCATGATGGCGAAGACGCTGACGATGACGACCAGCGGCGTCCGCATGCGGCGCAGGACGAGGAAGACCGCGTCGGTCGTCGGCAGCTCCATCGGCACGTCGACGCGGTAGCGGCGCAGCGAGTCCGGGCGCGGCCGGGCCGGCTTGCCGCGGCCGAGGAGCTGGAGGAGGTTGGCCATCGTGGGCGACGTCGCTCAGCGGCGGCGGTAGGAGACCGTCTCCACGACGAGCAGGACGATGGAGACGATGTTGGCGAGCAGCGCGCCGGCCGCGATGGAGACCACGCTGCTCATGTGCTGCCCGGTCAGCCCGCCCGGGTCGACGTGCCGGGCCCAGATCCACACGAGCGCGGCGACGATGAGCTGGATGCTGGCGACCAGGGAGGTGGCCAGGTGGACCGCGCCGATCTGGGTGCGGTCGCCGAACTTCAGGATGGTCGCGATGATGTTGACCACGACCGCGGCGTACAGCTCGTAGACGTTGTGCAGCCGCGGGTTGTCGATGTCGCCGAGGACGTACCCGAAGTTCAGGGTCGCCGCCAGCAGGACGAAGAAGCCGAACACGACTTTCTCAAGGTTCACAGCCACGACGATAACGCCGTAGGTCTGTCGGTGCCGCCTCCTAGGGTGCGGGGCATGGAACTCGACGAGGCGGGGGCGCTGGCCCGGGGGTTGATGAGAGAGCACGGTCTGGCGGGCTGGGGGTTCGGCTTCGACCGGGCCAAGGTCCGGGCCGGAGCGTGCCACTGGACCGACCGGCGGATCACGCTCAGCCGGGCGATCACGGCGGTGCAGGACGAGGCGCAGGTGCGTCAGACGGTGCTGCACGAGGTCGCGCACGCGCTCGTCGGCCCCGGCCACGGCCACGATGGGGTATGGCGTGCCCGCGCCCGGTCCCTCGGCGCGACCGGGGAGCGGTGCTACACGGTGGGGGCGGAGGGGCCGGTGGTGCCCGGCCGCTGGCAGGGGCGCTGCGCCGCCGGCCACCTGGTCCACCGTCACCGGCGTCCGACGCGGGTGCTCGTGTGCACCCGCTGCCGCGGGGTGCCCGTGCGCGAGCGGGTCATCGGCTGGCGGTTCGACGGACGCGACGTGGACCACGCCGAGCTGGGTCCGCACGTGGCCGCGGCGATGCGCCGCCTGCAGGAGGTGACGTAGCGTCAGGCAGGCGGCGGCCGGAGGGCGCCGGTGCTGGCGTTCCGTGACCAAAGCGTGACCTCGCGAGGGCTGATCGCACGCCGGGTCTGCGCTAGGTTCCGAGAGAGTGGCTCATGCGATGCACCCCTGTTCCGTGAGGCGGTGGCCGTGGGCGCTGATGGAGAGAGGAGCCAATGGTGGCGACTACGAGGTGGCGACGTGCCACGGTCCCGGCGCTCGCGACAGCGGTCGGGCTGACCCTGACGGGCTGTCTGCAGAATCCCGATGCCGGGTCGGTCGGCGCAGTCGGAGCCGTCGGGGCCGAGCCCGAGGAGGGCGACGGGAGCGTCAGCATCCTGGGCGCCTTCGGTGGAGCCGAGGAGGAGCTGTTCAACGCCTCCCTCCAGGAGTTCCAGGAGGAGACCGGCATCACCATCGACTACGTCTCGGACCAGGACTTCACCAACACGATCCAGGTGCGGGTGGACGCCGGCGACAAGCCGGACATCGGGCTCTTCCCGCAGCCCGGCGGGGTGCTCAACCTCGCCGAGCGCGGAGAGCTGGTCCCGGTCGACGCGATGCTCGACTACGACGAGATCGACCGCACCCTGGTCAACGGCTTCCTGGACTCCGCCCGGTTCGACGGTCGCGTCTACGCCGCCCCCATGCGCATGGCGGTCAAGTCGATCGTCTGGTACCCCAAGGGTCCCTACGAGGAGGGCGGCTGGAGCACGGAGCCGGCCAACCTGGACGAGCTCGACCAGGTCGCCGACCAGATCCGGACCGACGCCGACACGCCGCCCTGGTGCATCGGGTGGCAGTCCGACCAGGCCACCGGCTGGGTCGGTACCGACTGGGTGGAGGAGTACATGCTCCGCCTGCACGGCCCGGACGTCTACGACGACTGGATCTACCACCGCATCCCCTTCAACGACGAGCGTGTCGTCGAGGCGATCGAGACCTACGGCGACCTCGCCAACGAGGACGGCAACGTCCTCGGTGGCTCCCGGGGCATCCTCAACACCCCGTTCGCCGAGGCGATGAACCCGGCGTTCAACGACGACCCCGGCTGCTACCTCATGCGGCAGGGCAACTTCGCCACCACGTTCTTCCCCGAGGACGTCCAGGAGAACCTCGACGAGGAGGTCGGCATCTTCGTCTTCCCGCCCGCCGAGGGCGGTTTCGACGGCCAGCCCATCCTCGGCGGCGGTGACCTCGCGGCGGCGTTCACCTACGACACCGACGTGGCCGCGGTGATGGAGTTCCTCTCCTCCGACGAGTTCGGCGGCCCGTGGGCGGAGGCCGGCGGCTGGTTGAGCCCGCACACCAGCTTCGACACCAGCCTCTACCCCGACGAGGTGACCCGGCAGATCGCCGAGTTCGGCTACGGCTCCGACGTCTTCCGCTACGACGGCTCCGACGTCATGCCCCGCGAGGTCGGTTCGGGCTCGTTCTGGACCGGCATGGTCGAGTTCCAGAGCGGGGCCAAGACCGCCCAGGAGGTCGCCGACGACATCGAGGCGGGCTGGCCCGAGTCGGCCGACGCGAGTGAGGAGGGCGAGGACCAGTGAGCACGACATCATCGACCCCTCCCGTCGGGGAGGAGGTACCACAGGCGCCCTCGGACGAGGGCCCGGGCGGGGCAGGCAACGTCGGACCCTCCGACGCCGCTCTCCAGCCGGCCAAGCTCGTCATCGGGGTGCTCGGCATCGCGGTCTCGGTCTGGCTCATCGGCAACCTCTTCCTCGCCTTCGCGTGGTACCCCCAGTGGTTCTTCGACAGCAAGCTGCTCATGGGCGCCCTGGGCCTCGTCGTCGGCGTCGGCGGTGCGGCCGTCCTCTTCTGGTTCCTCAACATGGCGATCGAGGCGCTGCCCCGACGGCTGGAGCACGGCGTCATGCCGTACGCCTTCCTGCTGCCGGGCTTCTCCCTCATCGGGCTGATGCTGCTGTTCCCGACGGTGCAGACGATCCACTACAGCTTCGCGAACCGGGACTCCACGGCCTACGTCGACCCGCTGTGGGCCAACTTCAGCAGCCTCTTCGCCAGCAGCGCCTTCTGGTCGGCGATGTTCAACAACCTGCTGTGGATCGCCATCGTCCCGGCGATCACGGTGGCGCTGGGCGTCGTCGTCGCGGTGCTGGCCGACAAGCTGTCGTCCTCGAGCGAGAAGTGGTCCAAGAGCTTCATCTTCATGCCGATGGCCATCAGCTTCGTGGCCGCCTCGGCGATCTGGCTCACCACGGTCTACGGCTACCGGCCCCCGGGTGAGCCGCAGACCGCGGCGCTGAACGCCATCTGGGTCAACTGGTTCGGTCAGGACCCCGCGAGCTGGCTGGACATCGACACCGCCCGGCTCAACAGCATCCTGCTGATGGTCATCCTCATCTGGCTGCAGACCGGCTTCGCGATGGTCCTGCTCAGCTCGGCGATCAAGGGCGTCCCCGAGGACACCCTCGAGGCGGCCCGGATCGACGGCGCGTCCGAGTGGCAGATCTTCTGGCAGGTCATCATCCCGCAGATCTGGGGCACCATCGTCACCGTCTTCATCACCGTCCTCATCCTGGTGATGAAGGTCTTCGACATCGTCTACGTGCTCACCAACGGGCGCAACAACACCGATGTCATCGCCAACATGTTCTTCCGGGAGATGTTCACCAACCGCGACGCCGGCCGGGCGACGGCCCTCATCGTCGTCCTGCTCGTCGCCATCATCCCCATCCTGATCTACCAGGTCAGGGACTTCCGGAAGCAGGAGGCCATGCGATGAACGCCGGACGGCTCAAGGACGGGCGCCAGCGCAGCCCCGTCTCGATGGTCACCATGCTGCTGCTGGCCCTGCTGTGGACGCTGCCGACCCTCGGTCTGCTCGTCACCAGCTTCCGCAGCCGGGACGACGCGCTGACCAGCGGCTGGTGGTCGGCGATCATCAACCCGTTCGGCACCTCCTGGACCTTCGGCAACTACACCGAGGTCTTCGAGCGGGCGGACATGGGCAACGCCTTCCTCAACGGGATCGTGGTGGCCGTCCCGGCGACGGTCATCCCCATCATGTTCGCCGCCTTCGCGGCCTATGCGTTCACCTTCCTGCAGTTCCGGTTCAAGGAGACGCTGTTCATCATCATCGTGGCGGTGATGGTGGTCCCGATCCACGTGGCCTTCCAGCCGTTGCTCAACCTCTTCGGCCCCAACGGCCTGGGCATCTCCGGCCAGTACCTCGCGGTGTGGCTGCTGCACACCGGGTTCGGCATGCCGTTGTGCATCTACGTGCTGCGCAACTACATGTCCACGCTGCCCTACAGCGTGGTGGAGTCGGCACGGATCGACGGCTGCTCCAACTTCCAGATCTTCTGGAAGCTGGTGGCTCCGATGGCGATGCCGGCGATGGCGGCGTTCGCCACCCTGCAGTTCCTGTGGGTGTGGAACGACCTGCTCATCGCCAAGCTGTTCCTCAGCAACGACAACACCACGGTGATCGTCAAGCTGCAGCAGCTGCTGGGCACCCAGGGTCAGGGCGCCGAGCTGCTGACCGCGGGAGCGTTCATCTCCATGGTGCTGCCGATGATCGTCTTCTTCGCGCTCCAGAACTTCCTGGTGCGCGGCATGACGAGCGGCGCGGTCAAGGGCTGACCACGTCCGCGCCCTGCCTCACCGTCGAGCGGGCGGGAGATCCCCGGTGGAGCTCCCGCCCGCTCGTCGCGTCCGATGATTGGATGTGACCGTGACACGTGAACTCCCCTGGCCCGTGGCACTGCCCCCGGAGGCCCGCGCCCGCACCGAGGCCGTCCTCGACCCGCTGCCCGACCACCGCCGCACCACCTTCGCCCTGCGCGTGGCCCGCTGGTGGGACGACCTCGTCGCCGGCCTCGCGCCCTACCCCGACCCGCCCGCCGTGGCCGCGCGGGTCCTGGAGCTGGCGGCGACGGCATACCGCGACCGCGACGAGGAGCTGCACCTGCTGGACCAGCGACGCTCCCTGGAGCCGGACTGGTTCCAGCGCCCGGACGTCGTGGGCTACGCGGGCTACGCCGAGCGGCTCACCGAGGAGGGCACGCTCACCGCGCTCGCCGGGCTGGCCGACCACCTCACCGGACTGGGGGTGCGCTACCTGCACCTCATGCCGCTGCTGCAACCGCGCCCGGCGCCCAACGACGGGGGATATGCCGTCGCCGACTACCGCTCGGTGCGCGAGGACCTGGGGTCGATGGACGACCTGCGGTCCCTCACCGCGAGCCTGCGCGAGCGGGGCATCAGCGTGTGCCTCGACCTCGTGCTCAACCACGTGGCCCGCGAGCACGCCTGGGCCCGGGCCGCGCGGGAGGGTGACGAACGCTACCGCCGGTACTTCCACGTCTACCCCGACCGGGAGGTGCCCGACGCCTACGAGCGCACCCTGCTGGAGGTCTTCCCGGACTTCGCCCCCGGCAACTTCACCTGGGACGAGGAGCTCAGGGGGTGGGTCTGGACCACCTTCAACGACTACCAGTGGGACCTCGCCTGGGACAACCCCGACGTCTTCGCCGAGCTGGCCGACGTCATCCTCTTCCTGGCCAACCAGGGCGTGGAGATCCTGCGGCTGGACGCGATCGCCTTCCTCTGGAAGCGCCTGGGCACGCAGTGCCAGAACGAGCCCGAGGTGCACCAGCTCACCCAGGCGCTGCGCGCGCTGGCCCGGATGACCGCGCCGGCGCTGGTCTTCAAGGCCGAGGCCATCGTGGGCCCCAACGAGGTCGTGCACTACCTCGGTCAGGGGCAGCACCACGGCAAGGTCTCCGACCTCGCCTA
Source organism: uncultured Serinicoccus sp. (assembly GCF_947487915.1). Lineage (GTDB taxonomy): Bacteria > Actinomycetota > Actinomycetes > Actinomycetales > Dermatophilaceae > Ornithinicoccus. The sequence continues at coordinate 181,136 of NZ_CANKYH010000005.1, read as the reverse complement.
CCACAACAGCCTCATGGTGCAGATCTGGTCGATGCTCGCCAGCGGCGACGCGCGGCTGGCCACCCACGCGCTCGGCCGCTTCCCCGTCGTCCCGTCCACCACGGCCTGGATCACCTACCTGCGCTGCCACGACGACATCGGCTGGGCCATCGACGACGACGACGCGCGCTCGGTGATGGTCGACGGCCACGCCCACCGCACCTTCCTGTCCGACTACTACTCCGGGGAGTTCCCCGGCTCGGTGGCGACCGGGCTCGTCTTCCAGCACAACCCGGTCACCAACGACCGTCGCATCTCCGGGTCGGCCGCCAGCCTCAGCGGGCTCGTGCGGGCGCTGGAGCTGGTGGACGGGGCCGTGGACGAGCAGGCGGCCACGGAGGCCGAGCACGCGGTCGACGAGGCGGTGGCCCGGCTCCTGCTCGGGTATGCCGTGGTCTACGGCTTCGGCGGCATCCCGGTCATCTGGTCGGGCGACGAGATCGCGAGCCTGGGCGACGCCGAGTGGGACCAGGTCCCCGAGCACGCCGCCGACAACCGCTGGGTCCACCGGCCCCGGCTGGACCCGGAGGAGGTCGCCGCCGCCCTCACGGCGCCGGAGACCGCCGCCGGGCGGGTGCTGCGGGGGATGCAGCACCTCGCCCGCACCCGGGCGTCCCTGCCCCACCTGCACGCGAGCGTCGAGGCGTTGGTCGTCGCGGCGCCGGACGCGGCCGTCTTCGTCGTGGTCCGCCGCCACCCGGTCGGCACCATGGTGCAGCTCTACAACCTCACGGCCGTGCCACGCTCCGTCCCCGGCTGGTGGCTGCGCGAGCAGGGCCTGTCGGTGGACCGGACCGTCGACGCCCTCAACGGCTACCCGCCGAGCCTCACCGCGGACGGCTCGGTGTACCTCTCGACCTACCAGCCGGTGTGGCTCGTGCGCGCTTGACCTATACCCCCCGGGGTATAGTAGTCTGAAGGTCAGGACGCTGCGACGGCGTCCGACGACCGACCGAGGAGCCCCCCGTGTGCCGAGCTGTCACCTGCAGGACCTGCGGCAGGACCACCTGGGCCGGCTGCGGCCAGCACGTCGACCAGGTCCGGCGCGGGGTGCCGGTCGGCCGGTGGTGCGACGGGCACGAGTCCGCCGCCCCGTCCGGTGGTGGCCTGCTCTCCCGGCTCCTCGGGCGCTGACGTCCCTCCAGCGTGTGCCCGCCGGGCGCGCCGGGTCCCGTCGGTTCCGGACATAGGGTGTCGCCATGCAGCTGAGCGACCTCGCCGCCACCCTGGGGGCCCGTCTCGTCCCCGGCCCTGAGGCCGACGACGTGCGGGTCACGGGGGTGAGCCACCAGGCGGACTGGATCCGGCCGGGGGACGCCTTCGTGGCCATCCGCGGAGCCCGCTTCGACGGGCATACCTTCATCGACCGGGCCGTAGGAGGTGGCGCCGTCGCCGTCATCGGCGAGGGGATGCCCGACGGCGCGACCTGCCCCGTGCCCTACCTGCGCGTCGAGGCGGTGCGGCCGGCGCTGGCCGACGCGGCCACCGCCCTCGCGGGGCGACCGAGCGACGCCCTGCGGGTCATCGGCGTCACCGGCACCGACGGCAAGACCACCACGTCCTGCCTGGCGCTGCACCTGCTGCGCGAGGCGGGGCGGGCGAGCGGGCTGCTCTCGACGATCGGCTACCAGCTGCCCGACGGCGTGCTGCGCCAGCCGCCCTCGCACTTCACCACCCCCGAGGCCCCGCAGGTGCAGCAGATCCTGCGCGAGCTCCTCGAGGCCGGGGCGAGCGACGCGGTGGTCGAGAGCTCCAGCCACGCCCTGGCGCTGGACCGGGTGCGCGGGGTCGACTACGACGTCGCGGTGTGGACCAACCTCACCGGTGAGCACCTGGACTTCCACGGGACGATGGAGCGGTACTTCGCCGACAAGGCCCGCCTCGTGCAGCGGGCGCGGCACAGCGTCCTCAACGTCGACGACCGCCCCTGGGTCGAGCAGCTCGTGCCGATGGCGACCGCCGACGGACACGGCGTGACGACCTACTCCGCCGAGGGCAGCGCGGCCGACTGGCGCGCCACCGACGTGGTCGAGGGGGCCGAGGGCATCACCTTCACCGTCCACGCGCCGGAGGGCGAGGCGCCGGCGCGGCTGCCGATGATCGGCCGCTTCAACGTCGCCAACGCCCTGGCCGCGATGGCCGGCGTCGCGGCCACCGGCGTGCGGCTGGGCGAGCTGGTCGCCGGGCTCGCCACCTTCGCCGGGGTCGCCGGGCGGATGGAGATGGTGGAGCACGGCGACGGCGACCCGCGGGTCATCGTGGACTTCGCCCACACCCCACCGAGCCTGGAGAAGGCGCTGGAGACGGTGCGGGTGACGACCCGGGGCCGGCTGTGGGTCGTGCTCGGCTCGGCCGGCGGGCCGCGCGACCCGTCCAAGCGAGCCCCGCTGGGCCGGGTCGCCACGCAGCTCGCCGACCACGTCGTGCTCACCGAGGAGGACCACCGCACCACCCCGCTGCAGGAGATCCTCCAGGAGATGGAGCGGGGGTCCCGTGAGGCGGGGCGTGACAACTACGTCTCGATCGGCGACCGCACCGAGGCGATCCGGTATGCCGTGCGTGAGGCCGCCCCGGAGGACACCGTCGTGCTGGCGGGCAAGGGCCCGGAGGAGACCATGGAGCGCGGCACCGAGCTGGTGCCCTGGGACGAGGTCGGGGAGGCCCGTCGGGCGCTCGCGGCGCGACGGGGCGAGGACGTCAGCTAGCCGGCTGCTCTCGACCGCCTCCGGCGTCTCCACCTCGGGGCCCCGGCCACCCGGCAGCACTCATACCCCGCACGTGCAGGTCAGCCATGATGCAGCACGGCACGCGAACCATTGCTGCGCAGGAGTCGCCGCCCCGGCACGGCGCCACCCGCGTGCGTCGTGTCAGCCGGCCGAGGACCCCGAGCCGTCGGCCCGGGTGGCGTCGGTCCCCGTGGCCCCGCTGGTTCCGCCGGTCTCGTCGGCGCTAGGAGGGTGCTCCGGCGTCTCCACCTCGGGGCGGCGCAGGGCGCGCACCACGAGCACGAGTCCGGCCACGATGAGCGGGATCGTCAGCCACTGGCCCATGTTGAGCCCGGTTGCCTCGGCGAACTCCGTGAGCTGGGCGTCCGGCTCCCGGAAGAACTCCACGACGAACCGTCCGCCACCGACCCCGATCGCGAAGACCCCGGCCAGCAGGCCGGGCCGCCAGCGCGCCCGGGTGCGCCAGAAGAGCCAGAAGAGCACGAGGATGAGCAGCGCCCCCTCGAGCGCCGCCTCGTAGAGCTGGCTGGGGTGCCGGGGCTGCTCGCCGGCACCGGGGAAGACCATGGCCCACGGCACGTCGCTGGGCCGGCCCCACAGCTCGCCGTTGATGAAGTTGGCGATGCGGCCGAGCATCATGCCGATCGGCACGTTGACCGCGATGTAGTCGGTGACCCGCAGCGGGCTCAGGTGGTGGCGCCAGGTGAACCACGCCATCGCCACCAGCACCCCGATGAGGCCGCCGTGGAAGCTCATCCCGCCGTTCCACGGCTGCAGGATCTCCCACGAGGTCCACAGCGAGGGGTGGTAGAACGTCGCGTAGCCGAGGCGGCCGCCGATGATGATGCCGAAGGTCACCCCGATCATGAGGTCGTCCACCTGCCGCGGCGTGATGGGGCTGCCGGGCGCCTTGGCCATGCGGATGAAGTGCCAGTAGCCGAGCAGGATGCCCAGGAGATAGGCCAGCGCGTAGTAGCGCAGGGTGAAGAAGCCCAGGTCGATGCCCGGGGAGAGCCCCAGGTCCTCCCAGCGCAACGGTGAGTCGTCGCCGGAGGCGCTGGTGGCGAGCAGGGCCAGGTCGGTCAGCAGCGGCACGAGCGCGACGATAGCCGGTGGGCCTGGGTATGCCGTCCCCCGCGCCGCGGTGGTCCTGGCCGGACGGCGTCGGAGGACGTCGGCGCGCCACCCGACGCGCTCCCCGCGCGTTACCCGCCGCGGGTGCTCAGGTGCCGAAGGCCGCCAGCACCTCGGCCCGGGTGACGTCGGCCAGCGAGGCGTGCTGCCAGCGCGGCTGGCGGTCCTTGTCGACGAGCTGGGCGCGGACACCCTCGGCGAAGTCGGGATGGGCCGCGAAGACCGGGCCCAGCCGCAGGTCCTGCGCCAGGACCTCCTCGACGGTCATGGACGCCGCCCGGCGCAGCGCCTCGAGGGTCACCGCCACCGAGTGCGGGGAGCGGGAGCCGACGAGCTCGGCAGCCTCCTGGGCCGCGGGCTCGGGATGCTCGCGCAGCCGTCGCAGGATCTCCCCGGCGTCGTCCCCGGCGTAGCACTCGTCGATCCAGGGCCGCTGCTGCTCCAGCCAGGACGCCTGCACCGGTGCCGTCTCGCCGTGGGCCGAGGTCAGGGCGGCCAGGGCCTCGGCGTCCCGGGTCGGGTCCTCCCGCAGCGCCGCGAGGACCTCGTCCTGGGCCTGGCTCGGGACGACGGCGTCGGCCATGCCCAGCACCACCGCGTCCGCCCCACCCACCGGCGCACCGGTGAGCGCCACGTGCGTGCCCGTCTCGCCGGGGGCGCGGGAGAGCGGGTGGAGCCCGGCCACGTCCGGGAAGAAGCCGATGACGACCTCCGGCATGGCGAGCTGGGTGCGTTCGGTCACCAACCGCACCGAGCCGTGCGCCGAGACGCCGACGCCCCCGCCCATGACGATCCCGTCCATCCACGCCACGTAGGGCTTGGGGTAGGCCGCGACCAGGGCGTCCACGGCATACTCCGCCTCCCAGTAGTCGAGCGCCTCCTGCTCGCGGCCGGCGAGGATCGCCTCCCGCAGCGCGCGGACGTCGCCCCCGGCGCACAGCCCGCGCTCCCCGGCGCCGTCGAGCACGACCGCCGCGATGCGGTCGTCGTCGGCCCACGCCCGCAGCTGGTGCAGCAGCGAGTCGATGCTGGGCCGGTCCAGGGCGTTGATCGCGCGCGGCCGGTCCAGGCGCACCCGCCCCAGCGGGCCGTCCACGGCATACACCACCCCCGCTCCGTGGCCCTCGGCCGGCTGCCAGGTCAGGGAGGCGTCGTCGCGCATGCAGGCAGGCTCTCACGACGCACGTAGACTCGCCCGCTATGGGTAAGGCATCACGCAAGAAGCGGCAGGCGGGCGGCACGCAGGCGCAGGGGTCGGCACGGCCGGCGCCCTTCGTCTCCCGGCCCTTCGAGGGTCTCGCGGGCGAGAGCGAGTGGGTGGCGATGCGGGAGATCCTCCCCGCCGCCTCGGCTCCGGTCACCCTCGCCGTGCCCGAGGGCGCGACGGTCTCAGGCCGCGAGGTCCCCGCGGGCGAGCACCAGGTCACCCTGGTCACCGTGCTGCCCGCGGCGATGCCGGCGATCCACCGCGAGAACGGCGAGGTGCTCGTCGCCCTCCAGTCCCGCACCAGCAGCGGTGACGCCTCCCGTGACATCGTCGCCGCCGCCCTCACCGCGCTCGCCGCGGAGCCGGGCACCTCGGTCAACTCCGTGCGCCCCGCGACCACCGACACCCCGCGGCTGCAGGACGTCCTGGTCGAGGGGCAGCAGCTGGCCGTCGAGGTGCACGACGACTTCGGCTTCTGGCTCGGCGAGGACGCCACCGAGGAGATGACGGCCGCGCTCGAGCAGATGAACGAGTCGGCCGTCCCCATGGCCCGCGTGGAGGGGGTCCCCACGGCGTTCTGGTGCCACATGTCGGGGCGGTCCTACATCCGGTGGATCCTCGACGAGGACGAGGACACGGCGCTGCAGGCGCTGGCCCGGTTGCAGGCCGCCCACGAGCACACCCTGGGCGAGGGCACCGACCTCATCGGGGCCTTCCGCGCCTGCGGGGTGCTCGTCCCCGTCCTGGAGGTGCCTGCCGACAGCGGCGCCGAGGACCACGCCGAGGCGCTGACCGCGCTCCAGGAGCGGTATGCCGCCGCGCTCGGCCAGGAGGCGCCGCTCACCGAGCCCGAGCGCCGGGCCAGGAACGCCCTGGTCTCCCGCCAGGTCACGCTGCGCTGAGCCGATGAGCGCGTCGCAGCCGGTGGAAGGCGTCCCGCAGGAGCTCGTGGTGGCTGTCGTGCCCGCCAAGGACGAGGAGTCCCGGATCGGCGCCACCCTCGCGGCCCTGCAGCGGCTGCCGCTGGTGGGCGCGGTCGTGGTGGTCGACGACGGGTCGACCGACCAGACGGCGCACGTCGCCGAGTGGTCGGGCCGGGTCGAGGTGGTCCGCCACGAGCGCAACCGTGGCAAGGCTGCCGCCATGACCACCGGCGTGGCCCGGGCGCAGGAGCTGCGGCCGGGTGCGCCCGTCCTCTTCGTGGACGCCGACCTCGAGGAGTCGGCCGCCGAGCTGGGGCCGATCATCACGCCGGTGCTCGTCGGGCAGGCCGACATGACGATCGCGGTCCTGCCGCCGCAGCCCGGTGCGGCCGGGCTGGGCCTTGTCGTGCGGACCGCCTCCGCGGGCATCCGCCGGCTCACCGGCTGGGAGCCCACGCAACCGCTCTCCGGACAGCGCTGCCTCACCCGGGAGGCCCTCCTGGACGCGATGCCGCTGGCGCGGGGGTGGGGCGTCGAGGTCGGCCTGACCATCGACGTCGTCCGCTCCGGCCGGCGGGTGCTGGAGATCCCCTGCGAGGTGCGGCACCGGGCCACCGGTCGCGACCTGTCCTCCCAGGCCCACCGCGCCCGTCAGCTGGCGGACGTCTCGCTGGCGCTCGCCGAGCGCTCCGGGGTGCCGGACAAGGTCCGCGAGGGCGGCCTCGAGGGCAGCCGGATCGCCCGCGAGCAGGGGGCCAGGCTCGCCCAGACCGCGCGGGAGCGCGGGGTGCCGCTGGCGCGCCGGACCGCCAGCCAGGTCACCGAGCAGGTGCAGCGGCACGGCCGCCCGCTCCTGGACCGGGCGAAGGCGGCCTACGAGGAGCGCGCGCGCCGTCGTCCGGACGCCTGAGGTCGGACCCGGCCGCCCTCCTCGCCCACGCACTCAGCGTCGCTCCGGCTCCCCCTCGGGGGCGAGCAGCAGGATCCCGGCCGTCAGCAGCATCGTCAGGCAGAGGGCGACCGCCGCGATGCCGGAGTCGTTGAGGACCCAGGCGACCGTCATACCCGCCAGTGCGGCTGCCGCCACCGGGGTCACCCCCGGCTCGCGCCACAGCGGTCCGCTCCACCCCGGCCGGCGGACGACGACCCAGGCCACGGCGAGGAGCGCGGCGACCGCCAGCCAGGACAGGGGATAGCTCACGAGGATCCCCAGGCTCTGCTCGAGCTTGCGGGTGACGATGCCGAGGGCCTCGCCGTCCAGCGCGGACTGCACGAACGCCCCCAGGTGGGTGCGTCGCTCCGGCCCCCGCAGCCAGTCGAGCACCATCGCCAGCAGCGCCAGGACGGCCGACCCGGCGGCCACGGCGAGCAGCGAGCGCCAGGTCCACCGCAGACCCAGGGCGGCGAGCAGCAGCAGGCCGGTCACCACCGCCGTGGCCGGGACGCTGCCGAAGTCGGCGCCCGCGCCAGGAGCCGCGCCGAGCAGCAGTGACGCACCGCCCAGCAGTGCCACGGCCAGGGCCGCCCCCCGGCGCGGGAGCCAGCTGAGGGCGGCGGCCAGGACCACGAGCAGTGCGCCCAGCAGCATGCCGAAGCCGACGTTGCCCTGCCCGTAGAACCGCCCCGCCGTCACCGGCTGCAGCCCCAGGACGCTCACCAGTCCGAGGCGGGAGGACCAGATCGTGTCGACGCCGAGCACGACGAGGGTCGCGGCCGCGACGAGCGCGGGGAGGAGCAGCGGGCTGCGGCGGCTCGGTCCGGTCACCGGCCCGGCCCGGTGGGCGAGATGGACCGCCAGGGCGGCGACCAGCGCGGCGACCGCGAGGACGGTGGCCGTGAGGGCCGGCCAGGGCTGCCCCGCCCGCCACCACGGCACCAGGCCGGCGAGGAAGGTGACGGCGGGCACCGCCATGACCGTCGCGGTCGTGCCGACGAGCAGGCGACGGCTGCCGAGCAGACCGGCGAGCCCGAGCAGCGGCAGGAGCACCACCGCCAGGGCGCCGAGGGTCCAGGGGGCCAGTCTCTTGGCGTCGCTGACCGCGGTCGCCAGGTCCGCCGAGTCCTGGGCGGGGTCCGTCGTCGCGCCCTCCACGGCGGTGACCGGTGAGCCGGGCAGGGCCGCACCGTCCGGGCCGGGCGGCACGTCCGCGAGGGAGAGGACGGTCGGCGTGAGGTCCACCAGCTGCACGAGCCCGGTCTGCCGGGTCGAGCCCGAGCTCAGCTGCGCCGGTGGCGCGAGCTCCTGCGAGCCTCCCGCCGGACCGTGGACCACGAGGACCTGCGCGTCGGGCCGGCCGGCGGTCTGCCCCATCCCGCTCACGACCAGCGTGCTGCCGTCCGGGAGCCCGTCGACGAGGTCGGCGAGGGCCGTGTCGGTGGCCTCCAGCACGTCCGAGCGGTCCCCCTCCAGGACGGTCGGGCCGGCGAGGAGGTGGACCTGGCACTCCGGGTCGAGGGTCGGCCCGGCGAGCAGTCCGGCGCCCGCGGTGTCCAGCTGCGGCCGGCCGGCCGGCCCGGGGGTGGCGGTCAGGCCGTACGTCGCGACGCACCCCCCGGCCGCCTCGACCGGCCCGGTGAGGGCGGGCAGGTCGGGGTCCGTCGAGTCCGGGGAGCCCCACGGGGGCGTCGCGTCCGGGCCGCAGCCGAGGGCCTCGCGCTCGGTCCTCGTGCCCGTACCCACGGTCAGCCAGGCGTCGGCGGCGCAGGTCACCTCGTCGGGCCCCCGGGCGACCAGCGCCGCAGTTCGGCCGGTCCGCGCCAGGGACTGCAGCGTCGGCGTGTCGTCGTCCACGAGGTCCCAGGTGAGCCCCGGTATGCCGACCAGCACCACCTGCGGGTCCGTCGCCGTGGCCAGCGGCCGCGTGTCCGGGGCGTGCGCGGGTGCCAGACCCGTCACCCCGGCGACCACGGCGAGGACCCAGGAGAGGAGCACCGCCCCGACGAGCCCCCAGGCCGCCCGGGGCGACCGCGGGCCGGCCGCTGCCCGGCCCGCCGGGTTCTCCGGCTCGCCGACCGGCGGGGTCCGGGCGTCCGACCCCCGCTGCACGCTGCCCGGCCCGCGCCGTCCGTCTCCCATGGCTCACCTCCCCGTGCATGGTCCCACGGCGGCCCGTCGGCTCCCTGGGGAGCGGCCGGACGCCCGCTGGTGCGTGGCGGCATACCCTGAGCGCGTGGACGCTGCACGCCTGGACCCCGAGCTGCTCGCCTGGACCGCCGGCGCGATCGCCCTGCTCGCCCTGCTGGTCACGGCCGTCGTCTGGCGGCGGCTGCGGGTCGTCGACCGGCGGCTGACCCAGCTCGTCGAGGCCGGCGCGCCCACCACACCCGAGCGCAGCCGGATCGAGGCGCTGGAGCAGGAGCTGGCGAGCGTGCGCGGTGACCTCGCGCAGGCGCTGCGGCACGTGGCGGTCGTGCGGTACGACGCCTTCGGGGACATGGGTGGCCGGATGAGCTTCTCGGCCGCGGTCGTCGACGACACGGGGGACGGCATGGTCATCAGCTCGATCCACGCCCGCGGCGAGAGCCGGACCTACGCCAAGGGCATCGTCGGCGGAGACTCCGAGATCGTCCTCACGCCCGAGGAGCGCCAGGCGCTCGACGCCGCCCGCACCGGCCAGGACACCTGACCCCCGGCCCCCCCGTGGCGGACCCGCAGCGGACGCGCGGTAGGACCGCACCGGATGCACGCCCGGTGCAGGCGGTGGTCAGGCGGCGGTCCCGGGGAGGCGCACCAGCAGGCTGCCGGGGTCGACCTGCACCCGGATGGCCAGCACCGAGCCCATGGTGTCCCCGTCGATCTCCAGCTCCACCGGCTTGTCCGACACGATCCGCACCTCGGGGCTCTGGAAGTGCTCGACCCGCCGGTGCCCGACCCGGCGGCGGGTGGTGAGCTGGGCGACGGTCGCGGCCCAGCCGACGACCCCCTCGGGCGAGAGCAGCACCGCGTCCATGGTGCCGTCGTCGGCGAGCGCGTCGGGCAGCAGCTCCATCCCGCCCTGCAGCTTGCCCACGTTGCCGACCATGACCGAGCGCACCCGTCGGCGCACCTGCCCGGCGCCCGGCATCCGCAGGTCCACGGTGAACTGGGGTCCCTTGAGGTGCTGCAGCCCGGTTACGAGATAGGCCAGCCACCCCACCCGCGCCTTGAGCTTCTCCGGAGCGGCGGCCATCACCTCCGCGTCGAACCCGAGGCCCGCCATGACGAGGAAGCGGTGCTCCTCGCGCATATCAGGACTCGTCCGGTCGTCGACGGCGTCGTCCATGTCGACGCTCTTGGAGGGCTGGCCCTCCTCGTCCTCCAGCCGCGCCTCCAGCTGGGAGGTCGTCGGCCGGACCAGCTCGAGCCGGCAGGTGTCGATGGGGGCCGTCCGGCCGGTGAGGGCGATCGTCAGGGCCCGCTCCAGCGACTCGACCGGCAGCTCCAGGTTGCGGGCCAGCAGGTTGCCGGTGCCCCCCGGCAGCAGTCCCACCGGCACCCCGGAGCCCGCCATCGCGGCCCCCACGGCCCGGACCGTCCCGTCGCCCCCCAGCGGGCAGACGACGTCCACCCCCGCCTCCAGCGCCTGGGCGGTCTGACCAGGCCCGGGGTCCTCGGCGGTGGTCTCCAGCCAGAGCGGCTCCACCCACCCGTGCCGACGGCATACCTCCTCCACCCGCCGGCGCACGCGACCCACGTCGGAGAACTTCGTGGGGTTGACGATGACGGCCGCCCGGCCAGCAGAATCCATGCCGTGACCCTACAGACCCGCCAGTAGGCTGGTCGCATGATCGACCTCCGCGACCTGCGCTCCGACCCCGACCGCGTCCGCACCAGCCAGCAGGCCCGTGGTGAGGACCCGTCCGTCGTCGACCAGGTGCTCTCCGCCGACGAGGCGCACCGCGGCGCACTGGCGCAGTTCGAGGCCGCGCGGGCCGAGCAGAAGGCGTTCGGCAAGAAGGTCGCCCAGGCGCAGGGCGAGCAGAAGCAGGCCCTGCTCGCGGAGGTCAAGGAGCTGGCCGCCCGCGTCAAGACGCTGGACGCGCAGGCCGGTGAGGCGGCGAGCGCCCGCGACGAGGCGATGCGCCGCATCGGCAACGTCGTCATGGACGGCGTGCCGGTCGGCGGCGAGGACGACTTCGTCACCCTCGAGGAGGTCGGCACCCCCCGCGACTTCGCGGCCGAGGGCTTCGAGCCGCGCGACCACCTCGCGATCGGGGAGGGGCTCGGCGCCATCGACATGGCCCGCGGCGCCAAGGTCGCCGGCGCCCGCTTCTACTACCTGCTGGGCGACGGGGCCCGGCTCGAGCAGGCGCTCATGGGTCTGGCCCAGCAGATCGCGCAGGAGGAGGGCTTCGTCCCGGCGATCGTCCCCAACCTCGTGCGTCCCGAGACCATGGCCGGCGCGGGCTTCCTCGACGCCCACGCCGACGAGGTCTACCGCCTGGAGGCCGACGACCTCTACCTCACCGGCACCTCCGAGGTCGCGCTCGCCGGGCTGCACGCCGACGAGATCCTCGACCTGGCCGACGGCCCGCTGCGGTATGTCGCGACCTCCACCTGCTACCGCCGCGAGGCCGGGTCCTACGGCAAGGACACCAAGGGCATCTTCCGGGTGCACCAGTTCACCAAGACCGAGATGTTCGTCTACTGCCGCGTCGAGGACGCCGAGGCCGAGCACCAGAACCTCCTGCGGATCGAGCGCCGCCTGCTCGACGCCCTGGAGCTGCCCTACCGCATCATCGACGTCGCGGCCGGCGACCTGGGTGGCCCCGCGGCGCGCAAGTTCGACTGCGAGGCGTGGGTGCCGACGCAGGAGAGGTACCGCGAGCTCACCTCGACGTCGAACTGCACGACCTTCCAGGCGCGTCGCCTGGGCACCCGCGAGCGTGACCCGCACGGCTCGGGCACCCGGGCCGTGGCGACCCTCAACGGCACGGTCGCCACGAGCACCCGCCCGATCGTCGCCCTGCTGGAGAACCACCAGCAGGCCGACGGCAGCGTCCGCGTCCCGGAGGCCCTGCGCCCCTTCCTCGGGGGTATGCCGTCGCTCACCCCCCGAGGGTGAGGCCCCGCCACCGACCGGTCGCGATCTCCCTCGTGCGGCGGAGGCACGCCCGCGTCGGGTCTGCCTAGGCTGGGTCCCGTGGTGAGACGAGAGCGTGGGCAGGCCCTGCCGTGATCCGGGCGGTCGAGAGCTGGTTCGGGGTCGACGAGGTCTGGGAGCGTCCTGCCCCGGGGCCCGGCGAGCTGCGGGCGGACCTGCGGTGGGCCCTGGTGGCGCTGGTGACGATCACCGTGTCGCAGGAGCTGACCCGCTCGCTCGGGATCCTGCAGGACGAGAGCTACGGACCCGGGTGGCAGTACGTCGGGGTCGTCTCGCTCTGCGCCCTCATCGTCGTGCGGCGGCGGCTGCCGGTCTTCGTGACGCTGGCCGCGGGCACCCACATGATCCTCATGTCGCTGGTCATGCCCATGACGATGTCGCAGCTGACGACGCAGATGGCCTACTTCCTGCTCATCTTCTCCGGCATGGCCTGGGCGAGGAACCGACGGGCACTGGCGGGCGCGGTGGTCGTCGTGCTCGTGCTGCTGGTGCTGCTCTTCGCCTGGACGTATGCCCTCGGCTCGGGCATCGAGGACATCCGCCGCAACCTGGGGGAGTCGGACGTCGAGCAGGTGGGACCGCTGCCGACCGTGCTCGCGGTGGTGCTCTTCTCGATCCTCGGCAACGCGATCTTCTTCGGCTTCGCGATCGGCCTGGGCCAGGTGGCCTGGCGGGGGGCGATGCGCCACGCCCAGGTGGAGCAGCAGGCCGACACGATCCGCGCGCAGACCGAGCGGCTCACCGACCAGGCGGTCGTGGCCGAGCGGCTGCGCATCGCCCGCGAGCTGCACGACGTCGTCGCGCACCACGTGTCCGTCATGGGGGTGCAGGCGGCGGCGGCCCGACGGGTGATGGAGCGCGACCCCCAGGCCGCGCGCGACTCGCTGACCGCCATCGAGCGGGCGGCCCGCGACGGCGTGGCGCAGATGCGCGACCTCCTGGGGACGTTGCGCGTCAGCGACGGCCGGAGCGGGGGTGCCCACGGGGACGCCCACGAGGACGGCCGGCCCGCGCAGGAGGCCACCGACCGCGCACCGCAGCCCACGCTCGCGACGCTGCCGCAGCTCATCGAGCAGGCCACGACGCCGGTGTGCGAGGTCACCGGCCAGGTGGTCGAGTCAGCGCCGGGGGCGGCCGGCCGGGTGCCCCCGCCGCTGCAGCTGTCCGCCTACCGGATCGTGCAGGAGGGGCTGGCCAACGTGCGCCGCCACTCCACCGCCCGGCACGCCCGCGCCACCGTGCGGGTCGACGAGGACGCGGGGACGGTCGAGGTGGAGGTCGTCGACGACGGGTCCCCCCGGGTCGGCACCTCCGGCACCGGCCTGGGGCTGCAGGGGATGCGCGAGCGCGCGGACTACCTCGGCGGCGGGGTGGAGGCCGGTCCGCGCACCGGGGGGCCGGGCTGGCGGGTGCGTGTCTGGCTGCCGCTGGACGGGCACCGGGCGACCACCCGCCCCGCTCCGGACGCGCGCACCACGCCGGCCGCCAGCGCTCCGGACGCCCGCACCACGGCGTCCGGCACCCCTGCCACCCTGAGGAGGACCCCGTCGTGACCACGTCCCCGCTGCGGGTGCTGCTCGTCGACGACCAGCCGCTGCTCCTGCAGGGTTTCTCGATGATCCTGTCGACCGAGCCGGACGTGGAGGTGGTCGGCCAGGCGTCGGACGGGCAGGAGGCACTGGCCGCGGTCGCCGCGCACCGCCCGGACGTCGTCCTCATGGATGTCCAGATGCCGGTGCTCGACGGCATCGAGGCCACGCGGCGCATCGTCACCGAGCACCCGCACGCCAAGGTCGTCATCCTCACCACCTTCGACCGCGACGACTACCTCTTCGACGCCCTCGAGGCCGGCGCGAGCGGCTTCCTGCTCAAGAACGCCGAGGCGGACGACCTCGTCGACGCCGTCCGGGCCGCCGCCGAGGGCCACGCGCTGCTCGCCCCGGAGGTCACGATGCGGGTCATCGACCGGATGGCCGGCGGCCCGGCCGGCGCCGCCGCGGGGCCGGCGGGCGACCCGGAGACCGCGCTGCCGCAGCTCACCGGGCGTGAGCGCGAGGTGCTGCGGATGATGGCACGGGGGCTGTCCAACGCCGAGATCGCGGCCGAGGCCTTCGTCAGCGAGGCCACCGTGAAGACCCACGTCTCGAACGTCCTGGCCAAGCTGCTCGTCCGGGACCGGGTGCAGGCCGTCATCGCCGCCTACGAGGCAGGCCTGGTCCGACCGGGCACGTCCTCCTCTCCGTCCTGAGGGGGAGCCCAGGATCGGCGGCGCGACCGATGTCCCGCCACCCTCGCCCCCACTAGCGTGACGGCATACCAGCCGCGTCCCGCCGGGTCGCGGGACGACGAGAGGGGACACACGTGCTCGAGCTGCACGGACTGAGCCGGAGCTACGGCGAGCACCGCGCCGTCGACGAGGTGAGCTTCACCGTCCCGGACGGGCGGATGGTGGGCTTCGTCGGCGGCAACGGCGCCGGCAAGACCACGACCATGCGGATGATCATGGGCGTCCTGGCACCGACCGCCGGCGAGGTCCGGTGGGACGGCGAGCCGGTCACCCGGGCCGACCGGGTGCGCTTCGGCTACATGCCCGAGGAGCGCGGGCTCTACCCCAAGCAACCGGTCCTGGCCCAGCTCACCTACCTCGGGCAGCTGCACGGTATGCCGCAGGCCAGCGCGCGGGAGCGCTCCGAGGAGCTGCTCACCCGCTTCGGGCTCGGGGAACGGCTCACCAGCAAGGTCGAGACCCTCTCGCTGGGCAACCAGCAGCGGGCCCAGATCATCGCCTCGGTGCTCGGCGACCCCAAGATGCTCGTGCTCGACGAGCCGTTCAGCGGCCTCGACCCCGCGGCCGTGGACCAGATGAGCGCGCTGCTGCGCGAGCACACCGCGAACGGCACCCCGGTCCTCTTCTCCTCCCACCAGCTGGACCTCGTCGACCGGCTCTGCGACTCCATCGTGGTCCTGCACGCGGGCCGGGTCGTCGCGCAGGGGACCTCCGAGGACCTGCGGGCCAGCGCCCCGCTGCGCTACCGGCTGGTCACCACCGGTGACACCGGCTGGGTGCGCGGGGCGGCGGGCGTGCAGGTCATCGACCTGGACGGACCGAGCGCGCTGGTCCAGCCCGAGGACGAGGAGTCGGCGCAGCGGTTGCTCGTCGACGCCGTCGCCCGCGGCGGGGTGCGGGAGTTCTCCCGCATCCGGCCGACCTTGTCCGAGATCTACCGAGAGGTGGCCGCATGAGCACCCTTGCCCCCTGGACCCTGGTCGCCGCGCGCGAGATCCAGGTCAAGCTGACCGACAAGAACTTCCTCGTCGGCACGGCGCTGACCCTCGTGCTGCTGCTCGGGGCCATGTTCCTCCCCGCCCTCATCGGCGGGGGTGCGCCGTCCTACGACGTCGCGGTGACCGACGAGTCGGCCACCGGTGTCGTCGACCAGGCGCAGGAGTCGCTGCAGGCCGCGGACGAGGAGTCCGCGATCACGGCGGTCGACGTGACCGACCGGGCGGCGGCCGAGACTGCCGTCCTGGACGGTGACGTGGACGCCGCCCTGGTCGGCGGGCCGGGCGCCTGGGAGCTCCTGCACGACGGCGGGGCCCCCACCGGCCTCGACGGAGCGCTGAGCGAGGCGGTCAGCGCCTCCGCCATGGCGGCCAACGCCGAGGCGGCGGGGACGACCGTCGCCGACCTGACGGCCGGGAGCGACCTCGCGCAGGTCGACCTGGCGGCCGACGGCGGCGCGATGACCGGGCCGCTGGCCTTCGTGCTGGGCTTCGCCTTCGCGATGCTCTTCTACTTCGCCGCCCTGATGTTCGGGATGCAGATCGCCAACAGCGTGGTCGAGGAGAAGCAGTCGCGGATCATCGAGATCCTCGCCGCCAAGATCCCCACCCGCCAGCTGCTCATGGGCAAGGTGCTGGGCAACACCGTGCTGGCCTTCGGTCAGCTCGCCCTCATCGCGGCGGTCAGCCTGGTCGGCCTCACCGTCGTCGACCTGGACGTGGCCCTGCCCGGCCTCACCCAGGCGATCCTGTGGTACCTGCCGTTCTTCCTCGTGGGCTTCCTCGCCCTGGCCTGCGTCTGGGCGGCCGCCGGTGCCCTCGCCTCGCGGACCGAGGACCTGCAGCAGACGACGATGCCGCTGACGATGGTGCTCGTGGTGCTCTTCGTCATCGGGCTCTACCTCGAGGGGGCCTGGCAGCAGGTCTTCTCCTTCGTCCCCGTGGCCTCCACCTTCGTCATGCCGGTGCGGATCATCGAGGGGGACACCGCGATCTGGGAGCCGGTGCTGGCGCTGGCGCTCGCCCTCGCCTTCTGCGCCCTGACCATCACCCTGGGTTCGCGGCTCTACGAGCGGGCGCTGCTGCATACCTCCGGCAGCCTGTCCTGGCGCCGGGCCATGTCGCTGTCGAAGGACTGAGGAGGCTCCGCCGGGGGCGGGCGGAGGCGGGTGGATAGGCTGGCGGGGTGAGCGACCCCGACCAGTTCGACCCCGCCTCCGCCACCGCGTCCCCGCTCCTCGTGGCGCTGGACGTCGACGGCACCATCGTCCACCACGACGGCTACCTCGCGCCGCGGGTGCGCGAGACGGTCCAGGCGCTGGCGGCCCTGCCGCACGTCACCGTGATGATCGCCACCGGACGCTCGGTGCTCTCGACCCTGCCGGTCATGGACCAGCTCGGGCTGAGCACGGCCGGCCGCCCCGCCGTCTGCTCCAACGGGGCGGTGACGATCAGCGCGGCGCCGCAGGCGGCCGAGGGCTACGAGCTCGTCGACATGGTGACCTTCGACCCGGCCCCGGCCATCGCCCTCGTGCACACCCACCTGCCCTCCGCGCTGGTCGCGGTGGAGGAGATCGGGGTCGGCTTCAAGGTGAGCACGCCCTTCCCGCCCGGGGAGCTGTGGGGCGAGGAGCGGGTGGTGCCCGTCGAGGAGCTGAGCGCCCGGCCCGCGACCCGGGTGACCTTCCGCGAACCCACCCTCAGCTCGGCCGACTTCACCGCGCTCGTGGAGCGCATCGGCCTGCACGGGGTGTCCTACGCCGTCGGCTACAGCGCCTGGCTCGACCTCGCGCCCGAGGGCGTGTCCAAGGCGTCCGCGCTGGAGCTCGTGCGGCGCCGGCTCGGCGTGCAGCCGCACCGCACGGTCGCGGTCGGCGACCAGCGCAACGACCTGGAGATGCTGCACTGGGCCGCTGTCGGGTATGCCATGGGTCAGGCCCCCGAGGAGGTGCTCCGGGTCGCGGACCGCACCACCGGGGCGGTCGAGGAGGACGGTCTGGCGGACGCCCTCGACGAGGTCCTCGCCGAGCTGGTCTGAGCGTGCTCATCACCTCGCCCGCGAACCCGCGGATCAAGGCGGTGGTGGGCCTGCGGCGGCGCCGGACCCGCGAGGCGCAGCGGCGCACGGTCGTGGAGGGCCACGAGGAGCTCAGCCTGGCCCTGGAGGCCGGGGTCGTCCCCGAGCTGGTGCTGGTCTGCCCCGAGCTCATGGCCGGCGGCGTGCTCGACGACGTGCTGGCCCGGGCCGAGGGGCTGGCGGTGGAGACGGTGGAGGCCTCGCGCGCGGCCTTCGAGAAGGCGGCCTACCGGGAGGGGCCGGACGGGGTGCTCGCAGTGGTGCCCACGACGCAGCGCCGGCCGCAGGACCTGGCCCTCCCGAGCGACGCGCTGGTGCTCGTCTGCGAGGGGGTGGAGAAGCCGGGCAACCTGGGGGCCGTGCTGCGCACCGCCGACGCCGCCGGGGTGGATGCGGTCGTCGCGGCCGACCCGGTGACCGACTGGGGCAACCCCAACACCGTCCGGGCCTCCAAGGGCACGGTCTTCTCCGTGCCCGTCGCCGCGGACGGCACGACGGCGACCCTGGACTGGCTGGACGGGCACGGCATACCGCTGGTCGCGGCCACCCCGGACACCGACGCGCTGCACACCTCCGTGGACTACCGCGGGCCCGTCGCGATCGCCGTCGGCACCGAGAAGACCGGCCTCACCGAGCGGGTCCTCGAGCGGGCCGCGCGCCGCGTGCGCATCCCGATGGCCGGTCGGGTCAACTCCCTCAACGTCGCGACCTCGGCCGCGATCATCGTCTACGAGGCGGTCCGGCAACGGGGTGGAGGTCGATGACCTCCCCGAAACACGGGTGTGTCACGATGAGCGCCATGCGTATCGACCACGTGAGTTATGCGGCCGGCCCGGAGGGGCTCCTGGCCACGGCGCAGCGCCTGGCGGCGCAGCTCGAGGTCACTCCGCACGACGGCGGGGTGCACCCGCGCTTCGGGACCCGCAACGTCATCCTCCCGCTCGCCGACGAGCGCTACGTCGAGGTCGTCGAGGTGCTCGACCACCCGGCCTCCGACAAGGCGCCGTTCGGCCAGGCCGTGCGGGCTCGCTCCGCCGCCGGCGGGGGCTGGATGGCCTGGGTCGTCGCCGTCGACGACCTCGCCCCCGTCGAGGAACGGCTGGGCCGCCCCTCGGTCGAGGGGCACCGGCACACCCCCGAGGGGGTCCAGCTGCGGTGGCGGCAGATCGGTGTCAAGAACGTCATCGACCACGGCAACCGCCCGTTCTTCGTGCGCTGGGAGTCCGACGCGCACCACCACCCCTCGCGGCTGGCGGAGTCAGCGACCCGGCTGACCGGCCTCACCATCGGCGGGGACTTCCCCGAGGTGCGCGAGTGGCTCGGTCTGGGCGACGCGCCCCAGGGGTCCTTCGAGAGCGAGATCGAGTTCGGCTTCCTCGAGGAGGACGACTGCCCGTGCCTGGTCGAGGTCTCCTTCGAGACGCCCCAGGGGCCGGCCACCATCTGAGGTCGCGCTCCTCGGGCCCCTCCCGACCCTCGCGACCGGGTCAAGGAATCGTCAAGAAATCCTTGTCAGAGGGTCAAGAACGACGCTAGCGTGTGCGCCCAACGCCCTTGTTGCGGAGGAGAGCACCGTGCGCCCAGACCTGTCGTTGCGCCGCCGGGGAGCGCTCGCGCTCGTGCTGCTGCTCGTCCTCGGTGCCTGCGGGCAGGGCAGTGAGGACGTGGCCGACGAGAATGCTGTCGTCGTCCACTCAGGCGACGCCGCGCCGGCCGCCGACGTGGCGGACCCCGAGGTCCTCGCCGGTGGGGAGCACCCGTTCTCCCTCGAGGAGCGCTGCGCGGGGGGCACCGCTCCGGGGTGCCCGGGGGACCCGACGGTCCTGGCCGGAGCGGGGACGACGTTCCTCGCCGACCACCTGCGCATCACCTACCGTGGCGGCCGCACGGTGCGTGAGCTGACCGCTGACGAGGCCAACCCGGAGTTCCTGGGAGTGGCTGCGGTGTTCGACCTCGAGGTGGTGGGCGACCGGGCGCTGGAGCTGACCAGCAGCCGCGGCTTCGACGAGCTCGACGTCGACGTCTTCACGACGTCCGGGCAGGGTTCGGGCAGTCTCGGCGAGTGCGCCTACGGATGGACCGCGCCCACCGGTGTGCACGGCGACCCGACGTGGCTGGAGCCCGGGACCCGGCTGACGGTCATCTACTGCTTCGGCTCGCTGGGGCCGGAGTCGTTCCTGGCCGGTGACCCGGTGCTGCAGATCTCCGGGGACGGCGCCGCCGTGCTCACGCTGCGCGATGCCGATCCCGACGACGCGGCGCTGGAGGACGTGCTGGCCTCGATCGAGTGGGTCGCCGAGCGCCAGGGGGCGGCGGCGGACGACACCGGGCTGGCGCTGTTCGACCGCTACTGGGGTGAGCTGCACGCCTCCGGGGAGCCCCTCGTGACCGTCGACACCCGCGACGCGGACGCCGAGGCAGGGGGTGCCGGCACACCCGTCGCCGGGTCCGAGCCGCAGCCGGAGGACGGCACGGTGGCCCCGCCCCCGCCACCGGTGGGTCCGGAGGGAGCCGGGTTGGAGGAGGGGTTCGGTGAGGGCTCTGGGCCGTTCGGCGACGAGGTGTGGGTCGGCGACGACCCCGGTGACGGGCCCGAAGGTCCGGCTCCCGGCGGTGGTGAGGACGGGGTGATCGCCTACGACGCCTGGGAGGCGTCCTGGTTGCTCTGGGAGGAGGAGCTGCCCGCCGGCGGGTACCTGGACCGGTGCGAGGACGAGCCGACCGGCGAGTACGCGTGCGTGGAGGTCGTCGAGGAGACCACGGCCGGCGCGCTGGTCGGGCTGCGCCTGGGACCCACGGCCGACCCCGACGAGCGGGACACCTGGGCCACGCTGACGACCGACGGCCAGACGTGGTCGATCGACGAGCGGTGGGACGTCGGCGACGGCGCACCGCCCGCCTGGGTGCCCACCACGACCGGGTCGGGCTAGGCCCGTCCGTAGCCCCGGAGCCGCAGGCTGTTGAGCACGACGAGCACCGAGCTGAGCGCCATCGCCCCACCGGCGATGACCGGCGTCAGCAGGCCGAAGGCGGCGAGCGGGATGGCGAGGGTGTTGTAGCCGAACGCCCACAGCAGGTTCTGCTTGATGACCTGCAGCGTCCGCCGGGACAGCCCGATCGCGTCGGCCACGGTCTGGACGTCGGGGCGCATGAGGACGATGTCCGCGGACTCGGCGGCGACGTCGGTCCCGGACCCCATCGCCATACCGAGGTCGGCCTGGGCCAAGGCGGCCGCGTCGTTGACCCCGTCGCCGACCATGGCCACCACCCGGCCCTGTTCCTGCAGCGCCCGTACGTGGTCGAACTTGTGCTGGGGCAGCACGTCGGCGGTCACGTGGGCCGGGTCGATGCCCACGTGCTGCGCGACGGCCGCGGCGGTGCGCTCGTTGTCGCCCGTGAGCAGGTATGGCGTGAGGCCCAGCCCGCGCAGCCGCTCCACGGCGGCCGCGCTGGTCTCCCGCGGGGTGTCGGCGACGGTGATCGCGGCCCGGGCGGTGCCCTCCCAGCCGACGAGGACGATCGTGCCCTCGGCGCCGGCCATCGCCTCGTGCAGCACCTCGGGGACGACCTCGAAGAGGCTGGGGCGACCGACCGTGACGACCATGCCGTTCACGTCCGCGCGCGCGCCCGCTCCCGGGAGGTTGACGAAGTCCTGGGCGTCGGCGATCCGCACGCCGCGCTCGCGGGCCCCGGCCACGACGGCCTGCGCCACCGGGTGCTCGCTACCGACCTCGACGCTGGCTGCCGCCTTGAGCGCGGCGTCCGCGGGCAGGGACCCCGCGGTGACGACGTCGGTGAGCACCGGGTGCCCGGTGGTCAGCGTGCCGGTCTTGTCGAGCACGACGGTGTCGACGGCCCGGGTGGACTCCAGGATCTGCGGTCCCTTGATGAGGATCCCCAGCTGGGCGCCGCGGCCGGTGCCGGTGAGCAGCGCCGTCGGCGTGGCCAGCCCGAGCGCGCAGGGGCAGGCGATGATGAGCACCGCGACGGCGGCGGCCAGGCCCTCGGTGACGGGGTTGCCGGTCACCAGCCACAGCACCAGGGTGAGCCCGGCGATGACGAGCACGGCCGGCACGAAGACCGCGGAGATGCGGTCGGCCAGCCGCTGCACGGGCGCCTTGCCGGTCTGCGCCTGCTCGACGAGCTCGGTGATCCGCGCGAGCGTCGTCTCGGCACCGACCCGGCTGGCGCGGACGATGAGCCTCCCGTGGCCGTTGACGGTGGCGCCCGTGACCTGGTCCTCCGGTCCGACCTCCACCGGCATGGACTCCCCGGTCACCATGGAGGCGTCGATGGTCGAGCGGCCGGAGAGGACGACCCCGTCGGTCGCGACCTTCTCCCCCGGCCGGACGACGAAGCGGTCACCCACGGCGAGCTCCTCGACGGGCACCCGGTGCTCGGTGGTGGCCATGGCGCCGCCCTTGCCCGCGTCCTGGCGCAGCACCGCCACGTCCTTGGCGCCGAGCTCCATGAGCGAGGTGAGCGCCGAGCGGCCCTGCGCCTTGGCGTGCGCCTCAATGGTGCGTCCGATGAGCAGGAAGGCGGTGACCACCGCCACGACCTCGAAGTACAGGTCGTGGGTGAAGCCGGTGAGCAGCGCGACGACCGACCAGCCCATCGCCGCGGTGGTGCCGACCGAGACGAGGGTGTCCATCGTCGAGGCGCCGTGCCGGGCGTTGACCGCCGCTGCCCGGTGGAACGGCCATGCCGCCCAGAGGTAGACCGGCAGGGTCAGCAGCAGCTGCAGCCAGTGCCCGGCCGCCCCCATCGACTCCCGCACCGGCGGCACCATGTGCAGCACCGCGACGAGGAGGGCCAGCGCGCTGGCCACGACCGTCCGCCGCCGCAACGAGTCCTGGCCGACGACGTCGTGCGTCATCGCCGGACCGCCGCCGCGCCCACGTCCGGAGGCGTCGTCGGTCAGGGGCGTGGCGCCATACCCCGTCTTCTCGACGGTGGCGACGATGTCGGCCACCGACAGGGCCGAGGGGAAGGTCACGCTGGCCTTCTCGGTGGCGAGGTTGACGCTGGCCTCGACGCCTTCCATCCTGCCCAGCTTGCGCTCGATGCGGGCCGAGCAGGAGGCGCACGTCATGCCGCTGATGGCGAGGTCGACGTGCTGGGTGGCGATCTCGGTGGTGCTCATCGGCTCCTCCTGGAGCGGGGGTGGGGCAGGGTCAGGCGCTAGCGGTGTAGCCGGCCTCCTCGACCGCCTCCCGCGCGGCGCCGAGGTCGAGCGGGCCGTCGGAGACGACGAAGACGTCGGTCTCTCCGCCCTTGACGAGGTCCTCGACGCGGACCTCGAGGACGTTGTCGATCTCCTGCAGCTCCTCGGTGACGGAGGCGACGCAGTGCTCGCAGGTCATGCCGGAGACGACGACCTTGGTGGTCTGGTTCTGCAGCGGGGTGTCGGTCATGGGGCTCTCCTCGGGTATACGGTGCGGCCGGCACGCTAGGGCCGGCGCCTGGGTGGGTGCTGGGTCAGCTGCGGACGAGCCGGGCGATGGCCGCAGAGGCCTCGCGGACCTTCTCGTCCTTGGCCTCCTCGGACTCGGCGGCGGCGTCGACGACGCAGTGGCCGATGTGGTCCTCGAGCAGGCCCAGGCTCACCGCCTGCAACGCCTTGGTGGCGGCGCTCACCTGGGTGAGGACGTCGATGCAGTAGGTGTCGTCCTCCACCATGCGGGCGATGCCGCGCACCTGTCCCTCGATGCGGCGCAGCCGCTTGAGGTAGTCCTCCTTGGAGCCCGCGTAACCATTCACAGCCATGCCAACAGCATACCCCCTAGAGGTATTCCAGTCGTTGACAGGAGCGACATGTGTCAAGCACGCTTGACACATGAGTGCCAGACTGGTGTGGGCCTGCGCGATCACCTGCATGCTCGTCGGGGTGGCCCTCGGGGTCGTCCTGGGGGTGAGCGAGGGGTCGGCCCGGATAGGCGGGGAGGTGTCCAGTGCACTCCTGGTGATCGCACCGTTGGGGCTGGCCGTGAACATCACCGCCCGACGGCGTCGGGCGAACCGTGGGGAGGACTCTCACGACAGTGTCGAGTTCCAGGCGGCGGTGAGCGCGCGCAGCGCGGCGTTCGGGGACGCGCTGCTGCTCTCCGCCCTGGCCATGCTGGCGCTCACCATCGCCCCCGGCGCGTTGCCGATGCTCTGGGCGCTGCTGCTGGTGGTCACGATGGTCACCGCGTTCTGGCTCCGGTATGCCGCCGAGCTCAGGCGGTTGCGTGGCTGAGACCGTCAACACGGTGCGCCGGCTGCGGGGGGAGCACGGCTGGAGCCAGGCCCAGCTGGCGCGCGAGCTGGGGGTCTCCCGCCAGACCGTCAACGCCATCGAGACGGGCAGGTTCGACCCGAGTCTGCCGCTCGCCCTGCGCATCGCGCAGCTCTTCGACCGGCAGCTCGAGCAGGTCTTCGGGCTCAAGGCGTGATCATGAGGGCGTCGGCGGACACGGCGGCAATTCGTGGCGTGGCAGGAGCAGCAGGTGCCGGGCTGACGGGCCCTCGCCGACGGAGGGATCACGAGCGTGCGGACTCGGCGTCGGCTCGTCGCTGCGCGACGCCTCGCGTCTGGCCCCTGTGGATGTCACGGACCCACTCCCAGCCCGGGGGCACGTCGGAGCCGATCCGCGGGTCGTCGGGTTCCACCCCGTCGCGCAGGGCGTGCAGGTAGGCGCGGTCGAGGTCGATGCGAGCCCGCACCTGAGTCCCGCGGGCGACAGACCCGTGGCCGGGGACGACGGCGTCGACGTCGTCCGCGACGGACTCCAGCACTCGGAGCCCGGCGAGGTAGTCCTCGACCCGGTCGCGCCCCTCCCGGGCCTCGTCCAGCATGGGGACGAAGACGTCGGACAGCATGTCACCGGCGATGAGGACGCGGCTGGCGACGACGACGAGGGCGGCGTGACCGGGGGAGTGCGCCGGATGCTCGAGGATGCTCACCGACGGTCCCTCCCACGGCAGCTCGGTGACGCCCTCGGCCAGTCCGGTGACGAGCGCGAAGTGCGCCAGCGAGACCTCGTCGACGATCTCGGGCGGCAGCCCCTCCCGGACCTGGGTGCGCCAGTCCGGCTGCGCGCGCAGGTCCTGCAGGAACGCGGCGCACCGGGCGGTGCCGAACCGGGGAGCGTCACCGAGCTCGGGGTGCCAGAGCACGTGGTCCCAGTCGGGGTGGGTCGCGAAGCCGGCCACGACCGGCTCGCCGAGCTCGCGGAGGTCCTGGGCGAGCCCGCGCAGCTCGGCATCGGTGACTCCCGGGTCAGCGAGCAGCACCCCGGAGGGGCCGCGCACGACTGCGGTGTTGTTGCGGAGCAGTCCGCTCTGGTGGACCAGGACGTCATCGGTGACGCGCTGGAGCATGGGTCCTCCCTCCCTCGCCGTCAAAGGTCGGCCGGTGATGCTGGCGTCGCGGAGATGAGTATGCCGTGCCGCGCGAGTCTGTCACGGGTGAGCACCTGAGCGTGAGGAGACCGATGTCGTGCGCACGCTGACCTTCGCCATGAACGTGAGCCTGGATGGCTACGTCGCGACCCCCGACGGCGACCTCGGCTGGAGCGCGCCGAGCCACGAGTTGTTCCAGTGGTGGTCCGACCGCGTGGGTGCGACGGAGCTGTCGCTCTACGGTCGCCGGTTGTGGGAGGACATGAGTTCTCACTGGCCGACCGCGGACCAGAGCCCCGGTGCCACCCCGGCGCACCGTGAGTATGCCCGCCGCTGGCGCGCCATGCCGAAGGTCGTCTTCTCCTCGACGAGCCGCCCGGTCGACTGGAACACCAGGCTGGTCACGGGCGACGCGGTGAGCGAGATCCGTCGGCTCAAGGGCGAGGACGGCGGGCCGATGGAGATCGGGGGCGCCACCCTGGCCGCCGCCGCCATGCGCGCGGGGCTCATCGACGAGTACGTCCTGGTCACCGTCCCCGTCCTGGTGGGGGAGGGCAAGCCGTTCTTCGCGGCCCTGGACAGCTGGGTGAACCTGGACCTCGTGGGGACCAGGACGTTCCCCGGTGGGGTCCTGATGACCCGATACGTAGCCCGCCACTGACCGCCCGTGCGGAGGCAGGGCGGACCGGCCCGCCGCGGGAGCCCACCTCACCCATGGTCTGCCGGACACGTCACATTGAGTCACCCTCAGGATCAGTTCGCCCGTGATGCTCATGGTGACTCAGCGGCGGGCTGATCCACCGCGAGAGTCAGCGGCGGCTTGAGTCGCTCGGCGACTCAGCGGCGGGTTGATTCTGAGGGTGACTCACTGTGACGTCTCTGGCAGGTGGCGCTGCGGTGGGCCCGGGAAAACGAGCCACGATCCCGGGGTGGCCGTGGTGCGCCCCGAGGGAGGGGCGCTACGTTGGTGTGCGGTGCAGGCGACGACGCCTGCGGTGCCTCAGTCCCCGGCACCCGGCACCGTTGGAGACCGACGAGGACGAGGACGAGGTCGTGAGGAGCGTCATGTCGACACGAGACCGGGCGGTCACGGCCCTGGGGCTGGGTGGGGTGGCCGCGTTCCAGCTGGCGCTGGCGCTGGGTGCGCCATGGGGCCGGGCGAGCTACGGCGGCCAGCACGCGGGCGTGCTACCGGGGCGGCTGAGAGTGGTGAGCGGCGCCGCCACGGTGGTCTCCGGCCTGGCGGTTGCCGTCGCGAGTGAGCGGACGCCGCCGCAGGCCCGGCGTGCAGTCCTCACTGCCGTGGCCGGACTGATGTCGGCGGCCGCCGTCCCGAACGCCATCTCGCGCTCTCCCCTCGAGCGGGCCATCTGGACGCCCGCCGCTGTCACGCTCGCGTATGCCGCCTGGCGTGCGCGGGGCTCGGCCGGAGCCTGAGGACCTCAGGTGCCTGACGGCCCACCGCCGGCATCACCTCAGCTGGAAGAGGTAGGCGAAGGCCGTGCGCGTGTAGGCGACGCCGCGACCGGTGGCGCGGATGCGTTCCGGGTCGGCCAGGTCCGGGCGCCGGGGGACGAGGTGCTCGTCGAGCCGCCCGGTCGACACGCGGTAGCGGCCGTCGCGGTGATCGACAGCCGCGACGAGGGTCCACGCAGGGTCGAGACAGCCAGGCTCGCGTCGCCGTGGCTGGTGTTGGCCAGCAGCCATCCTCCTGGGCGCAGGTAGGAACGGGTGTGCTCCGAGACGGGCCCGGCGTAGAGCGAGACGATCAGGTCCACGCTGCGTCGCGGGACCTCCAGCGGTCCGGTGTAGTCGGCGGCGAGGAAGCGCACCCGGGCTCCCGCGCCGGGGCGGGTCCGTCCTGCCAGCTCCTGCTCCACCAGGTCGGTGTCGGCGAAGAACCTCCCGGCCCGGGCGTCGGTGTCGACGTAGGTCACCGAGGCGATCGCGGTCGAGGGTGACAGGTCGACATAGCTGCCGGGGTAGAGCGCCTCTCCCACCGGCCAACGGTCGACCACGGCGGCGAAGAGACCCGAGCGGTCGCCGATGGACTGCCGGTACTGCGACCACGTCGTTCGTCGCACCATCCCCGCATCCAACCACCACGGGGGTGCCGGGCAGCGTCACCCGGCCGGGGCGAACTCGCAGAAACTCTCGTAGTGGTCGTCGGTGTAGTACCAGACCTCGGGGTCGATCTCGTCGCCGCCGGCGACGACCCGCTTCGCGCCGCGGTGCGACAGCCCGGGAGTCTCGACCGTGAACTCGCGGTAGTAGCCGCCGGACTCCTGCGGCAGGTAGCCCTCGTCGTTGCGGAAGGTGGAGCCGTCCTTGCCGGGGTAGTCGTACGGTCCACCGTCCTCGATGTCGTCGACGACCGGCTCCAGCTCCGGCGGCAGCACGGTGTCGGCGCAGGCGGAGACGTCGTCCCAGGAGCGGGTGTCGACCCCGGTGGGGCCGGCCTCGTCGCTGGCGTCCGGCATGGTGGAGCTGCTCGGTGCGGCCGCCCGGTCGTCACCCGCCTCGCCGTCCGTGACGCCCGTGCCCAGCACCAGCCAGAGCACGAGTGCCGCGAGAAGCCCCAGGAGGCCGATCGCGACCGGGCGGGAAAGCCTCACCCCCGGTCCTGCCCGCCGGAGGCCCCCAGCGCCACGACGGCCAGGGCGTCGGCGTCGTCGAGGATCTCGGCCAGGATCCACCACGCCCGCCCGTCACGGGCCGCCAGCGCCCCCGCCTCCTGCCACAGCAGCGCCACCTCCCGGCCGTCCCACAGGTCGCGCAGATCGCGCAGCGCGTCGGCCATCGCGTCGAGGTTGCGCCCTGCCGGAGCGGGCAGCCGCAGCGCCTCGGCCAGCTGCGCCTGCGTCTCCCGCAGCCCACCGCCACCGGGCGTGGTGACCTCGGCGAGGGCATACCCGGCCCGGGCGAAGTGCGCCTCCGCGTCTCCCAGGCGCTCGGCGGGCAGGATGATCACACGTCCCCCAGGTGCTCGACCAGGTCCGGCGCCAGACCGACGTAGGTCGCCGGGGTGAGCGCGACCAGCCGCTGCTCCTCCTGCGCCGGCAGCCCCAGGCCGCGGACGAACTCGACCAGCTCGGCCTGCCCGATCCGTCGGCCCCGGGTCAGCTCCTTGAGCCTCTCGTAGGGGTTGCTCATCCCCTCCAGCCCTCGCGCGGCGAGCGCCCGCATCACCGACTGGACCGGCTCGGCGAGCACCTCCCAGTTGGCATCGAGGTCGGCGGCCATCGCGGCCGGCACGGCGTCCAGCCCGGCCAGCCCACGGCTCACGTTGTCCAGCGCCAGCAGGCTGTGCCCGAGCGCGGTGCCCGCGTTGCGCTGCATCGAGGAGTCGGTGAGGTCGCGCTGCAGCCGGCTGGTCACCAGGGTCGAGGCGAGCACGTCGAGCAGCGCGTTGCTCACCTCGAGGTTGGCCTCGGCGTTCTCGAAGCGGATGGGGTTGACCTTGTGCGGCATGGTCGACGAGCCGACGGTGCCCTGCCCGCGCACCTGGGCGAAGTAGCCCATCGAGATGTAGGTCCACACGTCGGTGGCCAGGTTGTGCAGGATCCGGTTGAACCGCGCGATGTCGGCGTACAGCTCGGCCTGCCAGTCGTGGCTCTCGATCTGCGTGGTCAGCGGGTTCCACGTCAGCCCGAGGTGCTCGACGAAGTCCTGGCTGAGCCGCTGCCAGTCCGCTCCCGGCACCGCCTCGACGTGCGCGCCGTAGGTGCCGGTGGCCCCGTTGAGCTTGCCCAGGTATGCCGCCCCCTCGACCCTGCGCAGCTGTCTCGTCAGCCGGTGCGCCAGCACCGCCAGCTCCTTGCCCATCGTCGTGGGGGTGGCCGGCTGGCCGTGCGTGTGCGCCAGCAGCGGCACCTCGGCGAGCTCGCGGGCCATCGCGGCGAGCTGCCCGGCCAGGGCCTGCGCCCGCGGCAGCCAGACCTTCTGGACCGCGCCCTGCACCATGAGCGCGTAGGACGTGTTGTTGATGTCCTCGCTGGTGCAGGCGAAGTGGATGAGCTGTCCCAGGGCCTCGGCGCGCGCGGCACCGTCGGCGCCTGACTCGGCGAGCAGGGCCGTCAGCCGCCCGCGCAGGAAGTACTCGACCGCCTTGACGTCGTGCACCGTCTCGGCCTCGATGGCCCGGAGCTCGGCGATCGCGTCGGCGTCGAAGTCGACCACCAGCGCCCGCAGGGCGGTGCCCTCCTGCTCGGACAGACCCGGCGCCCCCGGCACCACCTCGTGCTGCACCAGGTGCAGGAGCCATTCGACCTCCACGTGCAGGCGTGCCCGGTTGAGAGCGGCCTCGGAGAGGTGGTCGACCAGCGGCCCGACCGCCCCGCGGTACCTCCCGTCGAGGGCGCCCAGGGCGATGGTGGGAGAGAGCTCGGCGAGCGGCGTGCGGGCGGGAGGCAGCGGCATACGCCCATCTTGGCAGGGTGCGCCAGGACGCCGAACGGGTGCCTCGACCCCCCGGCGACCATGGTGTCAACGCAACGTTGACGTTGGCGCTATGTCAACGTATGGTTGACGCATGACCACTCCTTCTGCCGCCACCGCGATGTCCCGGGTCCGCCTCACCGCCGGCCTGGCGGCGATCGCCATCGGCTTCGTCACCTACGGGCTGAGCCGCGTCGTCGACTCCGGCTTCGTGCACGGCTTCTTCCAGGGCGCCACCCTGGCGTTGATGGTCGCCGGTGCCTACCTGGTCGGGGCCTCGATGTGGCACCGACGCAGCCGGGGACAGGGCGAGGACGACCGGCACTGGCTGCCCAGCCGCGACGGTGCCGACGACGGGCCCGCCCCCGACACCCGGGACCCCCGGTGAGCCAGGCCCACCCCGAGGGGGACCTCGCCGCCCAGATCGGGCACGTCATCCTCGACGGCGGCCCGGAACCCGGCGGACAGACGCTGGACGCCGACGACCACCTCCGCCTGGTGCGCCGCGCCGCGCTGGCCCACGAGGTCAGCGGCGAGCTGCTGCAGCAGGCGGTGACCGCTGCCCGCTCCGGCGGGCAGAGCTGGGCGACCCTCGGCCAGGAGCTGGGGCTGAGCAGGCAGGGCGCCCAGCAGCGTTTCGGCGGTGCTGGGCGTCGGACCGGGACCGCCGACGACTCAGGCCCGAGCGCCGAGAGTGCGGAGCGTCCGGACGAGCGGTGGCTCGGTCCGGTCACCGCCGTCGACGAGCTGGGCGAGCTGGAGCTCGCCGGCCAGCTCGGCTGGCACACCGTCGAGGCCGGCATGTTCCGGCACCGGATGGTGCGGACAGCCACCCGCTGGGAGCACCGCCGGGTGCTGTGGACGCGCTCCACCGCGAGCTACCTCACGCAGGGGTGGCAGGTGGGGGCCCGGGCCTTCCCGTGGCTCTACCTGGTGCGGGACACCGGGCTCCCGGTGAGCGACCCGTCCTGAGCCACCGGCGCCGAGGTCAGCGCTTCTTGGCGTCCGGGTCGATCTCGTCGGCGTTGACGTAGTCGCCGGTGACGCGGTCGCGGTGCTCGCGCGCGATGCGGGTGGCCTCCTCGGCCTCCCGGTGCAGCTTGTCGGCGTGCAGCTGGGCCTCCCGGGCCTTGCCCTGCAGCTCGCGGGCCCGCTCCTCGGCGCTCTGCGCGTAGGACTCTCCGGACTGCGCCTTCTCCCGCAGCCCCGCCGCCTCCTCGCGGGCCGCGGCCAGCCGCTTGTTGCGGGCCATCATCGCCCAGACGGCCAACGCCGCCACCACGACGAGGGCGATGACGACGATCCAGACGACGGTCGAGGTGTCCATGCCCGCAACCTAGCCGATGTGCTGCGGGACCGCTCGGTCGTCCGCTGCCGACGGGGCGTCCCGGCCGACCCGGTGGTCGGTCCAGCGGCCGGTGACCGGCGCGGTGTGGCTCACCAGCACCACCGATCGGCCGCCGCCGAGACCGGCCAGCAACCCGCCGAGCGAGCGCTCGGCCGTCGCGTCGTCGAGGTGCGCGGTGGGCTCGTCCAGCAGGACGACCGGCCGCCCGGACAGCAGCGCGCGGGCCAGGGCGAGGCGACTGCGCTCGCCGCCGGACAGCCCGGTCAGGGGGGTGTCCAAGCCCTGGGGCAGGGTGGCGAACCAGCCGCCGAGGTCGACCGCCCCGAGTGCGTCGAGCACCTCGCCGTCGGTCGCTCCCGGCGAGGCGAGCACGAGGTTGGCGCGGACCGACCCCGCGAAGGCGTGTGGCTCGTCGTCGACGACGGCCACCAGCGCGCGGGTCTCCTCCAGGTCCAGCGTGCGCACGTCCGCGCCGCACCGGCACCCTCCTCCCGTGTCCGCGCCGGAGACGAGGTAGCAGCCCTCCTCCGGGTCGAGGTGGCGCGCGAGCACGGCCAGCGCCGTCGACTTGCCGGCCCCGTTGGGCCCGTCGAGGCGGATGCGGTCGCCCGGCTGCACGTCGAGGTCCAGCGGGGGCAGGTCGGGTGTCGGGCGCCCGGTCGCCCCTGGTGACCACCTGGCGGTGACCTCGCGCAGCTCCAGCGCCGGCGGCCCCGTCGGCGCCGCGGTGGTCCCGCACGAGACCACGGCCGGCGTCTGGTCGACGAGCGCGTCCAGGCGGGCCCGTGCCGACCGGGCCCGGGCCCGGGCGCCCGCGATGTCGGGGACCCCCGCCCAGGCGTCGGCCAGCGCCAACGGCACCAGCGCGACGAGCGCGGCGAAGGGGCCGCTCAGCGCCCCGACGGCACGCGCGTCGAAGGCCAGCAGCGCCACGGTCGTGGCGGTCGCGGCGACGACCACCCACGTGGCCGCCAGCGCGGCGGCCCGGGCCCGGGTGAGCCGCGCCTCGCCACGACGGTGCGCCTCCTCGGCCCGCAGCACGGGGTCGAGCAGCTGCCGGTGCCCCCCGGCGACCCCGCTGACCGCCTGCACGGGGAGCAGCTGGGCGGCCAGGGCGGTTGCCTGTTCGCGCACCTCGCCGCGCCGCGCGACCGCCGCGTCCTGGGCGGGGCGCTCAGCGGCATACCCGAGCAGGGCGACGGCGGCGACGACCAGCCCCCCGGCCGCCACCACCACGCCGGCGGCCGGCAGGTGCCAGCCCGCGACCGCCGCCCCGACAAGGGTCGCGATGCCCGCGGACCACCCGGGCACGTTCACCCGCACGTGCTCGTCGACGACGTCCTCGAGGTCCCGGGCGGCGGCGGTGAGCACCCGGCCGCGGCTGCGCCGACCCAGGCGGGCCGGCGTGAGCGGGATGAGGGCGGCGTAGAGGTCCGCCCGGCGGCGGGACAGGTCGTCGAGGGCCACGTCATGGCTGACCACCCGCTCGGCGTAGCGGAACACCGGGCGGAAGATGCCGAACGCCCGCACGCCCACGATCGCCACGAGCAAGGTGAGCACGACCGGCATGGTGGAGGCCTGCACGATGAGCCACCCGGAGGTCGCCGTCAGGGCCACGCCGCAGCCGACGGAGGCTCCACCGAGCAGGCAGGCCAGCGCCAGGCCGCGGCGGCCGCGGGGGGTCCGGACGGGGGCGACCTCCCCGGGGCGCGGGACCGGGTGCGCCGCCGGGTCGGCCGCCGGGTGGGCCGCCGGGTCGGCCTCCGGGCCGGCGTCGGTCCCGCGGTCGGGCAGGAGCCGGTCGGGAGCCGCGCGGAGGTCGCCGGGTCCACCGGCCAGGGACACCGGCTCGCCGCCGCCCGCCTCGAGCCGCCAGCGGTCGTCCGCGAGCGCGGCGAGGTAGCAGTCGTGCGTCACGACGACGATGCGTCGCGTCTCCGCGAGCTCGGTGATGACCTGGTGCAGCCGGGGTAGACCGTCCACCGCCACGTTGGCGGTCGGCTCGTCCAGCAGGAGCAGCGGCGCCGGCGAGAGGGTGGCCCGGGCCAGCGCCAGCCGCGCCCGCTGACCGGCGGACAGGCCGACACCGTCGTCGCCCAGCCAGGTGTCCAGCCCGTGCCGGTCCGCCAGCTGGCGCCAGAGCCCGACCCGCTCCAGCGCATCCGTCATCGCCGCGTCGGTCGCGTCCGGGTCGGCGATCGCGAGGTTGTCGCGCACGGTGCCCGGCAGCAGCAGCGGCCGCTGGGTCGCCAGGTGGGCCGCAGGTGCGCTGACCGTCCCGGTCGCCGGGATCCGCAGCCCGGCGAGCAGCTCCAGCACCGTGGTCTTCCCGGCGCCGCTGGGGCCGGTGAGCGCGGTGACGCCAGGGCCGGACGGGGTGCGCAGCGAGAGCTCGGCCAGCGTGCGCACCCGGCCGGGGTGGGCGTAGGACACCTCGGTGAGACCGATCGACCCCCCGGCCGGTGTGGCCGGACGGGCACCACGGGCTGCGCTCTCGCCCGACGTGGCGGCCCCGGGGCGTGGTGCCCGTCCGTCCGCACGCCCACCGGGGCCCTGCGCCGCCGCGCCCCCCAGCACCCCCTCGTCGGCGAGCTCCTCCAGCACCTGCGCCCCGTCGGCGGCGTTGTGGAACTCCGCCCCCACCCGGCGGATCGGCCAGTAGGCCTCGGGCGCCAGCAGGATCGCGCTGAGCCCGACGACGAGGTCCATCCCGCCGTGCGCGAGCCGCAGCCCCACGGCCACGGCCACCATCGCCACCGAGATCGTCGCCAGCAGCTCCAGCGCCGCCGTCGACAGGAAGGCCGTCCGCAGGGTCGCGACGCTCGCCCGCCGGTGCCGCTCGCCGACCTCGCGGACCACCTCGACCTGCGCCCGGGCCCGCCCGTAGGCCACCAGCGTCGGCAACCCCTTCATGACGTCGAGGAAGTGCCCGGCCAGCAGGTCCATCGCCCCCCACCGGCGCTGCGTCTCGTCCCGCGTATGCATCCCGATGAGCGCGGCGAAGAGGGGCAGCAGCGGCAGCGTGAGCACGACGATGAGTGCGCTCCATGGATCCACCACCACCAGCGCGACCAGCGCCAGCGCCGGCACCACGGCGGCGGTGACCAGCGCGGGGAGGTAGCGCGCGACATACGGCTCGAGGGCGCTGACCCCGTCGGTGGCGCGGGTCACCGCGACCTCGGTCCGGGGCCGCGCCTCGACCGGCCGCCCCAGCCAGTGCCGCAGCAGCGCCTCCCGGACGATGCCCACGACGCGCAGCCCGGCGCGCCGCGCCACGAGCTCACCCGTCCCGGCGAGCACCCCCCGCAGGACGAGCAGGGCCACCAGCCAGCCGAGGTATGCCGTGAGCTCCTCGCGCGAGCCCCGCACCGCCGCGCCCACGACGAGGGCCAGGGTGAGGGCCTGCGCGATCGCGACGACCCCGGAGAGGATGCCGACGACGGACAGCGAGGCCACCGGTCCGCGGGTCGCCGGGAGGGCGCGCAGCAGGGCGGGGTCGACGGGTCGCACGCGGCTCAGCGCTCCGGTGTCGCCACGTCAGCGGTCCGCCCCGGCCCGCTCGCCGCCGTCGACGACGGCCGCGTGGTGCACCTCGGTGGGGATGTGGTGGCCGGACACCCGCTTGCGGAACGCCCAGTAGCTCCACGCGGTGTAGAGCAGCATGACGGGGGTGAAGACGAGCGCCACGACCGTCATGATGCCGAGCGTCTTCTGGCTGGAGCTGGCGTTCTCCGCCGTGAGCGACCAGGCGGGGTCCAGGCTCGAGGGCATCACGTCGGGGAAGAGCGCGAGGAACAGCGACGTGGTGGCCAACGCGATGGCGACGAAGGTGCCGGTGAAGGCCCAGCCCTCCCGGCCGCGGGCCGCCGCGAGCAGCCCACCCACCAGGCTGGCCGCCGCCACCCCGGCCACCAGCCAGGAGGCCGGCGTCCCGGTGCGCAGGTGCAGGATGCCCAGCCACAGCACGGCGAGCACCGCGCTCGCCGCCCCGAGCCGCAGCGCCAACGCCCGGGCGTCGTGGCGCAGCCGGCCGTCGGTCTTGAGCGCGACGAAGAGCGCGCCGTGGGTGAGGAAGAGGGTGAGGGTGGTCAGCCCGCCGAGCAGGGCCACCGGACCCAGGAGGTTCCAGAAGCCGCCGACGTACTCCATGTCCGCGTCGATGGGCACCCCCAGCACGATGTTGGTGAACGCCACGCCCCACAGCAGCGCCGGGACGGTCGAGCCGGCGACCACCATCGCGTCCATCCGGGCCCGCCAGGCGGGGGAGTCGACCTTGCCGCGGTACTCCAGCCCCACGCCGCGCAGGATCAGCCCGACGAGGATGAGCAGCAGCGGCAGGTAGAACCCGGAGAAGAGGGTGGCGTACCAGTGCGGGAAGGCCGCGAAGATGGCGCCGCCCGCGGTGAGCAGCCATACCTCGTTGCCGTCCCAGAACGGACCGATGGCCGAGAGCATCTGCCGCTTGCGCGTCTCCCCGGTGTGCGGGGACCCGCCCTCGGTCTCGTCGCGCCCGAGCACCGGCAGCAGCATGCCCACGCCGTAGTCGAAGCCCTCCAGGCAGAAGTAGCCGACCCACAGGACGGCGATGAGGATGAACCAGATCGTGGTGAGTTCCATGACGTCCCTGTCTCAGTAGGTGAAGACGAACGCGTCGTCGTCGTCGCGGGCACGGGGGTCGTAGGACGCGTCCTCGGGCACCTGCTCCGCGCCGGCCCGGCCGTAGCGCAGGAGCAGCCCGACCTCGACGACGGCGAGCACGCCGTAGAGGAGGGTGAAGACGGTCATCGAGGTCAGCACCTCGGCGGCGGTCGTGCCCGGGGAGACGCCGGTCTGGGTCGTCATGAGGCCCATGACGAGCCACGGCTGACGCCCCATCTCGGTGAACATCCAGCCGAAGGTGTTGGCCAGCAGCGGCAGCACCAGCACGAGGAGCCCGGCCCAACCCCACATCCGGTGCCCGAGCCGCTGCTCGTCGGTCTCGCTGCCCCGACCCCGCAGCACCCACAGGACCGCGGCCGCGATCGCCATGGCGGCGAAACCCAGCCCCATCATGAGGCGGAAGGTCCAGTAGGTGACCGGGATGACCGGGCGGTAGTCCTCGACGGCCGTCAGCTCGGAGCCCGCGTGGGTCAGCTCGTAGCGGTCCTGGATGTGGTCGATGCCCTCGACGGCGCCGTCCAGGGTGCCGGTGGCGAGGTAGGACAGCAGCTTCGGCACGGTCAGCGCCCAGACCTCCTCGCTCCCGTCGAGGGTGCCGACGGTGACGATGGAGAAGGGGGCGCCCTCGCCCTCGGGCACGTCCTCGTAGAGCGCCTCGGCGGCGGCCATCTTCATCGGCTGGACCTCGGTCATCACCTTGCCCTGCAGGTCACCGGACACGATGACGCCGAGGGAGGCGACGAGGACGGTGACGGCACCGAGCTTGGCGGCCTTGCGGTACATCGGCTTGTCCGTCCCCGGGGTGGCGTCGCGCCACAGGTGCCACATCGCGAAGGCCAGCACGAACCCGCCGCCGGTCATGTAGGCCGCGGCGATGACGTGCGGGAAGGTCACCAGCTGCACCGGGTTGGTGAGGACCGCCAGGAAGTCGGTGAGCTCGGCGCGGCCGGTCTCCGGGTTGAGCCGGTAGCCGACGGGGTTCTGCATGAAGGAGTTGGCGGCGAGGATGAAGTAGGCCGACAGCAGGGTCCCGATGTGCACCAGCCAGATGGCCGCGGCGTGCAGCTTCTCCGGGATCCGTCCCCAGCCGAAGATCCACAGCCCCAGGAACGTCGACTCGAGGAAGAACGCCAGCAGCGCCTCGATCGCCAGCGGGGCGCCGAAGATGTCCCCGACGAAGCGCGAGTAGTCCGACCAGTTCATCCCGAACTGGAACTCCTGCACGATGCCGGTGACCAGGCCCAGCGCGAAGTTGATGGTGAAGAGCTTGCCGAAGAACTTCGTCAGCCGCAGCCACTGCGGGTTCCGGGTGCGCATCCACTGCGTCTGCATGACGGCCACGAGGAGGCTGAGCCCGATCGTGATGGGCACGAAGAAGTAGTGGTAGACGGTGGTGATGCCGAACTGCCAGCGGGCCAGGTCGAGTGCATCCACGAAGGGCGCCTCCCGTCTGCGAGGGGTGAACGACGAGTCGTCGTAGATACTACCCCCGGTCGTAGACGGACAGGTCACCCGGCCAGCGTGAGAAGGGTCACGGCGACGGCCACGGGGACGGCGAGCACCGCGGCGGACAGCGCGGTGACGGCGAGGCGGGTATGCCGGGGCGCCGGCGGGTGGCTGAGGAGCCGGACCCGGGCGCTGACCTCGGGGGTCGCGGCTGCGGCCATGGCGACCAGGGCCCGGGCGAGGTCCGCGTGCCCGGTGCGCTGCTCGGCGATCCGGTCGGCGAGCGCCTCGGTGAGCAGCTGCACCTCGGTCAGGGCCGCCGGCACCCGCAGGCCGCGGGGGACGGCCTCGTGCAGCACGGTGAACAGCTCGAGGAGCAGGTCGTGCCGGGCGTCGAGGTGGCCCTGCTCGTGGGCCAGGACGGCGCGTAGCTCGGCGGCGCCCAGGCGGTCCAGGGCGGCGCGGGTGAGGACGATGC
This sequence comes from uncultured Serinicoccus sp., assembly GCF_947487915.1. GTDB lineage: Bacteria > Actinomycetota > Actinomycetes > Actinomycetales > Dermatophilaceae > Ornithinicoccus. The sequence continues at coordinate 143,911 of NZ_CANKYH010000005.1, read as the reverse complement.
GGTGCCCGCGCCCGGGGAGGCAGTAGGCGCTGGGGTTGCCCAGGGCGAGGACGGTGACGTCCGGCCGGGTGATGCCCTCGGCGCCGTGGGCCAGGGTGTCGTCGAGGTGCTCCCCGACGAGGTCGACCAGCTCGCGGTGCCGGCTGCGGCGGCGGCGCAGGTCGGTGCCGACGCGGTGCCCGGAGGCGAGCAGCAGCACGAGCATGACCCCGGACAGGAGGAGGGCCAGGCCCAGGAGCAACGGCTGGGACAGGCCCGTGGTGAGCACCGCGGTGGGGGCGGCCAGCAGCGCGCACAGGACGCCCGCCAGGCTGACCGACTGCCACAGCAGCAGGCCCGGACCCGGCATGCGGCGCAGCGCGGTCCAGGCGGGGAGCACGCGGGGGGCGCCCAGGACCAGGAGGAGGGCGGCCACCACGACGGCGGCGGTGAGCAGCGGCCCGCCCATGGCTGGGGGTGGAGGGTCAGGCGCGGCGGCGCTCGACCTGGGCGAGCGCGGCCCGCAGGTCGTCGAGCTCACCGGGGCTGGCGTCGTCCAGGAAGTGCAGCATCGCGGCGGTGCGGTCGGCCTGCACGGTCTCGAGGGCCGAGCGCAGGGCACCGGCGGCGAGCTCCTCGCGGCTGGCGGCGGGGGAGTACCGCCACGCCCGCCCCTCGCGGGTCCGCTCGGTCACGCCCTTCTTGGTCAGCCGGTCCAGCACCGTCATGATCGTGGTGTAGGCCAGCTCCTTGTGGTGCTCGCGTCGCTCCAGGTGGTCCAGGACGTCACGGACCGACAGGTCTGGTCCCTCGGACCAGAGGATGTCCATGACGGCGCGCTCCAGGTCGCCGAGGGAGGTGCTGCGCGGGGACATGCTCAGCAGGATACGCCCCGCACCTGGGAGCCGCCCCTCCTTCCCGCACCGGACGCGTGCTCGGACCGCACGGGCAGGCCGTCAGTCCGGGTAGCCCTGCGGGTTCGCCTGCTGCCACCGCCACGTATCGGCGCACATGTCCTCCACCGACCGGCTCGCCCGCCACCCCAGCTCGGTCTCGGCGAGCGAGGGGTCGGCATACGAGCTGGCGATGTCGCCCGGGCGGCGCCCGACGATCTCGTAGGGGATCTGCTGCCCGCTGGCCCGCTCGAACGCGGACACCAGCTCGAGCACCGAGGTGCCGCGTCCGGTGCCGAGGTTCCACACCGACAGCGGACGGTCGTGGCTGCTGATCCGCTCCAGCGCCGCGACGTGGCCCTCCGCGAGGTCCTGGACGTGGATGTAGTCGCGCACGCCGGTCCCGTCGACCGTGTCGTAGTCGTCGCCGAAGACGGACAGCTTCTCCCGGCGCCCGACCGCGACCTGGGCCACGAAGGGCATGAGGTTGTTGGGGATGTCGGAGGGGTCCTCGCCGATCAGTCCGGAGGGGTGCGCGCCGACCGGGTTGAAGTAGCGCAGCAGGGCCACCTTGAGCTGCGGGTAGGCGTGGGTCACGTCGCGCAGGATCTGCTCGTTCATGACCTTGGTCCACCCGTAGGGGTTGGTCGCGGAGGTCGGCAGCCCCTCGGTCATCGGCACCGGCGCGTCCTCGCCGTACACGGTGGCGCTGGAGGAGAAGACGAGGTGCGGCACGTCGTGGGCGACCATCGCCTCGACCAGCCGCAGGGTCGCGCCGATGTTGTTGCGGTAGTAGTCGATCGGCTTCTCGACCGACTCGCCGACCGCCTTGAACGCCGCGAAGTGGATGACCGCGTCGAAGCGCTCCTGGCTGAGCAGCGAGTCGATCTTGTCGCCGTCGGCGAGGTCGAAGGCATGCACCGGGACGGGTATGCCGGCCAGCTCCTCCAGGCGGGGCGCCACCGACGGCTTGCTGTTGGAGAAGTCGTCGACGACGACCACCTCGTGGCCCGCCCGGGCCAGGGCGATGACCGTGTGGGACCCGATGTATCCGGCGCCGCCGGTGACGAGAACGCGCATGGCGTCATGGTGTCAGACGGCAGGTCCGGTATGTCGTGGCTCGGCCCGGTCTGCACCGCGCGGCAGGTGGCCGACGGCATACCCTCGGGGAGTGAGCGACCCCACGAGCATCTCCGCGACCGACCGGACCCACCTCTCCCGGGCCGTCGAGCTGGCCGAGGCCGCGCTCGACGCCGGTGACGAGCCGTTCGGCTCGCTGCTGGTGTCGGCCGCCGGCGAGGTGCTGCTCGAGGACCACAACCACGTCTCCGGCGGCGACCACACCCAGCACCCGGAGTTCGCGATCGCCCGCTGGGCCGCACAGCACCTCTCGCCGCAGGAGCGCGCGGCGAGCACGGTCTACACCTCCGGCGAGCACTGCCCGATGTGCGCCGCGGCGCACGGCTGGGTCGGGCTGGGACGCATCGTCTACGCCTCCTCCACCGAGCAGCTCTCCGCGTGGTCGGCCGGGCTGGGCAGGGGACCGGGACCCGTCGCGCCGCTGCCGATCACCACGCTCGTGCCGGACGCCGTCGTCGCCGGCCCGGACCCGGACCTGTCCGAGCGGGTCCGCGCGCTGCACGCCCGCCACGCCGGTTCCTGACCGTGGAGATGCGGCCCTGGCCACGATTCCACGGTCGGCCGGGCAGGGCTCAGACGCGCTGACCGTGGGAGTGCTGCCCGGGCGACGATTCGCCGGTCGGGCGCGGGTGGCTCCGCGCCGCTGACCGTGAAAGTGCTGCCCCGGCGACCATTCCACGGTCGGGCGCGGGGAGGGCTCAGACCCGCCGTCCGTCGTGCAGCTCGACGACCTGGTCGGCCCGCTCCATGAGGACCGGGTCGTGGGTGGACACCACGGAGGCGATACCGCGCTCGTGCGTCAGGCGGACCAGCAGGTCCATGACCATCGCACCGGTCTCGGAGTCCAGCTGTCCGGTCGGCTCGTCCGCGACGAGGATGTCCGGCTCGCCGACGAGGGCCCGGGCGATGCCGACCCGCTGCTGCTGACCACCGGACAGCTCGTAGGGCCGTTGTCTGCTGTGCCGGGCCAGCCCGACGAGCTCCAGCGCCTCCTCGACCCGGCGGGCGCGCTCGCCCACGACGGTGCGCTGCAGCCGCAGCGGGACCTCGACGTTCTCGGCCGCCGAGAGCACCGGGACCAGCCCGAAGCTCTGGAAGACGTAGCCGATGCGCTCCCGCCGGACCGCCAGCACCTCCTTCTCCGGCAGCTCGGAGAGCACCCGCCCGTCGTCGAGGAGCACCTGCCCGGCGTCGGGCCGGTCGAGCCCGCCCAAGAGGTTGAGCAGCGTCGTCTTACCTGACCCCGACGGCCCGCGCACCACGGTGAGGCGCCCGGCGGCCACCTCCAGGTCGACCCCGGCGATGGCGTGCACCTGGGTGGCGCCGGTGCCGAAGGTCCGGTGCAGACCCACCGCCCGCAGCACCGACGGCGGTCCGTCGACGAGCTCGTCCGCCCGGTATGCCGTCGGCTCACTCATCGTCGTCCTCCTGCGTGCGGACCGAGCGTCCGGTGCGGGGATCGGGCGCGCGCCCCGACGGCGGGGCCGGCCCGTCGCCACCGCGCGTCTGGTGCTCCTCGTCGTCGGGCCAGACCTGCACGTGGGTGCTCTCGTGCTCGAGCCGCACCCGGTCCCGCAGGCCGAGCCCCTCGACGTGCGCCTTCGGCAGCTGGATGCGCCCGGCCCGGTCGATGACGGTGTACTCCCGGGCGACCTGCCGCTGCTCGCCCGACTCGTCGGTCACGACATACCGGAGCACCTCGGTCGAGGTGCGGCCGTCGCGGATCGCGACCGTGCGCCGCACGTGGTCGGAGACGGTGGGGTCGTGGGTGACCACGAGCACGGTGGTGCCGAGGCTGCCGGCGGCCTCGCGCATCACCTCGAGGACCTGGGCGGAGGCGGTGTCGTCGAGCTCACCGGTCGGCTCGTCGGCGAGCAGCACGGCCGGTGAGTTGGCCAGGGCGGTGGCGATCGCGACCCGCTGCTGCTGCCCGCCGGACAGCTCGGTCGGCCGGCGGTCGGCGCAGTCGCCGAGGCCGAGCAGCCCCAGCAGCTCCTCCACCCGCCGGCCGCGCTCGCGGCGACCGGAGATGACCATGGGCAGGGCGACGTTCTCCGCCGCGGAGAGGAAGGGCAGCAGGTTGCGGGAGGTCTGCTGCCAGACGAAGCCGACGGTGTGGCGCTGGTAGTCGACCCGTTGCGCGCGGCTCATCGACAGCAGGTCCACCCCGGCCACCCGGGCGCGGCCCCCGGTCGGCCGGTCCAACCCCGAGAGGATGCCCAGCAGGGTCGACTTGCCGGAGCCGCTGGCCCCGACCAGCGCGACGACGTCGCCAGGGTCGACGACGAGGTTGAGCCCCTGCAGGGCCTGCACCTCCACGCCCTCGGTGGAGTAGATCCGGACCAGGTCCTCGCACCAGATGTCCGGGCCCTGGTGCTCGCGCACCGTCCCGAGCGCGGCGTGGTCGTCCGCCGTCCCGAGGGTGGCCCGGTCGGCCACGGTCGCGAGCCCGGTCGATTCGTCCACGGTCTGCTCCTGGTGGTGCTGAGGGGTCGTGCTCATCGGTCCTCCCCGACGCGCAGGGCCTGCGCGAGGTTGGTGCGCCCGGCGAGCCAGGCGCTGGTGGTGACGGCGGTCAGGACGGTCAGGACCACCGCGCCGAGCACGGCGGCCAGCAGCGGCAGGTCGAGGTGGAGGGCGGGCTGGGTCGTCCCGCCGGTCAGGCCGGTGAGGTCGAGGCCGCGCAGCAGCACCCAGGGCACGGCGAGCCCCAGCACCGTCCCCACGACGAGGGAGGTCGCCAGCAGGGGGGCCAGCTCCCACGCCGTGAGCGCCCGCGTCTGCCCGGGGGCGAGCCCGAGGGTGCGCAGGGTCGCGAGCAGCCGGGTCCGGGCGCCCGAGCCCATGAGCTGCACCACGACCACCGCCAGGACGGTGAGCAGCGCGGACACCAGGGTCGCCCCGACGAACAGCTGGCGCAGCCCGGTCGTCACCGGCGCCTCGGTGAAGGTGTCCAGCCGGGTCGACACCGTCGTCACCACGCCGCCGGTGCCGACGACCTCGGTCACGGCCTCGGCGACCGTCTCCGGGTCGGCACCCGCCTCGACCCCGATGAGGGTGATGGACACGCTGGGCATCGTCCCGCCGGCCGCGACCCACCGGTCGCCGTCGACCAGCACCCCGGCACCGGTGATGCGGACCCCGGGGACCTCGTCGAGGTGACCGAGCACCTGCACATCGCCGAGGCCCGAGACGGCGACCTCGCCCGCCCTCTCGGGCACCGCCTCGCCCGCCGAGCGCAGCGTCATGACCCCGGGTCTGCCGTCCTCGGACCAGAACGCGGCCGGCGGGCCGTCGACGAGGTCGGAGGAGGCATACACCTGCTCCACCTGCGGCTCCGCCACCCAGACGCGCACGGCCTCCCGTTCCCCGTCGACGACGAGGTCCTGGGTCGAGCCGCTGTCGGCGACGCCGCCGACCGCGCCGACCCCGGGGAGGGCCTCGATCTCGGCGCGCAGCTCGTCGGTGAGGACCGGCCCGGTGAGCCGGACCGGTGCGCCGGTGTCCTGCCAGGCCGCGACCTGCGCACCGCGGGTCACGGTGGACAGCAGCACCGCGCTGACCAGCGCCACGGTCGTCCCGAGGACGACGGCCAGGGTCGGCACGAGGCCACCGACCGGGTCGCGCAGGGCGCGGGCGGCGCCCAGGAACGGGGTGAGCGTGGGGCGGCCGCGCAGCAGCCGGGTGAGCGCCGCCAGGGGGAGGGGGTAGAGGCGCAGGGTGAGGACGCAGGCGGCGAGGGCGAGCAGCACCGGGGTGGCCGCGGCGAGCAGGTCGATGCCGGTCGCGGTGGCGTCGTCCCCGCGCGCCCCGCGGCCCAGGAGCCGCCAGGTGGCGACCCCGGCCAGCGCGACGACGGCCACCTCCACGACCCAGCGCCACCGGCTGCCGCTGCGCCCGGCGAGGTCCTGGCGCCGGGTCAGCAGCGAGGCGTCGTCGACGGAGGCGGCCAGCGCGAGGGACGGGACGAGCGCGACCGCGGCGGAGACCGCCCACTGCCACCAGGGGGTCGGTCCCGGCACGAGCAGCGTCGCGGCGACGTGGCCGAGCGCGGCGGCCGGCACCCCCAGCAGCAGGCCCTCCGTGGCCATCACGCGGCGCAGCTGGGCGGGTGAGGCGCCGCGCGCGAGAGTCATCGCCAGGCTCTGCTGCCGACGCTGCACGACGAGCCGGGCGCCCAGTGCGGCGACGGCGAGGGCGACGCCGAGCGGACCGGCGGCGACGACCGCCAGCATGGAGCTCGTCGCCCGCTGCTGGCCGGCGATGCGGTCCAGCGTCTCGGTGAGGTCGGTGGTGAAGAGCGGGATCTGCGAGGCCCGCGCGTCGCCCATCTGCTCGGCGGTGGCGAGCGGGTGCTGGGCGGCGAGGAAGCCGTTGACCTGGGCGGTCAGCGCCTCGACCTGCCCCGTGGTGCCGGTGATGGCGGAGGGGTCGACGGGATACCAGACCCGCATCGAGACGCTGGCCGGCGGGCCGATGCTGCCACGGTTCTCCGGGGAGAGGAACCCGGTGAGGAAGGCCTCCTCCCCCTGGTTGGGGTCGTAGAGCGTGCCCATCACCGCGGCGTTGTCGACGTGCTGCCACCGCGGGTCGTCCGGGTCGCGGGGCTCGTAGGTGCCGCTGACGACGAGGTCGCTCTGCGGGATGACGTCCCCCACCTCGAGGAGCAGCTCCTGCGCAGTCTCCTCCAGGAGCACGATCGGTACCTCCGGTACCTCCGGCGACGGTGGCGCCTCGTCGACGGGCTCGCCGCCGGGCTCACCGGCGCCCACGAGCGGCGACGGTCCGACGACCAGCTCGGGCCAGTCGCCCTCGACGAGCTGGACGTGCTCGCGCAGGTCGGGGTCGACGGCCAGGCTGAGGGTCGCGGCGTAGTAGCCGGACTCGATGTCCGGGGTGAAAGAGACCTCGGACTGCAGCCGGGCCAGGAGCTGCGTCGGGCCCAGCACGTCGCGCAGCGGCTCGGGCTGCTCGCTGCGGACCCGCTCGGCGCCCTCGACGAGCGGAGCCCAGCCGTCGCTCGTCGGGTCGCCGGTGAGGTCCTCGGCGCGGCCGGCGTAGACGCTGCGCTGCCAGTCGCCGCGCAGGTCGCGCTGCGCGGCGGAGAGGGCCTCGATCTCCTGGTCGAGCTGGCGGCCCTGCACGTCGACGAGACCGCGCGGCGCGGCCGTGAGCAGCAGCGCGACGAGGCCGATGAGCAGGGCCAGGCCGACCGACACCCACGGGTCGGCGGAGAACTGGCGTCGGGCCAGCCGGGCCGGCCCCGGAGCCCGAGGTATGCCGTGACGCGGGCTCACCGGATCTCCTCCCGGTAGCCGCGGTCCAGGGCCTGCGCGCGGACGCGCCGCGCCACCAGGACGGTCAGGGCTCCTGCCGTCACGAGGGTGACCGCCAGCAGCGCCGTCCAGGGCAGCGCCTCCAGCCGCAGCGCCGCCGGGAGCTGCAGCCGGCCGGGGGCGGTGGTCGACGACGCCAGCTCCGGCACCACTGCGGCGCCCACGAGCCAGCCCGCGGCCAGGCCGAAGACCGCCGCGACCAGCACCACCCCGGCCAGCTCGAGGGCGCGCGAGCGCGCCTGGGCGGCGGGTGGCATACCCAGCGCCCGGAGCACCGCGACCTCCGGGCGGCGCGCGGTCAGCAGGGTCGCCGCCACGGCGGCGACCCCGGTCAGGGCCAGGAGCACGGCCCCTGCGGAGGCGACCCAGAAGACCAGCCGGGCAGCGCTCGTCGCGTCCGTCACGGAGAGCGTCCCCGGCCCGGTGACGGCACGCAGGTCCGCACGGGCGGAGAGGGCCTCGACGGCGGCCGGCGCCCCCGCGGAGGGGGTGGCCCAGACCTCGTCCGGCCAGGTGAGGCTGCGCTGCTGCTCGGCGAGGACCCGGGAGGCGACCCGCGAGTCCGCCAGGGCGGCGGTCTCCCCCTGCTGCCCGGGCAGCGCGGCCACGATGTGGGTCACCACGCCCGGCACGGTGGTGCCGGCGAGGCGCAGGGTGACCGGGTCGCCGACGGCCAGGTCGGCCGCGGCAGCGGACTGCCGGGTCAGCGCGACCGGGACGGTGGCGGCCGGCGGTTCGTCCTCCGGCGAGGTCGCCCCGGCACCCTGGCCGAGCACCGGGCCACCGCGGTAGGTCAGACCGGGTGACATGCCGACCTCCAGCGGGTCCTGCCGCAGGTCCGGGACCTGCAGGCGCCAGGTCGGGCTCGAGGTGTCCACCCAGGGGGGGACGTCGATCTCGTTGCTCAGCTCGACCGAGGAGACGCGGGGCAGGCCCTCCCCGACGTAGCGCTCGTCGACCTCGATCGCCGTCTCGACGGTGGGGTCCTCGACGGCGGCGGCCTCCTCCAGCAGCGGGGCCACCTGGCCGGGGTCCATCGCGGTCGTGCTGCCCCACCCGTCCGTCCCCGCGAGCAGCTCCTCGCCCCCGGCGGTGAGCGCGAGGTCGAGGTCGAGGGTGGTCGAGGAGTAGCCGGAGAGGAGGTCGGGCGGCACGTCCTCGACCGTGCCCGGCGTGCTGACCGTCACCGAGCGGACCCGGTGCTCGCGCCCCTCGGGGAGCACGAAGCGCAGGTCCGCGGTCGTCCGCTCGGGGGTCGAGGTCCAGTCGCCCAGCCCCTGCGGGTCGTAGGCCAGCTGCGGGCCCTCGGCCCGGACGGCCTCGGACGTCACCGGCGAGGTCAGACCGGTGGCGACATCCTCGACCAGCAGCGTCACCCGGAGCTCGACCGGTGTTGCGGCGGCGGTCACCTCGCTGTCCAGCGTCCGCCGGATCGCGTCCGGGGAGTCGTCGAGGGCGTAGACGAAGGACCCCCCGGCCGCCGCGGTCTGCGCCGGGTCCCAGCCCACCGCCGCCAGTCCCTCGACGAGGCGCCGCTGGGCGGCGGGGAGCTGCTCGAGCCGGGCGATCTCCCAGGCGTCGGTGCCTCGCTCGACCACGAGCTCCGCGCTGATCTCGTCGGCACCCTCGGGGATGGTGACGGGGGAGTCCGCCAGCGGCTCGCCGTCGGCGTCCACCGCCCGGTCCAGGCTGGCGGGCACCAGGCCGCCCGGTATGCCCTGGGGCACGTTCGCGACCGCGCCGAGCCCGCCGGCGCCGGTCCCGGTGGGGGCCAGCGTCAGCGGCACGTCGACGTCCCCGACGCGGGCGTCCGGGTCGGACCAGACGAGGGCGGCCGCGTCGACCTCCGGCAGCGCGGCGAGGTCGGGGGGCGGCTGGGGCACGAGACCGGGCTCGACCGTGGCGGGCGGACGGACGAGGTCGGCCCGCAGCGGCGCGCCCTCCCGGACCGCCGCGAGGTCGTCGCGCAGCTGCGCGCTGGTCCCGGAGAAGAGCGCCGCCAGCGTCGTCGAGCCGGCGGCGAGGACGACGAGGACGACGGGCACGGCATACACCTGCAGGCGACGGCTGACCTGCGCGGCGGCGAGGTGCTGCGTCGCGGCCCGGGTGGGACCGGTGGCCAGCTCGAGCAGCCGGCTGAGCGGCCCCAGCAGGGCCGTCGCGAGGACGGCGGCGGCCGCCAGCAGCAGGGCCGGCGCGGCGGCAGCCACGAGGTCGGTGCCGAGGGTGCCGTCCTCGGCCCGGGTCACCGGGGAGCCCGCGCGGCGCAGCTGCCACCAGCTGAGCGCGGCCGCCCCCAGGACGAGGACCACGGCGGCGAGCGTCGTCGCGGCCCGGACCCGGCCCGACCGGTCGGCCACCGCCGCCCCGCCGGAGAGGCGGCGCGCCTGGAGCACGGCCACGACCCAGAGAGCCAGGGTGATGCCGGCCAGGGTGAGGAGCGCCGTGACGGCGAGCCGGGCCAGCAACCCCTCACCGCCCGGCACGGCCTGCATCACCGCCCACGCCCCGAGGGTGCCGAGGCCCGCCCCCAGCAGCGCGACGAGCACCGACTCGACGAGACCGGTGAGCAGGACCTGGCGCCGTGAGGCCCCCCGCGCCACGAGCAGCTGGGCCTGCGGCTCCCGGGTCGCGGCCAGCAACCGGGCCAGCTGGGTGACGGCGAGCCCGGTGACGAGGACGAGCACGGACAGCGGGACGACCCCCAGGGCCCGGGCCGTGGCCAGGTTGGTCGAGGCCTGGCCTGCGGTGGGTGCGAGGTCGCCCTCGACCTGCACCCCCCGGACCGCCACCCCGTCAGCGTCCCGCAGGTCCGAGCGCAGGCTCTCGGCGCCGGTCGCGAGCACGCCGAGGTCGTCGGGGGTGATGCGGTCGACGTCGGGCCGGACCGGCCAGCGGACGAAGGGCGCGCCCAGCTGCTGCGCCAGGTCTTCGTCGACCACCAGCGGTCCCAGGGTGGCCTCCTCCTCGGCCACCCCGGTGCGGACCAGCTCCTCGCCGAACCAGAAGGCGTCCGAGGGGTCCACCGGCTGCCAGAGCGCGGTGACCTCGACGGCGCGGTCGTCCACGACCAGCGTGTCGCCGACCGACAGGTCCAGGACCTGCGCGGCCCCCACGTGCAGGGCGCCCTGCCCCGGGGCGTCCTCGACGGCTCCCGGCGCCTCGGCCCCGGTGGTCGGCGGCCAGGTCCCGTCCAGCACCGTGACCAGGTCGCCGGGTGCCTCACCCGGCGCCAGCTCCGGACCGCCGACGAGCACGAGCTCGCCGTCCGCGTCCGTGCCGTCGACCCGGACCGGCCGCGGCTCGGTCACCACGAGCCGGCCGATGCTCACCGGGGCGGGGGCGAAGGCACCGGTGATCGTGCGCCGCGCCTGCTCGTCCTGGCGCCGCGGGTCCTCGGCCAGCCGGGTCTGCACCTGGACCCCGGTCTCGGTGGGCTCGCCCTCCGTGAGCGCGCCGCGGGCAGCGGTGCTGGCTGCGGCGCCCGAGTAGCCGACCGTCCCCGCGATGATCGCCGTCGTGACGGTCACCAGCGCCAGCAGCGTGAGCAGCAGCCCCCGGGAGGACCGTGCCCGCGCCCTCGCGAAACTCGCCCACGTCATACCGCTGGACCCTAGGCGGCGCGACCGACACGACCAAGACCTGCCGTCGGGTCAGCGGGGTGATCGTGGCCCGTTCGTGACCTGCGGCGCCGGCGAGTCGGGGTCGTGGCCCGTTCGTGACCTGCGGCCGGCTCAGCCCTCGCGCCGGTCGACGATGCGGCGCGCCTTGCCGACCGACCGCTCGACGCCGCCTTCGGCGAGCACGACGACCTGGGCGCTCGTGCCGATGCGGTCCTTCACCTGCCGCGCGAGCTCACCGGCGAGCCGGTCCCGGGCGTCCGCCCCGAGCCCGGGCTCACCCTCGACGTTGATGGTCAGCTGGTCCATGCGTCCGGGCCGGGACAGGACGCACTGGAAGTGCGGCGTCAGCCCGGGCAGCGCGAGCACCAGCTCCTCGATCTGGGTGGGGAAGACGTTGACCCCTCGGACGATCATGAGGTCGTCGCTGCGGCCGGTGATCTTGGCGAGCCGCCGCATACCGGGCCGGGCGGTGCCGGGCAGCAGGCGGGTGAGGTCGCGCGTGCGGTAGCGCAGCACCGGCATGGCCTCGCGGGTCATGGCGGTGAGGACCAGCTCGCCCTCCTCGCCGTCCGGCACCGGCTCGTCGGTCAGCGGGTCGACGATCTCGGGGTAGAAGTGGTCCTCCCACAGGGTCAGCCCGTCCTTGGTCTCGACACACTCCTGCGCGACGCCTGGCCCCATCATCTCGGAGAGCCCGAAGATGTCGGTCGCGTGCATGGCGCAGCGTTGCTCGATCTCGGCGCGCATCGCCTCGGTCCACGGCTCGGCCCCGAAGACACCGACCTGGAGCGAGGTGCTCGCCGGGTCGGTGCCGCGCTCGGTCATCGCGTCGACGAGGGCGAGGAAGTAGGACGGCGTCACCATGATGACGCGGGGCCTGAAGTCCTCGATGAGCTGCAGCTGCTTCTCGGTCTGCCCGCCGCTCATCGGGACGACGGTGCAGCCCAGCCGCTCCGCGCCGTAGTGGGCGCCCAGGCCGCCGGTGAACAGGCCGTAACCGTAGGCGACGTGGACCAGGTCGCCCGGCCGGGTGCCCGCGGCGCGCAGCGAGCGGGCGACGAGGCCGGCCCAGGTGTCGATGTCGCCCTGCGTGTAGCCGACCACCGTCGGGCGCCCGGTCGTGCCCGAGCTGGCGTGCACGCGGACGCACCGCTCGCGAGGCACCGCGAGCATGCCGAAGGGGTAGTTCTCCCGCAGGTCGGCCTTGGTGGTGAAGGGCAGGAGGCGCACGTCGTCGAGGCTGCGGATGTCGTCGGGGTGCACGCCGCGCTCGTCGAGCCGGCGGCGATAGTGCGCGACGCCCTCGTAGGCGCGCCGCACCCCCTCCTGCAGCCGCTGCAGCTGGGTGCTGCGCAGCTGGTCGACCGACCAGGTCTCCGCCTCGTCGTGCAGGTCGGGTCGGGGCTCGATCTCGGGCAGCTGCTGCGACGCCATGACGGCAGGGTATGCCGTCGCGCCCGGGCCGGCGAGGGGCCGGGGTCAGTGCCGTCCCTCGCGGTCGCTCGCACGGAGGTCCCGGACGAGCCGCGGCGTGCGCCACGACGTCACCTCGCGGGCCCAGGTGGTCGGTGGGAAGGAGAGGCGGACGAGGAAGTAGTTGGCGTACTCGAGGGCCGCGAAGGTCCAGACGGCCAGCGTCAGCAGCCACGGCCCCGGGTCGGGATGACCGGGGACCAGGATCATCACCAGGCCCAGCACCAGGAGCACCGGGTCGAACACGCGGAAGACGCGGTAGGTCCGCGCCACCGGGCGCGGCATGGTGCCCCGGCCGACCCACGACCGGGCCAGGAGCCAGTAGGCGCCCGCCTGCACGAGCACCACGGTCAGCGGGCCCAGCGCCCACCACAGGGTGACCGCCTGGTGGGTGGTCCACCGCGGCCCGACCACCGAGACGGCCAGGGCGAGGAAGACCGTTGCGGCACTCAGCTCGCCGAGACCGAGGGAGAGCAGGCGACGCCGTAGCGCCTCTCGCTGCTGCCACCCGAGCGGCGCTGCCGCCGTCATGCCCGGTGCACCTCGGTCACGAGGTCGGGCGCACCGTGCGGGAGTGCCCGCGGAACTCGGCGACGACGGCGTTGTCGGTGGCGCGGCATACCGTGACGTCCGTGATGCCGCTGCGGCCGTAGGTCACGCGCTCGCGGGCCGTGGCGACCAGCACGTCGTCGAGGTGGGAGGGGAGGAGATAGGTGATGTCGCAGCTGGCGGCGACGGTCGTGCGGCCGGTCGCGTTGCAGGCCAGGGCGAAGGTCGAGTCGGCGAGGGTGAAGACGTAGCCGCCGTGGGCGATGGCGTGGCCGTTGACCATGGTGTCGGTGATGGTCATCCGGGTGCGGGCGCGGCCCAGCCGCCGGCCGGAGTCGGCGGTCTCGACGTCGAGGTCCAGCAGCTCGATGCCGAGGGCCGCCGAGGCCCTGTCCTGCTCCCACATGCGCCGGACGTGGGTGAGGTCGGGTGGGGTCACGAGGCACCGCCCGGTCCGAGGGGGCGGGCGCGGCTCATAGCGCCTCGCTCGGCCGGTAGCGGCCCCCGGGGTAGAGCCGGTCGAGCTCGGTGAGCTGTGCGCGCACGGTGTCCGCGCCGATCTGCTCGAGCCAGCCGAAGGGGCCGTGGGGGTAGTTGGTGCCGAGGGTCATGGCGGTGTCGACGTCCTCGGCGGTGGCCTCGCCGCGGTGGACGAGGTCGACGCCCTCGTTGACGAGCATGGCGAGGGTCCGGGCGACCGGGTCGGTGCGCAGCGGACCGCCGACGAGCTCGGTCGCGCGCCGCTCGTCGGGCTCGGCGTCGACCGCCGTGCCGTCGGCATACGTGAAGACGCCCCGCCCGCTCTTGCGCCCGAGCCGGCCCTCGCGCACCAGCCGGCGCTGCCAGTCGGTCGGCTCGTAGCGGGGGTCCTCGCCGGTCTGCCGCCACACGGACTCGCCGACGGCGAGGTTGACGTCCTGCCCGATGAGGTCGGTGAGCTCGAACGGCCCCATGCGGAAGCCGGCGTCCCGCAGCGCCAGGTCGAGCGTGGCCGGGTCGGCCACCCCCTCGGCGGCCATGCGCTGCGCCTCGCCGTAGAACGGTCGGGCGACCCGATTGACGATGAAGCCGGGGGTGGAGGTGCAGCGCACGGGCACCTTGCCCCAGCGGCGCACGAGCTCGGACGCGGCGTCGAGCACCGCGGTGTCGGACGAGCGCGCGGTGATGACCTCGACGAGCCGCATGAGCGGCGGCGGGTTGAAGAAGTGCAGGCCGAGGACCCGCTCGGGGTAGGCCATCGCGGGGGACGTGCCCCCGTGCATCGCCGCGTCGTGCCCGGTCGCCGTCTGGCCGACGAGGTCGTCGATGGACAGCGAGGAGGTGTTGCTGGCCAGCACGGTCCGGGGCCCCTGGGCGCGCTCCAGCTGCCGGAAGATCGCGCGCTTGACGTCGAGGTGCTCCACGACCGCCTCGACGACAAGGCGCACCGCCGGCACGGTCGTCATGTCCGACGTGGTGACCGGGCTGATCCGGGAGAGGGTGGCTCCGGCCTCCTCCTCGGTCATCTTGCCCTTGTCGACCAACCTCTGGAACGTCCCGTGCAACCCCTCCAGCGCGGAGTCCGCGGCGCCCGCCTGGGCATCGACGAGGACCACCGGGTGCCCGGACTGGGCCGCGACCTGCGCGATGCCCGCGCCCATCGCCCCTGCGCCGAGGACCGCGACCGGGACCTCGTCGGGCGGGTCGAGCAGCGGGTGGGGGCCGTCGGTCAGGGGCGAGTCGTCGTCGGTCACGCGCCCATGGTGCCAGCCCTGCCGGACGGCCGGCACGTGGTGTTGACTCTCCCACGGTGTCAGGCTCTGGAGTGGGGTTGTCATGTTGAGTATCGGAGAGTTCGCCCGTCTGGCCGGGGTCTCGGTGCGGATGCTGCGCCACTACGACCGGCTCGGGCTGCTGCGCCCGCAGCGGGTCGACGCGTTCACCGGCTACCGCTCGTACGCCGCCGCCCAGCTCGCCCGCGCCAACCAGCTCGTCGGCCTCAAGGAGCTCGGGTTCACCCTCGAGCAGGTCGGGGTGCTGCTGGACGCGGACCTGAGCGAGGCCGAGGTGGTCGCGCTGATGCGCGCCCGCCGCGACGAGCTCCGCGGGCAGATGGCGGCCGACGAGCACCGGCTCGCCGCCATCGAGGCGAGGCTCCGGTCGATCGAGAAGGAGAACCCCATGTCCGACTACGTCGAGACGTCGCTGCCCGGGCTCAGCCTGGTGCAGCTGTCCACGCACATCGAGGAGATGGCGCAGATCGAGGAGGAGATCAGCGGCATGTTCCAGCAGGTCAACACCGCGGTCGGGGCGCTGCCGCGCAGCGGTCCCGGTGTCGCCACCTACACGCTGGACGGCGACGGCATGATCGCCGCGGCCGCCGAGCAGATCGGTGACGCGCCGACGCCCGAGGGGCTCGAGGCCGCGATGCTCCCGCCCGCCCCGAGGGCGCTCACCGTGCGCTACACCGGTCGGGACCTGTCCGGCATCCAGCAGGCGTGGCAGGGGCTCGTCGCCGAGATGGAGGCGCGCGGCCTCACGCCGACGGGCACCTGCCGCGAGGTGTACGACGTCACGCCCTTCGACGGCGCCGGCGCCGGCTGGTCGGTGGACCTGCAGCAACCCGTCGCCTGAGAGGTCCGCACCAGAGCGTCCCGTGGGAGTCGGGACCCTGCCCGACTCCCACGGGACGTTCGCAGGGCTGTGGACGACTGGGGCCCTGGGAGGTCCACCTCTGCCAGGGTAGGAGCCGACGCACCAGCCGGGGGGAAGGTTCGGCAGGGGAGGGCATGGCACGACGACCGAGCACCGCAGCCCGTCGACGTGCCTGGCGCCAGGAGGTCGCCCGACGGCTGGCCGACCGCCACTCCGGCGTCGCGCGACGCCAGGACCTGATCGCGGAGGGACTGACCCACGAGGACATCCGGGCCGAGGTGGATCGCGGGGTGTGGCACCGCGCCGGCTGCCACACCCTGTGCATCTCGGGCACCAAGCCGCACGGCGAAGGGGTCCTCTGGTGGGCGTTGTGGGAGTCCGGCCCTCGCGCGGTGCTGGACGGCTCCAGCTCCCTGGTGGCCTCCGGGCTGCAGCACTGGCAGGCGCCGCTCACCCACGTCTCGGTCCCGCGCAACGCCACGGTCCGCTCGTTGCCCGGCGTCCGGCACCACGTCCTGCGCGACCCCGGTCCCGCGATCCTGGTCGGGCTGCGGCGGACCAAGACCGACGTCGCGCTCATCCGCGCCGCGCAGTGGGAGCGCACCGACCGGGCCGCCGCGACGCTGGTGGCGATGACGGTCCAGCAGCGCATCGTGTCGACGAGCGCGCTGATGGACCGCTGGGGCCGGACGAGGCGCTGCGCCCGACGGCAGCTGCTCGACGCCGTGATCCGCGACGTCTGCGACGGCTCCCAATCGATCAACGAGCTGGACGTCGTCGCGGCGTGCCGGGACCACGGCATACCTCCTCCGAGCCGGCAGAGCACCCGGATCCTCGATGCGGGGCGGGTCTACCTCGACCTGTTCTGGGACGACTACGGCGTGCATGGCGAGATCCAGGGCGCCCATCACCAGTGGGGTCTGCACGGCGTCGACGACGCGGTGCGCGGAAACGCCCTTGCCATCAGACAGCGCGACCTCGTCTCGCTGCAGATCCCCGTCCTCGGCTGGCGGCTGGACCCCACGGTCTTCCTCGAGCAGATCGCGTCGGCGCTCCGACGCGGTGGGTGGGCCGGGTAGCGTCCCGTAGGAGTCGGCACCCCTGACGACTATTACGGGACGCAACCGCCCAGGTATGCCGCGTGGGCACGCCCGCGCGGGCGTCGTTACCCTGAGGATCATGGCTGAGACCGCGACGACGTCTTCCGCACACCCCCTGCTCGACACCCACCGCGAGACCCTGGAGGCCGCGGCCCGGGCGTTGCGGGAGCGCAGCTACTACAGCCGCTACCCCGAGTCGCCGAGCCCCCGGGTCTACGGCGAGGGCGCGCCGGAGCGCGGCCAGCTCGCCCACCAGGAGGCCCTCAACAAGGACTTCGACGGTCTGGCGGAGCAGCCCACCACGGGCCGCAGCGTGGGCTCGGAGAAGAGCCCCTACGGCCCCACGCTGGGCGTGCGCTACCCCGCGCTCGACGTCGACGCCGCGATGGACGCGGCGCAGCAGGCGATGCCCGCCTGGCGCGACGCCGGGGCCCGGGTCCGCGCCGCCGTGCTCACCGAGGTCATCGAGCGGATCAACGCGCGCAGCCACGAGATGGCGCACGCCGTCATGCACACCTCGGGGCAGCCGTTCGTCATGTCCTTCCAGGCCGGCGGCCCGCACGCGCAGGACCGGGCGCTCGAGGCGGTCGTCGTGGCGCTCGAGGAGCAGGAGCGCGTCCCCGCCTCAGTGACCTGGGAGAAGCCGGCCAAGGGCGACCCGATCCGCATGCAGAAGGACTACCGCGTGGTCCCCCGCGGCGTGGCCCTGGTCATCGGCTGCAACACCTTCCCCACGTGGAACGCCTACCCGGGCATCTTCGCCTCCCTCGCCACCGGCAACCCGGTCGTCGTCAAGCCGCACCCCCAGGCGGTCCTCCCGCTGGCGATCACCGTGCAGGTCGCCCGCGAGGTGCTCGCCGAGGCGGGCTTCGACCCGGCGCTGGTCCAGCTGGCGGCCGAGGACGACGGTGGCACCCTCGCCAAGGACCTGGCGCTGCACCCGGCGGTGAAGATCATCGACTACACCGGGGGTCCGGGTTTCGGCCACTGGCTGGAGACCGAGGCGGCCGGCGCCGGCAAGCTCGTCTACACCGAGAAGGCCGGGCTCAACACCGTCGTCGTCGACTCCACCGACGACCTGCGCGGCATGCTCGGCAACCTCGCCTTCTCCTTCTCGCTCTACTCCGGCCAGATGTGCACCGCCCCGCAGAACGTCTACGTGCCGCCGACGGTGCGCACCGACGAGGGCGAGCTGAGCGCCGAGGAGTTCGCCGGCCGGCTGGGCGAGGCGATCAGCCGGTTCACCGGTGACGACGCCAAGGCGGTCGAGATCCTCGGGGCGACCGTCAACGACGAGGTCCGCGGCCGGGCCAGCGACATCCCCGCCCTGGCCGGGCAGCTCGGCGGCGACGTCGTCCTCGACTCCCGCGCGGTGACCCACCCGAGCTACCCCGACGCCGTCGTCCGCACCCCCGCCCTCATCGGGGTCGACGCCGGCAACGAGGCGGCATACACCACCGAGTGCTTCGGGCCGGTCGCCTTCGTCGTGCGCACGGCCGACACGGGCGACTCGCTGCACCGCTTCGCGCAGACGGTGGCCGAGCACGGCGGGATGACCGCGGCGGTCTACTCCACGGACGAGCAGGTGCTCGACGACGCGCGTGAGGCCGCCGCGGACGCAGGGGTGGCGCTCTCGGAGAACCTCACCGGCCAGATCTTCGTCAACCAGACGGCCGCGTTCTCCGACTTCCACGGGACCGGCGCCAACCCGGCGGCCAACGCCGCCTACTCGGACGCCGCGTTCGTGTCCAACCGCTTCCGCGTCATCACCAGCCGGCGCCACGTCTGAGGCCTGAGGGTATGCCGACCGCCGAGCGCCCCTCCCCGTCACCGACCGGCGACGGGGCCGCGGGCACGGGTCACCTCACCCCGGACGGCCCGGCGCCCGCCGAGGTCGAGCCCGCCGCCGTCCGGCTGCGCGCCGTGACCGACGGCGTGGTCATGCTGGCCGGGCTGTCCGGGCTGCGTGGTCGGGATCCCGACGAGGCCGTCCTGGCGCTGATGGCCCTGGTGGAGCAGGCGTTCACCGCCGGCCGGCACCGGGTGGAGGCGGAGGTCCGCGCCGACGACGTCGAGACCCGGCGCACCCTGCAGCGCGCCGGCCTGCGCCCGGAGGGCGTGAGCCGCGGGCGGGGCACGAACGGCCGGGGCGTGCCGGTGGACCTGCTGCGCCTGGCGCGCCTCGTCGACGACCCGGCACCGGGGGAGCCGGGGGCCTTCCTCGGCATGCTCAACGCCACGCTGCCGCGCAAGCGTCTGATCGCGCAGGGCCTGGTCCGCGACGACCAGGGCCGGGTCCTGCTCTGCGAGCTGACCTACAAGACCGACTGGGACCTGCCCGGCGGGGTCGTGGACCCCCACGAGTCGCCCCGTCAGACGATCCAGCGCGAGGTCCGGGAGGAGCTCGGTGTCGACCTGC
This sequence comes from uncultured Serinicoccus sp., assembly GCF_947487915.1. Lineage (GTDB taxonomy): Bacteria > Actinomycetota > Actinomycetes > Actinomycetales > Dermatophilaceae > Ornithinicoccus. The sequence goes on along the minus strand of NZ_CANKYH010000005.1, from coordinate 124,765 downwards.
CCGTCGGCGACCTGCTCACCGTCAACTGGCTGCCGCCCTACCGGCAGTGGGACGACGCGCTGCTGCTGGTGCACGACCTCGGCACCCACCCGGACCTCGCCGCACGGGCGTCGCTGCAGCGCAGCGAGCTGCGCGCGGTCCACTGGGTGCGTCCCGACGAGGTCGACCAGCACGTCGCACCCTACGTCGCGCGGCACCTGCGCTCGGTGCTCGCCGACGGTCCCGGGGAGCTGGAGGACGGGCTGCCGGTCTGAGGGGTGCGGCCGCGCCCGGCGGCTGGCAGGATGCGCGCATGACCACCGCCGCGCGTCCCGTGCAGACCGCTCGCACCACCACCGCCGTCCGTGAGGCGGGCGACCCCGCCGCGCCGACCCTGCTGCTGATCCACGGCAACGTCTCCTCCTCGGCCTTCTTCGACCGGCTCATCGAGGACCTCGCCGCCGACGTCCGGGTGCTCGCTCCCGACTACCGGGGGTACGGCGACTCCGCCCGCGCGACCATCGACGCCACCCGCGGCGTCGCCGACCTCTCCGACGACGTCGCGGCACTGCTCGACACCCTCGGGGTGGAGGGCGCGGTGGACGTGCTCGGGTGGTCGGCCGGCGGCAACGTCGCGCTGCAGCTGGCGATCGACCACCCGCACCGGGTGCGCCGCCTCGTGCTGGAGGCGCCCGGCAGCCCGTTCGGCTTCGGCGGCAGCACCGGGCTGGACGGCCGCCCGGTGGCCGACGACTTCGCCGGCAGCGGCGGGGGGACCGCCAACCCGGCGTTCTGCGAGGCGCTGAAGGCAGGGGACCGCGGCGAGGAGCCGACGAGCCCGCGGACCACGCTGCGCACGTTCTACGTGAAGCCCGGGTTCGCCTTCGCGCCCGAGGTGGAGGAGGCATACCTCGACGCGATGCTGCAGACCTGCGTCGGCGACGACGTCTACCCGGGGGACACGACCACCAGCGAGAACTGGCCCGGTGTCGCCCCCGGCACGACGGGGATGAACAACGCGCTGTCGCCGAAGTACCTCGACCAGTCCGGCTTCGCCGACCTCGACACCGCCCCGCCGGTGCTGTGGGTCCGCGGCGACGCCGACCAGATCGTCTCCGACACCTCGATGTTCGACCTCGCCCAGCTCGGGAAGCTCGGCGCGGTCCCCGGCTACCCGGGCGAGGACGTCTGCCCGACGCAGCCCATGATCAGCCAGATGCGCGCGGTGCTGGAACGGGCCGGCGACGTCACCGAGGTGGTCTACGAGGACTGCGGCCACAGCCCGCACCTGGAGCACGCGGAGCGCTTCGCCCGCGACGTGCGGGAGTTCCTGCGCGGCTGACCTGCACTTCTGGACATCGGTTTCTGGGCGACGGGTCCCAGAAACTCTGTCCAGAACGCGAGAGGGCGAGGGGTCGGGGGTATGCCGAGCGCTAGCCGGGCAGCGGTGTCGCCAGTGCGGCGTCGAGGGCGATCGTCACCATGTCGGCGAAGGTCTGCTCGCGCTCCTGGGCGCTGGTCTCCTCGCCGGTGACGATGTGGTCGGAGACGGTGCACACCGCCAGCGCCTGCCGGCCGTGCTGCGCGGCGAGGGTGTAGATCTCGGCGGCCTCCATCTCGACCGCGACGACGCCGTACTCCACGACCTTCTGGGTCAGCTCGGGGCGGGAGTGGTAGAAGCTGTCCGAGGAGAAGACGGTCCCCACCAGGTGCGGCGCACCGGCCGTCTCGGCCGCCTCCACCGCGGCCCGCAGCAGCCCGAAGTCGGCGGTGGCCGGGTAGTGGTAGCCGCCGAAGCGCAGCGTGTTCATCGAGCTGTCCGTCGCGGCGGCCTGCGCCAGCACGACGTCACGCACCGCGAGCCGCTCGGTGAGCGCCCCGCAGGAGCCGACCCGGACCAGCTGCTGCACGGCATACTCGCTGATCAGCTCGTTGACGTAGATCGAGGCGGACGGCTGACCCATGCCGGTGCCCTGGACCGAGACGCGCTCGCCGCGGTAGCTGCCGGTGAAGCCGAGCATGCCGCGCACCTCGGAGTAGCAGGCAGCGTCCTCGAGGAAGTTCTCGGCGATCCAGCGGGCGCGCAGCGGGTCGCCGGGCAGCAGGACACGGGGGGCGATCTGGCCGGGCTCGGAGGCGATGTGGGTGCTCACGCCCCTCAGGGTAGGCGCTCGCGGCGCTCGGGTCGCAGCCCGCGCAGCACGGCCGCCGCGACCGCGGGCCGGTTCGGCTTTCTCATCGTCCTCTCCTCTGCGCATGGTGGGGTCGGTCACGCCGGAAGGAGGAGGTATGCCGCAGCCGACGCCCCGTGAACGGGTGCGCCGCGCCGCTCTCCGGCGGCCGGGGGCGGCGCAGGTGCGTGCTGCGGCGGCCCGGGTCCGGGGCGCCGCAGGCCGCGCGCGCGGAGTGTGGCGGGTGGCCCGGGAACGACGTGCAGCCTGGCGCGCCGACCCGCACGTCGTGGCCCTGGACCTCGTCCGGCAGGTCGAGCGCGTCGCTCCCGACCTGCCCCGGCGACGCCTCCCGCGCACCTTCGTCGCCGACGGCCGGGCGCTGCTGCCGGCACCGGCCCCGGAGCTGGTGCACAGCCTGCTCCCGGCGGCCCCGGCACCGGTGACCGGGGCCGAGCGGCTCGCCGCCCCGGTGGCGGCGGACGCCGTGGTGCTGGCCAAGTTCGCCCTGCTCGGCGGGGTGAAGCTCCGGGCCGCCTACGCCTCCCGTCGGCTGACCCTGGCGGTCGACGGGTCGGGCGACCTCGCCCGGCAGGGCCGGATCCGCGCCTCCCACCAGGTGGTGGGTGCCTGGGACCCTGCCCTGATGCCCCCGCTCGTCGCCCACGGGGTGCTGCCGGGTGGGGCCTGCTGGCTGGTCGAGGGGTGGGTGGACGGCGCGCCGCTGGCCACCGGCGTCTCGCTGGCGACCGCGGCGGCCGAGCTGCTGGAGCGGCTGCGCCAGGTGCATGTGGGGCATGGCGTCGAGCAGCTGCGGCTGGTCGACTGGTGGGACGTGCAGCGGCAGGAGCGGTGGTGGGAGACGGTGGAGACGGGCATCGTCCCCCGTCCGGTCGCCGACGCCGTCGAGGAGCTCCTGGCGGTCGGCGGCACGGTCGCCACGTCGTGGTGCCACGGCGACCTCGTCGCCTCCAACGTGCTGCGCACCCCCGAGGGACTGGTGCTCGTGGACTGGGAGCGCGCGGGGGTCGCGCCGGTCATGCTCGACGCCGCCCGGCTGCACCTCTTCTCCGGCGACCCCGGACGCACCCTCGGCGACGTCCGCGCACGTTGGGCGTGGCCCCTGGCTCCCGGCGAGCTGGGGCACGCCCAGCAGCTCGCGCTCGCGCACGCCTTCCAGCTCAGTGCCTACGCCCTGCGGCGAGCGGGCCTCGAGGGGCACCCGCGCAGCGCGGTCTACGAGCGGCAGGCCGGGCGCTCCGTGCAGCGGTTGGCGCAGGTGCTCGACCTGCCGGTCTGAGGACGCGCGGGTACCGTCGGGCCATGGGTGACCACCTGATCCGGGGCCGTGCGCTGCTGCTGCTCGCGGCGGTGCCGCTCGTGCTCGGGGGGTGCGCGGCCGGCTCCGGCGAGGACGCCGAGGCGGGTGACGACGCGCAGGTCGGCAGCGTCGACTCCGAGACCGCGCCGGAGGAGACCGAGCCGGAGGGCGGGGAGCCGCCGGACGGCGCCTCGGGGGAGGACGACGCCGCCGACACCGTCCCGGCCCTGGACGTCGAGGTCGTCGCCGAGGGGCTCGCGCTGCCGTGGGACGTGCAGTTGCTGCCGGACGGCACCGCCCTGGTGACCGAGCGCGGGGGCCGGCTGCTGGCGCTGGAGGACGGCCAGGTGCGGGAGGTCGCGATCGACATCCCCGACCTCTTCGTCGGTTCCGAGTCCGGGCTCATGGGGATGGCGCTCTCGCCGGAGGGGGACACGGCATACCTCTGCCACGCGACGCAGTCCGGCGGGCAGCCGCAGGACGTCCGGGTCACGCGGTGGACCCTCGACGACGGTGCGGCCGGCGCGAGCGCCGACGGCGTGGTCGTGGCCGGCATGCCGATCACCTCCGGTCGGCACGGTGGCTGCCGGCTGCTGCTGGAGGACGACACGCTCTACGTCGGCACCGGGGACGCGGCGGACGAGACCAACCCGCAGTCGCTGGACTCCCTCGGGGGCAAGGTGCTGGCGGTGACACCCGCGGGGGAGCCGCTCGCGGACGCGCCGTTCGTCGACGGCGACCCCCGGATCCTCACCTACGGCCACCGCAACGTGCAGGGGCTCGCCGCGCAGCCGGGCAGCGGCACGATCTGGTCGGTGGAGCACGGCTCGTCGGTCGACGACGAGGTCAACGTGCTGGAGCCGGGGGCGAACTACGGCTGGGCGCCGGGCCCGGGCTACGACGAGTCGGTGCCGATGACCGACACCGGGCGCTTCCCGGAGGCGGTCGAGGCGGTGTGGAGCAGCGGTGAGCGGACGCACGCGACCAGCGGTGCCGCCTTCCTCGAGGGCGAGCAGTGGGGCGCCTGGGACGGGGCGCTCGCCGTCGCCGAGCTCAAGGACTCGGGGGTCGGTGTGCTGCGGGTCGACGGCGAGCAGGTGGTCGGCGAGGACCGGATGGCCGAGCTCGAGGGCGACTACGGGCGGTTGCGCTCGCTCACCCTGGACGAGGACGGTGCGTTGTGGGTGACCACCTCGAACGGCGAGGGCGACGTCGTCCTGCGCGTCACCCCCGCACCGGACGCGCGGTAGGGCCGCACCGGATGCGCGGTAGGTCCGGTGAAGGACCCCGCTACACCCCGCAGGCCGCCTCGATGCGGTCCGCCGCGGTCGCGACGCCGCGCTCGGCGCGTACCCGGGCGCCGACGAGCGCGGCCTGCCGGACCGTGCCGGTGCCGCGGACCTGCTCGAGGGCCGCCCGCATGGCCTCGACCGAGGTCTGCCCGACCGGCACCGGCGGGGCACCGGCACCGACCTCGTGCACCCGCCGGGCGAAGAACGGCTGGTCCAGCGCGAACGGCACGACGACCTGCGGCACCCCGGAGCGCAGCGCCTCGGCGGTCGTCCCCGCGCCGCCGTGGTGGGCGATCGCGGCCATGCGCGGGAAGAGGAGGTCGTGCGGGGCGTCGTCGACGAAGAGGACGCGCTCGTCGTACGCCTCGGGCAGGCCGGTGCCCCGCAGCGCCACGACGCGGTGCCCGGCCGCGAGGGCGCCCTCGACGGCGTGCCCCAGCGCCGCGCGGGTCTGGGGCAGGCTCTGGCTGCCGAACCCGGCGTAGACCGGCGCCGGCCCGGCCTCGAGGAAGCCCTCGAGCTCGGCACCGAGCCCGGTGCCCGCCGGGGAGTCGCGGAAGGGGTAGCCGGTGAGCACGATGCGCCTCCCGCTCACGCGGCGCGGCGCGATCACCTGCGGGGTGTGGGCGACGAACGTCGGCACGCCGAGGGTATGCCGTGCCGCCCGCGCCCCGGAGCCGCGCGGCACCCCGTGGTCGGCCAGGGCGGCGGCGACGGGTGAGCCTATCGCCATGGCCGGCCGCAGCGCGCGCAGCCCGTCGACGAGGTTGCGCACGGACCGGCCGGGGCGGGTGGCGAACATGCTCGCGTCGCCCCAGGTCGAGGGCAGCGCGGGGACGAACAGCATGAGCGTGTGCCGCCGGGGGTCGCGGGCGGCCAGCTGGCCGGCCCACCCGAAGGTCAGCGCGGTGGAGACGACCGCGTCGTACCTGGGCCACAGGTCCAGCAGCACCCGCGCCAGCTCGGGAGCCATCGCCTCCGCCTGGTGGCGCAGCGCGGCGACCTGCTGGCCGATGCCGGCCCCGGTCATGAGCTGGGCGACAGTGCCCTCGCGGTAGATGCGCATGGCGTCGACCCGGACCTCCTCCAGGTCCAGCCCCGCGTCGTGGATGCTGCCGGCGAAGTCGCTGGACGCCGTGACCCCGACCTGGTGACCGCGCTCGCGCAGCTCGCGGCCCACCGCGAGCACCGGCTGGTAGTCACCCCGGCTGCCCCCGGCCAGGATCGCGATCCGCATACCCCCATCCTCGCAGCAGGACCCGGCGGCCGACGAGGTCGTGCTGGCCCACGCGTGGACGGACGAGGGCGTCCGTCGGTGCTCCGCTGTAGCGTCGGGCGCATGACCTTCGCCAACGTCGGAACGCTGGACGCAGTCCCCGGGAAGCGGGACGAGCTCGTGACCGTCCTCGCCCGCCGCTCGCCCGAGCTCGAGCAGGCCGGGTGCCTGCTCTACGAGGTCGGTGTCAGCGAGGAGAGCCCGGACACCGTCTTCGTCGCCGAGCTGTGGGTCTCCGTCGCGGCGCACGAGGCCTCGCTGAGCCTGGAGAGCGTGCGGTCGGCCATCCAGGAGGCCCGCCCGCTGCTGTCCGGCCGGATGGGAGGCTTCAGTTTCGACGTCGTCGGGTCGCCGCTGCGGGACTGAGGCGGTGCTGCGCGGCCGCCTTCCGGGGACGCCCCGGGGCGACCACCCCGGCCGGGCCCTAGGCTGTCGGCAGCCACCCCCACCGTCAGTAGAGGACCCCCATGTGCCGAGTGCTCGCCTTCATCGGGCCGGAGACCCCGTTGGAGAACCTGCTCCTCACCCCCGCCAACAGCCTGGTCAACCAGGCCCTCGACCCGGAGAGCCACCCCGAGCTCCAGCTGGCCGGGTGGGGGTTCGGCGCGTGGGGTGAGCATCTGGCCAAGCCGCAGGAGCCGTTCATCTACCGCCGGCCCATGGCGGCGTTCTACGACGACAACGTGGAGCACATCGTGCCGAGCCTGCGCGCGAGCACGATGCTGGCGCACGTGCGGGCGGCGGCCTACGACGCGAAGGTCGTGCTGGTCGACGAGAACTGCCACCCGTTCTCGTTCCAGGGGACGCGCTGGATCGTCGCGCAGAACGGCTACCTGCCGGGCTGGAAGATCCTGCAGCGAGAGCTGCTGCAGCACTGCAAGGACGAGTACCTCGAGCAGATGGCGGGGTCGACGGACACCGAGTTCATCTACGTGCTGCTGCTCTCGCTGCTCGACGGCGACGGCGACGAGGACATCCAGCGGGCGGTGGAGCAGCTGATCCGGCTCGTCGCGGGTGCGATGGAGACGCTCGGCCTGCCGGGCCTGACCAAGCTCAAGCTGGCGCTGGTGTCGCAGGACCGGATCATCGGGGTCAACGGCGGGCTCGGGGTCGAGGGCGAGACCGACCCGAGCGGGGACTGGCAGGAGCTGCGCCAGGCCGAGCCGGGCACGGACGAGCACAGCCTCTCGATGCTCTTGGAGCCGATGTACTACCTCATGGGGACGGGCTTCGACCAGGACACCTCGACGTATGCCTTCGAGACGAGCGACGGGGACGAGGAGGCCACCGGCGCCATCTTCGCCTCCGAGGCCCTGACCGAGGACACCGACGGCTGGTCGAGGCTCGATTTCGGCCACATCCTGTTCCTGCGCAACGAGGGCGGGCGGGTGACCCAGACGGTCAAGGAGCTGTCGGTCTAGGCCCCGGCCGCATCCGCCGCACCTCCTCGACGCGACCGCCGGCGTCCCCGGCGCCCGGACCCATCTGCACCACCACGTCCGCGGTCGCCACGGCGGCCGGGTCGTGCTCGGCGACCACGACGGTATGCCCCGCGCCGGCCAGGGCGTGCAGCTGCGCGAGCAGCCGGTGCACGTCGGCGGGGTGCAGCCCGGTGGTCGGCTCGTCGAAGAGGTAGAGCGTCGCGCTGCGGCGACGCTTCTGCAGCTCGGTCGCCAGCTTGATGCGCTGCGCCTCCCCACCGGAGAGCTCGGTCGCCGCCTGGCCCAGCTGCAGGTAGCCGAGCCCCAGCGCGTCCAGGGCATCGAGCGCCCGGGCCGCCGCGGGCAGCCCGGCCAGCGCCTCCCCGGCCTCGCGAACGCTGAAGCGCAGCAGGTCGGCGACGGTGTGCCCGTGCCACCTCACCTCCAGCGTCTCCGGTCCGAAGCGGTCGCCGTGGCAGGTCGGGCACGGTGCGTACGTCCCGGGCAGGAAGAGCAGCTCGACGGCGACGGCACCCTCCCCGCCGCAGGTGGGGCACTGCCCGGCGGTGGTGTTGAAGCTGAAGCGCGACGCGGTGAAGCCGCGCCCCTTCGCCGCCGGGGTCGCGGCGAAGGCCTGGCGCACGGCGTCCCACAGCCCGGTGTAGGTCGCGAGCGTGGACCGCGGCGACCGCCCGATCGGCTTCTGGGTGATCCGCACCACCCGCGTCGGTGCCCCGTCCCCCACGGCCCGCGCCTGCCCGCGGGACCGGGGCGCGGCGCCCGGCCCGGCGCCGCCCTCCTCCTCCGCGTCGGCGGCGCCACCCTCGCCCTCGACGTCCTCCACCCGGGCCAGCTGCCCGCCGACCACGTCGTGCACGGCGTCGAGCAGGCTGGTCTTGCCCGACCCGGACACCCCGGTCACGACGGTGACGACCCCCAGCGGCAGGTCGAGGTCGACACCCCGCACGGTATGCCGTTCCAGCCGCCTCAGCTCCAGCGTCCCGGTCGGGGCCCGCTCACCGCGCGCGCCGGCCCCGCCCCTCCCGGCGGACCGGTCCTGCCCGGCGACCTCGCCGCGCACCTCGTCCTCGTGCACCGGCTCGTGCAGGTAGGCGGCGGTCGGCGAGACCGCGACCCCGGCCAGTCCGTCCACCGGCCCGGACCAGAGGACCTGGCCGCCGTCGCGCCCGGCGCCCGGGCCGACGTCGACCACCCAGTCGCACCGCTGCACGACGGCCATGTCGTGCTCCACGACCACCACGGTGTTGCCGGAGGCGACCAGCGCCCGCAGCAGCCCGAGGAGCTGGTCCACGTCGCGCGGGTGCAGCCCGGCCGACGGCTCGTCGAGCACGTAGACCACCCCGAACAACCCCGACCGGAGGGCGGTCGCCAGCCGCAGGCGCTGCAGCTCACCGGTCGACACGCCCACCGCCGGGCGGTCCAGCGACAGGTGGCCCAGGCCCAGGTCGAGCAGCAGCTCGAGGCGCCCCAGCAGGTCCTCGACGAGCACCGACTCGGCCTGCGCCTGCGCGTCGGGTCCGCCCTGGTCCACCCCGCCTGCCGCCCCCGGCTCGCCCGCCAGCTCGCGCCGACGCGCCCGCAGCACCTCGACCAGCCCGATGACCGGCAGCGCCGCAGCCTCGTCGACCGCGAGCCCCTGCCAGGTCACGGCGAGCGCGTCGGGCCGCAGCCGCCGCCCGGCGCAGGTCGGGCACGCGCGCGTCTCGACGAAGCGCAGCATGCGTCGCCGCGAGGTGGCGCTCCTGGTCTCGGCGAGGGTGCGCCGCACATACCTCGCGGCGGAGGAGAACGTGCCCTGGTAGGGCCGGTTGATCCGCTCCGCGTCCCGCACCGGCACCACGGTGACGACCGGCTGCTCGTCGGTGAAGAGGATCCACTCCCGCGTGCGCTCGGGCAGCTCGCGCCAGGGCGCGTCGACGTCGTGGCCGAGGGTGGCGACGATGTCGCGGTAGTTCTTGCCCAGCCACGCCCCGGGCCACGCGGCGACCGCCCCCTCGGCGATCGAGAGCGTGTCGTCCGGCACCATCGACGCCTCGGTCGGTTCGTGGACCACCCCCAGCCCCCCGCAGTCCGGGCAGGCGCCGACCGCCGTGTTGGCGGAGAAGTGGTCGGAGTCGAGGCGCTGCGCGCCCGGAGGGTAGGCACCGCAGCGCGACAGCAGCATCCGCAGGGTCGCCCCGGTGGTGGTCACCGTCCCCACGCTCGACCGCGCCCCGGCTCCCGACCTGCCCTGCTCGAGCGCGACCGTCGGGGGCAGTCCGTGGACGTCGCGCACCTGCGGGTCGATCGCGGTGTGCAGCAGGCGCCGGGCGTACGGCGCGACCGAGTCGAGGTAGCGCCGCTGCGACTCGCCGTGGATCGTCCCGAAGGCCAGGCTCGACTTGCCCGACCCGCTCACCCCGGTCACGGCCACGAGCGCGTCCCGCGGCAGGTCGACGTCGACGTCGCGCAGGTTGTGCAGCCGGGCGCCCCGGACCTCGATCTGACCGTCCATGCTGGTCAGGGTATGCCGCGTCAGCCCGTGGCGGAGGCGTTCACGGCCCGGCCCTGGTGAACGCCTTCTCGTCGTCGGCGCGGGCTCGCTGGACGATCTGCCGGGTCACCCGCTCCCAGTGGTCGAGCACCTCGGCGTACTCCGGCAGCGCGACCGGGCGCAGCCGCTCGAGGACGAAGAGCACCTGGCGCGGCACCTGCAGCGAGTCCTCGGCGTAGTGCAGCAGCTCCTCCAGGGCCAGGTCGATGACCTCGGCGACCCGCTGCGGCCGGTGCACCAACCGGATGTGGCCCTCGCGCTCGACGACCGCCGGCAGGTCCCGCCGGGTGACGATGAGACGCAGGATGCGGTGCAGCTCGTTGGTCACCTGGCTGGCCGTCGTCGGGTCGTTGATGCCCGGGCTGAGCGCCCGCTCGGCGATGTCGACCAGCTTGCGCACCCCCACCTCGGGGTCCTGGTTGAAGGAGCGGTCCTGCTCGACGACGATCGCGCGGCGCACCGTGCCGAGGTCGAAGCGGTCCGCCAGCTGCCGGTGCTCCTCGTCGTCGGCGCCGTTCATCACCACCCGGCGCTCGGGCAGCGCCAGCCCGTAGATCCGCACCGCCGGCGCCCCCTCGGTGACGTACCGCCCGACCGGTGTGAGGACCTGCACGACCGCGTCGTGCTCGGCCGCCCAGTCGACGAGCCGGCGGTAGCCAATCTCCACGACGTACCCGTGCTCCACCGCCTCCAGCTGCAGCACCGGCGCCGACTCCGGCGGGTCCCACTCCCGGTCGGGGCGGCGGGCGGCCGGCTCGTCGGCGGCCGGGTAGTACCGGTCGATGACCGACATCGTCGAGCTGCCCAGGTGCGTGACGATCGAGGACACCTGGATGGAGGTGGTGATGTGCTGGATGAAGGCGAGGAACGTCCCGACGCTGGCCAGCACGAGGAGGAACCCGAGGGTGACCGAGATCTGCGGGACGAACGACTCCTCGCCCGAGGCGCCCTGCACGGACCGGAGGACGGTGAGCGCGTAGGTGAAGGTCGCCGCGAAGATGCCCAGCGTCGACTGGGTGATCCGGCTGGAGAGGAAGTCGTCCAGCACCCGGGGGCTGAACTGGCTGCTCGCCAGCTGCACCACGACCATGGTGATCGAGAAGACGAGGCCGGTCACCGAGATCATTGCCCCGGCGATGGTGCTGAGCATGCCGCGGGCACCGTCCGCGCCGCCCTGGAAGACGAAAGGCAGGTGCTCGTCGAAGCTCTGCTCCCACTCCGGCAGCACCGCGCCGACGACGGTGGCGACGACGACGAAGGTCATCGGCAGCACCCAGAACGGCCGCCACACCCGGCTCCACCGTGAGGTCCGGCGGATCTGCGGCAGGACACCGACGTCGTCTCCGTCGGGGCCGGCGTCGTCCCGGGGATGCGAGCGGGCGGTCATGGTGCGTCAGTGTCGCAGGGTCACCGGGTGGGCGCGCGCCGACCCGGGACGTCGCCGCGGGCGCTGCGGACGGCGAGGCGGCGCAGCAGCGCGACCTGGGCGCGACGCTCCCGCGCGAAGGTGGCGCGGGGTCCGGAGGTCCAGGTATGCCGCAACAACCCCTTGGCCGCCGCCAGCGCCCGGGGGTCGTGCTCGAGCATGGGGGCGATGAGCTCGTGCGCGAGAGCGACCGGGTCGGCCCCGACCCGGGTGGCCAGGCCGAGCTCTCTCGCCTGCGATCCGGGCACCAGGCGCCCGGTGAGGGTGAGCTCCTGGGCGACGTCGAGGCCGACCAGCTCGGCCAGCGAACGCGTCCCGGTCATGTCCGGGACGAGCCCCCACCGCACCTCGCGGACCGACCACGACGCGTCGGGGGTGGTGGTGCGCAGGTCGGCGCCGAGGGCGAGCTGGATCCCGGCGCCCAGGCAGTGCCCGTGCACCGCGGCCACCACGGGGACGGGCAACCGGCGCCACGCCCAGCACGCCTCCTGGAAGACGTTGGTGCCGCGCCACGGTCGCGGCACGAAGCGGGTGCCGATGCCGACCGGGTCACCGAGCGCCGCCCGCAGGTCCAGCCCCGCGCAGAACGCGTCCCCCTCGCCGGTGAGGACCACCGCCCGGACGGTGTCGTCGCGACGCAGGCCCCGCGCGGTGCGGACCAGCTCGTCGAGCATCGGCAGCGTGAGGGCGTTGAGCTTGTCCGGACGGTCCAGGACGACGTGGGCGACGCCGTCGGGTCGCCGGGAGACCCGGACGTGCTGGTGGGGCGGGGGCGGAGGCATACCCGCGAGCATCGCAGACACAGACCGGCCCAGGCGTTCAGGTGAACGCCTGGGCCGGTCGGTACGGGCGTGTCGTCGGCCCAGGCGTTCACGTGAACGCTCCAGCCGACGTGCTCGGTGGCTGCGTGCGGCTCAGGCCTCCAGCGCGGCGTCCAGCGTGATCTCGACGCCGGTGAGGGCCTTGCTCACGGGGCAGCTGGCCTTGGCGTCCTCGGCGGCCTTGACGAAGGCCTCCTCGTCCAGGCTGTCCACCTCGCCGCGCACGGTGAGGGCGATGCCGGTCAGCCGGAAGCCGCCGGCCGGGTCCTCGCCGAGCGAGACGTCGGCCTTCACCTCGAGGGCCCGGGGGGTGCCACCGGCCTCGGCGAGCAGGTTCGACAGCTGCATCGCGTAGCAGGAGGAGTGGGCGGCGGCGATGAGCTCCTCGGGGGAGGTCGTGCCGGCGGCGTCGTCGGCCGCTCGGGACGGGAAGGACACGTCGTAGGTGCCGACCTTGGAGCTGCTGAGCTCCACCTTGCCCGAGCCGTCCTGCAGGGAGCCGGTCCAGTCGGTGCGTGCGGTGCGCGTGGGCATACGTCGTCCTTTGCTCGGGGGTGCTGTCCTCGGGGTCAACCGGGAGCGGGGTCGGCGCATTCCGTGCGGGGCAGCCGCACCTGACACCATGGGGCCATGCTGGCGGTGACCATGGTGACGATCGACTGCGACGACCCGCAGGCCCTGGCGGAGTTCTGGACCCGCGCGCTGCAGACCGAGGTCGCGGCCGACTGGGGCGACTTCGTCGTCCTCGCCGGTACCCCCGCGATCGGGCTGCAGCGGGTCGAGAGCGTCCAGCCCGGCAAGAACCGCCTGCACCTGGACCTCGCCGGCGGCGACCGGGCCCCCGAGGTCGCCCGCCTCGTCGAGCTGGGGGCCGACGTGGTGCGGACCCACGACGTCGACGGCTTCGGCTGGACGGTCATGGTCGACCCCGCGGGCAACGAGTTCTGCGTCAGCGACCCGCACGACGGTGGCGAGGAGGTGGAGCCGAGGACCGAGGGGGAGGGCGAGCACGGCTTCGACTCCGCGCCCGACGCCGAGCTCGGCCGGGACGACTGCGACGACCCCCGCGGCGACCCCCGCGACGAGGACGCCGGCGCAGGTGGCCACCAGGCGGCCCAGGGCGCCCAGGGCGCCGGCGCGGACGGTCGCGAGGCCGAGGACGAGGGTGTGCCGCCCGGCGTCGAGGACGAGGGCGGCCGGTGAGCGGCGCCGAGGCCGCGGCGGCCACCCCGCTCGTGCTGCTCCACGGCGTGGGCCAGGCGCCGATGGCGTGGGAGGACGTCGTCGTCCCGCTCTACGGCAGCCGCCGGATCCTCACCCCCTGGGTGCCCGGTCTGCGCCCGACCGAGACGCAGCTGCTCGGCCTGAGCGACGCCGCGGCGGCGCTCGACCAGCAGCTCATGCTTGAGGGTATGCAGCAGGTCGACGTGTGCGGCGTGTCCTACGGGGCGATGGTCGCCACCCGGCTGGCGGCCGACTTCCCCGAGCGGGTGCGCCGCCTGGTGCTGGTCGCCGGGCAGGTGCGACCGCCCCGCCTGGCGATGCGGGCGCAGTCGGCGGCGCTCCGGCTGGTGCCGGCCTCACGTCTGGCCGACTCGGGGGTGTCCAAGGAGCGGCTGCTCCAGGCGCTGGAGGTCACCCGCTCGGCCGACCTGACGCAGGCCCTCGAGCGGGTCCAGGCGCAGACCCTGGTGCTCGTCGGAGCCAAGGACAAGGTGAACCAGCCGGGTTCGCGGGCGCTGGCCGAGGGCATACCCTCCGCGCGGCTGCGGATCGTCGAGGGTGCCGGGCACGCCCTCAACGAGGAGGCGCCCCGGGCGCTCGTCGAGCTGCTGCGCGACTTCCTCGACGCCTGAGCCTGTCTCCGTGGGTCGTCCACGGCGCCCCTCGGGTGACGCCCTCAACGACGCTTCTCGGGTGACGCCCTCCACGACGCGCCTCCGGTCGCGCCTCAGGTCATGCCGAGGAAGTCGCGGACCGCGGGCAGCTCGCGGCGCGCCTGCGCCAGCCCCGCCTCGTGGCTGGCCCGCAGCTTCGCCACGTCACGCTCCCCGTTGCCGACGGGCATCCGCTCGGGCACGAAGAGATAGGCAGCGCCGCTGGCCTCGAGGTCGAACAGCTCCTCGCGCACCGCGTTGTAGCGGGCGGGTCGCGCCGCCAGCGCCTCCGGGATCGCGGGGTAGCGGCGGAAGTGGCGCCGGAGGTACCAGTCGCCGCGCTGCCCGCTCTTGCGATAGCCCCGCTCCTGGGTGAGCACGACGAGGAACTTCTCGTAGCCGTCGGCGCGGGCGGCGTCCAGCGCGATCCCCGCCGAGCTGCCCAGGGCCCCGTCGACGTAGACCCGCCCGTCGACGGTCACCGGTGGCATGACCACCGGCATGGTCGAGGAGGCGCGCACCCGGACCATGAGGTCGCGCAGCGTGGCCAGCTCCTCGCGCCCCCACCACACCTGCTCGCCGGCCACGGCGTCGAAGGCGCCGATGCGCACCTGCGCCGGGTCGGCCGCGAAGGTCCCCCAGTCGAAGGGCAGCGCCTGGTTCGGCAGCGAGGTCTCCTCGTAGATGTACTGCGCGTTGAACCACCCCTGCCCGCGGGCGAAGGAGCGCCAGTCACCGAAGCGCGGGTCGGAGGCGAAGTCGGTGAAGCTGTGCCGGGCCCGCCAGGGGTCGTGGCTGACGTAGTTGCACGTGTTGCTGGCCCCGGCCGAGATCCCCCCCACCCACGGCAGGTGTAGGCCGGCCTCGAGCAGGGCCACCACCATCCCGGAGGTGTAGGACGCCCGCATGCCCCCGCCCTCGAAGATCAGCGCGGTGTCGGTCACGGTCTGAGCCACACGCCCGAGCATAGGAGGGCTACATTGGCCCCATGGCCCAGGGTCAGGCCGTCACGGCATACCTGGACTCGCTGCCGCCGACCGCGCGCGAGCGGGTGGAGGCCGTCCGGGCCCGGGTCCACGCCACGGCGCACGGGCTGGGGGAACGGATCTCCTACGGCATCCTCACCTTCACCCTCGACGGGCGGACGGTCTGCTACACGGCGGGGTATGCCCGGCACGTGGCCGTCTACCCCCTGCCGGACGTCTCCGGGGACCCGGGCCTGGCCGAGCGGATGGCGCCCTACGTCGCCGGCCGGGGGACGTTGAAGTTCCCGCACGGCGCCGAGCTGCCGCTGGACCTCGTCGGCGAGGTCGCGACCGCGCACCTGGCGAGGCTGCGCGTCCCGGGTGACCGGCCGGGCTGAGGCGGCCTCAGCAGTCGCACGCCCCCGAGTCACAGGCGCACCCGCCGCCGCCGACCGTCGCGCAGCAGCCCTTGCCCTGCCAGGCCAGCACCCCCTCGCGCAGCGCGATGGCGGCGATGACGAGACCGGCGAGCGGGTCGGCCCACGCCCAGCCGAGGGTGGCGTTGAGCAGCAGGCCCACGAGCAGGACGGCCGAGAGGTAGGTGCACAGCAGGGTCTGGGTGCCGTCCGCGACGACGGCGTTGGAGCCCAGCGCGCGGCCGGTGCGGCGCTGCGCCCAGGACAGCACCGGCATGACGAGGAGGGAGACGGTGGCGAGGACGATGCCCACCGCCGAGGTCTCCGGTTCGCGCCCCACCACCAGCGCGCGGACGGACTCGAACGAGACCAGGGCTGCGAGCGCGAAGAACGCCAGGGCCATGAGCCGCAGCGCCGTCCGCTCTCGTTCCTGCGGCAGGTGGTGGCTGAACTGCCAGAGCACGACGAGTCCGCTGCTCACCTCGACGACGGAGTCGAGGCCGAAGCCGAGCAGCGCCACCGACCCGGCGACCAGGCCCGCCGCGATCGCGACGGCGGCCTCGACGACGTTGTAGAGCACCGAGGTCAGCGCCAGGGCCCTGGCACGCCGCCGGAGCCGCCGCGTGCGCTCCGGGAGGGCCGGGGCCTGCAGGTGCAGGGCGCTCATCGGGTGGCCGCCGAGCCCGTCTCGGGGCAGAGGACGACCGCGTCGCCGGTCGCCGCCAGCACGCGCTCCGCCGCGGCGAAGAGCGACGTCACCAGCAGTGGCTCGGTGACGCTGAAGACGGAGGAGCGGCCCACCGGCCGCGAGGTGACGAGCCCGCAGTCCCGCAGGCAGGCCAGGTGGCTGGAGACGGTCGACTGGGCCAGCCCCAGGTGCTCGGTGAGCCTGCGCACGTTGTGCTCCCCGACGAGCAGGTGCCGCAGGATGGCCACCCGGGAGGAGTCGGCCAGCCCGTGGAAGAGGCAGGCCGCCGCCAGGGCTGCGTCGGGCTCGGTGGCCTGGGGGAGAGTGGCGTCGGGCTGGGTGCCCGCGCGCGGGTCGGGCCCGGTGCTCCTGGTCTTGTCATCGACGCCCGGCTGTGTCATCGTCATGCGCCGATGATAGTCGGTCAGGAGACGCCACCGACCATCGCATCGATCTCTTCGGCCACGCGGCGCGCCCACTGGCCGACCCCGATGAGCGTGGCCGACGCCGCGCCGCACCAGTCGCCGTAGCCGAGCAGGAACAGCCCCGGCACGTCCGGCACGGCGGGACCGCCGTCGGTGACGACCCGCCCGTCGTGCCGCGGCACGTGCAGCCCGCCGAGCCAGGACAGCTCGGGCCGGAAGCCGGTGCACCAGAGGACGGCGTCCAGCTCGTGCTCGGTCCCGTCCGCAGCCACGGCACCGCTCGAGGTGAGGCGGGTGACCATCGGCGTGGCGACGAGCTCGCCGGCGTCTCGGGCGCGGCGCACCGGCGGCACCGCCACGATGTCGCCCAGGCTGCCGACGCCCGCGCCCTCCCCGCGCAGGCTGGCCGAGGCCACCCGGAAGAGCTCGCGGCCGTCCACCTCGTCGGGCAGGTAGCGCGGGGGCCCGAGCGTCGCCCAGGTCACGTCCGCCACCGGAAGGAGGTCGGCCGCGACCTGCGCGCCGGAGTTGGCCCCGCCCACGACGAGGACGCGCCGACCTGCGAACGGGGCCGGCCCGGCATACCGCGAGCTGTGCAGCTGCACCCCGCGGAACTCCTCGATCCCCGGCACGGCGGGCACGAACGGCCGGCCCCAGGTGCCCGTCGCGCCGACCACCGCGTGCGCCCGCCGGGTGCCGTGGTCGGTGTCGAGCACGAAGAGGCCGTGCTGCCGGGTGACCGAGCGGACGCGCACCGGGCGGTGGACCGGCAGGTCGTACCGGTCCTCATAGGCGGCGAGGTAGGCGATGACGTGGGCGGCGTCGGGGTTGTCGCTCCCCTCCGTCGGGGGCATCCGCCAGCCCGGCAGCGAGGAGTAGGCCGCGGGGGAGAACAGCCGCAGTGAGGGCCAGGTGTGCCGCCAGGCCCCGCCGGGCGCGTCACCCGCGTCGAGGACGAGATGCTCGACCCCGCGGCGCCGGAGGTAGAAGGAGGCCGCGAGCCCGGCCTGCCCTCCGCCCACGACGACGGCGGGGAGGGGATCGGTGACCACGCGGGGCGGGGGCTACGGGACGAGCTCGGGGTCGCGCCGGTGGCTGCGGTGGCCCGAGACGGGCTGCGTCGACGGTATGCCGTGCCCCGGCCGCGTCGGGGAGGTCGCGTGCGGCGTGGCGGCGGGGGCGGGCGTCCGTGCCGGGGCCGCGATCGGCCCGGCCGGCGCGGTGGCGGCCTCCGAGGGGTGCGGGCGGGCCGGTGCCTTCTCCAGCTGGCGCCACCAGGTGGCGGTGCGGCGCCGGACCATCCACCGGTCGGCGTCGATGATGGCCCGCAGCACCACCGCGCCGACGAGCATCCCGCCCAGCAGGTCGGAGGGCCAGTGGTAGCCGAGGTAGTAGGCCACCCCGATGGAGTTCAGCGTGATGAGACCCATCGCCCACCCGAGGCGGCGCAGCAGCCGGGTGTCGGGCTGGGAGTAGACGAAGATGAGGTAGGCCGCGGCCCCGTAGAAGAGGATGGCCTCCGAGGCGTGGCCCGAGGGGTAGCTGATGCCGTACCAGCCGTGCTCGGCCGCTCCACCGTTGAGGAAGCGGCCCGAGACGTCGTCGGCCTTCGGCGAGGTGCGGGCCAGGACGACCTTGAGCCCGCCGACCACGGCGTAGAAGCCGATCTCGGCGGCGGCCGCGATCATGACAGGACGCCAAGTGCGGTGTTTCCACGCCAGGAAGAATGCCACCGCGAGCAGGACGGGGAGGCAGACCGCCTGACCGGCGACGGCGTTGGGCACCTGGTCGAGGAAGTCGGTCCACCGGGGCGTCAGGTCGTCGGACCAGAAGCCGTGCAGAGAACGGTCGAGCCCCCGCAGCGGACCCGCGACCAGCAACGTCACCAGCACCAGGGCGCCGATGAGCACCGGCAGGCTGGTGAGGCGGCGAAAGGTCAACATGGAATTCCTAGCGTAGGAAAGAAGACTGGGATGAGTCTGGGCACGCCATTGGGGCCTCGACGACATTTCCACGGTACGCGGGACAGCGCCGGAATGCAGGTCGAGAATGACCGGCCCATGGTGTCGTTATGCCGTGTCGCACGCCGGGACTGTGCGCGTTGGTGGCCCACAGTGGGCCAGGACCGCACACGGTGAGGTGGCGTGCGGCGGGGCGAGAGCGGGTCGGGCCGACCGGTGTCTGCTACACGGCTACACGGGGGCGAGCGCCACCAGCGGGCCGTCCGGCACCGCGACCCGGATCTGGTCACCCGGCCGGACGGCGCCGCCGCGCGTCACGACGGCCATGACGCCGGTCAGCCGCTCCAGCGCGCCGTCGCCCCGCCTGCGCAGCACCCGCTTGAGCAGGCCGGGCTGGAAGTCGTCGATCTGGTAGCACGGGTTGCGCAGCCCGGTGACCTGCACCTCGGCCCCGCCGAGCCCCAGCCGGGTGCCGCGTGCCAGCGCCAGCAGGTCGATGCCGGTCGTCGTGACGTTCTCCCCGAGGTCGCCCGGGCGCACGGCGTGCCCGAGCTCGGCCAGGTCGTCGAAGAGCTCGGCGTGGAGGAGGTGCACCTGGCGCAGGTTGGGCGCCGTGGGGTCCTTCTTCACGCGGTGCAGGTGCTGCACGGTGACCCCGGCGTGCGCGTCCCCGCGCACGCCGTACCCCTCGACGAGCTCGATCTCGGGGACCTGCTCCTTGCGGAACCCGTGGACGGGGCTGAGCTGCACGGCGAGCACGCGGGACGGCATACCCCGCATTCTGCCGTGGCGGCAGCCTCACGCTCGGTCGAGGTCGAGCAGGTCCCCCGGTCGGCAGTCGAGAGCCTCGCAGACGAGCGTGAGCGTGCTGAAGCGGATCGCCCTGGCGTGGTTGTTCTTGAGGATCGACAGGTTGGCCATGGTCAGACCGGTCCGCCGGGAGAGCTCGGTCAGCGTCATGTTGCGCTCGTCCAGCACGTCGCCCAGCCGGCTGACGACCCGGTGCTCAGACGAGGCCATCGGTCGCGTCGACGAGGTCGCGCCCGCGGGCGAAGGCGTGCGCGAGGGTGGCGGCGACGGCGGCGGCCACGATCATGGGGACGGACAACGAGGGGACGTCCAGCCCCAGCCCGCCGCCGGCCCCGGTGGCGTCGAGGTGGTCGGTGAACCAGCCCTGCAGGGCCGCGCCGGTCCCGACGTCCACGAGCAGACGCAGCCCCACGAGGACCAGCAACCAGACCGTCACCCGGCGCAGTCGGCGGACCACGTCGTCGGCGAACGGACGGCCCTGTGCGGAGCGACGCGCGACGTGGTGCACGGCCCGCAGCGCGATGACGAGCATGGCGGTCATGAGGACCGTGCTGCTGATGCCGAGCAGCCGGATCCACAGCGGGAGCACGGTCACCTCCGTGCGGGGGGCGTCGGCCGGCAGGTCGAGCTGCAGCACCTGCGGCACCGCGGTGGGCGGGACCCAGGCGTCGTCGGAGGGGATGAGCGGGATGCCGGAGAGCACCAGGAAGACCTGGAGTGCGCAGAGGGCGACGGCAGCCCCCGCCACCACGTTGACGACGGCTGCCGCGAAGGCCGGCCCCGTTCTCCTGGATCCACGATGGTCGCTGCTCATGCCCGCTCCTTATCGAAGGTCAATATCTCGATTGACGATAAACTAGGGTGGCCAGGGGTGCAACGGCACGGCGGCGGGCGGCCCCGTCCCGCTGCTCCGGGAGGGTGTCCACGACCCGACGAGATGCCGTTCCGTCCCGTGGACGACGACGTCACCCGCTCGCCGCGGCGAGCCGATCACGGTCGAGGGCGCCTCTGCGGTGCGCCGCTTCTCGGGCTGGGCTGAGCGCCTGGACGGCGACGTGCGGAAGGCGACCGGCCCGGACGCGAGCGGGTCGGAGGTGCCATCATCGGGAGAATGCGATTCCTCTCCATCCAGAGCCACGTCGCCTACGGCCACGTCGGCAACTCGGCCGCCGTCTTCCCGCTGCAGCGTCTCGGGCACGAGGTCTGGCCGGTGCTGACGGTGAACTTCTCCAACCACACGGGCTACGGCGAGTGGGGTGGCCCGCTCATCCCCGCCGACGACGTGCGCGCCGTCATCGGCGGGATCGACGCCCGAGGGGTGCTCGGCAGCGCCGACGGCGTGCTCTCCGGCTACCTCGGGGGCGAGGAGATCGTCGACGTCGTGGTCGAGGCCGTCGGCCGGGTCAAGGCGGCGAACCCCGACGCCACGTATACCTGTGACCCGGTCATGGGCAACGCCACCTCGGGCTGCTTCGTGGCGCCGGCGATCCCCCCGCTCATCCGCGAGCGGGTGCTGCCGCACGCCGACATCATCACGCCCAACCAGTTCGAGCTCGGCTACATGACGCACACCGAGCCGGACAGCCTGGAGTCGACGCTGGAGTCGGTGGACCGCGCGCGCGAGCTCGGGCCGCGGACCGTGCTCGTCACCAGCGTGCTGCGCCCGGAGCGGGAGCCGCAGCCCGACGGGGGCGAGACCATCGAGATGCTGGCCGTCGACGACGCGGGGGCCTGGCTCGTGGCGACCCCGCGGCTGCCGATCAAGGCCAACGGCTCGGGCGACGTGACGAGCGCGCTCTTCACCGCGCACTACCGGGAGACCGGGTCGGCCGCCACCGCCCTGGAGCGGACGGCGGCCAGCGTCCTCGAGCTGCTGCAGGTGACCATCGACTCCGGTGAGCGCGAGCTGCGGCTGGTGCAGGCGCAGGAGGCGTTCGTCGCACCCGGGCGGGAGTTCACCGCGACCCAGGTGCGCTGAGGCGACCTCGCTGGGCAGGCGCGGCCGCGCGGGGTGACGCACACTGACCCTCCAGACCGATCGAAGGAGGCGCCGGATGGCGACACCGCCCAAGGGTGTGCAGGAGGCGGCGCAGCGGGCGCTGCGCTGGATCGACGACGGCAAGGCCGGGAAGAACTTCACCGACACCGGCCGCACGAGGGCGAAGCAGCTCGCCGACGGCGACGACGTCAGCGAGGAGGTGCTGACCAAGATGCGCGCCTACTTCCGCCGGCACGAGGCGGACAAGGACGCCGACGGCTTCACCAGCGGTGGCGACGGCTTCCCGTCCCCGGGCCGCGTCGCCTGGGACGCCTGGGGTGGCGACCCCGGCCAGCGCTGGGCTGAGAGCGAGCTGGACGACTGACCCGACGCCTCAGCGCCAGGGGGCGACGAGTTCGGTGACCTGGCCGGTCAGCGCCTGCTGCGCGGGCGCGACGCGGCACCTGTCCGCGCGTAGGGCCGGCTGCTGCTGTGCGCGATCGTGGCCCCTGGAGGGCCACCAGTGCGCACGGCCCCGGGGTGGGCCCGGCGTGACCGACGCCCGCGGCTCAGAGCTGCAGGGCGTGCGCGCGCAGCGTGTCGTAGGCCGGGCGGCAGGCCTCGGCGACCGCGGCGTCGTGGTCGCTGAGCTGCACCTCGCGGGGCCGGTAGGGCTCGAAGCCGGTCGAGGCGACGACCGCGTCGTACCAGTGCGGCGCCCACACGCCGTCGGAGTCGCGCGGCCCGGCCGGCCAGGAGAGCATCCGGTCGGTGAAGCCGATGCCGAGCCAGTCGCACAGCCAGCGCAGGTAGGCCTCGGGGTCCCGCAAGAAGTCGGCCGCGTCGATGACCGGCGGCGACCCCAGCAGGTCGAAGAGCGTGAGCTGCTGCAGCACGCCGATGTCCTCCGGTTGGCAGGCCTCGCGGGAGCGGACGTAGGAGGAGACCACCTCCGCCGGGTCCCGGACGAGCAGCACGTGGTGCACGTGCTCGGCCCAGGCCAGGTCGTCGCCGTCGAGGTAGTGGTGGGTCATCTGCTTGGAGTAGGAGACGGCCGCGTCCGTGGGCGCCAGCAGGGCCCGGGCCACGTCCGCCGGGTCCGTCGGCTGCGAGGCGATGACCTCCTCGCGCGCCGGGTGCTCGATCCCGGTGCGGTGGAGGTATGCCGCGTAGAACGGCTCGTCCACGACCTCGCTGTCGGGGCGGTTCTCCCAGGAGCGCATCATCGCGGTGGAGATGTTGCGCGGCCCGGACCACATGGCGATGCGGACGGTCACGGCGTGTCCTGGCAGGCGGCGCTCCGGCCGGCGGCGTCCGCGGCGACGTGCTCGGCATACCAGCCCTGCAGCCGCTCCACGACCGGTCCCCGCGCGCCGGTCCCGATGGTCCGCCCGTCGACCGAGCGGACCGGCACCACGCCGGCGAAGGTCCCGGTGACGAAGGCCTCCTGCGCGCTGTAGACGTCGGTGAGGCTGAAGGTGCGCTCGTGCGCGGGCAGGCCGCGGTCCCGGCAGACGCGCAGGACGTTGCCGCGGGTGATCCCGGCCAGGCAGAAGCGGCCGTCGCTCGTCCACACCTCCGGCTCCTGCGGCGTGCCCTTGACGACGAAGAAGTGGGTGCTGTTGCAGGTGGCCACGAAGCCGTGCGGGTCGAGCATGAGCGCCTCGTCCGCGCCGGCGGTGTAGGCCTGGATGCAGGCGGTGATGTCGTTGAGCTTGCTGTGCGCGTTGAGCTTGGGGTCCAGCGTGTCCGGCGTGGCGCGGCGCACGTGCGTGGTGAACAGGGTGATGCCCTCCCGGACCGTGGCCGGCAGCGGCTCCTTGTGCTCGGGGATGATGACGACGGTGGGCGGGCCGACCGTCACCCGCGGGTCCTGGTACGGCGTCGACTTCACCCCGCGCGAGACCATGAGCCGCAGGTGCACGCCGTCCCGCATGCCGTTGGCGCGCAGCACCTCGTGGACCGCCGCGCCCAGCTCCTCCCGGGTCATCCCGAGGTCGAGCATGATCGCCGCGGCCCCCTCGAACAGACGGTCGAGGTGCTGCTCCCAGAAGACCGGGTGGCCGTCGTGGACGCGGACGCCCTCCCACACGCCGTCGCCGAGGACGAAGCCGGAGTCGAAGACCGACACCACCGCCTCGGCCCGGGGCCTGAGCTCGCCGTTCACCCAGATGAGGATGTCCTGGTTGCGGGGGTCGTCACCGTGGTCGTGGGTTCCGTGGGGCACCTGGCCAGCGTAGGGGCGGGACCGCGGGGCGGGAACCTCCGCCATCGGGTAGACAGGGAGAATGACCTCGACACGCGACACCGTCCTGCTGGATGCGGACGGCACCCTGGCCGACTCGACCTACCACCACGCCCTGGCGTGGGCCCGGGCCTTCGCCCGCTTCGGCCTCACCCCGCCGCTGTGGCGGGTGCACCGAGCGATCGGCATGGGTGGGGACAAGCTGGTCGCCGTGGTCACCGATGATGAGGTGGAGGCCCGTGTCGGTGACGACGTGCGGGCCAGCTGGGAGGAGGAGTACTCCCGCATCCTCGACGAGGTCGTGCTGCTGGACGGGGCCCGGGACCTGGTGCTGTCGCTGCACGAGCGCGGGCTGCGGGTGGCCCTGGCGTCCTCGGGCAAGAAGCGGTTCACCGACCACGTCATCGAGCTGCTCGACCTGCCCGACGGGGTCCTGAGCACCGTCACCACGTCCGAGGACGCCGACCAGTCCAAGCCGGCGCCGGACATCCTCGGGGTCGCCCTGCGACGAGCCGGGGGCGAGCGTGCGGTCCTCGTCGGCGACACGTCGTACGACGTGGCCTCCGCGGCCCGGATGGGTGCGCCGTGCGTCGTGGTGCGCTCCGGTGGTTTCGGGGTGCAGGAACTGCGGGACGCCGGGGCCGTCCTGATCGTCGACGGCCCGCGTGACCTGATCGCCGCCGACTGGGACGGCCTGTGCCGGGCCGAGCCGCCCGAGGGCTCGGACGACCCGCAGGAGCCGTTACCGCACTGATCGGGGGTGCGGACGACGCCGCACCGGAGGGCGCACGGCCTCCTCGGTCCAGGTCGGGAATGAACCCGGCTGCAGCGAGGTTGAGCCTGATGAACTCAACTTGACTGAGCCCCGGTTTGACAAGACGGCAGGACGCTCCGCAGAGTTGAGCGCAGACGTGTCAACCGCGGCGCGCAACGAACGCCACGACATACCAAGGAGATCAGTTCATGGGACGTGCAGTCGGCATCGACCTGGGCACCACCAACTCGGCTGTGGCCGTGCTGACCGGTGGCGAGCCGGAGATCATCGCCAACGCCGAGGGTGGGCGCACCACCCCGTCGGTCGTCAGCTTCGCCAAGAACGGTGAGGTGCTCGTCGGTGAGGTGGCCAAGCGCCAGGCCGTCACCAACGTCGACCGGACCGTCCGCTCCGTCAAGCGCCACATGGGCACCGACTGGAGCACCACCATCGACGACAAGAAGTACACCGCGCAGGAGATCAGCGCGCGGACGCTGATGAAGCTCAAGCGGGACGCCGAGTCCTACCTCGGCGAGGACGTCACCGACGCGGTCATCACCGTGCCGGCCTACTTCGACGACGCCGAGCGCCAGGCCACCAAGGACGCCGGGGAGATCGCCGGGCTCAACGTCCTGCGCATCGTCAACGAGCCGACCGCCGCAGCGCTGGCCTACGGCCTCGACAAGGGCAAGGAGGACGAGCTCATCCTCGTCTTCGACCTCGGGGGCGGCACCTTCGACGTGTCCCTGCTCGAGGTGGGCAAGGACGCCGACGACGGCTTCGCGACCATCCAGGTCAAGGCCACCCACGGCGACAACAAGCTCGGTGGCGACGACTGGGACCAGCGCGTCATCGACCACCTGGTCACCACGGTGAAGAACCAGTCGGGCGTCGACCTGGGCAACGACAAGATCGCCCTGCAGCGGCTCAAGGACGCCGCGGAGCAAGCGAAGAAGGAGCTGAGCTCGGGCTCCAGCACCTCGCTCAACCTGCAGTACCTCTCCATGGGCGAGAACGGTCCGATCCACCTGGACGAGACCCTCACCCGGGCGCAGTTCGAGCAGATGACCTCCGACCTCCTCGACCGGGTCAAGCAGCCCTTCGAGCAGGTCATCAAGGACGCCGGCATCGACGTCGGCCAGATCGACCACGTCGTCCTCGTCGGTGGCTCCACCCGGATGCCGGCCGTCGTCGACACGGTCAAGAAGATGACCGGCGGCAAGGAGCCCAACAAGGGCGTCAACCCCGACGAGGTCGTCGCCGTCGGCGCCGCGCTGCAGGCCGGTGTCCTCAAGGGCGACCGCAAGGACGTGCTGCTCATCGATGTCACCCCGCTCTCGCTGGGCATCGAGACCCAGGGCGGGATCATGACCAAGCTCATCGAGCGCAACACGGCCATCCCGACCAAGCGCAGCGAGGTCTTCACCACCGCCAGCGACAACCAGCCGTCGGTGGGCATCCAGGTCTACCAGGGTGAGCGCGAGATCGCCGCGCACAACAAGCTGCTCGGCAACTTCGAGCTGACCGGCATCGCGCCGGCCCCCCGCGGGGTGCCGCAGATCGAGGTCACCTTCGACATCGACGCCAACGGCATCGTGCACGTGTCCGCCAAGGACCGTGGCACCGGCAAGGAGCAGTCGATGACGATCTCCGGCGGCTCCGCGCTGCCGAAGGACGAGATCGAGCGGATGATCAAGGACGCCGAGGCGCACGCCGAGGAGGACAAGGCCCGCCGCGAGGAGACCGAGACCCGCAACAGCGCGGAGCAGCTCGTCTACTCGACCGAGAAGTTCCTCTCCGACTCCGGCGAGCAGGTGCCCGCGGACGCCCGCGGCCCGGTCGACACCGCGCTGACCGACCTCAAGGACGCGCTCAAGGCCGACAGCGGCGCCAGCCTGGACGACATCAAAGCCAAGATGGAGACCCTCTCCACCGAGAGCCAGAAGATGGGGTCGGCGATGTATGCCGCGCAGGCCGAGTCCGGTGAGGGCGCGGGCGCGGGTGCCGGCTTCCCGGGTGGCGAGGGCTTCCCCGGCGGCGGTGCCGGCGGCGCCGACGCCGGCCAGCAGGGCCAGTCGACGTCCGAGGAGGATGTGGTGGACGCCGAGGTCGTCGACGACGACGAGGACAAGGACACCAAGTGACCGACCAGCCGCAGGGCAACCCCGGCCCGGGCGCTCCCGACGAGGAGCGCCCGGGCTCGGGCCCGGTCATCCGGGACAAGCGCCGCATCGACCCCGAGACGGGCCGGGTGCGGCAGAGCACGGAGGGTGCAGACGCTGTGAGCGACCAGAGCGACGCGCAGGCCGACACCGGCCGGGCGCCGGAGGAGCAGGTGGTGGCCGAGCCGGCCACCGACGAGCAGTCCCCCCTGGCCACACCGGAGACGGACGGCGTGCCGGAAGCGGTCGACGACGACCACCCGGACACCCGGCTGGCGGCCGAGCGGCTCGAGGAGATGCGCCGGATGCAGGCGGAGTTCGTCAACTTCCGCAACCGCACGCAGCGGGAGCGGGAGGGCGACCGGGGCCGGGCGACCGGGGCCGTCGTCGAGGCGCTGCTGCCGGTGCTGGACGACGTGCACTCCGCGCGCGAGCACGGCGACATCACCGAGGGCAGCCCGTTCGCGGCGATCGCCGACAAGCTGGAGCAGGCCCTGGGCCGCTTCGGGGTCGAGCGGGTCGGCGCGGTCGGCGACGTCTTCGACCCCACCGTCCACGAGGCGCTCATGCACCTGCCCGCCGAGAGCTCCCCCGTGGAGCTGCCCGAGGGCACGACGGAGATGACCGTGGTGCAGGTCGTGCAGCCCGGCTTCAAGGTCGGCGACCAGGTGGTCCGCGCCGCGCGGGTCGCGGTCGCGGACCCGGGCTGAGCGGCAGACCCGGAGCAGGATGAGCACGGCAGGAGGAGGTGAGCACCGGTGGTGAACCAGGACTGGTTCGACAAGGACTTCTACGCGATCCTCGGCGTCAGCAAGGACGTGGACGCCAAGGAGCTGAAGAAGACCTACCGCAAGCTGGCGCGGCAGCACCACCCGGACAGCAACCCGGGTGACGCGGCGGCCGAGCAGCGGTTCAAGGACATCGGTGAGGCCTACGCGGTGCTCTCCGACCCCGAGCAGCGCCAGCAGTACGACGCCGTGCGCGCCATGGGCGGCGGTGCCCGCTTCACTGCGGGCGCCGGCGGCCCGGGCGGCGCCGGCAGCGGGTTCGAGGACGTCTTCGCGCAGATGTTCGGCGGTGCCGGTGGGGCGCAGAACGTGCGCTTCGGCACCGCTGGCGGCGGTGGCGGCGGGATCGACCTCGAGGACCTGCTCGGCGCGTTCGGTGGTGGCGGAGGTTTCCAGCCCGGCGGCGGCCAGGGCTTCCCCGGCGGGAGCCAGGGATTTCCCGGGGGCTTCTCCGGGCGCGGTTACGGCGGGGGTATGCCGAAGGGCCAGGACGTGGAGGCGTCCACCACGCTCGACTTCCGGTCGGCGGCGGTGGGCGAGACCGTGACCCTGTCCACGCCGGACGGGGGGCGGATCACCACCCGCATCCCGGCCGGCGTCAAGGACGGCCAGCGGATCCGGCTCAAGGGCAAGGGCATGCCCGCGCCGATGCAGGGCGGCGAGCCCGGCGACATGTACCTCAAGGTCACCGTCACCCCCCACCCCGTCTTCGGCCGCGACGGCGACCACCTGACCGTCGACCTGCCGGTGACCTTCTCGGAGGCGGCGCTGGGCGCGACGGTGCAGGTGCCTACCCTCGACGGGAGCACCGTCAAGGTCAAGGTCGCCCCCGGGACGCCGTCCGGGCGGGTGCTGCGGGTCAAGGGCCGCGGCATCCAGACCAAGAAGGGCACCGGCGACCTGCTCGCCAAGGTGCAGGTCGTGGTCCCCCAGCGGCTGTCCGACGAGGTGCGGCAGGCCGTCGAGGCGCTGCGCGCCGAGGAGGGCGGCAGCGACCCCCGGGCCGACCTCATCCGGCGGGCGCAGGGCTGAGCCGTGGTCGACCGCGACACCCCCGTCTACGTCATCTCGGTCGCCGCCGAGCTGGCCGGGATGCACGCCCAGACGCTGCGGCAGTACGACCGGCTCGGCCTGGTCACGCCGTCGCGCACCCGGGGCGGGGGCCGTCGCTACTCCTCGCGCGACGTCGACCGGCTGCGCGAGGTGCAGCGCCTCTCCGGCGAGGGCGTCAGCCTGGCCGGCATCCAGCGCATCATGGAGCTGGAGGTGCAGGTCGAGGCGCTGCGCGACCGGGTCGCCCAGCTCCTGGCCGACAACGAGCGGCTGCGCGAGCGGGCCGCCCAGGGCGGACGCGTCTTCGCGGCGGACCTGGCCGGCGAGGTCGTCGCCGTGCGGGCCGGCCAGCGGCCGCAGGGCCGGCCCTCCAGCACCGCGCTGACGCTGTGGCGCCCCCGCGGCTGGCCCGCCGACTGAAGAGGGGCCCCACTCGCACGCCGCGCCGAGACACGGCAGCACCTCGGGTCTCACGAGCACC
Source organism: uncultured Serinicoccus sp. (assembly GCF_947487915.1). GTDB lineage: Bacteria > Actinomycetota > Actinomycetes > Actinomycetales > Dermatophilaceae > Ornithinicoccus. Next base: position 95,901 of record NZ_CANKYH010000005.1, on the reverse strand, counting down.
ACCATGCGGGGATGTGCCCCGCAGCCGGGGATATACCCCGTGCAGAGAGCAACATCCCCGCAGGATGTGGCCGACGTGATGGATGTGGCGGGTGACGGGAGCGGGGGCAGGTGCCTACTTCACCTCGCGGCGGGCCACCCGCCACAGTCCCAGCGCCAGCGGGATGAGCACCCACCAGACCGTGGTGACGCCCAGCTGCTGCCACTGCTCCGTGGTGGGGGCCTGGTCCACGGCGGTGAAGGGGACCGCCGCCACGTTGGGGTCGATCCACCCGGACCGCTCGCCGAGCCAGCCGATGCTCATCGTGGCCAGCGAGATGAGCACGGGCAGCGCGAAGAACGCCGCGATCGCCAGCGGGACGTTGAGCAGCAGGGCCCCGAACGCCACGCCCATGAGGACGTAGACCACCTGCAGCGCGACGACACCGACGTAGAGGTGCCACGGCACCGAGAGGTCGACGTCGCCCCCGGCCAGGCTGACCGAGGCCACGTGGGCCAGCGCCGCCAGCCCGAGGGTGAGCGCCACGACCAGGAGACCGAGGCCGAGCGCGGCCAGGGTCTTGGCCGCCATGACCCGGAGCCGTCGCGGCTCCTGGGTGAACGTCACGAGCGCCGTGCGCTGGCTCCACTCCGAGGCCGCGGTGAGGATCCCGAGGACCGGCAGCAGGACCGCCTGCGGCAGCACCGCCGTCGTCAGCAGCGTCGGGTAGGTCGCACCGGCGTCCCGCCCGAGCCACATCGCCAGCCCGGTCGCGAGGACCGTCAGCGCGGCGATGACGACGAGCAGCCACCGGCCGCCCCGGGTGTCGACGGTCTTGCGCAGCTCGGTGCGCAGGAGCCGGGTGAAGGGCAGCCCGCGCTCGTCCGCCCGGGACCCCCCTCCCTGGTCCCAGGGGTATGCCGTGCCGCTCGCCCGGTCGTCGCCGCGCGCGGCACCCTGGCCGGTGCCGTCGGCACTGCCCTCAGGGCCGGGACCGCCGGCTCCGTGGGAGGGGTCGAGGTGCGTGGTGTCCGTGCTCATGCCGCCTCCCGGGCGTCGTCGGCCGTCAGGGTGAGGAACATCTGCTCCAGCCCGCCCCCGGCGGGGGCCAGCGAGGTGATGACGAGCTGCTCACGCAGCGCCAGGCTCCCGATCTGCGCCGGGTCGGCCTGCGCGGTGAAACCGCCCTCCGGGCGGGGGACCGGCTGCAGGCCGGCCTGGTCGAGGACCGTGCCGAGGCGCGCGCGGTCGGTCGCGTCGACGACGACCCCGGCGTCGGTGAGCAGCTCCTCCTTGGTGCCCTGGGCGACGATCCGGCCGCGCCCGATGAGCACGAGGTCCTGGGCGATGAGCTCCACCTCGGACAGCAGGTGCGAGCTGAGCAGGACGGTCCCGCCCTCGCCCGCGTAGTCCCGCAGCAGCCCGCGCATCCAGTGGATGCCGCCGGGGTCCAGGCCGTTGGCCGGCTCGTCCAGGATGAGCACCCGGGGGTCGCCGACCAGGGCGGCGCCCAGGCCGAGCCGCTGCCGCATGCCGAGGCTGTAGTTGCCGACGCGACGCTCGGCCTCGCGCGAGGTGAGGCCGACCCGCTCGAGCACCGCGTCGACCCGGTCGCGCCCGGCGCCGACGAGGATGGCCGCCAGGGTGAGCACCTCGCGGCCGGTCCGGCCAGCGTGCTGCGCCCCCGCGTCGAGCATGACGCCGACGTGCCGGGTGGGGTTGGGCAGGGCGGCGTAGGGGCGGCCCAGGATCCGCGCGCTGCCCGAGGTGGCCGGGGTCAGCCCGCACATCATCCGCATCGCGGTGGACTTGCCCGCGCCGTTGGGGCCCAGGAAGCCGGTGACCCGTCCGGGACGTGCGGTGAAGCTGATGTCGTCGACGGCCGTGAAGGCGCCGTATCTCTTGGTGAGGTTCTCGATCTCGATCATGGTCCCACTCTCGGTGACGGGCCCACCCCGCCACATCGGCCCACGGTCGGTCCTCGGTCGGTCCTCGGTCGCCCGTTGCGCGGCCCCGACCCCGACGAAAGTCGTAGACAGCCGCGACCGACGGCCGAGGCGGACCGCCAGCCACCCGCCTACGCTGCTGCGGTATGACGTCCCCGCGCCCGGTCCCGGGCCCTCCGCCCCTGCGCTGGTGGGGCCACGCCTGGCGGGTCCTGGTGGTGTGGGCAGCCGGCCTGTTCATCCTCGCCGTCACCTTCAGCGGCTCGCCGGCCGGCTCGCAGGAGCTGGGCAGCTACCCGGTCCGGGTCGACGCGCTGCTCCTGGCCGACCTGCTCGTCGGTCACCTGGCCGTGGTCCTGGTCCTCTGGCGACGCCGGTTCCCGGTCGCGGTCGCGGTGCTCACGAGCGCCGCCCTGGTGGTGTCCTCACTGGCGGTGCCCGCCTCCCTCCTCGCGGCGCTCTCGCTGGCCAGCCGTCGCCGGTGGAGACCTCTGCTGGTGGTCGGTGCGGTGAACATCGGTGCGGGTCTCTACTACGAGCTCGTCATCGCGCGCCAGCTCGGCATCGACATGCTCTCCGACGTCGCCTCGCCCTGGTACGCCGGGCTCATCGCGCTGATCAGCGTCCTGCTGTTCGCCCTCGTGTCGCTCATCGGGTGGAACATCGGTGGTCGGCGCCAGCTCGTGGAGAGCTGGCGCAGCCAGGCGGAGACGGCGCACCGGGAGCAGGCGGCCAGGGTGGCGCAGGCCCGGACCGCCGAGCGTGCCCGGATCGCGCGCGAGATGCACGACGTCATGGGTCACCGGCTCTCGCTCGTCGCGATGCACGCGGGCGCGCTCGCGCACCGCCCGGACCTGACCGACGCCGAGCGGGTGCAGAGCGCCGAGGTGGTCCGAGACGGTGCGCACCGGGCGCTGCAGGAGCTGCGCGACGTGCTCGGTGTCCTGCGCGGGGAGGAGGAGGCCGACGGGAGGGCGCAGACTGAGGCGCCCCAGCCCACCCTGACCGACCTGCCCTCGCTCGCGGCCGAGGTGACGACGGGTGGCCACCCGGTCGACCTGACCGCCTCGCCGGGTCTGTGGGACCGCAGCGTCACCCTCTCCGACCGGGTCGGACGCCACGCCTACCGCGTCGTGCAGGAGGCTCTGACCAACGCCCGCAAGCACGCCCCGGGGGCCGCCGTCGAGGTGGACCTGTCCGGGGACGAGTCGACCGGCCTGAGCCTGGAGGTCCGCAACGTCGTGCCGCGCCCGGCGGCCGAGGACCCGGGGGCGCCGGGGCGTGGTCTCACGGGGATGCAGGAGCGCGTCACCCTCGTCGGCGGCACCTTCGAGGCCGGCGGCGGGCCGGGGGTCTTCGTCGTGCGAGTCTGGTTGCCGTGGGAGACGAGGTGACGGCGGGGGCGTCCCGTCCACGGGTGGTGATGATCGACGACGACCCTTTGGTGCGGGCCGGCCTGCGCATGCTGCTGGGCGGGCCCGACGGGGTCGACGTCGTCGCCGAGGGGGAGGACGGCGACCAGGCGGTCGAGCTGGTCGGACGGCACCGGCCGGACGTGCTCGTCATGGACGTCCGGATGGCGCGCACGGACGGGGTGAGCGCCACCCGGGAGGTGCTCGCGGCCTACCCCGACGTCCAGGTGCTCATCCTCACCACCTTCGACGCCGACGCGCTCGTGCTGGAGGCGCTGCGGGCCGGGGCGCGCGGGTTCGTGCTCAAGGACACGCCGCCGGCCCAGCTGGTCGCCGCCGTCCACGAGGTCGCGGCGGGTGACCACGCCCTCTCGCCGTCGGTCGCGGCCCTGCTCGTGCGGGAGGTCTCGGGTGCCCCGGCAGCCGCGGGTGGGGAGCGGACCGGGCGGGCCAGGGCGGCGCTGGCGCAGCTGACCGAGCGGGAGCGCGAGGTCGCCCGGGCGGTCGCCCGGGGCGGCTCCAACGCCGAGGTCTCCCGGGAGCTCTTCTTGTCGGTGCCGACGGTGAAGGCGCACGTCTCCAGCGTCCTGGCCAAGCTCGGCCTCGCCAACCGGGTGCAGATCGCCCTGCTCGTCCATGACGCGCAGGACGGCGACGCGGGAGGCTGACCACGCCGAGTGCCTCCCGACCGCACCCCAGCCCCGGGGACGGGACGGGACGCGACGGAACGGGACGGGCCGTCACCCTTTCGCAAGATCCGGCCGCCGGGGCGCGGCATACCCTGAGGCGGTGAGCACGGTGCTGGTCGTCGAGGACGAGGGGACGGTGCGGGAGGTGATCTGCGCCTACCTGCACCGGGCCGGGCTGCCCACCCACGAGGCCGCCGACGGACTGGTGGCGGTGCGGGCCTTCCCGGACGTGCGGCCCGCCGTGGTCGTGCTCGACGTCATGGTGCCCGGCATCGACGGGTTCGAGGTGCTGCGGCGCATCCGGGCGATCGACCCGGACGTGCCGGTGCTCATGCTGACCGCCCGGAGCGCCGAGCAGGACCGGATCGCCGGCCTGGAGCTGGGCGCGGACGACTACGTCACCAAGCCGTTCAGCGCCCGGGAGCTCGTGCTGCGCGTCCAGGGTCTGCTGCGTCGCGCCGCGGGCAGCTCGCCCGGCGGCGCGCCCACCGGCACCCTCGAGGACGGTGACCTGGTGGTGGACCGCGGGGCCCGCCGGGCCGTCCGGGCGGGGAGGGAGCTGGCGCTCACCAGCCGAGAGTTCGATCTGCTCGTGCACCTCATGACCCATCCCGGGGTCGTGCTGGACCGGGACGACCTGCTGCGCGAGGTGTGGGGGTGGGAGGTCGGGGACCGCTCGACCGTCACCGTCCACGTGCGGCGGCTGCGCGAGAAGGTCGAGGACGACCCGTCCCGGCCGGCGCGGGTCAGCACGGTCTGGGGACGGGGCTACCGGTGGGACCGGGCGCAGGGGTATGCCGATGAGGCCTGAGCTGGAGGCGATCACCCTCGCCGCGGGCACCGCGGGAGCGGTCGGGTTGGCCGGTGCCGCGCTGACGCTGCTCGTCGCCAGGCGCTCCCCGGCGGCGGCGACCCTCCTGGGTCCCGTGGTGGGGGTGGCGAGCGTCGCCGCCGGGGTGGTCGTGACCACGCGGGCGATGTTCCTCTCCGAGCACGACGCGACGCTCATCGCGCTGGTGCTGCTGGCCGCGGCGCCGGTGGCCCTGGCGATCGGGGTCCTGCTCTTCCGCAGCGTGCGGCGGCTGGACCGGCGGGCGCAGCAGCGGCTCGCCGACGAGCAGCGCGAGCTGGAGCTCGCCCGCTCCCGGCAGGACATGATTACCTGGGCCTCGCACGACCTGAGGACCCCGTTGTCGTCGATCCGGGTGATGTCGGAGGCTCTCGAGGACGGTCTCGTCACCGACCAGGACGACTACCACCGCCGCATCCGGGCCGAGGCGGACCGGATGACCGTCATGGTTGACGACCTGCTCGAGCTCAGCCGGCTGCGGAGCAGCGCGCCCGCCGACCCCGGGGAGGCGGTGGACCTGGCGGACGTGGCGGCGACGGTCGTGGCGAGCCAGCAGCCGGTGGCGCAGCAGCAGCAGGTCAGCGTGCGGGTGGCCGGTGACGGGCCGGCGCCGGTGCGGGCGGTCGCCGGCGAGCTCGACCGGGTGGTGGCCAACGTGGTGAGCAACGCGGTCCGGGAGTCCGCAGCCGGGGCCGAGGTCGTGGTGCACGTCGCGGCGGATCCGGCTGCGGAGGAGGTCGTGCTCCACGTCGACGACGCCTGCGGCGGGCTGGCCGAGGAGGCCCTCGCCCACGCCTTCGAGCCCGGGTGGCGCGGCAGCACCGCCCGTTCGGGGGGTGCCGGGGTCGGCGTGGGCCTGACCATCGCCCGCGCCCTCGTCGAGCGCAGCGGGGGCACGATCACGCTGGCCAACCACGGAGCCGGCTGCCGCGTCCGGATCACCCTCCCGCGCCACATCCCCGCACCGGACGCGCGGTAGGGCTGCACCGGACGCGCGGGAGGGACTTGCCCTCAGGGGCCGATCGGCGAGAGGACCCACACCGAGTAGTCCGGCCCCGGCGGGTGCAGCTCGTAGGAGCCAGCGCGCAGGTCCACGCCGAGACCGCAGGCCCGGGCGTCCCCCTCGAGCTCCTCCGGCGGGTAGCGCCGCGCGGATTCCGGCCCGCCCTGCTGGTGCATCCCGACGAGCACCCGCCCGTCGGGACCGAGCAGGCCGCGTACCCGCCCGAGCACCTCGCGCTCGGTCCCCTCGGCGAGGAAGGCCATGACATTGCCCACGAGGACGGCGAGGTCGTAGCCCGGCTCGAGGTCCACCTCGAGGATGTCGGCCTGCGTCACCGCCAGTCCGGGATAGGTCCGCCGCGACTGCTCCACCAGGGCCGGGTCCGGCTCCACGGCCGTGACCCGGTGGCCGCGGGACTGCAGCGCGGCCGCCACCCGCCCCATACCGGAGCCGATGTCGAGGATCCGGGCGCGTCGAGGCACCAGCACGTCGGCCAGCCGCGCCTCCCCGTCGACGTCGGCCCCCTCGGCGACCAGGCGCGCGAAGCGCTCGCCGAACTCACGGGTGTGGTCGCCGGCCAGCTCCCAGCGGGTGGGGCGGTGGGGCATGCAGGACTCCTCGGATCGGGCGGGCGACGGATCCGGTATGCCGTCGGCCGGGCGCTCAACCTAGCGCCGCCGCGCCCTCTCTCACCGCTCGGGGATGAAAGCCGAGACCGCGCTCCGAGGGGGCGGTGGTGTTGCCGAATCCTTACCGCATGACGCACGCTGCGGGTATGCCGCTTCCCACCGCTCCGACCTACGCCGACGTCGAGGCCGCGGCGGCGACGTTGGCGGGGGTGGCCCACCGGACCCCCGTCCTCACCTCGCGCCGGCTGGACGCGCAGGTGGGCGCCCGGCTGCTGCTCAAGGCCGAGCACCTGCAGCGGGTCGGGGCGTTCAAGTTCCGGGGCGCCTTCACCGCGCTCTCGGCCTTCGACGCGGGGCAGCGGGAGGCCGGGGTCGTGGCCTACTCCTCGGGCAACCACGCCCAGGCGGTCGCGCTCGCGGCCCGTGAGCTGGGCATACCGGCGACCATCGTCATGCCCCACGACGCGCCCCGGCTCAAGGTGGAGGCCACGCTGGGCTACGGCGCCCGGGTGGTCCGCTACGACAGGTACACGCAGGACCGGGAGCAGATCGGGCGGGAGATCGCGCGGGAGCGCGGGGCCACCGTGGTCCCGCCCTACGACCACCCGCACGTCATCGCGGGGCAGGGCACGGCGGCCCGGGAGCTGGTCGAGGACGCCGGCCCGCTCGACGTCCTGGTCACGCCGCTGGGCGGGGGTGGGCTGCTGGCCGGGTCCGTCCTCGCCGTGCGCGCCCTCTGCCCGCAGGCCCGGGTGTATGGCGTGGAGCCCGCCGCCGGGGACGACGCGCGCCGCTCCCTCGAGGAGGGACGGATCGTGCACATCGACACCCCGGTGACGATCGCGGACGGGGCGCAGACCCAGCACCTCGGCGAGCTGACCTTCCCTATCCTGCGCGACGGGGTCGACGCGGTGGTGACCGCGACCGACGAGGAGCTCGTCGCGGCGATGGCGCTGGTCGCCGGTACGCTCAAGCAGGTGGTCGAGCCCACGGGGGTGCTGGGCCTCGCGGCGGTGCTGAGCGGGGCCGTGCCGGTGCAGGAGGGTGAGCGCGTGGGCGTGGTGCTCACCGGTGGCAACGTGGACCCGGAGCGGTACGGGCAGCTGCTGGGGTACAACAGGTCAAACGACGAGACCGTGGTATAACAGATATAACAGGTATAACGCGGCAGGGAGGGAGGTGTGCCGATGGGCGCGCGCGGGGGCAACCCCTTCCGTCCGAGCTTCGGCACGAGCCCCCGGGTGGTGGCGGGCCGGGCCGACCTGCTCGACGAGTTCGACATCGCCCTCGACGAGGGCCCGGGGTCGCCCATGCGCTCGATCCTGCTCAGTGGGGCACGCGGCATGGGCAAGACCGTCCTGCTCAACGAGCTGGAGGAACGGGCCCGGGTCCGCGGCTGGCACGTGCTGCGGCTCCCGGAGGGTCCGGGGTTGATGAGCGAGCTGGAGCGGACGGTGCTGCCCGCCCGCCTCACCGAGCACGATCCCGCCTCCCAGCGGCGGCGCATCACCGGCGGCAGCATCAGCGCCGTGGGGTCGGTGTCCACGGACACCTCCGACACCTACCCCACGACCCCCAGCGTCGCGACGATGCTGCAGCGACTCACCGGGATCGCCCGGTCGCACGGCACCGGGGTGCTGCTGACCCTGGACGAGGTCCAGGCTGCTCCCATCGAGGACGTCGCGCGGCTGGCGTCCGCCTACCAGCACCTGCTGCGGGACGAGAGCGAGATCGCCTTCGTGGGGGCCGGTCTGCCGACGGGGATCGCGGCCCTCCTGGGGCAGCAGGGCTCGACGTTCCTGCGACGGGCCGAGCGCGTCGACCTCGCTCCGCTGCGGCGCGCGGAGGTGCTGGACGCCGCCGTCCGGACGGTTCGCGAGGCCGGGCGGGTGATCAGCGCCGAGGCCGGGGAGCGGCTGGCCGACGTCGTGCACGGCTACCCCTACCTGCTGCAGCTCGTGGGCTACCAGGCCTGGCGTGCTGCCGGGGAGGACGAGGTCATCACCCTCGCGGACGTGGAGGCCACGTTGCCGGTCGTGATCGACCGGATGAGCCGGCTGGTGCACACCCCGGCCCTGCGGCAGGTGCCGCAGGGCCAGCTCGACTACCTGCGGGCCATGGCTCTCGACGAGGGCCCCTCGTCCACGGGAGAGGTGGCCGCCCGGCTGGGGGTGAGCAAGCAGCACGGCAACGTCGTGCGCGGCCGGCTCATCGACCGCGAGCTCATCGCGCCGGTCGGCCACGGCCTCGTCGACATGGCCCTGCCCTACCTGCGCGAGCACCTGAGGCGAGGGTGAGCGCGGTCGGCGAGCGGGTCCGCATACCCTCCGAGATCTGGATCCTCGTCGGCGCGTCCTTCGTCATCGCGGTCGGGTTCGGTCTCGTGTCCCCCGTGCTGCCGGGGTTCGCGCGTTCGTTCGACGTGGGCGCCACCGCGGCGACGGTCGTGGTGTCGGCCTTCGCGTTCTGCCGGCTGGTCTTCGCGCCGGTGGGTGGCCGGCTGGTGCAGCGACTGGGAGAGCGTCCGGTCTATCTCACCGGGCTGCTCATCGTGGCCGTCTCCTCCTTCGCCACGGCGTACGCGCAGACCTACTGGCAGCTCCTCGTCTTCCGCGGCCTCGGTGGGGTCGGCTCGACGATGTTCACCATCTCGGCGATCGCCCTCGTGGTGCGGCTCGCGCCACCGACGATCCGAGGACGGGTGAGCTCGCTGTGGGGCAGCTCGTTCATCATCGGGTCGATGCTGGGCCCGGTCATCGGCGGGCTCATCGCCGGATGGGGGATGCGGCTGCCCTTCGTCGTGTATGCCGTCGCGCTCGTCGTCGCGGCCCTGGTCGTGGGTCTGGGGCTGGGCGGGGCGAGGCTGCGGCCGCCGCCGGGCGAGGAGGACCGGCCGGTCCTCACGGTCCGGGAGGCGCTGGGCGACCGGGCGTACCGGGCGGCGCTGGCGTGCGGCGTGGCCAACGGGTGGGCCAACCTCGGGGTACGGATGGCGGTGATCCCGTTGCTCGCGGCGGCGGTGCTGGACGAGCCGTGGGTGGCCGGCGCGACGCTCACGGCCGCGGCGCTGGGCACAGCGATCACGCTGCAGGTCACCGGCCGCCTGGCCGACCGGGTGGGCCGGCGCCCGCTCGTCATCGTGGGGATGACCACCTCTGGGCTGTCGCTGGGGGTGCTCGGGCTGAGCCTGCTCCCTGGTCTCGCCGTCGTCGCCTCGCTCGCGGTGCTGCTAGGGCTGAGCTTCGTCTCCGGTGTGGGGGCGGGCTTCGTCAACCCGGCGCAGCAGGCGGCGGTCGCCGACATCGTGGGGCAGGAGCGCAAGGGCGGCACCGTGCTGTCCACCTACCAGATGGCGACCGACGTCGGCGTCATCGTCGGACCGGTGCTCATCGGGGCCGTGGTCGACCTCGTCGGCTTCGGGGCGGCGCTGGCCGTCACCGGGGTCGTCAGCGTGCTGGGGGCGGCCGTGTGGTTCCGCGCGCCGGAGACCCTGGGTCGAGAGGTGGTGGCCACTCCCGCGCCAGGATCCCCATGACGTGGCAGTCGACCCAGCCGTCGGCATACCGCAGCGCCTCCCGCCTCGTCCCCTCGAGCACGAAGCCGACCTTCTCGTAGACCCGCCGCGCGCGCGGGTTGAACGCGTAGACCTCGAGCTCGACCCGGTGCAGCCCCAGGACCTCGAAGGCGTGCCCGACCGCGAGGCGTGTCGCCTCGGTGCCGAGACCACGGTCGCGTGAAACCCCCAGCCAGATGCGGAAGCCGATGGAGGAGTTGCCGGGGTCGTGGTCGAGCAGCACCGCCTCGCCGACGACCTGGCCGGTGCCGCGGTCGACGACCGCCCAGACCAGCCGGTCGGTGTCGTCGGCCCAGCGGGCGTAGACCTCCTGCAGCTGCGCGACCGTCCACGGGTCGGTCTCGTCCTCCGAGTCGTCGTGCACGGACCCGGTGAGCCGGCCTACCTCGGGGTCGCGCATCAACGCGTGCAACCGCACGACGTCGTGCGCAGCGACCGGTCGGAGCTCGACCAGGCCGCCGGTCAGCGTGGGGGTGTCGGTGAGCAGCGCGGGCACCGGGCCGATGCTACTGATGCGCGCCGCAGGGCGGCACAAATTTCCGGGCACCCCAGGCCACCAGGTCGCCGAGACGTCACATTGAGTCAGATACCGGATCAGTGGCGGGCTGAATCCGGTGGCGGGTCATCGGCGCCCTGATCCGAGGAAGGGGTCAGTGGCGGGCTGAGTCTGATGGTGGATCAGTGGCGCGCTGATCCGGAGGACGACTCAGTGTGACGTGTCTGGAGACTGACCGGGGTGGATCGTCGACACCCTGAGCGCCTGTGGCCGGGGCGGGCGCGCACCTCCTACGCTGCAGGCGTGACCACCACGCAGTCCGCGCACCCCGGTAGCGAGCACCTCGTCGCCCTGCGGGACCGCGAGGTGGCCGAGGCCATCGCCGAGGACCTGGGCGCGGAGGGGTTCCTGCAGGTGCGCGTCGTCCCGGAGTCCGAACGCCACCAGGGGCAGGGCGAGGCCGGGTGGGTGGTGCACATCAGTGACACCCGGCTGCCCGACGCGTCCGGGGGCGGGGCCTACGAGGCGCTGCGCGAGCGCTTCACCGACCTGGCCCGCGAGCACGGCGGGTGGTACGACGAGCCGGGCGACCCGCGGCCCGCCACCCACTGACCGACCGGGCCACCTAGGGTCGACGGTGCACCGACGGCAGGTCACTCGACCGGGTCGGGCGGCGCGTCGATGTGGGAGAGAGGCGGGTATGAGGCAGGTCGAGTCCGAGCTGAAGTTCACCATCGGCGCAGCTGACCCGCTCCCCGAGGTGGGGTACCTCGTCGAGGTGGGGCCGGTGCGGGAGCAGCGCATGCGTGCCGTCTACGTGGACACCCAGGACCTGTGCCTCGTCTCACACCGCATCACGCTGCGCCGCCGCGAGGGTGGTGCGGACGCCGGCTGGCACCTCAAGCTGCCGCGCCCGGACGGCACCCGGCTGGAGGTGCACGCCCCGCTCGGGGACGGCCCCGGCCGGCTTCGGGTGCCGCGGGCCCTGCACGAGGAGCTCCGCGTGGCCCTGGGGGAGGAGCTGCCGGACGGAGCTGAGGGCGCCCTGCTCCCGTCGGCCGTGCTGGTCACCCACCGCGTCGAGCTCGACCTCCTCGACCCTGTCCGCCCGGAGGTGGTGCTCGCCCAGCTGTGCGACGACCGGGTGACCGCCCTGCCGGCGGGGGACACGTGGCGTGAGCTGGAGGTCGAGCTCGTCGACGGCGATACGGGGCTGCTCGAGCAGCTCGCCAGCTCCTTCGAGGGCCAGGGGGTGCCGCTGGCCGACCACCCCTCCAAGCTGACGCGCGCCCTGGGCGACCGGCCGGAGCGCGCGCGGCGGGGCGAGCCACCCTCCGCCGAGGGACCTGCCGCGGACGTCGTGCTGGCCCATCTCGCGGCGCAGGTGGCGGTGATCGTGGCCCGGGAGGGCGACGTGCGCGCCGACGTGCCGGACGCGGTCCACCGGACGCGGGTCGCCACGAGACGGCTGCGCAGCTCCCTGCGCACCTTCCGCCGGCTCCTCGACCGCGAGGTCACCGATCCTCTGCGCGAGGAGATCCGGTGGTTCGCGACCGCGCTGGGGGAGCCGCGCGACGCCGAGGTGGTGCGCGACCACCTCCTGGCAGCAGTCCAGGACCTGGCGGAGCACGAGGTGGTCGGCCCGGTGCGCGAGCGGGTGCGCTCCGAGCTGGATCAGCTCCACGCGGCGGCGCACCACGCGCTCGTCCAGGTGCTGGACTCCGAGCGCTACCTCGAGCTGGTGGACCGGTTGCTGGAGCTGCTGGCGGCGCCGCCGTGGCGGGGACGGGCCAGCGGTCGCGCCGGCACGGTCCTGCCGGACCTCGTGGGGCGGGCCGTCGACCGGGCGCGGACGGAGGCCGACGCCGCTGCCCGGGCCGAGGGCGAGCAGCGGGTGCGCCTGCTGCACGAGACCCGCAAGCGGGCCAAGGCCGTGCGCTACGCCTGCGAGGCTCTCGCCCCGACCCTGGGCGGGCAGGCCTCCGGGGCCGCCGAGGCGTGGGAGCAGGTCACCGAGACGCTGGGTGCCGTCCAGGACGCGGCCCTGGCTGTCGACCGGCTACGAGCACTCGCCGACACCGCTCGGCGCGCGGGGGAGCCGAGCCAGACCTACGACCTGCTTGCCGCCCGGGAGGCCGCCCGCGCCCAGGCGGTGCAGGAGGCAGAGGCGGCGCTCGGTCGGGCCCTGGAGCACGGCTGGCCCTGACGGGCGTGGGCGGTCTCAGTCCCCGAGCGCGCGCTCGAAGTGCGCCAGCACCTCGGTGCTGACGAGGACGAAGCGGACCTCCTCCACGGACGGCACCGCCGGGGCGGTGGCCCGCACCGTACGCGCCGCCACGTCCGCCACCTGCGCGGCGTCCCAGCCGAAGACCCCGGCACTGACCGCCGGGAAGGCGACCGTCCGGGCACCCACCTCCTGCGCCACCTCCAGGCTGCGGCGGAAGCAGGACGCCAGCAGCTCGGGGTCCGTCTGGCCGCGACGACGGTCCGGCCCGACCGTGTGGATGACCCACCGCGCCGGCAGCCGCCCGGCGCCGGTCGCGACCGCCTCGCCGACCGGGAGGCCGTCGTGCCAGCGTGCGGCGCGGACCCTGCGGCACTCCTCCAGCAGCTCGGGCCCCGCGGCCGCGTGCAGCGCGCCGTCCACACCACCGCCTCCCAGCAGCGTCGAGTTGGCGGCGTTGACCACGGCGTCCACGCTCGTCGTGGTGAGGTCCCCGTGCTCAGCGGTGATGCGCATGGTCCCCATCGTGCCCCGACCTGCCGAGGTCTGCGACCGTCGGAGCCCGGGGCGGGCGGTACGGTCGTGCGGCCGACCCCACCCACCGCCGTCGCCGTGACGCCGTCGCGGTCCGACCCGCCGCCCGCGAGGAGGTATGCCGTGCTGCTCGCTCTCGGCGTCACCCTGCTCGCCGGGCTGGCCACGAGTGTCGGCGGGGTGGTCGGCACACGGTCCGCGATGGTGAGGCCGGGCATGATGGCGCTCGCCCTGGCCTTCGCGGCGGGCCTGATGATGACCATCTCGCTCCTGCAGATCGCCCCCGCCGCCCTCGACAGCATGTCCACGGCGCTCGGTCGGGGTGCCGCTGTCGCCTCGGTGTTCGGCGCGATGACCCTCGGGGCCGGGGTCGTCTACGCCCTCCGCCGGCTCCTCCCGCACCGCCCGCACCGCCCGGCGCCGGGGGCGCCCGATGTGCGCGGCCTGGACCCGACCCTGCTGCGCAGCGGTGTCCTCATCGCCCTCGTGGTGACGCTGCACAACCTGCCGGAGGGCCTGGCGACCTTCCTGTCGACCGTCGAGGACCCTGCGGGCGGGGCGGTCCTGGCGCTCGCGATCGCCATCCACAACGTGCCCGAGGGTCTGGCGGTGGCCGCCCCCATCTACGCGGCCACCCGCAACCGGAGGCAGGCGATGCTGTGGGCGACCCTCAGCGGACTCGCCGAGCCCCTCGGTGGCCTGCTCGGCTACCTCGCCCTCCGGGCCGTGCTGCCCGCCGACTGGCTGGACCTGTCGCTCGGGCTGGTCGCGGGGATGATGGTGGCCGTCAGCCTCCTCGAGCTCGTCCCGGGGGCCCGACGGTATGCCGTGGGCCACCGCGAGGTGCTGGTCGGCCTCTTCCTCGGGGCCGTCGTCATGGTCGTCTCGCTGGCCCTGCTGCGGTTGTGAGGCTCAGCGCGCGGGTGCGCCCTGCCACCCTCCGACGCTCTGCTGCTCCAGGTCCGTGGTGTCGAGCACGTCGAGCCCCGGCCCTGCCTGGCCGTCGCCCTGCACGGCGTGGTGCCGGAAGCGGATGAGGTCCTGGACGTCCTTCGCCGTGAGCGTGGCGCCGCCGGCGTCGCCGGCGCGGTTGATCGTCGAGATCCACTTGGCGATGGTCGACCCGGTGCCCGCACCAGGGATCGCGGCGGCGGTGGAGAAGCCGGCGTTGAGGTACTTGCCCTCCCCGACGTAGATGGCGGCGTTGAGGCCGTCCGCCCACTCACCCAGACCCGGGACCAGGCCGACGACGTCCAGCCCGAGGTGGGTGAAGAAGGACAGGGGGTTGAAGCCCTCCATCGGCTTGAGGCGGTCGAGGTCCTCCAGGTGCTGGTCGATGCTGCCCGGGTCCACGGCGGAGAGCTCGACGAGGGCCGCGCCCAGGCTGGCTCCCCGGTCCTGCACCCACGCGCGCTCCAGGGCCAGGTGGCGCAGGTGGGCGGGGATGTCCACGTCGTACTCGTCGTCACCGTCCTCGACCCGGATCGGGACGTCCTCGCCACCGAGGAGGAACGCCCGCAGGGCCTCCGGGTTGGTGCTCATCGCCTCCAGGACCCAGGGCATCGGGTCGATGACGTCCGCGCCCAGCGGGTCGCGGAACACGGGCAGGCGGTCGTAGCGGAAGCGCGAGGTCTCGGTCATCTCGGCCGCCCACGCCTCGGGGTCCTGCTGCTCGATGCGGATGACGTCCTCACCCAGGCCGACGAGCCAGTCGGCGGACCACTCGCCGCGGCTGGCGAGCAGCGCGAACGCGCGCGCGTCGGTCACGTCCTCGGCGCCAGGGAAGTCGAACTCGTGGCTGAGGACTCCGAGCGACCCGGCATACAGCTGCAGGAAGCGCTCCGAGGCGGGCGAGTCGTCGAGCGCCGCGAGGTAGTCGAGGTCGATGCTGGGCCCCATGTCCGTGCTCGCGTAGCCGTCGCCCTCGCGGTAGCCGTCGAGGACGAGCAGGGCGAAGGTCGCGTCCCCGCCGTAGCGCTCCAGGAGGTCGATGAGCTCCTGCGGCGGCGGCATGCTGTCGGTGTCCATGAGGTCGCGGGCCCGGTCGGCGAACTGCTTGGCCTCCTCGTAGGACAGGTCGGGCACGGCCTGATGGTCGTAGGAGACCGTGCGCTGGATGCCCGGTGCGCTCGCCGCCAGCCACTCCGCGTAGAACAGCTGGTTGCGCAGCACCAGGTGCTTGCGGGTCGCCCAGTCGCCGATCTCGGCGACCCCCGAGAGGTCGCGGGCCGACAGCCCGAGCCCGGTCAGCGCCTGCCGGATGCGTGACTCGGCGTCCGCGACCTCGCCCTCCACCCCCTGCAAGGTGCGCACCAGATCGCGCATCGCCTCGAGGTCCACCGACACCTTCGCCATCGTTACCCCCTGCTCCCGACGGGGGGCAGCGTGAGCGGCCATCCCGGGATCGTGCCGTAGGTCTCGCAGCGCCGCACCTGCTCCGGCTCGGCCGCGAGCTCCTCGAGGAGCTGCTCGCGCGCCTGCTCGGCCGCCCTGCCCAGCCGGCGGGCGCGGGCGGACAGCCCGTCGCCGAACCTGTCCGCGGGCGCCCCGGTCCACGCCCCTGCGGACATCGTCGCGCGCTCGGCCGGGTCGAAGGCCGCGCGCAGCGACTCGAGGCCGGGGGCGAGGTTGGTCAGCGTCGCCCGGATCTGCTCCCGCCGCGGGTTGGCGACCATCTCGTGGTTGCCGGTGCCGTCGTCGCACATCGTGCGTACCCCTCCTGGTGATCGACAGCCGCCCTGCCACGGCTGGACCTGAGGGAAGTATAGAGCCACGCCCGCCCGGCCGCACTCCGCCACCGGACCAGAGTCCGCCCAGAGTTGAGCGGAATGCGCTCAACTCTGTCGGTGTTGACCCCATCAGACATTCTTGAACGACACGACACGGCCGTCGAGCTCGCCGCTCCCGGTCGGGGAGGACAGGGGACACCCATGGATCTCAACCTCACCAGCAAGGCCCAGGAGGCCCTGTCGACCGCGGTGCGGGACGCCGCGGCGGCGGGACACGCCCAGGTCGAGCCCGCGCACCTGCTCGCGGCACTGAGCCAGCAGGGCGACACGACGACCGGGCCGCTGCTCGAGGCGGCCGGGTCGAGCCCGCGGGCGGCCAAGCAGGCCGCCGACACCGCGCTGGCCGGCCTGCCGCGGGCCAGCGGGTCCAGCATGGGCAACCCGGGTCTGTCCCGGGCCATGCACGGCGTCGTCAAGGGGGCCCAGGAGGCCATGTCGGCCATGGGCGACACCTTCGTCTCGACCGACCACCTGCTGCTGGCCCTGGCCCGGGCAGGAGCCGTGCCCGGGGTCGACGCGGACGCCCTCGCCGAGCGCATCCCGGCGCTGCGCGGCGGCAAGCGGGTGGACTCCGCCGACCCGGAGGCCACCTTCGACGCGCTGGGCAAGTACGGCACCGACCTCACCGCGATGGCCCGGGAGGGCAAGCTGGACCCGGTCATCGGCCGGGACGCCGAGATCCGCCGGGTGGTCCAGGTGCTCTCCCGCCGCACCAAGAACAACCCCGTCCTCATCGGCGACCCCGGGGTGGGCAAGACCGCGGTCGTCGAGGGCCTGGCCCAGCGCATCGTCGCCGGGGACGTCCCCGAGTCGCTGCGCGACAAGACGCTCATCTCCCTCGACCTGGGCGCGATGGTGGCCGGAGCGAAGTACCGCGGGGAGTTCGAGGAGCGGCTCAAGGCGGTGCTCGCCGAGATCACCGGTAGCGACGGCCAGGTCGTCACCTTCATCGACGAGCTGCACACCGTCGTCGGTGCCGGCGCGAGCGGGGACTCCTCGATGGACGCCGGCAACATGCTCAAGCCGCTGCTGGCCCGCGGCGAGCTGCGGATGGTCGGCGCGACGACGCTGGACGAGTACCGCGAGAACATCGAGAAGGACGCGGCCCTGGAGCGCCGCTTCCAGCAGGTCTTCGTCGGTGAGCCGTCGGTGGAGGACACCATCGCCATCCTGCGCGGGCTCAAGGAGCGCTACGAGGCCCATCACAAGGTGGCCATCGAGGACTCGGCCCTCGTCGCCGCGGCCGACCTCTCCGACCGCTACATCCCCGGCCGCCAGCTGCCGGACAAGGCCATCGACCTGGTGGACGAGGCCGCGAGCCGGCTGCGGATGGAGATCGACTCCTCGCCGGTCGAGATCGACCAGCTGCAGCGGCAGGTCGACCGGCTGACCATGGAGGAGATGCACCTGGCGCGGGAGGAGGACGACGCGTCCCGGGCCCGGCTGGAGAAGCTGCGCTCCGACCTCGCCGACCGGCGCGAGGAGCTGGCCGCGCTCACCGCACGGTGGGAGGCGGAGAAGACCGGCCTCAACCGGGTCGGTGAGCTCAAGGCGCGGCTGGACGACCTGCGCACGCAGGCCGAGCGGCTGCAGCGCCAGGGCGACTACGAGGGCGCCTCGCGCCTGCTCTATGGCGAGATCCCCGCCGCCGACGCTGAGCTGGTCGCCGCCCAGGAGGAGGAGTCGGCGCTCGAGCGCAGCAGCGACACCGCGCCGATGGTCAAGGACGAGGTGGGCGCGGACGACGTCGCCGACGTCATCTCCGCCTGGACCGGGATCCCGGCCGGCCGGCTGCTCGAGGGCGAGACCGAGAAGCTGCTGCGGATGGAGTCCGTGCTCGGTGAGCGGCTCATCGGCCAGCACACCGCCGTGCGGCTCGTCTCCGACGCCGTGCGCCGCTCGCGGGCCGGCATCTCCGACCCGCACCGCCCGCAGGGCTCCTTCCTCTTCCTCGGCCCGACCGGGGTCGGCAAGACCGAGCTGGCCAAGAGCCTGGCGGACTTCCTCTTCGACGACCAGCGGGCCATGGTGCGCATCGACATGTCGGAGTATGCCGAGCGGCACGCGGTCGCGCGCCTCATCGGTGCGCCCCCCGGCTACGTCGGGTACGACGAGGGTGGTCAGCTCACCGAGGCGGTCCGGAGGCGCCCCTACAGCGTGGTGCTGCTGGACGAGGTGGAGAAGGCCCACCCCGAGACCTTCGACATCCTGCTGCAGGTGCTCGACGACGGCCGGCTCACCGACGGGCAGGGCCGGACGGTCGACTTCCGCAACGTCATCCTCGTCATGACCTCCAACCTGGGCAGCCAGTTCCTCGTGGACCCGACCACCGACGAGCAGACCAAGCGCGAGCAGGTCATGGGCACCGTCCGGGCCAGCTTCAAGCCCGAGTTCCTCAACCGGCTCGACGAGGTCGTCATCTTCGACGCGCTGACCCGCGAGGAGCTGGCCACCATCGTGGGGCTGCAGGTCGCCGAGCTGGCCCGCCGCCTCGAGGGACGCCGTATCGGCCTGGAGGTCACCGAAGCCGCGTCCGCCTGGCTGGCCGAGCGGGGTTACGACCCGGCCTACGGCGCGCGACCCCTGCGCCGCCTGGTGCAGACCCAGATCGGGGACCGGCTGGCGCGGCTGCTGCTCTCCGGCGAGGTGCGCGACGGCTCGCACGTCGTCGTCGACCTCGACGAGGGCACCGGGGAGCTCGCCCTGCGCTGAGCCGGGGGTCCTCCCTGCCGGACCTTCGCCCCTCGTTCACCACTCGTTCACCCAAGGCCGTGGATCGCGTCACGTGCGGCTCCTACCTTCTCAAGCGTTGGCGATGCCGCCAGCGTGCCCCTGGACGCGCCGGTGCTCCGCCACCGGCCCGGGGCCACGATCCCTGACAGACGTTGAGAGAGGTTCCCCGTGAAGCAGCACCGCTTGACCCGCACGGTCGCCATCGCCATGGCAGCGTCCTTCGCGCTCGCCGCCTGCGGCGACGACTCGCCGACGACCACCGCCGACGAGGGGTCCGACGCCGGCTCGGAGGAGTCAGGTGAGGAGGGCGGTGAGATGCTCTCTGGCGACGTGCTCGCCTCGGGCGCCTCCTCACAGGAGGCCGCGATGACGGCCTGGATCGCCGGCTACCAGGGTGTGCAGCCCGATGTCACCCTGCAGTACAACTCGGTCGGGTCCGGTGCCGGTCGGGAGAACCTCATCGCCGGCGCCTCCGACTTCGTCGGCTCCGACGCCTACCTCGACGAGGAGGAGCGGGAGGCCGTCACGGACACCTGTGGCGATGGTGGTGCCCTCCACGTCCCCGTCTACATCTCCCCGGTCGCCGTGCCCTACAACCTGCCCGGCGTCGACGGTCTGCAGCTCTCTCCCGACACGCTGGCCCAGATCATGAACCAGGACATCACCACCTGGGACGACCCGGCCATCGCCGAGGACAACCCGGACGCCGAGCTGCCCGACACCGAGATCACCGTCGTGCACCGGTCCGACGACTCCGGCACCACCGAGAACTTCATGGAGTACCTCTCGGCCGCCGCGCCCGACTCCTGGCCGCACGAGGCTGACGCAGCCTGGCCGGTCCCGGCCGAGGCCGCGGCGCAGAACACCGGCGTCATCCAGGTCATCAACGACAACGAGGGCACCATCGGGTATGCCGACGCCTCGGTCGTCACGGGGCAGGCCGCTGCGGTCGGCGTCGGTGATGAGTTCGTCACCTTCTCGCCCGAGGCTGCCGCCCGGGTCGTCGACGCCTCTGAGCCGGCCGACACCGGCCTCGAGGGTGACATGGCCCTGGAGCTGGCCCGTGACACCACCGAGTCCGGCGCCTACCCGATCGTCCTGGTCAGCTACCACATCGCCTGCACGGCCTACGACGACCCGGAGCGGGCCAACCTTGTCAAGGACGTCCTGACCTACGTCGTCTCCGAGGAGGGTCAGCAGGCCGCCGCCGAGGCCGCCGGTTCAGCGCCCATCTCCGAGGACACCCGCCAGAGGGCCATGGACCTCATCGACACCATCGAGGGTGGCTGACACTGGTCCGTCCACCTGTCACGGATGACCGGCGGTCGACCCTCTGGTCGACCGCCGGTCATCCGATGTCCGCATCACTGCCCTCCCGTGAAGGAGCCTCATGAACGCCAACGCTCCCGCTCCGCCGACACGACGTGAGCGTGGCCGCTCCACAGCGGTACGTCGACCCGGGGACCTCGTCTTCTCCGGGGCCTCGGTCGGATCGGCCGTCGTCATCCTGCTCATCCTGGCCGGTGTCGCCCTCTTCCTGGTCCTCGAGGCCGTCCCGGCACTGACTGCACCGTCGGAGGACATCAGCGGCTCCCGAGGCTTTCTCGGCTACGTCGCCCCCCTGGTCTTCGGTACCGTCGTCGCCTCGATCATCGCGATGCTGCTCGCGACGCCGATCGCCGTGGGCATCGCGCTGTTCGTCTCGCACTACGCCCCCCGCCGCCTCGGCAAGGGCATCGGCTTCGTCATCGACCTGCTCGCCGCTGTCCCCTCGGTCGTCTTCGGCATGTGGGGCATGGCGGTCTTCGCCCCGAGGCTCGTGCCGCTCTTCGAATGGCTGGAGCTGCGCCTGGGGTTCCTCCCCTTCTTCGCCGACGCGTCCTCGACGGGGCGCACCCTGCTCACCGCGTCGATCGTGCTGGCGGTCATGATCTTGCCGATCATCACCGCCGTCTCGCGCGAGGTCTTCCTCCAGACGCCCCGGCTGCACGAGGAGGCGGCGCTGGCGCTGGGAGCCACGCAGTGGGAGATGATCCGGACCGCGGTCCTCCCCTTCGGCATGCCCGGCGTCATCGGCGGGACCATGCTGGGCCTGGGCCGTGCCCTGGGCGAGACGATGGCCGTGGCGATCATCCTCGCCCCGGGGGTCTTCACCTTGAACCTGATCGGCAACGGCAACTCCACGATCCCGGCCGAGATCGCGCTCAACTTCCCCGAAGCCGCCGGCCTGCGCCTGTCCGAGCTCATCGCGGCCGGTCTGGTGCTGTTCGTCATCACCCTCGCCGTCAATCTCTTCGCCCGGTGGATCGTGGACCGCCGCAGCGAGTTCTCCGGAGCCAACTGATGAGCCTGCCGACCCAGCCCCAGACCCGTCCGCCCTCGGGCGGAGACCGCGACGACGCCCCACCGGACCACGTCAGCGGCATCGTCCCCTCCCAGGTTCGACCGGCGGGCCGACGCCCGGCCCTGGTGATCGCAGCGCTGGGCGCCGGCCTCGCCGTGGTGGCATGGCTGGTCCTGGACCTGCACATCGCCGCCGCCCTGGTGCTGTCCTTCGTGGCCTACCTCGTCGCGCTCTATGCGACCTACCGGCGGATCGCCGGGAGTCGCGTCGCGGTCGACCATCTCGTCCGCTCGCTGGTCTACTTCGCCTTCGTCTGCGCCGTCGTGCCGCTGGCATCGGTGCTGTGGACCGTGGTCGCGGAGGGAGCGGCGCGCGCCTTCGACCCGCAATTCCTCACGCAGACGATGAACGGGGTCACCGGCCTCAACGACCAGCAGTATGCCGATGGCTCGGCCGACTTCGTCGGCGGTGCCTACCACGCCATCATGGGCACGCTGGTCATCACGGGCCTGGCTACCGTCATCTCGGTCCCCATCGGCATGTTCACCGCGATCTACCTCGTCGAGTACGGCGGCCGGAACCGGCTGAGCCGCGGCATCCGCTTCCTCGTCGACGTCATGACCGGCATCCCCTCGATCGTCGCCGGACTCTTCGCCTTCGCCCTCTTCACCCAGATCTTCGGGATCAGGGACGCCAAGATGGGTCTGGCCGGCGCGGTGGCGCTGTCGGTCCTCATGATCCCGACGGTGGTGCGCAACAGCGAGGAGATGCTGCGGATCGTCCCCAACGAGCTGCGCGAGGCGGCCCTGGCGCTGGGGGTGCCCAAGTGGCGCACCATCGCCAAGGTCGTCCTGCCGACGGCGGCGTCAGGACTGGCGTCCGGCGTGACCCTGGCCATCGCCCGGGTCATCGGGGAGACCGCCCCGCTGCTGGTCGCCATCGGCTACGCCCGCGGCCTCAACTGGAACCCCTTCGACGGCCCCATGAACACCCTCGCCGTCTACGCCTACTTCATGTTCACCAAGCCACTGAGCCCGGCCGTGCGGGAGCCGAGCCTGGAGCGGGCGTGGGCCGCCGCCCTGCTGCTCGTCCTGCTCGTCATCGCGCTCAACCTGCTGGCCCGGCTCATCGCCACGCTGTTCGCGCCGAAGACCGGCCGCTGACCACAGGAGACACTGCATACCTATGTCCAAGCGCATCGACGTCACCGACCTCGACATCTTCTACGGCGACTTCCACGCCGTGAAGGACGTCACCATGTCCATCGAGCCTCGCTCGGTCACTGCCTTCATCGGCCCCTCGGGGTGCGGCAAGTCCACCTTCCTGCGCACCTTGAACCGCATGCACGAGGTCATCCCGGGGGCCTATGTCAAGGGTGAGGTGGCGATCGACGGGCAGAACCTCTACGACCGGGGGGTGGATCCGGTGGATGTGCGCCGCCAGGTCGGGATGGTCTTCCAGCGGCCCAACCCGTTCCCGACGATGTCGATCAAGGAGAACGTCCTCGCCGGGGTGCGGCTCAACTCCAAGCGCATCTCCAGCAAGGCGGCCGACGAGCTGACCGAGAAGGCGCTGCGCGGGGCCAACCTGTGGAACGAGGTGAAGGACCGGCTGGACAAACCCGGCTCGGGCCTCTCCGGCGGGCAGCAGCAGCGCCTGTGCATCGCCCGGGCGATCGCCATCCAGCCCGAGGTCATCCTCATGGACGAGCCGTGCTCGGCCCTGGACCCCATCTCCACCCTGGCGATCGAGGACCTCATCAACGAGCTCAAGGTCGACTACACCGTCGTCATCGTCACGCACAACATGCAGCAGGCGGCGCGGGTCTCCGACAAGACCGGGTTCTTCAACCTGGAGGCGACCGGCAAGCCCGGGGAGCTCGTCGAGTACGACTCCACCCAGAACATCTTCAACAACCCGGGCCAGCAGGCGACCGAGGACTACATCTCCGGCCGCTTCGGGTGACCGGTCCCCGCCCGTCCGGGCGGCGACGCGCGCGCTGCCGCCCGCTGCGGGGGTGGGTGCGTGATACTGGACGTATGAGGTCTCGCGGCGGACGGCATACCCTCACCCGGACGGGCGGGTCGAGGCTCGCGCTCGCCCTCGCGCTGGCCCTCGGGCTGGCCGGGTGCAGCGACGACGCCGACGAGACGGCCACCTCCTCCGCGCCACCACCGCCCACCGCCGCCGACCGGCTGGCCCAGGCGCACGACGTGCTGGTCGACGCGGGGTCGGTCGGTCTGACGCTCACCGGCACCGACCTGCCGGAGGACGAGACGTCCTACATCATCAGCGCCGAGGGGGCCGGCACGATGGACCCGCCGGCCTTCGACGGCACCATCACCGCCGTGATCGCGGGGGTCCAGGCCGACATCCCGACGGTGGCCCTCGACGGCGAGCTCTGGGTGAAGCTGCCCTACGTCCCGGCCCACGTCAACACCGACCCGGCCGAGCTGGGGGTGCCCGACCCGGCGACGCTCTTCGACCCCGAGGACGGCCTGGTCGGCCTGCTCGGGGCGACGCAGGGACCCGAGTTCGGGGAGCGCTCCCGGGCCGGGGCCGAGGTGGTGCAGCAGGTCGTCGGCACGCTCCCGGGGGAGACGGTGACGGACCTGCTCTACGTCGGCGACGCCGAGTCCGAGTTCGACGTGACCTACGGCCTGGTCGAGGAGGACTGGCAGGTCCGCAGCGTGGAGATCACCGGGCCGTTCTACCCGCCGGCGACGTCGACCTACACCGTGACGCTGGACGCCTACGGCGAGCCGGTCACCGTGACGCAGCCCTGAGGATGACGCGGACGCGGGAGGAGGGGCCGGGGGCCGGACCGTCCGCTGACGCCACGGCCACCGTCCGCCCGGCCACCGGGCCCGCCCGCGGCGCCCGGGCGCTGCTGGCCGTCGCCGCGCTCGCGGTGGCGCTGGCCGCGGCGGACACCTACGTCGTCGTGCTGGCGCTGACCGACATGATGGCCGGCGTCGGTGTGGGGATCGAGTCACTGCAGCGCGGCACGCCGATCATCTCCGGGTTCCTGCTCGGCTACATCGCCGTCCTGCCGCTCATCGGGCGTCTGTCCGACTTGGTGGACCGGCGGCGCATCCTGATCTGGTGCCTCGTCGTCTTCGTCGTGGGGTCGGCGGTGACCGCCGCGGCGGTCGAGCTGCCGGTCATGGTCGGGGGCCGGTTCCTGCAGGGCCTGGGCGGCGGGGGGCTGGTGCCGGCGACCCTCGCGCTGGTGGCCGACCTGTGGCCGCGGGGGCGCCGAGGCATGCCGCTCGGCGTCGTCGGGGCCGTGCAGGAGCTCGGGTCGGTGCTCGGCCCGCTGCTCGGGGCGCTCGTGCTCGCCGTCGCCGGGTGGCGGGAGATCTTCTGGCTCAACGTCGTACTCGGCCTGCTCGCCCTCCTCGGCGTCCTCCTCCTCCGTCCCGCGGCCCCCACCCCCGACCGAGCGTCGCGCATGGTTGGCCCCGCCCCCGACCGAGCGTCGCGCATGGTTGTCCCTGGAGTGACCGGGCGTCGCAGATGGTGGGTGACGGGCGCGGCATACCTGCTCGCGGTGCTCGCCGCGGCTCTCTGGACGCTGGCGCTCTGGGCTCCGCAGGCGCTGACGACCTCGGTGGAGCTCGGCCTGCCCTTCGTGCCGTTCGACCCGGACTCCGGCTCCCGGGTCGCCACGCCGGTCGGTCTCGCGGCGGCGACCGTGACGCTGCTGCTGGCCCTGGTCACCCTGCCGCGGTGGTTGCCGCTGCTCCTGCGCGCCGACCTGCTGGGGGCGACCTTCGTCGCCGTCGCCCTGGGCTCGCTGGTGCTGACCTTCTCCACCGCGGACCCCGAGACCGAGGTGCTCGGTCCGTGGGGCGTCTGGCTGCTGCCGCTGGGCTCCGCGGCGGTCGTGGCCTTCCTCCTGCGGCAGCGGCTGGCTGCCGCCCCGCTCGTCCCGCCAGGTGTCGTCCGGCGTCGGGTCTGGCCGGCCCTGGTGGTGAGCCTGCTGGTGGGGGCCGCGATCGTGGCGGTCGTCGTGGACGTGCCGCTGCTCTCCCGCCTCACCCAGGGCACCGACGAGACCGACGCGGCGCTGGTGCTGGTGCGCTTCCTCGTCGCGGTGCCGGTCGGGGCGCTGCTGGGGGGCTGGCTGCTGCGGCGGGTCGGTCCGGCCGTGGTCGCCGCGCCGGGGCTGGCCCTGGCCGCGGTGTCCATCCTCGCCATGGCCCGCTGGGAGCGGGCCTCGCTCGACGACCTCGTCGGCACGACGCTCGCCCTCGCCGGGGCCGGTCTGGGCGTCGGGCTCGCGATCGCGCCGGTGAACGACGCCGCCCTCGCCGACGCCCGGGAGGACGGCCACGGCACCGTCAGCTCGCTCGTCGTCGTCGCCCGCATGGTGGGCATGGTGGTCGGTCTGGCCCTGCTCACCGCCCTCGGCCTGCGTCGCTTCCACCTCGAGGTGGGCACCCTCGCCGACCCCACCGACACCGACGCACTGCTCGACGCCGCGGTCGTCCAGGTGCAGACCGTCCTCACCGGTGCGGGGTATGCCGCCGCGCTCGCGGCGGTGGTCGCGCTCGCCCTCGGCTGGCGACCGGTCGGTGCCGTCCGGACCGGCGCCTCGGGGTCCTAGACCTCCGGGGTGCCCTGGTGGAAGCGCTGCAGCCACTGCTGGCCGGAGCGCTGCCAGAGCGAGCTGCGCAGGGTGCTGGACTCGGCGCCGACGCCCCGCCACAGGAGCAGGACGAGGTCACCGGGCAGCCGCTGGAGGTCGACCACCTCCAGCTCGACCGGGCCGGGCAGCGGCGAGAGCCGGTCCAGCATCTCCTCCCGGCTCCAGCGCCGGCCCGAGCGGCCCACCTCCTGCCAGTCGGGGTGCAGGAGCGCCGCGGCGAGGGAGGGGTCGGAGCGCACCTCCTCGGTGAGCAGCGAGCGCTCCAGCGCCACCACCTGCTCCTCGTCCCCCGGCTCTCCCCGCTCGTCGACGAGGGAGAAGAGGTCGTCGTCGGCCCGGCCGCCCACCGTGAAGGCGTGCTCCGCCGGCGCCGACACCGCGCCGAAGCCGGGCCCGGGCTGCGGCTGCCGACCTGCGGCATACGCCTGGGCGGCGGCGTTGGCCAGCCGGTCGGCCTGCTCGTTGAGCTCGTGCCCGGCGTGACCCTTGACCCACCGGAAGCGCACGTTGGGGCGCATCGCGGCGTCCAGCGCCTTGATGATCTCGACGTTGGCGACCGGCTTGCCGTCCCCCTTCTTCCACCCGCGCCGCTTCCAGCCGGGCATCCACTGGGTGATGGACTTGATGGCGTACTGCGAGTCGCACACGACGAGCAGGTCCTCGTCCAGGTCGGCCGTCTGCTGCAAGAGGTCCAGCACGGCGGTCAGCTCACCCATGTTGTTGGTCCCGTGCGGCCACCCACCGCTGGCCCAGCGGTCGGCGTCGACGTACCACCCCCATCCCGCCGGACCAGGGTTGCCCAGGGCGGATCCGTCCGCGGCCGCGACGACAGTCATGGGTCCAGCCTAGGAGACCTGCCGAGGACACCAAGGAGGACCTAGGCTGCAGGTATGACCGGCACCCTGCACCTGGTCGGCGAGGCCGAGGCCGACCGCATCCTGACCGAGCACCCCTTCGCCCTGCTGACCGGCATGCTCCTGGACCAGCAGATCCCCATGGAGGTCGCCTTCGACGGCCCGCGCAAGATCGCCGAGCGGCTCGGCTCGGTGGACCCGAAGGCGATCGCCGACACCGACCCCGAGGAGTTCGTGGCGCTCTGCGCGACACCGCCCTCGGTGCACCGGTTCCCCAGGTCCATGGGCCAGCGGGTGCACGACCTCGCGACCGCCGTCGTCCGGGACTACGACGGCGACACCGCGGCGATCTGGTCCGACGGCGAGCCGGACGGGCGGGAGGTCCTGAAGCGGCTCAAGGCGCTGCCCGGCTTCGGCGACCAGAAGGCCCGCATCTTCCTCGCCCTCCTGGGCAAGCAGCGCGGCCTGACGGCCGAGGGCTGGCGCGACGCGGCGGGTGACTACGGCCGGGACGGCGTCCACATGTCCATCGCCGACGTCACCGGGATCGAGTCGCTGCAGCAGGTGCGCGCCTACAAGAGGGAGAAGAAGGCCGCCGCCAAGGCCGCTCAGGGGTGAGCGGCTCCCCGATCGAGCCGGACGCGGCCCTCGAGCCACCCGGCCGGGGGTCCGTGTGGTCCACCCCCGGCATGGTGGCGCTCGCGCTGCTCGCGACCGCCGGGTTCACCGGGTATGCCGCGCTGCTGCCCGTCGCGCCGCTGTGGGCGGTCTCGGGCGGCGCGGACAGCGGCGGGGCGGGGCTGGTCAACTTCGTGCTCCTGGGGACCACCGTGGCCACCCAGTTCGCGGTGCCGTGGGCGATCGGCCGGGCCGGCTGGGCATGGGTGCTCTCCCTCGGCATGGTCTTCCTCGGGGTGCCCTCGCTCCTGCACCTGCTGACCGCGGACCTCGGCCCGGTGCTGGCCCTGTCGGCGGTGCGCGGCGTGGGGTTCGGCATCCTCACGGTGGCCGCCAACGCCGCCGCGGTGCTGCTCGTCGAGCCGGCCCGCCGGGGCGCCGCGGTCGGGGCCTACTCCTTCGCGCTGTCACTGCCCCTGGTCGTCGTCATGCCGGTGGGCGGCTGGGTCGCCGACGCGGTCGGGTTCTGGCCGGTCTTCGTCGTCGGCGCCCTGCCGCTGGCCGGGATCCCCGCCTGCGTCGCGGTGGCCCGCCACCTGCCCGCACGCTCCACCCACGACGCCAGCCACCCCGAGGTGGCCGAGCCGACCACGTCGCGGGCCACCTACCTCGCCCTGCTGCGCCCGACGCTCGTCCTGCTCGCCATCACCTTCGCCGGGGGAGCCGTCATCACCTTCGCGCCCCAGATGGTGCAGGTGCCCTGGCTCTCCGCGGCCGGCCTGTTCGCCGTCGGGCTGCTCTCGGCGATCACCCGGTGGCAGGTCGGCGGGCTCGCCGACCGGGCCGGTGCGCAGCGGCTCCTCGTCCCCGCCGTCCTCGCGAGCGTGCTCGTCCTGGCGGCCCTCGCCTGGGTGGTGCGGACCCCCGTCGACGCGTCCCGCGCGGTCCCGTGGATCCTGGTGTGCGCCCTCGTCGGGGTCTGCTACGGCACCCTGCAGACCCTGACGATGCTGCGCGCCTTCGAGGCCGCCGGCCCGCGCCGGGTCGGTGCCGCCAGCGCGGTGTGGAACGCCGGCTTCGACACCGGCACCGCCACCGGCTCGCTCGTCGTCGGCTGGGTCGCCGTGGCCTCCGGCTTCGGGCCCGGCATGGCCCTGGCCGCCGTGCTCTGCCTGCTGACCGTGCCGCTGGCCCGGGTCGCCCCGCGTCGCTGACGCCGGGGGGTAGGGGTCGGGCCCCAGCGGGCCGTCAGGTCAGCGGGCGGTCAGGTCGACGACCACGGGGGCGTGGTCGGAGGCGCCCTTGCCCTTGCGCTCCTCGCGGTCGATGAACGCCCCCTCGACCCGCTCCGCCAGGGCCGGTGAGCCGAGGCAGAAGTCGATGCGCATGCCGCGCCGCTTGGGGAAGGCCAGCTGCGTGTAGTCCCAGTACGTGTAGGTCCCCGGGCCGGGCGTGTGCTCCCGGGTGACGTCGGCATACCCCGCCCCCTGGACCGCGGCGAAGGCCTCCCGCTCCGCCGGGCTGGTATGCGTCCTGCCCTCGTAGTACTCCACCGACCAGACGTCGTCGTCGGTCGGCGCGATGTTCCAGTCGCCCATGAGCGCGACCTGGGCGCTCGCGTCCTCCTCCAACCAGCCGCGACCGGCCTCCCGCAGCGCCCGCAGCCAGTCCAGCTTGTAGTCCAGGTGCGGGTCCTGCAGCGACCGGCCGTTCGGCACGTAGAGGCTCCACACCCGCACGCCGCCGCAGGTCGCCCCCAGCGCCCGCGCCTCGACCGCGGACTCGGCGCCCTCCGGTGCCCACGCGGGCTGGCCGGGGAACTCCGTGGCGACGTCGGCCAGCCCCACGCGGCTGACGACGGCGACGCCGTTCCACTGGTTCAGCCCGACGTGCGCCACCTCATACCCCGCCTGCTCGAACGGCAGCAACGGGAACTGGTCGTCTCGGCACTTGGTCTCCTGCAGGGCCAGCACGTCCACGTCGTGCCGCTCCAGGAAGGCGACCGCCCGGTCGACCCGGGTCCGGATGCTGTTGCAGTTCCACGTCGCGATACGCATCCAGCCAGCCTAGGCGTCGGACGCGGGTGGACCGGCCGTCCCTGGCCATCCGTCCGGCAGGTGGCGACGAATCCCCGACGACAGGAGATGCCGTCGCGGTGACAGGCTGGGTGTCTCGGACTCTCGACCGCAGGAAAGGTGGCCGCCATGGTCATGGGACTACCGGCGCATCCGCTGCTCGTCCACTTCGCCGTCGTGCTGCTGCTGCTCGCCGGCGGCGCCCAGCTGCTCGTCGTGCTGGTGCCGCGCTTCCGCCGCTGGCTGGGGTGGGGTATGCCGCTGCTCGCCGTCGTCGCCGGGGTCGTCACCAGGGTGACGCAGAGCTACGGCGACGCCCTGCTGCAGACGGTAGGCAGCAGCCAGATCCTGCAGGAGCACGGGGCGTGGGGGGTGCGTGCCGGTCTGGGCGGCATCGTCCTGGCCGTGCTGAGCGTCCTGCACTGGGTCGCGACGTCCCCGTGGGGGCGGTCACGGTGGGCGGCGCGCTGGCCGGACCGGGTCGGTGGGGTGCTCGGCGGACTGGCCGCCGCGGCCGCGCTCTGGGCGATCGTGGCCGTCACGCTGGCTGGCCACACCGGTGCCACCTCCGTCTGGGGCGGCTAGCGCCAGAATCCGCCGCGTCCGGCTGCTCCCCGACTCTCGGGGAGGGCTCCGTCGGACCCTCGCCCGAGCACCCGACTTGACGTGGCCGTTGCAATTGATAATGATTCCCATCATGCATAGACGACTGCTACCCATGACCGTGGCCACCTCCCTTCTGCTGGCGGGATGTGCCACGGAGTCCACGACGTCCGGTGCTGGCGGTGCGGAGCAGGAGGCCGACGCCGCCAGCACCGAGGACACCGGGTCCGAGGACACCCAGTCCGCGGACCCCGCCGAGACGACCTCCGCGGAGGAACCGGAGGACGACGAGGGCGAGTCCGAGGCGGCCCCCACCGTCGAGGCCAGCGGCCCGAGCCCGCGGCTGGCGGTGACCTACGACGGCGGCGTCATGGTGCTCGACGCCATGTCGCTCGAGGTCGAGGGGGAGATGAAGGCCGAGGGGTTCGTGCGGCTCAACCCGGCCGGTGGCGGTCGCCACCTCTTCCTCAGCGAGGGCGACGCGTTCCGGCTGCTCGACGCCGGGACGTGGAGCGAGCCGCACGGCAACCACCACCACAGCTACACCACCGCCCCGCAGCTGACCGACCTCACCGCCGACGGCTCCCACCCGGGCCACGTGGTCCGGCACGGGGGGGCGACCGCGCTGTACTTCGACGGAGCAGGCCGGATCGACATGCTCGACCCGGCGGAGCTGGACGCCAGCGCCGGCGAGCTGCCGGTCACCGAGAGCGTCGAGGTGCAGGACCCGCACCACGGTGTCGCGGTGCTCCTCGAGGACGGGTCGCTGCTGCAGACCGTCGGCACCGAGGACGAGCGCACCGGCGCCATGGTCACCGGCCCCGACGGCGAGCAGGTCGCCATGACCGACGAGTGCCCGGGCGTCCACGGCGAGACCGTGGCCGAGGGCGAGGCCGTCGTGCTCGGCTGCGAGGACGGCCCGGTCGTCTTCGCCGACGGCAGCTTCAGCAAGGTCGAGGCTCCCGACGACTACGCCCGGACGGGCAACGTCGCCGGCTCCGAGGAGTCGCACGTCGTCCTGGGCGACTACAAGGTGGACGAGGACGCCGAGCTGGAGCGCCCGGAGCGGGTCGCCCTCATCGACACCGACACGGCGCAGATGCAGCTGGTCGACCTCGGGACGTCCTACAGCTTCCGTTCCTTGGCTCGCGGACCGGAGGGTGAGGCCCTCGTCCTGGGCACCGACGGTGAGCTGCACGTCATCGACCCGGAGAGCGGGGAGATCACCGAGGAGATCCCCGTCGTGCAGGAGTGGGAGGAGCCGATGGAGTGGCAGCAGCCGCGGCCCACCCTCTTCACCATGGGGCAGTTCGCCTACGTCACGGAGCCGGCCTCCAGCGAGATCCACATCGTCGACCTGGCCACGATGGCCGTCATCGACTCGGCCACCGTGCCGCACGCGCCGAACGAGATCTCCGGCGTCACCGGCGACGTGGAGGCCGGGCACGCGGGCGAGGGCGAGGACCACGAGGGCGAGGACCACGAGGACCACGACCACGAGGGCGAGGACTCCTGATCAGGGACGCGTGATCTGACGCACGGCACGCAGGTATGCCGCGCGCGCGGCTGGGGCCGCCAGCGCCGCGAGGGCGTCGGGCACCCCGGCCACGGCATACCGCTGCTCCCACCGGAGCCGGGTGTCGGCGCCCGCCGGGCGCAGGGTGACCTCGATGCGTCCCGTGAGGAGTCGGCCCACCTTCTCGACGACGGCGTGGCGATGGGGCTCCCAGAGCCGGACGACCATCTCGTCGTCGATCTTGACGGGGCCCAGCCGGGTCCGGGCGACGAACCTCGCGCCCGGGGCGAGCGGTCCACCGAGGGTCGTGGTCAACGGGATCGCGGCCGTGTGCCGGTCGAGGTCCCACAGCCGCTCCCACACCTGCTCGGGCGCGCCGGGGACGAGCACGTCGAACCAGAACTCGGCCATGCGGCCAGCCTAGGCCACCCTCTCCTGCAGCGTGCGGTGCCTACGATGGGGCCATGAGCACACCGGCCCTGGGGGCGCACGTCGACCAGACCGACCCGATCGCGCAGGCGCAGGCCCGGCGGGCGCCGCTGGTGCAGTTCTTCCTCGGGGACCCGCAGGGCTACCAAGGACCCGAGATCCGGTATGCCGGCGGCGCCGCGGCGCTGCGCGCGGCCGCCGAGGAGGCCGGGGTCGACCTCTACGTCCACGCGCCCTACATCATCAACGTCGCCACCCTCAACAACCGCATCCGGATCCCGTCGCGCAAGCTGCTGCAGCAGCATCTCGACGCGGCGACGGAGATCGGCGCGAAGGGCCTCATCGTCCACGGGGGGCACGTCAACGCCAAGGACGACCCCGAGAAGGGCTTCGACAACTGGCGCAAGGCCGTGGAGTCCTTGACCTTCGGGGCGACGCCGCTGCTCATCGAGAACACCGCCGGGGGCGACAACGCCATGGCCCGGCACCTGGACCGCATCGCCCGCGTGTGGGAGGCGGTCGGCCGTGCGGAGGGCGCCGAGCACGTCGGTTTCTGCCTGGACACATGCCACGCCTGGGCGGGGGGCATCGAGCTGGACGGGGTCGTGGACCGGGTGCGCGCGATCACCGGACGGATCGACCTCGTGCACGTCAACGACTCCCGGGACGCCGCCGGCAGCGGCGCCGACCGGCACGCCAACCTCGGCGCCGGACAGGTCCCGCCGGACGAGCTGGCCGACGTCGTGCGGGCCGCCGGCGCACCCTCCCTGGTCGAGACCCCGGGCGGGGCCGACGAGCACCTCACTGACCTCGACTGGCTCCGCGAGCAGCTCTAGCGGGCGCTCGGCGTGGCTCGCGCCACTGGACGTGCCCGGCGACGACCTGCACGGCGCGGCGGGGGAGGCCCCGGCATACCCTGAGCCCATGGGAACAGCGCTGGTGACCGGAGCCTCGGCGGGACTGGGACGGGAGTTCGCCGCACAGCTCGCCGGGCGCGGGCACGACCTGGTGCTGGTGGCCCGGGACGGGGTGCGGCTCACCGCGGTCGCGGACGAGCTCATCGCGCGGCACGGGGTGGCCGTCGAGGTCCTGGCGGCCGACCTGTCCGACCGGGCGGCGCTGGGCCGTGTCGCCGAGCGGGTCGCCGACCGGGACCGCCCGGTGGACCTGCTGGTCAACAACGCCGGGTTCGGGAGCCGGCGCGGTTTCGTGCGCGGGGACCTCGCCGAGGAGGAGGCGGCCCTCGACCTCATGGTGCGTGCGGTCATGGTGCTCTCGCACGCGGCCGGAGGCGCCATGCGCGAGCGTCGCCGGGGTGCGATCCTCAACGTCTCCTCGGTCGCCTCCTTCGCGGTCATGGGCCACTACTCCGCGATCAAGTCCTACGTCACCGTCTTTTCCGAGGCGCTCGCCACCGAGCTCGCGCCCCACGGTGTCACCGTGACGGCGTTGTGCCCCGGCTTCGTGCACACCGAGTTCCACGACCGTGCCCGGATGAACATGTCGCGGCTGCCGGACGCCCTCTGGCTGGACGCCGCCGACGTCGTGCGGGCCGGTCTCGACGACGTCGCCCGCGGCACCGTGGTCTCGGTGCCGTCGGTGACCTACCGGTCCCTCGTCGGGTTCCTGCGGGTCGCGCCCCGCCGGCTGACCCGTGGGGTCGCCGGGTCCCTCGCCGCCCGCCGGCGCCCCCGCGACCCACGGGGATGACCCGCCGCAGCCGGTGGGCCGCCGCCCTCGCGGTGCTGCTCGCCTGCGGCGGGTCCCTGGTCTGGCAGGGCAGCCACCGGCAGGTCAGCCTGCACCAGGAGGCGGTGACCCGGGACGCCTGGGGGCGGCTGGTCGAGGTGGCCCCGGGGCGGTCGGCCGACGGGTGGCTCCCGCTGTCCTCGGACCCCGAGACGATGCCCCTCGAGGTCTCCGTGCTCTCCGCCCGCGAGGCCGGGCGACAGGCGTGGCTCGCCTCCGGGTGGCTCCCGGACCCCGCCGACCCGAGGGCAGGGATGGTGCGCACCGCGCTGGCCGACCTGCATACCCTCACCGCGCCCACCGGCACCGCGCCCGGCGCGGTCCTCGCCGGCGCGTCCCCGGCCTGGCAGTACGTCTGGCCCCGCGACGCGAGCTGTGTGGCGGTGGCGTTCGCCCGCACCGGGCACCAGCACGACGCCCTCCTGACCCTGCTCCTGCTGCAGGACCTGCAGGCCGACGACGGCTCGATGCAGGCCCGCTACGTGCCCGTGGGGGACGGCACGGTGCCGGACGACCGGGCGCCCCAGGAGGACGGGCCGGGGTGGGCGGTGTGGGCGGCCGCCGCGGTGATCGAGGAGGGTATGCCCTCGCCCCGGGGCGTCGGTGACACCGGGAGCGGGCGGGGTCCGGCCGGCCCGGCGGGAGCGGACGGGCAGCAGCAGGTGGCCGAGCTGCTCACCCCGCTCGTGGTGCGCTCGAGCGGGCGCCTCCTGGACCGGCTCGACCCGCGGACGGGGTTGCCCCGGCCCTCCCCGGACTACTGGGAGCGCCCGGAGGAGGAGGTCACGCTGGCCATCGCGGCGACCGCCCTCATGGGCCTGGAGGCGGCGGCCGACCTCCACGCCCGGGGGCTGGTGGGCGAGCAGGCGTGGCGCTCGGCCGGGGTCGACCCCGCCCTCCTGGCACCGGCGGCGGCCGACCTGCGGGCCCGGATCGGTGACGCCTTCGGGCCGCGCTTCCCGCGCCACGTCGGCGGGCGCCCGGACGCCGCGGTGACCCTGCTGCTCCCACCGTTCGTCGACGTGCCGGTCCCAGGGGCGGACGAGGCGCGGCTGCGCGCGCAGGAGGCCCAGCGGCGCCCGGCCGGCGGGGTGGCGCCCGGGGCCGGGTGGCGCAACGACGGCGTGTCCTGGACCCCGCAGACGGCGCTCCAGGCCGTCGCCGCGGCGCACAACGGCCGTCCGCAGGAGGCGGCCCGCTGGCTGGACTGGCTGGACGCCCACCGGACGGCGGCGGGAGCGCTGCCGGAGAAGGTGCTGCACGACGGTGACCCGGCGGCGGTGGCCCCGCTGGGCTGGACCGCAGCCCTCGTCCTCCTCGCCACGCGGGCCCCCGCGCCGTGACGGGCTTCGTGCCTTCCTCAGGACGTGTCGGCGCGCTGTCTCCGGACCAGAAGGGCGCGACTGCACCGGGTATGTCGTGGTGTCGCCCTGGCGGGCGACATGTCCGCTGCAGTCGCGCACCACCGGATGCGGGATCTGGCGCTGGCTAGGCTGGGCGCCATGACCCCACGCGACCACCTGCTCCGCCACATCACCGACCTGGCCGTGGTGCACGGCAGGGTGACGCTGTCCTCCGGCGCGGAGGCCGACTACTACGTCGACCTGCGCCGGGTCACCCTGCACGGGGAGGCCGCCCCGCTGGTGGGTGAGGTCATGCTCGACCTCGTCGACGACCTGGCGGTCGACGCCGTCGGGGGCCTGACGATGGGCGCGGACCCGGTGGCGACGGCGATGCTCCACGCCGCCGCGCACCGGGAGGGGCCGGCGCTGGACGCCTTCGTCGTCCGCAAGAGCGAGAAGGCCCACGGTCTGCAGCAGCGCATCGAGGGCCCGGCTCTCGCGGGCCGACGGGTCGTCGTCGTCGAGGACACGTCCACCACGGGCAGCTCGCCGCTGACGGCCGTCGAGGCGGTCCGTGAGGCCGGGGGCGAGGTGCTCGCCGTCGCGGTCATCGTCGACCGGGACAGCGGTGCGCGGGAGCGCATCGAGGAGCAGGGCGTCGAGTACCGCGCCGCTTACTCCCTGGGAGACCTCGGCCTCGCGGACTGAGCGACCCCCGTGGCCCCGTGGCCCAGCTGATGGCTGCGGCGGCCTCAGCGCCGGCGGCGGTCCCAGTGCGCGAAACCGGCGCCGCGGGCCGCGTCCTCGCTCTCGAACCACACCTCGGCCCGCACGCCCTCGTAGCTGGGCGAGTCCGGGGTGTGGAAGAGCATGGAGCCGGTGTTGCCCTTGACCGACCAGCCGGCCGGACCGGTGCCGTCCTCGAGCGGCTCGGCGGACCCGGCCCCGTAGATCGACTCGGCGAAGACCGGAGCAGCGACCTCGGCCTCCGACGGCGGCTCGTCGGCCACGGGCTCCTCGGTGACGGGCTCCTCGACGACCGGTTCGTCCGTCACGGGCTCCTCGGTGACGGGTTCGTCCGTCACGGGCTCCTCGGCGACGGGCTCCGGGGCGACGGGCGCCTCGCGCGTGGGCTCGGTCGGCGGGACGTCGGTGGGGGCGGTGTCCGGGGTGACCCAGGTCTCGTCCTGCCGCTGGTCGGTGCCCGGGGCCTCGGTGGAGGCGGTGTCGGGAGTCACCCACGTGTCGTCGTGCCGCTCGTCCGCGACCGTGGTCTCGGTCCTGGAGGCCTCCGGGGCGGCCCAGGTGTCGTCGGAGACGGGGGCGTCGGCGGGGGCGGTGTCCGGGGACTCCCACAGGTCGCCCTGGTGCTGGTCCACACCCGGGCTCGCCGCGCCGGCAGCACCGGCCGCGCCCGCGGCACCTGCGGCGCGCGCCGTGTCCGCGCCGTCCCAGGCGTCGTCCTGCGCCGACGGCTCGTCCTCGACGGACGCGGTCTCGTCGGTGAGCGGGGCCACCGACCCGTCACCGCCGGGGTAGACGTCGGCAGCCGAGCGAGAGTCCTCCCGCACCGAGCCGTCGTCGTCCAGGACGACGGCCTGCCCCTCCTCGGCACGGTAGGTCGTGGCGTCGTCCCCGACCGGGTACTCCTCGGCGGCGGCGGTGTCCTGCGAGGCGAGGACCTCCTCGGCGGTGAGCGGCTCGGCCGAGGGCTCCTGGGCGGCGGCCGGGTCGGTGAACTCGGGTGCCTCGGCCTCGCGCGGCGCCCCACCCTCCTGGACGTAGGTCGGCTCGTCGGTGACGTCCTGCTCGTCGACGGGAGGGTAGGCGTGCTCGGCAGACCCGGCCTGCTCGTCCACCGGCTGGTAGGTCTCCTCCAGCGAGCCGTCCTGCTCGTCGACCACGGGGGCCTGAGGCTGCTCGTGGGAGGCGTGCTGCTCGTCACGGACGGGGGCGGAGGTGTCCTCGACCACCGGCTGGGCCGGCTGCGCGTCGTACCGGGACTCGGTCGGCGCCACCTGACCGTCCTCCTCGCGGGCCGGCAGGTCCTCAGTCCCGTCGGGCTGCTGGTGGACCTCGCTGCCACCCACCGGCTCGGCCAGCGGCGCCGGTCCGGTCTGCCCGAGGGTCGTGACGGGGTCGCCCGGCTGGTCCGCGGACGGCCCGACGGCCCCCGCGCGCTCGCCGTCCCGGGTGTCCGTCGGAGAGCCGTCGCGGTCCTCGTGGCCAGCCAGCTCGTCGTGGTCGCGTGCGTCCAGGGCCGCATCGCCGTCGTCGCCGGGGCGGCGCAGCAGCCAGAAGACGACGATGCCGACGAGCAGCAGCAGCAGGATCAACAGGATCCAGGTGGTGGAGTCCATGGTGGTGCCTCCGTTCGGCGGCCCGGTGCGGCCGCATGTCGGTCGGTGGCGGGCTGGTGCCCGCGACCGACCCCACCGTAGTGCGAAACACGCAGGTCGGCCATGGCAGGCAGCCGCCGCGGTGCCACAATGCTGCGGGTGAGCGAGTCGACCGATCCCCCGGTGGGCGTCGGTCCCTGGGAGGGGCCGTGGCCGACCCTGGAGTCGGGCGACCTCCCCGCCCACCTCGACCCCCACCTGCTCGAGGCCGGTGACCGCCGCAACGTGCTGGACTGCTACCGCTACTGGCGGCACGAGGCCGTGGTCGCCGACCTCGACACCCGTCGGCACGGGTTCCACGTCGCCGTCGAGAACTGGGGGCACGACTTCAACATCGGCTCGGTCGTGCGCACCGCGAACGCCTTCAACGCGGCGGCGATCCACATCGTGGGCCGGCGTCGCTGGAACCGGCGCGGGGCCATGGTCACCGACCGCTACCTGCACGAGCACCACCACGCCGACGTCGCCGCCCTGCTGCGCTGGGCGGGGGACCGGCGCCTGCCCGTGCTCGGGGTGGACAACGTGCCGGGCTCGGTGCCGCTGGAGGGGTATGCCGTGCCCCGGGACTGCTCGCTCCTGCTCGGTCAGGAGGGCCCCGGGCTGAGTGCGGAGGCGGTCGCCGGGTGCGTGGACGTGGTGGCCATCACCCAGCACGGGTCCACCCGCTCGCTCAACGCCGGGGCGGCCGCCGCGATCGTCATGTACCACTGGGCGCTGCAGCACGCCGGCGACCTGACACCATGAGTGGATGCGCCGACACCTCTCCGCCGACCTGACCGCCACCGTGACCTCGCCGGTCGAGGCCACCCTCGGGGTGACCGTCGCCGAGCAGGTGACCCGGCACGACGAGTCCTTCTCCGTGACCCTGGACGGCCAGGAGGTCGAGGTCCAGGACGTCCTGGACGAGGCCTCCGGCACCCGGTGGCACGTCCTGCGGGACGTGGCACCGGGGGAGCTGCAGGTCAGCTACACCGCGACGGTGGGCGACGGCGGCGCCATCGCCGGGGTGAGCGCGCTGGACCGCATCCGCTACGTGCGTCCGAGCCGCTACGTCGACCTGGACCGGCTGGAGGCCGTGGCGCGGGCCGAGGTCGACGACGTGGCCGGTGAGCAAGGGGTCCTGGACGTGGCCAGCTGGGTGCACGACCACATCCGCTACGTCGTCGGCTCCTCGAGGGTCACCGACGGTGCCAGCGACACCTACCTCGCCCGCCGGGGCGTCTGCCGCGACTTCGCCCACCTGACGCTCGCGCTGCTGCGGGCGCGCGGCATACCGGCGCGGCTGGTCGCCTGCTACGCCCCGGGTCTCTCGCCGATGGACTTCCACGCGGTCGTGGAGGCCGCGCTCGAGGACCGGTGGGTCGTGGTCGACCCCACCCGCCTGGCCCCGCGGCCCTCCCTCGTGCGGATCAGCGGGGGTGCGGACGCCAGCGAGACGTCCTTCCTCACGGTGCACTCCGGCGGCCTGAGCTTCAACAGCCTGCAGGTCAGCGCTGTCGCCGACGGAGACCTCCCCGCCGACGACCACCTGAGCACCGTGACCATCGGCTGACCGCCCGGGTCAGGACCGCAGCGCGGTGAGCTCCACCTCGACGAACATCGAGCTGCTCTTGGTGCCGGTGTAGATGCCGCGCAGCGGCGGCACGTCGCCGTACTCCCGGCCGCGGGCCACCTCGACGTGACGTCCCCCGGGCTGGATGGCGTTGGTCGGGTCCATCCCGACCCACTCACCGTCCCACCAGCGGACCCAGGCGTGCGACTCCCCGGTGTAAGGGGTGCCGATCTCGGGC
Organism: uncultured Serinicoccus sp.; assembly: GCF_947487915.1. Classification (GTDB taxonomy): domain Bacteria; phylum Actinomycetota; class Actinomycetes; order Actinomycetales; family Dermatophilaceae; genus Ornithinicoccus. Next base: position 56,669 of record NZ_CANKYH010000005.1, on the reverse strand, counting down.
TCCCGGGCCGGCAGCAGGTAGCCGCTGACGTAGCAGGCGGGGATGCCGACCGCGCGGAGACAGCCGATGGTGAGGTTCGACATGTCCTGGCACACGCCGGAGCGGTTGGCCCACGCCTCGGACGCACGGGTGTGCACACCGGTCGAGCCGGAGACGTACTCCATCTCGTCGTGGATGAGCTCCACCACCTCGCGGGCGCACTCACCGGGGGTCCTGCTCCGGCCGGCGATCTCCTCGACCCGGGCCTTGAGCTCCGCGGGCGGCTCGACCATGGGTGAGGTGAGGAGGTACTCGCTGAGGTCGTCGAAGACCTCCGAGTCACGGACCTCCTCCCAGCTCAGTCCGTGCCCGGTGACCTCGGGGCGCTGCACGTCGACGGTGGCCGAGGCGGTGACCGCCATCCGCGGGTGCGGCTCGTGCACCTCGAACTGGGTCACCGTGGTGCCCCAGTAGTCGGTGTAGGTGTTGGTCCACGCCGTGGGCGAGATGTCGACCTTGGTATGCAGCACCGCCTGGTGCAGCGTCGACCGCGGCGACATCCGGGCCTCGTTGAAGGAGTGCGAGGCCATGCCGGCGTACTCGTAGCCGGTGCGGTGCACGATCCGGAGCAGCATCAGCGCACCCCCGCCCGCCACACGGACGCACCGGCGCCGTCGAAGTAGTGGTCGGACACCGCGTCGTTGACCGCGCTGCAGGTGCGCTGCAACCGGCTCATCCGCTCGGGCAGGTGGGCCATGGTCTCCTCCAAGGATCCGAACTCCAGCTCTGCACGGGCCCGGCCGAGGGCACGAAGCGCCTCGCCGGTCAGCCCGACCCGTCGGCCGCCGGTGGTGGCCTCGAGCGAGGCCAGCGCCTCCTCCGCGGCCTGCAGGGACACCAGCACCGACCGGGGGAACATCCGGTCCAGCAGCAGGAACTCCGCCGCCTGCGCGTCGGTCGCCGCGCCCCGGTAGGTGCGGATGAACGCGTGGTGCGCCCCGCAGGCGCGCAGCGTCTGCGTCCAGGCGTACGGACTGTCCGCGTTGTACGCCGCCGACTCGATGATCCGCGAGGTCATGTCCACCCGCTCCAGCGACCGGCCCAGCATCATGTACTGCCAGCCCTCGTCGTGGGTCATCGAGTTGTCGGCGATGCCGCCGACCACGGCGCAGCGCTCGCGCAGCAGCTGGCAGGCCCGGTTGGCCGGCACGTGCTGCAGCCGGTTGCCGCGCATCATGTTCCAGGTGGTGTTGATGGCCTCCCACATCTCCAGGGCCACCGTCTCCCGGGAGCGGCGGGCGCTCTCCCGGGCACCGTAGAAGGCGGCGACCATGGAGTGCATCGACGTCTCGTCCCAGCCGAGCAGCTGCAGGACGGTCTGGTGGTCGGGGCTGGCCTCGCCGTCGATGCCCATGACCCGCAGCAGGACCTCGCTGGTGGCCTCCTCGTCGACGACGGGGTCCTCCAGCAGCAGGGTGAGGTGCACCTCGAGCAGCCGGGAGGTGTCCTCGGCCCGCTCGAGGTAACGACCGATCCAGAAGAGCGACTCGGCGATCCGGCTCAGCACGGCATACCTCCTGCGGTCGGTCCCTGCTGTTGTTGCTGCTGCTCCTGCTCGGCCGGTTCGGCCTCGGAGCGCTTCAGCGCCACCTGCGGTGCCGAGCTGATCTGGACCTGGCGCTGGGCGCGGGGCTCGACGCGGGTGCGTCGACCGTCACCGGAGAGCACCCAGGTGTCCTTGGAGCCGCCGCCCCGGCTGGAGTTCACGATGAGCTCACCCTCACCGAGCGCGACCCGGGTGAGTCCGCCGGGCAGCACCCACACCTTCTCGCCGTCGTTGATCGCGAACGGGCGCAGGTCGACGTGCCGGGGACGCAGCCCCTCGTCGACCATCGTCGGCACCGTGGACAGCTGCACGACCGGCTGGGCGATCCAGCCGCGTGGCGAGGCGCTGACCGTCTCGCGCAGCTGGTCCAGCTCGGCCCTGCTCGCCTGGGGCCCGATGACGATGCCCTTGCCGCCGGAGCCGTCGACCGGCTTGAGCACGAGCTCGTCGAGCCGGTCCATGACCTCCTCGCGGTGGGTGGGGTCCTCCAGCCGCCAGGTGTCGACGTTGGGCAGGATCGGCTCCTCGCCCAGGTAGTACCGGATGATCTCGGGGACGTAGGAGTACATGAGCTTGTCGTCGGCGACCCCGTTGCCGACCGCGTTGGCGATCGTCACGTTCCCGGCCCGCGCCGCGTTGAGGACACCGGGGCACCCCAGCATCGAGTCGTTGCGGAAGGCCACCGGGTCCAGGAAGTCGTCGTCCACCCGGCGGTAGATGACGTGCACCGGCTGCAGGCCGTGGGTGGTGCGCATCATCACCCGGCCACCCTGGGTCACCAGGTCGCGGCCCTCCACCAGGCGGCACCCCATCAGCCGCGCCAGCAGCGAGTGCTCGAAGTAGGCCGAGTTGTAGGGCCCGGGGGTGAGCACCACCACCTCGGGGTCGAGGATCCCGGACGGCGCGGCGGCCCGCAGCGCACGCAGCAGGCGGCTGGGGTATGCCGCCACCGGCCGGATCCGGTGCGTCCCGACCACCTCGGGCAGGGTCGAGGTCATCGCTCTGCGGTTGGTGAGCACGTAGGAGACGCCGCTGGGGATCCGGACGTTGTCCTCGAGTACCCGGAAGGCGCCCTCGGCGTCCCGGATGAGGTCGATCCCCGAGACGTGCACGCGGACACCGTTGCCCGGCTGGATGTCGAAGGCCACCCGGTGGTAGTGGTTGCTGCTGGTCACGATGTGGCGGGGGATCACCTTGTCCGTGATGATCTGCATCGGTCCGTAGATGTCGGCGAGGAAGGCCTCCAGGGCCGTCACCCGCTGCGCGACACCCGCCTCCACGTGCGACCACGTGTCCGCCTCGATGACCCGGGGGACGATGTCCAGCGGGAAGGGCCGTTCCTCGCCCTCGAAGTCGAAGGTGACGCCCTGGTCGTGGTACGTCTTGCTGACGTACTCGCCGCGGTTGCGCACGTCCTCCAGCCCGATGTCGTCGAACTGTCCGGCGATCTGCTCGTAGCCGGCCCTGACGCCTCCGTCCGTGGTGACCGTCTCGTCATAGATGGACGGCGTGGTCGGATAGTCGGTGAACGCGCCAGTCATACCGCAACCCTAGAGGAGAGCACCCGGCCGTTGTGGAAGCATGGGTGAGGACCGGACGTCACCGTGTCCCGAGGAGGACCACCATGCCCATCGCCACCCCCGAGGTCTACGCCGACATGATCGACCGGGCCAAGGCCGGCAGCTTCGCCTACCCGGCCATCAACGTGAGCAGCAGCCAGACCTTCAACGCCGCCATCCAGGGGTTCGCGGAGGCCGGGTCGGACGGCATCATCCAGGTCTCGACCGGAGGCGCGGAGTACTGGTCCGGCCAAGGGGTCAAGGACATGGTGACCGGGGCGATGGCGTTCAGCGCCTTCGCCCACGAGGTGGCCAAGAAGTACGACGTCAACATCGCGCTGCACACCGACCACTGCCCCCAGGACAAGCTCGACGGCTTCGTCCGCCCGCTGCTGGCCGCGTCGGTCGAGCGGGTCAAGCAGGGCGGGCTGCCCTACTTCCAGTCGCACATGTGGGACGGTTCCGCGACCCCCCTGGAGGAGAACCTGCAGATCGCCGAGGAGCTCCTGGAGCAGTGCCGGCAGGCCAAGATCATCCTCGAGGTCGAGATCGGTGTCGTCGGCGGCGAGGAGGACGGTGTCGCCAACGAGATCAACGACCAGCTCTACACGACCCCCGAGGACGCGGTCGCCACGATCCAGGCCCTCGGCACGGGTGACCAGGGCCGCTACCTCACGGCCCTGACCTTCGGCAACGTCCACGGCGTCTACAAGCCGGGCAACGTCAAGCTGCGTCCGGAGATCCTGCAGACCGCCCAGGAGGCGGCCGCCACGGCGCTCGGCCGCGACGCCGAGAACCGCCCGTTCGACCTGGTGTTCCACGGCGGCTCCGGGTCCAGCGCGCAGGAGATCTCCGACGCGGTCGACTACGGCGTCGTCAAGATGAACATCGACACGGACACGCAGTACGCCTTCACCCGCCCGGTCGCCGGCTTCATGCTCAGCAACTACGACGGGGTGCTCAAGGTGGACGGCGAGGTCGGCAACAAGAAGCAGTACGACCCGCGGTCCTGGGGCAAGGTCGCCGAGGCCGCCATGTCGGCCCGGGTCGTCGAGGCCTGCGAGAACCTCCGCTCCGCCGGGACGCACCAGTGAGCGGCGGCGTCGGGTCGGCCGACCTGCTGGGAATCCCGCCGACCGAGCTGCCCGAGGACCCCGCGGACCGGGCGCTCGCCGAGGGGGACCCGCGGACGGTCGCCGCGGCATACCCGAGCTCGTGCCTGGCCTGGGCGATGCTGGCCGAGGACGCCCTGCACGAGGGGGACGACGTGTCTGCCTACGCCTTCGCGCGGACCGGTTACCACCGGGGGCTGGACCAGCTGCGCCGGGCCGGGTGGCGCGGGCAGGGACCGGTGCCCTGGGAGCACGAGCCCAACCGGGGCTTCCTGCGGGCACTGGCGTCGCTCGCCGCGGCGGCGGGCCGCATCGGTGAGACCGAGGAGCAGCACCGGTGCACGGAGTTCCTGCGGGCGTCCTCGGCGACGGCAGCGCGCGAGCTCGGCTGCTGAGCCGAGGGGGTTGCGGACGGCGCCCGGGTCCGTGACCGCCCCGGGTGCCGCCCGCTCCCCATGAGTCGGATCGATCGCGTCCCCTGACGTGCGGTCCGACCAGCACATCCAAGCACGCTCGCGCGCGTGGGACTGTCCGCTGGCTGCCAGTGGCTCTATCCTGCCAAAGATGAATGCTCAACCACAGACGGTCGGGCTGTCGGCGGATGCCGAGCAGCTCTACCGCCACGTCCTGCGCTCTGCCCCCGCGACCCTGGCCCGGCACGCCGAGGCGCTCGGCTGGCAGGTCCGCCACGCCCAGCGCGTCATGGCGGACCTGGAGCGCCTGCGTCTCGCGCGGCGGGTCTCCGACGACCTGGTGAAGGTGGACGACCCCCGGGCCGGCGTGGGCCGGCTGCTGGACACGGAGGAGGCGGATCTCGACGAGCGGCGACGACAGCTGCTCAGCCTCCGGGGGGCCCTGGAGAGCTTCGAGTCCGACTACCGCCGCGGCCTGCAGCTCTCCGGCCCGCGGGTGCCCCCCTGGGAACAGGTGGCGCCCTCCGAGGCGGCGTCGGTGGTCGAGCATCTCTCCCGGACCTCGCGCGGACCGATCGTCCAGGTCACCACCCAGGTCGGCACGGTCGGCACGGGGCCGGCGCACGACGAGGGTGTCCGGCGTCGGTGGGAGGAGGCGGCGGGCAGCGGGCGCGAGCTGCGCGCGATCTTCCCGCTGTCGGTGCTGACCGACCCGCAGTGGCACTCCGTCGCCCAGCAGCGGGCGCGGTCGGCGGAGCAGCAGCGCTACCTCGCCGACGACGCGATCGGGGTGGAGTTCGGCATCTTCGGGCGCTCGGGGGTGATGCTGAAGGAGGCGGGTGAGGACGCCGACTACCTGCTGCTGCGCCCCCCTGCCATCATCGACGCCTTCACCACCCTCTTCGACGAGCTCTGGCGGCGGGCGGAACCGTTGCTCTCCCGGGACGCCTCGGCCCAGGACGTCAAGCTTCTCGAGCTGCTCTCCCTCGGCTTCAAGGACGAGGCGATCGCGCGGCAGATGGGCCTGGGGCTGCGCACCGTGCGGCGCCGGATCGCCGCCCTGATGGAGGAGCACGGATCGGACACCCGCTTCCAGCTGGGGCTGGCCGTCAGCCGGCGTGGGCTCGTCGACTGAGTCGTGGTCGGGGCGGGGCCCGGACGTCGATAGAGTGAGGCGTCAGCGGCCCCGAGAGGAAGGCATCCAGCCATGCCAGCGATCGTCCTGATCGGCACCCAGTGGGGTGACGAGGGAAAGGGCAAGGCGACCGACCTGCTGGGCTCCGACATCGACTACGTCGTGAAGTTCAACGGGGGCAACAACGCCGGCCACACGGTGGTCATCGGGGACCAGAAGTACGCCCTGCACCTGCTGCCGAGCGGGATCCTGTCGCCAGGCTGCACCCCGGTCATCGGCAACGGCGTCGTCGTGGACCTGGGCGTGCTCATCGAGGAGCTGGACGCGCTGGAGGTGCGGGGCATCGACACCTCGCTGCTGCGCATCAGCGCGAGCGCTCACGTCATCCCGCCCTACAACCGGGTGCTCGACAAGGTGACCGAGCGCTTCCTGGGCCAGCGGCGCATCGGCACCACCGGTCGCGGCATCGGCCCCACCTACGCCGACAAGATGAGCCGGGTCGGCATCCGCGTGCAGGACCTCTACGACGAGTCCATCCTGCGGCAGAAGGTCGAGGCGGCCCTCGAGGTCAAGAACCAGATGCTGCTCAAGATCTACAACCGGCGCGCCGTCGAGGTCGACGAGGTCCTGGACGAGCTGCTCCGGCACGCCGAGCGCATCCGCCCCATGGTGACCGACACCGTCCTCGAGCTCGGGCAGGCGCTCGACGAGGGCCGCACCGTCCTCTTCGAGGCGGGGCAGGCCACCCTGCTCGACGTGGACCACGGCACCTACCCCTTCGTCACGTCGTCCAACGCCACCGCCGGTGGCGCCTGCACCGGGTCGGGTGTGCCCCCCACCAGGATCGACCGCGTGGTCGGGGTGTTCAAGGCCTACACGACGCGGGTCGGCGAGGGGCCGTTCCCCACCGAGCTCGAGGACGAGCACGGGGACCACCTGCGCACGGTGGGGGCGGAGTTCGGGACGACGACGGGTCGGCCACGCCGGTGCGGCTGGGCGGACGTCGTCATCGGGCGCTACGCCCGCCGCGTCAACGGGCTGACCGACATCGTGCTGACCAAGCTCGACGTCCTCACCGGCCTCGACACCATCCCCGTCTGCGTCGCCTACGACGTGCAGGGTGAGCGCGTCGAGGAGATGCCGGTGAACCAGTCCGACGTCCACCACGCGCGCCCGGTCTACGAGGAGCTTCCCGGCTGGAGCGAGGACATCACCGGCGCCCGGGAGTTCGACGACCTCCCCGAGGCCGCACAGCGCTACGTCGAGCGTCTGGAGGAGCTCATCGGCACCCGGATCTCGGTCATCGGCATCGGGCCCGGGCGGGACGAGGTCATCGTGCGGCACGACCTGCTGGGCCGCGACCTCGGCTGACCCGCCGGTCGCACGACCCGTCCCCCGGGGCGGGTCCTCCAACCCCCGGGCGGGTCCTCCGGCCCCCTGGTCCGACCCGGGAGGGCGCGCAGCGGCGAGGGTTACGCTGACCTCCATGGACGTCACCGTGGCCACCACCTTCGACGCGCCACGGCCGCTGGTAGCCGCGATCGCCGGTGACCCGGACCAGGCGTTGCGGTGGTACGCCAACATCAGGTCGGTCCGCTGGCAGGGGCCGGCCGAGGTGGTCGAGGGGGCCCGCGTCGACTTCGTCGCCCGCTTCCTCGGGCGGCAGCTGGCCTACACCTACGTCATCGTCGACCTGGTGCCCCAGGAGCGGATGGTCATGCGCACCGACGACGGGCCGTTCCCGATGGAGACGACCTACTGCTGGTGGGACGAGGAACCGGGCGAGGGGGGACGCCCGCGCACCGGGATGAGCGTGCGCAACGCCGGCCGACCCTCGGCGATGACCACGCTCGCCTCGGGCGCGGTGACCCTCGGGATGAAGCGGGCCATGCGGCGCGACCTGGAACGGCTGCGCCTCGTGCTGCGCGAGGAGCAGGACGCGCAGGACGCGCCGGACGCGCCGTAGGGCCGCAGCGGACCCGCGGTCGCGCCTCCGATGAGGCCATGGCGTCTGCGCGGTCCCATCACCGACCTGACCATGGACGAGAACGAGGTGTGCCCGTGCCGGACCGGACGACGACGAGGGACATGTGGGCGGCGGTGCACGCGGAGCGTGCGGCGTTGGCCGACCAACTGAGCACGCTCGACGACGAGCAGTGGGCAGCGCCGAGCCTGTGCGGCCGCTGGAGCGTGCGCGAGGTGGTCGCCCACCTGACCGCCGCGGCCAGCGTGGGCCGGGTGCGCTGGCTGCTCAGTGTGCTGGGCGCCCGGTTCGACTTCGACCTGCACAACCAGCGCCGTCTCGCCGAGCACCTCGGGGACACCGGGCAGGGGACGCTGGCCGGTTTCCGGGAGGTCGTCACGAGCACCATCGCCGCCTCCGGCCACACGTCGGCGTGGCTGGGGGAGGTCGTGGTGCACGGCCAGGACATCCGCCGTCCGCTCGGACTGCCTGTCACGACGCCACCAGAGCGCGCGGAGAAGGTGGCGCGCTTCTTCGCGTCCCGCGACTTCACCGTGCCCAGCCGCACCACCTGCGAGGGGTTGCGGCTCCGGGCGGACGACAGTGGTCTGGATGTCGGGACGGGCCCCGATGTCGTCGGCCCCACCGTTGCGCTCACCTTGGTGCTGGCTGGTCGAGCAGCATTCCTCGAGGACCTCACCGGCCCGGGCGTCGCGATCCTGGCCGACCGTATCGGGACGTAGTCGACGGCCGCTGCCCACCGGTCGGCGCTCGGGTGCGCATGTCCACCGCGCGTCTGGTGCGGACCTACCGCGTCCGGTGCGGTTCAGGCCGGCAGCGCGCGGGTGAGGCGGGGCAGCGCGCGTTCCACCGGGCCCGGCAGAGCTGTCCCGAAGGGCTCCACCACGACGGGGGCGCCGGCCCGCGTCGGCCGACGCCAGGTGCCGACGGCCCGCCCGGCCTGCACGACCGTGGCCCGGAACACCCCGTTGCCCCCCGGGACGACCGCCGCCTCCTCCTCCCGGGTGACGACCGCCCGGCGGTCGCCGTAGCCCAGCATCAGCTCGTCGAAGCCCGGCAGCAGCAGCGGGGCGGCGGTGGAGCGGCGCACGTCGGCATACCGTTGCACGACCTCGGGGTCGACCCAGTGCTCGACCCCGTCGACGTCGAGGACCTCCAGCTCCTCGCGCGCGGGGCCCAGGACCGGCGCGAGGTCGCGCTTGAGCAGCTTGGTCCACCAGCGGAAGTCGGCCGCCGGCACGGGGCCGTGGCTGCGGGCGTAGCGGACGAACCACTCGAGGACGGCCGCCTCGGGCTCGGGGGCGCGGGAGGAGGTGATCCACTCCTCGACGAGGACGAACCGCTGAGCACGCCCCTCGGTCGGTCCCAGGCAGATCACCCCGCGCAAGGCGAGGTGGAAGAGCGAGTGGTAGCCGCGACCGGCGCCGGCGGGGTGCCCGGCCTCTTCCCAGGCCTCCACCAGCGCTGCGCGGGTCAGCCCTCCCCCCGCCAGCGCGGTGCGGGCGACGGCCTCGGCCCGGTCCAGCGCGGAGTCGTCCAGGCCGAGCTCCTCGCGCCGTCGGGTCGTCTCTCGCAGGATCTTGGTCGCGGTGAGGCCGAGCATCCACCCGAGGTCCTCCGCCGGCACGACGAAGAGCGTGCCGCGCATGGGCCAGCTGCGCACGACCTCCGCGGCGTCGTAGGCCTCGCGGACCTCGGCGAGGCGCCGGGACCGGGTCCGCAACGCGATCGAGGTCGTGGACCCGGGGTAGTCCTGGCCCTGCACGCAGGTGAGGTGACGAACCACCTCGCCAGGGGTGGCGAGCGGCTCGACCAGGCGCTGCGAGAGCAGTCGCATCCGGGCGACGTCGTCCGGTGTCCAGCGACGTGGGCTCACGGTCGCTGCCCGTCCTGGCCGTCCGACATCGGTCGGTTTGGCGCCTGTCCGTCCGTCGCCTGTCCGTCCGCCGCCTGTCCGTCCGTCGCCTGTCCGTCCGTCGCCTGTCCGTCCGCCGCCCGCTCGGCCGCGGCGGCGGCCCGCGTCAGCCACCCGGGCGTGGCGCCGTAACGCTGCGGCGGCACGAGGCGCCCCGCTGCGCAGTCCTCCACGAGCTGCTGCATCCGGCTCGCCCGGGTGGCCTCGCGCTTCGCGCTGGTCACCCAGCCGGTCACCGTCCTGCGGTAGCTCGGGGTCGCGGCCTCCCAGAACGCCCACGCTGCGGGGTCGGCTTGTAGCGCCGCCTCCTGCGCGGCGTCGAAGGCGTCCGGGGGCCGCTCGAAGGAGTAGACGGCCGTGCGCTCCGCGGTCCGTGCCTCGAAGGCGGCGATCCCGGCCGGCCGCATCCGGCCCTGCTCCAGCAGGCGCTCGACGTGCGCCACGTTGACCGCGCTCCAGATGCTGCCCCGCCGACGCGGGGTCCACCGCTGGCGGCGGCTGTCGGCGTCGATCCGCTGGCTCACCGAGTCGATCCACCCGAAGCACAGCGCCTCCGGCACCGCCTGCGCCCAGGTCAGGCCCTGCGGGTCGACGTGCCGCTTGTGCAGCCCCATCCACAGCTCCTCCGCGCTGTCGTGGTGCTCCTCGAGCCAGGCGCGGAAGTCCTCGGGCCCGTCGAAGAACACCGCCGGACGCTCCGGAGTGCCGCCCGGCCTCGCCGCCATGCTCAGTCGCCCCCGAAGGTGAACCGGGTGCAGTCGGTCGGGAAGTCGAACCACGCCAGCACCCGGCGCGGCTCGATGACCCGGAGCCCGCCGCCGTCCTCGCCGGACCAGGAGTCCGCACCGGGGGAGTAGCCCGCCCCGGCATACTTCCCGAAGGCCTCGGACAGCCGCGACCCCAGCCCGTCGGCGTCCGCGCGGGTGGCGTAGGAGGCCCCCTCGACGATCACCACCTCGGTGCCGCTCTCCAGCGTCAGCGTGACGGCGGGGTTGGCCTCGACGTTGCGGGTGTGCCGTGTGGTCGGGGCGCCGTCGTACCAGAACCGTCCGTCCAGCCACACGCCCCAGCGTGGCACCGCGTGCGGACGACCGTCCGGACGGACGCTGGACAGCCAGTAGTGCCCTGCCTCACGCAGGCGCTGCTCGACCGTCGCCCAGGCCAGCGTCCCCTCGGTGCTCTCCGGCAGGCCGTAGCCCTCCGGCAGGGTCGGACGGTCGGTGCGCGGGATGCTCGTCGGCGGCATACCCGCACCGTAGACCCGGGGGCCGACACACCGCACCGTCCCGCCGGCGTCGGTGGGGAGGGGAGGTCGCGCGCCCGGTTAACCGCCCGGTCAGGGGGTTGCCGATCTGGGCCGGCGCTGCCAGCCTGGGGGCATGAGCGGCCCGCTGGTCACGCCCAAGCTCGTGGTGCGGAGCGCCGACGACGCGATCGAGTTCTACCGCGCCGTCCTGGGCGCCCGACCGCGCTCGAGGTATGCCATGGGCGGCGCCGTCGTCCTCGCCGCGCTCGACCTGCCGCGCGGTGGCCAGCTGCAGGTCAAGGAGGCCGACGACACCGACCCGGCGCCGCCCGAGGGCGGCGGTGGTGTCGTCCTGGACGTCCTCACCGAGGATCCGGACGCGGTGATGGGACTGGCCCTGGACCACGGGGCCGTGAAGGTCTTCCCGGTGGCGGACCAGCCCTACGGTGCCCGCCAGGGCCGGTTCCGCGACCCGTTCGGCCACCAATGGATCGTCGGGACCCCGGTCGCCATGACTGACGACGAGGTGCAGGCCGCGTTGGACGCCTGGTCGCGGCATACCTGAGCGAGCACCGCGGACCCGTGCGCCCAGCGCCCTGGGTAGGGCGCCCGCGACGGGCTCAGCCCACCCACACCCGGGCGTTGCGGAACATCCTCAGCCATGGGCTCTCCTGCTCCAGCGGCCCGGACGTCCACGAGAGCTGGGCGTTCCGCGTGACCCGCTCGGGGTGCGGCATCATCGCGGTGAACCGACCGTCCGGCGTGGTGACGGCGGTGAGCCCGCCGGGGGAGCCGTTCGGGTTCTGCGGGTATGCCGTCGCCACCTCTCCCCGGCCGTCGACGTAGCACAGGGCCGCCGCCACGGTGCTCTCGTCCCCCTGCCGGGAGAAGTCGGCGCGGCCCTCGCCGTGCGCCACGGCGATCGGCAGGCGTGACCCGGCCATCCCGGCGAAGAAGAGCGACGGGCTGTCCAGGACCTCGACCTGCGCCAGGCGCGCCTCGTACTGCTCGCTGCGGTTGCGCACGAAGCGCGGCCAGGCGGACGCGCCGGGGATCAGCCCGGCCAGCGCGGCGAACATCTGGCACCCGTTGCACAGGCCCAGCGCGAAGGTGTCCGGGCGGGCGAAGAAGCCCGAGAAGGCCTCGGTGAGACCCGGGCTGAACAGTACCGAGCGGGCCCAGCCCTCGCCGGCCCCCAGCGTGTCGCCGTAGGAGAAGCCGCCGGCCGCGACCAACCCGACCAGCGCGGGGTCGGACAGGTCGACCCGCCCCGCCTGCAGGTCGGTCATGTGCACGTCCAGCGCGTCGAAGCCGGCGCGGTGGAAGGCGTAGGCGGTCTCGACGTGGCTGTTGACGCCCTGCTCGCGCAGGATCGCCACGCGGGGCCGGACGCCGCGCGAGACGTAGGGCGCGGCGACGTCGTCGGTCGGGTCGAAGCTCGGTGACACCTGCAGGCCGGGCTCGTCGCGGCCCACGGCGGCGTGCTCCTCGTCGGCGCAGCCCGGGTGGTCCCGCAGCGACGCGATCCGCCAGGACACCTCGTCCCAGGCCTGCGCGAGGTCGGTGACTGGCTCGTCGAGCAGGACGTGCCCGGGCGCGCCCGCGGTGCCCGTCCCGCGTGGCGTGCCCGAGGTTTCCTCCGCCCCGTGCACCCGCACGCGGCGCTCCGGCGTCGAGCGGCCGAGCACGCTGGTGAGGTCCAGCAGGCCGTGGTCGCGCAGCACGCCCTCCGCCTGCTCGACGCGCCCGGCGGGCACCTCCAGCACGACGCCCAGCTCCTCGGTGAACAGCGCGGCCGGCCCGCCCCCCGACGGGACGGCGACGTCGAGCCCCACCCCGCCGGCGAGCGCCATCTCGACGAGCGCCGCCCACAGCCCCCCGTCGGAGCGGTCGTGGTAGGCCGTGACGAGCCCCCGCGCCCGCAGCTCGGACAGCGCGGCGGCGAGGGCGGTGAGGCGCGCCGGGTCGTCGAGGTCCGGGACGGCGCCGCCGAACCCGCCCCGCACCTGGGCCAGGATGGAGCCCCCGAGGCGGTCCGCCCCGGCTCCGAGGTCGACGAGGAGCAGCTCGGACCCCGCGTGCAGCTGCGGCGTCAGGGTGCCGCGGACGTCGGGCAGCGAGGCGAAGGCCGAGACGACGAGCGAGACCGGGGAGGTGACCTGCTGCTGCGTCCCGTGCTCGTCGGCCCACCGGGTGCGCATCGACAGCGAGTCCTTGCCCACGGGCACGGAGACGTCCAGGGCGGGGCACAGCTCCAGCGCGACGGCCCGGACGGTGTCGTGCAGCGCGGCGTCCTCCCCGGGCTCGCCGCAGGCGGCCATCCAGTTGCAGGACAGCTTGACCCCGGACAGAGGTGAGCCGTCCTGCAGGGGCGTGACGGGCGCGGCGAGCAGGTTCGTCAGCGCCTCGCCGACGGCCATGCGGCCGGACGCGGGCGCGTCCACGGCGGCGAGCGGCATCCGCTCCCCGCTGGCCATGGCCTGGCCGGCGAGCCCGAGGTGGTCCGACAGCGTGACCGCGACGTCGGCGACCGGCACCTGCCACGGCCCGACCATCTGGTCCCGGTGGCTGAGCCCGCCGACGGTGCGGTCGCCGATGGTGATGAGGAAGCGCTTGGACGCGACGCTGGGGTGCCGCAGGACGGCGTAGGCCGCCTCCCGCACGCCACCGGCGTCCAGCCCCTCCAGGTCGAGCTCGTCGCTCCGGCGCGCCACGCGGTGGACGTCCCGGGTCATCCGCGGAGGCTTGCCCAGCAGCACCCCCAGGGGCATGTCGACGGGGGCGTCGTCGACGACCCTGGTCGCGCCCCGACCGGCCTGCGGGTCCTGCGGCGAGGTCACCGCCGGGTCCCGCTGCGCCCGTCCGTCGGTGACCACCAGCTCGGTCTCCTCCTGCGCGGTGCCGACGACCGCGAAGGGGCACCGCTCGCGCTCGCAGAGGGCCGCGAAGTCCTCCAGCGACGCCGGCGCGATCGCCAGGACGTAGCGCTCCTGGCTCTCGTTGGACCAGACCTCCTTGGGCGAGAGACCGGACTCGGCCAGCGGCACCCGCGACAGGTCGAAGCGGGCGCCGAGCCCGGCGTCGTCCACCAGCTCGGGGAAGGCGTTGGAGAGCCCGCCCGCTCCGACGTCGTGGATCGCCAGCACCGGGTTGTCCGCGCCACGCGACCAGCAGTGGTTGATGACCTCCTGCGCCCGCCGCTGCATCTCGGGGTTGCCCCGCTGCACGGAGTCGAAGTCGAGCTCGGCGGCATTGGTGCCGGCCGCCATCGAGCTGGCCGCCCCGCCTCCCATCCCGATCCGCATGCCCGGGCCACCGAGCTGCACCAGGAGCGTCCCGGCGGGGAAGCGCACCTTCTCGGTCTGCCCCGCACTGATCGTCCCCAGCCCGCCGGCGCTCATGACCGGCTTGTGGAAGCCGCGACGCACCCCGTCGACGGTCTGCTCGTAGACCCGGAAGAAGCCCCCGAGCCCGGGCCGGCCGAACTCGTTGTTGAAGGCGGCGGCCCCGAGCGGCCCGTCCAGCATGATGTCCAGCGGGGTCGCGAGGTGGTCGGGGGACCCGGGGCCGGGGTCGAGGGTCTCCCAGGGCTCGTGCGTGCCGGGCAGGTGCAGGTGGGAGACCGCGAAGCCGGTCAGCCCGGCCTTGGGGGCGCTGCCGCGGCCGGTCGCGCCCTCGTCGCGGATCTCGCCCCCGGCGCCGGTCGCGGCCCCGGGGAAGGGGGAGATGGCGGTGGGGTGGTTGTGCGTCTCGACCTTCATGAGGACGTGGACGGTGTCCTCGTGCACGGCATACCGCTCCAGGTCGCCGGAGCCGTCGCCCTCGGGGCGGAACAGGGAGACCCGACCGCCCTGCATGACCGAGGCGTTGTCCTTGTAGGCGACGACGGTGCCCTCCCCGGCGACGGCCTCGGTGTGCCGGATCATCCCGAAGAGGCTGTGCTCCTGGGCCTGGCCGTCGATGACGAAGTCGGCGTTGAAGATCTTGTGCCGGCAGTGCTCGGAGTTGGCCTGGGCGAACATCGTCAGCTCGACGTCGGTCGGGTTGCGGCGCAGCGCGGTGAACGACTCGACGAGGTAGTCGATCTCGTCCGGCGAGAGCGCCAGCCCGAAGGCGGTGTCCGCCTCCGCCAACGCCTCGCGGCCGCGGCCGAGCACGTCCACCCGCTCCATCGGCGCGGCCTCGCGCTCGGCGAAGAGCAGCGCGGTGGCCTCGCGGCTGGGCAGCGCCGACTCCGTCATCCGGTCGTGCAGCACCTTCGCGCAGGCGGTCCAGGTGGGCTCGTCCAGCGGCCCGCCGTCCAGCACGAGGTGGAACTCGGTCACCCGCTCGACGCGGCGCACGTCGAGGCCGCAGTTGTGCAGGATGTCGGTCGCCTTGCTGGACCACGGCGAGATCGTGCCGAGCCGGGGGGAGACGACGACGAGCGAGGTATGCCGTGTCCCACCCGCCCCGTCGCGCTCGCCCTCGTCGTCGGTCCAGGGCTCGCCGTGGTCGAGGATGGCGCGCAGCGCCTCCCGCTCGGCGGGTGCCGGCTCCTCGTCGGTCGCGACCACGTGGACGTGACGGGCGGTCAGCGCCGCGACGGTGACGTGGGGGGCGGCCCGTCGCAGCCGGCGGAGCAGGCCCTCCGCGCGGAAGGGGGACAGGGCGGACCCGCCCGGCACGGTGGTGAGGACGAGGTCGGGGGCGGCCATGTCGGTGCGGCTCCTGGCGGGTGGGGGCGGCGGGTCAGGCCCGGGGGCGGAAGGTCTGGCCGGTGAGGGCCTCGTAGGCCTCGACGTAGCGGGACCGGGTGAGCTGGACCACGTCCGTCGGCAGGGCGGGCGGAGGGGTGTCGGACGCGCGGTCCCAGCCGCTCGCGGGCGAGGTGAGCCAGTCGCGCAGCACCTGCTTGTCGTAGGACGTCTGGGGACGGCCCGGCTCCCAGTCCGCGGCGCGCCAGAAGCGCGAGGAGTCGGGGGTGAGGACCTCGTCGGCCAGGCGGATCTCGAGGAGGTCGGGGTCCACCGCCCGCCAGTCGGTGCGGCCGTCCGCGCCGGGGGGCGGCAGGTGGGCGGGGTCGACGCCGAACTCGACCTTGGTGTCGGCGATGAGGATGCCGCGTGCGGCGGCGACCTGGTCCCCGCGCGCCAGGATCGCCACGGTGAGGTCGCGCAGGCGGTCAGCCAGCCCGGGACCGACCAGATCCGCGACCTGCTCGAGGCTGATCGGCTCGTCGTGCTCCCCCTGCGGCGCCTTGGTGCTCGGGGTGAAGACCGGCTCGGGCAGACGGGAGCCGTCGACCAGCCCCTGTGGCAGCCGCACCCCGGAGACGGTGCCCGTCGCGGCGTACTCGGCCAGGCCGCCGCCGGTGAGGTAGGCCCGGGCCACGCACTCCACCGGCAGCATCGTGAGCCGGCGCACGTAGACGGCGCGCCCGGCGACCTCGTCCGGCACGTCGGTGGAGAGGACGTGGTGGGGAACGAGGTCGGCGAGCTGGTCGAACCACCACAACGACATCTGGGTGAGGATCGCGCCCTTGTCCGGGACCGGCGTCGTGAGGACGTGGTCGTAGGCGCTGATGCGGTCGGAGGCGACCAGCAGCAGGCGGGTGTCGTCCCGCTGCCCGGTCACCGGGTCGGTCGGGGCGTAGAGCCCGCGGACCTTGCCGGAGTAGAGCAGCTCGTGCCCGGGGATGCTCAGGGTCATCTCAGTCCTCCTGCGGGATCCGCACGCGGCCCTGGGCGGCCGCGAGCGCGATGTCCGGGCGTGAATGGCCGCCGCGCAGGCCGATCCGGCCCACCGCGGCGTAGGCCTGCTCGCGCGCCCGCGGCAGGTCATCGGCGACGGCGACCACGCTGAGCACCCGGCCCCCGGAGGAGACGAGGGCGCCGTGGTCGTCGGTGGCCGTGCCGGCGTGCAGGACGTGCACCCCCTCCACCTGCTCGGCCTGCTCGGTCCCGCTGACCGGGTCGCCCGTGGCGGGCGTGCCCGGGTAGTGCTCTGCTGCGAGGACGACGTTGACTCCGGTGCGCGGGTCCCACTCCAGCGGCGCCAGCGCGGCCAGCTCGCCGCGCGCGGCCGCCCGCAGGACTCCGGCCAACGGGGTGCGCAGACGGGCCAGGACCACCTGGGTCTCGGGGTCGCCGAAACGGGCGTTGAACTCGACCACCCGCGGACCCGAGCTCGTCAGCGCCAGGCCGACGTAGAGCACCCCGACGAACGGCATACCGCGCCGGGCCATCTCCGCGACGGTCGGCCGGGCGATGGTGCGCAGGACGTCGGGAACCAGGTCCTCCGGGACCCAGGTGAGCGGTGAGTAGGCGCCCATGCCGCCGGTGTTCGGGCCGGTGTCGCCCTGGCCGACCCGCTTGAAGTCCTGCGCCGGCTCCAGCGCCACGACCTCGGCGCCGTCGCTCAGGCAGAAGAGCGAGACCTCGGGGCCGTCGAGGTGGTCCTCCACCACGACCCGGCCGCCCTCGCGGGAGAGGCAGGCGGCCGCGTGGTCGAGGGCCGCGTCCCGGTCCTCGGTGACCACGACCCCCTTGCCGGCGGCGAGACCGTCCTCCTTGACGACGTAGGGCGCACCGGTGGCCTCCAGGGCCTGCTCGACCTGGGCGACGTCGGTGCACACGTGCGCGGCCGCGGTCGGGACCCCCGCAGCAGCCATGACCTCCTTGGCGAACGCCTTGCTGGCCTCCAGCAGGGCGGCCCGGGCGCTGGGCCCGAAGCAGTCGACACCGGCAGCGCGCACGGCATCGGCGACCCCGGCCACCAGCGGTGCCTCCGGCCCGACGACGACGAGGTCCACCTCCGCCGCACGGGTGGCGGCGACCACCGTCGCGGGGTCCGCCGGGTCGCCCGGCAGGCACCGCGCCAGCGCGGCGATCCCGGGGTTGCCAGGGAGAGCGAGCACCTCGTCGACCGAGGGATCGCGGGCCAGGGAGCGGACCAGGGCGTGCTCACGCGCGCCCGAGCCGAGGACGAGGACCACCACGGGCCAGCAGCCTATCGGCCCGGCGCACCGCGAGGAGCCACGGGTGGACCGACCGGGACGGTGCGGAGACGCTCCACGGACGAGGATGACCCTCCTGGGAGGCAGGGGGGATATCTCCCAGGAGGGCCATCGGCAGGGCAGGGTCGACGCGGGCTGATGGGGGGCTGCCCACGCGACACACACAATCCCTGCGCCGGTCGTAACCGACCTCTCCACAGTGGCACACGACAGAGGCGATGTCACGCCAGGGCACGTCGGAATGCTGCCGTTGGCGGACATCCGACATCATGGGGGGATGGACGCCCAGCCACCCGCACGCCTGCACGGTTCGGCCTACGAGGACTTCGTCTCCGGCGTGTTCCGCCGGGCGGTGCGCCTCGGCAGCCCCTCGCGACCCGCTCTGCGGGACGCGGGCCTGACGGACGAGGAGATCGACGTGGCCATGGCCGAGCTGGAGGCGCGCGGCTTCCTGCGGCCGGGCGGCGTGCCCGGGACCTGGGACGTGGTGCCTCCGCGCGAGGCGGTGGCCCGGTACGCCGCCGAGACCGAGCACCGGCTGCGGCTGGCCCGGGCCACGGCCGGGGAGCTGGAGCGGGCGTGGCGACGGGCGGCCGACGGCGGGGTGCAGCGGGTCGTCCCCGGCATGGACTTCCTCGGTGGCGTCGACGACATCGTGGGCCGGATCACCGCGATGCACCTGGCGACGACCGAGCGCCTGTGGTGGGCCATCGACGGCTCGGTGGCGAGCCGCAAGCTCCTCGAGCTCGCGGCCGACGACCCCGGGCTGCTCGCCGTGCGGCCGGGGGTCGACCGGCGGCTCATCCTCGACACCGGGCTGCTGGAGCTGCCCGCCACGGTGGCGGTCATGGAGCAGGCCGTGCGCGACGGCGCCCTCGTCCGGACCGGCAACGGGGTGCCGGTGACCGCGGTCGTCTGCGACGACGACGCCACGCTCGTGGACATCAGCCGGTTCGACCCCGAGGGCGTCGGGTCCTTCGAGGCCCGGATGGAGGCCCCGGTGGCCGCCGTCGCCAGCCTCATCGAGCGGACCTGGCTGCTGGCGGCCCCCTACGGCCCCGTGCGCGACGCCGCCCGGCGCAAGGAGGTGGGAGGGTCGGCGGCACCGCTGGACGAGCGCGACCAGACCATCCTCACCCTCCTCGTCAGCGGGGCCTCGGACCAGGTGATCGCCCGGCGGTGCGACATCTCGGTGCGCACCGTCGAGCGGCGGGTCCGCTACGTCATGGAGCACCTCGGGGCCGCCACCCGTTTCCACGCCGGTGCCCAGGCGGTCCGCCGCGGCTGGGTCTGACGTCGCGGACCGATAGACTGCCGACTTTGCGGGGGCCGCCGTGGCGGCGGTGCGCCCCCGGAGATCGCACGGAAGGTGGGCGGATGACCGAGCTGGCGACGACCGACCAGGCGGTCGCGGCCGAGATCGCCGCGGAGCAGGCGCACGTGGACAAGGTCTACGCCGAGCTCGGCAAGGCTGCCGCACGCGTGGAGCTGGTGCACGCGGAGGGCATGGCCCGGGGGCAGACCGACCGGCGGGGCACCGGCGACCCCCGGGAGGAGGAGATGGCCGGGCTGTTCGAGCGGGACGCGCTCGTCTATTCCGCCAACCGGCGGCGGGCCTCGTTGGAGCACCAGCACGAGGGGCTCGTCTTCGGCCGGCTCGACCTGGAGCACGAGGTGCCCGACGAGCAGGGCGCCACCCGGGAGGTGCGCTACGTCGGTCGGCTCGGGGTGCGCGACGACGACTACGAGCCGCTCGTCGTGGACTGGCGGGCGCCGGCCGCCGCGCCGTTCTACCGCGCCACCCCGGTCGACCCGCAGGGCGTCCTGCGCCGACGGGTGCTGCGCTGCCGAGGCGTGCAGGTCGTGGGCGTCGAGGACGACCTCATGGTGGCCGAGCCGCCGGAGGACGTCGTCGTGGTCGGCGACGGGGCCCTGCTGGCCGCGCTGACCCGCAGCCGCGGCGCCCGGATGCGCGACATCGTCGCCACCATCCAGCACCACCAGGACGAGGCCATCCGGGCGCCCGCCCGGGGCGTCACCGAGATCACCGGGGGCCCGGGCACCGGCAAGACCGTGGTCGCGCTGCACCGTGCGGCCTACCTGCTCTACTCCGACCGCCGCAGGTTCGAGGGCGGCGGGGTGCTCGTCGTCGGCCCGTCCGCCGCCTACACCGCATACATCGAGCGGGTCCTGCCCTCGCTGGGGGAGGACTCGGTCGTGCTGCGCTCGCTCGGGGACGTCCTCGGCGGCATCACCGCCACCCGGCTGGACCCGCCCGCGGTCGCCGCCACCAAGGGCAGCCTGCGCGTCCGTCGGCTGCTCGCCCGGCTGGTCCGCGAGCCGATCCCGGAGGCGCCCGTGCAACTGCGCACCTTCGTCGCCGGGCACGCCATCCGGCTGGACGCCCCGGACCTCGACCGGGCGCGCGCCCAGGTGCTGCGCCACCACCACCGCAACGCCGGCTACGACGCGGCGGTGGAGGCGCTGGCGCAGCTGGCCTGGGCCCAGGTCGAGCACGGGGAGCGCGACGACTTCCTCGACCGCTTCCGCGACTCCGGTGACGTCGAGGCGTTCATGCGGCACTGGTGGCGCCCGCTCGACCCCCGCGAGGTGCTGCTCTGGCTCGCCGACGAGAGCCTCGTCCGACGGCTCGGGGGGCTGGACGCCGGGGCCGCGCCCGGTCTCGCGGCGTCCTACCAGGAGGCACTGCGGCTCGGGACGTGGACCGTGGCCGACGTCGCGCTCATCGACGACCTCGCCGCCCGGCTCGGACCCGTGGTGGATCTGCCCAGCGAGGAGCGCGGGTTCTACGAGATCGAAGAGCTGGACGACGCCAGCCAGTACGGCGTCTCCGCCCTGCGGGTCCACGCGGACGGAGGGACCGACGCGGCTGCGGCGCCCGGTCGGGGGCAACGGGTCTCCGCCGACCCGCGCGAGCGGCTGCTCGCCGGTCGGGTCGGTGAGTCGGAGGAGTACGCCCACGTCCTGGTCGACGAGGCCCAGGACCTCTCGCCGATGCAGTGGCGGATGCTCGGCCGGCGAGGTCGGTGGGCCTCCTGGACCGTCGTGGGCGACCTCGCCCAGGCCTCGTGGGGTGACCTCGCCGAGGCCGGACAGGCCCGCGAGGAGGCCTTCGGAAGCGCGCCGCGCCGGGCCTTCCACATGGACACCAACTACCGCAACGCCCGGGAGATCTTCGACCTGGCCGCGCGGCTCATCACCGAGCACGTCCCGGACGCCGACATCCCGCAGGCGGTGCGCGAGACCGGTCACGAGCCGCGGGACGTCGCGGTGCGGGAGGAGGAGACGGCCGCTCGGGTGGCCGAGGAGGTGGCGGACCTACGGGCGCAGGTGTCCGGCGCGATCGCGGTCATCGCACCCTGGTCCTGGCACGATCGGCTCGCCGAGGTCGTCACCGGCGAGCAGGTGGTCCTCGTCGACCCGCTGTCGACCAAGGGCCTGGAGTACGACGCCACCGTCGTGGTGGACCCCGACGCCGTCGTCCGGGAGGCCCCGGGAGGGGTGCGGGCCCTCTACGTCGTGCTCACGCGGGCCGCGCACCGCATGACGGTGCTGCGTCCCGAGCCCTCGGGGTCGTCCAGCGGCTTCTAGGTATGGTGCATACTTAGGTACATGCCAGAGACAGCCCGGTGGCCCGCGGCGTGGGTGCGCGCCGCCCTCGACCTGGCGGTCCTGGGTTCGCTGGTCCCTGGCCCCCGCCACGGGTATGCCCTGGCCCAGGAGCTGCAGGACCGGGGCTTCGGGAGACTCCGCGGAGGCTCGCTCTACCCGGTGCTGGCGCGGTTGGAGGAGGCCGGCCACGTCGCGGCGGGCTGGGTCGACGCCGGGAGCGGCCCGGCGCGCAAGGACTACCGCCTCACGGCCGAGGGCCGCGCCCACCTGGCCGAGGGGCTGGCGAGCTGGGCCGATCTGGGCGAGGCGCTACGGATGGAGGAGGGACCATGAGCAGGACGCGACGGCCCGAGGGGCCGCTGACCCCCGTGCTGCGCGCCTACCGCGAGGCTCGCGGGCGGGGCGAGGACCAGGCCTGGGCCGAGCAGGTGGTGCTCACCCTGGCGCGCGAGGAGGTGTCGCCGCAGCCCATCGTGGACGAGCTGCGGGACGCGCTCCCCCTGGTCCGGGAGACCGGCGAAGGGCCGGCAGAGCTGTACGGCCCGGCGCGCGAGTGGGCCGCGGAGCGGGTCGCGGACCGTGCCGAGCGGGGGCTCGCGACGGTGGACTCCACCCCGGACGCGAGGTGGCGGGACGTCCCGGTCGTCGGCTCGGTGGCGGCCTGCCTCGTCAGCCTGCTGATGATGCTCGTGTGGCTCCTGCGCGACGGGTTGACGGTGGAGCTGACCTGGGGCCTGCTCCTCCTGCCGCTGCTGGCGGGCACCGGCGTGGTGGCGGCGCTCGCCACCTGGGAGTCGGTGCTGACGCGCCGCCGGGCCGGCGTCGCGGCGGCCGCAGGGCTCGGAGTGGCGGCGGCCGTCGTGGCCGGGCTGGCGTGGCTGCTGCTGGGGACCCGGGATGCCGTCCTGGCGACCACCAGCACGTTTGCGCTCGCCCTCCTCGCGGTGGGGTACGCGCTGCTCGCCGGCCTGCTCGAGCGAGTCCTGCCGCAGGCCGGTCGGCGGGACACCGCCGCCCCGGACGACGAGGTCTGGAGCCGGGAGCTGGCCGGCACCCTCCGGCTGCGGCTGGACCTGAGCGAGGCGAGGGTGACCGAGATCGTGCGCGAGGCCAGGGCCCACGCGGCCCGGTCCGGTGCCGGGCTGCGGGAGGAATTCGGGACGCCCGCGTCCTACGCCTCGCGGTTCAGCCGGGACCGGGTGGCGCGGGCCCGCCGGGCCGCCTGGGGTTGGACGGCCCTCGTGCCGGTGGTCGTGCTCCTCACGGTCGACCGTCTGGTCAGCGGTGGCGGCGGGGACCCCGTCTCCTGGTTCTGGGTGCTGCTCACGGTCGCGGTGTGCTGGTCCGTCGCGACGGCGTGGCGCCGCGCCCGGCGCGAGAGGGGCCGTCCACAGGCGGCGTGATCGGCGGGGGGCGCTGTCGGCCCAGGGCGTTAGGGTCGGTCCTGTGAGCATCGCCCTGTACCGCCGCTACCGACCGGAGACCTTCGCGGACGTCATCGGTCAGGAGCACGTCACCGAGCCGCTCATGCAGGCGCTGCGCTCGGAGCGGGTGAGCCACGCCTATCTCTTCTCGGGCCCGCGCGGCTGCGGCAAGACCACGAGCGCGCGCATCCTCGCCCGCTGCCTCAACTGCGAGCAGGGGCCCACGCCCGAGCCCTGCGGCACCTGCGAGTCGTGCGTGGCGCTGGCCCGTGACGGCGCCGGGTCGGTCGACGTCATCGAGATCGACGCGGCCAGCCACGGGCGGGTGGACGACACCCGCGAGCTGCGCGAGCGCGCGGCCTTCGGGCCCGCGACGGCGCGCTACAAGATCTACATCATCGACGAGGCCCACATGGTGAGCCGGGAGGGCTTCAACTCCCTGCTCAAGGTCGTCGAGGAGCCCCCGCCGCACGTGAAGTTCATCTTCGCGACCACCGAGCCGGAGAAGGTCCTGGCGACCATCCGATCCCGCACCCACCACTACCCGTTCCACCTCGTCCCGCCGCAGCGGCTCACGGCATACCTCGAGCAGCTGTGCCGGACGGAGGGGGTGCACCTCGAGCCGGGTGTGCTGTCGTTCGTGACCCGGGCCGGGGGCGGCTCCGTGCGCGACTCGCTGTCGGTGCTCGACCAGCTGATCTCCGGCGCGGGTGAGGACGGCCTCACCTACGAGCGCACCGCGGCGCTGCTGGGCTTCACCGACGTCGAGCTGCTCGACGCGGTCGTCGAGGCGGTCGCGGCTGGCGACGCGGCCACGGTCTTCGCCCAGGTCGACCGGGTCATGGAGTCCGGGCACGACCCACGGCGCTTCGTCGAGGACCTGCTCGAGCGCTACCGCGACCTCATCGTCCTCGCCGCCGTGGGCGAGCTGGCCGGCGGGCTGCTCCCCGGGCTGCCGGAGGACCAGGTGGAGCGGATGCGGCGTCAGGCGCAGGCCTACGGCGCGGCCGGGCTGTCACGGGCGGGTGACCTGGTGAGCCGGGGACTGTCGGAGATGACAGGTGCGGTCTCCTACCGGCTGGTGCTGGAGCTGCTCGCGGCCCGTCTGCTGCTGCCCGCCGCCCAGGGCGAGGAGGGTCACGGGGCCCGGCTGGACCGCATCGAGCGCCGGCTCGGCGCGGGCGACCACCCGAGCGACGGGGTGGCTGCCGGACGGCGTGGCGGTGCGTCCCCGGCCCAGGAGGGTGCCACGGGTCCCGCCGGCGGTGGTCCGGGGGCGGCGGCCCCCGGGCGGGGCGCCGCCACGCAACCCTCGGCCCGGCAGCGGGCACAGGCCCGGGCGACGGACGGGGAGCCGGCACCGACGGGAACCGCCCCGGCGGCGGCACCGGTGGGCGGGGAGCAGCCGCGCGGCGCGGGCCCGGGACCGGCGAAGGAGCAGGGCGGCGGTCAGCAGGCCGACGGTCAGCAGGGCGACGGTCGGCGGCAAGATCGAGGTGCGCAGGCACCCGGTCACCTGGACACGGCAGCGCTGCGTCGGCACTGGCCGGAGATCATCGCGGCCGTGCGGTCGATCAGCCGCCGCACCGCAGGGGCACTGGAGTCGATCCAGGTCGTGGACTTCGACGGCCGCCGGCTGCTCGTCGGTATGCCGGACGAGCGGTGGATCCGCCACTTCATGGGCACCTCCAACGAGGAGGCGCTGCGGCAGGGGGTGCTGGACGCGCTCGCCCTCGACACCCGGATCGAGGCGACCGTGGTCGGCGGCCGCCCGCCCGAGGACGGTGGCGGTGGCGGGCGCGCAGGCTCGGGGACCTCGCCCTCATCCCAGCCCGCCCGGGCCCCGGAGGCCGCGGGACCTCACCACCGGTCCGGCGACCGTCCCCGCCAGCCCGCGGCGCGGCCGGGTGGCCCGGCCTCCGGCCCGAGCGGCCCGGGGGCACCCGAGCCGTCGGACGACGAGCCCGAGCGAGCCCCGGAGCAGCCGTCCGGGCGAGCCGCGCAGGAGCCACCCGAGCGGGCCCCGGAGGAGCCTCCCGAGCCCGACGACTGGGCTCCGCCGGAGGACCTCGACGCGCCCGGCGCAACCCCGGCGCCGCGCCGGACGGACACTCCGGGTATGCCGTCGGCCGGCCCGCCCGCGGTGCCCGACGGCATACCCGATGCACCCATGCGGGGTCGCCTCCGGACGCGTGGAGCGAGCGCCGCCGGCGGTGCCGCGGGCGCAGCTGGGCCCGCCGCCGCCCCGGTGCGGGTGCGCGGGCGGGGCGGCGCCGACCCCGGGCCCGGCCAGCCGCGGCGCGACCCCGGCGAGCCGGGCCTGGCCGAGCAGCTCGGTGCCGGTGGGCGGTCGGGTGCGCCGGCTCCGGACCAGCCGGACTGGTCGCAACGGACCGCCGGGCAGGGTGCGCCCGCCTGGGCGACCGGCGCGGACCCGACCCCGGACGGGCCGCCCGCCGCCGCCGACCCGCCTGCGGCTGCGCCCGAGCACGCGGCGGACGCCGTCCCGAGCGACGACGACGAGGACCTCGCGACCTCGGGCACGGTCGGGCAGCCGGTCATCGAGAGCGTGCTGGGCGGTACTGTCATCGCCATCAACGACGACCCCGTGGCGTGAGGACGGCCCAGGCATGATCTACGAGCTGCTCCATCCCGTGGTGACCCCGTTGGCCACGGCGATCTGGCGGCCCGAGGTGCTGGGGCGGGACCACGTGCCGATGGACGGACCGGTCATCCTGGCGAGCAACCACCGCTCGTTCATCGACAGCGTGGTCATCCCGCTCACGGCGCCCCGCCAGGTGGCCTTCCTCGCCAAGTCCGAGTACTTCACCGGCACCGGGGTCAAGGGCTGGATCAGCCGCGAGTGGTTCACCGGTGTGGGGTCGATCCCCGTGGACCGTGAGGACACCCGGGCGGCGCAGAAGTCCCTCGACCTCGCCCTGGCCCACCTGCGTCGGGGCGGCGCGTTCGGCATCTACCCCGAGGGCACCCGGTCGCGCGACGGCCGCCTCTACCGCGGCCGGACCGGCGTCGCCTGGCTGGCCCTGGAGGCCGGCTGCCCGGTCGTGCCCGTCGGGCTGCAGGGCACCCAGGACATCCAACCGGTCGGGAGCCGCCTCCCGCGCCGGGCGAAGGTGCGGGTGGAGTTCGGCGCGCCGATCCACGTCGCCGACCGGTTCGACGGGGTGCCCCAGGGCCGGGCCCGGCGCGAGCTCACCGACGAGGTCATGCAGCGCATCTGCGAGCTGTCGGGCCAGGAGTGGGCGGGGGAGTACGCCCAGCGCTCCGGCGAGACCCCGGCCTGACCCCGGACCGGGCGAGCCTGGACGCGGGTGTCGGTGGCACGGCATACAGTGGCCTGCTGTGTATGAAGGCGTGGTCCAGGACCTGATCGACGAGCTGGGGCGGCTGCCCGGTGTGGGCCCCAAGGGAGCCCAGCGGATGGCCTTCCACCTGCTCGCGGCCGACCCCGAGGACATCACCCGCCTCGCCGAGGCCCTGCTGCAGATCCGGGAGAAGGTGCGCTTCTGCGAGGTCTGCGGCAACGTGGCGGAGGCAGAGCGCTGCCGGATCTGTCTGGACGACCGGCGCGACCCGAGCATGATCTGCGTCGTCGAGCAGAGCCAGGACGTCGCCGCCGTCGAGCGGACCCGGGAGTTCCGCGGCCGCTACCACGTGCTCGGCGGGGCCATCAACCCCATCGGTGGCGTGGGCCCGGAGGACCTGCGGGTCCGCGAGCTGGTCGCCAGGCTCGCCGACGGCCAGGTCGCCGAGGTCATCATCGCGACCGACCCCAACCTCGAGGGCGAGGCGACCGCGACCTACCTCGCCCGCCTGCTCAAGCCCTACGACGGGGTGCGGGTCAGTCGCCTGGCCTCGGGGCTGCCCGTCGGTGGCGACCTCGAGTACGCCGACGAGGTCACGCTCGGGCGTGCCTTCGAGGGGCGCCGGATGATCTCCACGGGCACCACCGCGCCCTGATCCGCCGACGGCGGAGCGGTGGGGAGGGCCGCGCAGCACGCCCAGCGCGCGCGTCCGGTTGCCTCTAGGGTGGGGTCATGGTCGACGACTGGACACAGCCGGCGCAGAACATGCACGCCGAGGTGGCCGCCTACTTCAGCAGTCTCGAGGAGGTGGCCTCGGGCGAGGCTGCCGAGTCGGCGCTGCCGCTGCTCCTCCTCAGCGTGGGGCAGCTGTGCGCCGCCGGGGCGCGGCTGGGGGCCCTGGTGGACGTGGTTCCCCCCGAGCGCTTCGAGCCGGACGCCGGCCCGGATGCCGATCTCGAGGTGGTCCGTGAGGGCCTGCACACGCTGCTGGGCGGTCTGGACGACTACTGCGACCTGGAGGACCCCGTCATCACCGGCGAGGTGACGCGGGGCTCGCTCTCGGACGACCTCGTCGCCGTGGCGGCCGACCTCGCGCACGGCCAGGAGCACTACCTCGCCGGACGCCCGACCGAGGCGATGTGGTGGTGGCAGTTCAGCTACCTCTCCTCCTGGGGCGAGCGCGCCGCCGCCGCGCTGCGCGTGCTGCACACGCTCCTGGCGCACGTCCGCCTCGACGCCACGGACGAGCAGGTCATGGAGGCCGAGCTCGCCGCGCTGCACGCCGTCACCTGACGACGAGGGGCGATGCCCGGTGAGCGGGGTCAGGCCAGCTCGTTGGGGTCCGTGGCGGGATCGAGGGGGGCACCCGAGCGGTAGGCCGCCCGGCCGAGCGCGTTGGAGGCGACCGAGCTCATGATGATGAAGCCGGCGATGGCGACCATCAGCTTGATGAGGGTGATGACGTCGAAGCCGTGCACCACCACGTGCTGGATGTAGACCCCTGTCGCGATCCACGGCAACCCCATGCCGGTCGCGCTGGAGAGCACGTTGATCCGGGACAGGCCGTCCCGTGAGCGCAGCATGGCGATGGCGCTGAGCAGCACGAAGATGGCGCCCCCGATGCACAGCACGCCGGTGAGGATGGTCAGCAGCAGCGTCATCGGCGCCCCCTGGTGAGGATCCGGGCCAGCGACACCGTCGCCAGGATGCCGACGAGCGCGGCGAGGGAGGCGACGTCGAGCAGGACGATCGACTCGGCGTTCAGCCCGACCATGAGGAAGATCCCGACGGCGCAGAAGTAGGCGAGGTCGCTCACCGCGGCGACCGAGGCGTCGTCCCGCGAGAGCAGCACCCGCACGAGCCCCAGCACGGCCGCGAGCAGCAGGATCGCCACGGTGGTCCACACGATGAAGGTCATGACAGCTCTCCCTCCATCGCCTGCTCCCCTGACCGACGCCCGCGCGTCATCACGAGCAGCCGGCGCTCCATGTCCCGCAGCTCCTCGATGACGGAGTCGCGGTCCTCGCCGTAGAGCGCGTGGACGTAGAGGGTGGGGGGCGAGTCGCCGGTGCGGGGAGCGATGCCGAGGGTGATGGTGCCGGGGGTGATGGTGATGGAGGAGGCCATCGTGCTGATCTCCAGGTCGGTCTCGCAGTGCAGCGGGAGCGCCACGATCGCGGGTGACATGCGCAGTCCCGGGGTGACCACGTCGACCCCGATGCGCAGGGCGCCGCGGACGACCTCGCCGGCCAGCCAGCCGCCGTAGACCCCGATGCGCAGCGGGTTGGGGATCATCCGGTCACCGCCTGCACGTAGGGCTGCAGGTCGACCAGGCCCTGGGCCGCCCGGGTGGTCACCTGCATGATCGGTCCGGCGAAGACGAACATCGCGAGCTGGGTGATGACCAGTACGGCCATGGGAGCAAGGAGCCGGGGGGTGACCCGGACGTCGTCGGTCAGCGCGACGGTGGCGCCGCGGCCGGTCTCCGGCGAGTCGGGGAGGTAGTCCTCCATGTCGGGGCCCCAGAACACACCGACCCACAGCCGCTGCATGGCGACGAGCGAGCCGAGGGCACCGACGAAGATCAGCGTGACGAAGACCGCCTGCCACGCGCCACCGGCCTGCGCGGAGGCCTGCACGAGACCCACCTTGCCGAAGAAGCCGGAGCTGGGGGGGAGCCCGATGAGCGACATGAGCGCGAGGGCGTAGCCGATGGTCAGCAGACGGTCGCGGCGGATGATGCCCGAGAGCCGCTCGTACCGGCCCGAGCCGTAGGTCTGCTCGATGGCCCCGGCCCCGAGGATGAGGGCGCCCATCGTGATGATGTGATGGATCATGTAGAAGATGCCGGCGCCCAGGGAGAACTGGGTGAACAGCACGAGCCCCAGCAGGATGTGCCCGACCCCGGCGACCATCTGCCACGACAGGGCCCGCCGCATGACCCTCTCGCTGAAGGTGCTGTAGGAGCCGACGACGAGCGAGAGACCGACGAGGACCGCGAGGATCATGATCCACGGGGGTTGGCCCTCGTAGAGCGTGGACGTGACTCGGTACAGCGCGTACAGCGCGACCTTGGTGTGCAGGGCGCTGAAGAGCGCCATGACGGAGGCCGAGGTGGCGGGGTAGGTCCGCGGCAGCCAGGTGTGCAGGGGCACGATGGCGGCTTTGATCGACAGGGCCAGCAGCACGACGCCGGAGCTGAGCATGGTGCGCGGGTCGCTGCCGGCCCCGACGAGGAGCGCGAGGTTGACCGTCTCGGCGGTGGCGTAGACCAGGCCGACACCGATGAGCAGGATCGTGCTCGTCAGCAGGTTGACGATGACGAAGGTCCGGCCCACCCCGAGGCGCCGCCACGTGCCGGTCACCGCGATGAGGGCGTAGCTGGGCAGCAGCATGACCTCGACGAAGACGAAGAGGTTGAACAAGTCACCGGTGAGGAAGGCGCCGTTGACCCCACCGAGCAGCATGAGCACGAGGGGGGTCACCAGCCGGTAGCGGTTCTCCCCGGTGATGGTCATGAAGAACAGGCACATGAGCACGGTGAACGAGGTCACCAGGATCATCAGTGCGCTGAGAGTGTCGGAGACGAAGGGGATCGCCACACCGGGCACGAAGGCGCCGACGTTCTCCGCGATGACCGGGGTCTCGCGGTGCTGCAGCAGCAGGTCCAGGGCGCCGAGCCCCGTGAGCACCGGTATGGCAAGCAGCCAGATGCGCTGCCACGTCGGGTTGCGCCACAGCACGGTCGCGGCGGACGCGGCGATCGGCAGCACCGCGAGGAACGGGAGAAGGGCGGCGGTCATCATCGGCGGTGGGTCTCCCCGGTCTCGGGCATCCGCTTGGTGTCGTCGTTGTGGCCGATGACGGCCATGGCGAGCATGAGCACCGTCACGGCGAGGGCGATGACGATCGCGGTCAGGACGAAGGCCTGGGGCAGGGGGTCACCGGCGTCCGCGGCCCCGGCGGCGTCGGGGAAGGGCTCACCGCGCCAGGCGGTGACGCCCGCGGAGAGGATGACCAGGTTGGCGGCGTGCGCGAGCAGCGACAGGCCGAAGATGATGCGCACCATCCCGCGCTGCAGCATGAGGTAGATGGCTCCGGCGGTGAGCACGCCGACGGTGATGGGGAGGATCACTGGCCACCTCCGCGCCTCGGCGGCAGATCCTGCTGGAGGTACGTCGACCTGCGACCGGGGATCCCGAGGCGGGTCTCGGCATACCGCTCGCCGCGGGAGGTGTCCATCGGACCGCTGATCTCGCCCTCGACCGACTCGTCGGCGCGCTCCCGGGTGCCCTCACGGCCCCCGGTGGCGCCCAGCAGGTTGAAGGCCTCCATGACGAGGCCGAGCACGGCGAGGTAGACACCGAGGTCGAAGACCATCGAGGTGGCGACGTGGATGTCGAAGATGTAGCCGTACAGCGGCTCGAGGAACGAGGCATGACCGAGCATGCCCCAGATGCCGGTGCCGATGGCGATGAGCACGCCCAGCGCGACGAGGCGCAGCGGGAGCCGGGGCGGCCCGATGCTGCGGTCGCGGGAGGTCGCGAGGTAGACCAGCGCGACGATCGAGGACCCCACGAGCGCGGCGATGAACCCCCCACCCGGGGAGTTGTGACCGCGCAGGAACAGGATCGCGGAGATGATCGCCAGCAGCGGCGCGGTGGCGCGGACCATGATCTGCATCGGGACGGCGTTGCCCCAGGCCTCGGCGATGGCGCGGTGTGCTGTGGACCCCTCGGCCTGCAGCGGCACCTCCGGGGGGGCGACGTAGTTGCGGTCCGCCTCCGGGGGAGGGTCGAGGTAGCGGTCGCGGACCGTGGAGAGGATGGCGACCATGGCCGCCGCGGCCATCCCGAGCACGGTGAGCTCGCCGAAGGTGTCGAGGGCACGGAACTCCACCAGGATCGTGTTGACGACGTTGTCGCCGCTCGTCTCCACCGGGCCCTCGGTGAGGTACCAGATGGCGATCTCGCTGCGGTCGCGTCGGCCGGTCAACGCCCAGGTCGCCACCCCGGCCGACAGCCCCCCGACGAGCGCCAGGGCCAGCGCGGCCTGGTTGCCCCACCGCGGTCCGCGACCGAAGGTCTGGGGGAGGCGCTGCAGCACGAGCATGATCATCAGCACGGTGAGCGCCTCGACGAGGAGCTGGGTCATGCCGACGTCGGGTGCGCCGAGGGCGAAGATCTGGACGGTGACGGCGGCGCCGATGGTGGAGAGCGCGACGACGGCGGCGAGCCGGGAGCTGGCGCGCCCCAGGACGACCACGGCCCCGGCGATGATGACGAGCACGACCGCGTCGACCGGGCTGGCCAGCCCCTCCTGCACCGGCAGGAGCTCGTCGCGCGCGACGAGGACGCCCACGCCGCCGAGCACGAGGGCGGCGAGCGCGACGAACTGCACCGCGACGTGCCGGGTGGGGTTGTCGGCGCGGGCGAGGGCACCCAGCGACTTGCCGATGTCGGCTGCGGTGTCGTTGATGACCCGGATGACGTCGGCGCCGTCGAAGGAGAAGGTGTCGTGCTCGCGGGCCGGGAAGAAGAAGCGGCGGCGCAGGATGACCAGGACGCCGACGCCGATGATGGCCAGCGAGGTGATGAGCTCGAGGTTGACGCCGTGCCACAGGGCGAGGTGCGGGTGCGGCTCCTCGGCGCCGGCGGGGAGCATGGCGGCGGTGGCCCGGCCCACCGGGGTGTCGAGGATGCCGACGACGAAGGCCAGCGGCAGGCCGACGACGATGGGGATGGCGGCGAAGGTCCCGAGGGCCCACGGGGTGGTGTGCAACGGGCGGTCCTCGGGCCACTTGGCCTGGCCGCGTCCGTCGTAGAAGCCGTTGAAGACGATCTTGGCGCAGTAGGCGAAGGTCAGCACCGCGGTGAGGGCGACCCCCAGGAAGGCGGCCCAGGAGGCGACCGCGCCGAAGGGGGAGTCGAGCATCGAGGTGAGGATGCTCTCCTTGGAGACGAAGCCGAGCATGGGCGGGACGCCGGCCATCGAGGCGCACCCGAGCACGGTGACCCAGAAGGCCACCGGCATGGCGCTGGAGAGCACCGGCATGCGTCGCACGTCGCGGGTGCCGGTGGCGTGGTCGACCACGCCGACCATCATGAAGAGCCCGGACTTGAAGAGCGCGTGCGCGATGACGTGGAGGATGGCGGCGGCGAGGGCATACTCCGTGCCGACGCCGATGGTGGCGACGATGAGGCCGAGCTGGCTGACCGTGGAGTAGGCCATGAGCTTCTTGAGGTCAGTCTTCTGCAGCGCGAACCAGCCGCCGATCCCGCAGGTGACCAGGCCGGTGGTGATGAGCAGGACGTTCCACACCGGCACGTCGTGGAAGGCCGGGGAGAAGCGCATGAGCAGGAAGATGCCGGCCTTGACGACGGCGGCGGCGTGCAGGTAGGCGCTGACCGGGGTGGCGGCGGCCATGGCGTCGGGCAGCCAGACGTGGAAGGGGAACTGGGCCGACTTGGTGAAGGCCGCCAGGATGACGAGCAGCGCCACGGCGGCGGTGAAGCCGGGGCTGGTGTCCCAGACCTCGTGCGCGAGCGCCTCGGACAGCGTCGTGGTGCCGGTGCGCACGATGATCGCGGTGACCGCGGCCAGCAGCCCGAGCCCGCCGAGGAAGGTGATGAGCAGGGTGCGCATCGAGGCGGCCTCGCCGGCATACCCCGACCGGGCGATGAGGAAGAAGCTGGCGAGACTGGTCAGCTCCCAGCACAGGAACAGCAGGATGAGGTCGTCCGCCAGCACCAGCCCGACCATGGAGACGGTGAACATCGCCATGTAGAAGTAGAAGGTGAGGTTGCGGCCCGGCTTGAGGTATGCCGTGGAGTAGGCGAGCACGATCGCGCCGATGACCAGGGCGATGAAGGTGAAGACCGTGCCGAGGCCGTCCGCGCGCAGCGACAGCTCCAGGCCCAGGGTCGGCACCCACGGCATGGACCAGGTCGGGGTGTCGCCGGCCATGACCTGCGTCGCGGCGGGCCAGTAGGCGGCCGCGGCGGCGAGGTAGAGCGCGGCGATCGGCCAGCCGGCGTGACGACCGAGGAAGCGGGTGAGCGGGAAGGTGGCGAGGACCGTCACCGCGGAGATGACGAGGGTCCAGAGCAGGCTCACCGAGCACCCGCCCTGGACAGGCCGGTGCCAGTGGGGCAACGGTCGGCCGGGCGGATCATGAACAGCAGGCTACCAAGCCCGACGCCGAGGACGGGGGGGTCGTCGCGAGGAGCGACCTGTGCAGGGCTGTGCCCTCTACCCCACACGCCTCAGGGGGTGCGCGACCCGAACGGGTCGTCGGAGAAGAGGGTGCCGGGCTGGTCCGGGGTGACCACCCCCTGCTGAGGTCCGTCGGCGTACAAGCCGTCGACGTCGTCCGCGAGCTCGAGGGTGCCCTGCTGCGGTCCGTCACCGTAGAAGCCGTAGTCGTTCTCGCCGGCCGGGGCCGTCCCGTCGTCGACGTCCACGACCGGGTCGTCGTGCTCCGTCACGGGCTCGGTCGGCTCGACGGGCGGCATCTGGTCGGCGCCGGTGTCGATCTCGCTCATGGTGCTCCTCCGGGTGGGCGTGCGTGTTCGATGACCGAGGTCAGGAGCGGGCGCAGGTCGCTCAGAGAGCGCTTCTCGACCCAGCCCAGCAGCACCCGCAGCCCACGCTCGGGGCTGTAGCCGGTGCTGGACACCGCGCGTTCCAGAGCCCCGGGTCGGGCCGAACCCAGCAGCACGGTGGCGCGCTCGTCGGCACGCCGGTCCAGGGCCTGCTCCAGCCGCGCGAGCTGCTCGCCGGCGGTGTCGCCCGACACGTAGTCGGCCCCCCACTGCTGCCAGGTCGCCGTCTGCGGGTGGGGCGGCCCGGTCGGGTCCGACGCCTGCAGCTGCGCCTTGATCCAGGCCCACATCTCGTACGCCGCGCACCACCGTCCGTCCGGGACGGCAGGTCCGTCACCGTCGAGACGTCCACGTACGGCCGCTGCAGCCACCTCGCACAGGTCCTCGGGGGCGTAGGGCCCCAGCACCTGACGTCGGGCGCCCACGGCGGCGCGGACCAGGGACCCCACCGCCACGTCCAGCGCCACGGCTCCCTCCGGCAGTCTCAGTCCCCCCAGCAGCTGGTGACGCTGGTCGGCCGCCACCACCGGCAGGGGGGTGTGCACCAGGTGTGCGGCCACGGTCAGCTCGCACAGCAGCACCAGCCGCGGGTTGGCCTCGACCTGAGCGGCCCAGGCCATGTCGCGCTGCCGAGCCGAACCGGGCGAGCGAGCGCGCCCCGTCCAGGGCGGCAGGTCCTCGACCAGCGGGGCCGGGTCGGCCGCCGCGAGGCCCCCTGGCTCTGGCACGTGCGGGAACCGGACCAGCAGGGGGGAGTCGTCGTGGTCGGTGTGCACCGCGAAGACCCCCGGGGGCAGCGACACCACCTGCTGAGACTGCGTCGTGGTCAGGCCCATGGCGGCGCCGACGAGGTCGCGGTCGTCCTGGGCGGGTGTGCGCCCCATCCACTTCACCGCGGTGTTCTTCACCACGTCGGGGGCGATCTTGCGGGGGATCTGCTCGGCGACGACGAGGGCCACGCCCTGGCTGCGGACCTCGGCGAGGAGGTCGGTGAAGCTCTCCACCGCCCGGGCGGCCGCTCCCTGGAGGTCATCCGGGTGGCGCAGCAACCGGTGCGCCTCCTCGACCACCACGACGTTGCGGACCTCCCCGGGGCGTGGCTCGGACCGGTGCCTGGCCCGGGCTGCCTGAGCCAGCCGGGAGAGGAACAGTCCCATGTAGAGGGCTCGGTCGGCGTCGGTGCCCAGGTCCTGCAGCTCGAGCACCACGTTGCGCCGCAGCACCCGGTCCACCGACAGCGGGTAGCCCGACGAGAACGCGGCGCGCTTGGTGCCGGTCGACAGGGTGCCCAGCCGCATGTCGACGAAACCGTGCACGTTGCCGGCGACCTCACGGCCGTAGCCCTTGGAGTCGATGACCTCGTGGCACGCCCTGACCAGGTCCGGGATGCCCGGGTATGCCGGGCGGCCGGTGCGGTAGTGCCGCGCCAGTGACTGGACCGGGGCGGTCAGTGCGGGGTCCCAGCCCGACCGCCGAACGGCCAGGTCGATCCCCTGGGCGAGGACCTCGGGGAACGGGGAGTCGGCGTCGAACGCCGCCACCATGAGATCGAGCAGCACGTCCAGATGCGCCTGGTAGGAGGAGCGCGGGTCGGGCTCGAGAGGGTTCAGGGCGACCGGGGTCGCCTCGGGGTCGCCCGGGCGGATCACGTGCACCTGGCGCAACGCCGGGTCGGCGACCTGGTCGCCGAGCGCGCCGAGCCGGTGCTGCATCCCGGCGGCATACTCCTGCTTCGCCGGCTCCAGGACCACCCAGGGGATCCCGGCACGGGACAGCTCGCCGAGCAGGTGCCGCGTGGCCTGGCTCTTGCCGGCTCCGGTGGCGCCGTGGACGAAGGTGTGCCGGGCCAGGCTGTCGAGCGGGATGCGCAGACGGCCGACGGGGGCGTAGGCCACGTCGAGAAGCTCGCCGACGTCCACCTCGCCATACCCGGGGTGAGCCACGTCGAAGGGGTTGGTCGAACGCGTCGCGACGCCCGGCACCTCCTGGACCGGTGGTCGGCACCACGCTGCCAGGGCGTCGCTGCCGGCGACGAACGGGCTGCTCAGGGCGAACGGGTCATCGGTGCTGACCGAGGAGGCCAGGGTCGTGCGCAGGTCGGCCGGGGTCGAGCTGGGCGCCAGCAGATGACCCGCCGGGCCGGTAGGACGGCTGCTCGTGGCCCACAGCGCAGCCACCCGTGCAGCCTCCTCCGCGGTGGGCGCCCCGCACAGCAGGTGGACCCGCCACAGACCACCCGCCAGAGCCCGGGTGAGCTGCTCCAGCCGGCCGGCATGGCGTCGGCGCGTCAGCTCCCCCCACCCGGTTTCCAGCCGCTCGGACTCCCCGTGCAGCACCCGACGCACGCGGTCCTGCTCCTGGACGACGGCCTGGGGGTCCATCGGTACGGCGATGGTGAGCAGCCGGAAGTCGGCATCACCCAGGAAGGGCGCGTGGTCCTCCAGCATCTCGGGGTCCGCGGTGGGCGTGGTGGGGTCCAGCACCCCGCCGACGCGCACCCAGCACGGGGTGTCCAGGCGGGGCGCCAGGGTGAGCGCGGGGTCTCCGGCCGGCTCGGCTCCGGCTCCCGGGGGAAAGAGCACCCCGGGGCCGGTGGCCGCACCCGCGGTCGTGCGGGGGAAGCCGCGGGTGCCTCCGACGTAGACCCTGAACGGTCCGTGGGGTTCGTGGTCCCACAGCGAGAACACCTTGGCGCCGGCCTGGTACGCCGCGCTCAGCGGTGAGCTCAGCTGCACCAGCGCCGTGGTCCGGTCCAGCTTCGGCACCGAGGTGTAGCGGACGGCCTGCATCGGGGTCTCCCCCTGGTCGAACAGCCGCCGGAGAAGCTCCACGGTTGCCGAGTGCTCGACGCTCACGAAGGCTGCATCCGGTCAGCCTGCTGCTCACTGGCGACCCGGCTGTCGGGCAGGTGGCCGGGGAGCTCGGCCGGGGCCTCGGCGCTGACCGCTCTGGCCTGGGCCATGCGCGAGAGCAGCTGCGGGGGGAGGGCCAGGTCTGCCTTGACGTCCGCGGTGTGCACGGTGTCTCCGCGCTTGACCAGGAGCGTGTAGGGGGGCAGGGCGCTGAGGTGCTGGCCCGTGACCCGACGCTCGTACTGCACCTGCCGGGTCTCCGACCCTCCCCGCTGCTGGGTCGTGGTCTCCCCGTCCGTGCGGGAGGATTCGGTGCCACGGGACTGGGAGGAGGACCGCCCCCAGGTGCTCCCGCTGGTCCACCCGCCGGCGGAGGAGCCGGACTGCCCGCCCGTCTGGTCCGAGCCCGTCTGGGAGAACGAGCGCCCGGAGGTCTCGGAGCGGTTCTGGGCCTCGGACTCCGACCAGGACGTCTGGTAGGCCTGCACCCGGTCGATCCACTCCTTGCCGAAGATGTCCGCCAGCTCTTCCGCGGCGGTGGCGCCGTGGCCACCGAAGGCGGCCACGACCCTGCGGCCGCGGGCCAGCGACTGCACCTCCGGCACCAGCTCGCCGAAGAAGAGCAGCAGCTGGACGTCGAGCGAGGCGCAGACCTCCGAGAGCTGACGCAGCAGCTCCACCGGGAGCGCCTCGGCACCCATCACCGCCAGGGCCCGAGGCCGCACGTCCGGCACCGTGCGCAGCAGCTCCAGGTGCATCGACGCGAGCACTGCCGTGCGCAGCTCCCGGTCCGCGTCGTGCAGGTGCAGGTCGACCACGCTGACCCCGAGGCTGGCCGTGGGGTCCCACCGCTCCCCGGAGGTCGGGCTGTCGTCCTCCGGCAGGAGGCTCTCCAGCTTCAGCCGGACGTCGTCCCAGGCAGCGTGGAACTGTTGCCGGTCCTGCTGGGTGAAGGCCTCTCGTACGGCATGGACCGAGGCCGAGCTCAGGGCCTCGTGGGTCGCCACCTCCGGGGCCGTTCCCAGGGTGAAGTCGTCGGTGGTGCTGCTCTGCGTCTGCTGACCTCGGCCCAGCAGGACCTGCATGGCCTGGTGGAGGTCGGCCGCCCTCACCGCGTCGTGCTGCTCCCGGAGCACGCCGGTCAGGCGACGGAGGGTGTCCCGCACCTCCCTGGACCGGGAGCTGACCCGGCCCTGGGCGTCGTAGGCGATCCCGGAGGACAGCACGTCCACCAGGAGCGAGCGCCGACCGGCCCGGATGTGGTCCAGATCGTCCAGCAGCTGCGACAACGCCGCCTCGTCGCCGGCGTGCAGCACGCGGACGTCACGGCCGTGTCGGCGCGCCTCGAGCAGGAGCCGGGAGGAGGCGGAGCGTCCCTCGAGGTCGAGGACCCAGAACGTGTCACCGTCCTGCTCGACGGCCGCGCCGAGGTGGTGGAGGAGGTCGCCCCGCTCCACGGCCGAGCCACCGATGACCAGCACGTCCTGCCGCTCGGGCAGCGGCAGGACCTCGAAGGGCGACCAGGCATCTTTCCTGGCGCGGAAGTCGCTGAGCCGTGACTCGTAGTCACGGGTGGCCTGGGCGTGCAGCTGACGGACCCGACGCTCGCTGCCACGGACGACCTTGGCCGCGGTCCGCTGCTGGTCACGGGACTCACGGTAGAGCCGGTGCAGCGGGAGCGGGTCCTTGCGGGGTGTCGGGTCGTGCGCGAGCACGACCTTGGGGCGGGCCAGGAGGACGAAGGCACCCACCGCCACCGGGACCACCACGAAGGAGAGGCCGAAGGTGAACGGCGCCAGCACCAGGGCGAGCGTCCACAGCAGGAGGCCCCGGAGGATCAGGCCCACCCGCTTCGTCGCAGCGAGGCGGGCCCTGGCGCGCCAGGCCACGGCTCCGGTCCAGGGTGCCGCGAGGACCAGGAACACCAGCACGCCGGTGACCGGACCGATGTCGAGGGACTCGGGCGTGGCCAGCTCGTCCCTCGTGGGCACCCCCGAGCCGGTGATCTGGGTCCAGAGGACCAGTGCCGCCACCAGGACGAGAGGAATGACGACAGCGGCGAAGCCCCGCGTGTAGGCCGCGCCGAAGTACGCGATGTTGGCCGATGCGCGGTCGTGGAGCGCGCTGGCGTCATCGTGCTCGCGGCCCACCTCACCCCGGATGGCGTCCATGTCCGGAGGGTTCTCGTCCCACCGCGGGGGAGGCACGATCTCGGCCGCGAGCACCCTGTCCTGCCACCCCAACCAGCCCAGGGTGCCCTCGCGCACCGGCTCCAGAGTCGTTGCCGCTCCATGCATGGGTCGCCTCCCTGCCATGGGGGCAGTCCTCGGGTGGGCTGCCCCGCACGCTGGGAAGTCTGGCGGAGATTCTTGGCTGAGTAAAGACTTGGTAAAGAACGCCGTTGCTGTGTGCGACCGCGGGGCCTCGGTGCATTCCAGGGAAATGCGAGCCGGGGGGCCAGGGTCGCGCTGAGAAAAGGGCACGGAAAACACAGAACAGCGGACCTTCAGTTGGAGGGCCCGCTGTTCGCGATGTCTGCCGACATCAGGTGGTCGGGGTGACAGGATTTGAACCTGCGACCTCTTCGTCCCGAACGAAGCGCGCTACCAAGCTGCGCCACACCCCGTGGCTCGTGCGCCGACCCCGAGGGCCGCGCGCAGCGTCCGCAAGGATAGCCCACGCCCGCCGTCGCGGCTAAATCCGCAGGACTGTCCGAGGCCGCCCGTAGGTTGGGTGGCATGGACGACGACGTCAGGGGATTCCTCCAGACCTTCGCCGAGGCGGTGGACCTCGCTCGGCGCTCGACGGGCAAGCGCGGAGGAGAGCCGCTCGCGGACCGGCTCACGGCATACCTCGGCACGCCGGTCGCGGAGGTGGCCGTGGTGACGGAGGAGGTGATGAACCACCGGTATGCCGACTGGGACGTCGCGCTGGCCGAGGTCGCAGGGCGCGACCCAGAGGCCTCGCAGATCGGGGTGGGGGGTGGTGACATGCGCCATCACGTGTCCCTCGGAGACCTCGTCGGTGGTGACCACGGACGGGTGTCGGTCGGGCAGGTGGACTACGTCTCGGTCGCCGTCGGCCCGCACGAGCACCGGCGGGCGATCGGGCTGGGGCTGCGCCTCTTCCGGTACGGCGGCCATCCCGTGGTGGTCATGCAGCGCAAGAGCAACCGGCAGTACGGCCGGGACAGGGGGACCTTGGAGCTCCTCTGCGCCGATGAGGACACCCGGGCGGGGCTCTTGGACGAGCTGCGCGAGGTGGCGCTGGAGCGCAGCGTGCTGCGCGGGCAGGTCATCGCCTTCGAGTCCTCGGGGTACGGCCCGGAGTCTCAGGGGGTGACCTTCCTCCCCCGGCCCGAGGTCACCGAGGAGCAGGTCATCCTGCCGCCCGGCTCGCTCGACCGGATCGCGGCGCACGTGAGCGGCATCGCCGAGCACGCCGACACCCTCCGACGTCACGGACAGCACCTCAAGCGCGGCCTCCTGCTCTACGGACCTCCGGGCACCGGCAAGACGCACACGGTCCGGCACCTCATCTCCCGCAGCCCGGATCACACGGTGGTGCTGCTCGCCGGCGAGTCCCTGGGCTACATCTCGCCGGCCGCGTCGCTGGCCCGGGCCCTCCAACCCGCCGTCGTGGTCCTGGAGGACTGCGACCTGGTCGCCGAGGACCGCAGCAGGGGACCGGGAGGTCGCCCGTTGCTCTTCGAGGTGCTGGACGCGATGGACGGCCTCGACAGCGACGCCGACGTGACCTTCCTGCTCACCACCAACCGCGCCCAGGCGCTGGAGCGTGCCCTGGTCCAGCGGCCCGGGCGGGTGGACCTGGCTGTCGAGATCCCGCTGCCCGACGAGGCAGGCCGGCGCCGGCTGCTGGAGCTCTACCAGGCCGATCTGACGTTCGGGGAGGAGGCGCTGTCCGACGCCGCGCGCCGGACCGCAGGGATGACGGCCTCCTTCGTCAAGGAGCTGGTGCGTCGGGCCGTGCTCGTGGCGGCCATGTCGGGCGAGGAGCCAGGGGACGGGCATCTGCGCCGCGCCCTCGACGGGCTGCTGGCGAGCCAGGAGGAGCTCACCCGCGTGCTGCTCGGCAACAGCAGGCCCGGCGGCGAGGAGGGTCGTGCGGCACCGGACCTGACCGGGTGGCAGGAGGGCGGCGGGGACGACGACACCTAGGGCTGAGGCGAGACGCCGGCCGAGAGGGTCAGCAGCGTCGCCTCGGGCCGGCAGCAGAAGCGGAAGGGCGTGTAGGGGTTGCCGCCGAGGCCGGCCGAGACGTGCAGCCAGGCCGCGTCCGACGGCGGGTGGGCGGAGGGCGTCGCGCGGGACCGGAGCCGTGAGGGGGTCGCCCCCGCGCGGGGCCACCAGCGCGACAGCCCACGGGCCCGGGAGGTGTCGAGGTCGCAGTTGGTGACGAGGGCGCCGTACCCGGGCACCCGCAGCTGGCCGCCATGGGTGTGCCCGGCGATGAGCAGGCGCGCGCCGTCGGCGGCCATCGGGTCGAGCACGCGCCGGTAGGGCGCGTGCGTGACGCCGACCGTCAGGTCCGCGGACGGGTCGGCCGGGGCGGACACGCGGGCGTAGTCGTCCAGCCCGAGGTGGCCGTCGTCGGTGCCGACCAGCTCGAGTCGGATCCCGCCCACGTCGAGGCGCGTCCGGCGGTGGGTGAGGTCGGTCCAGCCCCGTGCCGCGAGCCCGTCCACGAGGTCCTGTGTCGGCAGCCGTCGCGGTGTCAGGTCGGCGCCCTTGCGGTGGCTGTCGTTGACGTAGCGCAGCGGGTTCTTCGCCGTGGGCGGGTAGTAGTCGTTCGACCCCAGGACGAAGACGCCCGGGCGGTCGAGCAGCTCGCCGTAGGTGTCGAGCGCCGCCGGCACCGCGTCCATCGCGGCCAGGTGGTCACCGGTGTGGACCACCAGGTCGGGCTCGAGCGCGGCCAGGCCCCGCACCCAGTCGCGCTTGCGGTGCTGACGCGGCACGAGGTGCAGGTCGGACAGGTGGAGCACCCGCACCTCCGGTCTGCCCGGAGGGAGGCAGGGCACGGTCGCCTCCCGGAGCGCGAACCACCGCGGCTCCACCCACGTGGCGTAGGCCGCCAGACCGGCCCCGACCACCGGGGCGGCGGCGAGGGCTGCGGTGAGCGGGCGGCATACCGTCGAGGGCGACATGGACTCGGGCGCCCTCGCTCAGGCGCCCAGCGCCTGCTTCACCGCGGCGGCCACCCGGCCACCCTCGGCGCGTCCGGCCACCCGGGGCTGCAGGACCTTCATGACCTGGCCCATGCCGCGCGGGTCCGTCGCGCCGGTCTCCGCGACGGCCGCGCGCGCGAGCTCGGCCAGCTCCTCGTCCCCCAGCTGGGCCGGGAGGTATGCCTCCAGCACCTCGAGCTCGGCCTCCTCCTGGGCGGCCAGCTCGGGGCGGTCGGCGCCGGTGTAGGCCTCGGCCGCCTCGCGCCGCTTCTTGGCCTCCTTGGTGATGACCCGCAGCACCTCGTCGTCGGACAGCTCACGAGCCTGCTTGCCGGCGACCTCCTCGGTGGTCACGGCCGACAGCGTCATCCGCAGCGTGCCCGCGCGCACCGTGTCTCGCGCGCGCATGGCGGCGGTGAGGTCCTGCTGGAGGGTGGCCTTGAGGCCGGTCTGCTCGGTCATGCCTGCCAGTCTCTCACCCGGCCGCCGCCCCGAGACGCGTCCCGCGCGACCCGACCGCGTCCGGTGCGCGCGTCCGGTCCGTCAGGCGTCGCCGTCCTCGTCCTCGTCGTCGCCGGGCGGGTCGGTGCCCGGGGGCTCCTGGGGCGGGTCGGGAGTCGGGGCGGGCGCCGGCTCCGGGTCCTGCGTCGGTTCCGGCTCGGGCTCGGGCTCCTGCGTCGGTTCCGGCTCGGGCTCCTGCGTGGGCTCGGGCTCCGGGGACGGCTGCGACGACGCCGGAGCAGGTGGCTGCGGCTGGCTCCGCCGCGGGGCCGCCTGGACGGGCGCGGGCGGCGGGGCCGCGGCCTGCTCGAAGCCGTTGGACACGTGCAGGGTGACCGGTTCGGACGTCTGCACCGAGGACCCCACCCCGGGCGTGGTGTAGACGACCGTGCCCTCCGGGCGGTTGGAGCCGACCCGCACGACGGCACCGGTGAGGCCGGCGTCCTCGAGACGCTCCTGCGCCTCCCCGACCTCCAGGCCGACCACGCGGGGGATCGTCACGCGCTTGCCGTTGAGGATCTCGTTGGACGGCTCGTCCCACCCCTGCACGTCCATGCCCTCCGAGGCGGTCTCCATGATCCGCTTCCAGGTGGGCGCGGCCAACGAGGAGCCGAAGAGCGGCCCCTCGATGTACTCCCCGCCGATGGTGATGTCGACGAGGTCCCCGTCGTAGCGGGCCCCCGCCGGCACGTTGCCGACGAAGACGGCCGTCGACAGCTGCGGGGTGAAGCCGGCGAACCAGGTGGCGGTCGAGTCGTTGTTGGTGCCGGTCTTGCCGCCAGCCGGGCGCTCGTCGTCCAGGATGGCCTGCCAGCCCGAACCCTCGATGCTGAGGACGCCCTCGAGCAGCTCCACAGCGCCGAGCGCCACGTCCTCCTCGATGACCCGCTCGCACTCCGGCAGCTCCAGCGGCAGCTCCTCGCCGTCGGCGTCCAGCACCTTCGTGACCGGCACCGGCGGGCAGTAGATGCCGCCCGAGGCGAAGGTCGCGTAGGACGCCGCCACGGTCAGCGGGCTGGCGGTGTCGGCGCCGAGCACCAGGGACGGCGCGAGCGTGGTCTCGGCATTGCCCGGGTCCAGCCCGTAGTCCTGGCCGTTGGCCGCGTGCAGGCCCATCTCGGTCATCGTCTCGGCGATGTCGCACGTCCCGACCTGGGAGGCCAGGGTGGCGAAGGCGGTGTTGACCGACAGGGCCGAGGCCTTGCGCAGGGTGATCTCGTCGACGTGGTTCTCGTCGTTGGCGTTGCGGACCGCCCAGTGGTCCTCCCCGATCGTGCAGCCCTCCTCGAAGTCGTCCCGGAAGAAGATGCCGGCCGGGAAGACCTCGTCGGACGGGGGGTACGACGTCGGCGGGTCCTCGGGGTCCTCGAGCCAGACGTTGCCGAAAGTGCTGTCCTCGGGCTCGCGCACCCGGATGTCGGCCTCGACCGGCACGCCCTTCTCCAGGGCGTCGACCAGGGTGTACGCCTTCGCGATCGAGCCGATCGCCATACCTCCCGGGCCGCCGTAGGCGTTGTCGACGTTCCAGTTGACCGAGGTCTCGCGGACCTTGTCGTTGGTGCCCTCGAGGTCGTACTGCGAGGACTGGTTGAAGGCGAGGATCTTGCCGGTGCCGGGCTCGACGACGGTCGCGGCGGAGCCGAGGAAGTACTCGTTGCCCTCCGGGGTGGCGTCGCGCAGGATGTCCTTCATCTCGCCCGAGAGCTCGAGGTCCAGGGTGGTCTGCACGGTGAGCCCGTTGGTGGTGAGGTTCTCCAACCGCTCGTCCCGGGTCTTGCCCAGGGCGGGCTGCTCCAGCAGCCAGGCCTCGACGTAGTCGCAGAAGTAGGGGTTGGCCGAGCGCAGGCAGGAGCGCTGGCTGTCCCGGATCTCGAGCATGTCCTCGACCTGCTGCGAACGGGCCTCCTCCAGCTCCTCCTCGGTGATCATGTCCTGGTCGTACATGTTGCCGAGCACGACGTCGCGCCGCGCCTGCGCCAGCTCGGGGTTGGCGACCGGGTTGGTGTTGCTCGGCGAGCGGACGACCCCGGCCAGCAGCGCGGACTGCGCGACCGTGAGGTCCGCGGCGTTGACGCTGAAGTAGTGCCGTGCCGCGGCCTCGACGCCGTAGACCCGGTCGCCGTAGAACGCCAGATTGAGGTAGCCGACGAGGATCTCGTCCTTGGTGAGCCGCTCCTCGAGGGTGATCGCGTACTTCAGCTCGCGCAGCTTGCGGACGTAGCCCTCCATGCCCGACCGGGCCTGGGTCTGGGCGTAGGCCTCGGCGTCGCCCTCCTTGAGCGCCTGGTCCTGCAGGGCGAGCT
This sequence comes from uncultured Serinicoccus sp., assembly GCF_947487915.1. Lineage (GTDB taxonomy): Bacteria > Actinomycetota > Actinomycetes > Actinomycetales > Dermatophilaceae > Ornithinicoccus. The sequence goes on along the minus strand of NZ_CANKYH010000005.1, from coordinate 11,892 downwards.
TGATGTACTGCTGCGTCAGGGTCGATCCGCCCTGGGTGGTCTCGGTGGTGGAGTTCTGCACCACGGCCCTCGCCAGCGCCTCGACGTCGGCACCGCCGTGCTGGAAGAAGCGCTCGTCCTCGATGGCGACCTGCGCGTCCTTCATGTTCTGGCTGATCTCGTCGCTCTCGACGATGATGCGGTTCTGCGTCGCCGGGGTCGCCAGGATCGTGCCGTCCGCGGCGAGGATGCGGGACTGCTGGGCCAGCGGGTTCTGCTCCAGGTCGCCGGGCAGCTCCTCGAACATGCTGACGCTCTCCCGGGCGGCGAGCCCGGTGGCCCCCACCACCGGGGCCAGCAGACCGGCACCGATGATCCCCATGAGGATCGAGACGGCCAGAAAGACCCCGAGCAGGGAGGTCACCCGTGCGACAGTGAGAGCAGAGCGCATACCAGACACGGTACGTGAGGTTTCTGAGAGGTCCTTGACCCACGCCGAGCCACCCACGGGCGGTCGGGCGGGGCGGTCGGCGTGGCCGGTAGGGTCGGCACCATGACTGTGCAGCAGTGGGAGTACGCGACCGTTCCGCTCATGATCCACGCGACCAAGCAGATCCTCGACCAGTGGGGCGAGGACGGCTGGGAGCTGGTGCAGGTGGTGCCCGGACCGGGCGACGGCACCAACCTCGTGGCCTACCTCAAGCGCCCCAAGAACGCCTGACGGGCCGGTCATGGCTGACTCCGTCACGGGTGTCGTGGAGGGCCGGCTGGCCGAGCTCGGCCACCGGGTCCCCGAGGTGGCCGCGCCCGTCGCCGCCTACGTCCCGGCGGTCCGGCACGGCGACCTCGTCTTCAGCTCGGGTCAGGTGCCGTTCGTCGACGGACGCCTGGAGCGCACCGGCAAGGTCGGCGAGGGGCCGGGTCTGGTGAGCCCCGAGGACGCCACCCGCCTCGCCGGGGTGTGCGCCCTCAACGCCATCGCCGCCGTCCGATCGGTCATCGGTGACCTCGACCGGGTCGTCCGGGTGGTCAAGGTCGTCGGCTTCGTGGCCAGCGACCCCTCCTTCACCGGGCAGCCGGGGGTGGTGAACGGGGCGTCCGAGCTGCTCGGCCACGCGTTCGGCGAGGCCGGGGTGCACGCCCGCTCCGCCGTCGGTGTCGCCGTGCTGCCGCTCGACGTCCCCGTCGAGGTCGAGATCACCGTCGCCGTCCGGGACTGACGTGGCGGGGGAGGACACCGCCGACCCCGGCGCGGCCGCATACCGCGACTTCGCCGTCCCCGAGGTCGTCGCGGAGCACTCTCGCTCCTGGCTGCGGCGGCCGCCCGCCGACCGGCCGGCGGCGACTCCCCGGGCGTCGGCCACGGTGATGCTGCTCCGCGACGACCCTCGCCTCGAGGTCTTCGTGCTCCGGCGCGTGGCCGGTATGGCCTTCGCCGCCGGCATGGTCGCCTTTCCCGGCGGCGGCGTCGACCCGCGGGACGCCGAGGTCGGGGTGCCCTGGGCCGGGCCGGACGCCCGCTCCTGGGCCCGGCGGCTGGGCACGGGCGAGGCAGCGGCGCGGCAGCTGGTCACCGCCGCCGCCCGGGAGGTCTTCGAGGAGTGCGGCGTGCTCCTGGCCGGCCGGTCGCCCGACGCGGTGGTCGACGACCTGCGCGACGAGGTATGGCGTCGGGAGCGGGCCGGGCTGCTGGACCGCACCCACGGCTTCGCCCAGGTGCTGGAACGGCACGGGCTGGTGCTCCGGACGGACCTGCTGAGCCTGCGCGGCCACTGGGTCACGCCCGAGTGCGAGCCGCGGCGCTACGACACGCGCTTCCTGGCCGCCCGGATGCCGCCGGGCCAGGTGGCCGACGACGAGAGCAGCGAGGCCGCGGAGGCCGGGTGGCGCACCCCGGCAGACATCCTGCAGGGCCAGCGGGAGGGTCGCGACCTGCTGCTTCCCCCCACCCAGGTGATGGTCGAGGAGCTCGCGGGCATCCGTGACCTCGACGCCTGGCTGGGGCAGCGGCCCAGGGTGCCGGCCGTCCTGCCGGTCCCGGTCGAGCACGACGGACGGCTGTGGATGCGGGTGCCGCGGCACGAGGACGCGCGGTGAGGTCCGCCGGGGCCGCCGACCCGGCCTGGCAGGGGGGCGCCTGGGGGGAGCGTGCCCACGCGGTGCTCTGCCCGAACCCCTCACCCATGACGCTGGAGGGGACGAACACCTGGGTGCTCCTGGAGCCCGGCGGCAGCGAGGCGGTCGTGGTCGACCCGGGCCCGCTGGACGAAGCCCACCTCGCGGCGGTGCTCGACCACGTCTCCGGGCGGGACGCCCGGGTGGCGCTGACCCTGCTGACCCACGGGCACGCCGACCACGCCGAGTCCGCCGACCGGTGGGCGCGCCTCACGGGGGCGCCCGTGCGGCGGTGCGGGCGCGGGCACGACGACCTCCGGGAGGGGGAGCGCCTGGAGGTCGGCGGACTCGAGGTGCTGGTCGTGCCCACCCCCGGCCACACCGCGGACTCGCTGTCCTTCCTGCTCCCGGCCGAGCAGGTGCTGCTGACCGGTGACACCGTGCTGGGCCGGGGCACCACGGTGGTCGCCTACCCCGACGGGGACCTCACGTCATACCTGGAGTCGCTGGAACACCTGCGCACGCTGACCGGCAGCGGGGCGGTGAGCAGCATCGCGCCGGGGCACGGGCCGGTCGTGCCGGACGCCGCCGGCGTCGTGGAGCACTACTGGCGGCACCGGCACGAGCGCCTGGCTCAGGTCAGGGACGCCGTCGCGCGGCTGCGCCCCTCCGACGAGCCGGGTCGGAGGGACCTGGCGGACCGGGTCGTGGAGCAGGTATACGCCGACACCCCCCGCGCCGTCTGGCCCGCGGCGCGCCTGTCGGTGCTGGCGCAGCTGGACTACCTCGGCGAGCTCGACGGTTGAGCCCGGTGCCGGGGGACCGGCAGTGCGCGGCAGGCGAGGGGCCTCGAGGCTCAGCGGGCGCGGCGCCGGAGCCGGTCGACGTCCATCAGCGTGACGGCCTTGGCCCCCAGGGCGACCCAGCCCCGCTGCGCGAAGTCGGCGAGAGCCTTGTTGACCGTCTCCCGGCTGGCGCCCACGAGCTGGGCCAGCTCTTCCTGGGTGAGGTCGTGCGAGACGACGATCCCGGCCTCGGATCGCCGGCCGAAGCGGTCGGACAGGTCGAGCAGCGCCTTGGCGACGCGCCCGGGGACGTCGGTGAAGACGAGGTCGGACAGGCCCTCGTTGGTCTTGCGCAACCGGTGCGCGAGCCCGGCGAGCATCTGCATGGCGACCTCGGGGTGGTGGCCCAGGAAGGCGCGCAAGGCGTCGTTGCCGAGCGAGATGAACTCGGTGTCCGACACGACGTAGACGGTCGTCAGCCGCGGGCCGGGGTCGAAGAGGCTCAGCTCGCCGAACATCTCGCCGGGCCCGAGCACCGCGAGCAGGCTCTCGCGCCCGTCGGCCGACGCACGGGCGAGCTTCACCTTGCCCTTGGTGATGACGTGCAGCGAGTCCCCCGGGTCCCCCTCGTGGAAGACCACTTCCCCCCGTGCCAACCGGTGCGGGCTCATCGAGTCCATGAGCTGGTCGGCCGTCGCGCCGTCGAGCGCGGCGAACAACGGTGCTTTCATGACGACGTGCCGGTCCACCGCCTCATGGTGCCATGACCAGCGGCGGAATGGGGCCGGGGTGTGTCGGCCCGCACCTCTAGGGTGTGGGGGTGAGCGTCGACAGCCATCCCTCCGGAGCGGACCCGCAGACCCCGACCGGGGAGACCTCCCTGGCGCTGACCCGTCGCGCGCGCCGGATGTCCCGCCTGCTGCACGAGCACTATCCGGACGCCGGCTGCGAGCTGGACTTCGCCGACGCCTACCAGCTCCTGGTGGCCACGGTGCTCTCCGCTCAGACCACCGACGTCCGGGTCAACGGGGTGACCCCGACGCTGTTCGCGCGCTACCCCGACGCCCCGGCCCTGGCAGCGGCCGACCGCGCCGAGGTCGAGACCATCATCCAGCCCACCGGGTTCTTCCGGGCCAAGACCGAGTCGCTGCTGAAGCTGGGGGCCGCCCTCGTCGAGCGGTTCGGGGGTCAGGTGCCCGGACGGCTCGCCGATCTCGTCACGCTGCCGGGCGTGGGCCGCAAGACCGCCAACGTCGTCCTGGGCAACGCCTTCGACGTGCCCGGCATCACCGTCGACACCCACCTCGGCCGGTTGGCGCGCCGCTTCGGGTGGACCGAAGAGACCGACCCGGTGGCGGTCGAGCACGCCGTCGGCGCGCTCTTCCCCCGGCGGGACTGGACCCAGCTCTCGCACGTCCTGATCTTCCACGGGCGGCGGATCTGCCACGCCCGCAGGCCGGCCTGCGGGGCGTGCCCGGTGGCCCGGCTCTGCCCCTCCTACGGCGAGGGCGAGACCGACCCGGCGACCGCTGCCCGCCTGGTGCGCACGGGCCCCCGCGCGTGAGCGCGGTGCCCGCCGAGGGCTGGCCCCCACCTGACTGGCTGACCACGCTGGTCGGGGCGCTGCCGGGGCTGCCGGGCGAGCGCTTCAGCCGGTTCCTGCCCCCGCCGGACGGCGGTCGTCGCCGCTCGGCCGTGCTGGTCCTCTTCGCGCCCGGCGTCGAGGACCCGGGCGACCCCGACGCGACGACCGTCGTCATCACCGAGCGGGCGCATACGATGCGCTCGCATGCCGGGCAACCCGCCTTCCCGGGCGGCGGGACCGAGGACGGCGACGCGGACGCCGTCGCGACAGCGCTCAGGGAGGCCGCCGAGGAGGTGGGGCTGGAGGCGTCCGGGGTGGAGGTCCTGGGTGAGCTGCCGACCCTGCACATCCCGGTCTCGGGCTACGACGTCACCCCGGTGCTGGCGTGGTGGCGCCGGCCGGAGCCGACCTCGTTGTGGGCCAGGGACGTGCGGGAGGTGGCCCGTGTGCTGCAGCCGCAGGTGCGGGACCTCACCGACCCTGGTCGGCGCTTCCGGGTCCACCACCCCAGCGGCTTCGTCGGGCCGGCCTGGGAGGTCGAGGGGCTGCTGGTCTGGGGCTTCACGGCGGGTCTGCTGGACCGCATCCTCGAGCTCGCGGGGATCGCCCCGGAGTGGGATGACGCCCCGACGCGCGAGCTTGAGCTCTGAACGACCGGGCGCCCACGTGCCGGCGACCCGCGCCCTGCCCCCGGGTCGCTCCGGGTCGCAGCGCCCGCGTCAGCCGCGGCTGCTCTCGAGCGCAGCGCTGCGCTGCTGCCTCTGCGCCGCGGCCTTGACGGTGTCCACCGTCTCCTTGCCCTCGCGGATGGCCCGCTCCGGCTTCCCGTTGACCTTGGTGACCTGCCCCTTGCCGACCAGGGCGAGGACGCCGGCCACGACGAAGAGGACGCCGGCCACGATGAGGAGCCCGGCCCACCAGCTCAGCCAGATGGCGAGGACGCCGGCGAGGCCCAGGAAGAGCAGGCCGAGGCCGTAGAGACCGAACAGCGCGGCCCCGACGAACATGCCTGCGCCCTTGCCGGCGTGCGTGACGTCCTGCTTGATCTCGGCCTTGGCCAGCTCGATCTCGCCCCGCATGATCTGCGAGACATCCAGGGAGACGTCGGACACGAGCTGGCCGAGGGAACGCTTGTCGGCGGGTGCGGCCGGCGCGGTGGTGTCGGCTTTGGCGGGAGTTGACATGCGGCCGATCGTATCCCGGCAGCTTCGCGGCCGCAGGATCGGCGGACCGGCCGGGTCACCGGGGTGGCCCGTCGGTGCCCGGACAGCACGATGCCCGCCCGGCACCCCCTGTTCAGTGCCGAGCGGGCACCGTGTCGACGAACCGGTCCCGTGACAGCCGGCAGAGCCGCACCCTCCGAGGAGGGGGCTCCTGGGTCGATGCCTCCAGTGTGCCAGTGGCCCGTCGGTGCTCCGGACCACATTTGGCAAAGATTTGTTAAAGACTTGCCAGTAGTGTCTTTCCGCAGGTCGGGCGGCTCCCCCCAGGGGGTGAGGACGCGGCTGCGGGCGACCTACAGTGGCCTGATGAGCTCTGCCCACGACGCCCTCGCGGCACTGGCTGCGCTGCCCGGCGTCGAGGAGGGGATGCACCGCGCCCGGGAGGCCTGCACGACTCTGCGCTGGCACGAAGGGCTGCGACGCCGCACTCCCGAGGCGGCGGCTGAGTCGAGGGTCCGTGGCGCGACGGCCTCGGCGCTGCTCGAGGGGGCCGAGCCGGCCGGGTCCGACGGCAGCCTGGCTGTCGTCCGAGACCTCATGCGCGGGGCGATCACCGACGGCGACCATGGCGACCCGTTGTGGCGGACCGTCCGGGCCGCGGCTCGCGTCACCGCCCGGACCGAGCGCGTCACCCTGGCCGAGCTGGGCGCACCGGCCCAGCTGCTGGCCGGTCTGCACACGGCCGCGGCCGCAGGCCTCGTCCCCCAGCGGGAGGTGGGGCGACCGCGGGCGACGGCCGAGGCGGGCGAGGGCGTGGCGGTCCTGGGGCCGGCGCCCGACGCCCGGGCGGCGACGGCCCGGCTGCAGGCGGTGCACGATCTCCTCCGGGAGGTCCCCACCGGTCGCCTGCCCGCCCTCCTCGTCGTCGCCGTCGCCCACGCGGAGATCGTCGTGGCACGCCCCTTCGTCGTGGGCAACGGCCTGGTGGCACGGGCGCTGGAGCGCAGCGTGCTCCGGGTGTCGGGGGTGGACCCGACGGGGGTGGCGGTGCCGGAGCACGGTCACGCCGATCGCGCCGGCACGGACTACCGCGGTGCACTGGCCGCGTATGCCTCCGGTGACCCGGACGGTGTGCGGTTGTGGTTGGGGCACTGCGCGGAGGCGGTCGTGCGCGGAGCTGCCGAGGGCGGCCGGGTCGCCGACGCCGTCCGTGCCGGGCGCCTGGGCTGAGCGTCCCGGGCAGGTGTTCCGGCCGGTGCGGGACGGCCCCCCGACCCGGTGAGGGAGGGAGCGACAGGCCGCTCCTGGGGCGGTGCTCACAGGGCCTTCCGGGCTGCGGAGGGACGACGCTCCGACGGGTCTCCGGCAGCTTGCATCGGGCCTCATCGGTCGTGCATACTTGATGAACAGCGCTCCTCGAAAGAGTTGCAGCGCGGGTGTTCAGGATCATCCCCCCCTGATCCTGGGCACCGACGGCCCCGGCTCCCCCCGCCGGGGCCGTCCCCTTTCCCGGGCCCTTCACCGCGCTGGTCGTCGTCGCCATGGTCGCTGCCACCGTCGCCCCTCTGCCTGCACCCCGTCCCCGGCCTGTTCAACAGCGCCCTCGACGTCGACCTCCGTGCGTCGTCCACATCCCCCGCGGCCGAGAGGTCCCGCTCCACAGATCCACGTGCTCATCTGGCGCCGGCACGGTCCCACGGGTGACGGTCGGGGCATGACCACGACGACGCGTCCGCCGGAGCCGGACCTCATGGCCGCCCTGGGGCCGCTCGGGCCGCTCCTGCAGGACCCGCGCGTCACCGACGTGCTGGTCAACGGCGAGGCAGGCGTGTGGGTCGACCGCGGCCAGGGGCCCGAGCGCGCCGCGGCCCGCCTCGCGGACGAGCGCAGCGTGCGGCGGCTCGCCGTCCGGTTGGCCGCCCTCGCCGGACAACGGCTGGACGAGTCCAGCCCGTGGGTGGACGGGCTGCTGCCCGGTGGTCTGCGCCTGCACGCGCTGCTGCCGCCCCTGGTGGGCGGTGGGGCGCACCTGAGCCTCCGGGTGCCGCGCACCGAGGTGCCGACCCTGGAGGACCTGGCCTCCTGGGGTGCTCTGGACGCGACAGCGGCCCGGGTCCTGGAGGCGGTGGTGAGCTCCCAGGTGTCGTTCCTGGTCAGCGGCGGCACCGGCACAGGCAAGACCACCCTGCTGGGCGCCCTGCTGTCCCGCTGCGCCCCGAGCCAGCGGATCGTCGTCGTCGAGGACGTCCGCGAGCTGCGGATCGCCCATCCGCACGTGGTCCACCTGCAGGGTCGGCCGGCCAACATCGAGGGACGCGGTGAGGTGACGATGACGACGCTGGTGCGCCAGTCGCTGCGCATGCGGCCCGACCGGGTCGTCGTGGGTGAGGTCCGGGGGGCCGAGGTGCGCGAGCTGCTGACTGCGCTCAACACCGGGCACGAGGGTGGTTGCGGCACCGTGCACGCCAACACGGCTCGCGACGTCGTGGCCCGCTTCACCGCCCTCGGCGCGCTGGCTGACATGTCGGGCGACGCGGTCCGCGCGCAGCTCGTCAGTGCCATCGAGGTCGTCCTGCACCTCGACAGGGACGCCGCGGGACGCCGCCGGCTCCGGGAGGTGGCCGTGCTGCGGGCACACGGTGATGGGGTGGAGTGCGTCATCGCGCTGGGTGGGGGACCTGGCGCGTGGCGTCCCGGGCCCGCGCGAGCGCAGCTGGCCACGCGTCTCAGCCTTCCACCGGAGGTGCTGTCGTGACGGTCCTGCCGTGGCCACCCGGGGTGCAGCTGGTCGCGCTCGCCGTCCTGGCGGCGACCGCCGTGCTGGTGGGCGGTGTCCCTGGGCACCGCGGGCACCGCGGGCGCCCCGGGGCCCCCGAGCCCGCCCGGTTGGACCAGGCCACGCCACGACCCCGCCGGCTCCCGGCCCTGCTGCGCCGCCTGCGCTCGCTGGCACGGCACCGCTCAGGTGTGGGGGCCGACGCCGAGGAGCTCGAGGTGGTGGACACCGTCGCGGCCGCGCTCGAGGGTGGGCTCCCGGTGAGCCGAGCCGTCGAGCTGGCGCTGGAGCGCGCCCGGCCCACCCCACGCGAGGGTGGGCCGGAGTGGGCGGTGGTGGCCCGTGCCGCGCGGGAGGGGGAGCCCCTGGCTCCCGCGTGGGACCGGGTGGCCCGCCGGGCCGGGACTCCCACCCTCGGCGCGGTGGCGCGGTCCTGGCAGGTCGCCTCACGGTCGGGCGCACCACTCGCCGAGGCCTTGCGGGTCAGCGCCCACACCGCTCGGGAGCGCCGCCGGCTGGAGAATGCCGTGGACGCCGCCAGCGCCGGTGCCCGGGCCACCGCGACCGTGCTGACCTGTCTGCCGCTGGCCGGCGTCGCCCTGGCCGCGGTGCTCGGGGTGCCTCCCACGGCGCTCTACGCGACCCCCACGGCGTGGGCCTGCCTGGCCGCGGGGGCCACCCTCCTGCTGCTCGGCCAGGTGCTGGTGCGCAGCCTGGTCGCCGACGTGCTCCGGAGCGCATGATGAGGGTGTCCCTCGGTGGGTCCCGGTGCTGGTGCCGGTGGTCCCCGTGAGCGGGGTCGACGTGGCGCTGGCCGCGCTCGCCGCGGCTGCCGGGGTAGTCCCGCTGCTGTGGTGGTCGGCAGCGGCACCGGGGTGGACACCTCATCCTCGCCGTCGCCCGACCCCCGGTCCCGGTGCGACGGTGGCTGGGGTGCCCGAGGCGCTGGACCTGCTGGCACTCGCACTGCAGGGGGGCAGCTCGCTGGGGTCGGCGGCGCGCCACGTGGCCCTGGTCCTGCCGCCACCCCTGCGGGAGGAGCTGGACGGCGTGGGCCGGGACCTGCTGCTGGGCCTGGACCCCGGCCCGAGCTGGGCCGCGGCCGGCCCGCGGTGGCGGGCCGCCCGGCTGAGCATGGAGATCGCCGCGCTCGCCGGGGTGTCGCCGGGACCGGCGCTGCGCCAGGCCGCGACCGACCTGCGGCGCCACGCCGTCGCGCGGGTGGAGGTGGCGACCGCTCGACTCGGGGTGCGGCTGGTCGTCCCCCTGGGGCTGGCCTTCCTGCCCGGCTTCGTGCTCAGCACCGTCGTCCCGCTCGTCCTCGCCCTCGTCCGGGACCTGTCCTGGTGAGGCTTCTGAACTGACCGCTGGCCGGTCGTCCGACGTGCGTCTCGCCCTGAGGCGCACCCACCCACAAGGAGGGGAACCATGAAGAACAAGAACACCATCACTCCCGCAGCCGCCGTCCGGCAGCTGCGTGAGCGCCGGGACGCCGGGATGACGACGGCGGAGTATGCCGTGGGCACCATCGCCGCCTGCGCCTTCGCCGCCGTGCTCCTGGCGATCCTGCAGTCGGGGGCCGTCCAGGGGGTCGTCACCTCGGTGATCACGACCGCGCTCTCGGTGTCGTTGTGACCGGTCGCGGGCGCCACGGCGGTGACCGGGGAATGGTCAGCGCCGAGGTGGCGCTCACCATCCCCTCGATCCTCCTGGTGCTCGCGATCTGCCTGACCGCGCTGAGCCTCGGGGTGGATCAGGTCCGGTGCGAAGACGCGGCGCGCGTGGCAGCGCGCGCCGCGTCCCGCGGGGAGCTGACCGGCACGGTCCAGCAGGCCGCGCTGCAGCGGGCGCCGGAGGGCGCCACCGTCGAGGTCGAGGAGGACGCGGGCGGGGTGCGGGTGATCGTCGAGGCCCGCCCCCGGGCCCGGCTTCTCCCCGGGTTGCCGGGGGCGGTGGCGAGCGCCCACGCGGTCTGGGAACCCGGGGTGCGCCCGTGAGGTGGGAGGTCCTGCGGCGGGGGGAGGGGGAACGCGGCTCTGCCGTGGTCCTCGTCATCGGCGTCGTCGGAGGCCTGGTCACCGTCCTGGTGCTGGCCCTGGGGCTGGTCGCCGTCCTGGTCGCCGGCCAGCAGGCGCGGACGGCTGCCGACCTGGCATCGCTGGCGGCCGCGGGTCGGCTCGTGCAGGGGGTCGACGACACAGCCGCCTGTGCACTGGCGGCGCGGGTGAGCGAGCAGCACGGGGTGGAGCTGCGCAGATGCAGGGTCACGCGCCAGGGCGTCTCGCCCCTGCCGGAGGTGACCGTCGACGTGGAGCGGGCCGTCGGAGGGACTCGGTGGGCCGTCGGTGTGACGGCCAGAGCCGGGGCCTCCATCGATCGGTCGGGGTGAGCCGGGGAACGCGGGCTTGCTGTGTGCGGTGGTGGCCCTGCAGGGGCCACGACCGCACACACTGTCAGTGGCGAGGTAGTTCTGCCCGCGAGGTTCGGGCCTTCTGTGTGCGGTGGTGGCCCTCCAGGGGCTACGGGTGCGCACGGTGGCGGGGCGGTCGTCGGGTGTGCTGGCCTGGGGGTGGCTGTGCGCGGTGGTGGCCCTGCAGGGGCTGCGGGTGCGCACGGTGGCGGGGCGGTCGTCGGGTGTGCTGGCCTGGGGGGTGGCTGTGCGCGGTGGTGGCCCTCCAGGGGCCACGACCGCACACGCTGAGGGCCGGGCTGGGCTGGCTGCCGTGGCCGGGACTCAGCAAGGCTGGGCCGAGCAGGGCGCCTGGGCAGGGCGGCTGGGCTCTGGGAGGGGTGGCGCCCCGGTCAGGGCCTGGTCAGGCGCCGGGGCCGGAGGTGGGGCGCCCGGTGGTGCCCTGGCCGGTGCTGCTGCCGGGAGTCTGGCGCGGCAGGATAGGGGTCGACCGGTCGTCCTTGGTCCCCGGGCCGTCGGTGCCCTGTGTCCGGCCCTCGGTGCTGCCGAGGCGGGCGGCGTCCCGCTCTCGCTCGGTGCGCCGGTCGGAGTCCTTGGCCTGGCGGCGCAGCTCGCGGACCTCGCGGGCCCGGCGCGCCTTCGAGCGGGTCCCGACCGCCAGCAGCCACAGCCCGCTCGTGGCGGCAGCCAGGGCGATCCCGCCGATGACGAACAGCCAGATCGGCGTGAGGTCCACGTTGAGGACGCCGTAGGAGATCTGGACCGGGTCCATGCCCCGGGTGGCCAACCACATGTAGACGATGACGGCCAGGGCGACGAGCAGCAGGACGACTCCGAAGACGACCATCGCGGATCCTTTCGAGGAGGGCCGGCCCCCGCAGGAGCCTGAGCGACGGGGGCGACCCGTCGGGGCCGAGACTAGCGCAGCAGGCGGGGCCGGTCGGGGCAGACGAGCTGCGGCTGGGTCCGGGACGAGCGGGTGCAGGGCCTCTTTCCGGCGACCTGAGAGCCCTATGTCAAGCTGCGGTTTTCTGTAGGTCGTTGAGGCGGCCGTGGAGGTCGGGGTTGTAGGGCTGGTG
>NZ_CANKYH010000004.1 GCF_947487915.1 uncultured Serinicoccus sp. | reverse complement strand
GCTTCATCGTTCGACTTGCATGTGTTAAGCACGCCGCCAGCGTTCGTCCTGAGCCAGGATCAAACTCTCCGATAAAAGAACAAAACCATTACCGAACAGATAACGATCCCAACAAAAACCACAACCAGCACCCGGGGGCGGGCACCAGCCATGGCAAACAAAACATGGCATCAAAAAACAAACACGCTGTTGAGTTCTCAAGAATCGGACACACACCATCATCCGTGCGCTTTCGCGCCGTGATGTCCGGGGCTTTCTTCTAGGTTACGCACCTGCGCTTCCGGGAGTCAAATCCCGTCCGAGCCCTGCTCGGACGCTGTCGGTGCGTGCTGCCGTACCCGGGACCGGCCACCTCTCGGTGTCCGTGCCTCCCTGTCGGTGCGGCGAGGAGAAACTCTAGGGGACGCCGGGCGCCGACCACAAATCCGCTGGTCAGGAGGCCTTTCGGACCGCGGCGAGGCTCTTGCGGCCCCGCTTGAGCAGGGCCACCTGGCCGTGCAGGAAGTCCTCGTGAGCCAGCAGCCGGTCCACGTCCTCCACCCGGGCGTTGTTGAGGCTGACGCCTCCCTCGCCGACGAGTCGTCGGGCCGCTCCCCTGCTCTCGGCCAGCCCCGTGCGCACCAGGGCCTCGAGCAGGCTGTCGCCCACGTCCGCCGACCCTCCGGGCAATGCGGCCGTGGCGTCCCGCAACGTGCCGGCCTCGAGCGTGGCCGGGTCGGCCCGCCCGAAGAGGACCTGGCTCGCCGCCTCGACCTGCGCGGTCGCCGCAGCCCCGTGGACGAGGGTCGTGACGTCGGCCGCCAGGGCCCGCTGCGCCTCCCGCAGGTGCGGACGCTCGCGCGCCGACTCCTCCAGCGCGGTGATCTGCGCGGCGTCGCGGTCGGTGAAGACGCGCAGCAGCTTGCCGGTCTCCCCGTCGGCCACGTTGATCCAGTACTGGTAGAAGGCGTAGGGCGAGGTCATGTCGGCCGAGAGCCACACGGCGTTGCCCTCCGACTTGCCGTACTTCATCCCGTTCTCGTCGGTGATGAGGGGTGTCGTGAGGACCTGGACCGAGGCCCCCTCCACCCGGTGGATCAGGTCGACCCCCGCGGTGAGGTTGCCCCACTGGTCCTGCCCCCCGGTCTGCAGGGTGCAGCCGTACTCACGGAACAGGTGCAGGTAGTCCAGGCCCTGCAGCAGCTGGTAGCTGAACTCGGTGTAGGAGATCCCCTCCTGGCTCTCCAGCCGCGCGGCGATGGCCTCCTTGCGGATCATCTGGTTCACCCGGAAGTGCTGGCCCACGTCACGCAGGAAGTCCAGCGCGCTCAGCGGTGCCGTCCAGTCCAGGTTGTTGACCATGACGACCGGGTTGTCCCCCTCGACCTCGAGGAACGGCCGGACCAGCTGCTGGATCCGGGCGACGTTGGCGGCAGCCTCGTCCTTGGTCTTGAGCACCCGCTCCGAGGTGGCCTTGGGGTCGCCGATGAGCCCGGTGGACCCGCCGACCAGGCAGATGACCCGGTGGCCCGCGCGCTGCAGGTGGCGGAGCACGATGAGCTGGACGAGGTTGCCGAAGTGCAGCGACGGCGCGGTCGGGTCGAAGCCGCAGTAGACGGTGATCGGTCCGTCGTCGAAGGCCTGGCGCAGCGCGGCCTCGTCGGTGGTCTGCGCCACCAGGCCCCGCCACCGCAGCTCGTCGAGGATGTGGGTCACCGTGGGGGTCCTTCCGGTCGTGGGGGCACGAGATCGCCTCGTGGTGGGGCCAGCCTACTGTCGGCCCGACCGACGCCCCGACGTGCTGCGCGACTCGGCACGGCGCGGGGCCGCCGCCCGGTAGGCCGACACCGTCGCCTCCCCCGCCAGCCAGAACCGCCAGGGGAAGAGCTCGGCCGACCCTCCCTCGCCGCTCACCCCGACACGTGGTCCTGTGCGGACCGTCACCGGGCGGGCAGTACCGGCCGCGGGCGGGGCTCCGTCCGCAGGCCCGGGGCCCTCCGGGCCGACCCTGCCCCATGGCGCCGTGAGCGAGACCGCGGAGCCCGGACCGCACAGGTCCAGTCCGTCCTGCCGCCGGTCGAGCCCGAGCGCCCGCCCCAGGTTGCCCGGCCCGCGGGCGAGGTCCCGGTCGGGGACCGGGCTGGACCGTCCCTGCTGACGCCGGCGTCGGGCGAGCGGTATGCCGGCGACGACCTCCCCCGCCCGGAGCAGGACGGCCGACGCCGTGCCTGACGCCCCGGTGACGATGTTGGCACAGCAGTGCAGGCCGTGGCTGAGGTAGACGTAGAGGTGGCCGGCGGGACCGAACATCACCCCGGTGCGCGCCGTCGGCCCCCGGTAGGCGTGCGACCCGGGGTCCGAGGTTCCGGCGTAGGCCTCCACCTCGGTGAGCCGGACGGTCACCCCGTCGTGGGTCAGGAGGCAGCCGAGCAGCCGGGGAGCCACCTCGAGCACCGGGCCGGACAGCTCGGTGCGCGGAACCGGGCTCCCGCCAGCACCGTGGTCCGTGCCCACGACCTCGGACGGCCTGCCGGAGCGGATGGCCGGGCGGTCAGTCACGGATGGCGGGCATCTCGCGCACCCAGTGCCGCAGCCGCGCGAGCTGCTTGAGCAGGTGCGCCCGCTGCTCGGTCACCCGGACCGGGGCGGTGCCGCCGTGCGCGTTGCGCGAGGCCAGGGAACCGGCCACGGTGAGCACCGAGCGGACCCCCGGGTGCAGGTGGGGGCTGATGGAGGCCAGCGCCGCGTCGTCCAGGTCCTCCAGGCCGATCCCCCGCTCCTCGCAGTGCCGCACGCACGCACCGGCTACCTCGTGCGCCACCCGGAACGGCACCCCCTCGCGCACCAGCCACTCGGCCACGTCCGTGGCCAGCGAGAACCCCTGGGGCGCGAGCTCCTCCAGGCGCTCGGGATGGAAGGTGAGGGTGGCCACCATCCCCGAGACCGCGGGCAGCAGCACCTCCAGGGTGTCCACCGCGTCGAAGACCGGCTCCTTGTCCTCCTGGAGGTCCCGGTTGTAGGCGAGCGGCAGTCCCTTGAGCGTGGCCAGCAGCCCGGCGTGGTCACCGATGAGGCGGCCCGCCTTGCCCCGGGCCAGCTCGGCGACGTCGGGGTTCTTCTTCTGGGGCATGATGCTCGAGCCGGTCGAGAACGCGTCGTCGAGCGTGACGAAGCCGAACTCCGCCGTGGCCCAGAGGATGACCTCCTCGGCGATCCGCGACAGGTCGACCGCCGTCATCGCCATGACGAAGGAGAACTCCGCGGCGAAGTCGCGCGAGGCGGTCCCGTCGATGGAGTTGTCGACGGCCCGCGGCATACCGAGGTCGTGGGCGACCGACTGCGGGTCGAGGCCCAGGGAGGACCCGGCCAGGGCGCCGGAGCCGTAGGGCGAGACCGCGGCGCGCTGGTCCCAGTCCACCAGCCGCTCGACGTCGCGCACCAGGGCCCAGGCGTGGGCCTGCAGGTGGTGGGCGAGGAGCACCGGCTGCGCGTGCTGGAGATGGGTCCGCCCCGGCATCGCCACCTCGGGGTGGGCCGCGGCCTGGTCGACGAGCGCCTGCACCACCTCGAGCACCCGAGTCCCCAGCAGGCGGGCCTGGTCCCGGAGGTACATGCGGAACTGCGCCGCCACCTGGTCGTTGCGGGACCGGCCCGCCCGCAGGCGTCCTCCCACCTCCGGCCCGGCCCGCTCGATGAGCCCCCGCTCCAGCGCGGTGTGCACGTCCTCGTCCGTGTCGAGGGCGACGAACGCACCCGACCCGAGGTCGGCGAGCAGCTGCCCGAGGGCCGAGAGCATGGCCTCGAGGTCGTCGTCGGACAGGAGTCCGGCACGGTGCAGGACGCGGGCGTGCGCCCGCGACCCGGCCACGTCGTAGGGGGCCAACCTCCAGTCGAAGTGCGTGCTCTTGCTGAGAGCGGCCAACGCGTCGCTGGGGCCGCCGGTGAAGCGGCCTCCCCACAGGCTCACGGTCATGGCACCAGTGTGTCAGGTGGCGTCGCGCTGCTCGGGCTCGGCCGCCAGCGTGAGGAGCCGGTGCGCCGTGTCCGGGCCACCCGCCGGGTCGGCGGTGATGACGAGGATGGTGTCGTCCCCGGCGATCGTGCCCAGGATGTCCTCGGCGTCGCTGCGGTCGATCGCGGAGGCGAGGAACTGCGCGGCACCGGGCGGCGTGCGCAGCACCACCTGGTTGCCGACCGAGCGGGCGCTGACGAGCAGCTCCTGGCAGAGGCGGGCGAGCCGGTGGCTGACCTCCACCTGGTCCTGGGCGGGACGGGGGGTGTGGTCACCGCCCTCGCCGGGCACGGCGTAGACCAGCTGCCGCCCGCGGCGCACCTTGACCGCGTCCAGCTCGACGAGGTCGCGGGAGAGGGTGGCCTGGGTGACCGAGATGCCGTCCTCGGACAGCAGGTCGAGCAGCTGCCCCTGGGAGCCCACCGCGTGCCGTTCCAGCAGGTCGCTGATGCGCTGGTGCCGCGCGGCACGGGTCATCGGGATCGAGGTCACGGTGCACGAGTATACCGATGTGTGCATGACTATGCACACAGTGGCAGGGCTCGGACCGCGCTAGCGTGCCCCCATGGCACACCCGCTCATGGTGGCCCCGGACAGCCCGGTGCTGGCCCGTCTCCGGGGGATCTGTCTGGCCCTGCCCGGGTCCGCCGAGAAGACCAGCCACGGCCACCCGGCGTTCTTCACGGTGAAGGTGTTCGCCTACGTCGGCGCCTCGGTCAAGGTCGAGGGGGCGTATGCCCAGCACCCGGACTCGGTGGTCGTGAAGCCGCACCCTGACGAGGCGCGGGCCCTGCTGGAGCAGCCCCGGTGCTTCCGGCCGGCCTACCTCGGCCCCGCCGGCTGGGTGGGCGTCGACCTCGACGACGACAGCGACTGGCTCGAGGTCGCCGAGCTCGTCGAGGAGTCATACCGAGCGACCGCCACCCGCACCCTGGTCGCCCGGCTGGATGCGCGTCGGGGATGACGAGTGCCCCGAGGAGAGGAGTCCCGCGGGGACCACCTCCCCGGACGCAGCGGCGTGCTCAGGACCCGGCGCCACCCCAGAGCTCCCGCGCGACCTCCACGGCCGCCTGCCCCCGGGACCGCTGGAAGGCACGCAGGGTCGGCAGCCCCGGTGCGGCCGGGCGCCGGGCCGCGTCGAGCAGGAAGCCCGCCAGCCCGACGACCACGCCGAGCACGTCCTCGCGCGTCGCGCCCAGCGACAGGATCGCCGGGAGGTGCGGTCCGAGGTCGACCTCCCCGACCGCCCAGACGTCGACGAGCAGCGAGCTGGCATCGAACCACGCGGCCCCACGGCTCGCCCACGGCCAGTCGACGAGCCGCACCCGCCCGTCGGTCCCGACCAGCAGGTTGTCCGCGCGGACGTCGGTGTGCACGACCGTGTCGCCCGACAGCCGGTCCAGGGTGCGCGACGACAGGGTGTGCAGCTCGGCCAGCCGCGGCCCGAGCCAGGGGTCCAGGTCGGCCGGCGGGTCGTCCCGCAGCCGGGTCCAGCTGCCGAACTCGGCGGAGAGCTCCTCGGACAGGTCGGGCCAGGAGGTCGGGGCCCGGTGACGGGCGAGCTCGGTGAGCGTGGTGAGGGTGCCCGCCAGCTCCGCCCCGGTCCAGGGGGCGTGCGGGTGCCGGCCCTCGACCTCCTCGGTCAGGATGGCGACCCACCCGTCGTCGTCGAGGTCGGCGATGAGGGCGGGAGCGACGTCCAGCCGCTCGGCGGCGAGGCTGCGCAGCACGCGGGCCTCCCTGCGGTGCAGGTCGGGTGAGTCCGGGTTGGGGCGGGAGCCGACCGCCTTGACGAAGGCGCGCCGGCCCTCGGCGGTCCGGACCCGGTCCGCCGAGCCCGGGGAGAAGCCGCCCGGTTGCGAGACCGCCTCGACGACGGGACCGCCGAGGACCCGCGCTGCCCAGTCGTGGACCGTGGCGGGCAGGTCCTCCCACGGCGTCCGGATGCCGAACCCGCTCACCTCAGGTGGCCAGCGGGTCGTCCTCGCCCCACGGCCGCAGGCGCAGCATGCGGGCGCCCTCGGGCAGGCCGCGGGCCGACCACTCACGCAGGGTGTCGAGGTCGTCGGCGCCCGCGCGCACCATGCGGCCGGAGAAGCCGTCGAGCTCGCCCGAGGCGAAAGCCAGGAGCAGGTCGGTCACGTCCCGTGGAGCCGTCCACTCCGTACGGCCCTCGTGCATGCGCATCGAGTGGGTCATGTCCGTCTCGACGACGCCCGGCGCCAGGTCGAAGGCCAGCACCCCGTGCTCGGCCCCGGCGGCCGCCACCCCGCCGGTGATGCGGGCCAGGGCCGACTTGGAGCCGCAGTATGCCGTGAGGTCGGCGCGCTCCTTGGTGCCCGACCCGGAGTTGATGTTGATGATCCGGCCGCCTCCCGCCTCGATCATGTGCGGCACCACCGCCCGGGTCAGCAGGAACGGACCGCGCACGTTGGTGACCATCACCTGCCACCACTCCTCGACGTCGGCCTCCCACAACGGCACCTCGGCCTCGATGAGCCCGGCGTTGTTGACGAGCAGGTCGATGCGGCCGTGCCGCTCGACCACCGAGGCCACCACCGAGTCCACCTGGTCGGCGTCGGTGACGTCGCACGGCATACCCTCGGCGCCCTCGGCGACCGTGCCGGACCGGGACACGCCGACGACCTGCCAACCGGCGTCCAGCAGGGACTCGACCGCGAGGGCCCCGATGCCTCGCGAGGCCCCGGTCACCAATGCCACCCGCGCGCTCATCGCTGCACCGCCCCGTGGTCCTGCGCGGCCCGGTCGACGGCGGCATCCCGGGCAGCGTTGACCTCCTGCGTGGTCAGGGTCCGGTCCGGCGCCCGGAAGTGCATGCGGAAGGCCAGGGAGTGGCGGTCCTGCGCGACCTGGTCGCCGGCGTAGACGTCGAAGAGCTCGAGGCTCTCCAGGAGCTCGCCCGCCCCTGCCCGCAGCGACTCCTCGACCGCGCTGAAGCGGACCCCGCGGGGCACCTCCAGCGCGACGTCGGAGGTCGCGGGCGGGTGGGTGGACAACGGGCTGGCCTGGGTCCGGTGGTCGCTGGCCGTGACGAGGACGTCGAGCTCGAGCTCGGCGGCACTGGTGCGCGGCGGGAGTCCCAGGCGGTGGACCACCGTGGGGTGGAGCTCACCCGCCCAGCCCACCAGGGTCCCGTCCGCCAGGGTCAGGTCGACGCACCGACCCGGGTGGAAGGACGCCCGCTCGCTCTGCTCCCGGCGGACCTCCACCCCCAGGGCGTCCGCGACGGCGTGCGCCCACCCGACGACGTCGACGACGTCGACCGGGCGACCACGGCCCCACCAGCCGGAGCGGTCGGCCTGGCCGGCGGCCATGACCGCCACGTGCCAGGGCTGGGCGGGCACGGCGGAGCGGATCTGCGCCAGGACCTCCTCGTCCGGTTGCTCGCCGACACCCGGCACGGGGGCCAGCGCCTCGCCCGCGGGCAGGGTCACGCTGTCGATCTCGAAGAGTGCGACGTCGCGGCTGCCCCGCGAGACGTTGCGGCGCAACGCCTCCGGCAGCGTCTGCAGCAGGGCGGTCCGCAGCAGCGGCGCCTCGTCCGACAGCGGGTTGGCCAGCCGCACCGCGTCGCGGTGCGGGTCGTCCTCGTCCAGCCCGAGCTCGTCGAAGCGCTCGGCGCCGACGAAGGGGTAGGTGAGGACCTCGTGGAGGCCCTGGCCCGCCAGGGCGGTCGCCACCGCGCGACGGGCCCGCTGCCCGTGGGTCAGGCCACGGCCGCCGACCGCCCGGGGGACGACCGACGGGATCTTGTCGTAGCCGTCGATGCGGGCGACCTCCTCGACCAGCCCGGGGGCGTCGGTGAGGTCGGGACGCCAGCTCGGCGGCCGGACGGTGACCACCCGGTCGGCGGCCTCCCCCTGCACCTCGCACCCGATGAGCCGCAGGATCTCCAGCACCCGCTGCAGGTCGTAGTCGACCCCCACGTAGCGGCCCGCCAGCGTGAGGTCGAGGTCGACGACCGGCCGCTCCGGTCGCTGGTCGGCGTCGGTGACCGCCGGGTCGGCGCTCCCGCCCCCGTGCTCCACGAGCAGGTCCACCGCCAGCTGGGCGGCGGCCGCCGTCACGTCCGGGTCCACCCCCCGCTCGAAGCGCTTGGCCGCCTCGCTGGAGAGCCGGTGCCGCCGCGACGTCCGGCCGACCGACCGGGCGTCGAAGTGCGCGGACTCGAGGAGCACGTCGGTCGTGACGCCGGGAATCACCTCGCCGTCCTCGCCGCCCATGACACCGGCCAGCGCGAGCACCCGCTCGCCGCCGTCGGTGATGAGCAGGTCCTCGGGGTCCAGGGCGCGGTCCACGTCGTCGAGGGTGGTCAGCCGCTCACCGGGGCGGGCGCGGCGGACCACGACGGGGCCGGTGAGCGTGGCCAGGTCGAAGGCGTGCAACGGCTGGCCGAGCGCCAGCATCACGTAGTTGGTCACGTCGACCGCCAGCCCGATCGGACGCATGCCGGCCTCGGTCAGCCGGCGTGCCATCCACTCCGGGGTGGTCCGGGTGAGGTCGATGCCGCGCACCACCCGGGCGAGGTAGCGGTCGCAGCCCGGGACCCCCTCGAGCGGGGCCTCGTCAGCGAGCCGCACGGCATACCCCTCCCCCTCGCCGCGGTCGACGGGCAGCGAGGCGGGGTCGGTGTAGGCCGCGCCCGTGGCGTGCGAGTACTCCCGGGCGATGCCCCGGATCGAGAAGCAGTAACCGCGGTCGGGGGTGACGTTGACCTCGACGGTCTCCCGGTCCAGCCCGAGCACCCCGATGAGGTCGTCCCCGGGGGCCAGCCGCGCCACGACCTCGGCGGGCAGCAGGCGCGGCAGCACCAGGATGCCGTCGTGGTCCTCGCCGATGCCGAGCTCGCGGACCGAGCAGATCATGCCGGCCGACACGTGCCCGTAGGTCTTGCGGGCGCTGATCGTCAGCGGACCCTGCGGGGTCGGCAGGCTGCCGCCGGGCAGGATCACCGCGACGAGGTCGCCGACCGCGAAGTTGTGCGCCCCGCAGACGATCCCCTGGGGCTCGCCGCTGCCGTTGGCGTCCCCGACGTCGACCTGGCACCAGTTGATCGTCTTGCCGTTCTTCTGCTCCTCGGGGGTCATCTCGAGCACCCGGCCGACGACGAGCGGGCCGCCGACACCGCTGGTGTGCAGCCCCTCCTCCTCCAGCCCCACCGACACGAGGTCGGCGGCGATCTGCTCGCCGGTGACGCCCTCGGGCAGCGTGACGTACTCGCCCAGCCAGTCGACCGGTACCCGCATCAGATCTCCATCCCGAACTGCGCGTTGAAGCGCACGTCTCCCTCGATGAGCTCTCGCATGTCCGCGATGCCGTGCCGGAACATCGCCGTGCGCTCCACCCCCATGCCGAAGGCGAAGCCCTGGTAGCGCTCGGGGTCGACACCGCACGCGCGCAGCACGTTGTGGTGGACCATCCCGCAGCCACCCCACTCGATCCAGCCGGTGCCGCCGCACGTCCGGCAGGGCGGGGCGGTCGGCTCCCCCCGGCAGACGAAGCAGCGGAAGTCCATCTCCGCGCTGGGCTCGGTGAAGGGGAAGTATGCCGGTCGCAGCCGGCTCACGATCCCGGCCCCGAACATCGCCTCGGCGAGACGGTCCAGGGTGCCCTTGAGGTGGGCCATCGTCAGGCCCTCGTCGATGGCCAGCCCCTCGAGCTGGTGGAAGACGGGGGTGTGCGTGGCGTCGAGCTCGTCGGTGCGGAAGGTCTTGCCCGGGACAGCGACGTACAGCGGCACCCCGCGCTCCAGCAGCGACCGCGCCTGCACCGGTGAGGTGTGGGTGCGCAGCACCAGCCCGGCCTTGGCCGGCTCGACGAAGAAGGTGTCCTGCATCTGCCTCGCCGGGTGGTCCTTGTCGAAGTTCAGCGCGTCGAAGTTGAACCACTCGGCCTCGACCTGCGGCCCCTCGGCGATCTCCCAGCCCATGCCCACCATCGCGTCCGCCATGCGCTCGGCGGTGACGGTCAGCACGTGGCGACGGCCCAGCGGGCGGCGTCCGGGGGCGACCGTCAGGTCCATGGCCTCCTCGACGAGGATGCGCTCGTCCCGCTCGGCCTCCAGCTCCTGCTGACGCCGGGCGAGCGCCTGGCTGACCCGACCCCGCGCCTGGCCCACGAGCTTGCCGGCCGCGGCCTTCTCCTGGCCGGGGAGGCCGCCGATGGCCCGGTTGGCCAGCGCGAGCGGCGAGCGGTCCCCGGCGTGGGCCAGCCTGGCCTCCTTCAGCCCGTCCAGGTCACGGGCCCGGGCGATGGCCTCGAGGGCCTGCCCGACGTGGGCCTCGACGCTCTCCTGGCTCAGCGCGGACCCCGCCGACGCCGAGCCGCTGCCCTCGTGCGGCGACCCTCCCTCGTCGGTGTCTGCGGGCCTACCGGCTGGACTGGGATGGCTGTTGGCGTCGGACACCTGCGCAAGTCTAGGTGTGCGCCGTGCACCCCCACGACCGGGTTTCCCCGGCGGCGGCCCGACCGGACAGCATCCCTGCGGCGGGGGGCGCCGTCGGGACCCTCAGCGCCGGGCGGCGGCCGCCGCGGAGGCGTGCAGGCAGACCGTCGCGGCCATCGCGAGGTTCAGCGACTCGGCCCGCTCGATGGGGATCGAGACGCCGACGTCGCACGAGGCGAGCACCTCGGCGGGCATCCCCCAGGCCTCGTTGCCGAGGACCCAGGCGTGCGGCCCGCCCAGGTCGGCGTCCGGGAGCGGGACCTCGCCGGCCCCGTCGGCGGCGAGCAGCCGGATCCCGCGCGCCCGGCACGCCTCCAGCAGCTCCTCCACCGGCGTCCGCACGCTGACCGGCAGGTGGAAGAGCGCCCCGACGGTGGAGCGCACGACCTTGGGGTGGTGCACATCGACCGAGGCGGCGCTCACGAGCACCGCCGCGGCACCGAAGGCGCTCGCCCCCCGCAGCACCGTGCCCGCGTTGCCGGGGTCCCGCACGTGCGTGAGGACGACGGCGAAGCCCCCCGGCCCCACGGCGTCCAGCGCCTGGTCGAGGGGCACGTCGACCTGCTCGGCGACGGCCAGCACCCCCTGCGGTGAACCCGTGTCCGCCATCGCCGCCAGCACCTCCTCGGTGCACGTCCAGGTCGGCACGTCCTCGCGCCGCGCCGCCACGAGGATCTCGGTATGCCGCTCCCCCGCCGCCGCGGTGACGTACAGCGCGCGGGCGTGCCCGGCGGCATACCGCAGCAGCTCGCGCACGGCCTGCGGGCCCTCGACGAGGAACCTGCCCGAGCGCGCGCGGGCAGCACGACGCCCCAGCGCGGAGACCTCCCGGACCCGTTCGCTGCGAGCGTTGCTCAGCAGCGGACGGTCGGAGGCGCTCATGCGCTGGGGCGTCGGTGCGTCGTACGGCTGCTCAGGCCGCGGACTCGGCCGCGGTGCCGACGGCCGGCACGTTGGCGCGGGAGAGCTCGACGAGCGCGGCGAAGGCCGTCTCGTCGTGGACGGCGAGCTCGGCCAGCATGCGGCGGTCGACCTCGACGCCGGCGGCCTTGAGGCCCTGGATGAACCGGTTGTAGGTCATCCCGTGGGCGCGGGCGCCGGCGTTGATGCGCTGGATCCAGAGGCGACGGAAGTCACCCTTGCGGGCGCGCCGGTCGTTGTAGCTGTAGACCAGGCTGTGGGTGACCTGCTCCTTGGCCTTGCGGTAGAGCCGGCTGCGCTGCCCGCGGTAACCGCTGGCGCGCTCCAGGACGACCCGGCGCTTCTTGTGGGCGTTGACCGCCCGCTTCACGCGTGCCACGTGAGTACTCCTTGACTAGTGCTTCAGGGGGTGGGTTCGAGGGGAAGGTGCCCGGTCAGAGACCGAGCATCTTCTTGACCTTGCGGACGTCGCTGGGCGCGACCTCCTTGTCGTTGACCAGCCGGCGCGCGGCCTGGCTGCTGCGCTCCTGGAACTTGTGCACGTGGCGCGCGCGCTGGTGCATGAGCTTGCCGGAACCCGTCACGCGGAACCGCTTCTTGGCGCCGCTGTGGGTCTTCATCTTCGGCATGAGCCGATCTCCTTCGTCGTCATCGTCTCGCCCGGGGTGCCGGGCGTGGTTCTGTGGGGTATGCCGGTGGTCGCGGGCCCGAGCCGTGCGCTCGCGCCCGCACGCTCACTGGGCGTCGCCGGCGAGGGCTGCCCCGTCGTCCGCCGGGCCGGCGGGCTGCTCACCCTGGGCGCGCTCGGCGTCCCGACGCTTCGCCTGCCGGACCTGGGCCTTCTTGGCGGTGGGACCGAGCACCATGACCATGTTGCGGCCGTCCTGCTTGGGCGCGCTCTCGACGTGACCCAGCTCGATCACGTCCTCGGCCAGCCGCTGCAGCAGCCGGAAGCCCAGCTCGGGCCGGGACTGCTCGCGGCCACGGAACATGATGGTCACCTTGACCTTGTCGCCCGCCTTGAGGAAGCGCACGACGTGGCCCTTCTTGGTGCCGTAGTCGTGGTCGTCGATCTTCGGGCGGAGCTTGATCTCCTTGATGACCGTGTTGACCTGGTTCTTGCGCGCTTCCCTGGCCTTCATGGCGGTTTCGTACTTGTACTTGCCGTAGTCCATGAGCTTGGCGACCGGAGGGCGCGCCATCGGGGCGACCTCGACCAGGTCGAGGTCGGCCTCGGCCGCCAGCCGCAGCGCGTCCTCGACGCGCACGATGCCGACCTGTTCCCCGTTGGGGCCCACCAACCGCACTTCCGGGACCCGGATGCGGTCGTTGATGCGAGGCTCGCTGATGTGCCTGCTCCTTCGTCGTCGTGTCGTGACGACCCCGAGCACCAGAAAGGCCTCCTGGCACCGGGTGCGCAAGAGGCCGACCGTGGCGCCCTCGCGACGGATCGCGAGAGCCACACACCCGCTCGGTGCATGCACCGCGCGGGACCGGGACCCGGCGACCTGGACGGTCGACGCGGGTGGAGGCGGGGGCCTCTCTTGCACGTCGGGCGCACGAACGCCCGACTGGTCAGTGTCCAGGGTAGCAGACGGGGGCGGCCCGCCCCGAGCTCTGTCGGGACGGGCCGCCTGGTGTGAGGGCTGCTGACCTGGCGGTCAGCCTCCCCTCAGCACCCGATCTTGCGGAGGGCGAAGTCCTCCGTCACGATCCGGCCCCGCGGCACCCGCACGTCGTCCACCGTCGGACGGTACCCGTCCTTGGCGACGATCGTCTGGTACCGACCCGTGATCACCCAGTAGGCGTACGACCCGTCGTCCTCGGTGATGAGGCTGTAGCCGGGGTCGTCACCCTTGTTGGGGGTGAGGTCCACGACGGCACCTCCGAGGCCGACCCGCGACGTGTCGCACTCGATCCCTTCGACGGCGCCCTGCATCTTGCCCCAGTTGCGCGGCGGCGTGACATGCATCGTCACGCCGATCGGCTCGAGGTCCTGCGGGGTGTTCGTCCGGATACCGATACCGGCGGTGTAGTCCCCCGGCTGGGCGACGTTGGCGTCGGTGGTGACGGTGACCCGCACCCGCTCACCCGGCTCGAGGGTGAACTCCATCGGGTCCACGGTCAGCCAGTCGACGTCCGCCGCGCTCGACCCGCACTCGTCGTAGCCAGGCAGCTGCTCGGCCACGTCGATCGGGGTGAAGCCGCCGGTCGAGCCACCGACCTTGGCGATGCCGCAGGCCATGCCACCGCGGTAGACCGCGGCGCTGCTGGCCGGGATCTCCGACCACTCGCCGGACGCACCGTCGAGCGCGAAGCTCGCGTTGGTGACGGCACCACCCTGGACCCCACCGTTGACGACCAGCTGGCCGTTGGCGGCAGAGGCCTGGGCGGCCCAGTGGTCGGCCGGGGCGTCGGGCAGCTCGGTCCAGCTGTCGCTGCCCGGGTCGTAGGCGTAGGTGTCGGCGATCCCGCCGGAGCCCGGGTTGCCACCCGAGCACAGCACCTGACCGTCGGCCCCGCCGCAGACGACGAAGGCGGCCGCGACCGGGTAGTCGGCCAGCTGCTGCCAGCTGTCGTCGGCCGCGTCGTAGGCCATGACCGTGTCGCTCATCGGGGTGCAGTCGGCCGTCGTGCAGCCACCCACCGAGTAGAGCATCCCGTCCAGGACCGCGGTCCCGGCGGCCGACCGGGCCTCCGGAGCCTCCGCCGCCGACGACCAGGAGTCGGAGCCGGGGTCGTAGGTGTGGGTGGCGCTCGAGACGCCGCCGTCCACCCAGCCACCCGTGACCACGATCCGGCCGTCGACCGCACCGGCGGTGACCGCCGAGGCGGCCTCCGGCAGGGCGGCCGCCGCGACCCACTCCATGGCGGCGGGGTCGTAGCGGTTGACGTCGGCGAAGGCCGCCGAACCGGTCGTGCCGCCCAGCGTGTACCAGTCGCCGTCGAGGTTCACCACGCGGTTGTCCATGGCCACCCGCGGGTAGTTGCCCAGCGGGGTCCACGGGTCGGCGGCCACCCGGACGGGGTCGGCCGCACCGGTGCTGCCGAACCGGCCGGTGGTCCCGGCGGCCAGCGAGGTCTCCACGTCGAGCGTGACGACCTCACCCCCGTCTCCCTCGTAGCTCGCACCCATGCGCTCGGTGGAACCGTCGACGCGCAGGATCTCGAACTCGCCGGCCTGCTCCGTCATGGTCACCTCGGCGGCGCCGGACCCGGTGTTGTTCACCCAGAACCGGTGGTTCCGCGTCGACCCGAGCGGCTGGTAGACCTCGATCTCGCTCTCGTCCACGACGACGAAGCCGGAGCCCAGGACGAAGTCCGCGCGCACCGCGTCGGACGCGGCGACGGTGACGTCCTGCGTGGTGGACGCGAAGCCGCGGGCCGAGGCCTCGAACGGGTGCGTCCCCGGGGAGGCCGAGAACAGCCAGTAGAAGCCGTCGTCCAGGTTGTCGTCCGACGGGGTCGCCATCGTGGTGCCGGACTCCTCCGGCGCGTCCACGTTGCTGACGGTCGCGCCGACGACACCCTCGCCGTCCTCCTCACCGTAGACGTTGCCGACCACGTAGCCGCCCTCGCCGGTGGGCGAGCAGGCCCGGTTGCCCAGGAAGACGTCGTCGACCTGCCACCACCAGGCGTAGGAGGCCTGGTGGTAGTGGAAGGCCACCTTGACGTCGGACTCACCCGCCGCGTCGGGCAGCTGCACGACCTGCTCCGCAGGCCCGCGGACGGAGTTGTCCTGGCTCAGGACGGTCGTCCAGGTCTCGCCACCGTCGGTGCTGAGCTCGACATCGGCCAGGTCCGCGCCCAGGGCGTAGAAGTCCTGCTGGAAGCCGACGACGGGCTCGGACAGGTCACTCATGTCGACGGACGGGCTGACGAGGTAGGTGTCCTGGCTGCCGCCCGACCCGTAGAAGTCGGAGTCGACGACCGCGAAGCCGCCCTCACCACCGGTCAGGTTGCCGCGCTCACCCGGGTCGTCGAACCGCCAGACCTCACCGGTCCCTGCCTCGTCGAGGACCTCCCAGCCCTCGGGCACGGACGCCTCGTCGAAGCCCTCGGTCACCCCGTCGACCTCGTAGGCGTAGCCGGGGGCGGTGCACGTCGCGGCGTCGACCGGGACGGAGACGTCGAGGCCCTCGCCTCCGGCGGAGGCCTCGACCGTCGTGGAGAGGTAGCCGGGGTACTGCGCCTGCACGGTGAGCTCGAAGGTCTCGCCCTCGGGCAGGTCCAGCGAGAACTCGCCGGTCTCGGGGTCGGTGTAGGCCGCCGCGGGGGTCCCCTCGGCACTCACCCGCGCGTAGAGCGGGAAGCCGTAGCCGGAGCCGTCGGTGACGGTGCCCGTCACGGTCCCGCTCGGGACCGGCTCGAGCGCCGCGTCGACGGTGGTCGTCCCACCCGGCTCGACGGTGGCGCTCGCGGTCTCGGTGGCATACCCGAACTTGCTCATGGTGAGGTCGTAGTCACCCGAGGACAGGGTGGCCGAGTAGCCGCCCGCCTCGCCGGTGAGGAGCTCACGCTCGGTGGCGCCCTCGATGACGACGGAGGCGTCGGCGAGCGGGTCGCCGCTGCCGGCGTCCGTGACCGTGCCTTCCAGCGTGCCCGCGTCCCCGATGGGCGAGGAGGTCACCAGCTCGAGGGCGTCCAGCCGACCCTCGCCGAAGACGTTGTTGTCCTCGGCGGTGCCGCCGCACTGCAGGTCCTCGGTGTCGATCGCCGTGCCGTTGAGCAGGTTGCGCGTGCCCTCGACATCGCCGACGAGCGCCGGGGCGCCGGACCAGGCCAACGCCACCGCGCCCGCGACATGCGGGCTGGCCATGGAGGTGCCGCTGTAGACGGCGTAGCCGTTGCCCGGGACCGAGGAGCGCACCGCGCTGCCCGGTGCCGAGATGTTCGGCTTGATCTCCCCGTCCTGACCGGCACCGCGTCCGGACGTGCCGGAGATGGTGTGGTTGATGTTGTAGTTGCCGACGCTGTAGGCCACGATGCGGCTGCCGGGCGAGCCCGAGCTCTCGCAGGAGGGGCCGGAGTTGCCGTTGGCGAAGACGCCGAACTGACCGCTGGCGGCCCAGGCCTCGATGATGTCCTCCATGAAGGGGGCGTTCGAGGGGGCGGTGGTACCCCAGCTGTTGTTGATGATGTGCGGCCGCTTCGAGACGTCCGGGTTCTCGCCCTGGAGGTCGGTGGGCTCCAGCATCCACTCGCCGGAGGCGATGAGCGCCGCGTCACTGGGGCAGCAGCCGTTGGCGGCGATCCACGTGGCGCCGGGGGCCACGCCCACCTGGTTGTCCCCGCCGTCGTCGCCGACCATGGTCCCGGTCACGTGGGTGCCGTGCCCGTCGCCGTCCGCCGGGGCGTCGGGCGAGGTTCCGGCGGCGTCGAACCAGTTGTAGTCGTGGTCGAAGGTGCCGTCGCCGTTGTTGCCGCGGTAGGAGTTCACCAGCGCCGGGTGGTCGTACTGCGCACCGGAGTCGATGGTGGCGACGACGACACCCTCCCCCCGGATGCCGAGGTCGTTCCACACCTCGGGCGCGTTGACGTCGTCGACGCCCCACTCGACGGCGGCCGGCGCCATCTGCGGCTCCTCCACCTTGAGGGGCGGCAGCTCGATCTCCATCGGCGCGTAGATGCCCTCGACGCCCTGCTCGGACGCCATCGACGTCACCAGGTCGAGGTCGGCGGCGTCGACCCGGATCGAGTTGGTCGCCCAGAAGCTGCGGTACTCCACCCCGGCGTCGTCCAGCTCCTGCCGCAGGTCGGCCTGGCTCTGCGACGCGGACGCCTGCAACGCGTCCGCGACGGCCTGGCCACGCTTGTCCCAGTCGGTGATCGAGGCGAACTTCGCCAGGTCGGGCCGGTCGGCGAACCGGACCCAGACGTCCGAGCGTCCCTCGTCCTCCAGGGCGGCGTCGACCGCTGCTTCGATCTTCTCCTCCGGGCCGGCAGCCAGCGGCTCCGCGGAGGCCGGGAGCGTCGCGGCTCCCGGGACGAGCAAGGCGCCGGTGGCCAGGGTGGCCCACCAGCGCCGTCGGGATGGTGAATGCATCTACATGCCCTACTTCCTTGAGCGGTACGTCGTCGACGCGGCAGGGATGCCGTCGTCGTCCAGCAGTCCCGTCAGGGCCGCGGTGCGCGGCCTACCACCCTCCCCGGATCCACCCTTGGACGCCGAGGACGAACTCCCCGGCTCGTCCTCGACACTATGGAGACGGTTTCCCAGGGCGCAACGAACTTGACGATCTTCATACCGAACCTTTGCCCCTCGCTGACCAGGGGCATCGGGACGCCGACCCCAACTTGAGTCGTTCAAGTTTTCGTGATCAGGTGGGGGCATGACCCCGTCAGCCGCCTCCGCCGACACCCTCCGGGGCGTCGGTCTGCGGGTCACGCCCCCTCGGTTGGCCGTCCTCGACACCCTCCACCGTCACCCCCACCTCGAGGCGACCGACGTGGTGCGGCTCACCAGGGCGCAGCACCGGGGCGTGTCCGTCCAGGGCGTGTATGACGTGCTGCGGGTCCTCACCTCGGCGCGGCTCGTGCGTCGGATCCAGCCGGCGCACGCGGTGGCGCGCTACGAGCTGGACCTCGGGGACAACCACCACCACGTCGTCTGCCGCGCCTGCGAGGTACTCGTCGACGTGCCCTGCGTCGTCGGGACGGCTCCCTGCGTCGACACGACCGGCGCGAGCGCCGTGGGGTTCGAGGTCGACGAGGCCGAGGTCATCTACTGGGGCCTGTGCCCCGCGTGTCGCGATCGGGCGACCCACCAGACCACCGATGTCCCATCCACCCATCCCAAGGAGCAGGTATGACCTACCCCGGATACGTGAACGCCGAGCACTCCGGTCAGGGCCCCGAGCCCACCGGAGGCACCACCACCAACGGCGCCCCCCACGACTCCGACCGCAACAGCCTCTCGGTCGGGCCGAACGGCCCGCTCATGCTGCACGACGTGAGCCTCGTCGAGGCGCTGGCGCACTTCGACCGGGAGAAGGTCCCGGAGCGGCTGCCCCACGCCAAGGGCTCCGGCGCCTTCGGCACGTTCGAGACCACCGAGGACGTCTCCGCCTACACCAAGGCCGGCATCTTCCAGCCGGGCGCCAGCAGCGAGGTCATCTCCCGGTTCTCCACCGTCGCCGGCGAGCAGGGCTCGCCCGACACCTGGCGGGACGTGCGCGGCTTCTCGGTGCGGCTCTACACCGACGAGGGCAACCTGGACATCGTCGGCAACAACACCCCCATCTTCTTCGTGCGGGACCCGCTGAAGTTCCCCAACTTCATCCGGTCCCAGCGCCGCACCCCGGACAGCGGGCTGCGCGACCCCAACATGCAGTGGGACTTCTGGACCGCCAACCCCGAGTCCTCGCACCAGGTGAGCTACCTCATGGGCGACCGTGGGCTGCCGAGGACGTGGCGCGAGATGAACGGCTACTCCTCGCACACCTACATGTGGGTCAACGAGCAGGGTGAGCGCTTCTGGGTGAAGTACCACTGGCACAGCGACCAGGGGGTCCACAACATCAGCAACGAGGAGGCCGACCGGCTCGCCGGCTCCGACGCCGACTACCACCGGCGGGACCTCTTCGAGGCGATCGACCGCGGCGACCACCCCAGCTGGACCCTGCTGGTGCAGGTCATGCCGTACGACGAGGCCAAGACCTACCGCTACAACCCGTTCGACCTCACCAAGGTGTGGCCGCACTCGGACTACCCGCTCATCAAGGTGGGCCGGATGACGCTGAACCGCAACCCGGAGAACTGGTTCGCCCAGATCGAGCAGGTGGCGTTCTCGCCGTCCAACCAGGTGGTCGGCACGGGCGTCTCCCCCGACAAGATGCTGCTCGCCCGGGTGTTCTCCTACCCGGACGCCCAGCGTCACCGCATCGGTGCCAACTTCACCCACCTGCCGGTGAACCAGCCCAAGGTGCAGGTCAACGCCTACCAGTTCGACGGGCCGATGGCCTACCTGCACTCGGGGAGCCAGCCCACCTACGTCACGAACTCCTACGGGCGCCCGTGGTCGGACCGGACCGGCCCGGTGGAGAACGGCTGGGAGGCCGACGGCGAGCTGGTCCGCCAGGCCTACGACCTCCGCGAGGACGACAGCGACACGGGGCAGGCCGCGCTGCTGGTGGGCGAGGTCTACGACGACGCCCAGCGCGAGCGGCTCGCCCAGACGGTCGGCGGCATGATGGGCGCCTGCGACCCGATGATCCGCCAGCGGGTCTACGAGTACTGGCGGAACATCCACCAGGGCGTGGGTGAGCGGATCGAGCAGATCGCCGCCGAGGCCGAGGTCCGGGAGAGCGACGGCGGCACGCCGCAGGTCGAGTCCCTGGGCGAGTCCCGGTCGGACCTGGTCGGCAGCCACCGCTGAGCCGGGGCACCGGCCACGGTGCAGATCACGGAGCGCCCCACCACCGCGGCACGCGGTGGTGGGGCGCTCCCGTCATGCCGAGGGGCCCGCGTCAGGCGGTGCCCAGCCGAAAGGCGACCGCATCGATGCGCTCGCGCACCCCGGGCTCCAACGCGATCCCCCGGCCGAGCCGCGCCACGACACCCTCCAGCTCGGGCCGGGTCAAGCCCGGCCGCAGGGCGAGGGCCACGACCAGCTCGCCCCCCTCCCCGGCGAGGTCGTGCCCCTGCACCGCCTCCTCCTGCGCCACCACCGCCGACACGGCCTGCGCGACGTGCTCGTCGCGGTGGGCCGGAGCCCAGGGCCGCCCGGTCGCGAGCGCGCGCACCATGCTCCCGGTGAGCGTCCAGGCGGCCGGCCCCGGGCGGGGCGGGAGGTCCAGCGGGACCACCTCGCAGCCCTCCTGCAGCGCGGCCTGGGCGGCTCGCTGCGCCGTCACCGGCACGGGACGGGCGCTGGGGTCCCAGGCGGTGAGCGCCCGTGTGCTGGTGAAGGCCGGCAGCGCGCGCTGACCGTCCGGGGCGACCAGGGTGACCGAGGCCATGTCGCTGCGCGCGTCGACGGAGGTGCCCGAGCTGTCGTCGACCTCGGCGGCCACCGCGACGATCGGCACGACCAGCCGCGCCCGGGCGACGGCGGCCACCACGTCGGTCGCCTCGGCGTCGCCGCCGGTGAGCAGCCCCGCCAGGACCGCGTCCGCCTCCCCCGTGTCGCCGTCGAAGCCGGTACCGGTCAGGGTGCGACCGGCCCACGGCACGCCGCCGGTGTCGGCGCCGTCCTGCGGTCGGTGCTGCGAGAAGCGGCCGGTCACCGGCAGACCTCCAGCGCCTCGTGCAAGGTGAGCGCCCCCTCGTGCAGCGCTGCTCCCAGCACCACCTCGTCCACGTCCGGGCAGTCGCGCAGCGCCCGCAGGTCGGCCAGGCCGGCGACCCCTCCGGAGGCGGTCACCGCCGAGCCCACGAGCCGGGCGACCGAGCTGAAGAGCGCCACGTCGGCCCCCGTCCTCCGCCCGTCGCGGGACGCGTCCGCCACCAGCACGCGCACCCGGCCCTCGCGCAGGACCGGGTGCCTCGCCACGACCTCGGAGACCGGGCCGAGCCGCAGCGTCGTTCCCCGGGCGACGACCTCGCCGTCGCGCACGTCGACCGCGACCACCAGCCGCTCCCCCAACCGGCGCGCCGCCTCCTCGACGAGGGCGGGGTCGGCCAGGGCCGAGCTGGCGAGGACCACGCGGACGGCGCCGGTGCCCTGCGCCCAGGACAGGTCCTCCGGCCCGGCGATGCCGCCGGAGAGCTGCACCGGGACGGGCAGCTCCTCGACCAGACCCGCCATGAGCTCGGGGTCGCCACCCCGCCCGAAGGCGCGGTCCAGGTCGACGAGGTGGAGGAACCGGGCGCCCTCGCGCACGAGGGACCGGGCCACGTCCGAGGGCCGCGCACCGGCGTCACCGGGGACCTGGGCCGCCCGACCGGCCGCCACGTCCACCGCGGGGAGGAGGGTCAGGCCCTGCGTCACGAGAGCACGCCCAGCTCCCGGCGCAGGCGGACGGAGTCACGGACGGCGTCCTGGAACCACCCGACCTGCTGCGGGTCGGGCTCGCTGCGGACCGCCCCCGGGAGCGCGTCCGCGTGCTCGGGGTCCTCCACCAGGCGGGTGCCGGGCAGACCGAGGGTGGCCATGACGGCCTGCAGCATGCGGGCCGGACGCACCCGGGTCTCGTGCAGCAGGTCCACGAGCTCGTCCCGCACGGCCGGTGCCGCGCCCGCCAGACCGACGATCTCCGCGGGCCCGGCGAGCTCCAGTCCCGGCGGCCGCAACAGGCCCTTCTCGGGCTCCCACACCACCCAGCGGACCCGCCGGCGCCGCCCCGGCTGGTGCAGGGTCATCAGGGCGCGCCCGTCCACCTCGAAGAACCCGAGTCCCGGTGCGGCCTTGGCGGACAGCGCCCGGCAGGCGCTGAGCAGCCCACCGTCCTCGTAGGGGGGCCCGGCACGGGAGGGGCCCCGGGTGACGACGGCCACCCAGCCCGGGAGCGGGACCACGGTGACCGGGACGATGCTGGCGCCCACCCAGGCATCGACCTCCTGCCGCGGGCCGGACGCGAGGACGAGCCCCTGGGAGCGTCCGGACGTCGTCACATCGTCGGGTCGGCTCACCCGGCACATCCTACGGACCGGCGGGTCCGGGTCCGTCCTCGCCACGGCGACCTCGTGGGGACCGGCCGAACGGGTCGCGGCGGGGCGGGGGGAAGTGGCCCGCGTCGCGCGGGGGCGAGGCCACCCGAGGGCGGCCGAAACCGTCGGTGCGCCGGTCCCGGGACGGTGCGTCCGGCCGGGTGCGGGAGGGCGAGCCGGCAGCACGCCCCGGGGTCTCCCCCTCGGCGCCCGTGCGCGGTGGCCTGTTGCCGTAGAGGAGGCGCTCCACCACCTCGCGGGCGTGTCGGGCGGTCCGCCTCCAGTCCTGGGCGAGGGACGCGCCGCTGCCCGGGCCCCGCCGCATGACCCGGGACATGCCCTCCGCGTCGCGCAGGTCGCTGGGAACGCTGTCCACCGGACGTCCGCGCCACACGATGCCCGCGTCCCGCAGCTGGGAGGCGATGCACCAGGCCTGGACCAACGGCTCCTGGTCCTGGTCCGAGAGCAGCCCGGCCTCCCCCGCCGCACGGAGCGCCTCGATGGTGCTGGTCGTCCGGAGGCCGGGGTGGTCGTGGGCGTGCTGCAGCTGCAGCAGCTGGGCCACCCACTCCACGTCCGACAGCCCGCCCATGCCCAGCTTGAGGTGGGTCCGGGGGTCCGCGCCCCGGGGCAGCCGCTCGGCCTCCATCCGGGCCTTGAGCTTGCGGATCTCCCGGACCGCGGCGTCGTCGATCCCTCCGTCCGGCCACCGCAGGGGACGGACCATCTCGGCGAAGGCCTCCCCGAGACCGGCGTCCCCGGCCACGGGTCGTGCCCGCAGCAGGGCCTGGGACTCCCAGCCGGCCGACCAGCGCTCGTAGTAGCTTCGGTACCCCTCCAGGCTGCGCACGAGCGGTCCTGCCTTGCCCTCGGGGCGCAGGCCGGCGTCCAGCTCGAGGACCGGGTCGGGGCCAGGCCCGGTGAGCCCCTTGCGCAGCTCGGTGACGATCTCGACCGCCTGCTCCGCCGCCAGCTCCGAGGATGCCTCCGGGAGCGGGTCGTAGACGAACATGACGTCCGCGTCGCTGGCGTAGCCGACCTCGCGGCCACCGAGGCGCCCCATCCCGACGAGGAGCAGCGCCGCGGCGGCCTCCTCCCCCCGACGGGCCAGCACCCGGCGGGTCGCCACCCCGAGCGCCCCCTCGAGGTAGGCGTCGGTGAGGTCGCTGAGGGCCTGGCGCACCAGTGGCCCCTCCCACCCGGCCGCCAGGTCGCCCAGCACGATCCGCACCAGCTCCCGGGCGCGCACCGAGCGGACGGAGGCGAAGGCCTCCCCGGCGCTCTCCTGCCGGGTCGCGGCGGCGGTCATCCGGGCCACCAGGGCGTCCTTGTCGGGCGCCACCAGCTCCGCCTCGTCGCCGAGCAGGGCCACCGTCTCCGGGCTCCTGATGAGCAGGTCCACGGCATACCGGCTGGAGGAGAGCACCCGGGCGAGCCGCTGGGCGGCACTGCCCTCGTCGCGGAGCATCCCGAGGTACCAGTGCGTGGTGCCGAGCGCGTCGCTGAGCCGGCGGAAGGCCAGCAGCCCGGCGTCGGGGTCGGCCCCGTCGGCGAACCAGGACAGCATGACCGGCAGCAGGTGCCGCTGGATCGTGGCCCGGCGGCTCACGCCCTCGGTCAGCGCCTCGAGGTGGCGCATCGCGCCGGCCGGGTCGCGGAAGCCCAGCGCGGCCAACCGCGCGCGGGCCGCCTCGGGCGACAGCCGCGCCTCGTCGGACGACAGCCGGGCCACCGCCGACAGCAGCGGCCGGTAGAACAGCCGCTCGTGCAGACGTCTGACCTCGCGGCGCACCCCCTTCCAGCGCTGCAGGACCGCCCGGTCGGCATCACCGCGCTCCCCCAGGGACCGCCCGAGGCGCCTCAGGTCGGCCTCCCCGGTCGGCATGAGGTGGGTGCGTTTCATCCGGTGCAGCTGCACGCGGTGCTCCAGGCAGCGCAGCAGCCGGTAGGCCTCGTCGAGCGCCTGGGCGTCCTCGCGCCCGACGTAGCCCCCGTCGCGGAGGGCGGACAGCGCCTCCAGCGTGGTCCGCGAGCGCAGGGCGGGGTCGGCCCGGCCGTGCACGAGCTGCAGCAGCTGCACGCTGAACTCGATGTCGCGCAGCCCGCCCGGCCCGAGCTTGATCTGCCGGTCCACCTCGTCCCGGCGGACGTGCTGCTCGACCCGGCGGCGCATCGACTGCACCTCGTCGACGAAGTTCTCCCGGCCCGCCGCCTCCCACACCATCGGCTCGACGAGCTCGAGCCACCGTCGGCCCAGATCGCCGTCGCCGGCGACGACCCGGGCCTTGAGCAGCGCCTGGAACTCCCAGGTCTTGGCCCAGCGCTGGTAGTACTCCCGGTGGGAGTCCAGAGAGCGCACGAGCGGGCCGTGCTTGCCCTCCGGCCGCAGCGCGGCGTCCACCTGCCAGAGGGTGCCCTCGGCGGTGGACTCCGCGCAGATGCGCATGACCGCCGTGGCCAGCCGGCCCCCGACCGCGAGCGCTGCGGACTCCTGGGCCCCGGACCGCGGGGCGGCCAGGAAGATGACGTCGACGTCGGAGATGTAGTTGAGCTCACGGCCCCCGGTCTTGCCCATGGCGACCACGGTCAGGGCGCAGGTGTCCTCGTCCTCGACCTCGGCCCTGGCCAGCAGCAGCGCACCCTCCAGCGCGGCCGAGGCGAGGTCGGCCAGGGCCCCGCCGACCGCCGGCAGGAGAGCGACGGGCTCCGGCGAGGTGAGGTCGGCGGTCGCGACCCGCAGCAGCTGGCACCGGTAGGCGACCCGCAGGGCGTCCATCCCGGTGCGCCCCTGCTGTCCGCGCACGGCCTCGACGATGCTCCACGGCTCCGGGGAGAGCCCCTCCGCGACGTCGCGCACGTGCTCGGGGTGCCGCAGGAGAGTCTCGCCCAGGGCGACCGAGCCGCCCAGCAGGGACAGCAACCGGCGGCGCGGCTCCCCGCCGGCCCGCACCACCGGCAGGGTGACCTCGTCGCAGCGCCGCCCGTCGGCCCCCGTCGACCGGGGGTCGAGCAGGCGCACCAGCAGCAGCAGGGCCGCGTCGGGGTCGGCACTCGCCCCCAGGTCCGCGACCAGCCCCGCGACGTCCGCCTCCGGCTCGTCGTCGGCGCTGCCGAGCCGGCCGAGCACCTCCTCCAGCAGCCGGCCTGCCCGCCCGCTGTCCTGGAAGCCTCCCCGGGCCAGCCGGGCCGCCCCCAGCCGCTCCCCTCCGGGACGCCCACCGCTGCGCGGTCGCCCGTCGGCGGCGGCGTGCGCGGGGGTGCTGTCCGGTGGTGGCACGGCATACCCTCCGGTCACAGGTGGAGCAGGTAGCGGTCCAGTTCGAACTGCGTGACCTGGGAGCGGTAGTCGCCCCACTCCTGCCACTTGTTGCGCAGGTAGAAGTCGAAGACCTGCTCGCCCAGCACCTCGGCCGCCAGCTCCGAGCCCTCCATCACCGCCACCGCCTCGCCGAGGCTCTGCGGCAGCGGGTCGATGCCCATGGCCCGCCGCTCGGCGTCGGTGAGCACCCAGACGTCGTCCTCGGCCTCCGGCGGGAGGTCGTAGCCCTCCTTGATCCCCCGTAGACCGGAGGCCAGGACGAGGGCGTAGGTGAGGTAGGGGTTGCACGCCGCGTCGATCGAGCGCACCTCGACCCGGCGCGAGTGACCGCGACCGACGGAGTACATCGGGACGCGGGCCAGGGCGGAGCGGTTGTTGTGCCCCCAGCACACGTGGGCCGGGGCCTCACCACCGCCCCAGAGCCGTTTGTAGGAGTTGACCCACTGGTTGGTGACGGCGCAGATCTCCCGGCTGTGCATGAGGACCCCCGCCATGAACCGGCGACCGGTCTGGGAGAGCTCGTAGTCGGCGCCCGGCTCGTAGAACGCGTTGCTGTCCCCCTCGAAGAGCGAGACGTGGGTGTGCATGCCCGACCCGGGATGCTGGGCGAGGGGCTTGGGCATGAAGGTCGCGAACGCCTTCTCGTGCAGCGCCACCTCCCGCACCACGGTGCGGAAGGTCATGATGTTGTCCGCCATCGACAGGGCGTCGGCATAGCGCAGGTCGATCTCCTGCTGCCCCGGCCCACCCTCGTGGTGGCTGAACTCCACCGAGATGCCCATCTGCTCGAGCATCTCGATCGCCCCCCGGCGGAAGTCGTGCCCGTCGCCGCGGGCGACGTGGTCGAAGTAGCCCGCCTGGTCCACCGGGGCCGGGCCGAGGGTGCGGTCGTAGGGCTCCTTGAAGAGGTAGAACTCGATCTCGGGGTGGGTGTAGAAGGTGAACCCCTGCTCGCCGGCCCGGTCGAGGGTCCGCCGGAGGATGTTGCGCGAGTCGGTCGCGGCCGGAGTGCCGTCCGGCATGTTGATGTCGCAGAACATCCGGGCCGTGCGGTCGCGCCAGGGCAGCACCTGGAAGGTGTCGGCATCGGGCTGGACGATCATGTCGGCCTCGTAGACCCGGGTGAAGCCCTCGATGACGCTGCCGTCGATGCCGATGCCCTCGGTGAAGGCCTGCTCCAACTCGGCCGGGGCCACGGCCACCGACTTCAGGGTGCCCATGAGGTCGGTGAACCAGAGCCGGACGAACCGGATGTCCCTCTCCTCGATGGTGCGGAGGACGTACTCCTGCTGGCGGTTCATGACCTCATCCTGCCCCATCGGTGAGGTCCGCCGTGGCCCGGGCGTAGTCCGCGGCGAGGGCGTTCAGGTCGGCCCGGTAGTCCACGATGCGGCAGCCCCGGCCGTTGGGCTTGACCCGGATCCCCTCCTCGTCCCAGTGCGGCCGGGCCCGGGCCAGCAGGTCGGCGTGGAAGTCGCCCGCGTGGCTGGTCACCCGCCACCAGGTCACGTTGTCGCCCCAGTGCCGCAGGATCGAGCCGACCTGGCGCGGGCCGATGCCGACGAGCGCGGCGAGGTCGCCGTAGCTCACCACGCGCCCGGGTGGCACCTGCTCGACCGCGCGCAGCACCCGCTCGACCAGCACCTCGTCCACCGGGGGCACGCTACCGGGGCGGGGGGTGTCGGGGACGAGGCATACCCTGAGGAGCATGAGCGAACTCACGGTCGGGTATGCCGCGATGCTGGAGCAGTTCCACCCCTCCGAGGCGGTGGCGC
The DNA here is from genome assembly GCF_947487915.1 of uncultured Serinicoccus sp. GTDB lineage: Bacteria > Actinomycetota > Actinomycetes > Actinomycetales > Dermatophilaceae > Ornithinicoccus. The sequence goes on along the minus strand of NZ_CANKYH010000004.1, from coordinate 340,588 downwards.
TCACCGCCGCGGCCGAGGAGCACGGGTTCTCCGGCTGCATGGCCGCCGACCACTTCGCCCCGTGGGTGCCGCAGCAGGGCCAGTCGGCCTTCGTCTGGAACGTCCTCACCGCCGTCGGGGAGCGCACCGCCGGCGACCTCGGCCCCGGCGTCGTCTGCCCCAGCTTCCGCTGGCACCCGGCCGTCGTCGCGCAGGCCGCCGCCACCCTGGAGTCGATGTATGCCGGGCGCACCTGGCTCGGCGTGGGCGCGGGAGAGGCGCTCAACGAGCACGTGCTCGGCGGCTACTGGCCGGAGGCCGGAGAGCGCTCGCGCCGGATGTTCGAGGCCGTCGACCTCATCACGCAGCTCTTCGAGGCGTCGGTGGCCGGCAAGGACACAAAGTTCGCCGGCGAGTTCTTCCGGATGGAGACCACCCGGCTGTGGACCATGCCGGACGCGCCGCCGCCGATCCTCGTCGCCACGGCCGGCCCGGTCAACGCGAAGAAGACGGGACGGCACGCGGACGGCATCATCACCGTCGGCGCCCCGCCGGAGAAGATCGAGATGCTGCTGGGGAAGTTCGCCGACGGGGCCCGCGAGGCCGGCAAGGACCCCGACACCATGCCCAAGGTCCTGCAGCTGCACCTGTCGTGGGCGCCGACCGACGAGGAGGCGCTGGACAACGCGGTGCGCGAGTGGCCCAACGGCGGGATGAAGTTCGGCAAGGCCGACATCCGCTCACCGCACGACTTCGCCGCGATGGCCCAGCTCGTGCGACCGGAGGACTTCGAGGGCCGGATGGTCATCTCCTCCGACCCGGACGTGCACCGTCAGCACATCCAGAGCCTGCTCGACCTCGGCTTCGACCGGGTCTACCTGCACAACGTCGGGCGCAACCAGCAGGAGTGGCTCGAGGTGTTCGGCCGCGAGGTGCTGCCGCAGCTGCACCGCTGAGGCGCCGGCGGCTGCAGCCCCGTCCGGGACGTGTCGACGCACCCGGTCGGCCCCCCCCGAGCTCGGTCCGGCTCACCCGCCCGGGGTCAGCCCTGGTCGTTGAACGGGTTGTTGTCCCAGTTGTCGTCCTCGCGCTCCTCCTCGTCCCAGCGCTCGGTCTTCTCCCGGGCGATCTCGAGCGCGCGCGAGGCCTCGTCCTCGCTGGCGTAGGGGCCGAGCAGGTCGGCGCTGCGGGCCCGCTGGTCGTCGACCTCGGACTCCACCTGGCCGGTCTTGGTGTTGTACCAGTACTGCATCCGTCGCCTCCGTCTGGCCTCGACTCCGTGCTCCGGTCGTGAGCACGGCACCTAGACTGGACCCTATGCCCACGCTCGCCCCGATCGCCCCCGGACGCGTCAGCCCGCGCCTGCCGGTGCCCGCCTCCATCGACCGCCCGGAGTACGTCGACCGGACGGCTCCGACGCCGTTCCGCGGCTCGGAGGTCAAGGACGCGCAGACCATCGAGGCGATGCGGCACGCCGGGCGGCTGGCGGCCCAGGCGCTGGCGCTCTGCGGCGAGATGGTGCGCCCCGGGGTGACCACCGACGCCATCGACCGGGCGGGCCACGAGTTCCTCCTCGACCACGGGGCCTACCCCTCGACCCTGGGCTACCGCGGGTTCCCCAAGTCGCTGTGCACCTCCGTCAACGAGGTCATCTGCCACGGCATCCCGGACGACCGGGAGCTGCGCGAGGGTGACATCTGCAACATCGACATCACGGCATACATCGGCGGGGTGCACGGCGACAACAACGCGACGTTCCTGTGCGGGGAGGTGGCCGAGGAGACCCGGCTCCTGGTCGAGCGGACGCAGGAGGCGCTGGCGCGCGCCATCCGCGCGGCGCGGCCGGGGCGCGAGGTCAACGTCATCGGCCGGGTCATCGAGAGCTATGCCGGCCGGTTCGGCTACGGCGTCGTCCGCGACTACACCGGGCACGGCGTCGGTGAGGCCTTCCACTCCGGGCTGGTGATCCCCCACTACGACGCGGCCCCGGACCACGACACCCTCATCGAGCCCGGGATGACCTTCACCATCGAGCCGATGCTCAACCTCGGCACTCCCGAGTGGACGGAGTGGGAGGACGGCTGGACGATCCTCACCGCGGACGGCCGGCCCTCGGCCCAGTTCGAGCACACGCTGCTCATCACCGACGACGGCGCCGAGATCCTCACCCTCCCCTGACCCCGGCGCCGGTCCCCGAACCGCGCCGACCCGCAGCACGGCATACTCGGTGCTCCGTCACCACGTGGGAGGAAGCATGGGCAAGAAGCACGACGTCCTCGGGATCGACATCGGCGGCAGCGGCATCAAGGGGGCTCCGGTCGACCTCGAGGCCGGCGAGTTCGCCACCGACCGCCAGCGCATCCCGACGCCGGAGGAGTCGACGCCGGACGCCGTGGCGGAGGTGGTGGCCGAGATCGTCGAGAAGTTCGACGGCGACCTCGACAAGCACGCCCCGCTCGGCATCACCGTGCCCGCCGTCGTGCACCACGGCACCGTCCGGACGGCCGCCAACATCGACCCGTCCTGGATCGGCACCGACGCCGACCACCTCTTCAGCAAGGCGGTGGGCCGCCGGGTGCACGTCATGAACGACGCCGACGCGGCCGGGGTCGCGGAGATGCACTACGGCGCCGGCCGCGGCAACGACGGCGTGGTCCTGCTCACCACCCTCGGCACCGGGATCGGGACCGCCCTGTTCATGGACGGCGAGCTGCTGCCGAACACCGAGCTGGGGCACCTGGAGCTGGACGGTCACGACGCCGAGACCCGCGCCGCCAGCAGCGCCCGGGAGGACGAGGACCTCTCCTGGGAGGAGTGGGCCGAGCGGCTGCAGCGCTACTACTCCCACGTCGAGGACCTGCTGTGGCCCGACCTCATCATCGTGGGCGGGGGCGTGTCGAAGAAGGCGGACAAGTACCTCCCGCTCCTGCACACCCGGGCCCCCATCGTCCCCGCCATGCTCAAGAACGACGCCGGCATCATCGGCGCCGCCTGGCAGGCCGTGCACCTGGGCTGACCCGGGTCGCCGGGGTATGCCCCTCCTTCCACCCATCTCTCAGCCGGATGGTCAACCGTCGGCCGGTTCGTCAGCTTTCGGCCTCGTCGAGGGGGCTGTTGGTTGACGTGCCGGACGAAAGTCCCGTCGCCAACCACGGTTGTCCACAGGTGCCGACCGTACGCCCCTGACTCCCCGCGGAACCTGCCAGCCTGACGGTCATGACACCGGCTCTGGAGGGCTTCCTCCACACCCATCACTTCGCCATCACCACGGCCGAGGCGGCCTCCATCGGTATCTCGCGCGAGGTGCTGCGACTGCTCGTCGCCCGCAAGGTCCTGACCCGGGTGGGCCGGGGGGCCTACGTGCAGACCAGTGCGCTGGACCGTGAGGCGCACGACGCCGGGCGGCATGTGCTGCGGGTCCACGCGCTCGTGCGCAGCCGGCCCGAGGACTGGGCCGCCAGCCACCTGTCGGCGGCGTTGCTGTGGGGGCTGCCGGTGCCTCAGGTGCCCCTCGACCGGCTGCACGTGTGCCACGCCCGTCCGGTCGGGACCAGCCGCAGGCGCTCCGACTACAGCGTGCACCTGTGCCCGGGCGAGCAGCGGATCACCAGGCTGGAGGGCCTGCCGGTCGTCGCGGCCACGACGGCCGTGGTCGGGACCGCTCTGCAGGTGCCGCACGGGCCGGCCGTGGCAGCGATGGACGCCGCCCTGCACCGCGGGCTCGTCTCCCCCGCCGACCTCCTGGAACAGCTCGACACCCGGGCGCACGTCCCCGGCATCCTCGGGGCCAGGCTGGCTGTCGCGCGGGCCGACGGCCGCAGCGAGTCCCCGGGTGAGTCGCTGCTGCGGCTCATCCTTCTCGACCTGGGTCTGACGGTCATCCCGCAGCACGTCGTGCGCGACGGGGACGTCGTCGTGGCCCGGGTCGACTTCTACCTGCCCGAGCTGGGGGTGGTCCTGGAGTTCGACGGGCGGCTGAAGTACGCCGGACACGAGGGCCGGCAGGCCCTGGCCGCCGAGAAGCACCGCGAGGACCGGATCCGGGCCCTCGGCTACGGGGTCGGCCGGCTCACCTGGGACTGCCTCACGCAGCCCGCCGTGGTGTCCGGGGTGGTCGCGCGGGCCGCTCGCAGCGCCAGCCCGCACCTCATCGCCGCCCGGGCCTCCTGAGCACCCGGGCCTCCTGAATACCCGGGCCTCCTGAGCACCCGGCGCGGGCGGGGGCTCGGCCGGCCGTCCATCAGCCGCCACGTCAACCCTCGTCCTCGTGGTCATCTCTCGTCCCCCTCGACGGGGCCGAAGGTTGACCCGGAGGACGAGAGATGACGAACCGGCCGACAGTGGGGGCCCGGCCGACGCTCCAGGCCAGGAGGTATGCCGGAGACGGGACCGTGGCGGCCGCGGCCTCACCAGGAGGTATGCCGTGGCCGCGGCCTCACCAGGAGGTATGCCGTGGCCGCCCCTCGTCGTAGCCGGCGGCGCCCTGCAGGCCCACGACGGCACGGGTGTGGAACTCCCCGATGGTGCGCGCCCCCGCATAGGTGAAGGCCGAGCGGACCCCGGAGACGATCTGGTCGATGAGGTCCTCCACCCCGGGCCGGGCCGGGTCGACGAACATCCGGCCCGAGGAGATGCCCTCCTCGAAGAGGGCGGCCCGGGCGCGGTCGAAGGCCGACATCTCCCGGGTGCGGTTCCGGACCGCGCGCGCGGACGCCATACCGAAGGACTCCTTGTAGAGCCGGCCGTCGGCGTCGCGGATGAGGTCACCGGGCGACTCCAGCGTCCCGGCGAACCACGAGCCCACCATGACCGAGCCGGCGCCGGACGCGAGGGCCAGGGCGACGTCCCGGGGGTACTTCACGCCGCCGTCGGCCCAGACGTGGGCGCCGACCTCGCGGGCGGCGTCCGCGCACTCGAGCACCGCGGAGAACTGCGGCCGACCCACGCCGGTCATCATCCGGGTCGTGCACATCGCCCCGGGGCCGACCCCGACCTTGACGATGTCGGCCCCTGCCTCGACCAGCTCGAGGGTGCCGGCGCGGGAGACGACGTTGCCCGCGGCGATGACCACCCGTACGCCGGTAGCGGCCTCGTGGTCGTCGCGCGCCCGGACCACGGCCGGGAGGACGTCGATCATCTTGTCCTGGTGACCGTGGGCGGTGTCGACGACGAGCACGTCCGCGCCGGCGGCCAGCAGCTCGCCCGCCCGCCCGGCGACGTCGCCGTTGATGCCGACGGCCGCACCGACCCGGAGCCGGCCCGAGGCGTCCAGGGCGGGCGCGTAGATCCCGGACCGCAGGATCCCGGTGCGGGTCAGCACGCCGGCCAGGTGCCCGTCGACGACGACGGGGGCCATCCCGGCACGCGTCTCCTCCAGCAGGTCGAAGGCCGCGCGCAGCTCGACGCCCTCCTCGAGCACGACCCGCGGGGGCTGCATGACGTCCCGGACCGAGGAGAACCGGTCGACGCCCTCGGTGTCGGACTCCAGCACGATGCCGACCGGGGAGCCGTCCTCGACGACGACCGCGGCCTGGTGCGCCCGCTTGGACATCACCGACAGCAGCTGCGCGACGGGGGCGCCGGGCTCGATGGTGATCGGCGTCTCGTAGAGCGGGTGGCTGTCCTTGACCGCCCCGATCGTCGCGCGCACCTGCGGCAGCGGGATGTCCTGCGGCAGGACCGCGATGCCACCCCGGCGGGCCACGGTCTCGGCCATGCGGCGCCCGGCGACCGCGGTCATGTTGGCGACGACGAGCGGCAGCGTGGTGCCCGTGCCGTCGGCGGTCGACAGGTCGACGTCCAGCCTGGAGGTCACCGACGAGCGGGACGGCACCATGAAGACGTCGTTGTAGGTCAGGTCGTGCACCGGCTCGGTGCCGTTGAGGAACTCCACGAGGAGCAAGGCTACGTGGCCACCCCTAGGGTGGCGGTATGCAGATCACCCACCTCGGACATGCCTGCCTCCTCGTCGAGGTCGCCGACCAGCGCATCCTCCTCGACCCAGGGGTGTTCTCCTCCGTCGCAGACGTCACCGACCTCACGGCCGTGGTCGTGACGCACCAGCACCCCGACCACCTGGACCCCGAGCGCACCGGCCCCCTGCTGGTCGCGAACCCGCACGCCCGGGTGCTCATGGAGGCGCAGACCGCGCAGTCGGTCGCCGAGTCCGGGTATGCCGACCGCGTCGAGACGCTGCCGGCCGGCGGGTCGGTGGAACTCGGCTCTGGCGATTCCTCGGGCAGGGTGACGCTGACCGGGGTCGGTGAGAGGCACGCCGACATCCACCCCTACGTCCCGCGGATCGGCAACACCGGCGTGGTGGTCCGGGCCGAGGGCGAGCCGGTGCTCTACCACCCCGGTGACGCCCTGGACGGCGACCCGGGACCCGTCGACCTGCTCGGCGTGCCGGTGAGCGCGCCCTGGGGCAAGGTCGCCGAGGCCATCGCCTTCGTGCGGCGGATCGCCCCCGCCCAGGGGGTCGTCCCGATCCACGACGGGCTGCTCAACGACCGCGGCCGCGGGATGTACCTGCAGCACATCGGTGACTTCGGGGCGGACGGCGGGGTCCCGGTCCACGACCTGCGGGACGCCGGCGCCACGACCTTCCCCCGCTAGCCCGCACCGGACGCGCCGAAGGCCCAGCAGAGCGCTCGGCGTCAGCCGATCCCGGCGGCCCCGAAGGCCAGGCCGAGGAGGTAGGTCGCGACGGCGGCCCCGTAGCCGATGAGCAGCTGGCGCACACCCCGGCCCAGGGGCGAGGCGCCGGACAGCACCCCCACGACGCCGCCGGTCACCAGCAGGGCGATCCCCACGGCGAGCATGGCGACCCCGGCCGCGGCATACCCGGTCAGACCGAGCAGGTAGGGCAGCACCGGGATGAGCGCGCCCGAGGCGAAGAACCCGAAGCTGGCCAGCGCCGCCCCCCAGGGGTTGAGCACGGCGTCCTGCTCGTCGGCGTCGGTCGCGGCGACCGGCACGGCGTCGCGCGGTGCCCGGCCGGCCGCCTCCACCTGGCCCAGGACGCTCGCGGCACGCGACCGCGCCTGGTCACGGTCCAGACCCCGGGCCCGGTAGACCAGCTCCAGCTCGTTGGCCTGCAGGTCGAGGGCGCCCAGGGCGTCCTGGGTGCCCTGGGCGGGCTGGGAGGCGGCGAGCAGCTCGCGGGCCGACCGCACCGAGATGTACTCGCCGGCACCCATGGACAGCGCCCCCGCGAGCAGGCCCGCCATCCCCGCCGCCAGGACGACCGCGCCCGACACACCGGTGCCGGCCATCCCCATGATGAGCGCCAGGTTGGACACCAGCCCGTCGTTCGCGCCGAAGACGGCCGCCCGGAAGTTGCCGGACAGCTGCAGCCGGCCGCGCGCCGCCAGACCCCGCAGGACCTCCTCGTGCACCTGCTCGTCGGCCGCCATGGAGGAGGCCGCGTCGGTCTCGCCGGCGTACTGGTTGTCCGACTTGGACCGCTGGAGCAGCGCGAGCACGAAGACCATGCCGAAGCGCCGGGCCAGCCAGGTCTGCAGCCGGTGGGCGAGCGTGGGGTGGGGCGCGGGGTGCGCTCGCTCCCCCAGCAGCCGCTCCCAGTGCTCGGCGTGCCGTTGCTCGGCGTCCGCCAGCCCGGTGAGGATCGCCCGCTCCTCGCCCTGGCGGCGGGCCGCGAGGTCACGGAAGGCACGCATGTTGGCGTGCTCGTCCGCCAGATGGCGCCGCCAGCGACGCAGGTCGGCCGGCGTGGGTTCCGTCGTCGTCACGTGGGTGGAGTCTACGGCGTGCGTCCCGGACCGCTATCCTGACGGGCGTGGATGAGTCGGCCAGGCGGCCGCGTCGGGCACCTTCGGGTGTCCCGCCGAGGAACGTCCGGGCTCCACAGGGCAAGGTGGTGGCCAACAGCCACCCGGGGTGACCCGCGGGACAGTGCCACAGAGAACAGACCGCCCGCCGCCTCGGCGGTGGGTCAGGGTGAAACGGTGGTGTAAGAGACCACCAGCACGTCAGGTGACTGACGTGGCTCGGTAAACCCCACCTGGAGCAAGACCAGACAGTGCGCGTCCGAGGGCTGCCCGCCCGAGCGCACGGGTAGGTCGCTGGAGGTGTGCGGCAACGCGCACCCGAGATGGATGGTCGCCACCCTCCGCGGTGCCGGTGACGGCGCGAGGGGACAGAACCCGGCGTACCGGCCGGCTCATCCACCCCCGCCGGGTGACTCAGAGGTGCAGCGCGCCCGTCGCCAGGTCGACGACGACGAAGATCGCGGTCACCGCCAGCACACCGATGATGAAGGCGGTCAGCATGCCGCCGAAGCTGCCGCGTCGGGTGCTGGCCGGGGTGGTCTGCTTGCTGTCCGTCATACCCTGATCCTGTCATACCGTGCGCGCGTCCAGGAGCGCGGCGACGCGGTTCGCCACCCCGTCCTCGTCGTTGCTGGGCACCACCTCGTCGGCGAGCGCCAGGACCTGCGGGTGGGCGTTGGCGACGGCGTGGGCGCGCCCGGCCCACTCCAGCATCGGTATGTCGTTGAGCATGTCCCCGAACGCCCACACCTCGTGCGGCGCCACGGGTGGGTCCTGCTCGGCGCACCAGGTCAGGAGCGCCAGCGCCTTGGTGACGCCCCGACCGGTGACCTCCCCCAGCTGCACCGCCCCGGAGTCGGCCACCTCGGCACGCTCCCCCACGACCTGTTTGACCCGGGCGCTGATCTGCTCGGTGGACCAGTCGCCGTGGCGCACGAGGATCTTGCCGGCGGGCTCCTGGGCCAGCTGCCCGATGTCGCCGACCAGCCACTGGCCGTCGGTCCGGTCGTTGGCCCGGTGGAAGTGCGGCTCGCGGGCGAAGCCGCGCACCGACTCGGTGGCCAGCGCCGCCCCGGGCAGGGCCTCCTTGAGCTCGGCCAGCAGCGTGCCCACGAGCTCGGCGGGCATGAGTCGGTGGCCGATGATCTCGCGGCGCGACACGTCATAGGTGAAGGCGCCGTTGCCGCACAGCGCCACCGCCTCGACCCCGAGGTCCCCGAGCTCGTCCATCCACCGGGGAGGGCGCGCGGTGACCAGCACGACCCGGACCCCGGAGGACGCGCAGCGGTCCAGCACCGCGCGGGTGCGCCCCGACACCGTGCCGTCCGAGCGCAGCAGCGTGCCGTCGCAGTCGGAGGCGACGACGCGCACCCCGTCGGGCCGCGGCGGGGATGCTCTCATCCGTCCTGCCCCACGATCCGCAGGTCGACCTCGCCCGCCAGGATGTCGGCCCGCTCCACCCGCACCGTGACGGCGCCGCCCAGCCGGGCACTGCCGGTCGCGACGTCGCTGACCGGTGGGTCCAGGAGCTGCACCTGCACCCGGTCGCCGTCGACCCCGTCGACGACGACCGCCTCGAAGTCCTCGCCCACGCGGTCGTGCAGCACGGCCGCCTCGACCGCCGCCAGGCAGCCCCGGTCGACGGCCCGGGCCCGCCGACCGGTCTCCTCCATGACGCCCGGCAGCCCCGGCAGGGCCTCGCGGGCCCAGGCGGGGACCTCGCTCCCGGAGCAGAGCGCCTCGCAGACCGCCAGCCCGAACCGGTCGACCAGGCGACGCAGCGGCGCCGTCACGTGCGCATAGGGCGCCGCCACGGCGGCCTGGACGCGGTCCTTCTCCGGCGGCAGCTCGCCGTCGAAGGCGGTGTAGCCCGCTCCGCGGAAGAGGAACGTCGCGGCGTTGACGATCGCCAGGTGCCGTGTGTCCGCCCGGTCGAGCGTGCGGAGGAACTCGCCGTACGGCATACCGTCCGGCCAGTGGGCGCCGAGTGCCTCGACCTCGCGGCGGAAGCGCGCCACCGCCCCCTCCCCGGGCTCCGGCATGGTCCGCAGGATGCCGACCCCACCCTCGAGCATCATCCGGGCGGCGACCATCCCGGTGAGCAGCGAGATCTGCGCGTTCCAGTCCTCGGCGGCCAGCAGCGGGCGCAGGCGCAACGTGTAGTCGCCCCCCTCCTCGTCACCGGTCCCCACCTCCTGCTCCGGCATCGGCAGGCTCGCGCCCCCGCGGGCGATCTCTCGGGCGGCGCGCAGCTCCCCCACCTCCTTGAGCAGCACCAGGGTCTGCTCCGCCTCCCCGCCGTCGACGAGCTCCTGCACCTGCTCGTAGGTGTAGCGGCGCCGGGAGCGCACCATCGCCCGGTAGACCTCCGCGCTGTGCCGCGTGCCGTCGGCGGTGAGCCGGATGTCCCAGACGTATGCCGGGCGCACGGCGTCGGGGAGCAGGCTCGCCGCCTCCTCGCTGAGCGCCGGCGGGTGCAGCGGCACGCGGGCGTCCGGGCAGTAGATCGTCTGCCCACGCAACCGCGTCTCCGCGTCGAGCGCACCCCCCTCGGCCAGGAACGCGGGGACGTCGGCGATGGCGTAGCGGACCCGGAAGCCCGACCCGTCGCGCTCCAGGTGCATGGCCTGGTCGAGGTCCATGGAGCCGGGCGGGTCGACGGTGATGAGCTCCACCCCGGTCTCGTCGCGACCGGGCAGGTCCGGGGCGGCGACCCCCTGCTCGACCTCGGCCAGCGCCGCGTCCGGGAAGGTCTGGCGCACCTCGAGGTCGTCGCGGACCTGCTGGAACGCCCGGGCCAGCAGCCGGCCGGTCTCGGACGCGGTCGGGTCGCAGGCCAGGCTCGTCGCACGCTCCACCATGAGACCCACCCTACGTCGAGGCACCGACACCTGACCTACGCTGACGCGGTGCTCATCCTGCTCCCGCCGTCCGAGTCCAAGCAGACCCGCACCCGCGGCTCGGCGCTGCGCCCGGAGTCCCTCTCGGCCCCCGAGCTGACGTCGGCACGGGACCGCGTGGCCACGGCGTTGGCACAGGTCAGTGGCGGCCCGGACGCCGCGACGGCGCTCGGGGTCAGCCCGAACCTCACGGCCGAGATCGCCAGGAACACCCGGTTGCGCACCGCGCCGACGCTCCCGGCCCGCGAGCTCTACTCAGGCGTGCTCTACGAGGCGCTGGACCTGGCCTCCCTGGACCCCGGCGCGGGGCGGCGGGCCACGTCGCGGCTGCGGGTGGTCTCCGCGCTCTACGGCGTGGTGCGGATGACCGACCGGCTCGCGCCCTACCGCCTGTCGATGGGCGTCAACCTCCCCGGGGTCGGTCCGCTCGCGGGCTTCTGGCGGGAGCACCTGGACCCGGTGCTCGCCGGGGCGGCCGGGCGCGGGCTGGTCGTGGACTGCCGCTCCAGCACGTATGCCGCGGCCTGGGCCCCCGCCGCGACCTCCGACCTGGCCCGGCGCTGGGTGCAGGTGCGGGTGCCCGGCGCCACCCACATGGCCAAGCACACCCGGGGCCTGGTCGCGCGGGCGCTCTGCCAGAACCCGTCCGACCCGAGGAACCCGCGAGCCCTGACCGAGCTGCTCGGCGGCGCCTTCGACGTCGAGCTGCACGAGCCTCGGCGGCCCGGCTCACCCTGGGTCCTCGACGCCCTGCCCTCCTGAGCGCACTCACCCCGGGCGGCGCGCGACGACGCTCAGCGCCACCGGCACCTGCGAGCGCCACGGCTCGGGCAGCACCCAGTCCTCGCCCTCGGGGGTCATCGCGGGGTGGGCCGGCCAGGGCAGGTCCTGGTGCTCGCCGAGGTGCTCGACGGTGAGCCCGGCGTCCAGCAGCGCCCCGAGGATCTCGCTGAGCGGGTGGGGCCACTCGACGTTGCGCGGCTGGGAGATCAGCGCGCTGTCGCCGTCGGTGTAGGTCGAGCCGTCGGCGTAGGTGAAGCCCTCGCCCGCCGGCAGCGGGAAGTAGGCGTAGGCCGGGCTCATCGTGGTCGGGTCGGTGTCCCCCATGACGTTGATCATGGGGTGGCTGTCGCGCAGCAGGAAGGTTCCGCCGGGGCGCAGCAGCGCGGCGACCTGGCGGCCCCACGCCGCCAGGTCCTGCAGCCAGCAGAGGGTCCCGATCGAGGTGTGCACGTGGTCGAAGGTCGCGCCCACGGCGGCCGCGGCGTCCAGGACGTTGGCCTCGACGTAGCGGATGTCCGCCCCGGCGCGCGCCGCGAGGTCGCGGGCGACCCGGAGGGACTCCGGCGACAGGTCGACCCCGGTGCAGCGGGCTCCGCGCCGCGCCAGCCCGAGGGTGTCGGTCCCCAGGTGGCACTGCAGGTGGCAGACGTCGAGCCCGTCGAGGCGAGGTATGCCGTCGCCCCCGTCCCGCAGCGCCTCCGGCAGGTGCGGGGCGAGGATCTGCAGGTCGCGGCGCACGACCGCGCCCACCCGGGTGGGGTCGGCCACCCAGCCCTCCAGGTCGTAGTGCGCGCTGGCCGCGTGCACCTGCGCCCGGCCGTCCCAGTTGGACCGGTTGAGGGCATACCCCTCCTCCGGGGCCACCCGGGCGCGCTCCATGGGGGTGAGGTCGTCCGGTGCCGCGCTCATGGCCCCGACCCTAGGCCAGGCCGCGCAGGTGGTGGGTGTCGTTGACGAAGGTCACCTGCACCCCGCCGTCGGGCCACATCTCGACGGCGCTCAGCGAGGCCGGGCCGGTCGCGATGCTCCAGCCCCGGTCGTGGTCGACCCCCAGGACCCGGCACAGGACGGACATGATGGCGACCCGGTGGGTGGCCACGACGACCGTGCCCCCCGAGCCCACCGCCCGCTGCAGGGCCACGCCGACCCGGGCGTCGAGGTCCCGACGGGACTCCCCGCCGGGACGGGCGTAGTCCAGGTCGGTGCGCAGCCGCGCGAGCTCGTCGGGCTCCCGCGCCGCGAGCTCGGGCATGGCCTGCCCGTCCCAGTCGCCGAAGCCCTGCTCGTCCCAGTCCCGGTCCTCCTCGCGCTCGACCCCGAGGCGGTCGGCGAGCAGCCGCCCGGTCTCCCGCGCCCTGGCCAGGGACGAGGAGACAACGCGGACCGGCGCGGGCGTGGCACGGGCCAGGAGCTCGGCGACGGCCCCCGAGGCGGCCCGTGCCTGCGCCCGGCCGGTGGCGTTGAGCGCCGGGTCGGCGCCACCTCGTCCGTCCATCCGGCGCGCCTGCGTGAAGTCGGTGACGCCGTGGCGCACGAGCACCAGCCGGGTGCTGCCCTCGAGGACGGGCAGCGTCTCGTCCGAGAGGTAGGTCTCGGCCGGGTCCCCGACCGGACCGCTCCCGGGCGCCGGACCGCTCCCGGGGGTCGGCGCCCCGTCGGTCACAGGCCGGACTCCGCCGTCCGGACCAGGATGCGGCCACACTCCTCGCAGCGCACGACCTCGTCCTCGGCGGCCGCCCGGATGCGCCCGAGGTCGACGGCGTTGAGCTCGAGGCGGCACCCTCCGCACCGCCGCTGCTGCAGCGGCGCCGCGCCGGAGCCGGTCTGGGCCCGCAGCCGCTCGTACAGCGCGAGCAGCTCGGCCGACACGTCGGCGACGATGGCGTCGCGTCCCGCAGCCACCTCCTCGCGCTCGGCGACGACCGCCGCGACCTTCTCGTCCCGGGCCTCGCGCAGCTCCCCGAGCCGGGCCTCGTGCTGCTGCAGGGCGGAGGTCGCCGCCTGCTGGGCCCCCTGGGCCTGCTCGACGCGCTCCATGACCTCCAGCTCCTCGTCCTCCAGGACGCCCTGCCGCCGGGCCAGCGACTCCAGCTCGTGCTGCAGGCCCTGGAGGTCCTTGGCGCTGCCGGTGCCGGCCTCCAGGCGCTGCCGGTCGCGGGCCGCCCGGTCGCGGACGAGCTGGACGGCCGCCTCGGCCCGGGCCACCTCCCGCTCGAGGTCGCTGACCTCGGTGCTGGTCCGCACCACCTCGGCCTCCAGCCCGGGCTGCTCGCCCTCCATGCGGGAGATGTCGATGAGCTCGGGGACCGAGCGCAGGCGGTGCTCCAGCTGGGAGATGTGCGTGTCCAGCTCCTGGAGCTCGAGCAGCCGGGCCTGCATCTGGGGGCTTGCCTTCACGGGTGGTCTCCTTCGACGGGGTGGTCGGTCGTGCGGTCGTGGTCCGGCCGGGCACCGACGACGAGGTCCCAGGGGTCGGTGCAGACCTGCGAGATCTCGACCTCGACGTCGAGGCGGCCGAGCAGCAGCTCGCGCAGCCCGGGCAGCCACAGCCACTCGGTGGCGTAGTGGCCGGCGTCGAGGAGGTAGGGCGTCGCGGCGCCACCCGCGCGGGCGGCGGCCCGCGCCTCCTCCCGGGCCTCGAGCGCCGGGTGGTGCCGCAGGTCGGAGGTGACGTAGACGTCGGCACCGGCGCGTCGCACCGCCTCGAACTCGCCGTCCCCGGCACCCCCGAGCACGGCGACCCGGCGCACCGGCGCATCGGGGTCGCCGCTGACCCGCACCCCGCCGGCCGTGGGTGGCAGGGCCTCGGCGAGCCGCTGCGCCAGCGCCCTCAGCGTGACCGCCTCGGGCAGCTCGCCGACCCGGCCGAGCTCCTGGTCCTCGGCGAGGGTCAGCGCCTGCGTGGCCGCGAGACCGCACGCCGCGGCCAGCGCCTGGCCGACGCCGGGGTCGGCGACGTCGGCGTTGGTGTGGGCGCAGTAGAGCGCCACGTCGTTGACCACCAGCTCGGTCACCGTCGCCCCCTTCGCCGACGTCGTCGCCACGGAGTGGATCCCGCGCAGCAGCAGCGGGTGGTGGGTGATGACCAGATCCGCGCCGGTGCGCACGGCCTCGGCCACGACCTCCAGCGTCGGGTCGACCGCGAGCAGCACGCGGTGGACGCGCTGCTCCGGGTCCCCGGCGACGAGACCCACGCGGTCCCACGACTGCGCGGTCGCGGTGGGGTAGAGCTCCTCGAGGGTGGCGACGACGTCGGCCAGGGCGACACCGGTCTGCTGGGTGCTGGCGTTCACGTGGGCCCGGCCGGGCTCGAACCGACGACCTACGCGGTGTAAACGCGGCGCTCTACCAGCTGAGCTACAGGCCCCTGTTGTGGTGGGTGTGCGTCATTGTTGCAGGTGGCGTACCGCCTCGTGCAGCGCACCGATCTGCCGCGCCTCCCCCGGTCCGTGCACGAGCGACCACCGCACCCGCATGTCGGGGTCGACGAGGAAGGTGCCGCGCACGGCCATACCGGAGTCCTCGTCGAAGACGCCGTAGTCGCGCGCCACCTGCCCGTGCGGCCAGAAGTCGGAGAGCAGCGGGAAGCGGTAGCCCTCGTGGGCCGCCCACGCCCGCAGGGTCGGTGCGGGGTCGCAGGACAGGCCGAAGACCTGCACCCGGTCGTTGACGAACTCGTCGATGTTGAGCTGGATCTCCAGCAGCTCGCCGGTGCAGATCGAGGAGAAGGCGAAGGGGTAGAACACGAGCAGGGCGTGCCGGTCGGCCACGGCCGCGGAGAGGGTATGCCGCTCCCCCGCCTGGTCGGTGAGCGTGAGGTCGGGGGCGCGCTGGCCCACCTCCACCGGGGCGGGTGGTGCAGCGTTCACTTGCGACCCACCAGGCGCTGGCCCAGCCACTCCCCGAGGTTGACCGCGCCGGAGGCCGTCATCGAGCAGGTGGTGCACGCATCCTGCACGTCCGCGGCGGGAACGCGGTCCTCCCGCCCGGCACCCGGGGTGAGCAGCACGATGCAGCCGCCCTCCTCCATGGTCGTCAGGGCGTCCATGAGCTCGTCGGCGAGGTCGCCCTCCCCGTCGCGCCACCACAGCAGCACGACGTCGACGACGCCGTCGTAGTCGTCCGCCTCCAGCGGCGCCCCGCTCACCGCGGCGGCGGCCTGCCGCACGGCCTCCTCGACGTCGTCGTCGTAGCCGTACTCGACGACCACCTGACCCTCGCGAAGGCCGAGCTTGCGCACCATACCCGCGAGGGGTGCCTCCCCCTGCGCGTCGTCGGTCACGTCCTGCTGCTCCGTCCTCTTCTGCCCGTCCATGGTGGAACAAGACAAGCAGAGTGGCGCGGGTGACGTAAAGGCGGCCCCCGGGTCGGCCACCACGGACGCGGCGTCAGGGACGTGACAGACTGGGCAGGACACCCCCTTGCAGGAAGGATCCACCCTGATGGCCCAGGAGCGCTCCACCGGCCCCATCCTGAACGGTCTGCCCAGCCAGGTCCCCGACACGGACCCCGAGGAGACGCAGGAGTGGCTGGAATCGCTGGACTCCGCGATCAGCACCGGCGGGCGCCAGCGGGCCCGCTACCTCATGCTGCGCATGCTGGAGCGGGCGAGGGACTCGCAGGTCGGCATCCCCTCGCTGACCACGACCGACTACCTCAACACCATCTCCCCCGAGCAGGAGCCGTGGTTCCCGGGCGACGAGGACATGGAGCGTCGGTACCGCGCCTGGATCCGGTGGAACGCCGCGGTCATGGTGCACCGCGCGCAGCACCCCGACATCGCGGTCGGCGGGCACATCTCGACGTATGCGTCGCAGGCCACCCTCACCGAGGTCGGCTTCAACCACTTCTGGCGCGGTCGTGACCACGAGGGCGGGGGCGACCAGGTCTTCTTCCAGGGCCACGCGTCCCCGGGCATTTACGCCCGCGCCTACCTCGAGGGCCGGTTGAGCGAGACCGAGCTCGACGGCTTCCGCCAGGAGAAGAGCAAGGGCCTGCAGGACGACGTCACGGCCGTCCCGTCCTACCCGCACCCCCGGTCGATGCCGGACTTCTGGCAGTTCCCGACCGTGTCCATGGGCATCGGGCCGATGAACGCCATCTACCAGGCGTCGTTCAACAAGTACCTCCACAACCGCGGCCTCAAGGACACCAGCCAGCAGCACGTGTGGGCCTTCCTCGGCGACGGCGAGATGGACGAGCCGGAGTCGCGCGGCCTGCTGCAGGTGGCGGCCAACGAGGAGCTCGACAACCTCACCTTCGTCGTCAACTGCAACCTGCAGCGCCTCGACGGCCCGGTACGCGGCAACGGCAAGATCGTGCAGGAGCTGGAGAGCTTCTTCCGCGGCGCGGGGTGGAACGTCGTCAAGGTCCTCTGGGGCCGCGGCTGGGACGACCTCATCGCCAAGGACACCTCCGGCGCCCTGGTCAACCTCTTCAACACCACCCCGGACGGGGACTTCCAGACCTTCCGGGCCAACGACGGCGCGTGGATCCGCGACCACTTCTTCGGGCGCGACCCGCGCACCAAGGAGCTGGTCAAGGACTGGAGCGACGACGACATCTGGTGGAAGCTCAAGCGCGGCGGGCACGACTACCGCAAGGTGTTCGCGGCATACCAGGCCGCGATGAACCACACGGGTCAGCCGACGGTGATCCTGGCGCACACGATCAAGGGCTACTCCCTGGGCAAGAGCTTCGCCGGGCGCAACGCCACGCACCAGATGAAGAAGCTGACCCTGGACGACCTCAAGGCGTTCCGCGACAGCCTGCAGATCCCCATCACCGACGAGCAGCTCGAGGCCGACCCCTACGCCCCGCCGTACTACCACCCGGGTGAGGACGACCCGGCGATCCAGTACCTCAAGGAGCGGCGTCGCACGCTGGGCGGCTACCTGCCCAAGCGCCAGCCGGGGGGCACCTCCCTGCGGCTGCCCGACACCAAGGTCTACGACGTGGCCAAGAAGGGGTCCGGCAAGCAGGAGGTCGCCACCACGATGGCCCTCGTGCGCATCTTCAAGGAGTGGATGCGCGACAAGGAGTTCGGCAAGCACGTCGTGCCGATCATCCCGGACGAGGCGCGGACCTTCGGCATGGACAGCTTCTTCCCGACGGCGAAGATCTACAACGTCCACGGGCAGAACTACACCTCGGTCGACGCCGACCTCATGCTCGCCTACAAGGAGTCCGAGCAGGGTCAGATCCTGCACGTCGGGATCAACGAGGCCGGGTCGGTCGGTGCGTTCAGCGCTGCCGGCACGTCCTACGACACCCACCAGGTGCCGATGGTGCCGTTCTACATCTTCTACTCGATGTTCGGCTTCCAGCGCACCGGTGACAGCATCTGGGCCGCGGCGGACCAGCTCGCCCGCGGCTTCATGATCGGCGCGACGGCCGGGCGCACGACGCTCGCCGGCGAGGGGCTCCAGCACGCCGACGGGCACTCCCCCCTGCTGGCCTCGACCAACCCGGCGGTCGTCGCCTACGACCCGGCCTACGCCTACGAGATGGCGCACATCCTGCCCCGCGCCCTGGAGCGGATGTACGGCGAGGACCCCGAGAACGTCATCTACTACCTCACCGTCTACAACGAGCCGATGCGCCAGCCCGCGCAGCCGGACGACGTCGACGTCGAGGGGATCCTCCAGGGGATGCACCGCATCGCCGCCGGC
Source organism: uncultured Serinicoccus sp. (assembly GCF_947487915.1). Lineage (GTDB taxonomy): Bacteria > Actinomycetota > Actinomycetes > Actinomycetales > Dermatophilaceae > Ornithinicoccus. The sequence continues at coordinate 322,465 of NZ_CANKYH010000004.1, read as the reverse complement.
GAGCAGCAGGGGGGCAAGCACGTGCGCCTCCTCGCCTCGGGGGTCGGGGTGCCCTGGGCGCTCGAGGCCGCCGACCTCCTGCGGGAGGACTGGGGCGTCAGCTCCGACGTCTGGTCGGTGACGTCGTGGTCGGAGCTGCGCCGGGAGGCGATGGCGTGCGACACCGACGCCTTCCTGCACCCCGAGCAGGAGCGGCGGGTGCCCTACGTCACCCGCCGCCTCTCCGAGGGCGACGGGCCGGTCGTGGCCACGAGCGACTACATGCGCGCCGTCCAGGACCAGATCGCCCCCTGGGTCCCGGAGGACTACTTCGCCCTGGGTGCGGACGGCTTCGGCTTCGCGGACACCCGTCCGGCCGCGCGCCGCTTCTTCCACATCGACGGCCCGTCGATGGCGGTCAAGGCGCTGCAGATGCTGGCCGACCGGGGCGAGCTGGACCCGCAGGTGCCGCGGGACGCGGCGGAGAAGTACCGCCTCCTCGACGTCACCGCGGGGACCTCCGGCACCACCGGCGGGGACGCCTGAGGGTCAGCCCGCGTCCGGGGGACCCTCCCGCAGGGCCTGCACCACGAGGTCGGGGTGGTCGGTGAAGATGCCGTCCACCCCGGCCGCGAGGTGCGCCAGCACCTCGGCGGCGAGGTCGCCGTGGGCAGCCGGCTCCGGGCCGGGCTCGGCGTCGGCCCCTCGGGTGACGTTCCTGGCGGGGCCGCGGCGCAGCGCGGGCGGCAGGAACTGGTTCTCCGCCCGGAACGTCCAGGCGTGCACCACCATCCCGGCCGCGTGCGCGTCGGAGACCAGCGGCGTGGCATCCCCCAGGGTCCCGTCCTGCGCCCAGGGCAGCACCATCTGCTTGCGCGGGCCGATCCCGTCGACGGCGCCGGCCAGCTCCTGCAGCCCCGGCGGTGACAACAGCTCGGCATAGGTGCGCGGCTCGGAGGAGGCGCCGAGGTCGGCGGGCACGTCCTGCGGCGCGGTCGCGAGCAGCACCTGGCGCAGCCGGCAGCCGAGCTCGTCGCGCAGCCGCCGCAGGCTGCCCGGCTCGAAGCACTGGACGAAGACCGGCGCGTCCCTCGACAGCAGGCCACCGGCCTCCAGGTCAGCCAGCATCCGCTCCTCCAGAGACAGCCCCAGCCGGGCGAAGTGGGTGGGGTGCTTGAGCTCGACGTAGAGCCCGAGCTCGCGCCCCAGCTCGTGGCTGAGCGCCGCACGGAGGGCGACGATCTCCGCGAAGGTCGGGACCGGCCACTCCCCGTCCCGGTCGGTCCCGCGCAGCTGGGGCAGCCGCTCCCTGGCGCGCAGGGTCCGCAGCTCCTCGAGGTCGAGGTCCTCGGTGAAGACGCCCTCCACCGGGGTGCCGTCGACCACCTCCCGACGCCGACGCGCCGCGAGGCCGGGGTGGTCGGCCACGTCGGTCGTCCCCCAGACGTCGTTCTCGTGCCGGGCCACCAGCGCGCCGTCCCTCGTCGCGACGAGGTCGAGCTCGAGGTAGTCGGCACCCTGCCGGGCCGCGAGCTCGTAGGCGGCGAGGGTGTGCTCGGGCAGCCGCCCGGAGGCTCCGCGGTGGGCGAGGACGAGCGGGGACGCGGTCGGCATACCTCGATCCTGTCAGCCGCCGACTAGGCTCGCGAGGGTGCCCGACCGCGACCTCTCCCGCCACGCCGCCGACCTGGCCGGCCGCGCCGCCGGTCGGATGGAGGCCGAGCACGCGTGGTTCCGGGAGCTGGGTGCCGCCGACCGCGCCTGGGTGCGGCTCGTCGCGCAGGCAGGCATCGGCGCCCTGCTGACCTGGTATGCCGACGGCGCGCGCCCCGGACCCCCGCCGGGTCAGATCTTCGCGGCGGCGCCCCCGAGCCTGGCCGCGACGATCACCCTGCGCCAGACCCTGGACCTCACCCGGACGGCGATCGCCACGGTCGAGGCGGCGGTGCCCGAGCTGGTCGAGGAGGCCGAGACGCAGGCGCTGCGGGAGGCGGTGCTGCGCTACTCCCGTGACCTGGCCTTCGCGGCCGCCGACGTCTACGCCCGGTCCGCGGACCACCGGGGCGGCTGGGACAGCCGCCTGGAGACCCTCGTCGTCCACGCCGTCGTCCGGGGCGAGGCCAACGACGCGATGGCCTCCCGGGCCGCCGAGCTCGGGTGGGAGGGGGTGACCGACGTCACCGTGGTGGCCGGGCTGCTGCCCGAGGGCGACCAGGCCACGGCCGTCGAGGCGCTGCGGACCGCGGCCCGCACGCTGGGGCGCTCCGCACTCGGCGCCGCCCACGACCGCCGGCTCGTCTGCGTGCTCGGTGGGAGCACCGACCCGCTGGGCGACGCCGCGAGGCTGGGCGACTGCTTCGGCGAGGGCCCGCTGGTCGTCGGCCCGCGGGTGCCCCACCTCTTCGCGGCCGGGCGGTCGGCCCGGGCCGCGCTCTCCGGGGTGGACGCCGCACCGGCGTGGGGCGACGCGCCCCGGCCGGTGGCCGCCGACGAGCTGCTGGCGGAGCGCTCGCTGCTGGGCGAGGGGCCCGCGCGCCGGATGCTGGTCGACCGGGTCTACGCCCCGCTGCGGGACCACCCGTCCGCGCTGCTGGACACGGTCCAGGCCTATCTCGACCACGGGATGGTGCTCGAGGCGACCGCCCGGCTGCTCTTCCTGCACCCCAACACGGTGCGCTACCGGCTGCGGCGGGTCGGCGAGGTCGTGGGCCTGGACCCGCACGACGCCCGCGACGCGTGGGTGCTCCAGGTGGCGCTGGCGCTGGGACGGATGGGCACCGGCCCCCGGCTGTGGCGCGGGAGCCGCTGACCGGGCGGCACCTCCCCTGTCGGCGACCGCCGGACACGGTCTTTGGAGGGTTCCTCCAAACTTCCCCCGGCATTATCGTGCGTCGCGCAGTCGCGTCCTGGAGGGTCTCACCGGCACAGTAGGGGGCGTGCTCGTCATCGTCGCGCCCGGACAGGGCTCCCAGACCCCCGGCTTCCTCACCCCCTGGCTCGAGCAGCCGGCCGTGCGGGAGCGCCTGGAGGCGCTGGCCGCCGCCGCCTCGCTCGACCTGGTCACCCACGGCACGACCTCGGACGCCGAGACCATCAAGGACACCGCCGTCGCCCAGCCGCTCATCGTCAGCGCCGGGCTGGCGACCCTCCCCCTGGTGCTGGACCACGACCAGCTGCCGCAGCACGTGTCCGCGACCGCCGGCCACTCGGTCGGGGAGATCACCGCGGCCGCCATCGCGGGGGTCCTGGCCCCGGACGACGCGATGAGCTTCGTCCGCGAGCGCGGGCTGGGCATGGCGGAGGCCGCCGCGCTCACCCCGACCGGCATGTCCGCGGTCGTGGGCGGTGACCCCACCGAGGTCGCCGCGTCCCTGGAGCGGCACGGCCTCACCCCGGCCAACATGAACGGCGCCGGGCAGGTCGTGGCCGCCGGGACCATGGAGCAGCTGGCCGCCCTGGAGCAGGAGCCGCCGACGCGCGCCCGGGTGGTCCCGCTGCCGGTCGCCGGCGCCTTCCACACCCAGCACATGCAGCCGGCCGTCGACCGGCTCACCCGGCACGCCGAGTCGCTCGCGCCGCAGGACCCGCGGGTGCCGCTGTTGTCCAACGCCGACGGTCAGGTGGTGGCCGACGGCAGCGAGGTCCTGCGCCGGCTCATCGCGCAGGTCGCCGGCCCGGTGCGGTGGGATCTCACCATGGAGGCCCTCGTCTCGATGGGCGTGACCGGGCTGATCGAGCTCCCCCCGGCCGGCACCCTCGTCGGTCTCGCCAAGCGGGGCATGCGGGGCGTGGAGACCCTGGCGCTCAAGACCCCGGACGACCTGGACGCCGCCGCGCGCATGGTGCGCGAGCACGGCGCTGCCTGACCCACCTGTCCCGTGAACCGTCCCCGCCCATCTCAGGAGGCCCGCCCGTGAGCACGCGACCCGCCCTCTCGGCACCCACCACGCTGCGTCACGCCCGGATCCTGGGCCTGGGGGCCTACCGGCCCGAGCGCGTGGTGACCAACGAGGAGATCATCCAGTTCATCGACTCCAGCGACGAGTGGATCCGGCAGCGCTCGGGCATCGTCACCCGGCGCTTCGCCCGGGAGGACGAGACCGTCGTCGACATGGCCGAGGCCGCATCCCGCCAGGCGATGGAGCGTGCCGGCGTCGAGACCGGTCAGGTCGACGCCGTCATCATGGCCACCGTCACCCACCCCTTCCAGACGCCGGCCGCCGCGCCGGTCCTGGCGGACCGGCTGGGCATGACCGACCCGGCCGCCTTCGACATCTCGGCCGCGTGCGCGGGCTACTGCTACGCCATCGCCCAGGCGAACGACATGATCCGGGCCGGCAGCGCCGACACCGTCCTCGTCGTCGGGGTGGAGAAGCTCTCGGACTTCACCGACAAGCACGACCGCGGGTCGGCCTTCATCTTCGGCGACGGCGCGGGCGCCGCCGTCGTGGGTGTCGCCGACCGGCCCGGCATCGGGCCGACCATCTGGGGCAGCCTCGGCGAGCGGGCCGACGCCATCACCCAGCGAGAGTCCTGGACCGACCTGCGCCCCGCCATGGAGGACCCGGGCCGCACCGAGGGGGTCGACTGGCCGGCCTTCACCATGCAGGGCCAGACCGTCTTCCGCTGGGCGGTCTTCTCGATGGCCCCGGTCGCGCGCCGGGCCGTCGAGGCCGCCGGCATCACCCCGGCCGACCTGGACGCCTTCGTGCCCCACCAGGCCAACATGCGGATCACCGACGCGATGGTCAAGGCCCTGGAGCTGCCCGAGCACGTCCCGGTCGCGCGCGACATCGCCGAGACCGGCAACACCTCGGCGGCCTCCATCCCGCTGGCGATGAGCCGCATGCTCGAGGAGGGGGAGGCGCCGCACGGCGGCCTGGCCCTGCAGATCGGTTTCGGCGCCGGGCTGGTCTACGCCGCCCAGGTCGTCGAGATGCCCTGAGCGCCGCACGAAGACTCCCGTGACCCGGCGGGTGAGCAGGATCCCGGGTCGGCAACTGTTGTCCACGCTAGGAGAGAACGCACCATGGCACTGAGCGAGCAGGAGATCCTCGCGGGTCTGGCCGAGATCGTCAACGAGGAGACCGGGCTGGAGGCGGAGGAGGTCCAGATGGACAAGTCCTTCACCGAGGACCTCGACATCGACTCCCTGTCGATGATGACGATCGTCGTCAACGCCGAGGACAAGTTCGGCGTCCGCATCCCCGACGACGAGGTCAAGAACCTCACCCACGTCAAGGACGCGGTGTCCTACATCGCCACCCACCAGGGCTGACCCCGCACCGGCCCGGTGCCGCGCGGACCGCGCCGCACCGGGCCGGGCCCAGCCCGACGGCATACCCTGATGTCGTCGACCTGACCACGCACGTCCCGTCCCCTCGTCCCCAGGAGGCCGCCACCCATGACCGACACCACCCAGACCTCGCGCCGCGTCGTCGTGACCGGCCTCGGCGCCACCACGCCCGTCGGGGGGACGGCGCCGCAGACGTGGGAGGCGATCGTGGCCGGCCGCAGCGGTGTCCGGACCCTGGAGCAGGACTGGGTCGCCGAGCACGAGCTGCCGGTGACCTTCGCGGCGCCGATCCACACCGACCCGCTCGAGGTGCTCAAGAAGGTCGAGGTGCGCCGCAACGACCCCTCGGGTCAGTACGCCCTGATCGCGGCCCGCGAGGCGTGGGCCGACGCCGGCGCGCCGGAGGTCGAGCCCGAGCGGCTCGGCGTCGCCATCGGCTCCGGCATCGGCGGGGTGCACACGCTGCTGAGCCAGTGGGACACCCTCAAGGAGAAGGGGCCGCGGCGCGTCTTCCCCCTGACCGTGCCCATGCTCATGCCCAACGGACCGGCCGCGGCCGTCTCGCTCGACCTGGGTGCGCGGGCGGGGGCGCACTGCCCGGTCAGCGCCTGCGCCTCCGGCGCCGAGGGGATGGGCCAGGCCCTCACCATGATCCGGGCCGGCCGCGCCGACGTCGTGGTCGCGGGCGGCACCGAGGCGGCCATCCACCCGGTGTGCATCGCGGCCTTCGCGGCGATGACCGCCCTGTCCGGCCGCAACGACGACCCCCAGGCCGCCTCGCGGCCCTACGACGTCGACCGCGACGGCTTCGTCATGGGTGAGGGCGCCGGCGTCATGGTCCTGGAGTCCGAGGAGCACGCCCGGGCCCGCGGCGCGCGGATCTATGCCTACCTGGACGGGCTCGGCATGTCCTCCGACGCCTACCACATCACCGCCGGTGAGCCCGAGGGCGCCGGGGCCGCCCGGGCCATGGAGGAGGCCATCTCCGACGCCGGCCTGGCCACCACCGACATCGCCCACATCAACGCCCACGCGACCTCCACCCCGGTCGGGGACGTCGCCGAGACCCGGGCGATCCACCGGGCCTTCGGCGGGCATACCGGCAACATCGCCGTGACCGCGACCAAGTCGATGACCGGTCACCTGCTCGGAGCCGCCGGCGCGCTCGAGGCGCTGCTCACCGTGCTCGCGCTCTACCACCGGCAGGTGCCCCCGACCCTCAACCTGGACCAGCAGGATCCGGAGATCGATCTCGACGTCGTCACCGGGTCGGCGCGCGCGCTGCCCGAGGGTCAGCTGGCCGCGGTCAACAACGCCTTCGGCTTCGGCGGTGTCAACGTCGCGCTGACCTTCACCTCGGCCTCCTGAGCCGCGGGCGAGCTCGACTCGTACGCAGCAGCTGTCCCGGCGTCGTGATGCGTCAGCGCACTCGAACACCAACTGGGCACGAGTGCGGTCGCCGCGCCGCACAGCGGTCGAGCGCCGGCGGGTAGGCTCGCCCCCTCATGCACATCCTGCGCGTCGCCAACTTCGTGAGCCCGACGTCCGGCGGTATCAAGACCGCGCTGCGGCACTGGGGCGAGCTCTACCAGGAGGCCGGTCACCGGGCCTCGCTCATCGTCCCGGGGCCCGGGCCGGAGATCACCGAGGAGAGCCAGGGGCTGGTCTACCGCGTGCCCGCGACCCCCGTGCCGGGCACCGGCTACTCCCTCATGTGGAGCAGGGTTGGGCTGTCCCGGCTCATGGACGCGATCGCGCCCGACGTCATCGAGGTGTCCGACCGGTCGACGACCCGGTGGATGGGTCGCTGGGCGCGCCGTCGCGGCATCGGGTCGGTGATGATCAGCCACGAGAACATGACCGGGATCCTGGTCCGGCGCACGCCGCTCCCCGAGCGTCCGGCGCACTGGGCGGCCGACGGCATCAACCGGCTCAGTGCGGCGGACTACGACGCGATCGTCTGCCCCAGCGCGTTCGCGGCGCAGGAGTTCCACCGCAACGGCCTGGCCGCCGACGTCGTGCCGCTCGGGGTGGACCTGGAGACCTTCGTGCCGACCCGGGACCTCGCCGACGGGCCGGCGCCCGGTACGGACGGGCCCCTGCGGATCGCGCACTGCAGCCGCCTGTCGCCGGAGAAGAACCCGGCGCTGTCGATCGAGACCGTGCGCGAGCTCGTCCGCCGCGGGCACGACGTCGAGCTCACCGTGTTCGGGGCGGGTCCGATGCTGGAGGACCTCGTGCGCCGGGCCCAGAACCTCCCGGTCACCTTCCACTCCTACGTCACCGACCGCCGCGAGCTCGCGGTCGAGCTCGGGCGCGCGGACGTCGCGATCTCCCCCGGACCGCTGGAGACCTTCGGGCTGGCGGCCCTCGAGCTGCTGGCCTGCGGCATCCCCGTCGTCTGCTGCGACGAGGGAGCCCTGCAGGAGGTCGTCGGGGACGGCGGTGTGGTGGCCCCCTCGACCCCCACGGCCTTCGCCGACGGCATCGAGGAACTGCTCGGTCGCCGCTCCGCCCGCGCGCGGGCACGGGCGGCAGCGGAGGGGTTCAGCTGGCCGGTGAGCGCGCGGCGCATGCTCGACGTGCACGAGCGGGTCGCCGCGCAGGCCACGACACGATGAGGCGAGCCGCCGGCCTCACAGGTGACCGGCGGTCCGCGTCGTGTCAGCCGACCTTGTGCAGCCAGGTCGCCGGAGCGCCCTCCCCGGCGTGGCGGTAGACCTCCAGCTCGGCGTCCCAGGCCGCACCGAGCGCGCGGTCCAGCTCGACGGTCAGCGTGGCTGCCGAGCCGGCCGCGGACTCCATGATCTGCCGCAGCCGGTCCTCGTTGACGACGACGTCGCCGTTGGCCGACAGCCGGGCGGTGTGGATCCCGAGACCGGGCGTGTGGGTCCACCGCACGCCGTCGCTCCCGCGGCTGGCTTCCTCGACGACCTCGTACCGCAGGCCGTCCCAGCCGCGCATCGCGCTGGCGATCGTGGCACCCGTGCCGGCCTCGCCGGTCCAGGCGAACTCGGTGCGCATGGTCCCGGGCTCGGCCGGCTGGCCGACCCAGTCCAGCGCGACCCGGGTGTCGAGGACGCCCTCGAGCGCCCAGGCGATGTGCGGGCACAGCGCAGTCGGGGTGGAGTGAATGAACACCACCCCGCGAGTCATGACTCGTGGCATGACGACGGACATCCTGGCCTCCTGTGTGGTGAGGGACGTCTTCCCCAACGACCTCGACCTGCCAGGCGACCGCGGTATGCCGCGTGCTGGGTCTCATTGTGCTCTCTCGTCCCGCAGGGAGCAAGTGCCACGGTGAACTTTCTGCATCCCACCAGCCCCAGCGGTCACCGTCGCATCCGCCGGACCGCCGGCGCCGATGCGTGACGCGACGTCAGGCGGTCTGCTAGTTTCGCGCCATGCGCGTCGCCGACCTCATCAAGAAGAAGGGCAGCACGGTCGCCACCCTGCCCGCCACGGCCACGCTCGCCGAGCTGCTGGAGGTACTCGACGACCAGAAGATCGGCGCCGTCGTGGTGCTGGACGGCGAGGCGGTGGCCGGCATCGTCTCGGAGCGCGACGTCGTGCACCACCTGCGCGGAGGCGCCGGGAGCGGGGCGGCGCTGAGCGACCTCATGACCACCTCGGTGCAGACCTGCACCATGGGTGATGACCTGACCCACCTGGCGACCACGATGACGCAGGGCCGGTTCCGCCACCTCCCCGTCGTGGAGGACGGCCGGCTGCTGGGGATCATCTCCATCGGCGACGTCGTCAAGGCCCGGCTGGACGCCCTCGAGGCCGAGCGCGACCACCTGGAGTCCTACCTGCGCCAGTGAGCGCCGCCCGCGGCTGAGGAGCTGCGGCCCGGCGTCCGGAGCCCTCCGCCCGCTCACTAGACTCGGCGCTCGAGGGCCAGTAGCTCAGCCGGTCAGAGCAGCGGACTCATAATCCGTCGGTCGCGGGTTCAAGCCCCGCCTGGCCCACTCCCCCGCTCCGCTCGTCGGCCCGCCTCGGTCGCCCGGTCGCCGCGCCCCGCCGAAGGTCACAATGCGGTGACAACAGCGCGAACTTGCTGCCCGGCGACGCCATACCCGTCTAGGGTGCGCGACATGACCGACTCCCGTGAGTCGCCCGGCACCGGCCTGGGCGCGCCGCTCGTCGTGCTCGAGGACGTCAACAAGCACTTCGGCGACCTGCACGTCCTCAAGGACATCAACCTCACCGTGCACGAGGGCGAGGTGGTCGTCGTCATCGGGCCCTCCGGCTCCGGCAAGTCCACGCTCTGCCGCACCATCAACCGGCTGGAGTCCTACGAGTCCGGCACCATCACCATCCACGGCGACGAGCTGCCCAGCGAGGGCAAGGCGCTGGCCACGCTGCGCGCCGACGTCGGCATGGTCTTCCAGAGCTTCAACCTCTTCAGCCACAAGACGATCCTCGAGAACGTCACCCTGGGCCCGATCAAGGTGCGCAGGAAGAAGGCCGCCGAGGCCAAGCAACGCGCGATGGAGCTGCTCACGCGGGTCGGTGTCGAGCACCAGGCGGAGAAGTACCCCGCCCAGCTCTCCGGCGGCCAGCAGCAGCGCGTCGCCATCGCGCGGTCGCTGGCGATGGACCCGACCGTGATGCTCTTCGACGAGCCCACCTCCGCGCTCGACCCGGAGATGATCAACGAGGTCCTCGACGTCATGACCAGCCTGGCCAAGAGCGGCATGACGATGATCGTCGTCACCCACGAGATGGGCTTCGCCCGCAAGGCCGCCGACCGCGTGGTCTTCATGTCCGACGGGGCCATCGTCGAGGAGAACACCCCCGAGGAGTTCTTCACCAACCCGCAGTCCGACCGTGCCAAGGACTTCCTCGGCAAGCTTCTCACCCACTGAACAGCACACGACACAAGGAGATCCCCATGCGTACCACCACCTTCAGGATCGCGGCGCTCGCAGCCGCCACCGCCCTGACCCTCACGGCCTGCGGCGGTGACGACGGCGGGGAGGCCGACGCCGGCGGTGGCGAGTCCAGCGAGGAGGGCGCCGCCGAGGGCGGCACCGACGGCGAGACCGTCACCATCGGCATCAAGTTCGACCAGCCGGGTCTGGGCCTCAACGAGGGTGGCGACCCGACCGGTATGGACGTCGACGTCGCCAAGGCGGTCGCCGAGGAGCTCGGTTACACCGAGGACCAGATCGAGTGGACCGAGGCGATCTCCGCCCAGCGTGAGGACCTGCTGGAGTCCGACCAGGTCGACATGATCTTCGCGACCTACTCCATCACCGACGAGCGCAAGGAGCGGGTGCAGTTCGCCGGCCCGTACTTCGTCGCCGGCCAAGACCTCCTCGTGCCGACCGACAGCGACATCGAGGGCCCGGACTCCATGGGCGATGCCATCCTGTGCTCGGTGACCGGGTCGACCTCGGCCGCCCGGGTCAACGAGGAGTACGGCGTCGCGCTGCAGGAGTACGGCAGCTACTCCGAGTGCATGGAGGCCATGGCCTCTGGTCAGATCGGCGCACTGACCACCGACGACACGATCCTCGCCGGCTTCGCCGCGCAGGAGGAGTACGCCGGCCAGTTCCGGGTCGTCGGCAACACCTTCTCGGAGGAGAACTACGGTGTCGGCCTGCCGCAGGACTCCGACCGCTGCGAGGAGATCAACGAGATCCTCAACGGCCTCTGGGAGGACGGCACCATGGACCAGATCATCGAGGACAACCTCGGCGCCGCGGACTACACGCCCAACGCGGACCTCAACCCGCCGGAGGCCGGCGGGCACTGCGCCTGAGACCTGGTCGTCCTGATCCGTCCCGCTGCGCCGGGGCCGAGGCCCGTCTGGGCCCCGGCGCAGCCACCACCCTGGAGGGAGTAGCCCGTGCTGGAGCTCATCGAGCAGTTCAACGTCCTCGGGGCGTTCTGGCTCAACATCCGGCTCGCGGCCGTGTCCTTCGTGCTGGCGATGGTCCTGGGGACCGTCATTGCGATCCTGCGCCTGGCTCCGGTCTCGGTGCTCAACTGGTTCGGCGCCACCTACGTCACCCTCCTGCGCAACACCCCGCTGACCCTCATCATCGTCTTCGCCAACCTCGGGCTGTGGCTGCAGCTGGGCATCGAGTTCGTGCCCCGGGAGGGGAACCCCAACTTCATCCTCGAGAACAACTTCTGGCTCGCCGTCCTCGGGCTCACCGTCTACCACGCGGCGTTCATCTGCGAGGCGATCCGGTCCGGCGTCAACACCATCCCGGTGGGGCAGAGCGAGGCCGCCCGCTCCATCGGCCTGGGCTTCGGCCAGAGCCTGCGCGAGGTCATCCTCCCCCAGGCCTTCCGCGGCGGCATCACGCCGATCGGCAACGTGCTCATCGCGCTCATCAAGAACACCACCGTGGCGGTGGCCATCGGCAACCGAGAGATCGCCTACCAGATGCGCAACATGATGGAGTTCCGGCCGGACGCCGGCATCCTCATCTTCCTCATCGTCGCCATCGGCTTCGTCATCCTCACGCTGCCGGTCGGCCTCGGCACGAGCTGGCTCTCCTCCAAGCTGGCGGTGAAGCGATGAGCGCTCAGCAGGTGCTCTTCGACATCCCCGGGCCGAAGGCCCGGGCGCGGCACCTCCTCTACGGCGTCCTCGGCACCCTCGTGCTCCTGGGTCTGCTGGTGCTCGTCCTCATCCGGATGGCGAACCGGGGCCAGTTCGAGGCGGCGAAATGGACGCCGTTCCTGGAGAGCAACACCTGGACCTTCTACCTGCTGCCCGGGCTGGTCACGACCCTGCAGGCGGCAGCGGTCGCCGTTGTGCTGTCCATGGTGTTCGGCATCGGCCTGGCCATGCTGCGCATGTCCGACCTCGCGCCGGTCCGGTGGGCCAGTGGCGTCTTCGTCGAGTTCTTCCGGGCCGTCCCGGTGCTCATCATGATGATCTTCACCTGGCAGATGCTGGTGAAGAACCCGACGATGGTCCGCCTCATGGACTCCCTCGGGCTCACCGGTGCCAACGCGACGTTCATCGCAGTCGTGGTCGGCCTGGTCCTCTACAACGCCTCGGTCATCTGCGAGATCGTCCGCAACGGCGTGGGCTCGCTGCCCGGCGGCCAGCGTGAGGCGGGGCTGTCCATCGGTCTGAGCTCGGCCCAGGTGCGCCGCTCGATCCTGGTGCCACAGGCGCTGACCTCGATGCTGCCCGCCCTCGTCAGCCAGATCGTCGTCATCACCAAGGACTCGGCGCTGGGCTACATCATCACCTATCCCGAACTGCTGAGCCGGACCCGCCAGCTCGGCTCGGCCAATGCCAACACGCTGGCCGCCTACCTCGTCGCCGCCGTCATCTTCATCCTCATCAACTATGCGATCAGCAAGCTCGCCGAGTGGATCGAGGGCCGGCAACGGCGCAAGCGCCGTGGCCCCACCGGAGGCGGCGCGCAGACCGAGGACGAGGAGCAGGCCGGCCAGCGCGCCGACGGCGCGACGCTCGAGGCCGGCGGCGCCCAGCGTTAGCGCCCCGCCCGCCCGCACCGGACGCTCGTCCGAAGGGAGGGTCCGGGCCCGCCCGAGCACGACGACCAGTAACCCGCACTTCCGAGGTGACTAGACCTGACCTGCGTAGAGAGGGTATGACCATCCCTTATGCAGAAGAGTCACCTGTGACTTGATAGGGCCCCGAGGGACACACGTTGCCGCACCATCTCCCCACCCCACCACTCCGCGGCACTCTGACTGACCTGACGCGCGGGGCCGTCGAGCTCGGCGACCGGCAGTCCTCCAGGACGCATGCGACGTCCTCGACATGTGCCGCCCAGGTCAGCAGCTGCAGGTGCCCGTCAGTGTTGACCCGCAGGGTGCGCTCACCCAGGCGCCGGCCGACGTCGTCGAGGGCGACGAAGGCGTGCGTGCGTTTGTGGGAGTCGGTGCCAATCATCACCATGGCCGTGGACCCCCGGGCCGATCCTGGAATGACGTCCTGATCGCCGGGTGCGGCGGGCACGCCTCAACCCAGCCCGGAGCAGGCTCCCAGCAAGCCACGCTACACCCGATGGCCAGGGCATCCGGCCGAGCCGCACATCGGGCGAGCAGCCAACGACAAGGTCCGCCGCAGCAGCGGGAACGGAGCGCACCCGACCGGACCGCTCGAGTTAGGCCACGCGCTGCGAGTCGTTGGTCGAGGTGCCGGGTCGGGCACCACCATCGATCTCAGCCTGCCGGACCGAGTGTCCCAAGGTCTCAGCTGATGGAACATTCACGGCATCCGTCTGCGCGACAGAGCTGCCGTGTCCGGGCACGAGACGAGCCTCCAATGCCATAGCAATTCCCTCGATGGTGTGGGACGGTGAATGGGTGGGCGATCTTCCCGCGGCTCGTCGAGGCACGGTGCGTGTCGTGACGATTGCTGCCGGGGGTTTAGCAGTGGCCTACGCCCTTCTCGGTGTTCTGGCCTTGGCCGTGCTTCTTCCTTTTGGTCTGACATCGTCGGCCGGCCCTGGCGCGCTGGATGCTCTGGTCGAGCATGGCACCGGGTGGTGGCTGATTGCTCGGTGGCTTTTCTTAGCGACGTCGCTGTTCGGGCTGGGTCTTGTCGTCGGGTTCAGGCGGGTGGTGCCTCCTGACCGCGCGGCTATGGGTGACTGGTCAGCCGCGGTCGGAGGGCTCGGGTTCGTTGTGGTGGCTGTCGAACAGGTGAGGCTCATCTCTCACGTGCCCGGACTCGTCCGGGCGGTCGCGGCCAGTCCCGATAGGGCCCGTGAGATGGCCAACCTGTCGTTCGTGAACCTCACGGATCGCTACGGCCTGCTCACCTTTGGTGCGGTCGGGCTCTGGGTGTTGGTGACATCCCTGCTGCTGCGTACGTCGTTGCCGATGTGGCTGGTGGGTTGCGGTGTCCTGGTCGCCGCCGTCTTCCTCACCGTCGCTGTGTTCGAGGGAACCTGGACGTCGGTCGTCGCGGCCGTCGGCGCGCTCACGGTTGCCCCGGTCTTCTTCGGTGGTCTCGCGATACTTGTACGGCGGTGGCCGCAGCCTGCCGCGACGGTGGGTGACGACCACGATTGAGCAGTCATGCTCTCGACGTCGCGCCTCGTGCCGGCTCGACGCCGGAGCGGGTGGGAGGAACTTTGCGGTCGGGGTATCGAGTGGGAACGCGTGCCCGAAGGTCTGAGCTGGCAGAAAAGATGCACCCGGGTAGTCCGGCTGGACTCCGCGGTACGCTCGACTGATGGTGAAGTCTGTTGGGCTGAGCTGATGGGGGCGCGGGAGCCGCCGCTGGTGGGACGCGCCGGCGTGGTGCGGGGTCTCGCCGATGTGCTCGGCACGGGCGGTTCGGTGTTGCTGGCCGGGCCGGCCGGGATCGGGAAGACGCGACTGGCCCGTGAGTTGTGTCGAATCGAAACAGCTGGCGGTGGTGGCGTGGAGCGGGTCCTCGCGACCAGGGAGACCACCGCCCGCCCCCTGGGCACACTCGCACCGTTGGGGGTGGTCGCCGATGACGAGAACCCGGTCAAGGCGTTTGGGGTTTTCCTCCGTAGGTGGGCTGAGCGAGGAGGTTCTGCCGGGTCCGTGCTTCTCTGGCTGGATGACGCCCACCACACCGACGCCGCGACGGCAGCCTTGGTCCGGAGCGGCGTCACAGGCCGGAATCTGCGTCTGGTCGGCACCCAACGACCGCACCGTGACCTGCCTGAGGACCTCGAGGCTCTGGTGACCGAGGGGCTCGTTCAGAGGCGGGTGATCCCTCCGCTGGGTCGTCCCGACGCCATCCGCCTGGCCCAGGCCACAGTGGCACCACACCGTTTGGCGTCGGCGCAGTTGCGCTCGATCGTCGCGCTGGCGGGAGGGAATCCGCTGTACCTGCGCGAACTCGCGTGGGCCGCAGCCCGAGGAGATCGCGACGTCGCGAAGGGGCCGGCCCTCGACTTGCTCGTCGGCCGCGCGGTGCTGGACCTGGACCCACTTGCACGCCGGGTTCTCGACATGGTCGCGGTGGTCGAGCCTGCACCCCTGGGGTTGTTCAGCGGTGTTCGTGACGAGCTGGCACGCCTCCGGTCCGCTGGGCTCATCGAACCTCATGGCGACGACACGATCCGCACCGACCACCCGCTTCGGCGGGCGTGGCTGCTACGGGAGCTCGGGCCACATCAACGCGACGTCCTGGGGACCCTGCTGGACGAAGTGCACCGGTCACCCGATCTTGCCCCGGACGCGCTGACCCTGCTGCGCTGGACTGACGGCGCACGTCGACCGGCGGGGCGGGCATTGCTCGAGCGGGCCGCGCGGACGGCGATTGCCCAGGGACGGTCGGGCGAGGCCGAGCGAGTGGCCGCTCGGCTTGATGGTGATGTGGCCAAGCTCCTTCGAGCCCAGGCTCACGTCATCGACGGTGACGTGGACGGAGGCCTCGAGCGCCTCGACCACATCGCCCTCGGCGCTAAGGGCCCGCTCCGGCTCGAGGCGCTGTGGTGGTCGGTCCGGCACCACGGCCTTGCCCTGGGGCGTGTCGAACGCGCCGAGGAGATGCTGGCTGCGGTCGAGCGGGACGAGGGCGGGGAGGTCAGCGAGCAGTTGCTGTTGCGGGCCCGGTTGTGGCTGTGGGCCTTCCGGGGGGCCGCACCGGATGCCGATCTCGATGCGGCAGCTCGCAAGGTGACCGCGATGAGCGAGTCTCCGGAGCGGTGCGAGATGCTCGCGGCACTCCTCGCGGTCATCGGCAACGCCCGAGGTCAACACGCCACCGATCCACTGGTGGAGGAACTCAGCGCCGCGGACGAACGATTCATCGACTGGCCGTCCGAGCGGCTGCGGGGACGACTGGCCCTCGGCTGTTTCTACATCCTCAGACTACGCGCAGGGCGCGGAGCGGCAACGCACACAGAGGCCTACCACCAGGCCCGCCGCCAGCACGACTACGAGTGCGTGCTCTCGCTGGGCGGCAACGCCGGCCTGAGCCAGGCACTGACCGGACAGGTCACCGCGGCCCTGAACTGCAGCGCAGCCCCCGCCGGCGATCCACACGGTCCCGGGTGGATGCGGATGGACGAGCTGCGCCGCGCAGTCCACGCCGCGGCTCTCTGTTACGCGGGAGAGTCCACCCACGCCGCCGACGAACTCCAAGCCTTGGAGGACGGCGGAGCCCGCGACGGTCCTATGCCCATCGCAATGCTCCTGCTGCGCCTGGGCCAGCTGGTCGACGAGACCCACGACCGCAACGGCAGCGCACGGGTTATCGAAGCGCTGGAGCGCACCCGTGCGCGCCCCCAGCTGATCTACCTCGCGCAGGTCTCCCTGGAGACTGTCGACCTCGCCGCCGGCGAGACCGCCGTCGAAGCGCTGGCCGCAACGCTCCCCACGCAGGGCCTCGGCCTCATTGCCCTGGCCGGGCGCTGCTTCCGAGCCCGCCACGAACGTCGAGCCGCGCCCTTGCTCGACTACGGTCTGCAGCTCGAGGCCGCATCCCTGGTCCCGGCCTCCATGCGTGTCCTCACCGACGCTGTGCGCCTGGCACGAAACGACATGACGATCATCACACCCGCCCGAGCGGGCATCCTGCGGCTCCTCGATCGTTGGGACGGGTCGGAGCCATGGTGGCTGGAGGAAGTCCCGACCCCGCGCCAACGCGAGATCGCCACCAACCTTGCCGCCGGCGCCAGCACCGCGGACCTCGCAGACACTCTTGGCCTGTCCCGCCGCACCGTCGAGAACCACCTCCAGCACGTCTACGACTACCTCCACGTGCACTCACGGACAGAACTCGGGCATTCCCTCTACTCCCCACCGAACCGCTGACGCGCTCCCTGCGTCCACCGCGGTCGGCGTGCGGTACCAGCAAGATCACGACAACCGGTCGTCCGCGGCGAGTCGGACCCGGTCTCGTGCCCGCAGATCATCCGCAGCGTCCGGGCCTGCCGGGTCGAGCTCGTAGCCCGTGGTGCACTGCGTCTGCGCGGTGGAGAACACGTGGGTGAACCCGACGCCGTCATAGTCGATGAGGTCCGCGAGCCCGGGGCCACGCAGGTGTGGCGCCAAACTGGGCCACGCGGCAGCAGCACGGGCAGGACGACCTGTGGCACGGACCTAGTCAGGAGCCACGGCAGAGCACAGCGCACCAAAACCGTCCTCATACACCTCATGCGGGCCACTGATGTCTTCATAGGTGAAGCCACCCGGACGGTCCACCAGAATGTGCCTGCCCTTCTCGTGCAGGATGACACCACTACCTGGCTGGTGCTCGTTCCAGAAGCTGCCGGTCTCGACCCACACGTCCCTCGCCTCGGTCTCGGTGGTCGCGTGCCACGCGTAGTGCCCAGTCACAGTCTTGCCGTCTGGCCCGGTCCACACCGCCGTGCCGTGGTAATGGGCCGTTGCCTTCTTGAAGGTGCCGTCTGGGTTGTAGAACTCGGTCTCCCTCACCGTGACGACGTCCGACAGGTTGAGACCTTCGAAGTCGCAAGGGCCCGGGTCGAACTCGCCGGGTGCGAACTCGAACGGCCACGTGATGTTGACCTCGAACGTGTCGTCCACCACGACCTGGGGCTTGCTGTCAGGGCTGGCCACAGCGGCTGGCGACATCGTCACGACGAGCGCCAAGGCCCCAAGGACAGAAGCAGACTTGCGCATGGCATTTCCTCCTTTGTCGTTCCTCAACTGCTGGACCAGCTCGATCATGCGGCCCTATTTCTCTTCCCATATTGCCGCGTGACGGAGGGCGAAGCCATGCCGCGTTGACTGACCGGTAGAGATTGAGTAATCCTGCTGCCTCGCCTGAGTAAGTGGGGAACGCCCCGGTCTCGTCCGAGGTCTGCTCGGGTGCGAGGACCAGGCAGCACGGGGGTTGGCGGCAACTAGCGGTGTCGCACCACCCCGATGTCAACGGCGGCTGAAAAGTGACCAGGTTTCGACGGGGTGGTTTCCAGGCACTGTCGCAACGCCTCCCTAGAGTCCGGGAGTGTGAGGTCGTTGTCGCGACGTGTGAAGAAGGGGCCGGGACGACGTCCGTTGTCGGCCAAACGTGCCCGATTCGTGCAGCTGCGCGAGAGGGGGTGGAGCATCACCGCCGCGGCCCGTGAGGTCGGGGTCTCGCGCAGCGCCGGCAACAACTGGGCCTTCGGGACCAAGGTCTATCGCCGCGGTGAGGTCATCGGCTTCGTGCCGCCGCTGGAGCGGCTGGCAGTGCGACAGATCAGCGCCCGCTACCTCTCGCAAGAGGAGCGGATCGAGATCGCCGACCTGCACCAGGCGGGCCTGACCGTCACCGCCATCGCGGTGCAAGTCGGGCGGGACAAGTCGACGATCTCTCGAGAGCTGCGCCGCAACGCCGGCAAGCAGGGGTACCGCCCCTTCGAGGCACACCGGACCGCCACCGCCCGACGCGGTCGCCACCATCGTCGGCGCGTGGAGAGCAACGCCGAGCTGCGACGCGTGGTCGGGGAGCTGCTTGCCCAGCGGTGGAGCCCCCAACAGATCAGCCGGCACCTGCGTACCCGGTTCCCCGACGACCCTGGCATGCGGCTATGCCACGAGAGCATCTACCAGGCCATCTACCAGCCGGGATCTGCGTTGCTGCGGCCCTCACCGCTGGCGCCACACCGCCGATCGCCGCTGCGGACGGGGCGAGAGCACCGGCGCGCGCAACAGCGCGTCGAGCGACGGCGGCCACGGTTCGAACAACCCATGCTGACCGTGCACCAACGACCCTTCCAGCCCGCCGACCGCACTGTGGCGGGGCACTGGGAGGGCGACCTCATCATTGGCCGGGAGCAGCGCTCAGCGATCGGCACCCTGGTGGAGCGCCAGACCCGGATGGTGCGCCTGCTGCACCTGCCCTACCGAGACGGTGAGGCACTGCACCAGGCGCTGGCCGCCCGCCTGGGAGACCTCCCCCCGCACCTGCGGCGCTCGATCACCTGGGACCAGGGCACCGAGATGGCCAGACACCTGAGCATCACCCGGAACGTGGGTGCCTCGGTCTACTTCTGTGACTCCCACTCACCCTGGCAGCGCGGGTCGAACGAGAACACCAACGGGCTGCTGCGCGACTACTTCCCCAAGGGGACCGACCTCGGCATCCATACCCTCGAGCACCTGCTCGCTTGTCGAGCACGAGCTGAACAACCGCCCCCGGATGGTCCTCGGCGACCGCACACCGCACCAGCTGTTCACCGCGCTGCTAGCCTCCGAAAGTCCACCGGTGTTGCGACGTTGAGTGGAACCCACCCCGTCGATCAGTGGACAGTCTTCAACCGTCGCCGACACCCGAGCGTGGAGGTGTGAAGGAGGGCCAGCAGTGCGGATGACCGAGCTGACGGGCAGGTCACCGATGACGTCACCCCGCAAGGCTTCGTTGCGTCGGGACGTGGAGCGGTTGTTCTGGGTCGAAGCCGCCAAGGAGCTGATCGGCGAGGAGGCAGCACTGGCGGTCGGCGCCGTGCAGGCGGCCGGGAGTCGGTGGTTCCGGGAGCGTGGCGGCATGCCCACATCTCTTGCCTTGCCGCTGAGCGGCTGCGCCAGCACGTCCAGCAGGTCGGACACGGCAGACTGGGAATGGGTCATCGGTGAGGTCTCCTCTGGTGAGTACTTGGCGGTACACACCTGGGGGCACCCCCCGCTTGCGGGGGCGCATCTCGCCGATGACCTCCCTACGTCAGAGAGGCACGCCCACTCCCCGCACCCCACCACTCCGCGGGACTTCTTACCCGCGGCCATCGCGCGACAGCCTCCAACGGGACCTCCCTCACGAAAGGGATTGCCCCGTCTCGTGTCGGAGTGCTGTCATTTCCCACGTAGCCCCCACAGAAAAACCCCCTCTGACCTATCACTGCTGGTCAGAGGGGGTGTGGATGCGCTCCCCCGACTGGACTCGAACCAGTAACCTGCCGGTTAACAGCCGGCTGCTCTGCCAATTGAGCTACAGGGGATCGTGCAGCAGGCACTCTAGCAAGACCGAGGCCTCGCGCCGAAATCCTCGCGCGGCTCAGCTCGCCCGGTCCTCGGGGGGCTGCGGCGGCAGGCCCACCTGGTCGCGCAGGTCGACGCGCGCGGCCCGGACGGCGGCGGCCAGCTCGGCGTCGGACTCCCCCGCCCCGCGGCCCCACAGGACCTGCTCGACCAGCTCGCGGGTCGGGAGCACCTTGCGGATGCAGACCCGCGCGCTGCGGCGCGGCCCGAGGTCGACCGCACGCAGCAGCACCACGCTCGCCGACGTGCGCTCCCGGAAGACCTGCGGCACCATTCCCGGTCCGGTGCGCCGCTGCAGCACCCACTGGCGCCCGCCGAGCTGGTCGACGAAGGACACGGCGAGCGCCCACAGGTCGGGATCCCAGGCGCCGGTGTCGACCTCGTGCCAGGGACGCTCGACCAGGATCTGGCCACCCTCAGCGACCTCCAGGAGCCGGAAGGTCGTCAGCAGCACCCAGTGGCCGGCGCCGTCCTCCTGGGCGCTGGCGAGCACCTGCTCACCCGCGGCCAGCTCCGGCCTGACCGCAGCGGGCACATCGGTGGGGTCACCCTCCGGCTTGGGGGTCGCGCCGATCGTGCGGGTCCGGAACCATCTCATGTCTCACTCCATCCTGGACCGTAGCCGGGCCCGTTCGCGGTGCAGCTCCATGAGCCGCTCGTCCAGTCGGCGCTTGTCCGGGCTGCCCTCCGGCGCCCGGGACTGCTGCCCCAGCAGGTCGCCCACCTCCTGCTCGACGCCGGCCAACCGCACCCGCAGGACCAGCCAGTCGACGAACGCCTCGCGGGGCATGCCGGACTCGGGGTCGAGGCGGTCGGGCAGCGTCGCCACCGACAGCTCGTGCACGAGCGGGTGGACCGGCGGTGGCGTGCCGACGAGCACCGCCTCCACCCAGCCCCGCACGCTGCGCTGCGCCGCGCCCTCGATGCCTCCGGCCTGGCGCATGGCGTGCCAGACCGCCCGGTGCATGGGCGCGCGCAACGCCTCAGGCTCCAGCTCGTCCATGTCCTCGGGCACGACGGCGAGGGGATACTGCAGCGCCACCTGCACCAGCTGCCGCTCCGCGACCTGGACCGGGTCTCGCAGGTCCGGCTGCGGGAGGGTCGGTGCGGGAGGACCCTCCTCCGCCGGGGAGATCTGCTGGCGGGCTGCAGGCGCCGTGGGCGGCGGTCGGTTGGCGGCCCGGGCGACCTCGGTGGTCAGCAGGTCTGGGTCGATCCCCATCCATCCGGAGACGTCCCGGACGACCTCGGGGCGCAGGGTGCGGTCCTTGATCTGGGCGAGGATGGGCGCGACGGCCCGCACGGCCTGCACCCGCTGGGCCGCCTCGGAGAGGTCGTAGGGCGCCAGGGTGGTGCGGACCGCGAACTCGAAGAGCGGGGTGGCCGAGGCCACGAGCTCCCGGACGGCCCGCCCCTGGTCCTCCCCCTCGTCGTCCTTCGTGGCGATCCACAGGTCGTTGGGGTCCTGCCCGTCGGCAGCGACCGCGACGTAGGACTGCGCCGCCCAGCGCTGGTCCTGCTCGAAGGCCTTCATCGCCGCCTTCTGCCCGGCGGCGTCGCCGTCGAAGGTGAAGATGACCTTGGCCGGGGCACGGCCGGCCTCGTCGCGCAGGATCCGCCGCAGGATGGAGATGTGGTCGCTGCCGAAGGCGGTGCCGCAGGTCGCCACGGCCGTGCCCACCCCCGCCAGATGGGCCGCCATGACATCGGTGTAGCCCTCGACCACCACCGCCGTCCGCTCGGTGGCGATGGCCTTCTTGGCCAGGTCGAGGCCGTAGAGCACGCCGGTCTTCTTGTAGATCGGCGTCTCGGAGGTGTTGAGGTACTTCGCCGGGCTCCAGTCGTCGTCGTAGAGCCGTCGCGCGCCGAAGCCCACGGTGTCGCCGGTGATGGCCCGGATCGGCCACAGGACCCGCCCCTGGAAGCGGTCCGAGAGACCGCGTCCGCGCCGGTTGGCCAGACCCCCCAGCACCAGCTCCTCCTCGGTGAACCCCTTGAGCCGCAGGTGGGAGACGAGCGCGGTGCCCTCACGCGGGGCATACCCCACCATGAACTGCGCAGCGTGCCCCCCGGTGAACCCCTTGTCGCGCAAGAAGTCCCGGCCCTTGCGTCCCTCCCCCGAGCGCAGCAGCGCCTCGTGGTAGAACTCCTCGGCCACCCGGTGCGCCTCCATGAGCCGGGTCCGCTGCCCGACCGGCGCCTGCTCCCCACGCCCGCCCCCGCCCGGACCGGTCTCCTCGTAGCGCAGGGTGATCCCCAGCTTGTCCGCGAGGCGCTCCACCGCCTCGGAGAAGGTGAGGTGGTCGATCTCCATGAGGAAGGAGATGACGTCCCCGCCCACCCCGCAGCCGAAGCAGTGGTAGCTGCCGACCGTCGTGCGGATCTGGAAGGAGGGCGTCTTCTCGTCGTGGAACGGGCACAGCCCCTTCATGGCGCCCACCCCGGCGGTGCGCAGGGTCACGTGCTCGCGCACGACCTCCTCGATGGAGGCCCGCTCCTTGACCGCCTTGACGTCCTCGTCCTTGATCCTGGGCACCGTCACCTCCTCCGCTCCGCGCGCCGCCTGACCCGAGTCTAGGTCGCACCACCGACGCCCTCCGGGCCGGTCGAGCACCTGGGGACGACGAGGTAGGCCCACGCCGAGGATGGAATGCGACGGCCCGCCGATGAGTTGTTCCGGCGACGGCCGTCCTACCCACCATGACCTGCGAGGAGACCCCTGTGTCGACAGCGCCCGAGCGCACCACCACCGCCGCCGCACCCCCGGACGAGGCGCGCGTGCGGCTGGTGCTGCGGGTGCTCACGGCCTCGGCGTTCGTCGTCATCCTCAACGAGACGCTGATGCTCAACGCGCTCCCGCCGCTCATGGACGCCTTCGGGGTGGACGCGGGCACCGGTCAGTGGCTCACGACCGGCTTCCTGCTCACCATGGCCGTGGTCATCCCGATGACCGGCTGGTTGCTGCAGCGGCTCAGCCTGCGCACGGCCTACCTGCTGGCCATGGGGGTCTTCATCACGGGCACCGCTCTCGCCGCCCTCGCGCCGACCTTCGAGGTGCTGCTGCTGGCCCGGGTGGTCCAGGCCAGCGGCACGGCGGTGATGATGCCGCTGCTCATGACGACGATCATGACCCTCGTGCCGGCGGAGCGACGCGGCGGCGTCATGGGCAACCTCACCCTCGCCATCTCGGTCGCGCCCGCGATGGGCCCGCCCGTCTCCGGCCTGATCCTGGAGTTCGCCTCCTGGCGCTGGCTGTTCGGCCTGGTGCTGCCCATCGCCATCCTCATGACCCTCGCCGGGGGCCGCCTGCTGCGCGGCGACGAACCCGGCCGCGCCGCCCGGCTCGACGTGCTCAGCGCCCTGCTCACCGCGCTGGGCTTCGGTGGTCTCGTCTACGGCCTGTCCGCCCTGGGTGAAGGCGCTGCGGGCCCGGTCGGCCCCGCCTGGTCGCTCGGGGTCGGGGTGGGCGCCCTCGCGGTCTTCGTGTGGCGTCAGCTGTGGCTCGCCCGCCGGGACGAGTCCCTCGTCTTCCTCGACCTGCGCGCCCTGCGCATCACGAGGTATGTCGTTCCCCTCGCCCTGCTCTGCCTGGGCTTCATGTCGCTCATCGGGGCGATGCTGCTGCTGCCGATCCTGCTGCAGCAGGTGCGCGGCTTCGGCACCCTCGCCTCCGGGCTCATGCTCATGCCCGGGGGGCTGGCCATGGGCCTGCTCGGGCCGACCGTCGGGCGCATCTACGACCGCGTGGGCCCCCGGCCGCTCGTCATCCCGGGCGGAGCCGGGCTGGTGGCCGGTATGGCCGGCATGGCCCTGCTCGCTGACCAGGTGCCCTGGTGGGGGCTGGTGGGTCTGCACGTGGTCGTGAGCCTGTCGCTGGCCTGCGTCTTCACACCGTGCTTCACCACCGGCCTGAGCTCGCTGCCCGGGCGGCTCTACTCGCACGGCAGCGCCATGGTCGGCACCGGCCAGCAGGTGGCGGCCGCCGCCGGTACCGCGCTGGTCGTCACCGTCATGGAGACCCGGGCGTTGCAGCTCGGGGCCTCGGGCCTGGGCGAGCGGGAGGCCCTGGAGGGCGGCATCGGCACCGCCCTGCTCGTCGCCACCGGCATCACCGTGGGTGTCTTCGTCCTCAGCTTCTTCGTCCGCCCGGCACCCAAGACCACGGACGGTCGCTCGGAGCCACCCGCTGAGCCCGCGCGCGAGCGCGGCCAAAGGGTCGCGGCGACGGGCACGGCATACTCCGAGCCCGTAGCCTGAGCCCATGTCCCCGGCGAGCAGCCCGTCCACCGAGCTCGAGGTGGGCGGGCGCACCGTCCGTATCTCCCACCCGGACCGCGTCTACTTCCCCGAGCTGGGGCTGACCAAGCTCGACCTGGCGCACTACTACCGGTCCGTCGGCGAGGGGATCGTCACCGCGCTGCGCGAGCGGCCGTGCATGATGCACCGCTTCCCCGAGGGCATCGCGGGCGAGCGGGTGCACCAGAAGCGGCTGCCCCGCGGCGCCCCGGACTGGATGGAGACGGTGCACGTCACCTTCCCGCGGTGGAACCGCACGGCCGACGAGCTGTGCGTCACCGAGCTGGCGCACGTCATCTGGTCGGTCCAGATGAGCTGCGTGGAGTTCCACCCGTGGAACAGTCGACGTGGGCATGTGGAGCAGCCGGACGAGTGGCGCATCGACCTGGACCCCGGTGACGAGTGCGACTTCGCCACCGTGCGCCGCGTCGCCGGGGTGGTCCAGGAGGTCCTGGCCGAGCTGGGTGCGGTGGGCTGGCCGAAGACGACCGGGTCCAAGGGGATCCACGTCTACGTCCGGATCCCGCCCGAGCACGGCTTCGGCGACGTCCGTCGGGCGGCCCTCGCGTTCGCCCGGGAGGTGGAGCGGCGGACCCAGGAGGCGACGACGGTGTGGTGGCGCAAGGACCGCGACCCGCGCCGGGTCTTCGTCGACTTCAACCAGAACGCCCGTGACCACACCATCGCCGCGGCCTACTCCGTCCGGGCGACGCCGGACGCGAGGGTCTCCGCGCCGCTGCGCTGGGAGGAGGTCGCCGACTGCGAGCCGGGCGACTTCACCGTGCGCACGATGCCCCACCGGTATGCCGAGCTCGGCGACCTGCACGCCGGCATCGACGACGCCGTCTTCGAGCTCTCGCCGCTGCTGGAGTGGGCCGCGCGCGACGAGGCCGAGGGAGCCGCGACCCCGGACGAGCCCGATTGAGGCCCGCCCGTCCGCCCGGCGCGCCGTCGGGTTCGGCACTACCGTGGCCAGCGTGACCTCGATACCCGTCGACCTGCGGACCCTCGCCGTGGTGCAGGCCGGGGGGCAGGGGAGCCGGATGGACGTGCTCACCCGCGAGCGGGCCAAGCCCGCCCTCCCCTTCGCCGGCACCCACGCGCTCATCGACTTCCCGCTGTCGGTGCTGGCGGCCGCCGGGGTGAGCGACGTGTGGGTGTCGGTCCAGTTCCAGTCCTCCTCCCTCGACGGCTACCTCGCCGGCGGGCGACCGTGGGACCTGGACCGGACCCGGGGCGGCTTCCGACGGCTCACCCCCGAGGAGGGCACCGGCCCGGCGCACGAGGAGGGCTTCAGCCACGGCAACGCCGACGGTCTGTTCCGGATGCGCGAGGCCATCCGGGTCGCCGACCCGGACGTGCTCCTCGTCCTGTCCGCGGACCACGTCTTCAACCTCGACCTGCGTCCGGTGGTGGCCGAGCACCTGGCCCGCGAGGCCGAGTGCACCCTCGTCACCGCCGAGATCGGGGTGCAGGAGGCCACCGAGAAGGTCGTGGTGGAGCACGACGCCGACGGCCGGGTCACCGGCGTCCGCGCCAAGCCGCCGTCGACCGACTCGGGCACCGTCGCCACCGAGATCTTCCTCTACCACCCGCCGACCCTGCTGGCCGAGCTCGAGCGGCTGCACGCCGAGCTGCAGGCCGCCGCCGACGGCGAGGACACCGGGCTCGGCGACTTCGGCGACCACCTGCTGCCCGCCCTGGTGCGGCGCGGCCACGTCCACGCCACGCCGATGACCGGCTACTGGAAGGACGTGGGCCGGCCGCAGACCTACCTGCAGGCGCACCGCGACCTGCTCACCGGCACGGTCGACGTCTTCGGGCACCCGGACCGCCCGGTCCTCGGCCAGACCGTTCCCGGACCCCCGGGCTGGGTGGGTGAGGAGGGCGAGCTCGTGGACGCCATGGTCGGCCCCGGCTCCCGCGTCCGCGGCCGGGTCGTCCGCTCGGTGCTGGGTCGCGGGGTCCAGGTCCAGGCCGGCGCCGTGGTGGAGGACAGCGTGCTGCTCGACGACGTGCTCGTCGAGGCCGGGGCGCGCGTGCGCACGAGCGTCCTCGACCGGGGGACGCGGGTCGGCCGCCACGCCACCGTCGGCGCCTGCCCGCCGGGCACGCGGCTGCGCGACGAGACCGTCACCCTGGTGGGGCAGGACTGCCGGGTGCGGGGCGGCACCACGGTGGAGCCGGGCGCCCGGCTGGAGCCCGGCAGCACGACCTGAGACCTGAGCCGCACCAGGGCTCAGCCTCCCCCGAAGGCCGGGTAGGGCGGCAGCACCAGGTCGCTGCGCCGCCAGGTCCGCCGCGCCCAGGCGAGCGCCTCCTCGCAGGCCGCCGCGACGTCGGGCAGCTCGTCGGCGCACTCGCGGACGACCCAGCCCCAGCGCGAGACGAGCAGCGCCCGGAACGCCGGTCCGGTGCGACCCTCCGGGGCCATCGTCCGGTCCGCCATCGCACCGTCGAGGAGCCACAAGGTGCCGGCGAGCACCCAGAGCGCGACCGCGCCGCGCACCTGTCGGGGCCAGTCCGCGTCCTCCGCCAGGCCCGGGACGGCCCCGGACGCCGCTGCGGTGAAGGCGACCAGCGTCGCCCCGGTCAGGCCGGTGGGCGGGGTGAAGACGCACCAGCAGGTGCTGAACGGCTCGGCGGCGTAGGCGGCCTCGTAGGCCACGTGGCGCACCCCGGTCCCCTCGAGGTCGAGCAGCCGGACGCCGGCCGGGGTGAGCAGGGCGTTGTCCGGGCACGCGTCGCCGGGCCCGAGGACGTGCCTGGCCGTGTCGTGCTGCAGCTCGTCGACCAGGTCTCGGGCCTGCGCCGCGGCAGCCCGCCCGGCGCGGATCCCGGCCACCTCGGCGAGGTGTCCCAGCCCGCGCCGTGGGTAGTCCACCTGCCAGCGCCGGTCCTCGGCGGCCAGCGCGCCGCCGAGGTCGCGGCGGGCCGCCTCCAGGGTCACCCCACCCGCGACCGCTGCGCCGAGAGCCCCCGCCCACGCCACGGTATGCCGCCACGCACCGTCCGCGTCCGCCCCGAGCAGGGCGTCGGCGAGGGTCGGGTGGCGGCCGAGGTCCTCCATGACGACGGTCTGCGTGCCCTCGTCCAGGGCGAGGAGACGGGGCGAGCCACGCAGGTGCCGCAGCCCGGCGGCCTCACGGCGCCACCCCAGGGCCGCGCCGCGCCCCTCGGGCTGCGGCAGGAACCGATTGACCACCACCGAGGCCCCCCACCCGTCCGGCGCGACGAGCACCTGGCAGCGGTGCACCTGCGAGCGCGCCGACCCGCCCAGCGGGTCCACCCGCCCGAGCTGCACCCCGGCGGGTAGCACCGCCCGACCGAGGCTCACCCGGCGAGCTCGCGCACGATCTCCCCCGCCGGACGCTCCTGCGCCGCGCGCCACCCGCTCCCCGCCCAGAGGTGGAGCCGCTCGACGTCACCGCGCTCCGCGGCGGCCCGCCGCAGCGGCCGGGTGAGCTGGTCGACGACGGGGAAGGCCCGGGGCGCGTCGGCATACCGACGCGTCCACCCGGTGGCCAGGGCACCGGCCACCCGGCCCGAGTAGGCCCGGGTCAGCACCCGCTCGCCCCGCCGCGGGTCGCGCAGCGCCTCGCGGTAGCTGCGGCCGGCGCCGGACTCGGGGGCCAGGAGCAGAGCGGTCCCGACCTGCACCGCCGCCGCGCCCCCGGACCGTGCCCTCCGCACGTCGCCGGCCGTGGTGACGCCCCCGGCGACCACCAACGGCAGGTCGGTCTCCGGGCGGACCAGCTCCAGCAGCCCGACGTGGTCCACCGGCTCGGGATCGGCCGCCGGGTCGTGCGTGCCCCGGTGACCCCCGGCCTCCTGCCCCTGGAGCACGAGCACGTCCGCTCCGCCTGCTGCCGCCGCCCGGGCCTCCGCCGCCGAGGTGACGGTGACCTGGACCTCGCACCCGGCGCGCCGCCAGCGCTCGACCACCTCGGCGTCCGGGACCCCGAAGGTGCACGAGACGACCGGCGGCGCCAGGGTCTCCACGAGCTGCACCTTGTCCGCCCAGTGGTCCGTGTCGTGCCAGCTCACCGTGCCGGGCCGGACCCCGAGGTCGGCCGCCTCGGGTGCGATGCGCCGGGCGAACGCCTCCACCTCGGCCCCGAGGGCCTCCCGGTCCAGGCGCTGCGGCACGAAGAGGTTGACGCCGAACGGCCTCGTGGTCAGGTCGCGCACGTGGACGAGGTCGGCGGCGAGCCGCTCCGGCGTCTGGTAGCCGGCCGCGAGCATGCCCAGGCCCCCGGCGTCGCTCACGGCCGCGACGAGCAGCGGGGTCGTCACGCCGCCCGCCATGGGCGCGCCGACCACCGGCCGGTCCGTCGAAGCCAGCACGCTCACCGGGACCCCAGCCGGGCGTGGACGGCGAGGGCCCGGGCGTCCGAGAGGCTCGCCACCTGGTCGACCACCGCCCGCAGCCGCGCCACGTCGTCCCCGGCCCGCTCGGCCGCGCGCGCGGCCTCCGCGTGCAGCGGGTCCAGCCGGCGCGCGTCGCCGGAGTAGTGCTCCACCAACCGGGTGAGGATGCGCTGCTCGCGCTCCATCGTCGAGCGGCGCTCCTCGCTGAGCATGACGAAGTGCGCGGCGACCGCCTTGAGCACGGCGGCCTGAGCCCGCACCCGGTCCGGCACCACGAGGTCCGCCGCGTAGCGCGTCAGCGGCCCCGGCCCGTGCCGCTCCCGGGTGGCGAGCTCGACGGTGTGGACGAAGTGCCCGATGAGCCGGGAGGTCATGTCCTTGAGGGCGGCGAGGTCGGCGCGGGTGCCGGTGTGGACGGTCGGCACCCATCCGGTGGCGAGGATGTCGCCCAGCGCGGCCCGCAGGTCCTCGACGGCGAGGTCCGCGGCATACCAGTCCCGCGCCAGCGCGGCCACGGTGGCCTGCACGTCCTCGTCCCGCAGGGCGCGCGGGTCCACCCGTCCCGAGGCGATCGCGTCCTCGACGTCATGGACGCAGTAGGCGACATCGTCCGACCAGTCCATGACCTGCGCCTCCAGGCAGCGCCGCCGTGGCTCGTCGAGCGGGGCGCCGTCCCGTACCCAGGCGAAGACGTCCCTGTCGTCGTCGTAGACCCCGAACTTGGCCGCTCCCACCCCGGAAGGCCCCCCGCCGCGCGGCCACGGGTACTTCGTCGCGGCGTCCAGGCTGGCCCGGGTGAGGTTCAGCCCCGCCGGGCGGCCGTCCTCGTGGCTGCGCTTGGCCTCCAGCCGGGTGAGCACGCGCAGGGTCTGGGCGTTGCCCTCGAAGCCGCCCGCGGGCCCGGCCAGGGCGTCCAGCACGGCCTCCCCGTTGTGCCCGAAGGGTGGGTGCCCGATGTCGTGGGCGAGACAGGCGGTGTCGACGACGTCCGCGTCGCACCCCAGGGCGGCGCCGAACTCCCGGCCGATCTGCGCGACCTCCAGGGAGTGGGTCAGCCGGTTGCGGACGAAGTCGTCGGTCGTCGGCGCCAGCACCTGGGTGGTGGCCGCCAGCCGCCGCAGGGCCGCGGAGTGCACGACCCGGGCCCGGTCGCGGGCGAAGTCCTGGCGGTCCGAGCGCTTCTGCGCCGGGTCCTCGGCCACCCACCGTTCGCGCGCGGAGACGGCATACGCACCGGTCGGCTGGACGCTCACACCGCCGAGGGTATGCGGTCGCGCCCGCGGGCGCGGTCGCGCACCCGCCGCGCACCCTGGGCCAGCACCGGGCCGAGCGGACGGGCCGGGACGTCGACGTAGCCGCCGCGCTCCAGTCCGGCGTGCCGCTCGAACACGCTGCGGGCCGCACGGTCCCCGGTCCGCAGCCACGACCATCCCATCGACGCGACGTAGAGCGGGAGGAAGGGCAGCCCGAGACAGGCCGCCCACTGCCGGGAGTGGGTGAGCTCGTGGTCCAGCAGCCCGGGACGGTACGCCGCCAGCCGGTCCAGGTCGTGGCGGGAGATGACCACGTCGCCGATGGTGAAGGCGCCGGCGGCCGGGAAGGACCAGCGGTAGTGGTCGGCGAGGTAGCACCGGGACGGACCTCGGCGGACCCTGGCCCCGCCGAGGGCGGCCACGGCCAGGCCCAGGGGCGTCGACAGGTTGACCCAGTTGAGCAGGTGGCGCCCGAGGTCGGCCCGGGTGGCCATCAGGTCGTAGCGTAGCGCTGGGCGGCGCGCGCGCGGGCCTTGGCAGCCTCGGTCTCCCGGTCCTTGGGCGGGGCGCTGGTCACCAACGACTCCAGCAGCTCCTCGGTCACCCGGGTGATCTCGGCGACCGCCGTGGCATAGGCCTGCTCGTTGGCCCGGGACGGCTTGCTGGCGCCGCCCACCTTGCGGACGTACTGCAGCGCGGCGGCCTGGACCTCCGAGCGGGTGGCCGGGGGCTCGAAGTTGTGGAGCGGGCGGATGTTGCGGCACATGGCCCTCACTGTGCCACGTCGGGGTCGGACCTGTCCGGCATCGGCGCTAGGGTGCGCGGCATGGGCACCCTGAGCACCCCCCTCGCCGGTCCGCTGGTCACCGTCGACGAGCTGCAGACCGCACTCGTCGGCCCACCCGGCTCACGGCCCGTCCTCGTGGACGTCCGCTGGTCGCTGGGCGCAGGACGGGAGGCCAACCACGCGGCCTACCTCGAGCAGCACCTCCCCGGTGCGGCCTTCCTCGACCTGGAGTCGGCCCTGTCCGCTCCGCCCGCCCCCGACGGCAGCGGCGGGCGACACCCGATGCCGCCGCGCGAGGCCGTCGAGCGGGGGCTGCGGGCCGCGGGGGTGCGGGCGGGGCGCCCGGTGGTCTTCTACGACGCCGGTCCCGGTCTGGGCGCGGCCCGCGCATGGTGGGTCGCCGCCCACCACGGCCTCGAGGGCTCCGTGCTCGACGGGGGGCTGGCCGCCTGGCGTGCAGCCGGGTTGCCCACCGCCACCGGACCGGTCGACATCCCGGACGGCGACATCCGCCTGCCGGGGAACGCGCCAGGTCGCGAGCTGCTCGACGCCGACGGGCTGGTCGCCCACCAGACCGCGGGGGGCCAGGTGCTCGACGCCCGGCCTGCCGACCGCTACCGGGGCGAGAACGAGACCATCGACCCGGTGGCGGGACACGTCCCGGGAGCCGTGAGCCTGCCCGCGCTGACGCTGCTGGGCCCAGAGGGCCGCTTCGTCGACGCCGAGCACGTCGTGCAGGCGCTCACCGACGCAGGCGGACGCACGGACCTCCCGACCGCGGTCTACTGCGGGTCCGGGGTGCAGGCGGCCCACCTCGCGCTCGCCCTGGAGGCGCGCGGGGTGGGCCCGCGCCCGGCGGTCTACGCCGGGTCGTGGAGCGACTGGGTCAGCGACCCCGACCGCCCGGTGGAGCGGTGATCAGCCGCCGACGGAGCGCACCAGCTCGCGGTTGAAGGCGGAGAGGTCCGCCGGGGTGCGGCTGGAGACCAGCCAGTCGTCCACGACGACCTCCTGGTCGACCCAGGTGACACCCGCGTTGCGCAGGTCCGTCTGCAGCGAGGGGAAGGAGGTCATGGTGCGCCCGTCGAGCACGGCCGCGTCGGTGAGGATCCACGCACCGTGGCAGATGACCGACACCGGCTTGGCCTGCTCCCCGAAGTGCCGGGCGAAGGCCACGGCGCCCTGGTCCAGGCGCAGGTTGTCGGCGTTGCCGACGCCGCCGGGGAGGACGAGCGCGTCGTAGGAGGCGGGGTCGGCGTCGGCCACGACGACGTCGAC
This sequence comes from uncultured Serinicoccus sp., assembly GCF_947487915.1. Lineage (GTDB taxonomy): Bacteria > Actinomycetota > Actinomycetes > Actinomycetales > Dermatophilaceae > Ornithinicoccus. Next base: position 290,286 of record NZ_CANKYH010000004.1, on the reverse strand, counting down.
CTCCTGGGTGTGCCCGTTCTTGCCGGTGACGGTGCCGGACTCGGGGGCGATGAGGTGGGGCGTCCCGCCGGCCTCGACCACGGCGTCCCAGGGGCTGGTGAGCTCACTGTCCTCGAAGTCGTCGGTGAGCAGGAAGGCTACGGTCTTTCCATCAAGATTTGCCATACCCACCACGGTAGGAGCCTGGCGCCGCTCCTGCAGGGTGAGCCGTCAGCCGCCGCTCACCGACAGCTCGGCCTGGGCGACGGCTTCCCGCTGGCCGCCGTCGAGGTCGCGGCCCTGCAGCCACCGCTCCGGCAGGGCCACGACCCGGGGAGACCCCGCTCGGCCCCGCTGCCCCTCGGCGGCCTCGCCGGGCCAGGGCTGGTCGAGGTCGAGGCTGTCGATGAGGCGGTCGAGGTCGGCCAGGGTGTGCACGAGCCCGAGCTGGTGGCGCAGCTGCCCCCCGACGCGGAAGCCCTTGGTGTACCACGCGATGTGCTTGCGGATGTCGCGGCAGCCGTGGCCCTCGTCGCCGTGAAAGTCGGCGAGCAGCTCGGCGTGCCGCCGCAGCACCCGGCACACCTCCCGCAGCGTCGGCTCCACCCGCACCGACGACCCGGCGAACGCCGCGGCCAGGTCGGTGAACAGCCACGGGCGTCCGAGGCAACCGCGCCCGACCACCACGCCGTCGCAGCCGGTGCGCTCGACCATGGCGAGCGCGTCCTCGGCCGACCAGATGTCCCCGTTGCCCAGGACGGGGATGGAGGTGACGGCGGCCTTGAGCTCGGCGATGCGGCCCCAGTCCGCCTGCCCGGAGTAGGCCTGCGCGGCGGTCCGGGCGTGCAGGGCGACGGCGGCCGCCCCCTCGTCCTCGGCGATGCGCCCGGCGTTGAGGAAGGTCTCGTGCTCCGCATCGATCCCGACCCGCATCTTCACCGTCACCGGGATGCCCGCGGGCGTGGCCTCGCGGACCGCCTCCCGCACGATGCCCCGGAAGAGCTCGGTCTTCCACGGCAGCGCCGCTCCCCCGCCCTTGCGGGTGACCTTGGGCACCGGGCAGCCGAAGTTGAGGTCGACGTGGTCGGCGCGGTCCTCCTCGACCAGCATCCGGACCGCCGCGCCGACGGTCGCGGGGTCGACGCCGTAGAGCTGGATGGAGCGCGGCGACTCCCCCTCGCCGTGCTCGATGAGCTTCATCGAGATCGGGGTGCGCTCGACGAGGGCACGGGAGGTGATCATCTCGCTGACGTAGAGGCAGTCCGAGCCGCCCGCGGACCCGGCCGCCGCCAGGCCCTCCTGGCCGTACTCCCGGCACAGGCGTCGGAAGGCGCGGTTGGTGATGCCGGCCATGGGCGCGAGCACCACCGGGGAGTCGATGGTGTGCGGGCCGATCTGCAGGGGCGGAAGGACAGGGGCGGTGATCGTCATGGCCCGCCCATTGTCCCACCGCCCCGCGGCCCCGCGGGCCGGCCGCGGTGCGGCGTCAGCGTCTGCGCCGCCTGCTCGGTGACGCAGCGGGTGAGCACGTCGAGGGTGCGCGAGGACAGCCGGGCGCTGAGCCAGTGCAGCGGCACCTCGGTCTCGGCGCGCGGACCCAGGACCACCAGCGCCCCGTCGTCCAGGAGCGGGGCCGCCCACCCGACGGGCAGCATCCCCCACCCCATGCCGAGGACCACCGCGTCCGCGAAGCCGTGGCTCGACCCGACCACGTGGGCCGGTGGGTCCACCTCCCGGCGTGCCCACCGCCGGGCGACCCGGTGCTGCATCCGGTCGCGCTCGTCGAAGCGCACGATCGGGGCCGAGTCCAGCGAGGCGGCCCGCGGCCCCTCGGCGAACCACCGCTGGTGGAAGGCGGGCGAGCACACGGCCACGTAGCGCATCGCACCGAGCGACGTGAGCCGGCAGCCCGGCACCGGGGTCGGGTCCGCGGTCACCGCTGCCAGCGCGGACCCGGCACGGACGCGGTCGGAGGCATACTCCTCGTCCTCCCGGACCAGCTCGAGCACCACCCCCAGCTCGGCCTGGGCCCGGGCGAGTGCGGGAAGCAGCCAGGTGGCCAGGGAGTCGGCGTTCACCACCACGGCGACGGTCGGGTATGCCGTGCCGTGGGTCTCGGGGACGAGCTCGGCCAGCGCGTCGCCCAGGAGGACCTCCCACTGGCCGGCCAGGCGCAGGAGCACCTCGCCGGCCGGGGTCGCCCGGGTCGGCTTGGTGCGGGTCACGACGACGCGGCCCAGCGCCTGCTCCAGCGCCCGGACGCGCTGGGACACCGCCGACGGCGTGACCCGCAGACGGGTGGCCGCCCGGTCGAAGGTCCCCTCCTGCACGACCGCGCTCAAGGTCGTCAGCGCGACGGGGTCGAGGTCCATGTGAAGAGACGCTACAGGTTCTGCAGAATCCTTCATGGCGCTTGATGCCCGGGTCCGGCCGGGAGCGGCCTACCGTGGTGACCATGCCCCTCCCGCTCATCGCCGCCGGCCTCGTCACCGGCATCGCCCTCATCGCCGCGGTGGGTGCGCAGAACGCCTACCTGCTGCGGCAGGGGTTGCGCCGCCAGCACGTCGGCGCGCTCGTCACGCTCTGCGCCGCCTCCGACGTGGTGCTCATCGGGCTGGCCGTGCTGGGGGTGGGTGCGGCGGTCCAGCAGTGGCCGGCCTTCCTCACCCTCGCGCGCTGGGGCGGTGGACTGTTCGTCATCGGCTACGGACTCCACGTGGGCTGGCGCGCCCTGCGCCCGGGGGAGACCCTGGTGGCCGGCGCGGGTCGGCAGGTGTCGCTCCGGCGCGCGCTGACCACCATGGCCGCCCTGACCTGGCTCAACCCGCACCTCTACCTCGACATCATCGTGCTCGGGTCCATCGCCAACACGCACGGCCCGCAGGGCCGGTGGTGGTACTACGCGGGGCTCGTGGGCGCCAGCATCCTGTGGTTCAGCGTGCTCGGCTTCGGCTCCCGGCGCCTGGCGCCGCTGCTGGCCCGGCCCCGGGCCTGGCAGGTCCTCGACGCGCTCATCGCGCTCGTCATGCTGGGCCTCGGTGTCGCCCTGCTCACCGGAGGCTGAGGCATACCTCCGGTCCACCGGCTGCCCGGGGAGGCTGGCGTCAGCAGCCGATGAGACGCTGGGCGAGGTAGGACTCCACCTGGTCCAGCGACACCCGCTCCTGGCCCATCGAGTCGCGGTCGCGGATGGTCACCGCCTGGTCCTCGAGGGTGTCGAAGTCGACGGTGACGCAGTAGGGGGTGCCGATCTCGTCCTGGCGCCGGTAGCGCTTGCCGATCGCCCCGGCGTCGTCGACGTCGACCATCCAGTGCTGGCGCAGGCGGGCGGCGAGGTCCTTCGCCTTGGGCGTGAGGTCGGCGTTGCGTGAGAGCGGCAGCACGGCCACCTTGACCGGGGCCAGCCGCGGGTCGAGGCGCAGGACGACCCGCTTGTCCACGCCGCCCTTGGTGTTGGGCGCCTCGTCCTCGGCGTAGGCGTCGACGAGGAAGGTCATGAGCGAGCGGGACAGACCGGCCGCCGGCTCGATGACGTAGGGGACGTAGCGCTCCCCGCTGGCCTGGTCGAAGTAGGACAGCTCCTGACCCGAGTGCTCGCTGTGCGTGGACAGGTCGAAGTCGGTGCGGTTGGCGATGCCCTCGAGCTCGCCCCACTCGCTGCCGGTGAAGTTGAAGCGGTACTCGATGTCGACGGTGCGCTTGGAGTAGTGCGACAGCTTGTCGGCCGGGTGCTCGAGGTGGCGCAGGTTGTCGGGGTCGATGCCGAGGTCGGTGTACCACCGGGTGCGCTCGTCGATCCAGTACTGGTGCCACTCCTCGTCCTCGCCCGGCTTGACGAAGAACTCCATCTCCATCTGCTCGAACTCGCGGGTGCGGAAGATGAAGTTGCCCGGCGTGATCTCGTTGCGGAAGGACTTGCCGGTCTGGGCGATGCCGAACGGCGGCTTCTTGCGGGAGGTCCCCAGGACGTTGGCGAAGTTGACGAAGATGCCCTGGGCGGTCTCCGGGCGCAGGTAGTGCAGGCCGGACTCGTCCTCGATGACCCCGAGGTAGGTCTTGAGCATCATGTTGAACTCGCGCGGGGCGGTCCACGCCTTGTTGCCGCAGTTGGGGCAGGTGATGTTCTCCAGCGACACGTCGTCGGGGTCCACCTCCTTGCCCTTGCGGGCCGCCTTCTCGGCCACCGCCTCCTGCATGTGGTCCACCCGGAAGCGCTTGTGGCAGGACTGGCACTCGGTGAGCGGGTCGGAGAACTCACCCACGTGGCCGGAGGCCACCCAGGTCTGCCGCGGCAGGATGATCGAGGAGTCGAGTCCGACGACGTCGTCGCGGGTCTGGACCATCGAGCGCCACCACTGCCGCTTGATGTTCTCCTTGAGGGCGACGCCGAGGGGCCCGTAGTCCCAGGCCGAGCGGGTGCCTCCGTAGATGTCTCCCGACGGGAACACGAAGCCTCGGCGCTTGCACAGGGACACGACGGTATCGACGGTGGAGGGAGCCATGCACCCAGTCTAAGCGGCGTGCGGCGGGCCTCCGGACCCGGTTTAGGCTGGTCCGGTGAGCACCAGCGAGCCCTCCCCCGACCGCGAGGCACCGGGCGCCACGGCCGCGCCCGGGCCGGTCCGCAGCGCCATCGAGCGGGCCAGCCGACCGGCCCTGCTGCAGCTGGCCAGGCTGCCGGTGTGGCTGCCCTTCCTGGCGCTGCTGCTGCTCATCCTCGGGGGCGGCATCCTCGGGGGCACCGCCGGCTGGATCCTCGTCGGCGTCGCCCTGGCCTTCGTCGGCTGGCTGCTCTACCTCTCCTGGCCGCGGCTGACCGGGGTCGAGCGGCTCATGCGGGTGGCCGTGCTGCTGCTCTTCCTCGCCGTGACGGTCGTCCAGCTGGTACCCCGCGGCTGACGGGGGCGCAGGGCCTGGGGAGGATCGGGCGGGCTGCGCGGCCGCCCGTCATGTTTTGACAATCATTATCAATCTCCTGACACTGGGGGTATGCCTCGTCTGCGCACCGCCGTGCTCCTCTCCTCCTGCCTCGCGCTCGCCCTCGGGGCCTGCGGCTCGTCCTCCGGTGGCGACGGCGCTGGTGAGGAGGGGTCCGGCGACCAGGCCTCGCTCGAGGTGGTCGCGAGCTTCTACCCGTTGGAGTACCTCGTGGAGCGGGTGGCCGGGGACCGCGCCGACCTCACCGTCCTCACCGGAGCGGGCGCCGACCCGCACGACGCCGAGCTGAGCCCTCGCGCGGTGGGGACCGTCGGCGGCGCGGACCTGGTGGTCTACTCCTCCGGTCTGCAGGCCGCCGTCGACGACGCGGTCGCCGCCCAGGCGCCGGACAGCGCGCTCGACGTCACCCCGGTGGCCGATCTCCTGGCCGTCGGAGAGGGCGCCGAGGAGCACGCGGCCCACGCGGACGAGGACGAGCACGCCGAGGACGGGCACGCCGAGGGGGACGACGGCCACGACCACGGGGGGGAGGACCCGCACTTCTGGCTGGACACCGAGCGCTACGGCGAGGTCGCCCAGGCGATCGCGGACCGCCTGGCCGAGATCGACCCCGAGGGGGCGGACACCTACGAGGCCAACGCCGCCGCCGTGGTCGAGGACCTGGCCGCCCTGGACGAGGACTACACCGCTGGTCTGGCGCAGTGCGAGAGCCGCGACCTGGTCACCACGCACGAGGCGTTCGGCTACCTCGCGGCCCGCTACGACCTGCACCAGCTCGGCATCACCGGGATCTCCCCGGACTCCGAGCCCTCCCCCGCCCGGCTGGCCGAGGTGAGCGCCCAGGTCGAGGACCTCGACGTCAGCACGATCTACGCCGAGTCCATCCTCAGCGACGCCATCGCCAGCACGGTCGCCCAGGAGACCGGCACCCAGGTGCTCACCCTCGACCCGGTCGAGAGCCTCACCGACGCCTCGGCCGGGGAGGACTACCTTGAGGTCATGCGCGCCAACCTGGATGCCCTCACCGAGGGCCTCGGCTGCTCGTGAGCACCGACGACGCCACCTCCCCCACGGTCGTCGACCTGCGGGCGGCCAGCTTCGGCCACCACGGGCGCCCGGTCGTCACCGGGATCGACCTGACGGTCACCCGCGGTGAGGTCCTCGCGCTGCTGGGTCCGAACGGCTCGGGCAAGACCACGCTGGTCACCGGGCTGCTCGGCCTGTCCGAGCACCTCGGCGGGACCGTCGAGGTGCTCGGAACCCCCCTGGACCGGCTGCGGGACCGGACCCGGATCGGGTACGTGCCCCAGCGGCATACCCTCACCGGCGGGGTCCGGGCGACGGTCAGCGAGATCGTGTCGACCGGGCTGCTCGCCACCCGGCCGTGGTGGCGCCCCGCGGGTCGCCGCGACCGGGACGCGGTGCGACGCGCCCTGGAGACCGTCGGCCTGGCCGACCGGGCGCGCTTCGACGTCGACACCCTCTCCGGCGGCCAGCAGCGCCGCGTGCTCATCGCCCGGGCGCTCGTCGCCCAGCCTGACGTGCTCGTCATGGACGAGCCCACGGCCGGCGTCGACCACGCCAGCCAGGGCGTCCTCGCCGGGGTGCTCCACCGGCTGGCCACGAGCGGCACCACCATGCTCGTGGTGACCCACGAGCTGGAGGCGCTGCGCGGGGTCGTCGACCGGATCGTGGAGCTGGACGCCGGGCACCTCGCCTTCGACGGGTCACCGCACGGGTATGCCGCGCACCAGGCCGAGCGCGCCCGCGCCGCGGGGCGGGGGGCGGCATGAGCGAGATGCTCGCGCTCGACTTCATGCGCAACGCGCTGCTGGCCGCGCTCGTGGTGGGCCTGGCCGCCCCCATGGTCGGGATCTTCCTCGTGCAACGGCGGCTGTCCCTCGTCGGGGACGGCCTCGGGCACGTCGCCCTCGCCGGGGTGGCGATCGGCGTCGTGACCAGCACCAGCCCGGTCTGGACGGCGCTCGTCGCCGCGGTCCTGGCCGGGGTGGCCATCGAGCTCATCCGGGTCCGTGGACGCACCTCCGGAGACGTCGCTCTGGCCCTGATGTTCTACGGCGGCATCGCCGCCGGCGTCGTCATCATCAACAAGGTCGACGGGGCGCAGACCGCCAATCTCACCGGCTACCTCTTCGGTGCCATCACCACGACCACCACGGCCGACGTCATCGTCTTCGCGGCGCTGTCCGCGGTCATCGTCCTCGTCACGGTGGTCCTGCGCCAGCGCTTCTTCGCCGTCGCCGGGGACGAGGAGTTCGCGCGGGCCTCTGGGCTGCCCGTCCTCGCGCTCAACATCGTCCTCGCGGTGCTCACCGCCGTGACCGTCGTCGTCGCGATGCGGGTCATCGGGCTGCTCCTCATCAGCGCCCTCATGATCATCCCCAACGCGGCGGCGCAACAGCTGTCCGCGAGCTTCCGCGCCGCCGGGTGGTGGGCCGCCGGGATCGGCGTGGCGTCCTCGGTCGGCGGGGTGGTGACGAGCTACTACGCCGACACCGCGTCCGGCGGCACCATCGTGCTGCTCGCCATCGCCCTCTTCGCCGTCGCCGCCCTCGCCGGCACGCTGCGTCGCGCGGTGGCCGCCGCCCGGCACCGGCACGCCGAGCGCCACCTGCACGAGCACGGGCCCGGGTGCGGCCACGAGGCGGTGGCCCACGGGGACCACGTGGACTACCTGCACGACGGGCACCGGCACGCCGCGCACGAGGGTCACTACGACGAGCACGCGGACCACCCGCCCGCCGACGCCGATCCCGGGTCGGGCGGGGTGGCCGGGGCGCGGGCGGGACGGCATACCCTGGGAGACCGCGAGGAGGTGACCCGATGACCACGACCCGACGCCCCACCCGCCAGCAGTCGGCGGTGATCGACGCCCTGGGCTCGACCCAGGACTTCACCAGCGCCCAGGACCTGCACGCGCAGCTGCGCGAGTCCGGCGAGAAGGTGGGCCTGGCGACCGTCTACCGGACCCTGTCGACGCTGGCCGACTCCGGGGACGTCGACGTGCTGCGCACCGGCGAGGGCGAGGCGGTCTACCGCAAGTGCTCCACCGGGCACCACCACCACCTGCTCTGCCGGGTCTGCGGCCGCACCGTCGAGGTCGAGGGCCCCACCGTCGAGCGCTGGACCGACGCCGTCGCCGCCGAGCACGGCTTCACCGACGTGGCGCACACGCTGGAGATCGTCGGCACCTGCTCCTCCTGCCACTGACCCCGCACGGTTCCTGGGGCCCGTTCCGGCGGGGCCCCCACTGTCGGCCTCCTGGTCAGCTACCAGCCTCCTGGTCAGCTGTCGGCCTCCTCGTGCAGGCTGCCAGTTGACCTGGCGGCTGCCGGTGGACGAGGGGGCTGTCGGACAGCCCGGGCGCTCGGACCACCTGGGCCTGCCCGCTCAGCCGTCCGGTGTGTCCACGGCGCCGCCGTAGCGGCGGTCGCGGGAGGCGTACTGCTCGATCGCCCGCCAGAGGTCGCGCCGGTCGTAGTCCGGCCAGAGCACGTCCTGGAAGACCATCTCGGCGTAGGCGCTCTGCCAGAGCAGGAAGTTGGAGGTGCGCTGCTCACCCGAGCTGCGGACGAAGAGGTCCACGTCGGGCACCTCGGGGTGGTAGAGGTAGCGGCCGATGGTCCGGTCGTCGACGCCCCGCGGTGACAGACGCCCGGCCTTGACGTCCTCGGCGATGCGGCGGACGGCGTCGCCGATCTCGGCCCGCCCGCCGTAGTTGACGCAGAAGTTGAGGGTGATGACGTCGTTGCCCGCGGTCTGGCGCTCGGCCGACTCCAGCTCGGAGATGACCGACCGCCACAGCCGCGGCTTGCGCCCGGACCAGACCACCCGCACGCCCCAGGAGTCGAGCTCCTCGCGGCGCCGGTGGATGACCGCGCGGTTGAAGCCCATGAGGAAGCGGACCTCGTCGGGGCTGCGCCGCCAGTTCTCGGTGGAGAACGCGTAGGCGCTGATGCACTGCACGCCGATCTCGATGCCGCCGGCGATGACGTCCAGCAGCGAGGCCTCCCCCGCCTCGTGCCCCTGCGTGCGCTTCAGGCCCCGCTGGTTGGCCCACCGGCCGTTGCCGTCCATGACGACGGCGACGTGGCGCGGGACGAGGTCGCGCGGCACCGGCGGCGGCGTCGCCCCCGAGGGGTGGGCGAAGGGCTGCCGGGGGTGGGTGCTCACTCAGGGGGTCCTCTCCAGGTGTCGCAACGAGCGCACGCCCCGCTCCAGGTGCCACTGCAGGTATGCCGCCACGAGCCCGCTCGCCTCACCGCGGTGCCGGCTCTGGCTGGCGTCGGCGACGCCCCAGTCGCTGGTGAACAGGGCGGCGAGCAGCGCCATCGTCTCCGGCGCGGGGGCGGTGGAGCCGGGCGGACGGCATACCGGGCAGACCGAGCCACCGGAGGGGACGTGGAACGCGCGGTGCGGCCCGGTCATGCCGCAGCGCGCACAGTTGACGAAGCTCGCCCGCCAACCGGCGATGGCCAGCGCCCGCAGGAGGTAGGAGTCGAGGACGAGGCGGGCGTCGTGGTCCCCGGCGGCGAGTGCCGCCAGACCCCCCGCGAGCAACCGGAAGTGCTGCAGCGCCGGCGTGCCCTCCTCGGTGAGCTGCTCGCAGGTCTCCAGCATGACGCTGGCGGCGGTCCAGGCCGGGTAGACGCGGGCGATGGCGTCGCCGTAGGGGGCGAGCCCGTCGGCCTGGGTGATGGTGTCCAAGGAGCGGCCCTCGTAGCACTGGACGTCGACCACCATGCCCGGCTCGAGCCGCGCACCGAACTTGCTGGAGGTGCGCCGGATCCCCTTGGCGACCGCGCGGATCCGGCCACGGGTGCGTCCGAGCAGGATGACGATGCGGTCGGCCTCACCGAGCTTGTACGTCCGCAGCACGATCGCGGCGTCGCGGTAGGTCGGCATACCCCCCAGTGTCCCACCGAGCGCCGCCGTGGGTCGGCATCCCGCACCGGGGCGAGCGCACGGGTGCGCTACTCGTACAGGTGTTCTACGATGGAGTCATGATGCTGCAGGGATCGCTGCTGGACCAGGTCGACGAGGTCGGCCTGCGTCACATCGCTGGCGGGGTGCGCCGCACCGTTCTCGACCACGGCGCCTGGGTCGACGTCCGGCCGGGCTGGGTGACCGGCTCGGACGAGCTCTTCTCCCGGCTCGCCCTCGGCGGTCCGGCCGGCGTCGAGTGGCACGGCGAGGAACGGCAGATGTGGGACCGCCAGGTCACGACGCCGCGGCTGCTGCGCTTCTACGGCGAGCGCGAGCGGCTCCCGGACCCGGTGCTGGTCACGGCACGGGAGGAGCTGAGCTCTCGGTATGCCGATGAGCTGGGTGAACCGTTCGTCACCGCGGGCATGTGTCTCTACCGCGACGGGCGCGACAGCGTGGCGTGGCACGGCGACCGGATCGGTCGCAGCAAGGAGCACGACACCATGGTGGCGATCGTCTCGCTCGGGGCGCCCCGCGCCCTGCTCCTGCGCCCCCGGGGTGGGGGCCCGAGCATCCGGCACGTGCTCGGCCACGGCGACCTGCTGGTGATGGGCGGCTCCTGCCAACGGACGTGGGACCACTGCGTCCCCAAGACCTCCGCTCCGGTCGGCCCGCGGATCAGCATCCAGTTCCGGCCCCGCGGCGTGCGCTGAGCGTCCCTACCGCGCGTCCGGTGCGTCCCTACCGCGCGTCCGGTGCGGGGCGGAGACGAAGGGAAGGGGGAAGCAGGGGGTCCGTGGTCAGGCGTGCAGCGCGAGCAGGTCGCGGACGGCCGCGGCGTCACGGGCGGTGACGGCGCTCGCCGCGAGGTCCTGCATCTCCCGCAGGGACCCCGCGCGGAGCCGGGCCTTGATCGTCGGGACCGCGCTGGGCGAGGCGCTCAGCTCGCGCACGCCCAGGCCCACGAGCAGCCCGGCGACGTCGGGGTCGCTGGCCAGCTCGCCGCACAGGCTGACGACGACGGCCTCGGGCGCGCGGTCGCAGATGTAGCGGATGAGCTGCAGCACCGCCGGGTCCAGCCCGTCCGACCACGTCGCGACGTGCGGGTTGCCCCGCTCGGCGGCCAGGGTGTACTGGCTCAGGTCGTTGCTGCCGATCGAGATGACGTCGAGGCCGTGGGCCAGGCGCGCCAGCCGCACCGCGACGGCGGGGACCTCCACCATGATGCCGACGCCCAGCTGGTGGGGCGGGGCCGAGAGCCCGACGCGGCGGGCCGCCTCCTGCAGGCGGGCCCGTGCCCAGTCGACGTCGTCCAGCGAGGTCACCATAGGGAAGAGCACGTTGAGGCGTTGGCCGCGCGCGACCCGGCACAGCGCCTCGAGCTGGTCGAGCAGCAGGGAGGGGTCCTTGCGGAAGGCGCGGATCCCCCGCACGCCGAGGAAGGGGTTGGCCTCCTCGGCGATCGGGATGAAGTCCAGCGGCTTGTCACCCCCGACGTCCCAGGTGCGGATGGTCACGGCGTGCGGGTCGAAGGCCTGCGCGATCGCGGAGTAGACCTCGACCTGCTGGTCGACGGTCGGGGCCCGGTGCCACTGGGCGAAGACGGCCTCGGTGCGGACCAGCCCTGACCCCTCGGCCCCGAGCCCGGCACCCAGCCGGGCGGTGGCCACCGAGGACACGTTGGCCTTGACCGTGACCCGGGCCCCGTCGCGCGTCACGACCGGCAGGTGGGTGTCGGCCAGCGCCTGCTGGCGCTCGGCCGCGCGCCTCTCGAGCATCTGGGAGAAGGCGGTCTGCACCTCGGGCACGGGGTCGATCTCCAGCCGCCCGGCACGGGAGTCGAAGGCGATGAGCGTGCCCGCCGCGACGTCGGCGCGCGCCCCGGCGCCGGTCAGCACCGGGAGCCCGCGCGCCCGGGCGATGAGCACCCCGTGTCCCAGGGCCCCGCCCTGCCTCGTGACGACACCGCGGATGGCGCCTGCGTCCAGCGAGATCGCCAGCGCCGGGTCGAGCTCGTCCACGACGAGCACACCCTCTCCGAGCGCCTCCGGCTCGGCGACGTCCAGCAGCACCCGCATCACGCGCTCACCGATGCTGCGCACGTCCTGCGCCCGCTCCTGCAGGTAGGCGTCGGGGATGGCCTCGAAGCGCCCGGCGACGGCCTGCACGGCGTCCTGCCAGGCGAGGGCCGCGGCCTGCCCCGCCGAGATCCGCCGCGAGACGTCCCCGAGCAGCTCGGGATCCCGCAGCAGCGCAGCGTGCGCCTCGAACACCTCCGCCTGTCCGTCGCCGAGGTGGCGACGCGCACGTGCCGTCAGCTGCTGCAGGGCGTCCAGCGCCTCGGCGACCGCGGCGTCGAGCCGGTCCTGCTCCTCCTGCTCGCTCCCGGCGACGACGTCGTCGGGGTCCGGCACGGTCCGGTCGAGCACGGCCGGACCCATGGCGGCCTCCAGCCCCGAGCCGGCCACCCCCGGCTCCACGCTCACCGAGGGCGCCGGTGCGTCGTCGTCGGCCAGCGGCTGTGCCGGGCCGGGCTCGTCGCCGAAGGCGGTCGCGGCCAGCTGCTCGATCTGGCGGAGCACCTCGTCGGCGCGCTCGCCCGTCGCCTCCGCCCGGAGCACGTGGCCCTGGCGGGCGCCCAGCGTCGCGACACCCGAGAGGCTGAGGGCGTCGACCGGCCCCGCCCCGGTGGTCACGTTGCGGACGCGTACCCGGGTGCCGGGCGAGGCGCCGGCCGCCGTGGACACGAGCCGCGCGGCGGGCCGGGCGTGCAGGCCGTGCTCCCCCGTCACCGAGACCTCCACCCCCGCCCACTCGCCGGACTCCTCGTCGGCGGCCGCGTCGCCGGTCTCCCCCGCGGCCTCGGGCTCGGCGGCGTGCGGGGTGTCTGCGAGATGGGAGGTCTTGGCGTCGAGGCCGCGCCGTGCCTCGGTGGCGCAGGTCGCCAGGTCGGCGCCGGTGCCTGCGGCCACGGTGGCCGCGATCAGCCCCTCGACCAACGGCGCCGGGCTGACCTGCACCCGTCCGGCGATCTCCGGGTCGATCATCTCCAGCGCCATCTCGGTCGAGAGCACGGCGCTGCCCAGGTCGACCAGCACGAGGACCCCGTCACCCTCGGAGGCGTCGTCCGCCCGGCCCAGGGCCTCGGCGATGGCGACCGCGTCGGTGCCGGTCGTCTCCTCGTCCAGCCCGGCGGCCATTTCCAGACGGGGCCCGTCCTCCGGGCTCATCTCGGCGGCGAGGGCGACGGCGGCCCGCGCCAGGGCACGGCTGTGGGAGACGACGACCAGCGCGATCATCGGGACCGGCTCACGAAAGGGTCTTCGCGGCGGCCTCGATGAGCAGGGTGGCGCTGGTGGCCCCGGGGTCCTGGTGGCCGGCGCTGCGCTCCCCGAGGTAGGACGCACGGCCCTTCCGGGCGACCATCGGCTCGGTCGCGTCCCGACCCTGCGCCGCCGCGTCCGCGGCCGCACGGAGCGCCTCGGCGAGCTCGGACCCGGAGCCGGCCGCCGACTCGAAGGCCTCCAGCGCGGGGGAGAACGCGTCATACATCGTCTTGTCACCCGCCTCGGCCTTGCCCCGCGCGACGATGCCCTCGACACCTGCGCGCAGCGCCTGGCCGAACTCCCGGGCGCTCACGTCCTCACTCGCCGCCAGCGGCCCGGCCAGCCGGAGGAAGAACGTGCCGTAGAGCGGCCCGGAGGCGCCGCCGACGGTGCTCACCAGGGTCATCCCCACCTTCTTGAGGTAGGCGTCGATGCTGGAGAAGTCCTCCTGGTCGGCCAGGGCGGCGCAGGCGGTCAGGCCCCGCTTCATGTTGCTGCCGTGGTCGGCGTCACCGATCGCCCGGTCGAGCTCGGTCAGGTCGTCGGCGTGGGCCGTGATGCTCTCCGAGCACGCGGCGATCCAGGCCTGGAATGCGGTGAGGTCAGCCATACCCTCATCCTCCCCATCGCAGGCCGGGCGTGTCCACGGGGGCGTCCCAGAGCCGCACCATCTCCTCGTCCACCCGCAGCAGCGTGACCGAGCAGCCGGCCATCTCGAGGGAGGTGATGTAGTTGCCGACCAGCGAGCGGGCCACGGTGATCCCGGCCTCCTCGAGCAGGCGGGCCACCTCGCCGTACATGACGTAGAGCTCCAGCAGGGGCGTGCCGCCCATGCCGTTGACGAAGGCGATGACCGACTCGCCACGCTCCAGGCCGAGGTCGGAGACGACCGGCTCGACGAGGCGGGCCGCGACGTCCCGCGCGGGCGCGAGCTTCTCGGTAGAGCGGCCCGGCTCGCCGTGGATGCCGATGCCGATCTCCATCTCGTCGTCGGCCAGCTCGAAGGTCGGCTTGCCGGCGGCGGGCACCGTGCAGGAGGTGAGGGCGATGCCCATCGACCTGCCCTGGGCGTTGACGCGGCGCGCCAGCTCCGCGCAGGCCGCGAGGTCCTGGCCCTCCTCGGCCGCCGCACCGACGATCTTCTCCAAGAGGACGGTGACGCCGACACCACGACGGCCGGCGGTGAAGAGACTGTCCTGGACGGCGACGTCGTCGTCGGTGACGACGGCCTCGACCTGCACGCCGGACTCCGCGGCGAGCTCGGCCGCCATCTCGAAGTTCATGACGTCGCCGGTGTAGTTCTTGACGATGTGCAGCACCCCCGCACCACCGTCGACAGCGGTGGTCGCGGCGAGGATCTGGTCCGGGACCGGCGAGGTGAAGACCTCTCCCGCGCAGGCGGCGTCGAGCATCCCACGGCCGACGAACCCGCCGTGCAGCGGTTCGTGGCCCGAACCCCCGCCGGAGACGAGGGCGACCTTGCCGGAGACCGGCGCACCGGCGCGGAGCACGAGCTTGTGGTCCAGGTCGACGCGCAGGTGGTCGGGGTGGGCCGCAGCCATCCCCGCCAGCGCCTCGACGACCACGTCAGCGGGGTCGTTGAGCAGTTTCTTCATGGTGCCCACTCTGCCACGGAACAGCGCTCCCGGGTATGCCCTCGCCCCGGTCGGTCGGAGCCGTCTTCGTCCCCGCCGCACACCGGTTGCGTCGGCCAGGGCGTTCACGTGAACGCCACAGCCGACGACACGCCAGGCCGCACCGGCTCAGGCGTTCACGTGCACGCCTGAGCCGGTCGAGCGCCGTGGGTCCCGCCGGCGGGCGCGTCGGGCCGGGCCCGGGCAGGATGACGTGATGAGCGGCGACACGGAGCAGCACGGTGCGGGGACGCCCGGCCCCTCGGTATGGCACGTCCTCCGGGGTCCGTTTCCCCGGTGGTGGCGCGTGCTGGCGGTCGTGGTCGTGGTGCTGCTGCTGCTCCGCCTGATCCTCGGAGTCCTGGCGGGATGGGACACGAGCACCACGCTGAGTGCCCTGGCCACCGCGGCCCTCGGCCTCCTCGTCCTGGTTCAGGTGCGTCCGCGCACCGGCGCGAGCGAGGAGGGCCTGGCGGTCCGTGGTCATCTCTCGCGCGAACGGCTGGTCTCCTGGTCCGAGCTCGCGGACGTCAGGGCCGAAGGCGGGAGATGGGCCACCGCCGTGACGGCAGAGCTCAACGACGGCAGCACGATGCAGCTCCCGGCGGTCCAGCCCGAGCAGCTCGAGGAGGTGCGGGCGGCACGGGCCCGCTTCACCGGGCAGGACAGGGGGACGGCTGCCCAGGAGCCCTGAGGACCACGCGGTCATACCCCGAGCGCGCGAGCGCGATGATCACCCGCGCCGTGGATCGACCCGGCCTTGGTGGACGCGTCGCTGGCGCCGAGGCTCAGAAGCCGAGCCGGTCGAGCGCCTTGGGGTCGCGCTGCCAGTCCTTGGCCACCTTGACGTGCAGGTCGAGGTGCACCCGGTGCCCCATGAGCTGCTCGATCCCCCGCCGGGCCTCGGTGCCGACGTCGCGCAGGCGTGAACCGCCCCGGCCGATGATGATGGCCTTCTGGCTGGGCCGCTCGACGAAGACGTTGACGCGGACGTCCGACAGCGGCGAGTCGTCGGGGCGGTCCGGTCGCGGGACGATCTCCTCGACCTGCACGGCCAGGCTGTGCGGGAGCTCGTCGCGCACGCCCTCGAGGGCCGCCTCGCGCACCATCTCGGCGATCTGCACGAGGGTCGACTCGTCGGTGATCTGGTCGGCCGGGTAGAGCTGTGGCGACTCTGGCAGGTAGGACGTCAGCAGGTCGGCGACCTCCCCGACCTGATCGCCGCGGGTGGCCGAGCACGGGATGATCGCGTCCCACTCCCCCAGCTGGTCGATGGCGACGAGGTGCTCGGCGAGGCGGTCCCGGGTGACCGCGTCGGACTTGGTGGCGATGGCGACCACGGGAACCCGGCGGGCCCGGTGGAGGTCGGCCAGGTCGCGGGCGATGAAGGTGTCGCCCGGGCCGACCCGCTGGTCGCTGGGCAGGCAGAAGCCGATGACGTCCACCGAGAGCAGGGTCTCGCGGACCAGGTCGTTGAGCCGCTGGCCGAGCAGCGAGCGAGGTCGGTGCAGGCCGGGGGTGTCGACCAGGATGAGCTGGGAGGCCTCCGTCGTGCGGATGCCGCGGATCGCGTGCCGCGTGGTCTGCGGCTTGGAGGAGGTGATCGCGACCTTGCTGCCCACGAGGGCATTGGTTAGCGTCGACTTGCCGGCGTTGGGCCGCCCGACCAGGCTGACGAACCCCGCGCGGTAGGCCTGCTCATCGGGCACTGGTGCTCACCTCGTCCTCGTGGTGGGTGGATCGCTCGCCCCGGGGGACGAGGGTGTCGGCGGCTGGGACCGCGGCCTGCCCGTCCTGCGGGCCCGCGCGCTCCTGGTCCGGGCCGGCCTCCTCGGCGCGCGGGTCCTCCAGCGGCGCCTCCGGCTCGGGCTCGGGGACCCGGCGCACGAGCACGGTCGCGACCCGGCGCCGACGACCCGCCATCCGTTCCGCGGCCAGCTCCAGCCCCGCGACCTCCCCGACCGCGCCCTGGATGGGCACCATGCCGATGGCCGTGGAGAGCAGGCCGCCGACGGAGTCGACGTCCTCGGTCTCGATCTCGACGTCGAACATCTGCGCCAGGTCGTCCACCGGCAGGTTCGCCGGGACCCGCGTGCGCACCGTCCCGTCGTCGAGGACGACCTCCTCGACGTCGACGCTGTCGCGGTCGTACTCGTCGGTGATCTCGCCCACGATCTCCTCGACGATGTCCTCGATGGTGATGAGGCCGGCGGTGCCGCCGTACTCGTCGATGACGACGGCGACGTGCTGGCGGCCGCGCTGCATCTCCTTGAGCAGCTCGTCCACCCGCTTCATCTCGGGGATCCGCTGCACGGGCCGCATGACGTCGGTGACCGGCACGACGCCAGCCGTCCCGGGGCGGCTGTTCACCGCGCGCGCCACGTCCTTGAAGTAGAGCATCCCCAGCACGTCGTCGGTGTCCTCCCCCACCACGGGGACCCGGGAGAAGCCCGAGCGCAGCAGCAGCGACATCGCCTGCCGCAGCACCTTCTCGGCCTTGATCGTCACCAGGTCCGGGCGGGGCACCATGACCTCCCTGGCCACGGTGTCACCGAGCTCGAAGATCGAGTGGATCATCTCCCGCTCGTCGTCCTCGATCACCGAGGACTCCCCGGCCAGGTCGACCAGCTCGCGCAGCTCGGTCTCGGTGGCGAACGGTCCCTCGGCATACCCCCGCCCCGGGGTCACCGCGTTGCCGAAGAGCACGAGCAGCTTGGCAACCGGCCCGAGGAAGAGGCGCAGCAGGCGGACCACGGGCGCGGCGACGAGCGCCACCGGCTCGGTGTGCTGCCGGCCCAGCGTCCGCGGGGAGACCCCCACCACGACGAAGGTTACGACGACCATGATGCCGACGGCGATGAGCGCGGTCTGCAGGTGGGAGTCGGTGCGGATGTCGACGGCGACGGTCACCAGGACCGCCGTGGCCGCCTCGGCGGCGACGCGGACGAAGGCGGCGACCGCGAGGTATGGCGCGGCGTCACCCGCGATGCGCTCCAGCGCCCGGGCCCCGGTGCGACCCTCCTCGACGAGCTGCTCGGCCCGCCGCAGGCTGACCCGCTGCAGGGCGGTCTCGCCGGCTGTGAGCAGGAAGGCGATCGTCGTCGTCAGGACCGCGACGAGCACGAGCGTGGTCACGGGCGACCCACCACGTCGTCGTCGGCCGCCCGGGTGGTCCGGCCCCGCTGGGCCAGGAAGGTCAGCAGCAGCGTCCGCTGCAGGTCGAACATCTCCCGCTCCTCGGCCTTCTCGGCGTGGTCGAAGCCGAGCAGGTGGAGGATCCCGTGCGTCGTGAGCAGGAGCACCTCGTCACCGACGGCGTGGCCGGCCTGCTGGGCCTGGGTCCGCGCCACCGACGGGCACAGCACGACGTCCCCGAGGATCCCCGTCTCGGTGCCCGCGTCGTCCTCGGGTCGGCCCGCGCTCCCGCCGGGGCGCAGCTCGTCCATCGGGAAGCTCATGACGTCGGTGGGCCCGGGCAGGTCCATCCAGCGCTGGTGCAGGTGGGCCATCGTCTCCTCGTCCACGAGGGTGATGGTCAGCTCCGCCCGGGGGTTGACCTGGAGCTGGTCCAGCACGTGCCGCCCCAGGTCCGCGAGCTCCTGCTCCGGCACCGGTGCCGGGACCTCCCCCGACTCGTTGAGCACCTCGATCATCAGGTGTCCTCCCGGGGGGAGGACCCTCCACCCGTCGGCCCGGACGCCTGGCGGCGCGGGCCCCGGCGCTGGCGTCGCTCGTCGAACCGCCCGTAGGCGTCGACGATGTCGCTGACCAGCCGGTGACGCACGACGTCCTGGCTGGTGAGGTGGGAGAAGTGGATGTCCTCCACGCCGTCCAGGATGTCCTGGACCACCCGCAGGCCGGACTGGGTGCCGCCCGGCAGGTCGACCTGCGTGGTGTCACCCGTGACCACCATCTTGGAGCCGAAACCGAGCCGGGTGAGGAACATCTTCATCTGCTCGGGCGAGGTGTTCTGGGCCTCGTCGAGGATGATGAACGCGTCGTTGAGGCTGCGCCCGCGCATGTAGGCCAGCGGGGCCACCTCGATGGTGCCCGCCGCCATGAGCTTGGACATCGAGTCGCTGTCGACCATGTCGTGCAGCGCGTCGTAGAGGGGGCGCAGGTAGGGGTCGATCTTGTCGGTGAGGGTGCCCGGCAGGAAGCCGAGGCGCTCCCCCGCCTCGACCGCCGGGCGGGTGAGGATGATGCGGTTGACCTGCTTGGCCTGCAGCGCCGCGACCGCCTTGGCCATCGCCAGGTAGGTCTTGCCGGTGCCCGCCGGCCCGAGCCCGAAGACGATGGTGTGGGCGTCGATGGCGTCGACGTAGTGCTTCTGGTTGAGGGTCTTGGGCCGGATGGTCCGACCCCGGCTGGAGACGATGTTCATCGTCAGCACGTCCGCGGGCCGGTCGGAGGTCGCGGTCCGCAGCATGCCGATGCTGCGCTCGACGGCGTCCCGGTTGAGCGGCTGGCCGCGCCCGACGATGGCGAGCAGCTCGTCGACGAGGCGCTCGACGAGGGCCAGCTCGGCGGAGTCGCCGGTGAGCCGGAACTCGTTGCCGCGCACGTGCACGTCCACCCGGGGGAAGGCGCGCTCGACGGTGCGCAGCAATTCGTCGCGGGGACCCAGGAGGGTCACCATGGGCACCTCGTCGGGGATGACGACGGTATGCGTGGGCTGGGGTCGTGGGCTGGTGTCGGTCTGCGTCATCAGGGTCTCCAGTCTAGACGCCGGGGCCGACGGACGCCGTCCGTGCAGGCCGCGCCCGCGATGCACTGAGCACGGAGAGCAGCCCGACGGCGACGGAGACGACCAGCGTCCCGACGAAGGCGGCGTGCGGGGCGGTGCCGTAGGTGAGGCCGAAGACCACCCCGGTCGCGGCCAGGGCGAGCGCGCTGGCGAGCGCCTCGCCCACCTGCAGGGCCGAGGAGTTGCGGCCCACCTCCCGCTCGCTGGACAGCCGCAGCGTGAGGACGGAGGTGTTGGGGTAGGCGACGCCGACCCCGAAGGTCGCCAGGCCGTAGAGCGCGATGACGACCCACCCGGGCCAGGACCCCCAGACCCCGACCCCCAGGACCGCCATGATCACGGCATACCCGAGGACGCCGGCCAGCATCAACCGGTAGCGGTCGCTCTCGGGAGCGGCCCGGCCCTGGAACCACGACCCGAGGGCCCAGGTGACCGAGGCGGCGGCGAGCACGCCGCCCGCCTGCGCCGGGCTGTAGCCGTGCTCATCGCGCAGCATGAGCGGGAGGTAGGCCTCGGCGGCGACGAAGGAGGCGCCCAGTGCGGCCCGGACACCGACGACCGAGGGCAGTCCGCGCGCGAGCACGAGCGCCCCACGGGGCAGGAGGTGGTGCGCCGCGACAGCGAGCAGGAGCAGCAGCACCGCGCCCAGGGCGTACTCCCACGGCTGGATCCGCTCGCCGGCGAGGTTGAGCAGGCCGACCCCGACCGCGGCGAGGACCGCCCAGCCGATGATGCCCGGCCGGAGGTGTCCGGCGTCGCTGCTGGGACGGGTGGCCCGCAGCGCCGGCCGCAGCACCCCGAGCGCCAGCAGGAAGCCCGGCGCCACCCCGAGGAACACCCAGCGCCAGGACAGGTGCTCGACGACCAGACCGGTGAGCAGGGGCCCGGCCAGCCCCGGCAGCACCCAGGCCGCGGCCAGCAGGGAGAAGACCGCGGGGCGGAGCGCGTCCGGGACCCGCTGGGCGATGACGACGTAGAGCGCCACGCTGGCCAGCCCGCTGCCGAGGCCCTGCAACCCACGCCCGACGACGAAGACCTCCATCGAGGTGGCCAGCCCGGCCACGAGCAGCCCGGCGACGAAGGCCGCACCGCCGCAGAGGACGACCGGTCGCGGGCCGGAGCGGTCCGACCACCAGCCGCCGACGATCATCCCCACCACGCTGGCGGCGACGGTCGCCCCGAACGCCATGTTGTAGAGGTGGTAGCCGTCCAGGGCCGCGGCCACCGTCGGCATGGCCGCGCCGACCGCGATGTACTCCAGCGCGAAGATCGCGATGAGCACGGTCGCGCCGACCGACGCGCTGCGGACCCCGGGCGAGAACACCGACCGCGGCTCCTCGCGCACCTCGGCCGCCCGGGTGGGGGTGCTCACCGCCACGCCCGCGACGCGGCCGCTGCGAGGACGGCCAGCGCCGCCGGCCCGGCCGTGGAGGTGCGCAGCACGCTGCGGCCCAGCCGCACGGCGCGCCCCCCGGCGGCGACGAGGTCGGACATCTCCTCCGGCGTGATCCCGCCCTCGGGACCCACGACGACGAGCACCTCCCCGGCCTCCGGCAGCCGCAGGGTGCTCAGCGGCTCGGTGGCCTCCTCGTGCAGCACCAGGGCGAGGTCCGCCTCGGCGACGCGCTCCAGCAGTCCGCGACGCCCCACCGGGTCGGCGAGCAGCGGGCGCCGGAGCCGGCGCGACTGCTTGGTGGCGGCGACGATCGTCTGGTCCCACCGACGCAGGGCCTTGGCGGTCCGCTCGCCGCGCCACCGCACGATGCTCCGGTCGGCCTGCCACGGGAGGACCTCGGTGACGTCGAGCTCGGTCGCCGTCTCGACGGCCTGCAGGTCGCGGTCCCCCTTGGCGAGCGCCTGGGCCAGCACGAGCCGCAGCTGCGGCTCGTCGTCCGCCAGCCGCTCGGTCACCCGGAGGCGCAGCTCGTCACCACCGGCAGCCACGACGCGGCACCGGGCACCCTGCCCGGCGCCGTCGGACACGACCACGCTCTCCCCCACCGTGATGCGCTGCACGGTCGCGGCGTGCCGCCCCTCGGGACCGTCCAGCACGATGTCGTCATCGACGAGGGAGGCCGTGGGCAGCAGGAAGAGCGGGTCGCTCACGGCCTACCTGCCACGCAGCGCGTCCCAGAGGCTGTGCTTCCGGCCCACCCCGCCGGCCGCACCCATGCGTCCGGTCGGGCTCGACTCGCCGCGGCTCTCGGCCAGCTGCGCCAGCAGCTCGCGCTGGGTGTCGTTGAGCTTCGTGGGCACCTTGACGTCGAGGTGGACCACCAGGTCGCCGCGGCCCTCGCCGCGCAGGTGGCTGATGCCCTTGCCGGCGAGCGGCACCGTCTGGCCGGGCTGGGTGCCGGGACGCAGGTCGACCTCGACCGGGCCGTCCAGGGTCTCCACGGGCAGGGTGGCCCCCAGCGCGGCCGCAGTCATCGGCACCTCGAGGGTGCAGTGCAGGTCGTCGCCGCGCCGGGTGAAGACGTCGTGCGGCTCCACCTGGATCTCGACGTAGAGGTCGCCCGGCTCACCGCCGAAGGGACCCACCTCGCCCTCGCCCTGGAGCGCGATCCGGGTCCCGGTGTCGACGCCGCCCGGGACCTTGAGGGTGAGGTCGCGGCGGGTGCGGACCCGGCCCTCACCGGAGCAGTCGAAGCAGGGGTGCTCGATGACGTTGCCGAAGCCGCGGCACGCCTGGCACGGGCGGGAGGTCATCACCTGACCGAGGAAGGAGCGCTGCACCTGCTGGACCTCCCCGCGACCGCTGCAGACGTCGCAGGTGCGGGTCCCGGAGCCGGGCTGCGCCCCGGCGCCGGAGCAGGTGCTGCACACCACCGCCGTGTCGATCTGCAGGGTCTGCTCACCCCCGAAGGCCGCGGTGGGCAGGTCGATGTCGAGGCGGATGAGCGCGTCGTGGCCCCGCTGGGTGCGCGAGCGCGGTCCGCGCGCGCCGGCCGCGGTGCCGCCGAAGAACGCGTCCATGATGTCGCTGAAGGTGAAGCCCTGGCCGAAGCCACCGGTCGCGCCGCCGTAAGGGTCCTGGCCCCGGTCGTAGGAGGCGCGCTTGCCGGCGTCACCGAGCACGTCGTAGGCCTGGCTCACCCGCTTGAACTCCGCCTCGGCCTCGGCGCCGGGGTTGACGTCGGGGTGCAGCTGGCGGGCCTTCTTGCGGTAGGCCTTCTTGATCTCCTCGGGGGTGGCCTCGCGGGCGACACCGAGGTCGGCGTAGTAGTCGTTCACAGCGTGGGACGTCCTTGCGGTCTCGTCGAATGCGGTCTCGTGCGGGTCCGGATGGTGCAACGGTCGGACGGGCGCGGGTATGCCGTGAGGTGGCTCACCCGTCCAGGATGTCGGCGACGTAGTGGGCCACGGCCCGGACCGTGGCCATCGCCTGCGGGTAGTCCATACGGGTCGGGCCCACGACGCCCAGCCCCCCGGCGGTGCCGTAGGTGGTGGCCACGACCGAGGTGGTGCGCAGCGGCTCGTAGGGGTTCTCGGTGCCGATCGCGACGGCGACGGTCTCCCCGTCGTCGAGGGAGGCCATGCTGCCCATGAGGCGCAGCAGCACGACGTGCTCCTCCAGGGCCTCGAGCACCTGGGACAACGAGGTGGGGAAGTCGCTGCCCACCCGCGCCAGGTTGGCCGTCCCGGCCATGGCGATGCGCTCCTCGGTGCGCTCCTGGGCCGCCTCGGCCAGCGTGTCGACGACGATCTGAGCCAACGGGCGGTCCGTCGGGGCCACCCGCTCCTCCACCGCGGCGAGCCGGGCGGGGATGCGGGCGAGCAGCTCGCCGACGGCGAGCTCGTTGACGAGGGTGCGCAGCGTGGGCACGACGTCGGGCTCCAGGGTGAGGTCACGGCCCACGTCGACGACCCGCTGCTCGACACGTCCGGTGCTGGTGATGAGGACGATCATGAGGCGCGTGCCCCCGACCGGCACCAGCTCGACGTGGCGCAGGGTGGAGCGCGAGAGGCTCGGGTACTGCATGACCGCGACCTGGTGGGTCAGGCTGGACAGCAGCCGGGTGGTCCGGGAGACCACGTCGTCCAGGTCCAGCGCACCGTCGAGGAAGCGCGCGATCGCGGCGCGCTCCGCCCGGCTCATCGGCTTGATCTGCTGCAGCCGGTCGACGAACAACCGGTAGCCGGCATCGGTGGGGATGCGCCCCGCGCTCGTGTGGGGGGCGGTGATGAGCCCTTCGTCCTCCAGCGCGGCCATGTCGTTGCGCACGGTCGCGGCGGACACGCCGAGCCGGTGCCGTTCCAGCAGGGACTTGGACCCTACCGGCTCGGAGGTCCGGACGTAGTCCTGCACGATGGCGCGCAGGACCTCCAGGCGACGGTCCTCGCTCACGGCGGCTCCTCCTTCCTCGTGGTCGTCTGCTGGCACTCAGAGGTATGGAGTGCCAGTCTACGCGAGCCTGGCGCACCGCATACCATGAGCGCCATGAGCCAGCCGCGCACCGAGACCGACAGCATGGGCCAGGTGGAGGTCCCCTCCGACCGCTACTGGGGCGCGCAGACGCAGCGCAGCATCCACAACTTCCCCATCGGTCAGGACACCTTCGTGTGGGGGCGCCCGATCATCACCGCCCTCGGGATCCTCAAGAAGGGCGCCGCGCAGGCCAACGCCGAGCTCGGCGAGCTGCCGCAGGACGTCGCCGACCTCATCGTCCGGGCGGCCGACGAGGTCATCTCCGGCGACCTCGACGAGCACTTCCCGCTCGTCGTCTTCCAGACCGGGTCCGGCACCCAGAGCAACATGAACTCCAACGAGGTCATCTCCAACCGCGCCATCGAGCTGGCCGGCGGGGAGCTGGGGAGCAAGACGCCGGTGCACCCCAACGACCACGTCAACCGGGGCCAGAGCAGCAACGACACCTTCCCCACCGCCATGCACATCGCGGTGCTCCTCGAGCTGCGCGACCGCCTCGAGGGGGCGGTGGGCCAGCTGCGCGACACCCTCGCCACGAAGTCGGCCGACTACGCCGACGTCGTCAAGGTCGGTCGCACCCACCTGCAGGACGCCACCCCGATCACGCTGGGCCAGGAGATCGGCGGCTGGGTGGCCCAGCTCGACTACGCCCTCGGCGAGGTGCGCCACGCGGCGGAGGGGCTGCACGAGCTGGCGATCGGCGGCACGGCCGTCGGCACCGGGCTCAACGCCCATCCGGAGTTCGGCGCGCTGGCCGCGCGCAGGATGGGCGAGGAGGCCGGGCTCGAGCTGCGCAGCGCGGACGACAAGTTCGCCGCGCTCTCGGCGCACGACGCCCTGGTGCAGACCTCGGCGTCCCTGCGCACGCTGGCCGGGGCTCTGATGAAGATGGCCAACGACGTGCGCTGGCTCGCCTCCGGTCCGCGCAACGGGATCGGCGAGCTGCTCATCCCGGAGAACGAGCCGGGGAGCTCGATCATGCCGGGCAAGGTCAACCCCACCCAGTCCGAGGCCATGACCATGGTCGCGACCCGCGTCTTCGGCAACGACGCGACCGTGGGGTTCGCCGGCAGCCAGGGCAACTTCCAGCTCAACGTCTTCAAGCCGGTCATGGTCCACGCGGTGCTGGAGAGCATCCGGCTGATCAGCGACGCCTGCCTCGCCTTCGACGTGGGGTGCGCCCGGGGCATCGAGCCGAACACCGAGCGCATCGAGGCCAACCTGGCCAGCAACCTCATGCAGGTGACCGCGCTGAACCCGCACATCGGCTACGACAAGGCCGCGGCGATCGCCAAGGCGGCACACCAGTCCGGGCAGACGCTGCGCGAGGCGGCGCTGGAGAGCGGCCACCTCACCGCCGAGGAGTTCGACGCCTGGGTCGTGCCGCTGGACATGACCCACCCCCGCGGGGCGTGACCTCCTTCCACCGGGCGTGACCTCCTTCCACCGGGCGTCGCGAATGGTTGGCTGACCGGGCGAGAGCAACCATCCGCGACGCTCGGTGGGATGGGTGGCGCGCCTCGCGCGCCTCCTGAGCCACAGGCGTTACCGTCGTCCGTTGTGAACGACCGCTACGGCTACGGCTCAGACGTCCTCGCCACGGACTGGCGCGCCCCACGGCACGGCCGGGCCCAGCAGGTGGCCGCCGAGCGCGGCCTGGTGGTGGAGGACGTCGACACCGGGTGGTGCGGCGCGGTGGTCGGCGTCGAGCGCGCCGGGGGGATGCAGGTGGTGCACCTGGAGGACCGGCGCGGCCGCCGCAAGGGCTTCCCGCTCGGTCCGGGCTTCCTCGTCGACGGACGACCCGTCGTGCTCACCCGGCCGGAGGACCAGGAGTCCAGGGCCCGGCTCGCCCAGGCCCGGCAGGCCGCGGCCCGCACGGCCAGCGGGTCGGTGCGGGTGGAGGGCAGCCCGGCCCGGGTGGCCAGCGGCTCCCGCATCTGGGTCGAGGGTCGGCACGACGCCGAGCTCGTCGAGAAGGTCTGGGGCGACGACCTGCGGGTCGAGGGCGTCGTGGTGGAGATGCTGGACGGCGTCGACGACCTCGCCTCCCTCATCCGCGAGTTCGCGCCGACCCGGGACCGGCGCCTCGGTGTCCTCGTCGACCACCTGGTGCCCGGCACCAAGGAGACCCGGATCGTGCAGCAGGCGGAGCGGGTCAGCCCGTGGGTCCGCATCCTCGGCCACCCCTACGTGGACGTCTGGCAGTCGGTCAAGCCCTCCCGCCTCGGCAGGGAGGCCTGGCCGGTCATCGAGCGGGGACGCTCCTGGAAGCACGGGGTCCTGGCCGAGCTCGGCTGGCCGCACCGGTCGCAGACCGACGTGGCCCTGGGCTGGAAGCGGATACTCTCGACGGTGCGGTCCTACAGCGACCTGGAACCTACGCTGCTCGCCAGCGTCGAAGAACTGATCGACTTCGTCACCGTTCCACCACCTCACGAGGAGTGAGCAGCATGACCCAGACACCGCAGTCCCCCGGCGACCAGCCCTGGCAGGACCCGCAGCGCGCCGGGGGGCCGTCCGGCCCCCCGCCCGCCTCCGGACCCCAGCCCGCCTACGGCCAGCCCTCGTCGACACCGCCCGGGCCCGGGGCTCCCTCGGGTGCGCCGCAGGGCGACGAGCGCACCATGATGCTCCTGGCCCACCTGTCCGGGCCGATCGCCATGGTGTTCAGCGCCGGGTGGCTGCCCTTCCTCGGCCCGCTGCTGATCTGGCTGTTCTACAAGGACCGGTCCTCGGCCGTGCGCACGGCATCGGCCGGCGCCTTCAACTTCAACCTCAGCCTGGGCATCGTCAGCATCGTGCTGTGGATCACGGTGATCTTCACCCTGGGCATCGGCTTCATCTGGGCCATCCCGGCCTGGATCGCCATCTTCGTCGTCCAGCTCTGGTGCCACATCAAGGGTGCGGTGCGCGCCGCGGACGGCCGCGTCTACGAGTACCCGTTCCAGCTGCGCCTGCTCAGCTGACCCCAGCGCCCCCACGCGTCACGCGGCCCGGCGTGTCCCCGGTCGACACGCCGGGTCCCGGGAGATTTCGTCGCCGACCTCTTGCGGGGTCGGCGGCAGGGGCGTAGACATGTCTCTACGCACTCCCCACGGGGAGCGCGGGTCGCGAGACTGGCCGAGGATTCGCACTGTCCGCAGGGACGGAGCTGCGGTGTTGCGCAGCTGAGCCTCTGGCACCTTGCGCACCGCCCGGTGACATCACCCCGGGTCGTGGCCCGGTGGGCGAACTCATACTTCGCCCACCGGGCCACATCTCGTCGTCCGGGCCTCAGGCCCTGCAGGCTCATACCCCGCAGGGTCTGTCGTCATTCTGGCTCGCCCGCCCGACACGTCGGCGGACGCGGTGTGGCGTGTCGGTGAACCAGGGGCGAGCGGCGGGGAGGTCAGACCAGCCGGTGCACGACGGTGTCGGCCAGCAGGCGGCCACGGAGCGTGAGCACGGCGCGGCCGCGGACCGCGGCCCGACCCTCGAGCAGCCCGTCGGCGACCAGACCCGCCACCGCTCGTCGACCGGCCGGGCGCAGATCCTCGACCGGCAACCCGTCCGCGAGCCGGACGCCGAGCAGGACCCGCTCGTCGTGGCGCTCCCCCGGGCCGAGGACCTCTCGCGCGTGCGCCGGGCTCTGCCCGCTCCCGAGCCGGTCGGCGTAGGCGCGCGGGTGCTTGACGTTCCACCACCGCACGCCACCGACGTGGCTGTGCGCCCCGGGCCCCACCCCCCACCAGTCGGCGCCCTGCCAATAGGCGAGGTTGTGCCGGCACCGGCGCCCCGGACTCCGCGCCCAGTTCGAGATCTCGTACCAGCCGTAGCCCGCGCCCCCGAGCAGCTCCTCGGCCAGCTCGTACTTGTCCGCCTCGTCGTCGTCCTCGGGGGCCGGCACCTCGCCACGGCGGACCTGGCCGTGCAGCCGCGTCCCCGGCTCCACCACCAGCGCGTAGGCCGAGACGTGGTCCGGGCGCAGCGCCACCACGGCCTCCAGGCTGGCCCTCCAGTCCGCGAGACTCTCCCCCGGCGTGCCGTAGATGAGGTCCAGGCTCACCTGCAGGCCCGCGTCCCGCAGGGCCTCCACCGCGCCCGCCACGCCCGCCGGGTCGTGGGTGCGGTCGAGGGTGCGCAGCACGTGCGGCACCGAGGACTGCATCCCCACGCTGACCCGGGTGAAGCCCGCCCCCGCGAGCTGCTCCGCGACGGCCGGGGTGATGGTGTCGGGGTTGGCCTCCGTGGTCACCTCGGCGTCCTCCGCCAGCCCCCAGCGCCCCCGCACCGCGGCGACGAGCGAGCCCAGGTCCGTCGCGGGCAGCAGCGTCGGGGTGCCGCCGCCGACGAAGACCGTCGAGACCGGCGGCGGGTCGGCCTGGCGCAGCACCTCGCCCGCCAGCTCGATCTCGGCGTGGGCGGAGGCGAGGTAGCCCTGCGGGGCCGCGGCGTCGTCCAGCTCGGGCAGGGTGTAGGTGTTGAAGTCGCAGTAGCCGCACCGGACCCGGCAGAAGGGGACGTGCAGGTAGACCGAGAAGGGGCGCTGCGGCATACCCTGCAGCGCGGACGCCGGGAGCGAGCCGTCCGGGGGCGCGGGGTCGCCCGGGGGGAAGCTCGAGGGCATACCCCAGTCTCCCACCCCGTCGGACCCGCGGGCACGGCCGGTCCGACCTCCTCCCCGCTCCTCGGCGCGCTAGGGTCGGCGGTGTGCAGCAGCGGCTTCGTGAATACATCGACAGTCTGCGCGACCAGGGCTACACCGTCCGGGACGACCAGGGCTCCGACCCTGATCTCATCACGCCCGACGGCAGTGCCGTCGACACCTGGCGCGAGGACTACCCCTACAGCGAGCGGATGACCCGTGACTACTACGAGGTCGAGAAGTGGCTGCTCCAGGTGGAGCTGCTGAAGTTCCAGTACTGGGCCAAGGACAACGGCAGCCGGCACGTCCTCGTCTTCGAGGGGCGCGACGCCGCCGGCAAGGGTGGCGCCATCAAGCGCTTCACCGAGCACCTCAACCCGCGCGGCGCCCGCGTCGTGGCCCTCAACAAGCCCACCGAGGTCGAGGCCGGGCAGTGGTACTTCCAGCGCTACATCCAGCACCTGCCGACCTCCGGGGAGCTGGTGCTCTTCGACCGCTCCTGGTACAACCGCGCCGGGGTGGAGCGGGTCATGGGCTTCTGCTCCCAGGCGGAGTACGACCGGTTCATGATCCAGGCGCCGCTGTTCGAGCAGATGCTCGTCGACGCCGGGGTGTCGATCACGAAGTTCTGGTTCTCGGTGACCCAGACCGAGCAGCGCACCCGATTCGCCATCCGCCAGCTGGACCCGGTGCGGCAGTGGAAGCTCTCCCCCATGGACCTGGAGAGCCTGGACCGGTGGGAGGACTACACGGCGGCCAAGGAGGAGATGTTCCGGCGCACCGACTCGGACTGGGCGCCCTGGGTGACGATCAAGAGCAACGACAAGAAGCGGGCCCGCATCAACGCGATGCGCCACTTCCTGTCGCAGTTCGAGTACGAGGGCAAGGACCACGACGTGGTGCTGCGCCCCGACCCCCGGCTCGTGAAGCGGGCGAAGGACAGCGCCGGCGACTGAGGTGGCTCAGGCCCGGCGGTAGGCCAGGTCCACGATCTCCCGCCCCGCCTCGGTGCCGCGCCGCTCGAAGCGCGTCACCGGCCGCAGCGGCGCCCTCCCGGTGGAGGCGAGCTCCCAGGCCGGATGCGCGTCCAGGACCTGACGCATGTGGCGCGCGTAGGCGCCCCAGTCGGTGGCCAGCCGCCACAGCCCCCCGGAGGGCACCAGGGCGGCCACCGTGGCAGCGAAGTCCGAGGAGACCAGGCGGCGCTTGTGGTGCCGCTGCTTGGGCCACGGGTCGGGGAAGAAGGTCCACACCTCGTGGGCGCTGCCAGGCGGCAGCAGGCTCTGCAGGGCCAGGGCGGCGTCCGCCTCGAGGAACCGGACGTTGGGCAGCGGCCCGCCCATCTTGGCCATCGCGTGCCCGATGCCCGGGCGCCACACCTCCAGGGCCAGGAAGTCCCAGTCCGGTCGTCGCGTCGCGGCGTGCACCAGCGCGTCCCCGGAGCCGGAGCCGATCTCGACGACCAGCGGGGCGCTGCGCCCGAACACCTGCCCGGGATCGATCCGGTATGCCGGGTCCACCCCCGTCGAGCCGTCGGCGCCCCGCGGGCGGGGGACGTCGAGGACCAGCGCCTCGGCATACCGCTCCCAGGCGTCCTGGTGCGACTGCTTGAGCATGCGTCCGCCGCGACGGGTGAACGAGCGCGTGCGGGCGGGGTGACGAAGCGCGTCCGGCTCGCTCACTTCTTGGACTTCGCGATCTCGGCACCGCTCCCGTCCTGGGAGAGCGCGGCGATGAAGGCCTCCTGCGGGACTTCCACCGATCCGACCATCTTCATCCGCTTCTTGCCCTCCTTCTGCTTCTCGAGCAGCTTGCGCTTGCGGCTGATGTCGCCGCCGTAGCACTTGGCGAGCACGTCCTTGCGGATGGCGCGGATGGTCTCCCGGGCGATGACGCGCGAGCCGATGGCCGCCTGCACCGGCACCTCGAACTGCTGCCGCGGGATGAGCTCCTTGAGCTTGCCCGCCATCTGCACGCCGTACGCGTAGGCCTTGTCCCGGTGCACGATCGCGCTGAACGCGTCGACGGTGTCGCCCTGCAGCAGGATGTCGACCTTGACGAGGTCGGCCTCCTGGTCGCCGGAGGGTTCGTAGTCCAGCGAGGCGTACCCGCGCGTGCGGGACTTCAGCGCGTCGAAGAAGTCGAAGACGATCTCGGCCAGAGGGAGGGTGTAGCGCAGCTCGACCCGCTCCGGGGAGAGGTAGTCCATGCCCAGCAGCGTGCCCCGGCGGCTCTGGCACAGCTCCATGATGGCGCCGATGAACTCGCTGGGGGCCAGGATCGTGCCGCGGACCACGGGCTCGGTGATCGAGGCGATCTTGCCGGCCGGGAACTCGCTGGGGTTGGTCACCTCGAGCTCCGAGCCGTCGTCGAGGCGGACATCGTAGGACACGTTGGGGAGCGTGGAGATGAGGTCGAGGTTGAACTCCCGCTCCAGCCGCTCGCGGACGATCTCCAGGTGCAGCATCCCGAGGAAGCCCACCCGGAAGCCGAACCCGAGCGCCCCCGACGTCTCCGGCTCGTAGACCAGGGCCGCGTCGTTGAGCTTGAGCTTGTCCAGCGCGTCGCGCAGGATCGGGTAGTCCGAGCCGTCGATGGGGAAGAGCCCGGAGAAGACCATCGGCCTGGGGTCGTGGTAGCCGCCGAGGGGCTGGGTGGCCTGCCGCCGTTCCCCGGTGACGGTGTCGCCGACCTTGGACTGGCGCACGTCCTTGACGCCGGTGATGAGGTAGCCCACCTCGCCCACCCCGAGACCCTGGGTCGGCGCCGGCTCCGGGCTGATCGCCCCGATCTCCAGGAGCTCGTGGGTGGCCTTGGTGGACATCATGGCGATGCGCTCACGTGGGGAGAGCGAGCCGTCGACGACCCGCACGTAGGTGACCACGCCGCGGTAGGTGTCGTAGACGGAGTCGAAGATCATCGCCCGGGCCGGGGCGTCCGCGTCCCCCACCGGCGCCGGGATCTCGGCCACGATCCGGTCCAGCAGCTCAGGAACGCCCTCCCCCGTCTTGCCCGAGACCCGCAGCACGTCCGTGGGGTCGCACCCGATCAGGCCGGCGATCTCCTCGGCGTACTTCTCCGGCTGGGCCGAGGGCAGGTCGATCTTGTTGAGCACCGGGATGATGGTGAGGTCGTTCTCCATCGCCAGGTAGAGGTTGGCCAGGGTCTGCGCCTCGATGCCCTGCGCGGCGTCGACGAGCAGCACCGCCCCCTCGCAGGCGGCCAGGCTGCGGCTCACCTCGTAGGTGAAGTCCACGTGTCCCGGCGTGTCGATCATGTTGAGGATGTACGTGCGGGGGGCTCCGCCCCCCGCAGCCCCCCCGGAACTGCTCTGAGCTCCCTCCGGCGCGGTCCACGGCATCCGGACGGCCTGGCTCTTGATGGTGATGCCACGCTCGCGCTCGATGTCCATGCGGTCGAGGTACTGCGCGCGCATCTGGCGTTCCCCGACGACCCCGGTGACCTGCAGCATCCGGTCGGCCAGCGTCGACTTCCCGTGGTCGATGTGGGCGATGATGCAGAAGTTGCGGATGACCCCGGGCGGGGTCGAGGCCGGCTGGGGCACCGAGGCGGGTCGGGCGAGCGGAGACAGGGCAGGCACCTCGCAGAGGGGGCAGGGTGGGCGGACGGCGGACTGAAGGCCAGTGTCCCACGTCAGCCGCGCGGCGACGGCACGCCGGCCACGCGATCACGGACCTGCCCGCGTCCCCCGGAAGGTGGGGCGCGAGCAGGTCCGTGAGATCGGCCCTCCGGTGTCTCGGGCCGGAGGGCGCTCCGCAGGTCAGCCCTGCGGCATCAGCACGCCGTCGATCAGGTAGACGGTGGCGTTGGCGGTCTGGACGCCACCGCAGATCACCGAGGCGTCGTTGACCATGAGCTCGTCACCGGAGCCGGTGACCTCCAGGGTCTCGCCCTGGACCGTGGTCTGCTCGCCCACGACCTCGTCCGGGGTCATCTGGCCGGGCACGACGTGGTAGGTGAGGATCGAGCTCAGCAGCTCGGAGTCCTCCTGCAGCGTGGACATGGTCTCCTGGTCGATGGCCTCGAAGGCCTCGTCGACCGGCGCGAAGACGGTGAACTCGTCGCCGTTGAGGGTGTCGACGAGGTCGACGTCCGGGTTCACCCCGCCGGAGACGGCGGCGGTCAGCTGGGTGAGCAGCGGGTTGTTGCCCGCGGCCACGGCGACCGGGTCCTGGGCCATGCCCTCGACCGAGCCGTCACCGTCCGGCACCTGCTCCGCGTAGTCGGCGCAGCCCGGGCCCACGAGGTTGGCGGCGGGGTCCATCTCGCCGCCGGCCATGTCCTCCTCGGTCTCCATCTCGTCGTCGGCCATGTCCTCGGACTCCATGTCCTCGGACTCCATGTCCTCGGAGGCCATGTCCTCGGAGGCCGTGTCCTCGGTCGACTGCTCGGCCGAGCTGCCGCCCTCGGCGGCCATGTCGTCGCCCTCGCCGCCGCAGGCGGACAGGGCGAGCGCGGAGGCCATCGAGACGGCCAGGATTCCCTTGGAGATACGCATCATGCATTCCTTTCTGATGGGGTCGGGCGGCTCAGGAGACGGAGACCGTCACGTTGTGCCACCCGGTGGACCCGTCAGGAGCGATGGGCTCCCGCCGGGAGGTCTGGGTCTGGCCCGCGCGGTCGGTCGCGCGGACCTCGAGCCGGTGCGAGCCCGGCTCGGCCGACCACGTCCAGCGCCAGGCGCGCCAGGTCTGGTCGGAGTCCTCGACGCCGAGCTCGGCGTCCTGCCACTCCCCCTCGTCGGCGCGCACCTGCACGCGCTCGATGCCGACGGTCTGCGCCCAGGCGACACCGGCCACGGTCACGTCGCCGGCCTCGAGCTGGGCGAACGAACCCGGCACGTCGATGCGGGAGGAGAGCTTGATCGGGGCCTTCGCGGCATACCCGCGGTCGGTCCAGTAGGCGGTGAAGTCCGCGAACCGGGTGACCTCGAGCTCGGTCAGCCACTTGGTGGCCGACACGTAGCCGTACAGCCCGGGGGTGACCATGCGCAGGGGGTGGCCGTGCTCGGCCGGCAGCGGGCCTCCGTTCATCCCGACGGCGAGGAGCGCCTCGCGTTCGTCGGTGAGCACCTCGAGGGGGGTCCCGGCCGTGTAGCCGTCGACGCTGACCGAGCGCACGGCGTCGGCACCGTCCTGCGCCCCTGCCTCTGCGAGCAGCTCGCGCACCGGGATGCCGAGCCAGGTGGCGGTGCCGAGCAGGTCGCCACCGACCTCGTTGCTCACACAGGTGAGGGTGATCCGACGCTCCACGAGGTCTCGGGCGAGCAGGTCCGCGAGGGTCAGCTCGAGGGGCCGGTCGACCATGCCGGTGATCCGCAGCACGTGGGACCCGGCGTCCACCGCGGGCACCTGCAGGGCGGTGTCCACCCGGTAGAAGTCCGGAGTGGGCGTGACGTGGGGCGTGAGCCCGTCGACGTCGAAGCTGACCCCGTCGGGCACCGGTTCGGCGGCCAGGGCGGGGGCCGGAAGGTCGACCCCGTCGGTGCCCGACGCTCCTGCGAGGGTGCGGGTGGCGCCGCCTGCCGCTCCGAGTGCTGCGACGCTGGAGGTGGCGACCAGGAATCGGCGGCGGTCCAGTCCCGACCCGTGCCCGGCCTGCGCCGGCAGGGACGAGAGCAGCCAGGCGAATCCCCCCACCCCGACCAGCAGCATCCCCGCAACGGACGCCGCGACGGCCGGGGTGCCTCCGCCCTGCGCCGGGTCGAGCACCATCGCCACCGCCGCCAGCGAGACCAGCAGGGCGACGCCGACGAGAGCGGTCAGGCGGCGCCGCACGCCGATCCACCCGAGCGCGAGGAGCAGCACGACCAGCGTCACCAGCACCCCGCCCAGCAGGACGGCCTTGTCGGCCTGGCCGAAAGTGCTGATGGCCCACTCCTTGAGCGGGCGGGGGGTGAGGTCGACCGCGCGGTTCCCCACGGCGACCACCGGTCCGGTGACGTCCAGGACCTGCGCCAGCCCCTCCCCGGCGAGCACCCCTGCGCCCCCGGCGAGCAGCCCGGAGCCAGCTCCGGCCGCGCGCTGGCCTCGCGAAGGGGTCGTCGTCGTCATGCCCAGGGTTCGGCTCGGACCCCGGTCTCGGATGGCGTGATCTAGGTCACACCACGGTCACCGCAGCTGGACGAAGGCGCGCAGTCGCCCGTCCTCGTGGTCCCGGATCTCGGTCCATCCGAGCGACTCGTAGAAGGCACGCTGCCCCGGTTCGTCCTCGGTGAGCAGGACCTTCTGCCGGCACCGCGCGAAAGGCTCCAGGGCCGCGACCACGAGGGCGCGCCCCACCCCCTCCCGCTGCAGCTCGGGGCGGACGAGGACGTCCTGCAGGTAGGCGATGGTCGCCCCGTCGGAGATGACCCGCGCGAGGCCGAGCAGGTCCTCGCCGTAGCGGGCCGTGACGACCCGGGTCGACCCGGCGACCGCGGCCTCGAGGGTCTCGGGGTCGGTCGTGTAGGAGGACCAGCCCACGGCGTCGTAGAGCCCGAGCAGCTCCTCGCGACCCGGGCGGTCATCAGCGCTGATGAGAATCTCGTGGCCGGCCACGCCGCCAGCCTAGCCAGCCCTGCGGGACCCCGCCATCGCTCGCGCCACGGGCCCGCCACCGGAGGTCGTAGGAGAGTCCAGGAGGTGGACGGAACCGGCCGGTGCGACTATCATCATTTCATCCAGTGAACTAATCATTCCACACTGCGGAACAGACGGAGGCGCCGATGACGACCCCACCCACCCCCGCCCTGGACCTGCCCGACGGCGTCGAGGTCACCGGGGCCGTCCGCCCCGGCTACGAGCAGATCCTCAGCCGGCCGGCGCTCGATCTGATCGCCTCCCTGCACCGGGAGCTGGAGCCGCGTCGTCAGCAGCGGTTGGCCGCCCGCGCGGAGGTCGTCGCGCGGGTCGCCGCCGGGGAGGACCTCGACCTCCTGCCCGAGACCGAGCACGTGCGCGCCGACCCCACCTGGCGGGTCGCGGCCCCGGCGCCGGGGCTGGAGGACCGACGGGTCGAGATGACCGGGCCGACCGACCGCAAGATGACCATCAACGCGATGAACTCCGGTGCCCGGGTGTGGCTGGCCGACCAGGAGGACGCGAACACCCCGTCGTGGGAGAACGTCGTCGAAGGGCAGATCAACCTGCGCGACGCCATCCTGGGCACCATCTCCTTCACCTCCCCCGAGGGCAAGGAGTACGCCCTGACCACCACCGACCAGGGCCGCCTGCCGACCATCGTCATGCGGCCGCGGGGCTGGCATCTGGACGAGAAGCACGTCACCGTCGACGGGCAGCGGGTGGCCGGTGGTCTGGTGGACTTCGCGCTCTTCATGTGCGCGAGCGCGCGCGCCCAGCTCGACGCCGGCAAGGGCCCCTACCTCTACCTGCCCAAGATGGAGCACCACCTCGAGGCCCGGCTGTGGAACGACGCCTTCGTCCTGGCGCAGGACGCCCTGGGCCTCCCCCGTGGCACGATCCGCGCCACCTGCCTCATCGAGACCTTCCCGGCGGCCTTCCAGATGGAGGAGATCCTCTGGGAGCTGCGCGAGCACTCCGCCGGGCTCAACGCCGGCCGCTGGGACTACCTCTTCAGCGTCATCAAGACCTACCGCACCCGCGGTGCGGACTTCGTGCTCCCCGACCGGGCGGCCGTGACGATGACGGCGCCCTTCATGCGCGCCTACACCGAGCTGCTGGTGAGGACCTGCCACCGGCGCGGCGCGCACGCCATCGGGGGGATGGCGGCCTTCATCCCGTCCCAGGACGAGGAGGTCAACGCCGCGGCCTTCGAGAAGGTGACCGCCGACAAGCAGCGCGAGGCCGACGACGGGTTCGACGGATCCTGGGTGGCGCACCCCGGCATGGTGCCCACCTGCCGGGACGTCTTCGACCGCGTCCTGGGCGACCGGCCGCACCAGCTGGACCGCACCCGGGAGGACGTCCAGGTCCGTCCTGCCGATCTGCTGGCCGTCGCCGCCACCCCCGGTGAGATCACCGAGCGAGGGTTGCGCGCCAACATCGAGGTCGGCATCCGGTACCTCTCCGCCTGGTTGACCGGCCGAGGCGCGGTCGGCATCCACCACCTCATGGAGGACGCCGCGACCGCCGAGATCAGCCGCAGCCAGGTCTGGCAGTGGCTCCACCAGGGGGTCACGCTGAATGACACCGGCCAGACGGTGACGCGCGAGCTCGTCCGCCGGCTCACGGACGAGGTGCTCGCCGACCTGCCCGGCCAGGGGTCGCAGGACCGCGCGGCCACCGACCTCTTCCTCCAGGTGGCCGTCGCCGACGACTTCGTCGACTTCCTCACCGTCCCGGCCTACGACACGATGCCCTGAGCCGACCGGCGACGGTGACCTACGCTGGGCCGAGGGTGCACCGAGGAGGCAGGCGATGACGCAGACGGACGCACAGACGGGGATCCGCGCGCTCCTGCAGGACCTGCGTGGCGTGCTGCCCGACCATGTCCTGGTCACCGACCCCGCCGAGCGCGAGACGTATGCCTGCGACGGGCTGGCGGCCTACCGCGTCCGACCCGCGCTGGTGGTCCTGGTGGAGAGCGCGGACCACGTCGCACAGGTCGTCCGCTCCTGCGCGCGCCACCACGTCCCCTTCGTCGCCCGGGGCTCCGGCACCGGACTGTCGGGGGGCGCTCTCCCCCACGCCGACGGCGTCCTGGTCGTCACCAGCCGGCTGCGCACGCTGCACGAGGTGCGCCCGCAGGACCAGCGCGCCGTGGTGGACCCCGGCGTCGTCAACCTCGCCGTGAGCAGGGCCGCGAACCCCCAGGGATACTACTTCGCCCCTGATCCCAGCAGCCAGCAGATCTGCTCCGTCGGCGGCAACGTCGCCGAGAACTCCGGCGGGGCGCACTGCCTGAAGTACGGCTTCACCGCCGGGCACGTGCTCTCCCTCGAGGTGGTCACCCCCGACGGCGAGCAGGTCACCCTCGGCACCGAGGCCCCGGACCCCCCGGGCTACGACCTGCTCGGCGCCTTCGTCGGCAGCGAAGGAACACTCGGCGTCGCGACCCGCGCCACCCTCCGACTGACCCGGCTGCCCGAGGACGTCCGCACCTGCCTGGCCGGTTTCGCCAGCACCGACGAGGCGG
Organism: uncultured Serinicoccus sp.; assembly: GCF_947487915.1. Classification (GTDB taxonomy): domain Bacteria; phylum Actinomycetota; class Actinomycetes; order Actinomycetales; family Dermatophilaceae; genus Ornithinicoccus. The sequence continues at coordinate 252,542 of NZ_CANKYH010000004.1, read as the reverse complement.
GAGCGGCGACCAGCGCGATCATCGCCGCGGGGATCGTGCCCGCCGCGATGGAGATCATGGACGCCCTCGCCATCGAGGCCGCGGAGGCGGCGGTGTCGTGCGGCTACCCCGAGGGGGCCGGCGCGGTGCTCGTCGTGGAGCTGGACGGGCCGGCCCTGGAGGTGGAGGGCGAGCTCGAGCAGGTACGCCGGATCTGCCGCGAGCAGCGGGCCGTGGAGTTCCGGACGGCGACCGACGCCGCCGAGCGCGCCGAGATCTGGCGCGGCCGCAAGTCCGCGTTCGCCGCGGTGGGGCGGATCTCACCGGACTACATCGTCCAGGACGGGGTGGTGCCCCGGACCGCCCTCCCGGAGGTGCTCCGGGAGATGGGCAGGATCAGCGCCGACCGCGGGGTCCGCGTGGCCAACGTCTTCCACGCCGGCGACGGAAACCTGCACCCCCTCGTGCTCTTCGACGCCGACGAGGAGGGGGCGACCGGTCGCGCCGAGGAGGTGTCCGGGATGATCCTCGACCTGTGCATCGCCCACGGCGGATCCATCACCGGTGAGCACGGGGTGGGTGCCGACAAGGCGAGGTACATGCCGCGTATGTTCGGGCCGGCCGACCTCGACACCATGCAGCTGCTCCGGTGCGCCTTCGACCCGGACGGCCTGGCCAACCCGGGCAAGATCTACCCCACGCCGCGGATGTGCGGCGAGCGCCCACGGGTCGTGCACGCCGCGGACGAGCCGGGCGTCGACGGGGCCGAGGTCTTCTGATGACGCTGGAGCGCCTGCTGGACGCGGCGTGCGCGGTGCGCCCCGCGACGGGGTGCGACGACGTCGACGGCGTCCCCGCCCGGGTGGTGGCGCGGCCGACGTCCGCGCAGGAGACCTCCGCGCTCCTGCGGACCTGCTCGGCCCAGGGCCTCGCGGTGGTGGTCCGCGGCCACGGCAGCAAGCTGGAGTGGGGGCGGCCACCGGAGCGGGTCGACGTCGTCCTCGAGACGGGCGCCATGGCGCAGCTCGTCGAGCACTCCCGCGGCGACCTGGTCGCGACGGCCGGGGCCGGTATGCCGCTCTCCCGGCTGCGCCACCTGCTCTCCGGAGCCCGGCACGAGCTGGTGGTCGACGACCTCGCGGTCGGGCGTGGGACGGAGGCGGCCGGCTCGACCCTCGGCGGGGCGGTGGCGACCAACCTCTCCGGGCCGCGGCGGCTGCGGGCAGGGCCGCTGCGCGACCTCGTCATCGGGGTGCGTCTCGTGCTGGCCGACGGCACGGTCGCGAAGGCCGGCGGCAAGGTCGTCAAGAACGTCGCGGGCTACGACCTCGGCAAGCTCGTCACCGGCTCTCTGGGCACCCTGGCGGTCATCACCGAGGTCACCGTGCGGCTCCACCCCGAGCCGCCGCAGGTCCGGCAGGTGCTGGCCCGCGTCCCCCACGAGCGGCTCGCGCCGGTGCTGGCGCACCTGGTCGCCAGCCAGCTGGCGCCGCACACCCTCGAGGTCCACGCCGAACCCGGCGGGCACGCGCTGGTCTCCGTCGGTCTGGGCGGCGGCCCCGGGAGCACGCAGCGCCGGGCCGACCTGCTCGCCCTCGAGCTCGCCGCCCCCGGTCTCGCCGGTGACGCCGTCGCCGTCGTCGACCCCGAGCACACGACACCGGAGGAGGTCCGGCACGTGGTGCCGGACGCCGGGCGGCCCTGGTCCACGGCGCAGGAGGTGGCGCTGCGGCCCACCCTGCTCGCGGTCACCGCGCGGCTCAGCGGCATACCCGAGCTGGTGCAGGTCGCGAACGACCACGGGCTCACCGTGTCCGGGTCCGCCGGGGTGGGCGTGCTGCGCGCCACCCTGCCCGAGCCGACCCCGGTCGCCACGGTGCTGGAGACGGTGACGTCGGTGCGGGCGGTCACGACGGGTCTGGGTGGGTCCACAGTCGTCCTCGACGCCCCACCCACGGTGAAGTCCGCCCTCGACCCGGCCGGCACCTGGGGGCCGGTGCCCGGGCTGGAGCTCATGCGCCGGGTGAAGGCGCAGTTCGACCCCGGTCGCACCCTGGCCCCCGGACGCTTCGTGGGAGGACTGTGATGACTGCCGAGCCCGGACCCCGCTCCCGGCGCACGCTGCTCGGGATGCCTCGGGTCCGCGGGACCGCCTCGCCCGTCGTGGCCGACCCGGCCTTCGACGCGCTGCGGCCGCCCGACCCGGACCTGCTGGACGACTGCGTGCACTGCGGCTTCTGCCTGACCACCTGCCCCACCTACCAGCTCTGGGGCGAGGAGATGGACAGCCCCCGGGGCCGCATCGACCTGATCCGGTCCGCCACCGAGGGCGCTCCCCTGACCGCCGCGACGGTCGGGCACCTCGACGCCTGCCTCGGCTGCATGGCGTGCGTGACGAGCTGCCCCTCGGGCGTGCGCTACGACCGCCTCCTGGAGCAGACCCGGGCCCAGGTCGAGCGCCGGGTCACGCGGCCCCGTCGCGACCGGGCCCTGCGAGCGCTCATCTTCGCCCTGTTCCCGCACCCCGCCCGGCTGCGGCTGCTGCGGGGGCCGTTGCGCGCCGCACAGCGCTCGGGTGTCCTCGGGCTGCTGCGTCGGACCGGGCTGGTGGGCCGGGTCAGCCCTGGGCTGGACGTCATGCAGTCCTTGGCCCCGCCGCTGGGCCCCAGGGTGACCGTGCCGCCCCGCACCCCGGCGCAGGGACCCCGCCGCGCGGTGGTGGGGATGCTGACCGGGTGCGTGCAGCGCGAGTTCTTCGGCGAGGTCAACGCCGCGACCGTCCGGGTGCTCACCGCGGAGGGGTGCGAGGTGGTCGCCCCCGCGGCCCAGGGCTGCTGCGGTGCGCTCTCGGTGCACACCGGTCGCGAGGAGGAGGGGCGGTCCTTCGCGCGGCGCCTCGTCGACACCTTCGAGGAGGCCGGCGTCGACGTCGTCGTCGTCAACTCCGCCGGATGCGGGTCCACCATGAAGGAGTACGCCCACCTGCTCGCCGACGACCCGGACTACGCCGTTCGCGCCCGGGCCTTCGCCGAGCGGGTGCGCGACCTCACCGAGCTCCTCGTCGAGCTGGGCCCGGTCGCTCCGCGGCACCCGGTGACCTCCACGCCCGTCACCCTCGCCTACCACGACGCCTGCCACCTGCGACACGCCCAGGGCGTGGTGGACGCCCCGCGCGAGCTGCTCGGCGGCATACCGGGGGTGGAACTGGTCGAGATCCCGGACGGGGAGATCTGCTGCGGGTCCGCGGGCGTCTACAACATCCTCCAGCCCGAGCCGGCGACCGAGCTCGGCGACCGCAAGGCCGCGAGCATCCTGCGCACCGGGGCCGGGCTCGTCGTCACCGCCAACCCCGGGTGCCTGATGCAGATCAGCCGGGCGCTCGAACGCGCCGGGCACCCGGTGCCCTTCGTCCATACCGCGGTGGTGCTGGACGCGTCCATCCGCGGGGTCCCGCTGCCCGGCCCGTCGTCGGACCCGCGCGGGGAGGGCACGGACCGATGAGCCGCGAGCACGAACGACCTCGCGGCGTGCAGTCCGTCGACCGCGCCCTCGACATCGTCGAGCTGCTCGCGGGCACCTCCCCTCTCGGCGTCACCGAGATCGCCCGCGAGGTGGGCCTGGCGCCCGGCACGACGCACCGTCTCGTGTCCGGGCTGGCGGCGCGCGGTTGGGTCCGCCAGGACGCCGACCGGCGGTATGCCGTGGGCCCGGCGGCCCTGCGGGTGGGCGACGCGTCCTACCGGGCCCTGGGCACGGCCGCTGCCCCGGCGCTGCGCGAAGCGGTGCTGGAGACCGGGGAGACGGCCAACCTGGCGGTCCTGGAGGGGGACGCCATGGTCTACGTCGCGCAGTCCCCCTCCCCGCACACCCTGCGCATCTTCGCCGAGGTCGGCCGCCGGGTGCCGCTGCACTCCACCGCGGTGGGCAAGGTCGCGCTCGCCGCGCGGCCCCGCGAGACCTGGTCCGAGCTACTGGCGAGCCGGCCGCTGGAGGCGAGGACACGGCATACCCTCACCACCGTGGCGTCGCTCACCACCGAGCTGGCGGCCGTCCGCGAGCAGGGCTTCGCGCTCGACGACGAGGAGCAGGAGCTCGGGGTGCGCTGCGTGGCCGTCCCGGTGCCCGTCGGCGCGCTCGAGGTCGCCCTGTCGGTCAGCGGCCCCACCGAGCGACTCACCCGCGAGCGGGCCCGCGAGGTCGTCCCCGTGCTGCGGCGGATCGCCGCCGGTCTGGGTGACGCGTCGTGAGGATGCGGGACGTGGGCCGGGTGCTGCTGCGCGCCGCCCGGACGGCGCAGCGCGCGACGACGCAGCGGCAGCCGCGTGAGGCGACCGGTCCCCGGCCTGGCCAGGCGCCTGGCCAGGGTGCCGGCGCACGGCTGGGTTACGCCCCCGTCGCGGACGACCGGGCGGACCCGGGCGAGGTGGTGTGGGCGTGGGTGCCCTACGAGGAGGACGCGAGCCAGGGCAAGGACCGGCCGGTGCTGGTCATCGGGCGGGAGGGTCCCGTGCTGCTGGCCCTGCAGCTGACCAGCCAGGACCACGACCGCGACGCCGCGCAGGAGGCGAGGGCAGGACGGCACTGGGTCGACGTCGGCAGCGGTGGCTGGGACCACCGGCGGCGCCCCAGCGAGGCCCGGGTCGACCGGCTGCTGCGGCTGGAGCCCGGGGCGGTGCGCCGCACGGGGGCCCAGCTGGACCGGGAGATCTTCGACCGCGTCGTGGCGCAGGTGCGTCGGCACTACCCTGCGCTCTGAGCCACGCGGGCCCGGCGTCGGCGGTCGATGCGGCTGACCCGGTGCGCCACCCAGCCGGTACCGAGCAGGCAGAGGGACCCCACGACGACGCAGACGACGGCGAGCGGGGCCACGAGCGAGAGCCCGGACACGAGCAGCGGGCCGCCGAGCCCGCCGACGTCCCCCGCGAGCCGGTAGCCACCGAGGTACTGCGCACGGCCCTCCTCCGGCGCCGTGTCGGCCCCCAGCGTCATGACGATCCCGGACCCGAGGCCGTTGCCGACCGCCATGAGCAGCGCCAGCAGGGTGAACCCGGTGACGGCGCCGGCGAGCGGCAGCAGCACCACCCCCAGCCCGATCAGCGCGACTACGGGCACGGCCACGACGGTGCGGCCGGCCCGGTCCATGGCCCATCCCGCGGGGTAGAAGAGGCAGATCTCCAGCAGGGCCGCGGCCCCGAAGACGAGGGAGGTCGTCGCGGCGGAGATCCCGACGTGGTCGGCCCACAGCGGCAGCAGGACCATCCGCAGGGACCGCGCCCCGGAGATGACCACCACCGCGCTGCCGACCGAGGCGAGGGTGCGCCAGTGGTGCCGCAGCACGGCCAGCACGCGGGTGGGGCGGGCGCCGCCCGCCCGGGCGGCGCGCTCGTGCCGGGCCGTCAGGTCCGGCGCCAGCTGCACGACGACGGCGGAGAGCAGGGCCATCGCGGCCGCCAGCCAGAAGACCGAGCGCAGCTCTCCCGTCGCGGCCAGCAGCACGCCGCCGAGGACCGGGCCGAGGAACCCGCCGATGCGGTGCGACCCACCGAGCGTCGACATCGCCCGGGCCCGCAGGTGCACGGGTGCGACGACGATGAGGAAGCCCTGGCGGGCCAGCAGGAACACCGCCCAGGTCATCCCGCTGGCGACGACCCCCGCGCCGAGCACCGCCAGCGAGGGCGCCAGGGCGACGACGACGAGGGCCAGCGCGTCGGCCACGCCGGCGAGCACCATGGCCCGCCGCTCCCCGATCCGGGCGACGAGCGCCCCCGCGGGCAGGGCCCCCAGCAGGCTGCCCACCCCGAGCAGGGCCACGACGAAGGCGGCCTGGCCGACGCTGGCCCCCAGGTCGCGCGCGAGCAGGGCCAGCACGGGGGTGATAGCGCCCAGCCCGACGGCGTTGACGACGGTGGGCGCGAAGGCGGGCAGCGCGACGTCCCGCAGCCGGAACCCCGGGTCTGCCGTCCCTGCACCACCGGGCCTGGACACGGCATACCTCCCTGCGGCAACGAGAAGGGCCGGGCACCTGGGTGCCCGGCCCTGATCCGGTGGAGCTGAGGGGATTCGAACCCCTGACCCCCTCCATGCCATGGAGGTGCGCTACCAACTGCGCCACAGCCCCGGGTCGCCCCGTGAGGACTCCGCTACTTTACCCAGCGCCTTCGGCAATCGCCAAATCCCTGCTCACGGCACGGGGTGGGCGATCGTGCCCGTCGCGCCGGCGTCCGGGGCCCCGGTGTTCCACGTCTCCAGCCGCCAGCCGGTGGGGTGCTCCACGAGGTCGGCCCAGTGGCAGTTGCGCAGACCCACGAGGGCCTGGGATGCCTGGGCCACGTCGAGGCCGACCACCGCGCAGACGAGCGCCCGGGTCGCCAGGCCGTGGGTGGCCAGCACCGCGGTCCCGTGCTCGTGCAGCCCGGCGACGACGTCCTCGAAGGCGGCGCGGGTGCGGGCCGCGACGTCGGCCAGCCGCTCCCCCGTCTCCCCCCGGACGACGTCCTCACCGCGCTCGAGGGCGAGCTGGGCCTGCGGGTAGCGGGAGGTCACCTCGGCGTGGGTCAGGCCCTGCCAGCGACCGACGTGGATCTCGCGCAGCCGCTCGTCGGGCTCGACCTCGAGACCGGTCACCGCCGCCAGCTCGGAGGCGGTCTGCCGGGCCCGCAGGAGGTCGGAGGAGACGAGGCGCTGCGCCCCGCGCCCGGCCAGGGTGCGCGCGGCCCGGCGCGCCTGCTCGCGGCCCCGCTCCGAGAGCTCGGTGTCCAGCTGCCCCTGGAACACGCCCCCGGCGTTGTGCGCCGTCTCGCCGTGCCTCCAGACGATGACCCGCCGCATACCCCTGCTCAGGCCTCGTCGGGGGCGGCCGGATCAGCGGTGGCGTCCAGCACGTGCGGGCAGTCCTTCCAGAGCCGCTCGAGGTCGTAGAACTCGCGGTCCTCGGCGTGCATGACGTGCACGACGATGTCGCTGAAGTCGAGCAGCACCCACCGCCCCTCGTGCTGGCCCTCGCGGCGCAGCGGCTTGGCGCCCAGCTGCAGCAGCCGCTCCTCGACGGCGTCCACGACGGCGCCGACCTGTCGCTCGTTGGGGGCCGAGGCGATGACGAAGACGTCGGTCAGGGCGAGCTGGCCGGACACGTCGAGACCGACGACGTCCTGGGCCAGCTTGTCCTGGGCCGCGGCCGCCGCGGCCTGGGCCAGCTCGACGGCACGTGGGGTGGCAGCCACTCAGGGGTCCTTCCGGTAGAGGTCGTACTTGCCGATGTACTGGACGACGCCGTCGGGCACGAGGTACCACACCGGCTCGCCCTGCGCGGTGCGCTCACGGCACCCGGTGGAGCTGATGGCCATCGCCGGGACCTCCAGGAGGGTCACCTTGTCCTCCGGCAGGCCGGCGTCGGTGAGGACGTGCCCCGGCCGGGTCACCCCGACGAAGTGGGCGAGCTCCCACAGCTGGGAGACGCCCTTCCAGGACAGGATCTGGGCCAGCGCGTCGGCGCCGGTGATGAAGAACAGCTCGTCGTCCGGGCGTTCGTCCCGCAGGTCGCGCAGGGTGTCCAGGGTGTAGGTGGGGCCCTCACGGTCCACGTCCACCCGGCTGACGGTGAAGCTGGGGTTGGACGCGGTCGCGATGACCGTCATGAGGTAGCGGTGCTCGGCGTCGGTCACCTCGCTCGCGTCCTTGCGGTAGGGCTGCCCGGTGGGGACGAAGAGCACCTCGTCGAGCCCGAGGAGATGGGCCGCCTCGCTCGCGGCCACGAGGTGGCCGTGGTGGATGGGGTCGAAGGTCCCACCCATCACTCCGAGCCGCATCAGTGCTGGTCTCGGCCCACGTCGGGGTTGTGGTGCGCGTCGGCCACCCCGTGCGGGTCCAGGGCCAGGGTGTTGCGGAAGGTCCAGAGGAAGCCCAGCAGCAGGAGGAAGGCGAGCATGGCGAAGACGCCGAACATGATCGGCGGGAACGGCAGCTCGTTGACGACGTGGTGACCGCCTTCCTCGGCGGCGGCGAGGAGGTGCAGGCTCAGCGCGGGCGACATGGGGACCACTGTACCTGGCGGCGCGCGGTGCCAGGGCGGCTCAGCGCACCTGGCCGTCACCCTCCACGACCCACTTGGTCGTCGTCAGCTCCGGCAGCGCCATGGGTCCGCGGGCGTGCAGCTTCTGCGTGGAGATGCCGATCTCGGCACCGAAGCCGAACTCCCCGCCGTCGGTGAACCGGGTGGAGGCGTTGACCAGCACCGCGGCGGCGTCGACCTCGGTGGTGAACCGGCGGGCGGCCGCACGGTCGGCCGTCACGATGGCCTCGGTGTGGCCGCTGGTGTGCTCCTGGACGTGGGCGATGGCGGCGTCCAGGTCCTCGACGACCCGGGCCGAGATGTCCAGGGAGAGGAACTCGGTGTCGTCGTCCTCGTCGGTGATCGGCTGGTACGCCGCCCCGGCGGCCTCGGCATACCGTCTCGTCTGCTCGTCACCGTGCACCGTCACCCCGGCGGCCGCCAGCTGCTCCATGACACCGGGCAGCACCCGCTCGGCCGCGTCACGGTGGACCAGGAGGGACTCGGCCGCGTTGCACACCGAGGTGCGGTGCGTCTTGGAGTTGGTGACGATCGAGACCGCCATGTCGGGGTCGGCGCTGGCGTCGACGAAGACGTGGCAGTTGCCGATGCCGGTCTCGATGACCGGCACCGTGGACTCGGTGACGACCGTCTGGATGAGGCTGGCGCCGCCCCGGGGGATGACCAGGTCGACGAGTCCGCGGGCCGTCATGAGGGCGCGCGCGGCGTCGTGGCCGCCCTCGGAGAGCAGGTTGACGGCGTCCGGTGAGATCCCCCGCTCCTGCAGGCCGGCCCGCAGGATGGCGACGAGGGCGGCGTTGGTGGACCCGGCGGCGGACCCGCCGCGCAGGATGACCGCGTTGCCGCTCTTGAGCCCCAGCCCGGCCGCATCGACCGTGACGTTGGGGCGGGCCTCGTAGATCATGCCCACCACCCCCATGGGGACGCGCACCTGGCGGATCTGCAGCCCGTTGGCCAGGGTGGAGCCGCGCACCACCTCGCCGACGGGGTCAGGCAGCGAGGCGACCTGACGCAGGGCGTCCGCGACGGCGTGGGTGCGGTCCGCGTCCAGGCTGAGACGGTCCAGCAGGTTGTCCGGCAGGCCGGCGGCCCGGCCGCGCTCGAGGTCCTCTCCGTTGGCCTGCACGACCCGGTCCGCGCCGGCGTCGACCGCGTCCGCGAGCGCGAGCAGGGCGGCGTCCTTCTCGGCACGGGTCAGCAGCGCGAGCTGGCGGGCCGCGGTGCGCGCGGCCCGGGCGACCTCGGCGACGTGCTCGACGACCTGGGGGGCGATGGTGCTCATGGGACCTCCTGATCCGGTGGGCCGGTGACGGTATGACGTGCTGGTCGGTCTAGAGGACGACCAGGTCGTCCCGGCGGACGACCGGCCGTGGTGCAGGCGCGCCGGAGCGCAGCGCCGCGTCACGGACCAGTCGGCGGCCGACGAGCGGGCCCAGCTCGGCCGCGTCGTAGCCGACGAGCCCGCGGGCCACGACGTGGCCCTGCTCGTCGCACAGGTCGACGGTGTCGCCGGCGCTGAAGCGGCCCTCGACCCGGGTGATGCCCACCGGGAGCAGCGAGGTCTGCCGCCGCACGACCGCCTCCACGGCGCCGTCGTCGAGGACGACCCTGCCGGTTGCGCTGCTCGCGTGCGCCAGCCACCGCCGCCGCGCCGGGCTCTTGGTCCCCACCGGGGTGAAGAGCGTGCCGACGTCCTCGCCGCGCAGCGCCTGGTGGACCTGGTCGGTACTGGTGACGAGGGCGGGGATGCCTTCGGCGACGGCCATCTGCGCGGCGGTGACCTTGGTCTGCATCCCCCCGGTGCCCACGCCCGACCCGGCGCTGCTCACGTCGACGGCGGCCAACGCCTCGGCCCCTGCCACGAGGGGGATGCGGGAGGCGCCCGGTCGGGACGGGTGGGCGGTGTAGAGCGCGTCCACGTCGGACAGCAGCACCAGGGCGTCCGCGTCGACCAGGTGGGCGACGAGCGCGGCCAGCCGGTCGTTGTCGCCGAAGCGGATCTCGTCGGTGGCCACCGTGTCGTTCTCGTTGATGATGGGCACCACCTCCAGCTCCAGCAGGCGCTCGAGGGTGCGTGAGGCGTTGACGTAGTGGCTGCGCCGGTGCATGTCGTGCGCCGTCAGCAGCACCTGGCCCACCTGGACCCCGTGGAGGGTGAAGGCCTGGGTGTAGGCCGCCATGAGCGCCCCCTGGCCGGTGCTCGCGGCGGCCTGCTGGGTCGCGAGGTCCTTGGGCCGGCGCTCCAGACCCAGCGGCACCATGCCGGCGGCGATCGCGCCCGAGGACACCAGGACGACCTGGGTCCCGCCCAGCGACAGCTTGGCCAGGCTGCTGGCGAGCGCCTGCAGCCGGAAGCCGTCCAGACCGCCCTGCGGCCCGGTCAGCGAGGACGAGCCGACCTTGACGACCATGCGGTGCGCGTCCCGGATGACGCTGCGGTCGACGGTCGAGGCCATGGGACGAATACTATTCCACGACCGTGCATACTCATGCATCTGTGTCGACCTGGACGCCTCAGCCGTCGTCCGTCCAGTGACCGGCGCGGCGCTCGGCCTGCAGCTCCTCGCGGGCCGCGCTGGCGGCGTCCTTGCGGTCGTGGAAGGCGTCGCGCTTCTCGGCCCGGGTCGGGCGGGAGCGGTCGTCCAGGCGCAGGTCCGTGCCACGGCTGCCCAGCAGCTCGGCGCCGCCGGCCATGGTCGGCTCCCAGTCGAAGACGACGGCGTCGTCCTCGGGACCGATGAGCACCGTCGAGCCGGCGACCGCTCCCGCCTTGAGCAGCTCCTCCTCGACGCCGAGCCGGGCGAGCCGGTCGGCGAGATAGCCGACGGCCTCGTCGTTGGCGAAGTCGGTCTGCCGCACCCAGCGCGTGGGCCGCTCGCCCAGCACCCGGAAGACCTCCTCCTCGCCGCCGCCCTCGCGGCGCACGGTGAAGCCCTGGTCGTCCAGCGCCCGGGGCCGGATGACGACCCTCGCGGGTTCGATGTCGACGTGCTCGACCCGGGCCCGGGCCACGTGGCCGGCCAGCGCGAAGGTCAGCTCCTTGAGGCCCTGGTGCGCGACCGCGGACACGACGTGCACCTCATACCCCTGCTCCTCCAGGTCCGGGCGCACCATCTCGGCGAGCTCGCGCGCCTCGGGGACGTCCGCCTTGTTGAGGACGACCACGCGCACCCGCTCGGCGAGGGGGATGCCGCCGAGCTCGCCGTGGGGCACGTAGGCCGCGAGCTCGGCCTCGATGACCTCCAGGTCGGTCAGCGGGTCCCGGCCCGGCTCCAGGGTCGCGCAGTCGATGACGTGCACGAGGACGTGGCAGCGTTCGACGTGCCGCAGGAACTGCAGCCCCAGCCCCCTGCCCTCGCTGGCCCCGGGGATGAGGCCGGGGACGTCGGCCATGGTGAAGCGCTCCCCGCCGGCCGTGACGACCCCGAGGTTGGGCACCAGCGTGGTGAAGGGGTAGTCGGCGATCTTGGGCTTCGCGGCCGAGAGGACGCTGACCAGGGAGGACTTGCCGGCAGACGGGAAGCCGATGAGCGCCACGTCCGCCAGCGTCTTGAGCTCGAGGACGACCTCGGTCTCCTCACCCGGCTCCCCCAGCAGCGCGAAGCCGGGCGCCTTGCGCCGCGGCGAGGCCAGAGCCTTGTTGCCGAGCCCGCCGCGACCGCCGCGGGCGGCGACGAACTCGGTGCCGTCCCCCACCAGGTCGGCCAGGACCTCTCCACCGCGGGTGGTGACGACCGTGCCCGACGGGACAGCCAGCACGAGGTCCTCCCCCTGGGCCCCGTTGCGCTCGTCACCCTCGCCGGGGCGGCCGTTGGGGGCGCTGCGGTGGGGTCCGTGGTGGTAGTCGATGAGCGTCGTGACCTGGGCATCCACCCGCAGCACGATGTCGCCCCCGCGGCCGCCGTTGCCGCCGTCCGGACCACCCAGCGGCTTGAACTTCTCCCGGTGGACGGAGGCCACCCCGTGGCCACCCTTGCCGGCGCGCAGGTGCAGCACGACCCGGTCGACGAAGTTGGCCATGGGCAGATCCTCTCAGGTGGTGCAGACACCGCGACGCCGGCGGGTCGTGTCGGACCCACCGGCGTCGCCGATGCCGTGCGCCGGGCGGACCCGGCGTCTCATCAGGTATGTGGTGCCGCGCCTCAGGCGTCGACGGTCGCGCTCTGGCCGACGATGTTCACGGTCTTGCGGCCCCGCTTGGCGCCGAACTCGACGACACCGGGGACGAGCGCGAACAGCGTGTCGTCACCGCCGCGGCCGACTCCCTCGCCGGGGTGGAAGTGGGTCCCACGCTGGCGGACGATGATCTCGCCCGCGCCGACGACCTGACCGCCGAAGCGCTTCACGCCGAGGCGCTGGGCGTTCGAGTCACGACCGTTGCGGGTCGAGGACGCACCCTTCTTGTGTGCCATCTGCTGACTCCTCCTTGGCTCGGGTGACGCTCAGGCGTCGATCGCGGTGATCTTGACCTGGGTGAGCGGCTGGCGGTGGCCCTGCCGCTTCTTGTACCCGGTCTTGTTCTTGTACTTCTGGATGACGATCTTGGGGCCCTTGACGGCACCCACGACCTCGGCGGTCACGGTGGCCTTGCCGAGGGCATCGGCGTCGGTGGTCACGGCGTCACCGTCGACCAGGAGCACGGGCGCGAGCTCGACGGTGTCGCCGGCCGCAGCGTTGCCGCCGACCTTGTCGATGGTCAGCACGTCGCCGACGGAGACCTTCTCCTGGCGGCCGCCAGCACGGACGATCGCGTACACGTTGAACTCGCTTTCTGCTTCTCTCGCGGTGGGCTCGGACGCGCCCTGCAGGGATGGGGACCCGGCCGAGCCGACATACCAGGATGTCGTCTGCGAGACCGGTGCCGCACCGTGGGGCGAACCGACGCACCAGACTACCGTGCGCGGCGCCCGGCCTCCAAACTCAGTCCGTCTCTGGACCGGCGGCATCCTCACCCACGGGCGGCCCGGCCGGAGCCACGACCCGCCCGCGGCGCCGACGCTTGGGGGCCGGCGCGGCCGAGGCCGCCTCGGTCACCGGCGCCGAGTCCGTCACGGTCTCCGGGGCGGACGGCGCGGCCGGGGCCACGTCGTCTGCGCTCGGCTCCGGCTCGGTGGCCGCCGCGTCCTGCTGCCCGTCCTGCTGCGAGGCCGGGGCCGGGGCCTCGCCCTGGTCGGTCACCTCGTGGGCGGCCGCCCCGGCTGCGGCGTCGGCGGCCTCCGAGCTCGCCCCCGCGCTCAGCGCTGCGGCGTGGGCCGCGGCGGCGATCTGGGCCGGGGTGGGCCCGGAGGGGTTGGGCGTGGGCAGGACGTTCTTGGGCTCCGACCCGCTGCCGTTGCCCCCGTTGCCGCCCCGTCCCTTGCCGCGCCGCTTGCCGCCACCGGAGCCGCTGCCGCCGCTGCCACCGTTGCCGTCGTCGCCGCCGCTGCGCACGACCGGCTCGGTCTGCACGACCACACCCCGGCCCGAGCAGTGCGTGCAGTTCTCGGAGAAGACCTCGATGAGACCCGAACCGACCCGCTTGCGGGTCATCTGGACCAGCCCCAGCGAGGTCACCTCCGCCACCTGGTGCTTGGTGCGGTCGCGACCCAGGCACTCCAGCAGCCGCCGGACGACCAGGTCGCGGTTGCTCTCCAGGACCATGTCGATGAAGTCCACGACGATGATGCCGCCGATGTCCCGCAGCCGCAGCTGCCGCACGATCTCCTCGGCCGCCTCGATGTTGTTCTTGGTGACCGTCTCCTCCAGGTTGCCGCCGGAGCCGGTGAACTTGCCGGTGTTGACGTCGACGACGGTCATCGCCTCGGTGCGGTCGATGACCAGCGAACCGCCCGAGGGCAGCCACACCTTGCGGTCCATCGCCTTCGCGATGGCCTCGTGGACGCGGTAGGTGGTGAAGACGTCGTGGGTGCCCGTGTCCTTCTCGACACGGTCGGCGAGGTCGGGGGCGACGTCGTCGATGTAGCGCTTGACCTCGTTCCACGCCTTGTCGCCGGAGACGACGAGCTTGGCGAAGTCCTCGTTGAAGACGTCCCGGATGACCCGCACGGTCATGTCGGCCTCGCCGTGGAGCAGCGCGGGCGCGTTGGCGGTCCGCGACTTGGCCTCGATCCGCTCCCACATCGCGGTCAGCCGCTCGACGTCGGCGCGCAGCTCGGCCTCCGAGGCGCCCTCGGCGGCCGTACGCACGATGACGCCGGCCTCACCGGGGACGACCTCCTTGAGGATCTTCTTCAGCCGGGTCCGCTCGGTGTCCGGCAGCTTGCGCGAGATGCCGGTCATCGAGTTGCCCGGCACGTAGACGAGGTAGCGACCGGGGAGCGAGACCTGCGAGGTGAGCCGCGCGCCCTTGTGGCCGATCGGGTCCTTGGTGACCTGGACGAGGACCGACTCCCCCGACTTCAGGGCGTTCTCGATGCGCTTGGGCTGGTTGCCCTCGAGCCCGGCCGCGTCCCAGTTGACCTCTCCCGCGTAGAGCACGGCGTTGCGGCCCTTGCCGATGTCGACGAAGGCCGCCTCCATGCTGGGCAGGACGTTCTGCACCCGACCGAGGTAGACGTTGCCCACCATGGTGGACTGCGCGGAGCGGGAGACGTAGTGCTCGACCGGCACCCCGTCCTCCAGGACCGCGATCTGGGTGCGGTCCTCGAGCCCACGGACCACCATGACCCGCTCGACGCTCTCGCGCCGGGCGAGGAACTCCGCCTCGGTGATGATCGTGCGCCGCCGGCCGGCCTCCCGGCCCTCGCGCCGGCGCTGCCGCTTGGCCTCCAGCCGCGTGGACCCCTTGACCGAGGAGACCTCGTCCTTGGCGGAGCGCTCGCTGCCGCTGCGCGAGCGGCGACGCCGCCGCTTGGTGCCCCCGGACGCGTCGCCCTCGGACTCCTTCGCGTCGGGCTGCTCCTCGCCCTGGCCGCCCTGGGCGTCCTCGCCCTTCTGGTCGCCCTGGGTGCTCGCGGAGCCCTTCGCCCCCGAGCCTCCCCCTCCCCGGCGGCGCCGGGAGGAGCCGGAGGGCTTGTCCTGCCCCGTCGACTCGGCCGCCGCCTCCTCGGGCTGGTCGTCGGACTGCTGCTCCGCTGCGCTGTCGTCGCCGGCGCGGGAGCGTCGGCCCTTGCCTCCCCGGCGGCGGCGCCGGCGTCCACGCCCACCGTTGTCGTCGTCGTCCTCGCCGTCCTGGGAATCGGGGGCGTCCTCGGGAGCCGTGTCGGGCTCGCGCTCCGGCGCCGGGGCCGGGGCGGTGGATGCCGAGGTGGCCCGGCGCGAGCGGCGCGGCGGGAGGTCCGTCAGGTCCGGGGCCTGGAACACCAGGCCGAAGGACGGCGTGGTCGCCGGCGCCTGCGCGTCGTCGTCCTCGGCGCTCTCGGCCTCCTCCTCGACGTCCGGGTCCTCGGTCAGCGGCTGCTCGGGCTCGGTGACCTCGGTCCCGGTGCCCGGGTCCTCGGCGACCTGCGCGGGTGAGGGCTGCTCGTCGACGGGGCCTGCGGGCGTGCGTTCGTCAGACACGTGGTGTCCTTCCAGGTCGCACGGCTGCGGTCCACAACCAGGCCCGGGGGCCTCCCTCCCCGCGCGACGCGGGTGCGGTGTCGTCGTGACCGGTCGGCCGCGACGGAAGTCGTCCTGTGTCACCGGCTGCGGCTCGCGCGATCGCGCGGCACCGGTTCCGGCGCGGCACGGGCTCCGTACGAGATGGTCATCATCGCGTCCACGACCTGCGTGCTGACCTGGTGAGGCGCACCACAGGGGCTCGTGCCGGGCCGCACGGCGCTGTGGGGCACCGTCCGACCGCTTGGCAGTATCGCACACCCACCTCCCCGCGCGGCAGTGACGGACCGGCGTCCTGCGGATCTCCGGCGCCCCGCCACGACCCTCGCCCCGTGGCCGGGACAGCCCGAGGTTGACGGTACGGTAGATGCCCGTGCGAGTCTTCAACTTCTCAGCCGGTCCAGCCACCATGCCGCTCGAGGTCCTCGAGCGGGCCCAGTCCGAGCTCACCGACTGGCGCGGGTCCGGGATGTCCGTCATGGAGATGTCCCACCGCAGCCCCGAGTTCGTCTCCATCGCGGCCCAGGCCGAGCGCCGGATGCGGGAGCTGCTGTCGGTGCCGGACGACTACGCGGTGCTCTTCCTCCAAGGAGGGGCGACCGGTCAGTTCTCCGCCGTGCCGCTCAACCTCGCCTCCCCCGGTGCCTCCGCGGCATACCTCCACACCGGGTCCTGGTCGGCCAAGGCCGTCGCCGAGGGTCGCAAGTACGTCGACGTGCGGGTGCTGGCGGACGAGAAGGAGTCGAACTACTCCACGGTGCCGGAGCAGGGCTCCCTCGAGGTGCCGACGGACTCGGCCTACCTGCACTACACGATGAACGAGACCATCGGGGGGGTCGAGTTCCCCTACGTCCCGGACGCCGGTGCCGTCCCCGTGGTCACCGACGCCAGCTCCACGATCCTCTCGCGCCCACTGGACGTCTCCCGCTTCGGAGTCATCTACGCGGGTGCGCAGAAGAACCTCGGCCCCGCCGGCATCTGCGTCGTCGTCGTCCGCCGGGACCTGCTGGACCGGGCCCGCCCGGACGTGCCCGCAGCCCTGGACTGGAAGGCCATGGCCGACGCCGACTCCATGCTGAACACCCCGCCCACGCTCGCGTGGTACCTCGTGGGGCTGGTCCTGGAGTGGGTCGAGCAGCAGGGGGGCGTGGCTGAGATGGCGCGTCGCAACCGGGCCAAGGCCGACCTGCTCTACGGCGCCATCGAGGCCTCGGACTTCTACTCCAACCCCGTCCAGGCCGCCGCGCGCTCCTGGATGAACGTGCCCTTCCTCGTCCCCGACAGCGCCCTCGAGAAGCCTTTCGTGGCGGCCGCCGCCGAGGCCGGGCTCTCCGGGCTGGCGGGCCACCGCAGCGTGGGCGGGATGCGGGCCAGCCTCTACAACGCCATGCCGATCGAGGGCGTCCAGGCCCTCGTGGACTTCATGACCGACTTCGAGCAGCAGAACGGCTGAGACACCACACCCATGAGCCAGACCTACGCGATCCAGACCCTCAACGCGATCTCCCCCACCGGCCTCCAGCGGCTTGACCGGGACGTCTTCGACATCGGTACCGACATCGCTGCGCCCCGGGGGATCCTGCTGCGCTCGGCCGACCTGCACTCCGCCGAGATCCCCGAGTCGCTGTACGCCGTCGCCCGCGCGGGCGCCGGCACCAACAACATCCCGGTGGACGCCCTGGCGGCGCGCGGCATACCCGTCTTCAACACCCCGGGCGCCAACGCCAACGCGGTCAAGGAGCTCGTCATCGCGGGCATGCTGCTCGCGGCGCGCAACCTCTACCACGCCGCCGACTACACCCGTGGGCTGGTCGCCGAGCGGTCGCTCACCGGCGCCGACCTCGACCAGCAGGTGGAGGCCGGCAAGAAGCGGTTCGCCGGCTACGAGCTCCCGGGCCGGACCCTGGGCGTCATCGGCCTCGGCGCCATCGGCGTCCTCGTCGCCAACGCGGCCCAGTCGCTCGGTCTCAGGGTCCTCGGCTACGACCCCGCCATCACGGTCGAGCGCGCCTGGCAGCTCTCCCCCAACGTCGAGCAGGTGACCAGCGTCGAGGAGCTGTTCGCGCGGTCCGACATGATCACCCTGCACGTGCCGCTCATCGAGGCCACCAAGGGCCTGGTCGGCGCGGAGCGCATCGCGTCGATGCCGGCCGGGGGCGTGGTCCTCAACTTCGCCCGCGGCGGGGTCGTGGACGAGGCGGCCGTGCTGGAGGCCCTGGACTCGGGGCACCTGCACGCCTACGTCAACGACTTCCCGAGCGAGGCCGGGTCGGTGCACCCCAAGGTCATCGCCCTGCCCCACCTGGGCGCCTCCACCAGCGAGGCCGAGGACAACTGCGCGGTCATGGCCGCCGACCAGCTCTCGGACTACCTGCTGCACGGCAACATCCGGAACTCGGTGAACTTCCCCGAGGTCGTCATGGCCCGCACCCCCGGCACCACCCGGCTGGGCATCTTCAACGAGAACAAGCCCAACATGATCGGCCAGATCACCGCGACGCTCGCCGACGCGGGGCTGAACGTCGCCGAGTTCACCAACAAGTCCAAGGGCGAGGTCGCCTACACCCTCGTCGACGTCGAGGGCGAGGTCCAGGACGACCTCAAGGACTCGATCCTGGCCATCGAGGGCATCATCCGGGCCCGCAAGATCGACTGACGACGCGGTTCGGCGGACGAGATCCCGGGCAGCGACCCCCGTGCTGCCCGGGTCCGGGCTAGGGTGACGGGTATGACGCACCCCCGGTTCCCGTCCGGCGAGGGTTGAGCCTCGATCTCCGGGCTGGCGGTCGCCTACCGTGCCACGCACGAGGCGATCCCGCTCTTCGGCGTCTACGCCCTCCTCTTCGCCGACCGTGGCCTCAGCACCGCGCAGATCTCGGTGCTGCTGGCGGTCTGGTCGCTGAGCGCCTTCCTCCTGGAGATCCCTTCCGGGGCGTGGGCAGACCTGCTCGACCGACGTCGGGTGCTCGTGGCCTCCGGCGTCGTCTACGTCGCGGCGTTCGCCACCTGGATGCTGTGGCCGAGCTTCTGGGGGTTCCTGCTCGGGTTCGTCCTGTGGTCGTGCTCGGACGCCCTGCACTCGGGGACCTGGGAGGCCTACCTCTTCGAGCAGCTGTCGGCGCGCGGCCGGCCCCACCGGTACGCCCGGGTCAAGGCGCGCGCGGAGAGCGTCGCCCTGGTGGTCATGGCCCTGGCGATCGCGGCGGCCGCACCGCTGCACCAGGTCGGCGGCTACGCGCTCGTGGGCGCGGCCAGCCTCGGCGTGGCGGTCCTGCACGTCGGGGTGACCCTGCTGCTGCCGCCGCCGGTGCGCGGCGGCATACCCGGTCCTGCGGAGCCGCGCTCACCGGCGCACGAGACGTCACCGCGGGCGGTCGCCCCCGCGCCCGACCCCGGCCCGGCTGACCGGACCCCGCACGGCTGGGCGTCCACGCTGCGCGAGGGGGTCGCCCAGGCGCGCGCCGCCGGTCCGGTGCGTCGGGTCCTGCTGGGGTATGCCGCCGTCGTCACCCTGGTCGGGTTCGACGAGTACTTCCCCCTGCTGCTGGCCGACGACGGGGCACCGGTGGGGCGCGTGGCCCTCGCCATGGCCGGCATCGTCCTGCTCGAGGCGCTGGGGACCGCGCTCAGCGACCGGGTCGCCCTGCTGACCGGTGGGCGCCACGCCGCCCTGGTCCTGCTCGCCGGGGCGCTCCTGGCGCTCGGCGCCGCAGGCTCCGGGTGGCTGGGAGCAGGGTCCCTGGGGCTGGGGTACGCGCTGGCCAGCAGCCTCTACGTGGCGGGCGACGCCCGTCTGCAGCACGCGATCGGGCAGACCAGCCGCACCCGCGCCACCATCACCTCGGTGGCGGGCGTCGCCGGCGAGGTCGGCTTCCTCGTCACGCTCGCGACGGTCGGGCTGCTCACCCTGCGTCTCGAGCTCACTCCGGTGGTGGCCGGGGCCGCCCTCGTCCTGGCGGTCCCGGCGGCCCTCGCGGCCTGGCGCATGCCGGCCGGCGCGGCGGCGGACGGCCCCGGCGACGCCGCCGCCGACGGGTGAGCGCCTCGGGGCTCAGGCCCGGCCCAGCAGGGCCTGCGCCGTGTCGTAGGTGGTGACCAGGCCGTTGATGAGATCACCGGTCATCGCGGCCCGCAGGGCCTCGACCTTGCCCTCTCCGTGAGCGACGGCGACCACCCGGTCGATGCCGCGCAGCTGCTCGGGCGAGAGTGCGATGAGGCGCTCCGAGAGGCAGGTCCGCACCAGCTCGCCCCTGGCGTCGAAGCAGGCACCCACGGCCTCGCCGACGACCCCGGCGTCGGACACCCGTCGGCGGCAGTCCTCGTCGACGGCGTCGTAGATCGTGGACTGACCCTGCGCCCAGGCGCCCACCCCGACCACGGCGACGGTCACCTGGTCGGCGGCCGCGAGCGTCCCGCTGACCGCCGGGTCCCGCCGCACCGCCTCGGCGGCGGCCGCATCCGGCATGACGAGCGGGGCGAAGAACATCCGGCGCCCTCCCCCGGACATCCGTCCGGCCCGCCGGACCAGGTCCACCGAGCTGGAGTCCTCGCTGATGCCCACCAGGGCACCGCTGAGCTGCACGATCTCGACGGGTGGCAGGGCCTCCAGCGCGTAGACCATGTCGTGCACGGCGCGGCTCCAGGGCAGCCCGAGGACGTCGTCCGGCCGCAGGACCCGGCCGAGCAGCCCGGCCGCGGCCCGCCCCAGCTCGGCCCGGACGTCGGGGGCCGTGGAGGAGATGGGGGTCACCAGCGCGTGCTCGAGCGAGAACCGGGCGCGCAGGTCCTCGCTGAGCCGGCCGTCGCGCGCGTCCGGCTCGACGATCTCGATGCGCACGACCCCGGCCTCGAGCGCCAGGTCGAGCAGCCGGGCCACCTTGAAGCGACTGATGCCGAGCGCCTCGGCGATATCGGTCTTGGCCTGGTGCTGCTCGTAGTGCCGTCGGGCCACGGCGACGGCCAGGGCCAGGTCACGCTCCTCCCGGACGACCACGAGGAACCTCCTGCTGATGGGCGACCCGGGGGTCGGCGGACGGGGCGGGAGGACCATTCTCCCGGGTCGGACGCGTGCGGCGCACGTCCTTGACAACCGCGGTGGCGAGGGCTTCACTGATCATACTCATGTGGGCGGAGAATCGCGCTCGGATGAGCAGTCCCGACCCAGGAGGCGGCCCGTGCCCAGGAAGACCGGACCAGCGAGGACGCTGGTCGTCATCAGCTCGACGTGCGCGGCCCTCGTGGCCACGGGCTGCGCCGGATGGGGAGGAGGCGGCGTCGGCGGCGGCGGCCCGGACTCCATCGACGTCCTCATGGTCAACAACCCGCAGATGGTCGACCTGCAGAACCTCACCGCCGAGCACTTCACGCAGGAGACGGGGATCAGCGTCAACTTCACCGTGCTGCCGGAGAACGACGTCCGCGACAAGATCAGCCAGGAGTTCACCAGCCAGGCCGGGCAGTACGACGTCGCCTCCCTCTCCAACTTCGAGATCCCCATCTACGCCCGGGCCGGCTGGGTGGCGCCGCTGGACGAGTTCATCGCCCAGGACGAGGAGTTCGCCTACGACGACATCCTGGAGCCGATGCGGACCTCCCTCTCGGTGGACGAGGTGCCCTACGGCATCCCGTTCTACGGCGAGTCCTCCTTCCTCATGTACCGCCAGGACGTGCTCGAGGCCGAGGGGGTGCAGATGCCCGAGCAGCCCACCTGGCCCGAGGTCGCCGACATCGCGGCGCAGGTCGACGGCGCCGAGCCCGGCATGAGCGGCATCTGCCTACGGGGTCAGCCCGGCTGGGGCCAGGTCATGGCGCCGCTCACGACGGTGGTCAACACCTTCGGCGGCACCTGGTTCGAGGAGGACATGACCCCTCGGGTCGACGCGCCGGAGTTCACCGAGGCGGTCGACTTCTACGTCGACCTCGTCCGCGAGCACGGCCAGAACGGCGCCCCGGCGTCCGGCTTCGTGGAGTGCCTCAACAACCTGCAGCAGGGCAACTCGGCCATGTGGTACGACGCCACGTCGGCCGCCGGGTCCCTGGAGGCCCCCGGGTCCCCGGTCAAGGGCAAGATCGGCTACGCCCCGGCGCCGGTGATGGAGACCGACAGCTCCGGCTGGCTGTATGCCTGGTCCTGGTCGATCCAGGACGCCAGCGAGAAGCAGGACAACGCCTGGGAGTTCATCTCCTGGGCCTCCGGCACCGAGTACGAGGAGCTGGTGGGTGAGGAGCTCGGCTGGTCGCGGGTCCCGGCGGGCAAGCGCTCGTCGACCTACGACAACGAGGACTACCTCGCCGAGGCGGGGCCCTTCGCCGAGGCGACCCGGGCGGCCATCGAGTCGGCCGACCCGGAGAACCCGGGGGTGCAGCCACGGCCGGCGATCGGGGTCCAGTTCGTCGGCATACCCGAGTTCCCCGACCTGGGCACCCAGGTGAGCCAGGACATCAGCGCGGCCATCGCCGGCCGCATGAGCGTGGACGAGGCGCTGGACCGCGGCCAGCGGGTCGCCGAGGACATCGCCGAGCGCTACGAGGAGAGGGCGGCCCAGCAATGAGCAGCACCAGCACGTCCCGGGTCGGCAAGGTCGGCAAGCCGGGCACCAACCCCGAGCAGGGCCGCTCCGGCGTCGTCACCCCGCCCCGGCGTCGCCAGACCCGGTCCGACTCCTGGCAGCGCCGGATCCCGCTGCTACCGGCGCTCATCTTCGTCATCGTCATGACCCAGCTGCCGTTCCTGGGCACCATCATCATCTCGTTCATGAACTGGAACGCCTACTACCCCGACGAGCGCGGGTTCGCGGGCTTCTCCAACTTCGCCCGGGTGTTCACCGACGTCAACGCCCGCTCGGCGGTGTTCGTCACCATCCTCATCACGGTCTCGACGGTCCTCATCAGCCTCGTGCTCGGACTGGCGATCGCCCTGCTCCTGGACCGCAAGTTCCGGGGCCAGGGCATCGTGCGCACCATGATGATCGCGCCCTTCCTCGTGGTCCCGGTCGCGGCCGCCCTGCTGTGGAAGCACGCGCTCTACAACCCGGAGTACGGCCTGTTCAACGGCCTGCTCACGCTGGTGCTCGGGGAGAACGCCCCGCAGCCGGACTGGGTCGGCTCGATGCCGCTGCCGGCCCTCGTCGCGGCGCTGGTCTGGCAGTGGACGCCGTTCATGATGCTCATCCTGCTCGCCGGGCTGCAGAGCCGACCGCTGGACGTCGTGGAGGCGGCGCGGATCGACGGCGCGTCCGAGTTCCGCATCTTCACGAGCATGACGCTGCCGCACCTGCGTCAGTACATCGAGCTCAGCACGTTGCTGGGCACGATCTACGTCGTCCAGAACTTCGACCACGTCTTCACCATCACCGCGGGGGCGACCGGCACCGCCAACCTCCCCTACTTCATCTACCAGACCTTCTACACCGCCCAGGACTACGGCCGGGCGTCGGCGGCAGGCGTCGTGACGGTGGTCGGCACCCTCGTCGTCGCGATGTTCGCCCTGCGCACGGCCTTCGCCATCTTCAAGGAGGAGGGCCGATGAGCACCAGCGCCTCGACCAGGGGGGACGGCACCACGCACGCGACCCAGACCCAGAAGGTGGGCGGACGCACCTTCGTGCAGACCAAGCCCCCGCGCCGCGGGATGCTGCTCACCATCCTCGCCTGGGTCGTGGGGATCCTCTTCTTCTTCCCCGTGCTCTGGATGGTCCTGGTGTCCTTCCGGGCCGAGACCGACGCCGCCAGCAACCCCCCGGTGCTCTTCGCGCCGGTCAGCCTGGAGGGCTACCGGACCTTCTTCGCCGCCGGCCCGTGGCCGCCGCTGCTCAACTCGATGACCGCGAGCGTGGTGTCCACGATCCTGGTCATCGCGCTGGCCTTCCCCGCGGCATACGCCTTGTCGATCCGGCCGGTGAAGAAGTGGACCGACGTGCTCTTCTTCTTCCTCTCCACCAAGATGCTGCCGATCGTGGCCGGCATCCTGCCCATCTACCTCTTCGCCCAGGCCACCAACCTGCTCGACAACATCTGGCTGCTCATCATCCTCTACACCTCGATGAACATGCCGATCGCCGTCTGGATGCTGCAGTCCTTCCTCGCCGAGGTGCCCGTCGAGATGCTCGAGGCGGCCCAGGTCGACGGCGCCGGGCTGCTGACCACCCTGCGCCAGGTGGTGGCCCCGGTCGTCATGCCCGGCATCGCCTCGGCCGCCCTCATCTGCTTCATCTTCAGCTGGAACGAGCTGCTCCTGGCCCGGGTCCTGACGAGCACGGTGGCGAGCACCGCACCCGTCTTCCTCACCGGGTTCGTCACCAGCCAGGGACTCTTCCTCGCCAAGGTCTGCGCGGCGTCCTTCGTCGTGTCGCTGCCGGTCCTGGCGGCCGGCTTCGCGGCCCAGGACAAGCTGGTGCAGGGCCTGTCGATGGGCGCCGTCAAGTGACCGGGAGAATGTCGACCATGAAGCTCAGCGACGAGACCCTTCCGGGGCTGCCCGAGGACGTGGCACGCCCGACCTACGACCGGTCCGCCCTGCGACCCGGCATCGTGCACTTCGGCGTCGGCGGCTTCCACCGCGCGCACGAGGCGATGTACCTCGACCGGTTGCTGAACGAGTCGCCCGAGGAGCACCTGGGCTGGTCGGTCGTCGGGGTCGGCACGATGCCCGGGGACGCCCGGATGCGCGACGCGATGGCAGCCCAGGACTGCCTCTACACCCTCGTGGTCAAGCACCCCGACGGCGCCCTCGAGCCCCGGGTCCTGGGCGCGATGTCCGCCTACCTCTTCGCCCCGGACGACCCCGAGGCGGTCCTCGCCCGGATGACCGACCCGGACGTGCGGATCGTCAGCCTGACGATCACCGAGGGCGGCTACCACGTCAACCAGGTCACCGGCGAGTTCGACCCGGCCGACGAGTCCCTGCAGGCCGACATCGCCGAGCCCCAGCAGGCACCCCGCAGCGCGTTCGGCTTCATCACCGAGGCGCTGCGCCGCCGCAGGGAGGCCGGGGACCAGCCGTTCACCGTCATGTCCTGCGACAACCTGCCGGGAAACGGGGACGTCGCCGGGCAGATGATCACCTCCTTCGCGCGGATGCAGGACGAGCACCGCACCGGTGAGGGGCTCGCCGACTGGATCAGCGAGCACGTGTCCTTCCCCAACTCGATGGTCGACCGGATCACCCCGGTCACCAGCCAGGAGGACATCGACGCCCTCGCCGAGCGGTTCGGGGTCGAGGACGCCTGGCCGGTGGTCTGCGAGCCGTTCACCCAGTGGGTCCTGGAGGACCACTTCCCCACCGGACGTCCCGCCTTCGAGGAGGTCGGGGTGCAGGTGGTCGACGACGTCGTCCCCTACGAGCTCATGAAGCTGCGGCTGCTCAACGCCAGCCACCAGGCGCTGTGCTACCTGGGCTACCTCGCGGGGTACCGCTACGCCCACGAGGTCGCCCAGGATCCGCTCTTCGAGGAGTTCCTGCTCGGCTACATGGAGCACGAGGGGTCCCCCACCCTCCCGGAGGTGCCGGACGTCGACCTCGCCGACTACCGGCACACGCTGGTCGAGCGGTTCGCCAACCCCGAGGTGCGCGACACCCTCGCCCGCCTCTGCGCCGAGAGCAGCGACCGCATACCGAAGTGGCTCGTGCCGGTCATCCGGCACAACCTGGAGCACGACGGGTCCATCGACCGGTCGGCCCTCGTCGTCGCGTCCTGGGCGCGGTATGCCGAGGGCGTGGACGAGCAGGGCGAGCCGATCGAGGTCGTCGACCGTCACCGCGACCGGGTCATGGCCGCGGCCGCCCGGCAGGACGAGGAGCCGCTGGCCTTCCTCGAGGACGAGACCTTCTTCGGCGACCTGCGCCACGACGAGCGGTTCGCCACGGCCTACCGCCACTTCCTCCAGCGGTTGCACGAGGTGGGTGCACGCACCACCCTGGAGGACCATGACTGGAGCTGACCGCACCCTCGTCGCCGGCGTCGACACCTCGACGCAGTCCTGCAAGGTCGTCGTCTGCGACGCCGACACCGGCGAGGTCGTCCGCGAGGGGCGCGGCACGCACCCCTCGGGCACGGAGGTCGACCCGCAGGACTGGTGGGACGCCTTCGAGGAGGCGACCGCCGACGGACTCCTCGAGGACGTCGCCGCCCTGTCCGTGGGCGGGCAGCAGCACGGGATGGTCCTGCTCGACGAGGACGACGCCGTCGTGCGGCCCGCCCTGCTGTGGAACGACACCCGCTCCGCGCACGCCGCCCGGTCGCTCGTGGACGAGCTCGGGGGCGCGCAGGCGTGGGCCGACCGGGTGGGCGTCGTGCCGCTCGCGGCCATCACCGTCAGCAAGCTGCGCTGGAGCGCCGAGCAGGAGCCCGACGTGTTCGCCCGGGCCCGCACGTGCGTGCTCCCCCACGACTGGCTCACCGGGCAGATCCTGCGCCGCCACGGCGGCCGGGACGCGGGATGGGTGACCGACCGGGGGGACGCCTCGGGCACGGGATACTTCGACGCCGCCTCGGGCGACTACGACCGGGACCTGCTGCGGCTGGCGGTCAACCGGGACCTGGAGCTGCCGGAGGTCCTCGGACCGCACGAGGAGGCGGGCCGCACCGCCTCCGGCATGGTCCTGGGGCCGGGGACGGGTGACAACGCGGCGGCGGCCCTCGGTCTCGGGCTCCGGCCCGGCGACGTCGTCATGTCGCTCGGCACGAGCGGCACCGCCTTCGCCCGGCACGACTCCCCCAGCCACGACGCGACCGGGGAGGTGGCGTCCTACGCCGACGCCACCGGCACCTTCCTGCCCCTGGTGTGCACCCTCAACGCCGCCCGGGTGCTCACCGCGGGGGCACACGCCCTCGGGACCGACCTCGCGGGTCTGGAGGACCTCGCCCTGCAGGCGGAGCTGGGCGCCGGTGGTCTCACGCTGCTTCCCTACCTCGACGGGGAGCGGACACCGAACCTGCCGGACGCCACGGGCACCCTGTCCGGCCTCACCCGCGACAACCTCACGCCGGCCAACCTGGCCCGCGCCATGGTCGAGGGCATGGTGCTCGGCGTGGGGGCCGGGGTCGACTCGCTGGCCCGGGAGGGCGTCACCGTCGAGCGCATCCACCTCATCGGCGGGGCGGTCGCCTCCCGGGCGGTCCGCGAGATCGCGGCAGACCTGCTGGGGGTGCCGGTCGTCGTCCCGGCGGCCGGCGAGTACGTCGCCCTGGGGGCCGCCCGGCAGGCGGCGTGGACGCTGCGGGGCGGGGAGCTGCCGGACTGGCCGGTGCCCACCTCGGCACGGCTGGAGGCGAGGCCCTCCGAGCACGCCACGGACGTGGTCGGCCGCTACCGCGAGCTGGTCCGGACCGTCCACGGCTGACCGGCCGGGCGAGGCGTCAGGGTCGGCCGTGGCGCCCCGGCCCTGGCCGAACCGTCCCGGTCAGCCGGTGTAGAAGGCGTCCAGCTCGTCCTTGTACTTCGCCGTGACCGCACGCCGCTTGAGCTTCATGCTCGGTGTCAGGTCCCCGTCCTCGATCGACAGGTCGTGGTCGAGGATGTGGAACTGCTTGACCTGCTCGTGCCGCGCGAGCTGCTGGTTGAGCTGGTCCACGTGGCGCTGCACCATCTCCCGGGCGGCCGTGGAGGTGACGATCTGGGCGTAGCTGTCCCCCGCCATGCCGTTCTTGGCAGCCCAGGCGGTGATGGCGTCGTGGTCGAGCGTGATGAGCGCGGACACGAAGTTGCGGCCGTCCCCCTCGACGATGAGCTGGCTGGCGTAGGGGCAGATGCCCTTGAACAGGGACTCGATGCGCGAGGGCGCGACGTACTTGCCGCCGGAGGTCTTGAACAGGTCCTTCTTGCGGTCGGTGATGCGGACGTAGCCGTCCTCGTCGATCTCGGCGATGTCACCCGTGGCGAGCCAGCCGTCCTGCAGCGCCTCCGCCGTGGCCTCGTCGTTCTGGTGGTAGCCGGTCATGACACCGGGGCCGCGCATGAGCAGCTCCCCGTCCTCGGCGATCTGCACCTCGGTCCCCGGCAGCGGCCACCCCACGGTGCCGATCTTGTTGACCCCGGGGCGCGGACGGTTGACGATCGAGGCGGCGCTGGACTCGGTGAGACCGTAGCCCTCGATGATCGTCAGCCCCATCGCGTCGAACCACCGGGCGATGTCGTGGTTGAGCGCGGCGGAGCCGGAGATGAAGAACCGGATCCGCCCGCCGAAGCGCTCCCGGATCTTGGACAGCACGAGCTTGTCGGCGACCGCGTGCTTGGCCTTGAGCAGACCGGCCGGCTCACCGCCGGAGGCACGGATCTCGGCCACCTCCTGGCCCACCCCGGAGGCCCAGGTGAAGAGCTTCTGCTTCACCCCGCCCTCGTCGGCCATCATGGTGGTGATGCGGCCGTAGGCCTTCTCGAAGATGCGCGGGGCGGCGCCCATGAAGGTCGGCCGGACGACGGCGAGGTTCGCCACGATCTGGTCCACCCGGCCGTCCACGGCCGTCGGGAAGCCCATCTGCAGGGGCAGGACGAGGAGGCACTTGCCGAAGACGTGGGCCAGCGGGAGCCAGAGGTACTGGAGGTCGTCCGGCCCGAGCAGGTGGACGGCGTCCACCCCGGCGCCCTCGTAGGTCCAGGCGGAGTGCGGCAGCCGGACGCCCTTGGGCCGCCCCGTGGTGCCGGAGGTGTAGATGATCGTCGCGAGGTGGTCCGGGGTGAGCGCGTCGATGCGCGCGTCGACCACCCCCGGCTCGGACTCGAGCCGACGCCGCCCGAGCTCCTCCAGCTCGGCCAGCGTGATGATGTCGCCACCGTCGCCCGACCCGTCGATGACGACGATCTTGAGCACGGCACCGAGCTCGGCCCGGTGCTCGAGCACCTTGGCCACCTGCTCGTCGTCCTCGGCCACGACCACCCGGCTGCCGGAGTCGGTGATGATGAAGGCGACGTCCTGGGACAGGGTGGTCGGATAGATCGTCGTCGTGGCCGCCCCGGCGCACATCACCGCCAGGTCGACCAGGACCCACTCGATGCGGGTCGAGCACGACAGGGCCACCCGCTCCTCCGGCTGCACCCCGAGCTCGACCAGACCGGCGGCGAGGGCGTAGGCACGCTCCCCGGCCTGGGACCAGCTCAGGGTCGGCCACGCATCCCCGTCGGGGTAGAGGAAGGCGTCGGCGTCCGGCGTGGCGGCGACCCGGTCCCGGAAGAGGTGCCCGACGCTCGGGACACGGTTCTCGATCAGGGCGAGATCTGGCTGCTCATCGATGAGACGGGCCACGGCAACTCCTCAAGTCGTATGGTCCTGCGGATGCTCATCTTGGCAGGTTCGACCGGGGCCGCCAAGACGGGCGCGCCGCCCGGTCCCGTCCGCTGGCGCAGGCCAGGAGCCCCAGCGCCACCCAGCAGGCCAGCATCGAGGACCCCCCGTAGGACAGGAACGGCAGGGGCAGCCCGGTGACCGGCATGAGCCCGAGGTTCATCCCGATGTTCTCGAAGATCTGGAAACCGAACCACGACGAGACGCCGACCGCGAGCAGGCGCCCGAAGGGGTCCTCGCAGCGCAGCGCGACCACCAGCCCCCGGACGACGAGGAATCCCAGCAAGACCAGCAGGCCGACCGCACCCACGAAGCCCAGCTCCTCCCCGGCCACGGTGAAGATGAAGTCGGTGTACTGGAAGGGGATGAACCCACCCTGCGTCTGGGACCCCTCGCCCAGGCCGGTTCCCGACCACCCTCCGGAGCCGATCGCCAGCCGGGCCTGCCGCGTCTGGTAGCCGATGCCCTCGGGGTCCAGACCCGGGTCGCGGAAGGCCAGCAGACGGTCCACCTGGTAGGGGTCCAGCAGCGGGATCCGGATGGCCGCGACGACCGCCGCGCACACCGCCGCAGCGGCGGCCGCGCTCCACCGCCACGAGGCACCGGAGGTCGCGACCACGACCAGGGTGAGGACACCCAGGACGAGGCCGCTGCCCAGGTCGGGCTGCAGCATGATGAGACCGATCGGCACGGCCGCCAACACCCAGGCCGGGAGCACCTCCCGCCACCCCGGTCGACGGTAGGGGTCGCGACCCTCGGCCAGGATCATCGCCAGCCCGACGACCAGACCGATCTTGGCGAGCTCGGCGGGCTGCAGGGAGAAGCCACCGGGCAGGAACAGCCAGGACCGTGACCCGTTGACCGTCTGCCCGACCGGCGTGAGGACCAGCACGAGGCCGGACAGTCCCGCGAGGTAGACCCAGGGTGCCGCGGCGCGCAGCCAGCGCACGTCCAGCGCGACGACCGCGAGGCCCACGACGACCCCGACGACCGTGTTGACCAGGTGACGCACCGCCAGGGACGTCCCGGCCCACTCGTGGGTCGCCGACCAGATGAGGACGGCACCCACGAGGCTCAGCCCGAGTCCGGCCACGAACGGGGCCCAGTCCGTGCGGAGGTAGCGCTCCCGCACGGAGGGGTCAGTCCCCCGCGAGCAGGGCGCGGCTCCGGTCCACGTCGTGCGCCATCTGCTCGGTGAGCTCTTCCACGGAGCCGAACCGGACGTTGCCGCGGAGGCGGGCCAGGAAGTCGACGCAGACGAGCTCGCCGTAGAGGTCGAGGTCGGTGCGGTCCAGCACGTAGGCCTCGACCGTGCGCTCCTCGACGTCGTCGAAGGTGGGGTTGGTCCCGACGGAGATCGCTGCCGGCAGTCGGCGGTCAGGGTCGTCGGCGTCGGCGGAGGGTCGCCCCAGCCACCCCGCGTAGACGCCGTCGGCCGGCACCATGCCGACCCGGTCGGGGCCCAGGTTGGCCGTGGGGTAACCGAGCTGCCGGCCGCGGTGGTGGCCGTGCACCACGGTGCCGGAGACCCGGTGGAGGCGGTCGGTGATCTGGGCCGCCAGGGCCATGTCCCCGTCGGCGATGGCCTGACGCAGCGCGGTCGAGGACCACGTGCGCCGGCCGTCCGCCAGGGCGCCGGCCGTGTGCTGCACGACCACCTCGAACCCGTGCACCTCGCCCAGCTGACGCATGGTGGCGACGTCCCCGGAGTTGTGCAGCCCGAACCTCGTGTCCTGGCCGACCACGACCACCTCGGCCCGCAGCCCGTCGACGAAGGTCTCGACGACGAAGTCCTCCGGCAGGAGCCGGGCGTACTCCCGGGTGAACTCGATGACGACCACCCCGTCGAGGCCCGCCTCCTCCAGCAGCTGCAGACGGTGCTCCAGCCCGACGATCTCCCGGGGCGCCCGCTCCGGGTGCAGCACCGCGACCGGGTGCGGGTCGAAGGTGACGGCGACCGCCGGGACGCCACGCTCCCGCGCCAGGTCGGTGACGGTGCGCAGCACCGCCTGGTGGCCGAGGTGGACGCCGTCGAAGTTGCCGAGGGTCGCCACCGTCGGGCCGAGGTCGTCGGGAAGGTCCTCCACGCTGGTCCAGCGATGCACGGGCGTCACTCTAACCGGACCCGGCGGGGGCCAGGACCACGTGCGCCCGCGCCTCGTCGCGCGACTCGTCGAGCACCGCGACCAGGCGCCCGTCGGGGGCGAACGCCGCCACCGGTTCGCTGCGTCCGGGCTGCTCGGAGGGTATGCGGCGACCGTGCCCGAGGGCTCTCGCCTCGGCGTCGTCGAGCAACCGGGCGGTGAGCGTGGCCCGGGCGGCGTCGGCCAGCGGGACGAGCTGCCGGGCCGCCGCTCCGTCGGCGGCCAACGCCTCGAGCGCACTGGCGGCCTCGACCCCCAGCCCACCCACCCGGGTCCGTCGCAGGGCGGTGAGGTGGCCGCCGACCCCGAGGGCGGCACCCAGGTCGCGGGCGAGGGCTCGGACATAGGTCCCCGAGGAGACCTCGACCTCGACGTCCAGGTCCACCGTCGGGCCCTCCCACCGGACGTGCCGCACCTCGAAGCGGGCGACCCGGACCGGCCGGGCGGCCAGCTGCACGTCCTCGCCGGCGCGCACCCGGGCGTAGGAGCGCTCCCCCCGGACCTTGATGGCGCTGACGGCGCTGGGGACCTGCTGGAGATCCCCCGTGAGGTTCCGCACGGCGGCGGCGATCTGTCCCTCGGACAGCTCCGTCACGTCCGCAGTGGAGACCACCTCGCCCTCGGCGTCGTCGGTGAGGGTGGCCTGCCCCAGCCGCACGGTGGCGGTGTAGGCCTTGTCGCTCCCCACGAGGAAGGTCAGCAGCTTGGTGCCCCGACCCACCCCCAGGACGAGCACCCCGGTGGCCATCGGGTCGAGCGTGCCGGCGTGACCGACCTTGCGGGTCCCGCACAGCCGGCGGGCCCGGGCGACGACGTCGTGGCTGGTCCACCCGGAGGGCTTGTCCACGACGAGGAGGCCGTCACCTACGAAGGGCGCCCGCGGTGCAGGGCTCATGCGCCGGAGGACCCCTGGTCCTCCTCTGCGGTCCGCGGCTTGCGGTAGGGGTCTTCCTCGCCGGCGTAGCCCGACGCCCGACGCCCGGCGGCGAGCTCGGCGTCGCGCCGCGCCACCTCCTGGAGCAGCTCGTCCATGTGCTGGGCGTCCTCGGGCAACGCGTCGAGGATGAACTCCAGGGTCGGCGTGAGGCGGATGCCCAGCCCCTTGCCGACGAAGCTGCGCAGCCGGCCGCGGTAGGTCTGGAGGATCTCCGCCGCCACCTCCCGGTCCTCGTCGCTGCCCAGGACCGTGTAGAAGACGCTGGCGTGCTGCAGATCGCCGGTGACCCGCACGTCGGTGACCGTCACGAAGCCGACCCTCTCGTCCTTGACCACCTGGGAGAGTCCCTGGGTCACCAGCTGCTTGGTCCGCTCGGCGATGCGCCGTGCGCGTGCCTGGTCTGCCATCTCGTCCTCCTCGGGCTGTCGGGCCTCCCCCGCGGCAGGGTGGGGCCGGCCCATCCTACGGACCTGGTCGTGCCGAGCGACGAGGCCGGTCCTGCGCCCTGGGGCGTGGGACCGGCCTCGTCGTCCGTCAGGTCACCTCAGCTGCGCGGGATCTCCCGCATCTCGTAGGTGGTGATGAGGTCGTCCGCCTGCAGGTCGTTGAACGACCCCAGGTTGACACCGCACTCGAAGCCCTCGCGGACCTCGGTGACGTCGTCCTTGAACCGCCGCAGGCCGGCGATCTGCAGGTTCTCGGTGATGACGACCCCGTTGCGGGTGATGCGGGCCTTGGCACCGCGGCGCATCTCGCCACTGCGCACGAGACAGCCCGCCACGTTGCCGAACTTGGAGCTGCGGAAGATCTCGCGGACCTCCGCCGTCCCGGTCTCGACCTCTTCGTACTCGGGCTTGAGCATCCCCTTGAGGGCGTTCTCGATGTCCTCGATGGCCTGGTAGATCACCGAGTAGTAGCGGATCTCCACGCCTTCCTTGTCGGCGTAGTCGGCGTTCTGACCCTCCGCCCGGACGTTGAAGCCGAGGATGACCGCGTCGGAGGCGACCGCGAGGTTGATGTTGTTCATCGTGATCGCGCCGACCCCTCGGTCGATGATGCGCAGGTCGACCTCGTCGCCGACGTCGATCTGCAGCAGCGCGTCCTCCAGGGCCTCCACGGACCCTGACACGTCACCCTTGAGGATGAGGTTGAGGGTCTCGACCTTGCCCTGCGCGAGGGCCTGGTTGAGGTCCTCGAGGCTGATCCGCTTGCGGGACTTCGCCAGCGCGGCCTGTCGGTCGGCGGCCTCGCGCTTCTCGGCGATCTGCCGGGCGGTGCGGTCGTCGGGTGCCACCAAGAAGGTGTCGCCCGCCCGCGCCACGGTGTCCATCCCGAGCACCTGCACCGGACGTGACGGGGTGGCCTCGTCGACGTTGGTGCCGTGCTCGTCGAGCAGGGCACGTACCCGACCGTGGCTGCCGCCGGAGACGATCGCGTCGCCGACCCGCAGGGTGCCCTGCTGGACGAGGACGGTCGCAACCGCGCCGCGGCCCTTGTCCAGGTTGGCCTCGATCGCCACACCGCGCGCGTCCTTGTCGGGGTTGGCCCGCAGGTCCAGCGCGGCGTCGGCGGTGAGCAGCACGGCATCGAGCAGCTGGTCGATGTTGAGCTGGTTCTTGGCCGACACGTCGACGAACATCGTCTCGCCGCCGTACTCCTCGGCGATGAGGTTGTACTCGGTCAGCTGACCGCGCACCTTGGCCGCGTCCGCACCGTCGACGTCGATCTTGTTGACGGCGACCACGATCGGCACATCCGCCGCCTGCGCGTGGTTCAGCGCCTCGATCGTCTGCGGCATCACGCCGTCGTCGGCAGCGACGACGAGGATCGCGATGTCGGTCACCTTGGCACCACGGGCACGCATGGCGGTGAACGCCTCGTGACCCGGGGTGTCGATGAAGGTGATCGCGCGCTCCTGACCGTCGTGCTCGGTGTGCACCTGGTACGCGCCGATGTGCTGAGTGATGCCACCCGCCTCGTCGGCGCCCACGTCGGCCTGCCGGATGGCGTCCAGCAGCCGGGTCTTGCCGTGGTCCACGTGACCCATGACCGTGACGACCGGGGGGCGGGCCTCGAGGTCCTCGTCGGACTCGGCGTCCGCCTCGGCATCGAGGTCGATGTTGAAGGAGCTGAACAGCTCGCGCTCCTCCTCCTCCGGCGACACCACACGGATGGTGTAGTCGAGCTCGGCGCCGAGCACCCCGAAGGTGTCCTCGTCGAGCGACTGGGTCGCGGTCGCCATCTCTCCCAGGTGGAAGAGGACGGTCACCAGCGACGCGGGGTCGACGTTGATCTTGTCGGCGAAGTCGGTCAGCGAGGCACCACGGCGCACCGTGATGGTCGCGCCGTTGCCGCGGGGCACGTTGACGCCGCCGATGGCGGGCGCCTGCATCTGCTCGAACTCGGCGCGCTTGGCCCGCTTCGACTTGCGACCGCGGACCTTCCCGCCACCTCGACCGAAGGCACCCGCCGTGCCGCCGCGGCCGCGGGGACCGCCACCACGTCCCCCACCGGGGCCACGGAAACCTCCCGCAGCACCGGGGCCACCGGGTCCGCCCCCACCGGGGCGGCCACGGCCACCGCCGCGCGCAGGACGCTCACCGGGACGGGGCACCGCGGCCTGGGCCGGCATCATGCCCGGGTTCGGACGGGGGCCGCCGGGACGAGGACCGGCGGCACCGCTGCCCTGGCGTGCGGCCGGGCGTTCGGAGCCTCGGCTACCACCGGGTCGGGGCATGCCCTGGCTGGTGGCGAACGGGTTGTTGCCCGGCCGCGGCGAGCCGCCGCGATCGCCCTGACCACCGCGGCGGTCGCGGGACTGGCCCATCCCCTGGTTGGAGCTGAAGGGGTTGTTGCCCGGCCGCGGGCCCGGCTTGGCGCCGGGTCGCGGGGTCTTGGGCGCAGCCTTGGCGGCCGGCGCCTGCGGGGTGGGCGCCTGCGGCGTCGGGGTCTGGCTCCCGGGCGCGGGCTCCGCGGCGGGCTTCTGCGGGGCGGGCTGCGCCGGTGCAGGCTGCTCCGGAGCGGCCGGCTCGTTCGGGCGCGGCGCCGGCGTGGCCTCGGGGGCCGCCGGCGTCGGGGCGTCCGCCTTCTCCTTCTCGGCGGCCGGGGCCGGGCTCGCGCTGCGCGCCGGGCCCGGCTTGGGGGCGGCAGATCCCGACCGCTTCGCGGCCGGTGCCTGGTCCGACCCAGAGGTCGTGGACCCGGATCCCGCGGGCGGGTTCTCCCGGATCTTGCGTACGACGGGGGGCTCGATGGTCGACGACGCCGACCTCACGAACTCTCCCTGGTCCTTCAGGTGGGCGAGCAGCTCTTTGCTCTCGACCCCGAGCTCCTTGGCGAGCTCGTAAACCCTGAGCTTTGGCACGGTGTGGTGTCTCCTTGGTGTTGGCGCCACGACCGAACCCGCTCGGGGAGGTCGCGACTACTGCTGGTGGGTGCTCATCGCTGAGTACTCATCGGGTGCTCATCAGCGTCAATCCCGCTTCCGGTGTCCTCGATGACAGGCCGTAGCCCGCCCGTGGTACGTCTCGCCGGACCGGTCGGTCCGGCGAGGTCCTTCATCCGTGCTGCTCCGCCGAGTGCCGCAGCACCTCCGCGAGATCGACCGTCACCGGCGCCGAGAGGCGCAGCGCACGGACGACGGCGCGGCGAGCCACGGCCGACTCGACACACCCGGTGCGCCGGTGCACGTAGGCACCCCGCCCCGGGAGACGTCGGCGTTCGTCCGGGACGACCGTCCACGATCCGGCCTCGTCCCGACGAGCCACCAGCCGCAGCAGCGCGGCTTGTTCGTCCCGTCGCCGACACCCCACGCAGGTGCGCACAGGCGAGCCTGCCCGCACCGGGAGGTCAACTCCGGTCCGACCCTTCACTCTACACGCTGGCGTCGGGCGACGTGGCCGCTGCCCCGTGCTCGACCTGCTCCTCGGTGTCGGCCCGGATGTCGATCTTCCAGCCGGTCAGCCGGTTGGCGAGGCGGGCGTTCTGGCCCTCGCGGCCGATGGCCAGCGACAGCTGGTAGTCGGGGACCACCACCCGCACCTGCTTGGTGCGGGTGTCGACCACGGCCGCCGAGGTCACCCGCGCGGGCGACAGCGCCGCCGCCACGAAGGACGCCGGGTCGTCGTCGTAGTCGACGATGTCGATCTTCTCGCCCTGCAGCTCGGCCATCACGGCCCGCACCCGCTGACCCATGGGGCCGATGCAGGCGCCCTTGGCGTTGACCCCCGGCACCGGTGAGTGGACCGCGATCTTGGTGCGGTGGCCGGCCTCGCGGGCGATGGCCTCGATCTGCACGGTGCCGTCGGCGATCTCGGGCACCTCCAGGGCGAAGAGCCGGCGCACGAGGTTGGGGTGGGTCCGCGACAGCATGACGTGCGGCCCGCGCATCCCTCGCTTGGCACTCACGACGTAGCAGCGCAGCCGCTGCCCGTGCGCGTAGCTCTCCCCCGGCACCTGCTCGGAGACCGGCAGCTCGCCCTCGATCGTCCCGAAGTCCACGAGCACGCGGCGCGGGTCGTTGGACTGCTGGATGACGCCGGAGACGATGTCTCCCTCGCGTCCACGGAAGTCCCCGAGGATCGCGTCGTCCTCGAGGTCCCGCATGCGCTGGGTGATGACCTGCCGGGCGGTGGAGGCGGCGACCCTCCCGAAACCTTCGGGGGTGTCGTCGTACTCCGGCCCGGGCTCGCCCCGCGTGCCGTCCTCCAGCACGGGCGGGTCCTCGCGGGCCCAGACGGTGACGTGGCCACTGCTCCGGTCGAGCTCGACGCGGGCGTGCCGGGCATGTCCCTCGATGCGCTGGTAGGCGGAGAGCAGAGCCTGCTCGATCGCCTCGGCGATGACGTCCATGGGGATCTCGCGCTCGCGCTCGAGCAAGCGGAGCGCGGCCATGTCGATGTCCATCATGCGTCCTTTCCGTCGGGGCGGGTGAACTCGATCTGGACCTGGGCCCGCGTCACCTCGGACAGCGGCACCAGGTGGTCCTCCCCCTCCAGCCGCAGCTCCGAGGGCCCGGCGGCGAGCAGCCGCGAGGTCGTCGAGCTGCCGTCGGTGCGCACCACGGTGAGCAGCCGCCCCACGTTGCGCCGGAAGTCCGCGGGGGTGGTGAGCGCGCGGTCGGTGCCCGCCGAGCTCACCTCGAGGGTGTAGGCACGCTCGCCCATGACCGCGCACCCGTCCAGGGCGGAGGAGACCGTCGTCGTGGCCTCGGACACCTCGTCGAGGCTCAGCGGCTCGACCGGGGACGTGATGTCCTCGGCGGGGATGGTGGACACGTCACGGGCGAGCAGGACGCGGACCAGCCGTCGCCGGCCGGCTTCCTGCACCCTGACGTCGTCGACCACCACGCCCAGGCCGGCGTGCTGCAGGGCCTCGGAGGTGTGCTGCGTGATCGTCGCGGCGGCGGCGCGGGCGTCCATGCGGTGCTCCTCGTCTTCTGCTGTCGGCGGGCCGGGCACGCACAGGTGCCCGCGGCGTACGGCCCCGGGGTGGACAGCCTACCGTCTGCGAGGATGGCGCCCATGCCCCCTGCCGCCACCTCCCGCCGCACCCTCCTGCGCGTGGGAGCCGGCGTCGCGACGGGGGCCGTGCTCACCGGATGCAGCGGCGAGCGACTGCGTACGCCGTGGTCCCCCGACCCCTCGACCGACGCGCAGGAGGGTCGCGCGACCCCGGACCTGCCCCTGCTCGAGGACGCCCGGCACCGGGTCGCCGGATACCGCGACCTGCTGGCGGGCACCCGCCCGACCGGGCAGGGCCGGCAGCTGGCGCGCACCCTCGACGACGTGTGGACCACTCAGGAGGAACGCCTCGACCTGGTCCTGCGGGCACTCGGCGGCAGCGGGGTGCCGGGCGGTGCGGACGTCGCGGCGGCGACCACCTCCCCGGGGGACGACGCCGCGGTCACCTCGGCCGGCCCGACGGAGCTCATCGAGGTCGGGCGCAGGGTGCGGGAGGACCTGGCCGCCATGCTCGAGGGTGTCGCGACCTCCACCTCGGTGCACCGTCCCATGCTGCTGTCGCTCGCGGCCCAGCACCTCGCGAGCGCAGATCGTCTGGGGGCCGGCACGGACTGGCCCCCGCTGGTCGGACCGACCGGGACCGCGGCGGTCCCCGTCCTGGCCCGCACCCGTCCCGCCGTCTTCGCGCTGGAGGTGGTCACGGCGCGCTCCGGCGGCGAGGAGCGGGAGCGCTACGAGGACGTGCTGGCCCCGCTGCGCTCGGTCACCCGCTCCCTCGTCACGCTGGCCGGGGACGCCGCCCCGGTGCCACCGCTGGGCTACGACCTCCCCGAGCCGCTCGCCGACGGCGAGCAGCGGCTCGCGCTCGCGCGGGCCGTGGTGCAGGACGTCGGACCGGCGGTGCTGTCCGTCGCCGACCGTGCCGGGTCGGACGTGCAACAGGTGGAGTCCTACCTGCGGCTCGTCCTGCAGGCCGGCCTCTGGGCGGACCGGCTGGGTGTCCCCGAGCAGGCCTTCCCGGGCATGAGCCTGCCCTGAACCTCACCGCCCGGCGAGGCAGACTGGGGGCATGCCGAACCGTCTCGCCAGCAGCACCTCGCCCTACCTCCTGCAGCACGCGGACAACCCGGTGGACTGGTGGGAGTGGGGCGAGGACGCCTTCGAGCAGGCCCGGCACCGCGGGGTGCCCGTCCTGCTGTCCGTGGGGTATGCCGCCTGCCACTGGTGCCACGTCATGGCGCACGAGTCCTTCGAGGACGAGGAGGTGGCCCAGGTCCTGCGCGAGGGCTACGTGGCGGTCAAGGTGGACCGGGAGGAGCGGCCGGACGTCGACGCCGCCTACATGAGCGCGACCACCGCGCTCACCGGGCACGGCGGGTGGCCCATGACCTGTCTGCTCACCCCCGCCGGCGAGCCGTTCTGGGCGGGGACCTACCTGCCGAAGCACGACCTGCTCCGGCTGCTGCGCGCCGCCGCCCGGCAGTGGTCCTCGGAGCGGGATCGCCTCGAGCAGGGGGCCGGGGAGGTGGCCGCGCGGCTGCGGGAGGCCTCCGCGCGGTCCGGCGCTGCGGAGGGCGGGGGCACCGTCGACCTCGAGGGCGCGGTGGCCTCCCTGGCCAGCGAGTACGACCCCCAGTGGGGCGGGTTCGGCGGCGCGCCGAAGTTCCCGCCGTCCATGGTCCTGGCGTTCCTCCTGCGCCACCACGCCCGCACCGGCGACGAGCACGCCCTGACGATGGTGCGGAGCACCTGCGAGCACCTGGCCCGGTCCGGCACCTACGACCAGGTCGGCGGCGGGTTCGCGAGGTATGCCGTGGACCGCGCCTGGGTGGTCCCCCACTTCGAGAAGATGCTCTACGACAACGCTCTGCTGCTGGGGGTCTACACCGATCTGGCCCGCACCGACGAGACCTCACGACCCTGGGCGGAACGGGTCGTCCGGGAGACGGTCGAGTGGCTGGTCCGCGAGCTCTGGACCGAGCAGGAGGCCTTCGCCAGCTCGCTGGACGCCGACACCCAGGGGGTGGAGGGGGCGACCTACACCTGGACCCGGGCAGAGCTCGCGGCCGTCCTGGGACCCGAGGACGGCGAGGCGGCCGCGGACCTGCTCGGGGTCACCGGGGCCGGCACCTTCGAGGACGGCCGATCCACGCTGCAGCTGCGCTCCGACCCCGACGACCGCGCCTGGTTCGACGGGGTCCGGCAGCGCCTGGACGTCGCCCGCAGCCTGCGACCCCAGCCGGGGCGGGACGACAAGGTCGTGACCGCCTGGAACGGGCTCCTGGTGGGTGCGCTGGCGCACGCCGGCTGGGTGTTCGGGGAGGAGGACTGGGTCGACCTCGCCGCGCGCTGCGCCCGCTTCCTCCTGGACGTCCACGTCGTCGACGGGCGCCTGCGACGCAGCTCGCGGGACGGCGTCGTCGGCCGTTCCCTGGGCGTGGCCGAGGACGTCGGCGCCCTCGCCGAC
Organism: uncultured Serinicoccus sp.; assembly: GCF_947487915.1. Taxonomy (GTDB): domain Bacteria; phylum Actinomycetota; class Actinomycetes; order Actinomycetales; family Dermatophilaceae; genus Ornithinicoccus. The sequence goes on along the minus strand of NZ_CANKYH010000004.1, from coordinate 212,668 downwards.
GGCCTCCTGGCCCTGCACCGGGCGACCGGGGACGCGCGGTGGCTCGCCGAGGCCGACCACCTCCTCGACCGCGCCCTCGACCTCTTCGGCGAGCCGGACGGGGGCTTCGCGGCCACGGGGCGCGACGGCGAGCAGCTCTTCCTCGCCCCGTCATCCACCGGCGACAACGCCGAGCCCGGGGGGCTGTCCGCCCTCACCGTCGCGCTCGTGCGGGCCGGGGCGCAGGGCTCCCGCGCGGACCGGCTGGACCGCGCCCGTCGGGCCCTCGCACGGGTGGCGGCCACTGCGCAGCAGGCGCCACGCTTCGCCGGGTGGTCCCTGGTGGCGGCCGAGGAGCTGGCCGCCGGTCCGGTGACGGTGCACCTGGGGGCGCGACCGGGCGCCGACCTGGCGCGGGCCGCCGGGCGCACCCCGGCGGGCATCCTCGTCGTGTGCCCCACGACCGGTGGTGGCGACCCCGCCGAGGAGGTCGGCCCGGGGCTGGCGCTGGTCTGCCGAGGGACGGTCTGCGGTCTGCCCTCCGCCGACCCCGCCGACCTCCCCTGACGACGCTGCCGCGCCCGGGAGGCCTTCCGGCCAGGGAGGCCTCCGTCTGCGAGCATGGGGGCGTGCGCATCTCCCGGGCCCTGGCCACCCTCACCGCCGCGCTGGTGCTGACGTCCTGCAGCGGCGGCGACCCGGCCACCACACAGGTGGCCCCCACCACCGAGGAGCGCGACGCGGCGACCTCGTCCGCGAGCGCACCGGCGACGACCGACGACACCGCCGCCACCGGCTCCGCCGATGCCGGGGCCGCCACGAGCAGCGCGCCCGCGGGGGACGCCTCGGCCCGCACCGGGTCCGCGACGACGCCCTCCACGGCGACGGCGGCGGAGCGGACCTCGACCGCACCCGAGAGCTCTCCCCTGGGCAGTGGGCCCGTGACCATCCTGCTGGTCGGGACCGACTCGCGGGACCCCTCCTCGATGGGTGGACACTCCGACACCATCATGCTGCTCCACCTGCCGGCCGACCGCGAGGACGTCGCGCTCATCTCGCTCACCCGCGACATGTGGGTGGACATCCCGGGGCTCGGCCAGGGGAAGATCAACTCGGCGTTCGCCCGGGGCGGCACCGACACGCTGCTCGCCACGGTCTCCGACCTGCTCGGCGGGGTGGAGATCGACTACGTCCTGCAGTCCAACTTCCAGGGTTTCATCAACCTCACCCGGTGGCTGGAGGGTTTCGAGGTCGACAACCAGCACGCCTCGTCGGTGGTGGTCGGCTCCACCGGTCGGGAGGTCGTCTTCGAGGAGGGCGAGATCTGGCTGGAGAACACCGACGGGCTGATCTACGCCCGGCAGCGCCAGACCCTGCCCCTGGGTGACCTGGACCGCACCGAGCGTCAGCGGGCGGTGCTCATCGGGATGATGGAGCGGCTGCAGGAGCGCCTCGAGGAGGACCCTCAGGACTTCCCGGAGCTGGTGGCCAACCTGCGCGACAACGTCAAGGTGACCGGTGACCTCGACGTCGCGGACTTCGTCGCGCTCGCCCCGCTGCTCACCGAGCTCGACCCCGAGGACACCATCTCGCTGATGGTGCCCATCACCGGCTTCGACATGATCCAGGGCCAGTCGGTCAACATCGTGGACCGGGAGCAGACCGCGGCGCTGGGGCAGGCCGTCCGGGAGGACTCGATCGAGGCCTACGTCGAGCGCTGGGGAACGGGCTACGCCCCCGGAGGATGACGCAGGAGCGCCGGGGGCAGGACCGCCCCGGGCGGCGTCAGCCCACGAGCTGCACCCAGGTGTCGTAGCCGATCCTCAGGACGAAGGCCACGAGGACCACCACGAAGAAGACCCGCACGAACCTGCTGCCCCGTGACACCGCCACCCTGGCACCGAGATAGCCTCCGACGACGTTCGAGGCGCCCATGAGCAGCCCGACCGACCAGATGACCGCCCCCTGCGGCACGAAGACGGCCAGTGCCGCGAGGTTGGTGGCGAGGTTGGCGATCTTGGCCTTGGCGCTCGCCTCGAGGAACCCGTACCCCAGGATGCTGACGAGCGCGAAGACGAAGAACGAGCCCGTTCCGGGCCCCAGCGCCCCGTCGTAGGCGCCGACCACCAGCCCGATGAGCACGGCCCACCCCAGGTGCCGGCGCCTCGAGTGGGCGAAGCGCAGCGCCTGCATCTGCCCCATCGACGGCTTCATGAGCGTGTAGGCGCCCACCACCACCAGGACGACCAGGATGAGGGGGTTGAAGGCGGCTTTCGGGATGTGGAAGGCGAGCGCCGCACCGGCCGCGCTGCCGCAGAGGGCGGCACCCGCCAGGGGGAGCGCGGTGCGCAGGTCGGGCCGGATGCGGCGCAGGTAGGTGAGGGAGCTGGTGGTGGTGCCGCAGATCGAGCCCAGCTTGTTGGTGGCCAGCAGCTGCACCGGGCTCGCGCCTGGCAGCGCGAGGAGCAGGGCGGGGAGCTGGACCAGCCCGCCGCCGCCGACCACGGCGTCGATGAACCCGGCCGCGAGGCCCGCGAGCGCGAGGAGGATCAGGACCCGTGGCTCCAGGTCGAGCGACGCCAGCACCGACGGGTCTGCGCTCAGCCCGGGGTCGGGGCCGTGCCCCGCACCTCGGCCAGCACCTCGGTGACGCCGGCCTCGACCGGCACCTCACGGCGCTCGCCGGACCGGCGGTCCTTCAGCTCCACGACCCCGTCGGCCAGGCCCTTGCCCACCACGACGATCGTCGGGACGCCGAGCAGCTCGGCGTCCTTGAACTTGACCCCGGGGCTCACCTTGGCCCGGTCGTCGAAGATCACCTCGAGGCCCTGCGCGGCGAGCTCGGCCACCAGACCCTCGGCGTGGTCGAAGACGGCCTGGTCCTTGCCCGTGGCGACGACGTGGACGTCGGCCGGCGCGAGCTCGCGGGGCCACACCAGACCGAGGTCGTCGTGCGTCGCCTCGGCGACGGCCGCCACAGCACGGGACACGCCGACGCCGTAGGACCCCATGGTCACGGTGACGAGCTTGCCGTTCTCGTCCAGCACCCGCAGGTCCAGCGCCTCGGCATACTTGCGGCCGAGCTGGAAGATGTGGCCCATCTCGATGCCGCGCGCGAGCGTGAGCGGGCCGGCACCGTCCGGGCTCGGGTCGCCCTCGCGGATCTCGCCGGCCTGGATGGTCCCGTCGGCGGTGAAGTCCCGGCCCACCACGAGGTCGAAGACGTGCTTGCCGTGCTCGTCCGCACCCGTCACCCAGGCCGACCCCTCGGCGACCGAGGGATCGAGGAGGTACCGGATGCCGGACTCGCGCTCCTCCCCCAGCACGCCGGGACCGATGTAACCCTTGGCCAGCATCGGGTAGGCGGCGAAGTCGGCCTCCTCGAAGGGCCGCCAGGTGGCGGGGGCGACCTGGGCCTCGAGCCGCTTGGCGTCGACCTCGCGGTCGCCCGGCAGCCCGATGGCGAGCGGCTCGGTGCTGCCGTCGGGGTGGGTCAGCAGGACGACGACGTTCTTCAGCGTGTCGGCCGCCGTCCAGGGCCGGCCGTCGGCCCGTGGGTGCAGGGCGTTGCCCTGGGCCACGAGCGTCGCGATGGTGGGGCTGTCGGGGGTGTCCTCGACGTGGGCCGCCGGGGTCGCCGCCACCGTGGCCTCGTCGACGGGCGGCGCCTGGGGCACCACGACCGCCTCGACGTTCGCGGCATACCCGGACTCCTCGCAGCGCACGAAGGTGTCCTCCCCCACCGGGCTCACGGCGAGGAACTCCTCGCTGGCCGAGCCGCCCATGGCCCCGGAGTCGGCGTGCACGACGACGTAGTCGAAGCCGAGCCGGTCGAAGATCCGGACGTAGGCCTCTCGGTGTCGCTGGTAGGCGGCCTCCAGGCCGGCGTCGCCGACGTCGAAGGAGTAGGAGTCCTTCATGACGAACTCGCGGCCGCGCAGCAGCCCGGCACGGGGCCGGGCCTCGTCGCGGTACTTCGTCTGGATCTGGTAGAGGGTGAGCGGCAGCTCCTTGTAGGAGCTGAACATGTCCTTGACCGCGAGGGTGAACATCTCCTCGTGCGTGGGCCCGAGCAGCATGTCGACGCCCTTGCGGTCCTGCAGCCGGAAGAGGTTCGGGCCGTACTCGGTCCACCGGCCGGTCGCCTCGTAGGGCTCCCGCGGCAGCAGCGCCGGGAAGGACAGCTCCTGGCCGCCGATGGCGGCCATCTCCTCGCGCACCACGCGCTCCACGTTGCGCAGCACCCGCAGCCCGAGCGGCATCCAGGAGTAGACGCCCGGCGCGGCGCGCCGGACGTAGCCCGCGCGGACGAGCAGCTTGTGCCCCGGCAGCTCGGCGTCGGCCGGGTCCTCGCGCAGGGTCCGCAGGAAGAGGGTCGACAGGCGCAGGGGGCGCGTCACGGCAGGGCACTCCTCGGTGGTCGGTGTGCAGGGGTATGCCGGTGTCCCGGCGCTACGAGGGTACCTGCCGGGGTCGGCGGGGCTCGACGGGATTTGGCGGCGGGCGCCCGCCGCGGCGACGGTGCGCCGGTCAGCGCCGGGTCAGCGGGTCGAGGCCACCTCGGCCACGCCCGCCAGCAGCCGGTCCACGTCGTCGGTGCTGGTGTAGGGCGCCATGCCCACGCGCACCCCGCCGGTCGACCCGAGGCCCAGCCGGTGGGACAGCTCCCAGGCGTAGAAGTGCGAGGCGGGGGCGTTGACTCCGAGCCCGGCCAGGTGGCGGTGCACCGCGGACGGCTCCACGCCCTCGAGGGTGAACAGCAGCGTCGGGGTGCGCCGGGCCGCCCGCGACCAGAGCGTCAGTCCCTCGATACCCCGCAGTCCCTCCTCGGTGCGCTCGCGCAGGGAGTCCTCGTGCTCCTCCACCGCAGCGAAGGCGCTGGTGAGGCGTTCTCCCCGGGAGGCCCCCTCGCCCCAGCCGGCGACGACGTCGACGGCTGCGGTGGCGCCGGCCAGCAGCTCGTAGGGCAGGGTGCCGAGCTCGAACCGCTCGGGCACGGCGTCGCTGGAGGGCACGAGCTTGTCGGGGCGCCACTCCTCGAGCAGGCCGGGGCGGGCGGCCAGGACCCCCAGGTGCGGCCCGAAGAACTTGTAGGGCGAGCAGGAGAGCAGGTCGACGCCCAGCGCCTCCCGGTCCACGCGGGCGTGCGCGGCCAGGTGCACGGCGTCGAGGTGCACCAGGGCCCCGGCCTCGTGGGCCGCGTCGGCGACGGCCCGCACGTCCGGTCGGGTCCCCAGCAGGTTCGAGGCGCCGGTCACGGCGACGAGCCGGGTACGCGTCGACAGCACCGTGGTGACGGCCTCGACCGGCAGCTCTCCGGTCGAGGGATCCACCTCGGCCCACCGGACCGTGGCGCCGACGGACTCGGCGGCGAGCACCCACGGGCGGATGTTGGCGTCGTGGTCCAGCGAGCTCACCACGACCTCGTCGCCGGGGCCCCAGTCCTGGGCGCGGGCGAGGGTGCGCGCCAGGTCCATGGTCAGCGCCGTCATGCTGCGCCCGAAGACGACGTCCCCCGGCTCCACCCCCAGCAGGTCGCCCAGCGCCCTGCGTGCCCCCTCGACGACGTCCGCGGCGCGCCGCTCGCTGCTGGTCACCACGCCCCGGTTGGAGATGGCGCTGGTGAGCGTGGCGGCCACCGCCTCCGCCACGGCCTGGGGCGTCTGCGAGCCGCCGGGGCCGTCGAAGAACGCGGTCCCGGACCGCAGTGACGGGAACTGGGCACGGACGGCGGCGTGGTCGAACGGCATACCGCCACCCTAGGCGGGGCCGGCACCTCAGCCGGCCCCGCCCGGCTCCTCAGAGGTATGCCGCTCCGGCGCCACCGGCCGTCGTGTGATGACATGGGGCGCATGACGCAGACCTCGTCCGCCACCGACCCGCACCGCTGGCTCGAGGAGGTCGAGTCGCCCGAGGCCCTGGACTGGGTGCGCGAGCGCTCGGCGGCCAGCGAGGACACGCTGCGCAGCAGCCCGGCCTTCCCCGGGCTGCACGACGGCATCCGGGACGCGCTCGAGGCCAGTGACCGCATCCCCCTCGTCGGCCAGGCCGGCGACCACCTCTACGGGTTCTGGACCGACGCGGAGCACCCCCGCGGGGTGTGGCGGCGCACCACCTGGGAGTCCTACCGCACCGAGGACCCGCGGTGGGAGGTGCTGGTGGACGTCGACGCCCTGGCGGAGGACGAGGACGTGCCGTGGGTGTGGCAGGGGGCGAGCCTGCTGCGCCCGGCGCACGACCGGGCCCTGGTGCACCTGTCCCGCGGCGGGTCGGACGCCGGCACCACCCGGGAGCTGGACCTCGCCTCCGGGCGCTTCGTCACCGGGCCCGAGGGCTTCGCCAAGCCCGAGGCCAAGGGTCGGCTGACGTGGCGGGACCGTGACCACGTCTACCTCACCACCGCCGACGACCCGACCGGCGCGACCCGTTCCGGCTACCCGCGGACGGTGCGGCTGTGGCGTCGCGGCACCCCGGTGACCGAGGCACAGGTCGTCCACACCGTGGGCGAGGAGGACCTCGGGGTGTTCGTGCACCACGACCAGGAGCGCGACCAGACCGTGCTCACCCGGGTCCCGGCCTTCTACCGCGAGGAGGCGCTCGTCCTGACCGCCGAGGGGGTGCAGGCGCTGGACCTGCCCGAGACGGCCTCGATCTCGGTGCACGGGGACCAGGTCGCCCTCGAGCTGCGCCACGCCTGGCGTCCGCGGCCCGGGCTGGAGTACGCGCCGGGCGCCCTGGTGGTCGCCCCGCTGGCGGCCGTGCTGGCGGACCCGGCCACGGCGCCGTGGACCTGCCTGGTCGCCCCCGACGAGCGCTCCGCCCTGGTCGGCCTCAGCTGGACCGCCCACCAGCTCGTCACGACCACCCTGCGGGAGGTGCGGCATACCGTCCAGGCGCACCGCAGGACCGCGCAGGGGTGGGTCACCACCGACCTCACCGACGCGCTGGAGGTCGGCCTGCGGACCGTGAGCCTGTCGGCGGTCGACGACCACGAGAGCGACGACCTGTGGGTCGTCACCACCGGCTTCCTCGACCCGATGACCCTCTCGCTGGCCCACCTCGAGGCGGGCGAGGGGCAGGATCTTCAGCTCGAGACCCTGCGGCAGGCGCCGCAGCGTTTCGACGCCACCGGCCTGGAGGTGACCCAGCAGTGGGCCACGTCGGCGGACGGCACCCGGGTGCCCTACTGGCAGGTGGGCCCCGCCGGGCTGCCCGGGGACGGCTCGACGCCGACGGTGCTGCACGGCTACGGCGGCTTCGAGCACGCCCTCACCCCCGCCTACGACCCCATCGTCGGCAGGGCGTGGCTGGCGCACGGCCACGTGCACGTCGTGGCCGGAATCCGCGGGGGCGGGGAGTTCGGGCCGCGCTGGCACCAGGGCGCCCTCCTGGAGCAGCGGCCCCGGGCCTACGAGGACTTCGTCGCGGTGGCCCGCGACCTCGTCGCCCGCGGCGTCACCTCCGTGCCCCGGCTGGGGACGACCGGTCGCAGCAACGGCGGGCTGCTCGTGGGCAACATGCTCACCGGCTACCCGGAGGACTTCGGGGCGATCGTCTGCCAGGTGCCGCTGCTCGACATGGGGCGCTACCCCCACCTGCTGGCCGGGGCCTCCTGGATGGCGGAGTACGGCGACCCCGACGACCCCGAGCAGTGGGAGTGGCTCCAGACCTTCTCGCCCTACCAGCGCTTCGACCCGCATCGTCCGACCCCGCCGGTCTACCTCGCGACCTCGACCCGCGACGACCGGGTGCACCCTGGTCACGCCCGCAAGATGGCGGCGCTGCTGGAGGAGCACGGTCGCGACGTGACCTACTGGGAGAACACCGAGGGTGGGCACGGAGGTGCCAGCACCGCGGCCCAGTGGGCGACCTGGCACGCCCTGGCGTGGGCCTTCCTGCACGAGCGCCTCACCGGCTGAGGACCGCCACGAGGGCGCTCAGAGCAGGACCGTGGCGAAGGTGTCCGTCTGCACCATCCCGACCCGACGGTAGGTCGCGAGGGCCGGGGTGTTGAAGTCGTTGACGTAGAGGGTGACGACCGGGGCGATGTGCCGGATGGTGTGCTCCACCACCGAGGCCATCGCGGGCGCCGCCACGCCCTGACCGCGCCAGCGCGGGTGCACCCAGACCCCCTGCACCTGCGCCACCCCCAGCGCCACCGAGCCGAGGTCGGCCTTGAAGACGACCTCGGCGTCCTCCACCCGCACCAGCGTGTGCCCCTGGTCGACGAGGCCGGCCACGGCGCGGCGGTATGCCGTGGCGTTGCCGCGGTAGGGCGGGTAGCCGATCTCCTCGGTGAACATCGCCGCGGCGGCGGGGAGCACCAGGTCGACCTCCTCGGGGCGCGCCGGCCGCACCTGCGGGTCCAGCGGCACGCCGACCTCGCTCGGCAGGGCCTGCATCGTCATCACCGGCTGGTTGCGGCGCACCTCGCGCGGCTCGCCCCAGTGACGGCGCAGCCGGCCCCACAGGTCCAGCACCTGGTCGGCCGGGCCGAAGACCGAGCTCGCGGTCGCGCGGCGCTTGACCACCGCCCCCGCCAGCGCCCCCAGGGCCCGCGGGCTGGCACCGACCGGGACCACGTTGGCCGCGCACCAGCACAGGGCGTGCTCACCGCCGGCCTCGTAGCCGTAGAGGGGTCCCCGGGTGCCGACGAGCCCGCTCTCCCGGATGCGCGCCGCGACGAAGACGTTGCTCACCGGGTCCTCGGCGCACACGTCGAGGGCGCGCCGGGCGTCCTGCAGACCGTAGGCGCGCACGCTCGACGTCCCGGAGCCGAGGGTGCGCAGCATGGTCCCAGCCTGCCCCACCCGCGGCGCTCGTGCGACACGGGCCCGCACGGCGCCCGCGACCAGCCCCGACGACCGGGGGCGTGCCCTTGCGGGACAGGTCCAGGCAGGGCAGGATCGGAGGGCACCACGGGACGTCCACCACCGGAAGGCCACCATGCAGCCTCGCCCACTCGACCCCGCCAGCCGCGAGCAGGCGATCCAGGCCCTCAAGGAGTCGGGTGCGGGCGGCCGACCGCTCGACGTGCTGGTCATCGGGGGTGGGGTCACCGGGGCGGGGGTCGCGCTCGACGCCGCCACCCGCGGACTGTCCACGGTCATCGTCGAGGCGCAGGACTGGGCGTCGGGCACCTCCCAGTGGTCCACCAAGCTCGTGCACGGCGGCCTGCGCTACCTGCAGATGCTCGACTTCAAGCTGGTGCACGAGGCGCTGACCGAGCGCGGCCTGCTGCTCAAGACCCTGGCCCCGCACCTCGTCAAGCCGATGCCCTTCCTCATCCCCCTGGAGCACCGGGTGTGGCAGCGGGCCTACTACGGCGCCGGGGTGACCCTCTACGACGTGCTGGCCAACATCATGCCCGGGCGGCGTGCCCTGCCCATCCACCAGCACACCACCCGCGGCGGACTGAGCAAGCAGTTCCCCGACCTGCGCCACGACACGGCCATCGGTGCGGTCAAGTACTACGACGCGACCGTCGACGACGCCCGGCTCGTCTCCACCCTGGTCCGCACCGCCCACACCTACGGCGCGCGGGCCGCGAGCCGCACCGAGGTCGTCAGCATCGTCAAGGACGAGCACGGCAAGGCGATCGGCGCCGAGCTCGTCGACCTCGAGACCGGTGAGCGCTTCGAGGCCCGGGCAGAGCACGTCATCAGCTGCACCGGCGTGTGGACCGACGACGTGTCCGGGCTGGCCGACACCGACGGCGGCCTGAACGTGCTGGCCTCCAAGGGCATCCACCTCGTCATCCCCCGCGAGCGCATCCAGGGCAGCTCGGGCCTGTTCCTGCAGACCGAGAAGTCGGTGCTGTTCTTCATCCCCTGGTCGCGCTACTGGATCCTGGGGACCACCGACACCCCCTGGGAGCTGGACCGGCAGAACCCGGTGGCCACCGCGGCGGACATCGACTACGTGCTCGAGCATGCCAACGCCGTGCTCAAGACGACCCTCACCCGGGACGACGTCGTCGGCTGGTATGCCGGCCTCCGCCCGCTGCTGCAGCCGGGCACCAAGGAGGGCACGGACTCGGCGAAGGTCAGCCGGGAGCACACCGTCGCCAGCCCCGTGCCCGGGCTCACGGTCATCGGGGGTGGCAAGCTCACGACATACCGGGTCATGGCCAAGGACGCCGTGGACTTCGCGCTCGGCGGCCGCGCCGCGGACCTGCCCTGCGTCACCGACCAGATCCCGCTGCTCGGCGCGGTCGGCGAGGCCGCCATGCGGCACCGGATGCCGGCCCTGCGCGAGCAGTACGGCTGGAGCGAGCAGATGACCGACCACCTGCTCCACCGCTACGGGTCGCTGGTGGAGGAGCTGCTCGAGCTCATCGGCGCCGACCCCTCCCTGGCCCGCACCCTCGAGCACTCCAGCGCCTACCTGCGCGCCGAGGTCGCCCACGCCTGCCGGACCGAGGGGGTGCTGCACCTGGAGGACCTCATGATGCGCCGCACCCGGCTCATCTACGAGGCACCCCGCAAGGGCCTGGACACGGTCCCCGAGATCGCCGAGATCGCCGCAGCCGAGCTGGGCTGGGACGAGCAGACCAAGCAGGCCGAGATCGAGGCCTACACCGCCCGGGCGGAGGCGGAGATCGCGGCCGCCGCCGAGCCGGACGACGAGAGCGCCGCCCGGGTCAGGGACCACCTCGGTGAGGTCGCCCCGCTCCAGGCGATGGGGGCGGGCAAGGACGCCTGACCCCCGGGGTCCCGGACGCCCGTCCGGACCCGTGAGCACAGAAAGGATCCTGCGACGTGGGAGAGATCTTCATCTCAGAGGTGCTCGGCACGATGATGCTGCTGCTCTTCGGCTGCGGTGTGGTGGCCAACGCCATCCTGCCCAAGACCAAGGGCACCGGGGGCGGCGCGAGCGCCGCCTGGCTGCTCATCAACTTCGGCTGGGGTCTCGGCGTCTTCGCCGGTGTCTACACCGCCTACAAGTCCGGGGCGCACATCAACCCGGCGGTGACCGTGGGACTGTGGGCCAACGGGTCCGAGTTCTTCCCGGGCAACCCTGATGCTGGTCTGGCGGCCGTCGAGGCCACCTTCGGCAACGCCATGGTGTACTTCGGCGCCCAGATGCTGGGCGCCTTCCTCGGCGCCGTGCTCTGCTGGCTGGCCTACAAGCAGCACTTCGACGCCGACGGCGACCCGGCCGCCAAGCTCGGGGTCTTCTCGACCGGGCCGGAGATCCGCAACTACGGCTGGAACTTCGCCACCGAGGTGATCGGCACCTTCGTCCTGGTCTTCGTCGTCATCATGTTCGGCAACACCCCGTCCGGCCTGGGCCCGTTGGCCGTGGCCCTGCTCGTCGTCGGCATCGGCGCCAGTCTCGGTGGCCCGACCGGTTACGCCATCAACCCGGCCCGTGACCTCGGCCCGCGTATCGCCCATGCCGTCCTGCCCATCCCGGGCAAGGGCACCAGCGACTGGGGCTATTCGTGGGTGCCCGTCGTGGGCCCGCTCGTGGGTGGCGTCCTTGCCGGACTCATCGCCGCGATGTACGGGTGAGACCACACGGCATACCTCGGCACACAGCGACCGCACCCCACCCCATCCACAACGACGTGAAGGAGCGCATCCATGGCTGACTACGTCCTGGCGATCGACCAGGGAACCACCAGCACCCGTGCCATCGTGTTCACCAAGAGCGGTGAGATCCACTCGGTCGGGCAGAAGGAGCACGAGCAGATCTTCCCCAAGGCGGGGTGGGTCGAGCACGACCCGGCCGAGATCTGGCGCAACACCAAGGAGGTCATCGGCACCGCCCTGGGCAAGGGGGGTGTCGGCAACGACGAACTGGCGGCCATCGGCATCACCAACCAACGGGAGACCGCGGTGGTGTGGGACAAGAACACCGGCGAACCGGTCTACAACGCCATCGTCTGGCAGGACACCCGGACCGACAAGGTCGTCGCCGAGCTGGCGGGTGACGACGGTGCGGACAAGTACAAGCACATCTGCGGGCTCCCGCTCGCGACGTACTTCTCCGGCCCCAAGGTGAAGTGGATCCTCGACAACGTCGACGGCGCGCGGGAGCGGGCCGAGGCCGGTGACCTGCTCTTCGGCACCACCGACAGCTGGACGCTCTGGAACCTCACCGGCGGCACCGAGGGCGGCGTGCACGTCACCGACGTCACCAACGCCTCCCGCACCATGCTCATGGACCTGCAGTCCCTGAGCTGGTCCGAGGAGGTGGCCTCGGACATGGGCATCCCGATGTCGATGCTGCCCGAGATCAAGTCCTCGGCGGAGGTCTACGGCGAGAGCACCAAGCTGCACGTGCCGATCGCCGGCATCCTCGGCGACCAGCAGGCCGCGACCTTCGGGCAGGCCTGCTTCGAGAAGGGCATGAGCAAGAACACCTACGGCACCGGCAACTTCATGCTGCTCAACACCGGGACCGAGATCGTGCCCAGCGAGAACGGCCTGCTGACGACGGTGTGCTACAAGATCGGCGACCAGGACGCGGTGTATGCCCTGGAGGGCTCGATCGCCGTGACCGGCTCGCTGGTGCAGTGGCTCCGGGACAACATCGGTCTCATCTCGGAGGCGCCCCAGATCGAGGAGCTGGCCAAGCAGGTCGACGACAACGGCGGCTGCTACATCGTGCCGGCGTTCTCGGGTCTCTTCGCGCCGTACTGGAAGGACGACGCCCGTGGCGCGATCGTGGGCCTGACCCGCTACGTCAACCGCAACCACGTCGCCCGGGCCGCCCTGGAGTCGACCGCCTTCCAGACGCGGGAGGTCGCGGACGCGATGAACGCCGACTCCGGCGTCGACCTCACCGAGCTGCGCGTCGACGGCGGCATGGTGGCCAACGAGACCCTCATGCAGTTCCAGGCCGACATCCTCGGGGTCGACGTCGTGCGTCCCAAGGTCGCTGAGACGACCGCGCTCGGGGCGGCGTACGCCGCGGGCATCGCGGTCGGATTCTTCAGCGGCGAGCAGGACGTCATCGACAACTGGGAGGAGGGCCAGCGCTGGAGCCCCCAGATGAGGGACGCCGAGCGTGACCGTCTCTACCGCCAGTGGAAGAAGGCCGTGACCAAGACCTTCGACTGGGTGGACGACGACGCCGAGGCCGCCGAGGAGGCTGCCGAGGAGGCCGGGAGCGCCTGACCGGCATCAATTCGGTCACGATCCGGCCCGGGTGAGCAGGTCTCGCCCGGGCCGGACGTATGGTGCGCCCATGAAGAACTCCATCCTTCCCGTGATCGGCGCCGCCACCCTGGCGTTCACCCTGGCCGCCTGCGGCTCCGACGACTCCGGCAGCGACGCCGGCGGGGGCGAGGCGGCCGGCGCCGACCTCGACCTCGTGACCGAGGGCACCCTGACCGTCTGCTCCGACGTCCCCTACCCCCCGTTCGAGGACTTCGACGAGTCCTCCGACTCGGGCTTCACCGGCTTCGACGTCGACATCGTCAGCGCGGTGGCCGAGGGCCTGGACCTCGAGCTCGAGATCAAGGACTCCTCCTTCGACGCGCTGCAGTCCGGCCTGGCGCTCAACTCGGGGGACTGCGACCTGGCTGCCTCCGCCATGACGATCACCGAGGAGCGCCAGGAGAACCTCGCCTTCTCCGACGGCTACTACGACTCCCAGCAGTCCCTTCTCGTCCCCGCCGACTCCGACATCGCCGGGATCGACGACCTCGCCGGGCGGACCGTCGGCGTGCAGCAGGGCACCACGGGTGAGGCCTACACCCAGGAGAACGCCCCGGACGCGACCATCACCGCCTTCCCCAGCAACGCCGAGCTGTTCCAGGCCATCCAGGCCGGGCAGATCGACGCGATCCTGCAGGACCTGCCGGTGAACATCGACAACGCCGAGAACGGCGACTTCGAGGTCGTCGAGGAGTACTCCACCGACGAGACCTACGGCCTGGCCATGCAGCAGGACAACACCGCCCTGGTGGAGGCCGTGAACGAGCAGCTGACCGAGCTGCGCGACAACGGGGAGTACGACGAGATCTACGACTCGTACTTCAGCACCGAGGACTGAGCCGACGCCAGATGGGCTCACTGACCCGCACGCAGCGACAGCGAGCCGTACGGCTGACGCTGTACGCCCTCTTCGTCCTCCTGGCCGTCGCCTTCGTGCTCGTCGCGGACTGGGAGGCCATCTCGTCGAGCTTCTTCCTCGTCGAGGGCTTCACCGGCACCTGGCAGGACTTCGTGTTCGTGGGAGCACGCAACACCATCCTCTACACGATCATCGCCTTCGTCGGCGGCTTCGTGCTGGCGATGGTTCTGGTGCTCATGAAGCTGGCACCGGTCGCGCCCTTCCGCTGGCTGGCGACGGTCTACATCGAGCTCTTCCGCGGCCTTCCCGCGCTGGTCGTCATCCTCTTCATGGCTCTCGGCGTCCCGATCGCCTTCGGGTGGCGACCGCCCGGCGGCACGATCGGCGCCGGCCTGGTCGGGCTCATGCTGGTGGCCGCCGCCTACATGGCCGAAACCATCCGGGCCGGTATCGAGGCGGTCCCCAAGGGGCAGACCGAGGCGGCGCGGTCGCTCGGCATGAGCGGTCCCTGGACGATGGCCACCGTCGTCATGCCCCAGGCGCTGCGTATCGTCATCCCCCCGCTGACCAACGAGCTGGTCATCCTCATCAAGGACACGTCCCTGCTCTTCGTCGTCGGCATGGCGGCCAACGAGAAGGAGCTCACCACCATGGCGCGTGACTTCATGGCGAGCGGCCCGTCAGCCGGCACGGCGACCAGCCTCGTCTTCGCGTGTCTGATGTACCTCGCGATCACCCTGCCGCTCACCCGCGTGGTGGCGTGGCTCGAGCGCCGACAGAAGAGGTCCCGCTGATGACGACCCGGCTGCACCCGACCAAGGAGGTGGACCACGGCGCCCCGGCGATCGAGGTCCGCGACCTGCACAAGTCGTTCGGCGACAACCACGTCCTCACCGGCATCGACTTCCACGTCAACTCCGGTCAGGTCGTCTGCGTCATCGGCCCGTCCGGCTCCGGCAAGTCCACGCTGCTGCGGTGCGTCAACCGGCTGGAGGAGCCGACCTCGGGTCAGGTGCTCATCGAGGGCATCGACATCACCGACCCCGAGACCGAGCTCGACGCCGTCCGGTCCCGGATCGGCATGGTGTTCCAGCAGTTCAACCTCTTCAGCCACATGACCGTCCTGCGCAACCTCACCATCGCCCAGCAGCGGGCGAAGAAGCGCAGCCGCACGGAGGCCGAGGAGATCGCCCGCGGCAACCTCGACCGGGTCGGGCTGTCGGACAAGGTCGACGCCTACCCGGCCCACCTGTCCGGGGGCCAGCAGCAACGCGTGGCCATCGCCCGGGCGCTGTCCATGGACCCGGACATGATGCTCTTCGACGAGCCCACCTCGGCGCTGGACCCCGAGCTGGTCGGCGACGTGCTCGACGTCATGAAGACGTTGGCGGGCGAGGGCATGACGATGATGGTCGTCACCCACGAGATGGGCTTCGCCCGGGAGGTCGGCGACAAGCTGGTCTTCATGGCCGACGGCGTCATCTGCGAGGAAGGTGACCCCCGCGAGGTCCTCGCGAACCCGCGCGAGGTGCGCACCCAGGAGTTCCTCTCCAAGGTCCTCTGACCGCACCCGGGCGCCCGACCTCGCCCGGCAGCCCGGCAGGCGCCGCCGTGCGTCAGCGCTCGACGAGGTCCTGAAGCCGGGCCAGACCCCGCTCGAAGTCCTTGCCCACGAGCCGGTCCATCGACAGGACCCGGCCGAGCACCCGCATGACGCCGGTGTGCTGCCCGGCCATGCTCCAGGTCACCAGGGTGCGGTCCCCCTCGGGCTGCGGGAGCAGGTCGAACCGGATGTCGTTGTCGGTCGGGAACGGCTTCTCGAAGTGCAGGTCGATCTGCACCGAGCGCGGCGCCCGAACCTGCGCGATCCGCATCGACCCGGCGCCGGCCTTGGTGCCGCCGTCCCAGGCATACTCCGACCCGACCCCCGACTTGGGCCCGGAGTAGCTGCGGTGCATCCGCGGGTCCAGCGCCTCCCACGGCGACCAGTCCCGCCAGCGCCGGAAGTCCACCAGCTCGGTGAAGATCCGCTCGGGGGCCGCCTGCACGAGGATGCTGCGCGAGGCGGCGTAGGGCAGCGGCGCCAGGGCCATGCGGGTCCCTCCTGTCACTGGTCGAACCACTGGGGCTCGTCGGGGTCCGGCCAGACCAGCTCCGGCCGTTGCAGGTCGGTGTTGTCGACGATCCACTCCGGCGCCCAGGTGCGGGCCTGCAGCCGGTAGAGACGCTGCGCCTCAACGTAGCGCGCGTTCGCCGGATGACCGGGCAGGCCGTCACCGGACACGCGGGACCCGGGGAACCGGGCGTTGCCCCGCGGCACCGTCACCGACTCCGGCGCGGTGACCAGGCAGGTGGCGTCCCACTCCCCCCGCAGCTCCGGGCGGCGCAGGAAGACCCCCTCGATGAGCAGGACGGCGTCGGAGGAGAGGGCGACCGGGTCGGCGGCCACGGCTTCGTCGCGGTGGACGTCGAAGACGGCGGGCACGATGTCCTCGCCCGCCCGGAACGGCCAGAGCACGGCCCGGCGCAGGGCGTCGTAGTCGTAGGAGTCCTGGTAGCAGGTCAGGCCCGTGCGACCGCGCGCGTAGCGCTCCTCACGGGGGTGGTGGAACCCGTCCACCGAGACCGCCTGCAGCTCCCGTCCGGCCACGTGCGGGGCGAGGGCCACCAGCTCGGCCGCCAGCCGCGTCTTGCCGACCCCGTCCGGGCCGTCGAGGGCGATGACCGCGCGCTCCCCCGGACGGACGGCGAGCATGAGCCCCAGCAGGTCGACGAGGACGAGCTGGCGCAGCGGCAGGAACCCGGGAGCAGTCACCCGCTCAAGGGTATGCGGTGGGTGTCGCCCCACTCCATGTAGACGCCGTTCTCGAGCAGCGTGGCGTCCGGCGGCGGCGGCTTCTCGACGAACCCGAAGGTGCGGTAGAGCGAGCGGGCGCGGGTGTTGTCCGCGCTCACGTCGAGCCAGACCCGGCGGACCCGGGGGCCGGCCAGCGCGTGCTCGAGCAGGTGGCGCAGGAGCAGCCGCCCCAGCCCCTGGCCCCGACCCTCGGGCGCCACGACCATGCGGCGGATCTCCACGACGTCACCACCGCCGACGCCGACGAGGATGCCGAAGGCGATGACCCGGTCGAGCCGGTCGACGAGGACCCAGTGCTCGAGGTCGGGGTCCTGCAGCGCCTGCTCGTGCCAGTCGTGCCCGCCCTGGCCGAGGAAGGGGCTGGTGTCCATCGCCTCCTCGAAGCTCACCACGGCCCCGAGGTCGCTGCGCCGCGTCTGCCGCAGGTGCGACCCCACCACCAGACCACCGCGGTCCCGGCCCAGCGGGCGGTCCCGCACGTGCGGCGTGCCGCTGGCCCGCGGGGTCGTGACGACGATCATCTCGAGGTCGTCGTCGCCGTCGTTGCGCATGAAGTGCCGGGTGCGCGGCGGCACCTCGATGCCGGACTCGGGAGGCACCTGCACCTCGCGGCGCCCGAGCGTCATCGTGCCGGTGCCCGCGAGGACGTAGAAGAACTGGCGACCCCGGTCGTGGGTGTGCGGCTGGGCGGCGGTCCCGGACGGCATGTGCTCGTGCACCACGGTCAGGTCGGTGCGGTCCACGAGGTGGAACGCGCGGCACACCTCGTGCCACGTCGACTGGCGGGCGGTCTGCCGGCTGATGGGGTCCGGTGCCATGACCAGACGTTACCCGGTGGCCTGTTGCCGGCGCGTTACCCGACGGTCACGGTGGCGCCGGCCGACGAGCCGGCCCCGTCCTCCGGCTCGCCCATCTCCTCGGCGATCCGCATGGCCTCATCCAGCAGGGTCTCCACGATCTGGCTCTCGGGCACGGTCTTGATGACCTCGCCCTTGACGAAGATCTGTCCCTTGCCGTTGCCCGAGGCGACCCCGAGGTCGGCCTCCCGGGCCTCGCCCGGACCGTTGACGACGCAGCCCATCACGGCCACCCGCAGCGGCACCTCGAGCCCCTCCAGACCGGCGGTGACCTCCTCGGCGAGGGTGTAGACGTCGACCTGAGCCCGCCCGCAGGAGGGGCAGGAGACGATCTCCAGCTTGCGCGGCTTGAGGTTGAGGCTCTGCAGGATCTGGTTGCCGACCTTGACCTCCTCGACCGGCGGGGCGGACAGCGAGACCCGGATGGTGTCGCCGATGCCCTGGGACAGCAGCGCCCCGAAGGCGACCGAGGACTTGATGGTGCCCTGGAATGCCGGGCCCGCCTCGGTGACCCCGAGGTGCAGCGGCCAGTCGCCCCGCTCCGAGAGCATCTCGTAGGCGCGCACCATGACGACCGGGTCGTTGTGCTTGACCGAGATCTTGAAGTCGTGGAAGTCGTGCTCCTCGAAGAGCCCGGCCTCCCACACGGCGGACTCCACGAGGGCCTCGGCGGTCGGCTTGCCGTACTTGTCCAGCAGCCGCTTGTCCAGCGACCCGGCGTTGACGCCGATGCGGATCGAGACCCCTGCGTCCTTGGCGGCCCGCGCGATCTCCTTGACCTGGTCGTCGAACTTGCGGATGTTGCCCGGGTTGACCCGGACGGCCGCGCACCCGGCGTCGATCGCCGCGTAGACGTACTTGGGCTGGAAGTGGATGTCAGCGATGACCGGGATCTGCGACTTCTTCGCGATCGCCGGCAGGGCGTCGGCGTCGTCCTGGCTCGGGCAGGCGACCCGCACGATGTCGCACCCGGTCGCGGTGAGCTCGGCGATCTGCTGCAGCGTCGCATTGATGTCGGTCGTCGGCGTGGTCGTCATCGACTGGACCGAGATCGGGGCGTCGCCGCCCACCTCCACCTTGCCGACCTTGATCTTGCGGGTCGGGCGCCGGGGCGCGAGGACGGGGGGCGGCGCGGAGGGCATACCGAGCGAGATGGGGACACCAGCAGTCATGCGCCCATTGTCGCACCCCGGCCTGGTGTCTCCCTGGGCGACCGCTGGGCGCGTCAGCCGATCTGCACGGGGCGGACGATGTCGGCGTAGATGAGCAGCACGGTCATCCCCAGGAGGCCGAGGGCCACCGCATAGGCGACCGGCAGGGCGGCAGCCGTGTCCACCGGGCCGGGTGCGGGTCGGCGGAACACCCGCGCCCAGGTCTTCTTCACGCCCTCCCACAGCGCCCCGGCGATGTGCCCACCGTCCAGCGGCAGCAGCGGGATGAGGTTGAAGACGAAGAGCGCCATGTTGAGCGAGGCCAGCAACGACACGAGCAGCCAGAAGCGCTCCTGCGCCGTCTCCACCAGGCCGTCCAGGCCGTCCTGGGTGACCTCGCCGGCCACGCGTCCGACCCCGACGACCGACATGGGGCCGTTGGGGTCGCGTGCCTCGGTGCCGAAGGCGGCCTGCGCCACGTCCACCATCCGCTGCGGGAGGGTGAGCACGATCCCCGCGGTGCCGGTGAACATGTCCGCGGTGGCCGCGACGGGACCGAGCTCGACCACCTCCGGCGAGGCGCCGAGGAACCAGACCTCGCCGGTCACCGGCTCGCCGTCCGCGTCGCGGACCGGCGTCCCGTCAGCCTCGACCAGCATCCGCTCGCGCTGCACCAGGTCGGCCGTGAGGGTCTGCTCGGTGCCTGCTCGTTCGATGACGAACTCCGTCGGCCCACCCGCGTTCTGGATGGCGAACATCGTGTCGGACCAGTCCTGGACCCGCTCCCCGCCGACGGACACGATGGTGTCGCCGGGCTGCAGGCCGGCGGCGACCGCCGGGGACGGGGGCTGCCCGGCGCAGTCCTGGCTCGTGACGTCCTCGTTGACGCAGGCGGAGACCTGGCCGATGGTCGACGTCGCTGCGGGAATCCCCGGGCCGAGCACCAGCATCGTGACGAGGCCGAAGCTCAGGGCGAGGTTCATCAACGGCCCCCCGGACATGACGACGACCCGTTTCCAGACCGGCAGCCGGTAGAACACGCGGTCCTCGTCGCCGGGCCCGACCTCCTCCAGCGACTCCTCCCGGGCCTGCTCGACCATGAGGTGCAGCGGGTTGGAGCTGCTGGCCCGCAACCGCCCCCCGTCGCCGGCGCGGGGCGGGAACATCCCGATCATCCGGATGTAGCCGCCCAGCGGGATCGCCTTGACGCCGTACTCGGTCTCGCCCCGGGTGCGTGACCAGAGCGTCGGGCCGAAACCCACCATGTACTGGGTCACCCGGACCTTGAAGAGCTTGGCCGGGACGAGGTGGCCGATCTCGTGCAGGGCGATCGAGACGGCGATGCCCACGAACACCACCAGCACGCCGAGCAGGTAGAGCATGGGTCCTCCTCCTCAGCCCCGGCCGGGGGACTGGATCCGGTGGGCTGCGGCGGCCCGCGCCCAGGCGTCGGCGGCCAGCACCTGGTCCACCGAGAGGTCAACACCTGCGGCGGCGGTGGAGTTCCCGGCGTGCTCGCCCACGACCCGACCCACGACCTCGACGATGCCCGGGAAGGGCAGCGCACCGTCGTGGAACGCGGCGACGCACACCTCGTTGGCGGCGTTGTAGACCGCCGGGAAGGTGCCACCCTCCTGGCCGACCTGACGGGCCAGCCGGACCGCGGGGAAGGCTTCGTCGTCCAGCGGCAGGAACTCCCAGCTCGTGGCACGGCTCCAGTCGCAGGCCGGGGCGACGTCGGCCAGGCGGTCCGGCCAGGCCAGGCCGAGCGCGATGGGGATGTGCATGGTCGGCGGCGAGGCCTGCGCGATCGTCGAGCCGTCGACGAACTCGACCATGGAGTGGACGACCGACTGCGGGTGGACCACCACGTCGATGGCCTCGAAGGGGACGTCGAAGAGCAGGTGGGCCTCGATGACCTCCAGGCCCTTGTTGACCAGGGTCGCCGAGTTGGTGGTGACCACCTGCCCCATGTCCCAGGTCGGGTGGGCCAGCGCCTGCTGCGGGGTGACGTCCGCCAGCTGGTCGCGAGTCATGCCGCGGAAGGGTCCCCCGCTGGCGGTGAGCACCAACCGGCGCACCTCGTCTGCCCTGCCCGAGCGCAGCGCCTGCGCGATAGCGCTGTGCTCGGAGTCGACCGGCACGATCTGCCCGGGCGCGGCGGCACCGGTGACGAGGCGGCCACCGACGATGAGGGACTCCTTGTTGGCCAGGGCGAGCGTGCTGCCCGCGCCCAGGGCGGCGAGGGTCGGTCGCAGGCCGATGCTGCCGGTGACCCCGTTGAGCACGACGTCGGCCCCCGCACCGGAGACCCGGACCACCCCCTCGGCCCCGGTGAGGACCTCGGGCCGGTATGCCGGCCGGCCCGCCGCGCGGGCGGCCTCGGCCAGCGCCTCGTCGAGGTCGGCGGCGACCGCGTCGTCCTCCCGGGCGACGGCCACCTGCTGGACCTCGAGCTCGACGGCCTGGGCGGCGAGGAGGCCGAGGTCGCTCCCACCCGCGGCCAGGGCCTGCACCCGGAACCGGTCGGGGTGCGCGCGGACGACGTCGATGGCCTGGGTGCCGATCGAGCCGGTCGAGCCGAGGATGGTCAGGGTGCGTGCACTCACACCGGTCATTGTGCCTGCCGACGCCGTCAGGTCGGCGCGTGGCGGGGCGACGGCACCGGGTCGACCACCCGCGACACCCACTCGAGCACCACGGCACGCAGCGCGTCCGGTGACGTCGGTGCGAAGGTCAGCGTCGGCCGTGCGGCGGGGTGGTCGTCCGGCGCACGGGCCGTGGGCGGGCCCTCTCGCGGCGTGCCGGGCGCCCACGCGACGTGGCAGCCCGACGCCCCGACGGCGAGCAGGACGGACTCCTCGGTCCCCGAGCCGGGCCGCGCGAGGGTGAGCTCGGCCAGCAGGCCTGCCCCGAGCGCGTCCGCCGCGGCGTCCGGGTCCTCCGGGTCCAGGACCACCGGCT
The DNA here is from genome assembly GCF_947487915.1 of uncultured Serinicoccus sp. GTDB lineage: Bacteria > Actinomycetota > Actinomycetes > Actinomycetales > Dermatophilaceae > Ornithinicoccus. The sequence continues at coordinate 190,832 of NZ_CANKYH010000004.1, read as the reverse complement.
CACCCCGACCCGGTCGCGCGTCCGGGGGCAGCACCGGCGCGAGGGCCTCCTCGGCGAGCTGTCCCGGGTCGACGAGCAGGTCGAACCCGTGCCACCCACCCCCGTGCAGGTCCTCGGCCACGCCGCCGGCCGCGATGAGGTGCAGCAGGCGCAGGTCGGGGCGCTCCTCGGCGCCGGCGAACCGCCGCTCGACGACGAGCAGGGCCTCGGCGGCCAGGCGGACGTCGAGCATGACGAGCACGAGGTCGGTGAACGCGGTCCCGGTCGTGAGCGCGCCGTCGGCATCGAGCAGACCGCGACCCTGCAGCGACAGCAGGGCCTCGGCACGGGCCGGCCGGGCCCGCTCCGGGGTCGCCGGTGGGTCGGCGCCCGGTGCCGAGCCGGTGACGCGGCCGTGCCGGGCAGCTCCCTCGTCGAGGGCGGTGGCGTCGAGCAGCCGGTCGTGCGCGTCCTCGAGCAGCTCGAGCTCCACGGCCGTCACCACCAGCACCGGTCCGCCCCGGGGGCCGGTGCCGGTCGGGGTGGTCCCGGGCCCGGTCGGGGTGGTCCCGGGCCCGCTCGGGGTGGTCCCCGGCTCGGGCCCGCCGTCCGGGTCGCTCACGGTAGCCACCGTCCCAGCCGCACCGGGCCGGGCAGCACGGGCACGCGGACGACCGGCATGAGCAGTGGGTCGAACGCCCGACGCCACCAGTCGCGGACGGGTTCCGTCCCAGGGAGGCGACCGACGACGCGGTCGACCAGCTCGTCGGAGGGCAACCGCACCCTCCCCGCGGGCAGCCCCACGACCCGATGGCGCGGGTCGCCCGCTGGACCGAGCACGGGAGCGAGCACCTCCCCCGCGCGCCGCACCCGTCGACCGAGCTCGGCGCGCGCTGCGGCCCGAGCGTCGAGGAGGGTCCTTCGGACGTCCTGGAGCCGCCTCGCGGCCCGCTGGGACGCGAGCGCCACCGCTCGACCGGTCCGCCGCAGGAAGGGTGGGCCGTGCCTCCGGGCATACCGGACGAGGGCCGAGCCGCCGTCCCACGCCGCGTTGCCCAACGACCAGGCCGCCCACGCCGTGAGGAGGCCGACGCCGGCCCCACCGACCGCTGGATGGACGAACGTGCCCGGCACCACCATGAACCCTCCGAGGATCCCGGCAGCCGCGAACCCCCGCGTCACCTCGCCCCGCCACCCGGCGTAGCCGCCGCCGTCACGCACGTCGCCCCACGCGCCGAGCCAGGCCGTGACCAGGCGGTGCGGCCCCGGCACGAGCGCCACCCGCCCGAGGACGGCCCCTCCGCGGACCCGCACCAGGGCGCGCAGCCGGGACAACGCGTGCGCGGCGCGGCGTCGTGCCTGCCGCCGCACGTCGGCGGCCCGCGACCAGCGGGCCCGGGCCAGCTGGAGGGCGAGCTGGGTGGTGCGGACCACCCGCTCACCGGTCCCCCAGGCATACCCGAACGCCTCCACGGCCTTCCTGGGCGCGGTGGCCAGGTCGCGCACCTCCTGAACGAGCTCCCAGGCCTGCGCCACCCGGCGCGCGGCACCGCGCTCGCGCTCCCGGAACTCGTCCTCGGCGGCCGCGACCCGGCGCCGCGCGAGCGCCTCCTCGTGCTGCAGCTGCTCGATCCGGCGCCGCCGGAGCAGCTCGAGCCCCGGCTCGGGCGGTGGTCCCGGCAGCTGCAGCGCCAGGACCTCGGCCCGGGCCCGCTCGGCCCGCCGGGTCCACGTGTGCACCTCCCGGGTCGCCACCCGTGCCGCGGCCGCGCAGTCCAGGACGGCCGCCGCCGCCTCCCGGGGCGGGGCTGCCGCCGCACGGGTGACCCGGTGCACGGCACGGGTCCGCGCGGCCGCCTGCCAGGCGGCGAGTCCGGACCACCCCGGCTCCTGCGGAGCCCCGCTCAGCAGGCGGTCGGCCGCCGCCTCGATCCGCTCCCCCTCCGCCCGCAGCTGCAGCGCCGCGCGCTCCATCTCCTCCGGCGACGTCCCCAGCACCGAGGTGCTCACGGCACCGGCCCCGTCCTCGGCCCACCGGCCCACCTCCCTGCCAGAGACCGCTCCAGCCCCAGGTAGTCGGCCCGCGCCTGCCGCACCGCCCGCGCAAGCGACTCCCCCTGTCCGGCGACCTCGCGCAGCCCCGAGCGCCAGCGATCGCAGGCGTCGGTCGCCGCCCGGCTGAGCAGCCCACCGCCGGCCGCCACGGCCACGGTCACCAGGGCGCGGGCGAGCCCGTCGGCGACCTCCTCCAGGACTCCCCCGGCCGCCTCCAGCTCCCCGGCCGCCGCCTCCAGGTGCTCGGCGTCCACGCGCACGGCATACCCCATGTGTGCTCCCCCTCGTTCTCGCACCGGGCCCGGCAGGCCCGACTCATACCGAGGCTAGGGCAGCCGCTGCCGTCCGGGGGGAGTTGTCCACAGGCGACCGGGGGCGCTCACCCCCGCAGCACCGGCCGCAGCCCGTCCAGGACCGCGACGTCCTCGATCGTCGAGGGCACCATCGGGGTGTCGCCGTCCGCGATCTGACGCATCGTCCGGCGCAGGATCTTGCCCGACCGCGTCTTGGGCAGCGCGTCCACGACATCCACCCGGCGCAGGGAGGCCACCGGGCCGACCTCGGCCCGCACCCGGTCCACGAGCTCCTCGCGCAGGCGTGCCTCGCCGGCCTCGTCCGGGTCGATCCCGGCCTTCAACACGACCAGGGCCCGGGGCACCTGCCCCTTGAGGTCGTCGGCCACGCCGATGACGGCGCACTCCGCGACCGCCGGGTGCCCGGCCAGCGCCTCCTCCAGCGCGCCGGTGGACAGGCGGTGCCCCGCCACGTTGAGCACGTCGTCAGTGCGGCCCATGACGTAGACGTAGCCGTCCTCGTCGACGTAGCCGCCGTCGCCGGACAGGTAGTACCCGTCGTAGGCGGACAGGTAGGAGGAGACGTAGCGCTCGTCGTCCCGCCACAGCGTGGGCAGGGTGCCGGGCGGCAGCGGCAGCCGCAGGCAGATCGCCCCCTCCGTCCCGGCGGGCACCTCCTCGCCCCGCTCGTCGAGGACGCGTACGTCGTAGCCGACGGTGGCCGGGCCCGGACTGCCGGGGCGGATGTCCAGCAGGGCGCCGTCGGGGCCGACCGGGTTGATGGCGATCGGCCAGCCGGTCTCGGTCTGCCACCAGTTGTCGACGACCGGGACGCCGAGGTGGTCGGACGCCCACCGCCAGGTGTCCGGGTCCAGGCGCTCCCCGGCGAGGAAGAGTGCGCGCAGCGAGGAGAGGTCGTGACCGGCGACGAGCTCGGCGTGCGGGTCCTGCTTCTTGATGGCCCGGATCGCGGTCGGGGCGGTGAATGCCGCGACCGCGCGGTGCTGGGCGATCAACCGCCAGTAGGCCCCGGCGTCCGGGGTGCCGACCGGCTTGCCCTCGAAGAGGATGGTCGTGGCCCCGGTGAGCAGCGGGGCGTAGACGATGTAGGAGTGGCCGACCACCCAGCCGACGTCGGAGCCGCACAGCCACGTCTCCCCCGGTTGGACGCCGTACAGGTGCGTCATCGACCAGCGCAGGGCCACGGCATACCCCCCGCTGTCGCGGACGATCCCCTTGGGCCGCCCGGTCGTGCCGGAGGTGTAGAGGACGTAGAGCGGGTCCGTCGCCTGCACCGGCACGCAGGCCGCCGGGGCGACGGCGTCAGGGTGCATGAGGCTGGCCCAGTCGAGGTCGCGCTCCCCGAGCTCGCAGGTCAGCTGCTCGCGCTGGAGGATGACGCAGTGGTCGGGCTGGTGCGCCGACCGGGCGATCGCCTCGTCCAGCATCGGCTTGTAGGGCACCACCCGGCTCGGCTCGATGCCGCAGCTGGCGGAGACGACGACCGTGGGTCGCGCGTCCTCGATGCGCGCGGCGAGCTCGGCCGGGGCGAAGCCCCCGAACACCACCGAGTGCACCGCACCGATACGGGCGCAGGCCAGCATGGTGATGACCGCCTCGGGGACCATCGGGAGGTAGACGACGACGCGGTCGCCCTTGCCCACCCCGAGGTCGCGCAGCACGCCGGCGAAGCGGGCCACGAGGTCGAGCAGCTCGGCGTAGGTCCAGCTGCGAACGGTCCCCGTGACCGGGCTGTCGTGGACGAGGGCCGTCTGGTCGGCGCGACCGTGCACCACGTGCCGGTCCAGGGCGTTGTAGCAGACGTTGAGGGTGCCGTCCGGGAACCAACGGTAGAAAGGGGCGTCCCCGGCGTCCAGGACCTCGCGCGGCCGGTGGATCCAGTCGATGCCGCGCGCCGCCTGCTCCCAGAACGCCCGGGGGTCGGCGAGGCTGGAGGAGACCTGCGCGCGGTAGGCCTGCTGCGGGGTGGCGTCGCTGCTCATGGGGCCATCACACACCCGCGGGACGGCCGCGCGCCAGCACCGGGCGCCGGGCGGTCGTGCGCGCGCGACGGGCGGTGCCGGGGGCCGCGGACGTCGGCCGCTAGGGTCCCACGGTATGCAGCAGCGCCAGGGCCCGGTCAGCGAGCAGGTCTGCGACCGGCCGGTCGGTGCGGGAGAGACCTTCGAGGTGCGCTACGGCCGCGTCGAGCCGCGCCCGTGCCCTGACCACCGCGAGGTCGAGGACCCCGGCACCTGGCGGCGCTGGCTGCAGGCCGAGGGTCCGCTGCCGCCGCTGCGGGTCCAGGGCCTGGACCTCACCCTCGACCGCGAGCTGCTGCTGGCCCGCGACGACCTGGGCGACCTGGTGGTGCTCGGCGGTCGCCTGGACGCCGAGATCGAGGCGCACCTGCGCCGGGCCGGGGCCCTCGTCTTCCCGGCCGCGCCGCATGCGCCCGTCGACCCCTACCGGGCCCACCTCTACACCGCGCAGGAGCTCTACGCCGGCCTGGACGAGCACGGGTACGACGGCACCCCGGACGCGCGCGCCTACCGCTGGTCCGCGGACGCGACGCTGCGCCACGACGCCTACGTCACGGCGCTGCGCGCGATCCACGACGACGCCATGACCGACGCCCTCGTCGCCGCCCTGGACGGCCGGAGGGTCGTCGGCGTCATGGGCGGGCACGCGCTGCGACGGGGGACGGAGGACTTCGCCGCTGCGGCGCTGCTCGGCCACCGTCTCGCCGTCGGCGGCGCCGTGGTCCTGACCGGCGGCGGTCCGGGTGCCATGGAGGCCGCCAACCTCGGGGCCTGGGCCGGCGACGAGGAAGTGCTCGACCGGGCCCTGCAGGAGCTGGGGCAGGTGCCCGACTTCGCACCGGACATCGGGGACTGGGCGCGGCCGGCGCTGCGGCTGCGGGCCGAGGCCGGGACCGGCGAGGCCGCAGGCCCCCGCCGATTGCGCAGCGTGGGCATCCCCACGTGGTACTACGGCCACGAGCCGCCGAACGCCTTCGGCCAGCTCATCGCGAAGTTCTTCTCCAACGCGCTGCGCGAGGACCTGCTCCTCGCGCGGTCCCGGCACGGCCTCGTCGTCCTGCCCGGGGCTGCCGGGACGGTGCAGGAGGTCTTCCAGATGGCGACCCGGCTCTACTACGAGGTGGACGCCGAGGACGGGCTCAGCCCCGTGGTCCTGGTGGGCCGGGAGCACTGGACGACCCGGTTGCCCGTCTGGCCGCTGCTGGGAGCGCTCGCCGCCGGGCGGCCGATGTCGGGTGCCCTGCACCTGGTCGACACCGTGCAGGAGGCCGCGGACCTCCTGCGCTGAGGCCTGCCGTCAGGTGGGCTCGGCGGTCGCCGCCAGCTGCCCGCAGGCGCCGTCGATGTCCGAGCCACGGGTGTCGCGCACGGTCGTGGGGATCCCGTGGGCCAGCAGCCGCTCGACGAACTGCTGCTCGACCCCGCGGCGGGAGGCGGTCCACTTGCTCCCCGGCGTCGGGTTCAGCGGGATGGGGTTGACGTGCACCCACCCGCGCCCGCGCGCGTTGAGCTTCTCGCCCAGCAGGTCGGCCCGCCACGCCTGGTCGTTGATGTCGCGGATGAGGGCGTACTCGATGGACACCCGTCGACCCGTCGTCTCGAAGTAGCGACGGGCGGCGTCGAGGGCCTCATCCACCTTCCAGCGGGTGTTGATCGGCACCAGCTCGTCGCGCAGCTCGTCATCCGGGGCGTGCAGGGACAGGGCCAGCGTGACGGGGATGCCCTCGCCAGCCAGCTTGTCGATGGCCGGGGCCAGCCCGACGGTCGACATGGTCACCCCCCTCGCCGACATGCCCAGGCCGTGCGGCGAGGGGTCGACGAGACGGTGGATCGCGCCCAGGGACGCCTTGTAGTTGGCCAGCGCCTCGCCCATCCCCATGAAGACGACATTGCTGACCCGCACCTGCTCGGCGGCGTCCCCGTCGCCCTCCCCCCCGGCCAGCTGGCCGTGCCGCAGCGCCCGGGCCGCGGCGACGACCTGCTCCACGATCTCGGCGGTCGACAGGTTGCGGGTGAGCCCCGCCTGGCCGGTCGCGCAGAAGGGGCAGTTCATCCCGCACCCGGCCTGGCTGGAGATGCACATGGTCACCCGGCCGGGGTAGCGCATGAGCACCGACTCGACCATGGCGCCGTCGTGCAGCCGGTGCACCTGCTTCAGCGTCGCACCGTCGTCGGCGGACAGGGCGCGCACCGGGGTGAGCAGCGGGGGCAGCAGGCCCTCGACGAGCTCGCGCCGGCCGGCCTTCGGCAGGTCGGTCATCTGGTCGGGGTCGGTGACCAGCCGCTCGAAGTAGTGGCGGCTCACCTGGTCGGCGCGGAAGCCGGGGATGCCCAGCTCGGTGGCCCACTCCTTGCGCCCCGCCAGGTCGTGGTCGGCGAGGTGGGTCGGGGCCTTGCCGCGGCGGGGCGCTTGAAAGGTGAGCTGGCCGGGGACGGGTCGGGCGGCGGTCGGGGCGGGGAGATCGGTCGTCATGGCCCTCCCAGTGTCTCAGGGACTCAGACCAGCAGGTGCAGCAGCGCCCAGCAGACGGGTGCGGTCACGACGAGGGAGTCGAGACGGTCCATCACGCCACCGTGCCCGGGCAGGATGCTGCCCATGTCCTTGATGCCGAGGTCGCGCTTGATCGCGGACTCGGCCAGGTCCCCCACGGTCGCGAAGGCGGCAGCGCACGCACCCACCACCAGACCCGCCCACCAGGCGCCGTCCAGGAAGAGGAACACGCACACGGCACCCACCACGGCGCTGGTGGCGACCGACCCCGCGAAGCCCTCCCAGGACTTCTTCGGGGACAACGAGGGCGACATGGGGGTGCGCCCGCGCAGCACACCCACGGCATACCCCCCGGTGTCGGAGGCCACGGTGACCAGGATGAAGGTGATGATCCGGCCGACGCCGTCCGGCTGCGCCAGCATGAGCGAGGCGATCGCGGCGAGCAGGGGGACGTAGGCGACGATGTAGACACCGCCGGCGACGTCGCGGGCGGCGTCCCTCGGGGATCCGATGCTGCGCCAGACCAGGATGAGCGCCGTGGCGGTGGCGAAGCCGACCGCGAGCGCGTCCGCCCCCTGGTAGTAGGCGAGCGGCACCAGTCCGACCGAGACGAAGACCGGCACCCGGGGCGGGTCGACCCGCCCCGTGCGCAACGCGTGGTCCAGCTCCCAGACACCGACCAGCGCCGCGGCGGTGACGAGGTAGACGAAGGCGGCCTTCCAGAAGACCAGGCTGGCCAGGATCACGAGCACCAGGCCGACCCCGACCCCGATGGCGGCGGGGAGGTTGCGGCCGGCCCGGGAGGGTCGGCCCGAGCGACCCGGGCGGCGGGCCGTCCGGGCCGCCCGCCGCGTGACGGGGTCCGGCGTCGCGGGGGCCGTGGCGCTCGGCTCGGTCATCGGGTCCCTCCCCCTCGGGCTGAGCTGCTCACACCTCGAGCAGCTCGGCCTCCTTGTGCTTGAGGATGTCGTCGACGACCTCGACGTGCCGCCGGGTGAGGGCCTCGAGCTCCTTCTCGCCCCGGGTGCCGTCGTCCTCACCGATCTCGCCGTCCTTGACGGCCCGGTCGATGACGTCCTTGGCGTGCCGGCGCACGTGCCGCACGGTGACCTTGGCGTCCTCCCCCTTGGCGTGGGCCAGCTTGATGTACTCACGCCGGCGCTCCTCGGTGAGCTGCGGCATGACGATCCGGATGGCGTTGCCGTCGTTGCTGGGGTTGGCCCCCAGATCGGCCTCCCGCAGCGCCTTCTCGATGTCCTTCATCGCCGACCTGTCGTAGGGGGTGATGAGCACCGTGCGGGCGTCCTGGATGCTGAAGCTGGCCAGCTGCTGCAGCGGGGTGGGCGCGCCGTAGTAGTCGACCTGGAGCTTGGTGAACATGCCCGGGTGGGCGCGGCCGGTGCGGATGGACGCCATGTCCTCGCGAGCCACCTCCAGCGCCTTGTCCATCTTCTCCTCGGCCTCCATGAGGGCCATCTCGACGACCTCGGACATCGTGGGTGCTCCTTGCGTGGTATGTCGTGGTGCGGCTGGTGCGGGCGGTGCGGCGGTCAGCCCGCCGTCACGAGTGTCCCGATCCTCTCACCCTTGATCGCGCGGGTGATGGAGTCCTCGCCGTCCATGCCGAAGACGAGCATGGGCAGCTCGTTGTCCATGCAGAGGCTGAACGCCGCAGCGTCGACGACGCGCAGGTTGCCGACGAGGGCGTCGGAGAAGGTCAGCTCCTCCAGCTTGCGGGCCTGGTCGTCGGTGCGCGGGTCCGCCGTGTAGACGCCGTCCACCCCGTGCTTGCTCATGAGCACCTGGTCGCACTTGATCTCCAGGGCCCGCTGCGCCGAGACGGTGTCGGTGGAGAAGTACGGCATACCGGCGCCCGCACCGAAGATGACGACCCGGCCCTTCTCGAGGTGGCGCATGGCGCGGCGGGGGATGTAAGGCTCGGCGACCTGGCCCATGGTGATGGCCGTCTGGACGCGGGTGTCCACCCCCTCCTTCTCCAGGAAGTCCTGCAGGGCGAGGCAGTTCATCACCGTCCCCAGCATGCCCATGTAGTCCGCCCGGGCCCGCTCCATGCCCCGCTGCTGGAGCTCGGCGCCGCGGAAGAAGTTGCCCCCGCCGATGACCACGGCGATCTGCACCCCGGCGCGGTGCGCGTCGGCGATCTGGTGGGCGATCCCCTTGACCACGTCCGGGTCGACGCCGACGTGCCCTCCGCCGAAGGCCTCGCCGGAGAGCTTGAGCAGGACGCGACGCGCCCGACCCGGGTGCTGGGAGGACAGGTCGTGGCTCGTCGCGGTCCGGTGCGCGGGCGCGGTCGTGGTCATGCTCATGGGGGTCCTCCGGTGATCGAGGCTGGGCGGTCGCTCGATCCTGCCACACGCACCGGGGTGCGGCGATCGCGCCGGCCAGCACCCCGCTGCCTCAGCGCGGCGTCGGGAGCTTCGTGCCCGCCACCTGTCGCTCGTCCAGCACGGCCCGCCGGAACCGGTAGAGACGGGCCGGTCGCCCCCCGGTGTCCGGGGAGATCTCCCCCGTCTCCTCGACGAGCTCCTGCCCGGTCACCAGACGCCGGAAGTTCTGCTTGTGCAGACGTCGCCCGGCGAGGGCCTCGACGGTGCGCTGCAACCGACCCAGGGTGAACGTCCGGGGCACGAGCTCGAAGACCACGGGCCGGTACTGGATCGTCGCGCGCAGCCGGGACAGCGCCGTGGCGAGGATGCGGCGGTGGTCAGACTCCATGGGGTCGCCCGGCACCAGGGACGCCCCGGCCTCGGGGATGAGGCCGGCCTCCCAGAGCAGCTCGTAGCGCTGCAGGGCCAGCTCGGGCGCCCAGGCGCGCCCGCCCAGCCCGAAACAGATGTCCGCCCGGCGCCGACGGGCGCTGCGACCACCCCTCGGCGCGCGCGCCACCCACTCGGACAGCAGCGGGGCCACGGTCCGCTCCACCAGCCCGGCCCCCGACGTCCGCGGGCTCTCGGTGGCGCGGTGGTCCTCCCACGGGAAGAAGGCGTACCAGTCCCGCCACTGCGTCCCGGACACGGCTCTCGTCAGCCCGAGGTAGGAGACCGAGATGGCCCGGCGTGCCTCGCGGTCGCCGTCGGCGAAGGTGTAGAGCTGCTCGACGTAGCCCAGCCGGTGCCCCGTCTGCTCCTCGACCCAGGCGCTGAGCCCGGCCTGCATCGAGCGGTGCTCCGAGCGCAGCGGTCCGGCCGGGAGCCGGGGGCGCTCCCCCGACGTGAGCACCAGGGGCCGGTCGTCGTCGACCGCCGTCACCACGGCGACCAGCTCGGCACTCAGGTCGGCGGACACCGCCTCATCCTGCCTCCCCCGGGCCTCGCCGACCACCTCGACCCCGGTCGGACAGGATCCCTGCAGCTGCGGCATACCCGTGCGCCCACGACCCGCGCCGACGCCGGAAGGCCGGGCCCGACGGTGCGGACCCGGCCTTCCGGTCGGTGCGGAGCGGCGCTCAGGCTGGTGTCAGACGCCGACCTTGAAGCGCGCGAAACCGGTCACCTCGGCGCCGGCCTCCTCGGCGACCTTGGCGATCGTCTTCTTGGTGTCCTTGGCGAACGGCTGGTCCAGGAGGACGTTCTCCTTGAAGAAGCCGTTGACCCGGCCCTCGATGATCTTGGGCAACGCCTGCTCGGGCTTGCCCTCCTCGCGGGCGGTCTCCTCGGCGATACGGCGCTCGTTGGCCACCGTGTCGGCGTCGATCTCGTCCCGGGTCAGGACCGAGGGCGAGAACGCCGCGACGTGCATCGCGATGTCGCGCGCCACCTGCTCGTCGCCACCGGAGGTCGCGACCAGGACACCGATCTGCGGGGGCAGGTCGGGCATCGTCTTGTGCAGGTAGGACACGACCTGGTCACCCGCGACGCGGGCCACCCGACGGACCTCGATCTTCTCGCCGATGGTGGCGTTGGCGTCGTCCAGGACGTCCTTGACGGTCTTGCCGTCCATGTCCGAGGCCAGGAGGGCGTCGACGTCCGCGGCCTGCACGGCCACGGCCTGGGCGAGGACGCGGTCGGCGAGCTCGCCGAACACCGGGCCCTTGGCCACGAAGTCGGTCTCGCAGTTGACCTCGACGAGGGTGCCGACGCCACCGTCGACCTGGGCCCGGACGAGCCCGTTGGTCGCGGAGCGACCCTCGCGCTTGGTCACGCCCTTGAGGCCCTTGACGCGCAGGATGTCCGTGGCCTTGGCGGTGTCGCCGTCGGCCTCGTCGAGCGCCTTCTTGACGTCCATCATCCCGGCGCCGGTGGACTCGCGCAGCGCCTTGATGTCAGCGGCGGTGTAGTTCGCCATGAGTGCTTGCTAGCTCCTTCGTGAGGGAGGGGTCAGGACTGGGTGGTCTCGGCGGCCGCCTCGGTGGGCTCGCCCGCCTCGGGGGTCTCGGCCACGGCCTCGGTGGGCTCGCTCGCCTCGGCGGTGTCCGCCGCGGCCTCGGTCGCCTCGGCGGTGTCCGTCGCGGCGTCGGCCGCCTGCGTCTCCTCGGCCTCGGCACCGGCCGCGGCCGCGTTCGCGTCCTCAGAGGTGGCCTGCTCGGCCCCCACGGTGGGCGCGGACTCCTCGGAGCCGGCGAGCAGCTCGCGCTCCCACTCGGCCATCGGCTCGTTGGCGGTGCCCGCCTCCTCGCCGGAGGTGGCGCTGCTGCCGCCGGAGCGGGAGATGAGACCGTCGGCGACCGCGTCGGCGACCACGCGGGTCAGCAGGGTGACCGAGCGGATCGCGTCGTCGTTGCCCGGGATCTTGTAGTCGACCTCGTCCGGGTCGCAGTTGGTGTCGAGGATCGCGATGACCGGCAGACCGAGCTTGCGGGCCTCGGTGACGGCCAGGTGCTCCTTCTTGGTGTCGACGACCCAGACGGCCGAGGGCACCTTCTGCATGTCCCGGATGCCGCCCAGCGTCTTGGACAGCTTCTCGTACTCGCGACGCATCATGAGGAGCTCCTTCTTCGTGCGGCCGCTGCCGGCCACGTCGTCGAAGTCGATCTCCTCGAGCTCCTTCATGCGCGTCAGGCGCTTGGAGACGGTCTGGAAGTTGGTGAGCATGCCGCCCAGCCAGCGGTGGTTGACGTAGGGCATCCCCACGCGCGTGGCCTGCTCGGCGATGGACTCCTGGGCCTGCTTCTTGGTGCCGACGAACATGATCGACCCACCGTGCGCGACGGTCTGCTTGACAAAGTCGTAGGCCTCGTTGAGGTAGGTCAGCGACTGCTGCAGGTCGATGATGTAGATGCCGTTGCGCTCGGTCATGATGAAGCGCTTCATCTTGGGGTTCCAGCGACGGGTCTGGTGCCCGAAGTGGACGCCGCTCTCCAGGAGCTGGCGCATGGTGACGACGGCCATGCCGTGTCTCGCTTTCTTCTCGATGGCAGTTGTGTCCTGGCCCGGGGACGCTCCCCACCCACGTCCGTGCTGGCACGGACGTGGGACCGCAGGGTGCGCCACCGGTGACGAGCCGCCTACCGAAGAGGTATGCGGTGTGCACCGGTCGCGCCCGGGCGCGAATTCGCGCGTCGCACCGACCCGAGGGCAGGACGAGACGCACGTAGGGCCCAGGGTACGGCAGCGGCCGGTCTTCGGACGAATCGATACCGTGGTCCGATGAGCGATCCTCTCGTCCAGCGACTCCAGCCGTTCGGCACCAGCGTCTTCGCCGAGATGACCCAGCGTGCCCTGCAGTTCGACGCGGTCAACCTCGGTCAGGGTTTCCCGGACACCGACGGCCCGCAGGAGATGCTCGACCTCGCGGCGCGCGGCCTGCAGGAAGGCCTCAACCAGTACGCCCCGGCCCGCGGCCTCCCCGTGCTGCGCGAGGCGGTGGCCGAGCACCAGGAGCGGTGGTACGGCATACCGCTGGACCCGCAGACGCAGGTCCTCGTCACGGTCGGCGCGACCGAGGCGATCGCCGCCTCGCTCATCGCCCTGGTCGAGCCCGGGGAGGAGGTCCTGGTCATCGAGCCGTCCTACGACTCCTACGGCGCTGCGGTCGCGATGGCCGGCGGGGTGCGCCGCAGCGTGCAGCTGCGCTTCCCCGACCTGTCCCTGGACCTCGAGGAGCTGCGCGCGGCCGTGACCGACCGCACCCGCGTCCTCGTGCTCAACACCCCGCACAACCCGACCGGCAAGGTCTTCACCGCCACCGAGCTGGACGGCATCGCCGCGCTCGCGCGTGAGCACGACCTCGTGGTCGTCTCCGACGAGGTGTACGAGCACCTGGTCTTCGACGGGCGGCGCCACCTCCCCATCGCCGGGCTACCGGGGATGTTCGAGCGGACGCTGACCATCTCCTCGGTGGGCAAGACCTTCTCCCTCACCGGGTGGAAGACCGGCTGGGTGAGCGGGCCGCGGGAGCTGGTCGACGCGGTCGCGGCGGTGAAGCAGTTCCTCACCTTCGTCGGGGTGACGCACCTGCAGCCGGCGGTCGCGCACGGCCTGTCGATGCCCGACGACTTCTTCCACGGCTTCGCCCGACAGCTGCAGGGCAAGCGGGACCTGCTGGTCGAGGCGCTCGGGGAGGTCGGGGTGCCGGTCAGCCCCTGCCAGGGCAGCTACTTCGTCATCGCCGACCTCGCGCCGCACGGCGTCGAGGACGCGGTCGACTTCTGCCGCCGCATGCCGGAGGAGCTGGGCCTGGTCGGCGTCCCGGTCTCGGTGTTCTGCGACGACCCCGCGCCGGTGCGCAGCCTGGTGCGCTTCGCCTTCTGCAAGCAGGACGAGGTTCTGCGGGAGGCGGCGCGCCGCCTGCACCGTCTCGGCGGTGCCTGACAGGCTCACGGGTATGCCGTCCGCGCCCCCGACGAGAGCGCCCGCGTCGTGGCGCCCCTCGCCGCGGGCCAGGGTGGGGTCGTGGCTCGCCGACTGGGCGGTCGTGGGGCTGTGGCTCGGGGTGCTGACCATCGCGGGCCTCGTGCTGCGACCGGCGCTCGGGCTCTCTGCCACCTTCACCGTCTCGCCGGGCTCCCTGCTGGCCTCCGACATCGCCATCACGCTGGCCACCGTCGTCCCCTACGTGTGCTACCTCGCGCTCACCGAGTCCTCTTCCCGGCAGGCCACGCTGGGCAAGCGGTGGGCGGGTCTGGTGGTGACAGCCCTGGACGGCGGGCCGCCGAGCCGCTCTGCGATCTGGCTGCGCAACGTCGTCAAGGCCCTTCCCTGGCAGCTGGCGCACCTCGGCGCGGCCAGGGGCATCCTGGAGGTCCAGGAGGGCTGGGGCCTGGCCCTGGTGGTCCTCTCACTGGCTCTGGCGGTGCTGTGCGCCGCACCGGCGCTCGCCGGGGGCCGCGGCATCCACGACCGCGCGGCGGGCACCAGGGTGGCACGGGTGGCGACCGCGGGCGCGGCCCCGTGAGCGAGCCACGCCGATCCGGCGGCGACGTCGAAGGGCCCGCCCGGCAGGTCCTCGGCGAGCCGCTGCTGGCGGAGTTCGCGCAGCACCTGGAGATCGAGAAGGGGCGCTCGCCGCACACCGTGCGCGCCTACCTGGCCGACCTGCGCGCCCTGGACACCTTCCTGGCCCGACGGGAGGTGCCGGACGCCGCGGCGGTGCGGCTGGGCGACCTGCGCGCCTGGTTGGCCGGGCTGGGCGCCGCAGGCGCGGCCCGGTCCAGCGTGTCCCGTCGCGCGGCCTGCGCCAAGACGTTCTTCCGGTGGGCCCAGCGCACCGGACGGTTGCCCGCCGACCCCTCGCTGCGGCTGCTCGCCCCCGGCAAGGACGCCTATCTGCCCGGGGTGCTGCGGGCTCCGCAGGCCGCTGCGCTCATGGACCTGGCGGCCGTCGCGGCCGACGACGACGACCCGCTGCACCTTCGCAACCGGGCCATGCTCGAGCTGCTCTACGCCTCCGGGATGCGCGTGGGAGAGCTGACCGGTCTCGACATCGACGACCTGGACCTGAGGAGCGGGACCGCCCGCGTGCTCGGCAAGGGCGACAAGGAGCGCGTCGTGCCGTTCGGCGTCCCTGCGACGGAGGCGATCACGGCCTGGCTCGACGCCGGCCGGCCCCGCCTGGTGACGGCCGAGTCGGGGCCTGCGCTCTTCCTCGGCCGCCGTGGCCGCCGGGTGGACCAGCGCCAGGTCAGGTCCAGCCTGCAGGGCCTGCTCGCCCACCTGCCGGACACCCCGCCCCTGGGGCCGCACGGGCTGCGGCACAGCGCGGCCACCCACCTGCTCGAGGGCGGTGCGGACCTGCGCACCGTCCAGGAGCTCCTGGGCCATGCTAGCCTGGCGACCACCCAGATCTACACCCACGTGTCGGTGGAGCGGCTCCGCTCCGCCTACCAGCAGGCCCACCCGCGCGCCTGACCGGGACTCTCCGCATCCGGCCCCCAGCAGGCCCGACCACGCGCCTGACCGGGACCCCCCTCATCCTTCTTCCCTGGTCCCACCTCCTCCCCCTGCCGTCGGTCCCGCACCCGTCCGCCCGGTGGCCCACCCCTCGTGGGGGAGCAGGGTCAGCTGCACCCCGAGCAGCAGCGGCGTCGGGTCGACGTAGCCGTCGCGACCCCGCACGGCCCCGAGGTGCAGGCAGTCGTGGACCGGGCAGTGCCCCCCGGACGTCACCCGCCCGAGGGGGTCGCCCCGGGCCACCCGCACCCCCCGCGCCACCCTGTCCCCGACCGGTTGGTAGGTGCTGCGCAGGCCGCTCGCATGGGTCACGCTCACCACGCCCACCCCGGCGACCTCCCCGCTGAAGCTCACGACGCCCTCGTCCACCGCCAACACCCTCTCGCCGACCAGACCGGCGAGGTCGAGGCCCCGGTGGCCGCTCCCCCACCGCTCCTCGGGCGGGTCGAAGCCTCGCACGATCTCCGGGGCGCCGGCGAGCGGCCAGCCCCACAGCGCGGTGCTGTGCCGGTCTCCCTGGGCGGCGTCCACCGCGGGGACGCGCAGGCCCAGCAGGACCGAGGCCAGCGCGCCCGGGGAGGACAGCCGTGGCGTCGTCGCGGCCTCCGGGGCCGCGGACCCGGAGAGCACCACCACGGCTGCCAGGGCCGCCAGGCCTGACCGGCCCGACCGGCCCGACCGGCCGGCGCGGCCCGACCGGTCTGCCTGGACGGGTCCTCTGGTCCGGTTCATCGGGCCCCCACGGGCCGCCGTTGCCACCCGTCGAGGAGCTCCTCGGCCAGGCCCTCGCGCTCCAGCTCGCGCAGCGCCCCCAGCGTCTCCCGCAGCGTCAGGCCGGATCGCGCCATGACGTCGTCCACCGCGCTGGAGGACCGCGGCCGCAGCCACTGCCACACCCGCCGCAGGTCCTCAGACAGCCCGTCCGTGGCCCGGCTCTCCCCCTGCTTGACGGGTGCCAGGTCGTCACCGATCCTGCCGACGAGCTCCGCCACCTCGGCTCCGTCGGTGACGAGCTCGGCGCCGAGCCGGATCTCGGCGTGCGTGCCCTGCGACATCAGGCTCTCCACCGACCCCGGCACCGCCATCACCGGCCGGCCCAGGTCCCGGGTGTGCTTGAGCGTCGAGCGCGCGCCGGAACGCAGGCCTGCCTCCACGACCACCGTCCCCCGGGCGACGCCGGCGATGATGCGGTTGCGGGCGAGGAAGCGCATCCGGGCCGGCGCTCCGCCCGGCGGGGTCTCGCTGACCAGGACACCGGTCCGACGGATGCGGTCGATGAGCTCGGTGTTGGCGCGGGGGTAGGGCACGTCGACCCCTCCGGCCAGCACCGCCACGGTGGACCCCTCCGCCGAGAGGGTCGCGCGGTGGGCGGTCGCGTCGATGCCGAAAGCCGCCCCGGAGACGATCGTGAAGCCTCTGGTCACGAGGTCGACGCACAGGCCGGCGGTGACGTGGTCGCCGTAGGCCGTGCTGGCGCGGGCGCCGACCACGGCGACGCTGCGCTCGGCCAGGTGGGCGAGGTCGCCCGGGCCGCTCACCCACAGGCACCACGGCGGGTGCTCGAGCTGGTCGAGGCCGTCGGGCCACTCCGGGTCACCGGGCACGAGGATGCGGGCCCCCAGCCGGCCGGCGATCCGCTCGTCGTCGACGGCCCCGGCCCGCGCCACCCGCGCCGCGAGCCGCCCGAGGTCCGCACCGCCGGGGGTGCGCCCCTCCCCCAGGGCGTAGCCGACGACGTCCTCGACCCCGTGCTCAGCCACCACCTGCTGGACCCGCTCGTCGTAGGGCTCGGCGAGCCGGGACAGCAGGATGCGCGCCCGCCGTTCGCGGTCCCCCGTCATGCCACCTTCACCCCGCTCGGCGTACGCAGGTCCAGCGCCAGGGTGACGTCGTCGAGGTCGGGACGCCCAGCACCGCGCAGGTCGGCCAGCGTCCAGGCCACCCGGAGGGCTCGGTCCAGGCCGCGCAGGGTCAGCGCGCCCCGGTCCATGGCCCGCTCGAGCGGCCGCCGCTGGGCGGGGCCGAGGCGCCAGGGCTGCTCGCGCAGCACGGCACCGGGGACCTCGCTGTTGAGCAGCCAGGGCAGGGCGCGCCACCGCTCCCGCTGGCGCTCGCGGGCCTGCACTACCCGGTCCGCCACCACCGCGGAGGGCTCGCCCGGCGGCAGGGCGAGGTCCCCGCGGGTCACCGCGCTCACGCCGAGCTTAAGGTCGATCCGGTCCAGCAACGGGCCGGAGAGCCGGCCGAGATACCCGGTCCGGCGGAAGGGCGGGCACGTGCAGGCACCGCCGGCGCCGCCGCACGGGCACGGGTTGGCCGCGAGCACGAGCTGGAACCGGGCGGGCAGCCGCACGTGCCGGTCGGCGCGGGCGATGAGCACCTCCCCCGACTCCAGGGGCTGCCGGAGACCGTCGAGGACGTCGCGCCGGAACTCGGGCGCCTCGTCGAGGAAGAGCACACCGCGGTGGGCCCGCGACACGGCGCCCGGATGGATGAGGCGGGACCCGCCGCCGATGACCGCGGCCGTGGACGCCGTGTGGTGCGGCGCCACGAAGGGCGGGCGCGTCACCAGCCGGTCGTCCGCCGGCAGGGCCCCGAGGACGGAGTGGATCCCGGTCACCGCCAGCGCGTCGTCGGGGCCCATCTCGGGCAGGATCCCTGGCAGCCGCTCGGCCAGCATGGTCTTGCCCGCACCCGGCGGGCCCACGAGGAGCAGGTGGTGCCCCCCGGCGGCGGCGATCTCCAGCGCCTGACGGGCCACGGCCTGTCCGACGACGTCGTTGAGGTCGGGCACTTGGGCCGGGGCCGAGGGCGCTGCCGGGGGCAGCTCGAGGTGCAGCTCCTCGCCGCGGGACCGGGCGAGGTAGAAGGCGCGGACCTCGCCGAGCGTGCGTACCGGGTGCACGCGCACCCCGGCCACCAGGGCCGCCTCCCGAGCCGCGTCGGCGGCCACCAGCACCTCGGCGACCCCGTCGGCGGCGGCCGCCAGCGTCATGGGCAGCACCCCCGGCACCGGCCGGACGTCCCCGGCCAGGCCCACCTCTCCCACGTGGGCGATGCCGCGGACCGCCGCCGGCGGCACGTGGCCCTCCGCGGCCATCATCGCCACCGCGATCGCGAGGTCCAGCCCGCTGCCGGCCTTCGGGACGCCCGCGGGTGAGAGGTTGATGGTCCACCGCCGCGGGGGGACCGGCATCCCGCAGTTGCGCAGGGCGGGCCGCACCCGGTCGGGTGCCTGCCGGCAGGCGCTGTCGGCCAGGCCGGTCATCACCGTCGCGGGCAGCCCATCTGCCCCCTGGGCCTCCACGGTGACGAGACGACCCTCGACACCGCTCAGGGTGACGGCGTGCGTCCGGGCGAGCGCCATCAGGCCACTCCCCGCAGGTGGGTGAGCCGGGTCGGCGCGTCCGGCGGGCTCAGCAGGCCGAAGACGTCGATCCGGAAGTCGGCCCCTCGCCGCCCGTGGGCGTCCAGCCACGCCCAGGCCAACCGCCGCAGCCGGTGTGCCTTCTCCCTGCCCACCGCCTCCACCGGCTCGCCGAAGCGGGCCGACCGACGTGTCTTGACCTCGCAGAAGACCAGCTGGCGGCCGTCGTGGGCCACGACGTCGAGCTCACCCTCCGGGCAGCGCCAGTTGCGCTCGAGCACCATCCAGCCCAGCGCCCGGACGTGCGCGCAGACGAGCTCCTCGCCCCGGTCGCCGATCTCCCGGGCCCGTGCCCACGGCATACCCCCGTCGTCCATCTCCCCCTCCTCCTGGACCACCGTCGGCGGTGGTCACCTCCAGCCAACGCACCGGTCTGCCCCGGCGCAAGGGGCGGGCGGCCGGCTGTGGACGACCGGGAGGGGGGCCGGGGGATGTGGACGGGGGCTCAGCGGCCGTCGGTGAGGCCCTTGACGTCGAGGTCGGACTTGGCGAGCTCCTCGACGTTGACGTCCTTGAAGGTGATGACCCGGGCCTTCCGCACGAAGCGGGCCGGTCGATAGACGTCCCAGACCCAGGCGTCGGTGAGGGTCACCTCGAACCAGGTCTCCCCGTCCCCGGTGCGGACCTGCACGTCGACCTCGTTGGCCAGGTAGAACCGGCGCTCGGTCTCCACCACGTGGGTGAACAGCCCCACGACGTCGCGGTACTCGCGGTAGAGCGCCAGCTCGGCGTCGGTCTCGTACTTCTCCAGGTCCTCCGCGCTCATGGCGCCACTCCTTCCTCGCGCGCCACGGCGGTCGCCGCCGCGGCGATGTTCCAGCTGCGCCGGTGCCAGTCGCTGGGCCCCAGCCGACGCAGGGCGTCCTGGTGCTCGGGTGCGGCGTAGCCCTTGTTCTGATCCCACAGATACGGGGTATGCCGGGGCTCGGCCGAGGCCTGCACCATGAGCCCGTCCCGTTCCACCTTCGCCAGGACCGAGGCCGCGGCGACGGACGAGCAGCGCAGGTCCGCCTTGACCATGGTGCGGACCGGGGGGCGGGGCGGACCGTCGAGCAGGCCCAGCAGACCGACGCGCTGCGGGTCGGTCAGCCAGTCGTGGTTGCCGTCGAGCAGCACCAGGTCCGGCCTCGTGGCCTCCAACCCGGCCAGGGCACGCTCTCCGGCGAGCCGGAGGGCCGCCATGATGCCGAGGTCGTCGATCTCCTGCGGCCAGGCGTGCCCGACGGCGTGCGCGAGCGCCCACCGACGGATCCGGGGCACCAGGCGCTCGCGCACCGCCGCGGTGAGCAGCTTGGAGTCCTTGACACCCTGCGGTGCCGTACGGCAGGAGGCGTCGACGGCGACGACCCCGACGCTCACCGGCCCGGCCAGGGCGCCCCGGCCGACCTCGTCCATGCCGACGAGCACGGCATACCCCTCCCGCTGCAGGGTGCGCTCCACGCGCAGGCTGGGACGCCGCGTGGGGCGCCGGGGCGTGGCCGTGCTCACGGCGCGTCCGGCACGTCGGCGAAGGTGTCCGGCACGGTGAACCAGTCGAAGTGGTCGAAGGGGTAGAGCAGGACGACGGCCTGACCGACGACCGCGTCCAGCGGCACCGAACCCTCCTGGCCGGTGCCGTCGTCGTTGGCCCGCGAGTCGCGCGAGTTCGACCGGTGGTCGCCCATGAGCCAGATGTGGTCCTCGGGCACGGTGACGGAGAAGTCGGCGGTGCTGGGCTCGTCGCCGGGGAAGATGTAGTCCTCGTCGAGGGGCTCGCCGTTGACGATCAGCCGACCCTCGTCGTCGCAGCACTCCACCGTGTCGCCGGGCAGCCCGATGACCCGCTTGATGAGGTGGTTGCCCTGGGACGACGGCGCGACCCCCACGAACTCCAGGGTGCGCAGGGCGGCGTTGACCACCGGCCCGCGGTCCACCCGCTGCACCGGTGGGAGCCAGCCGCCCGGGTCCTCGAAGACGACGACGTCACCCCGGTCGACGGACCACGGCCCGGCCTGCACCTTGCTCACCATGACCCGGTCGCCGTAGACCAGCGTCTGCTCCATGCTGCCGGACGGGATCCAGAAGGCCTGCGCCACGAAGGTCTTGATGAGGAAGGAGATGACCAGGGCGGTCGCGGCGATCATGACGATCTCCCGCACCCCTGCCCAGAAACCACCGGCGGGGGCCGGCCGCTCGGCCGGCTGCGGGGTCCCCTCGTCGGAGGAGCTGCCCCTCTCCCGGGTGGGTTCGCTCACCGGATGTCGTCCTGTCCTGTGGTGTCTGTGGCCACGCCGACCCTAACCCGGATGGCTGGGAACAGACCGATCCCCCGCCGGGCCGGGCCGGGCGGGGGATCGTCGTCAGCGGGAGGCGCTCAGCCCTGGTCGGCCGGCTTCGCCTTGGCGGCCGGGACGCTGTCGCGGCGCTCGCGGATCTTGGCCGCCTTGCCGCGCAGGTCGCGCAGGTAGTAGAGCTTGGCGCGGCGCACCACGCCACGGCTCGCGACCTCGATCTTCTCGACGTTCGGGGAGTGCAGCGGGAAGGTGCGTTCCACGCCGACGCCGAAGGACACCTTGCGGACGGTGTAGGTCTCTCCGAGGCCCCCACCGTGCCGGCGGATGACGACGCCCTTGAAGACCTGGACACGCGAGCGGTTGCCCTCGATGACCTTGACGTGGACGTTGACGGTGTCGCCGGCCCGGAAGTCGGGGATGTCGCTGCGGAGGCTGGCGGCGTCGAGATCGGCAAGCTTGTGCATGATGGTCTCCTGCTCGTGGGTGCCACAGGTCACCCGCGGCGTGTCGGGCCCGCGCCGGCGCACAGGCTGGCGGGACACGGTCGTCGTGGTGTGGTCTCCGGTCGACGCCACCCGCACGCTTCCCCCTGTGGCAGGGGCACGGGCTGCTCGGCGCGGACGCCGGGACACAAGGCACCATTGTGCCAGAGGTCGTGGGCCCCTCCAAGTCGGTCGCCGCGCCCGCGAGGGCCGCTCGGGCACCCTCGTCCGCCGCCTAGCATGGTCGACGTGCCCCTCCTGACGCTCATCAGCGACCCGAGCGCCCGCGACCTCACCGCCACGACGCCGCACGAGGTGGGCGGGGCAGCCGTGTCTAGCGAGCCACGCTGGCTACGACCCGGGTCCGCCGTGCAGGTGGCGGTCGGGCCGCAGCTGCGCCTCGACGAGGACCTGTGGTCGGCCTGGCAGCGGCGCGGGGTCGACGTCGTGCTGCAGCCCGACGGGCCGCACCGGCGCCGGGTGCTGCTCGCCGACATGGACTCCACGATGATCGAGCAGGAGTGCATCGACGAGCTGGCCGCGCAGGCCGGGGTCGGGGAACAGGTCGCCGACATCACGGCCCGGGCCATGAACGGCGAGCTCGACTTCGCCGGCGCCCTGCACGAGCGGGTGGCCCTGCTGCGCGGGCTCCCGGTCGGCGTGGTCGACACGGTCCTCGCCGAGCGCATCACCCCGATGCGGGGAGGCCCCGAGCTGCTCGCCACCATGGCGGCGGCCGGGGGGTATGCCGCACTCGTGTCCGGAGGGTTCACCCTCTTCACCCGGGTGGTCGCCGAGCGCCTCGGCTTCGACGAGCACCGCGCCAACACGCTCGCCGTCGCGGACGGCCGGCTGACGGGTCGCGTCGTGCTCCCGGTCGTCGGCCAGGAGGCCAAGCTGAGGGCGCTGGAGGAGATCAGCGCCCGGCTCGGGGTCCGCCACGAGGACGTCGTGGCGGTCGGTGACGGCGCCAACGACCTGCCCATGCTGCGGGCCGCCGGCCTGGGCGTCGCGCTGCACGCCAAGCCGGCGGTCGCCCGGCAGGTGCCGGTCCGGGTCAACCACGGGGACCTCACCGCCGTGCTCTACCTGCAGGGGTATGCCGACGAGGAGATCGTCCGCCCGTGACGCTTCTGGACATCGGTTTCTGGTGCCCGTCACCCAGGAGCGTAGGTCCAGAAGCTCAGGGGCCGGCCTCGTAGCGGGCCATGAGGTCGGGGCGGCGCTGGGCGGTGCGGGCCAGGCGCTGCTGCTGCCGCCAGGCGGCGATCCGGCCGTGGTGCCCCGACAGCAGCACCTCGGGGACCTCGTGCCCGCGCCAGCTGGCAGGCTTGGTGTAGACGGGGTACTCCAGCAACCCGCCCGTGTGCGACTCCTCCACGAGGGACGCCTCGTTGCCGACCATCCCGGGCAGCAGGCGTGCCACCGCCTCGGTCATCGCCAGCACGGCGACCTCGCCCCCGTTGAGCACGTAGTCGCCCAGGCTCAGGACGCTCAGCGGGTAGCGCACCGCGAACTCGTCGTAGACCCGCTCGTCGATCCCCTCGTAGCGTCCGCAGACGAAGACCAGCCAGTCCTCCTCCAGGGCCAGGCGGGAGGCGACCTCCTGGCTGAAGACCTCGCCCCCCGGACCCGGCACCACGAGGCGTGGGGTGCGGCCGGGCACCGACGTGCAGATCTCGTCCAGGGCCTCCCCCCAGGGCTCGGGCCGCATCACCATCCCGGCCCCACCGCCGTAGGGGCTGTCGTCCACGGTGCGGTGCCGGTCGTGGGTCCAGTCCCGCAGGTCGTGGACGTGCACGTCCAGCAGCCCCTCGCGGCGGGCGCGTCCCAGCAGCGACAGGTCCAGCGGTGCGAGGTACTCCGGGAAGATCGTGACGACGTCCAGGCGCAGCGGCATACCGCTCACTCCCCCAGCTCGAGCAGCCCGGGCGGCGGGTCCACGACCACGGTGCGCGCCTCCTCGTCGACCTGCGGCACCAGCTCCTCCACGAAGGGCACGAGGACGACGCCCCCGGACGGTGTCCGCACCTCGAGCAGGTCCTGGACGGGCCGCAGGTGCAGCGCCGTGACCTCCCCGACCGGACGGCCGTCGACCTGGACCACCGCGAAACCGAGCAGGTCGTCCTCGCGCCACCCCGCGTCGTCGTCGTCCTCCTCGCCGTCTGCGTCGTCGTCGACGAGCAGGCGGGTGCCCCGCAGCGCCTCGGCGGCGGTGCGGTCGGGGTGCCCCTCGAACCCGAGGAGAAAGGTCCCCTGGTGCTGCCGGACCGAGACCAGGGTGAGCGGGCCGCGCTGCTGCGGGTCGGTGGCGAAGCGGGCGCCGGGGGTGAGCCGGCCCTCCGGGTCGTCGGTGTGCACCTGCACGGTGACCTCTCCGCGCAGGCCGTGCGGCTTGCCGACGCGGGCGACGACGAACGTCTGGCTCATGGTCTCCTCCGGTCCGGTGGACGGCACGACCCGCCCGGGCGCTGGTGCGCCGGGGCGGGTCGAGGGGGTGCTGCGGGGTGCGGGCTCAGCGCGCCCGGTCGGTGTCGACGATGTCCACCCGGACCTTCTCGCCACCGGCGAGGGCGCCGACCACGGTGCGCAGGGCACTCGCGGTGCGTCCGCGACGCCCGATGACGCGACCCAGGTCGTCCGGGTGGACCCGGACCTCCAGGATGTCGCCGTGCCGGGCGTTCTTGGTGCGGACCACCACGTCACCGTCGTGGTCGACGATGCCCTTGACCAGGTGCTCCAGCGCTTCCTCGAGCATGCTCAGGCCTCGTCGGTCTGCGCGCCGCTCTCAGCCGCCTCGTCACCGCTGCTGGCGGCCACCGAACCCTCGCGGTCGGCCGCGGGAGCCGTCTCCTCCGCGCCGGCCGGGGCCTGCGCCTTGGTGGGCTTCTTGCGACGCTGGGTCGTGGCGCCCGACGTGTCCTCACCGTCGGAGGCCGCCAGGGCCGCCTCGTAGAGAGCCTTCTTGTCCGCCTTGGGCTCGCGGACCTTCAGGGTGCCCTCGGCGCCGGGCTCACCCTTGAACTTCTGCCAGTCGCCGGTGACCCGGAGCAGCGCCGCGACCTGCTCGGTCGGCTGCGCGCCGACACCGAGCCAGTACTGCGCACGCTCGGAGTCGATGTCGATGAGCGACGGCTCCTCGGTGGGGTTGTACTTGCCGATCTCCTCGATCGCCCGGCCGTCGCGCTTGGCGCGCGAGTCCATCACGACGACGCGGTAGAACGGTGCACGGATCTTGCCCATGCGCTTCAGGCGAATCTTGACAGCCACGTGTGCGGTGTCTCCTCATAGTTGTCTGTGGTGTGCGACCCGGCGCCGCGTGGGGATGAACACGCACGGCACCACGGCTGCGATGGACACATCAGGGCACGGTGAGAGGGCCGACCACCGATGGGTTCACTGTCATTGTGCCACATCCCCCGCCGGTCCCTGCTCCGCGACCTCCGGCGACGGCGGCGCGTGCTGCGCCACGAAGCGCAGCACCTCGGTGTCGTCCACGCCGGGGAAGACCCCGGGCGGCATGACCGCGAGGAGGTGGGAGTGCGCCCGCGCACTGGGCCACACCCGCCCCTCCCACGCGCGGGCGAGGTCGGCCGGCGGGCGGGTGCAGCAGCGCGGGTCCGGGCAGCGGGACAGCCGGCGCTCCCGCGTGTCCCGTCCGCGCATCCACCGGACCTGGTCGAACGGCACACCGACGCTGACCGAGAACACGCCGGCCGGGGTGGGCTCCGCGACGGCGGTGCACCAGTAGGTACCCCGGCCGGTGTCGGTGTACTGGTGGTAGACCTCCCCCAGCGGCCGGTCGAAGACGACCCGTGCGGTCCACGAGCGGCAGACCCGCGCCCCCTCGATCGCCCCCGAGGCGTCCATGGGGAAGCGCACGCCGTCGTTCTCGTAGGCCTTGTAGATCACCCCGTCGGCGCTGGTCCGCATGAAGTGGACCTGCAGGTCGAGGTGCTCGGTGGCGAGGTTGCAGAAGCGGTGGGCCGCCGTCTCGTAGGACACCGCGTAGGCGTCGCGCAGGTCCTCCACGGCGATGTCCCGGTCGGCCCGGGCCCGCCGCAGGAGGGGGACCGCGCTGCTCTCGGGCACCAGCGCGGCGGCGGCGAAGTAGTTGATCTCCACCCGCTGGGCGAGGAACTCGGCGTAGTCGCGGGGGGGCTCGTGCTCGAGGACGACGTGCCCGAGCGCCTGCAGCGCGGCGGCCCGGGGGTCGTGCGCGCCGCGGGCGGGCAGGTAGATGCGGTGGTGCGCGAGGTCGGTCACGGTCCGGGTCGACGCAGGGACGTCGGGCACGGTGACGATCTCGAACCCCACGTGTCGGGCGACCTGCTCGACGACCGCCTGGGAGACCGGCCCACCGGTATGCCCCGCCTGCGTCACCAGGCTCGCCGCGGCGGCCTCGATGTCCGCGAAGTAGTTGCCGGCCGCGCGCATCCGGGCCCGCAGCTCGGCGTTGGCCAACCGGGCGAACTCCGGGGTGGCGGCCCGCTGCTGCTGCAGTCCCACGACGCTCTCGTACAGCCCCACCAGCGCCTCCAGCGCGTCGTCCGGCAGGCCCGGGCCCACCCGCACGGCCGGGATGCCCAGGGTCTGGAAGCCCTCGGCCCGCTGCGCCCGCTCCCACCGGACCTCAAGTCCGGCGCGCCGGCTGGGCGGTGCGCCCGAGAGCAGGCTGGTCAGGTCGGCCCCGAGGGCGGCGGCCACCTGCTCCAGCGTGGACGGACGGGCCTCGCGGCGGCCGTTCTCGATGAGGGAGAGCGCCGACGGGGACAGCCCGGTGCGCTCGGCCACCGCCGCCAGGGTCAGCCCGGCGGCCCGGCGGGCGTGCCGCACCCGGCGCCCGACGGAGACCGGGTCGGCGGCCTGCCCGGTGCCTCGCTCGGCGCCGTCCAGGCGCTCGGAGGGGCGGAACGGCAGGACGCGACCGGTGGAGGACGGCATACCACCACGATAGCGAAACTTTCGTCGTTCTTGACAGCGCCGATCCCGCCCGAGCCCGCCGACCGCCGGGACAGTGGAGTCACACCCGCAGTCGCCATACCGAGGAGAGGGGTCGACGATGACCATCACCACCCAGCCCACCGACACCACCCCCGCCGCCGCCCAGGCGCTGGAGATCGAGCAGGACTGGCGGAGCAACCCCCGCTGGGCCGGCGTCGAGCGTCGCTACTCCGCCCAGGACGTCGTGCGGCTGCGTGGCTCCGTCGTGGAGGAGCACACCCTGGCCCGCCGGGGGGCCGAGCGGCTCTGGGAGGCGCTGGAGACCAAGCCCTTCACCCGCGCCCTCGGCGCCCTCACCGGCAACCAGGCCGTCCAGATGGTCAAGGGCGGGCTGGAGGCGATCTACCTCTCCGGCTGGCAGGTCGCCGCCGACGCCAACCTCGCCGGCCAGACCTACCCGGACCAGAGCCTCTACCCGGCCAACTCGGTGCCGGCGGTCGTGCGCCGCATCAACAACGCCCTGCAGCGCGCGGACCAGATCGCCTGGATGGACGGCGACACCAGCACCGACTACCTCGTGCCGATCGTGGCCGACGCCGAGGCGGGCTTCGGCGGCCCGCTCAACGTCTTCGAGCTGATGAAGTCGATGATCGCGGCCGGTGCCGCGGGCGTGCACTGGGAGGACCAGCTGGCCTCGGAGAAGAAGTGCGGCCACCTGGGCGGCAAGGTGCTCGTCCCGACGGGCCAGCACGTCCGCACCCTGAGCTCGGCCCGTCTCGCGGCGGACGTGCTCGGCGTCCCCTCGGTCGTCATCGCCCGCACCGACGCGCTCGCCGCGGACCTGCTGACCAGCGACGTCGACGAGATCGACCAGGAGTTCACCACCGGCGAGCGCACGCCCGAGGGCTTCTTCCGGGTCCGCAACGGGATCGAGCCGGTCCTGGCGCGCGCCAAGGCCTACGCCCCCTACGCCGACCTCATCTGGGTCGAGACCGGCACCCCCGACCTGGGGCTCGCCCGCGAGTTCGCCCAGGAGCTGCACCGGGACTTCCCGGAGCAGAAGCTGGCCTACAACTGCAGCCCGTCGTTCAACTGGAGGGCCGCCCTGTCGGACAGCGAGATCGCGTCCTTCCAGGACGAGCTCGGCGACCTGGGCTATGCCTTCCAGTTCATCACCCTGGCCGGCTTCCACGCCCTCAACCACTCGATGTTCACCCTGGCCCAGGGGTATGCCCGCAGCGGCATGAGCGCCTACGTGGAGCTGCAGGAGGCGGAGTTCGCGTCCGCGGCGTCCGGCTACACCGCGGTGCGGCACCAGGCCGAGGTCGGCACCGGGTACTTTGACGCGGTGAGCACCGCGGTCAACCCCGAGTCGTCGACGACGGCCCTGTCGGGCTCCACCGAGTCCGAGCAGTTCCACTGATCGACGCGGACGCTGACCCGGCCCCCGGCCCCAGGGGCCGGGTCAGGCGCCCCTCCCGACGAGACGAGGACGAGATGGACTACCCCGGGACCCTGCTGGAGGAGACCACGGCCGAGCTGCTGCGCCAGCTCGTCGCGGAGACCGCAGCCCCCCGCGCCGCCCTGCTGCGGGCCCGCAAGGAGAGGTCGCGCGCGGTGCGGGCCGGTGCCGAGCTCGGCCCGTCGCCCGAGACCGCCGACCTGCGCGAGGACGACTCCTGGCGGGTCGCCCCGCCGCCGCAGGACCTGACCCACCGGCTCGTCGAGCTGGCGACCCCCGCCTCGGCCGAGCACGCGACCGCCGCGATGGCCTCCCGCGCCGACGTGTGGGTGGCCGACCTCGAGGACATGCTGGTGCCGACGTCGGCCCGGCTCGTGGCGGCCCACCGGGCCATCGAGGACGTCGCGGCCACCCGCACGGGGGACGCCGAGCCCGGGGTCCCCACCCTCATGGTGCGGCCGCGGGGCCTGCACCTGCCGGAGGCGCACCTGCAGGTGGACGGTGCGGCCGCGAGCGCCTCGACGGTCGACACGTTCA
The DNA here is from genome assembly GCF_947487915.1 of uncultured Serinicoccus sp. Lineage (GTDB taxonomy): Bacteria > Actinomycetota > Actinomycetes > Actinomycetales > Dermatophilaceae > Ornithinicoccus. Next base: position 162,496 of record NZ_CANKYH010000004.1, on the reverse strand, counting down.
CCTTCCTGGCCCGGTGCGCCCGCACGCTGCTCTCCGGCGGCACCGCGCCGTACCTGTACCTGCCCAAGCTCGAGACCGCGGCGGAGGCCGCCTGGTGGGACGACCTGCTCGGGCGGGCCGAGTCCCTGCTCGGGCTGCCGCACGGCTGCACCAGGGTCAGCGTCCTGGTGGAGACCGTGCAGGCCACCTACGAGCTGGAGGAGATCGTCCACGCGCTGCGCCGGCGGCTCACCGGGCTGGCCGCGGGTCGGTGGGACTACATCTTCTCCTACCTGAGGACCTACGGGACCCGCCCGGACCACCTCCTGCCCGACCGCGACGCGTTCACCATGAACACCCGGTTCCTGCGCAGCTACACCTCGCTCATCGTCGGTGTGTGCCACCGCCGGGGCGTGCAGGCGATCGGCGGGCCGATCGCCCTGGCCCCGAGCGGCCCGTTCGACGAGTCGGTCGCGATGACCCACGCCCGGGTGCACCGGGACAAGGCACGGGAGGCCAAGCAGGGCTTCGACGGCGCCTGGGTCGTGCACCCCGGCATGGTCCCGGTGGCCCGGGCGCCCTTCGAGGAGCGCGACCGCCTGCGCGAGGAGGGTGCGTGGGAGGAGGCCGACCCGGCCCGGGCCGCGACCCTCGACCCGGTCGCCCTGCGCGACGTGAGCTCCATCCCGGGGGCCTCGACGCTCACCGGGGTGCGCACCGCCCTGCGCTCCTCGCTCAGCTACCTCACCGGATGGCTCGCCGGGGAGGGCACGGCGGTCATCGCCGGGCACATCGAGGACTTCGGCACGGTGGAGCTCAACCGGATGCAGCTGTGGCAGTGGCTCAGCCATGGTCAGCGGCTCGCGGAGGGTCCCACCATGTCCGAGCTGCTCCTCGACCGGATGCTCGAGGACGAGGTGGCGCTCCTGCGACGCCGGGGCGCGCACGAGGACCTGCTCGGGCACGCGGTGACGCTGCTGCGCGACGCCGTCGTCGCGGCCGAGCCGCCGGCCTTCCTCTGCCAGCGGGCCTACGAGGTCCTGCTGTCGGTGGACGAGGCCGTCCCGGAGAGCGACGTCGCCTGACCCACCGGGCGCCGCGCATGGTTGCCCTCGCCCCCACCGGGCGCCGCGCATGGTTGCTCTCGTCCACACCGAGCGCCGCGAATGGTGGTCAGTAGGCCCGCCCGCGCAGGATGACGTGAGCCGGGTCGGCCAGGACGCGCACGTCGGCACGCGGGTCCTCGGCGTAGACGACGAGGTCGGCCGACTCCCCCTCGGCGATGCCCGGGCGGCCCAGCCAGTCGCGGGCCGCCCAGGTCGCGGCGCCGAGGGCCTCGACCGCGCTCAGGCCGGCCCGGGTCAGCGCCTCGACCTCCTGGGCCACGAGACCGTGCGGCAGCTGACCGCCGGCGTCGGTGCCGACATACACCGGTATGCCTGCCTCGTGGGCCTGGGCGACCGTCTCGTGGCGGCGCGCGTAGAGCTCCATCATGTGGTCGGCGTAGGTCGGGAACTTGCCGCGCCCCGCCTCGGCGAAGCCCGGGAAGTTGTCGATGTTGACCAGGGTCGGGACGATCGCGATCCCCTGCCGGGCGAAGGTGTCGATGGTCTCGTCGACGAGGCCCGTGGCGTGCTCGATGCAGTCGGTGCCGGCGGCCGCGAAGTCGACGAGGGACTGCTCACCGAAGCAGTGGGCGGTCACCCTGGCACCCTCCTCGTGCGCGGCTGTGATGGCCTCGGTCAGCACGTCGACGGGCCAGCAGGTGCCGAGGTCGCCGGTCTCCCGGTCGATCCAGTCGCCGACGAGCTTGACCCAGCCGTCACCTGCCCGGGCCTCCTGCCGGACGTAGTCCACGAGGTCCCGGGGCTCGATCTCCCAGGCGAAGTTGCGGATGTACCTCCGGGTCCGCGCGATGTGGCGGCCCGCCCGGATCAGCCGGGGCAGGTCCTCACGCTCCTGCACCCACCGGGTGTCCGCCGGACTTCCTGCGTCCCGCAGGAGCAGCGCACCGGCGTGCCGCTCGGCCAGGGCGTGCTCCTCGGCGCGCGCGTCGTCGACGGCGCCCTGCGCCTCGAGCCCCACGTGGCAGTGGGCGTCGACCAGGCCCGGCAGGGCATACCCGCGGATCGTCTCGACCTCCCGACCGGCCGGCGCGTCGAGGCTCACGCGCCCGTCGACCACCCAGACCTCCCCCAGCACCTCCTCGGGTCCCACGAGGACCTGTCCCTCGATGTGCAGCACCGGTGCGCTCACGTGGCGTCTCCTTCGTCGCAGGTATGCCGCGACCACCGTAGCCGCCGCCCCCGTCCGTAGACTCGACCCTCGTGTCCACCGACCTCTCCCCCACCGCCGGACCCGCGCGGCAGCCGCTGCGGGTGCCGCGGGTCGACCTGGGCTCGATGCTGCGGGACGCCGCGGCCGGCCGGTTCCCGGACTCGGACGGGGGCTTCTCCCGGGCGGCTCCGTGGAAGGACGGTCTCGAGGGGGCCGTCGCCTTCACCGGTCACGCCGTGATGGTCGTCGCGGACGACGTCAGCGACGGGCAGCTGGCCGGTCTCGGGGTCCACGGCTTCGGCGGTGCCCACGAGCCGCGCACCACCCTGGCCCTGGCCGGCGGTGGCCCCATCGGGGTGCTCGACGCGCTGCTGGTCGGCCACGGGACAGGCGCCGGCGGTCCCCTCGTGCCCCGCGCCGACCTCGCCAAGACCGACCGTGCCGCCCACGCCGGGGAGTGGCGCACCGAGGTCGACGTCTACGGGCTGTCCGACCCGCAGGTCACCTCGCTGGCCACCCTCTCGCGCGGCATCGGCGGACTCCCCGAGGTCGGCATCCAGGCCGAGGACGGGTATGCCGCCGCGCTGCTGGAGGGGGTCCTCGGCCGGCTGCCCCCGGGGGAGGTCGTGCTCGCGTCGGTGACCCCCGGCAACGCTCGCTCGCTGCGGTTCTTCCTGCGGCGCGGCTTCGTCCCGGTGGCCAGCGAACAGCTGTGGAAGCCGCGGCGCGAGCACGCGGCCGACCTCGGGCGCTGAGCGGGAGCCTCACAGCACCCCGGCCGCCCGGGCTGGCTCGGCGTAGGCACGGGCCAGGGAGTCGACGGTCTCGTGCGCGTTGAGCCCGCTGGGGTTGGGCACCACCCAGAGCTGGGCACCCGCGAGGTCCTCGGGCTGAGGCCCCACCACCGCGCCGCGCACGCCGAACGCGCTGCGGTAGGCCGTGATCCCGGCCACCGCGACCACCGCCGGCCGCGTCTCGCGCACCGTCCGCACGAGTCGCCGTCCGCCCTCGCGCAGCTCCTCGGCGGTGAGCTCGTCGGCCCGGGCGGTGGCGCGCCGCGCGAGGTTGGTGATGCCGATCCCCCGCTGCAGCAGGTGGACACGGTCCAGCTCGCTCATGCCCGCCGCCGGGTCGACGGCACGCTCGATGACCCCCGCCCGCGCCAGGGCCGGATAGAACCGTTTGCCCGGGTGGGCGAAGTGCGTCTGCGTCGCTGCCGTCCACAGGCCGGGGTTGATGCCGACGAAGAGCAGCCGCAGCGACGGTCCCCCGGCCTCGGGCAGCAGGTCCGGCACCTGCGCGTCCCGGAAGGACTCGAGCTCGGCGCGGGTGAAGCGCGCGGCCATCAGCCCACCTCGAGACCGACCCCGGCCCACGCCTCCCGGAGCGTGTCGGCGACCTCGGGCTGGTCGGCATACCGCTCCCGGGCCGACTCCAGGGTCGCCGCCGCGAACCCGGCAAAGCCGACGTCCCGGGGGATGCGCCCGCGGGTGGCGAGCGTGTCGTACCAGACCTGTCCGGCCCGCTCCCAGGACCGTCCGCCGAGCCCGGTCGCGAAGAGGTGGAAGGCCTTGTTGGGGATGCCCGAGTTGATGTGCACCCCGCCGTTGTCGTTGTCGGCGTCGTGCGGCAGGTCGACGAAGTCGTCGAGGTGGGACGGCTGCGGGTCCCGCCCCAGCACCGGGTCGTCGTAGGCCGTCCCCGGCTCGCCCATCGAGCGCAGCGCCCGCCCCTGGACCCGGTCGGTGAGCAGGTCGGCCCCGATGAGCCAGTCCGCCTCCTGCGCGTCCTGGCCGCGCACCCGCTGGCTGACCAGCGCACCGAAGACGTCGCAGACGGACTCGTTGAGAGCACCGGACTGCCCGACGTAGGTCAGGCCGGCGGTGTACTGCACCAGCCCGTGGGACAGCTCGTGCGCGATGACGTCCAGGCTCCGGGTGAACCCGGTGAAGTAGAGGCCGTCCCCGTCGCCGAAGACCATCTGTCGGCCGTCCCAGAAGGCGTTGGCGTAGCTCTGCCCGTAGTGGACGGTGGCCGGCAGGAGCAGCCCCCGGTCGTCCAGGGAGTCACGGCCGTAGGCCCGGGCCAGGAGCTCCCAGGTGGACCCGAGCCCGTCGTAGGCCTCGCCGACCGCGGGGTCGCCGGTCTCCGGGTCGCCCTCGGCACGGACCAGCCGCCCGGGCAGCGCAGTCCCGCCGTCGGCGTCGTGGACGCGTCGCCGGGGGGTCGCAGCCTCCGGCACCGCCGTGGCGCTGCCCCGGCCCTCGCGACGGGTGTCGGGCGGGGCCTGCCCGGGCAGGGTCGCGGGCAGGATGCCGCCCTGCAGCGGCGCGTGCCCACCCGGCCACCGGGTGGCCTCGATCTCCCGTCGCCCGCGGGTGTCCGCGCTGTCGCGCAGGGTGAACTCCATGGCCGGCGCGAGCTCGGGCTCGGCCTGGGCGATCCGGGTGAGCAGGTAGCCCGGGATGATCGTGCAGCGTGTCCCCGTCATGGCCTCACTGTGCCACGGGCCGCCGACAGACCCGCCCCGTCGGGAGCGCTCAGTCCTTGCCGTCCTGCAGGTACTTCTCGAAGCCCGAGGGCAGCTTCAGACCGGACAGGTCCTGCCCGGTGGGCGCGTCGTCCCCGCCGGCCGCACCGGCACCGAAGGCGCTCTCGAAGGACTTCTCCCGGGCCGCGTTCTGCTTGGCCACCGCGTCCCGCTCCTGCTGCGCCCGCTTGGCCGGGTTGCCCGACTTGCCCTTCTTGCGCTGCGGCGCCTTGCCCTTGCGCGCCCCACCGGCACCGCCCGCGCCGGGCATCCCCGGCATGCCGGGCATGCCTCCGCCCTTCTTGAGCTGGCGCATCATCTTCTGTGCCTCGCCGAAGCGCTCGATGAGCTGGTTGACCTCACCGACGCTCACCCCCGAGCCCCGGGCGATCCTGGCCCGCCGCGAGCCGTTGATGATCTTCGGGTGACCACGCTCCAGCGGTGTCATGGACCGGACCATGGCCTCGACCCGGTCGAACTCCCGCTCGTCCAGGGAGTCCAGCTGCGCCTTCATGCCCTGCATCCCCGGCATCATGCCGAGCATCTGCTTGAGCGAGCCCATCCGCTTGATCGCCGACATCTGCTCGAGGAAGTCGTCGAAGGTGAAGTCCTCGTCGGAGAGGAACTTGCGGGTCATCTCCTTCGCCTGCGCCTGGTCGAAGGCCTGCTCGGCCTGTTCGATGAGGGTCAGGACGTCACCCATGTCGAGGATGCGCGAGGCCATCCGGTCGGGGTGGAACAGCTCGATGTCCTTGACGCCCTCCCCGGTCGAGGCGAAGAGGATCGGCTGCCCGGTCACCGTCGCCACGGAGAGCGCCGCGCCACCGCGCGCGTCGCCGTCCAGCTTGGAGAGCACCGAGCCGGTGATCCCGACGCCGTCGGCGAAGGCCTTGGCCGTCTCCACGGCCGCCTGACCGATCATCGCGTCGATGACGAAGAGCACCTCGTCGGCCTGGGTCTCCAGCCGGATGTCGTGGGCCTGCCGCATGAGGTCGACGTCCACCGCGAGCCGACCCGCGGTGTCGATGATGACCACGTCGTGGCTCCTGCGCCGCGCCTCCTCGACGCCGTCGACCGCGACGTCGACCGGGTCACCGAAGGACCGCGTCCCCTCCCCCGAGTCCATCGCGGCGTCGTGGCCGAAGATGTTGCCGCGCTCGGGGGCGAAGACCGGGACCCCGGCCCGCTGACCGACCACCTCCAGCTGGGTGACGGCGTTGGGTCGCTGCAGGTCGGCGGCGACGAGCAGCGGGGTGTGCCCCTGGTCGGCCAGCCACTTGCCCAGCTTGCCCGCGAAGGTCGTCTTGCCCGATCCCTGGAGACCGGCCAGCATGATGACGGTCGGCGGGTTCTTGGCCAGGTTCAGCCGGCGCGTCCGACCACCCAGGATCGCGACGAGCTCCTCGTTGACGATCTTGACGATCTGCTGGGCCGGGTTGAGCGCCTGGTGCACCTCGGCGCCGAGCCCCCGCTCCCGGATCCGACCGGTGAACTCCTTGACCACCGGCAGCGCGACGTCCGCGTCCAGCAGCGCCATCCGGATGTCGCGGATGGTGGCGTTGAGGTCGGACTCGGTGACGGTCCCCTTGCGCTTGAGGTTGCGGAAGGTCTGCGTCAGGCGGTCGGAGAGGCTGGTGAACACCCGCCCAAGGATACGTGCCGGTGGGCCACGGCCGCGTCGCCCGTCCACCGGCGCCGCCGCGCGACCGGGCCGCGGCGTCCGCATACTGGAGCGGTGCCCCCCTTCGACCTCACCGCCGCCGCGCGTCGCCGCCTGTCGCTGGCGCTGCGGGACCGGGTCGCCGGAGCCGACGCCCCCCGCCGGGCCCAGGCCGTCTGGCTCGACCCCGGGCCCCGCCGCTTCGCCCCGCACGACCCCATCTGCCGGGTGCACGGGCACGCAGGGATGTATGCCGGTGGCATCCGCGCGCTGCTCCTCCAGTCGCTGCACCCGCTGGCCATGGCGGGCGTCGGTCAGCACTCGGGCTACCGCGGCGACCCCTGGGGCCGCCTGCAGCGCACCAGCGAGTTCATCGCGATGACGACCTACGGCCCGGTGGACGCGGCGCAGCGGGTCCTCGACCGGATCAACCGGGTGCACCGGACCGTCGTCGGCACCTCCGCCGACGGCCGCCCCTACGCCGCCACCGACAGCCACCTGCTGCGCTGGGTGCACGTCGCGGAGATCGACAGCTTCCTGCGCGCCCACCAGCACTACGCCCGCACGCCGCTGACGAAGGCCGAGGCCGACGCCTACGTGGCGCAGACCTCGTGGGCCGCCGCGCAGCTGGGCGTCCTCGACCCTCCAGAGTCGGTCGAGGAGCTCGAGCAGGCGCTCACGGCATACCGCCCCGAGCTGGAGGCGAGCGAGGGGGCACGGGACGTGGCCCGCTTCCTGCTCGCCGAGCCTCCACTGCCGTGGGCGGCCCGACCGGGCTTCTGGATGCTGGCCGCGGGGGCGGTCACCCTGCTGCCGGGGTATGCCCGTGACCTGCTCGGTCTGCACCTGCCCGACCCCCTGCGCCCGCTCGAGCCGACCGCCCTGGCCCTCCTGGACCCCCTCGGCCGGCTCGGCACGGCCGCCGTCGGATGGGCGCTGGCGAACCCGGAGGACCCGCGGAACGCGCCGACCAGCTCGGCGGTGGTCGACCGGACCGGCCCGGTCCACGACTCCTGGCGCGAACCTGTTCCGGTGCCGTGATGCATCACCGCACCGGAACAGGTTCTGGCCACGAGTGGTCGACCCGTCAGCCGGTCAGCCGACGATCGCGCTGACGAAGGCCTCCGCGTCGAACGGCGCCAGGTCGTCCGGGCCCTCCCCGAGGCCGATGAGCTTGACCGGGACGCCGAGCTTGCGCTGCACGTTGATGACGATGCCGCCCTTGGCGGTGCCGTCCAGCTTGGTCAGGACGATGCCCGTGATCGCGACCTCCCGGGCGAACTCCTCGGCCTGCCGCATGCCGTTCTGCCCGGTGGTCGCGTCCAGGACGAGCAGCACCTCGCCCACGGGAGCGACCTTCTCCACCACCCGCTTGATCTTGCCCAGCTCGTCCATGAGCCCCCGCTTGGTGTGGAGGCGTCCCGCGGTGTCGATGAGCACGACGTCGACCTCGGCCTCGACCCCGCCCTTCACCGCGTCGAAGGCCACGGAGGCGGGGTCGGCGCCCTCGGCGTGCGAGCGGACGGTAGGCACGCCCACCCGCTCCCCCCACGTCTGCAGCTGGTCGGCGGCCGCGGCGCGGAAGGTGTCCGCGGCCCCGAAGAGCACGTCCTTGTCCTCGGCGACGAGCACCCGACCGAGCTTGCCCACGGTCGTCGTCTTGCCGGTGCCGTTGACGCCCACCACGAGGATGACCGCAGGGTGCTCCCCCGTGCGGCTCGCCGCGATGCGCCGGTCGAGCGACGGGTCCACGAGCCGCAGCAGGTCGTCGTGGAGCCACTGCCGCACCTGCTGGGGGTCGCTCGTGCCCTCCACCTTCACCCGGGTGCGCAGGGAGTCGACGAGCTCCTGGGTCGCCTCCACCCCGAGGTCCGAGGCCAGCAGGGTGTCCTCGACGTCCTCCCACGCCTGCTCGTCCAGGCCGCCGCGGGAGAGCAGCGAGAGCAGCGCCTGGCCGATGGCGCTGTTGGACCGGGCCAGCCGGGCCCGCAGCCGCTGGAGCCGGCCACGTGCGGAGTCGGGGCGCTCGAGGGTGGGCGTCGGTGCCTCGGGCTCCTCGACGGCGACCCCGCCCCCGCGGTTGTCGACCTCGCCCGGGTCGGGCCGCTCCTCGACGAGGACGTCTCCCTCGGGGGCGTCCCTCTCCGGTCGCCCCTCTTCGTCCAGCGTGGCGGTGTCACCGCCACGCCCGCGCACCAGCGCGACCAGCAGCGCGAGACCCCCGAGCACCACGACGGTGACGAGGGTCAGAATCTCCCAGAGCTCATTGATCGGTCCCACCGGCACAGTGTCTCAGAGGCGCCGGCCGGCCCCGAACGAGATGGGCCGGCTCAGCTGGCGGCGCGGTACTCCTCCGCGCGGTACTCCTCCGCGCGGGCGTCCTCCGCGCGGGCGTCCTCCGCCCGGGCGTCCTCGGCCCGGGCGTCCTCGGCGCCCTGCTGCGCGGGGGAGGTCTCGGAACCCGCGGGGACTGTTGCCCCGGCGCGGGCGCCGGCCCCGGCCTGGCCCTGCGCGCCGACGGACCCGGAGCCGGTAGCGGCCGTGGGTGCACCGGTCGCGGCGGTCGCCGTCGCGCCCGCGGCAGCGTCCTCGGCCGGCGGCTGGCGGCGCGGCTGGCGGATGGACTGGGTGCGCTCGGCCGCGGACCGGCCGAGCTGCTCCCCACGGCTGCGGACCTGCTCACCCCGTCGGCGGGCACCCGCGATGAGCTCCTCCCCCTCAGGGGTCCAGAACTGGCCCCGCCCCTCGCGTCGGGCCTCGATCATGACGTACCCCACGACCCCCGCGCCCAGGGCGACACACATCAGCATGGCCAGGACAAGTGCAAGCATGGAGCCAGTGTGCCGCGCGCGAGCCCCCGGGACCGAACACGCGCCCGGCGTGTCCTGCGCGTGTCGCGCCGATCGTGAGCCGACTCACAGCACCGGACACTCGCCAGGCACGCACCGGACACGCGGCAGGACCGCACCGGACGCGCGGGCGGGCCGCTCAGCCCGGCAGCTCCCGGGCGATGCGCCCCAGCGTCTGCCGCGTCGAGGCGACGAGCCCGGCGTCCCCCACCCCCTCGCGCAGCTGCAGGGCCCGGAGGGCGGCCGCGTGCGCCTCGGCATACCTGCCCTCGTCGAAGAGCGCCTTGGCACGGTGCTGGTGGACGAGCGCGGTCCTGGGCTCGTCACCGGCCAGCACCTCCTCGGCCGCGTCCAGCAGCTCGTGCGCCTCGGCGAACTCCCCGCGCCAGTGGTGCACGTGGGCCAGCCGGACCGCGGCCGTGGCCCAGGCAGCGGTCCCCGGCTCCCGCTCGTGCACACGGTCCAGGCCTGACAGGAGCGCCCTGTCCAGCTCGCCGAGCATCCGCAGCAGCGCGACCGCGTGCGGGTCCTGCGGGGTCTCGGCGACCCACTCGCGCGTCTCCTCCTCGTCCAGCAGCTCCTCGCGCAGGGTCTCCTCGTCGATGACGTAGGCGGGGAACTCGGCGCCGCCGAAGACGACGGTCATGCCGGCGCCGGCTCGGGCGATCGCGTGGGTGGCTCGACCCCGTCGGCAGCGACGTCCTTGATCCGCTGGCTGACGACGGTGGTCACTCCGTCCCCGCGCATCGACACGCCGTAGAGCGCGTCGGCGATCTCCATCGTCCGCTTCTGGTGGGTGATGACGATGAGCTGGCTGGAGTCGCGCAGCTCCTCGAAGAGCGTGATGAGGCGACCGAGGTTGGTGTCGTCGAGCGCCGCCTCGACCTCGTCCATGATGTAGAACGGGCTCGGGCGGGCCTTGAAGATGGCCACGAGGAGTGCGACGGCGGTCAGCGACCGCTCCCCGCCGGACAGCAGCGAGAGCCGCTTGATCTTCTTGCCCGGGGGTCGGGCCTCGACCTCGATGCCGGTGGTGAGCATGTGCTCGGGGTCGGTGAGGGTGATGCGCCCCTCGCCCCCGGGGAAGAGCCGGGAGAACACCCGCTCGAACTGGGCGGCCGTGTCGTGGAAGGCCTCGGTGAACACCCGCTCGACCCGCTCGTCCACCGAGCGGACGATCTCCAGCAGGTCCTCCTTGGAGCGCCGCAGGTCCTCCACCTGCTCGGTGAGGAAGGTATGCCGTTCCTCCAGCGCCGCGAACTCCTCCAGCGCGAGAGGGTTGACCCGGCCGAGCTGCGCCAGCTGGCGCTCGGCGCGGCGCAGCCGCTTGTCCTGCACCTCGCGGACGAAGGGCTGCGGCTCGGGCGCCTCGGCGTCCGGGTCCTCGGGCGCGGGGTCGTCCGGTCCGGGGATGTGCGGCACGGGCAGGTGCGGGCCGTACTCCTCCACCAGCGTCTCCGGCGGCACCCCCAGCTCCTGCACCGAGCGCGCCTGGAGCGCCTCGATGCGCAGCCGCTGCTCGGCCCGGGCGATCTCGTCGGCGTGCACGGAGTCGGTGAGGTCGCGCAGGTCGTCGGCCAGCTCGCGGGCGCGCTGCCGGGCCGCCGCGAGCGCCTGGTCGCGCTCGGCCTGCTCGGCCCGCACCCGCTCCCGCTCCTGGGTGGCCTCCTCGAGCACCGCCGCGCTGCGCTCCAGCAGGTATGCCGCCCCCACACCCACGGCCTGCGCCGTCGCCCGCTCCCGGGCCCGGCGCTCGCGGCGCTCGGCGGCGCGGCGACGCGCGGCCAGCTCGCCGGCCGCCGCGGACTCGAGACTGTCGGCACGCCCGGCCAGCGCGGTGACGCGCTCCTCCTGGGTGCGCAGCCCGAGCCGGGCCTCGGTCTCGGCGCTGCGGGCCCGGGCGGCCGCCTCGGCCAGGCGCTCCCGCTGCGTGGTGTCCGGGTCGTCGGTTCCCTCCTGGGTGGCGAGCTCCTCGGCGTCCGCCAGCCGCTGCTCGAGCTCGGCGAGCTCGTCGCGGGTGGTGGCGAGGGACTCCTCCGCGGTGGTGATCGCGGTGGTGGCGCGCTCGTGCTCGGCGCGGGCGGTGCGCATGGTCTGCCCGAGCTGGGAGAGCTGCTCGGCGACGGCCGTCATCCGGGCGTCGGAGTCGTGCAGGGCGTCGAGCGCCTGGTCCGCCGCCCGCCGTGCCGACTCGAGGTCCTCGCGGGCCGAGCCCAGCGCGAAGGTCGCCCGCTCCGCGCGGGCCACCGCCTCGGCCACCCCGGTCCGGGCCTCCTCCAGCGCCGAGGTGAGCTCGAGCAGGCTGGGCGCCGCGGAGGATCCGCCGCGGAGCCACCCGGGGCCGTAGACGTCGCCCTCCGGGGTCACGACCGTGACGCCGGGCAGGGCCCGCACGAGCAGGGCGGCGTCGTCGGCGTCCCGCACGAGGGCCACCCGGGCGAGCAGCCCGGTGACGGCGCGCAGCAGGGCCTCGTCACCGTCCCGGGCGCGGACCGTGTCGGCGGCCCAGACGGCATAGCCCGGCAGGTCCGGCCAGCCGGAGCGGTCCTCCTCCCCCGCGACCAGCTCGGGCACGAGCAGACCGGCCTGTCCCTGGTCCTCCTCGCGCAGCCACGCCAGCGCCTCCCGGGCCGGCTCGAGACCGTCGATGACCAGCGCCTCACCGGCCCACCCGAGGGCGGCCGCCACGGCGCCCTCGCGGCCCGCCTCCACCTGGAGCTGGTCGGTCACCGTGCCCCGCAGCCCCTGCACGTCGTCGGCCGCCAGCAGCGCGCTGGCGCCGTCGGTGCGCCGCAGGCTCATCGACAGCGCCTCGACGCGGGCCTGCCAGCGGGCCTGCTCGGCGTGCGCCTCGCGCACCTCCTCGGTGAGCTGCTCGACCTCCGCCTCGGCCTCGCCCCGGCGCTCCTCCGCCTGCTCGTAGTGCTCGTCCAGCCCCTCCTCGCCGTGCTCGACGTCGAGCACGGTGCCCTCCAGCGCCGCGAAGTCTCGCTCGGCCTTGTCCGCCCGCTCGACGACGGCCACCGCCACCTGCTGCAAGCGGGCGATCTCACCCTCCCCGGCCTCGACCCGCGAGCGCCGCGCCGCGACCTGTCCGGTGAGCCGGGCCAGACCCTCGCGCCGGTCGGCGGCGGCGCGGGCCAGCCGCTGCAGCCGCGCCTGCTCCTGGGCGTGCGCGTCCTCGGCCCCGGCGCGCGCGGTCTCGGCGTCGGCGAGCGTCTGCGCCAGCTCGGCCACCCTCGCCTGCAGGTCCGCCTCCTCCTGGCGCACCCGCGCGGCCTGGGCGCGCAGCTCCTCGGGGTCCCGGCCACGGCGCGACCGGCCGCTCTCCTCGGCGGCCAGGTCCTCCTCCTCCGCCCCGAGCAGCCGGACCCGCTCGGCGGCGAGGTCGCCCAGGGCGCGCACCCGCTCCAGCAGCGAGGACAGGGCGTACCACCGGTCCTGGACCTCGGTGAGCGCCGGGGCCGCGGCCGCCCGCTCCTGCTCGAGCCCGGCGACCTGGGCGTCGGCGGCCCGAGCCGCCTCCTGCACCGCCGTGCGCCGCTCGACGAGCGCCCGCTCGTCGGCCAGCTCCTGCTCGAGCGCGCTGGTCAGCTGCACGAGGTCGTCGGCGAGGATCCGCAGCCTGGCGTCCCGGACCTCGGCCTGGATGGTCGCGGCCCGACGCGCGGTCTCGGCCTGTCGACCCAGGGGGCCCAGCTGGCGCCGGATCTCCGAGGTGAGGTCGGCGAGGCGGGTGAGGTTGCCCTCCATCGTCTCCAGCTTGCGCAGCGCACGCTCCTTGCGCTTGCGGTGCTTGAGCACCCCCGCGGCCTCCTCGATGAAGCCGCGCCGCTCCTCCGGGGTCGCCCGCAGGACCTGGTCCAGCTGGCCCTGCCCGACGATGACGTGCATCTCCCGCCCGATGCCGGAGTCGCTGAGCAGCTCCTGCACGTCCAGGAGCCGGCAGGAGGTGCCGTTGATGGCGTACTCCGAGCCGCCGGTGCGGAACATCGTCCGGGTGATGGTCACCTCGGTGTAGTCGATCGGCAGCGCGCCGTCGGTGTTGTCGATGGTCAGCGACACCTCGGCCCGCCCCAGCGGCTGTCGCCCGGAGGTCCCCGCGAAGATGACGTCCTCCATCTTGCCGCCCCGCAGGCTCTTGGCGCCCTGCTCCCCCATGACCCAGGCGAGCGCGTCGACGACGTTGGACTTGCCCGACCCGTTCGGCCCGACGATGCACGTGATCCCCGGCTCCAGGCGCATCGTCGTCGCCGAGGCGAACGACTTGAAGCCCTTGAGGGTGAGGCTCTTGACGTACATCGACCTGCTCTTCGCTCTCGGCTCCGGGACGGCTCGTCCGCCAACATACCTGCCGGGTATGCCGCCACCGCGCCGCCGCGCGGCCGTCCGCCCGGCGGGTCCGCGGACCGGTCAGCGCTCGAGGAACCCTGTCGTCCCCGCGCGCGCCGGGTGCCGCTGCACCACCACCCCGTCGACCCGGCCCGGCCGGCTGCGCGTCGAGGGGTCCTCGCGCAGCAGGTCGACGAGGGCGTCGACGGCGGACCGCTCGCCCTGCGCGCTGACCTCCACCCGGCCGTCCGGGAGGTTCAGGGCGTGTCCGACGAGCCCGAGCTCCAGCGCCCGGGAGCGCGTCCACCAGCGGAAGCCGACACCCTGGACCCGACCACGGACGAAGATCAGCGCACGCTCCATACCCGCGAGACTACGGTGGGGGTATGCAGCAGCCACCCGCCAGCAGCCCCTCGTACGAACCCGTCGCCGACCGTCCGGTCCGGTGGGGTCTCCTCGCCGCGGGAGGGATCGCCCGGGCGCTGGGCGAGGCGATCGCCGCCGTGGACGGTGGCCAGGCGGTCGCGGTCGCGGCGCGGGACGGCGAGCGGGCCCGGGCCTTCGCGCAGGAGTTCGGCATCCCGCGCTCCTACGGGGGCTACGACGAGCTCCTGCAGGACCCGGAGGTCGACGTCGTCTACATCTCCTCGACCCACCCCTTCCACCACGAGCAGGCCCTGGCCTGCATCGCCGCGGGCAAGCACGTCCTCGTCGAGAAGCCCACCACGCTCACCGTCCACGACACCGAGGAGGTCTTCGAGGCCGCGCGGGAGGCGGGGGTCCTGGCGGTGGAGGCCATGTGGACCCGCTTCCAGCCGATCGTGCTCGACGTCCGGGAGCGGGTGCGGTCGGGCGCGATCGGGGACGTCCGCAGCTTCCACGCCGCGTTCCCCGTGCCGTTCGACTACGACGAGACCCACCGCCTCTTCGACCTCACCAACGGCGGCGGCGCCCTCATGGACCTGGGCATCTACCCCGTGACCCTGGCGCACCTGCTCGTGGGGCACCCGACCCACCTGCACGTCCTGGGCTCGAAGGTCCCCACGGGAGCCGACGCCCTCGTGGCGCTGCAGTGGATGACGGCGGACGGTGCCGTCGCCCAGGTCATGACGGACTCCCGCTCGCACGGCACCACCGAGACGATCGTGCGGGGCACCGAGGGGTCGATCACCCTGCACGGCCCGCTCAACCACCCCACCTCCTTCACCATCCGACGAGGTGAGGAGGAGGAGACCGTGACGGGTGACCGGCGGGGCTACGAGCACCAGGTGGAGGAGGTGCACCGCTGCCTGCGGGAGGGGCTGGCGGAGTCGCCGCTGGCACCGCACGCCGACACGGTGGCGATCATGACGATCCTGGAGAGCGCGCGGCGCGAGCTGGGGGTGCGCTACCCCCAGGAGGACGCCCCCCTGCACACCTGAGGCAGGATGGCACCGCGATGACCCAGCTGCTCCTCTTCCTGCTCCTCGGGTGCGTGATCCTTGCCGCCCTCGGCCAGACGGCCACGCCCCCGACGGGACGGCTGCCGCTGCGCCGGTGGACCCCGGTGCACGTGGCCGACCTGGTCGGGCGGGGGATGCGGCTCTTCTTCGACGCCGGCAAGGAACGCTCGCGCCGGCAGGACGTCGCCCGCGAGGAGGTCGAGGGCCGCGGTTCCCTGGAGCAGCACGAGGGGCCCATGCCTCCCCCGCCCCCGAACCCCGAGGACCCGCCCCCGGACCGGTGAGGGCTCAGGCGCGGACCCGGGGCACGGTCTGGCACCGCGGGCAGTAGTGCGAGCTGCGGTTCATGAACTCCTCGCGCCGGATGGCGCTGCCGCAGCGTGCGCACGGGCGGCCGGTCTGGCCGTAGGCGTCCAGCGAGCGGTCGAAGTAGCCGCTGGCGCCGTTGACGTTGACGTAGAGCGCGTCGAAGCTGGTCCCGCCCTGGGCCAGCGCCTCGCGCATGACCTCGGCGGCGTGGTCCAGGAGGCGGCCGATCGCGGGCCGGGTCAGCGCCGAGGCGGGGCGCCGGCCGTGCACCCCGGCTCGCCAGAGCGCCTCGTCGGCGTAGATGTTCCCGATGCCGCTGACGACTCCCTGGTCCAGCAACAGCCTCTTCACCGCGACGTTCTTCGACTTCATCGTCCGGATCACGCTCGGCCGGTCGAAGGCGTCCTCGAGCGGGTCGGGGGCGATGTGGGCGACCGGTTGCGGTATGCCGTGCCCGTGCCCGCCGTCGGACCCGGGTCGCTCGTCGGAGCCGGGCGCCGCAGCCCGACGGTGCGCGTCGGGCAGGAGCGGGGTCAGGGCCAGGCCGCCGAAGGTGCGCTGGTCGACGAAGCGCAGCTGCGGCCCGTCGTCGTCGAAGTCGAGGGTCGCGTGCAGGTGCTTCTCCCGCGGCGCGTCGCCTCGCTCCACGAGCAGCTGGCCGCTCATCCCGAGATGCATCACCAGGGCGTGCGGGTCGTCGTCGGGGGGATCCAGGACCAGCCAGAGGTACTTGCCCCGCCGGTCGGCCGCGAGGACCTCGGCCCGGCGCACCCGTGCCGCGAGGTCGGCCGGCCCGCCCTCGTGCCGCCGGGCGACCCGCTGGCCGAGGAGGTGGGCGGTGCTGATCCGGCGCCCGACGACGTGCTCGGCGAGCCCTCGACGCACGACCTCGACCTCGGGCAGCTCGGGCACGGGGCTCTCAGCCCGTCCGGACGTCGCGGGCAGGGTCGACGCTGGGAGCGGTCGCGACCACCTCGGCGGCGCGGTCGGTCAGCAGCCGCCACCCGTGCTCGGCGGCCTGCTGCTCGGCGAGCTTCTTGGACCGGCCCACCCCGGTCCCCACGACCTCACCACCGACGACCGCCCGCGCCGTGAAGGTCTTGTCGTGGTCGGGCCCCTCGGCCTCCAGGACGTACTCGGGCGGCCCGAGCTCGGCCGCCGAGGCGACCTCCTGCAGGCTGGTCTTCCAGTCCAGCCCGGCGCCCAGGTCGGCGCTGCGGGCCATCACCGGGTCCAGGACGTGGTGGATGAAGGTGTCCGCCCAGGACAGCCCGAGGGAGACGTAGAGGCAGCCGATGACCGCCTCGGTCGTGTCCGCCAGGATGGAGTCCTTGTCGCGGCCTCCGGTCGCCTCCTCGCCCTTGCCGAGCAGCACGAACTGGCCGAGGTCGATGGTGCGCGCGACCTCGGCGAGGGCACGCGAGTTGACGACCGCGGCGCGCAGCTTGGCCAGCTGGCCCTCGGACAGGTCCGGGTGCGTGCGGTAGAGCGTGTCGGTGACCACGACCCCCAGCACGGAGTCACCGAGGAACTCCAGCCGCTCGTTGTGCGGCTGCCCGTCGTGCTCGTAGGAGAACGACCGGTGCGTCAGGGCACGCAGCAGCAGCGCCTCGTCGCACCGCTCACCGACGACCTCGGCGAGGTAGTCGTTGAGCTCGGCGACGGGGCGCATACCGCGGTCCGGGTCAGCCCTGGTGCTCGGTGCGCTCGGCGGCGGCGTAGTGCCGACCGCCGTAGGAGCCGCAGGACGGGCACGCCTGGTGCGGGGTCGCCACGGCCTGGCACTGCGGGCAGGTGGTCAGCGCGATCGGGGCGGCCTTCCACTGCGAGCGGCGGTGCCGGGTGTTGGAACGGGACATCTTCCGCTTGGGAACGGCCACGTCAGGTCCTCTTCTCGTCGTCGTCGGCCGGGCTGGCCATCGCGGCCAGCGCCGACCACCGGGGGTCGATCACGTCGTGCTCGTGCTCCGGGTCGTCGGCCAGGCGTGCCCCGCACTCGGAGCACAGTCCCGGACAGTCGTCCCGGCATACCGGTTGGAAGGGCAGTGAGGTCACCACGGCGTCCCGGACAACCTCTTCGAGGTCCATCAGGTCGCCGTCGAGAGTCCGCTGCTCGTCCTCGTCGGCGCTCGCGTCCTTCTCGCTCCCGGGTCGACCCGCCACCTGCTGGTGGTGCGCCGCCCGGTCCGGGTAGGCGTACAGCTCCTGGAAGGGGACGTCGAGGTGCTCGACGATCTCGTCCAGGCAGCGCACGCACTCCCCGACCACCGTG
Organism: uncultured Serinicoccus sp.; assembly: GCF_947487915.1. Lineage (GTDB taxonomy): Bacteria > Actinomycetota > Actinomycetes > Actinomycetales > Dermatophilaceae > Ornithinicoccus. The sequence goes on along the minus strand of NZ_CANKYH010000004.1, from coordinate 144,846 downwards.
GCCTGGGCCTCCCCCGTCGCCAGGATCCCCTCGACCACCGACTCCAACCGCAGATCCACCTGCACCGGCGCGCCGGCAGGGATCGCGATGACGTCGGTGCCCAGGGGCTCCGTCGTGGTCACCTCACGCGAGACCTCACGCATCGTGCCGGGCCGGCGGACCAGCTCCCGGGTGTCGAACACCCAGTCGCGTTCCGTCTGCTGGGCAGCCATGCTGAAGTCCCTCACGTGTGTCTGACCTGCTGATCGGGGTTCGGCCCTGATCCGTGGCACGGAGGCAGGAAGGACACAAACCGACTGCTCAGACTACCGGAGCGGACGGCCCGGGCTCAAATCTGCCGCAGCGCCCGCAGGACCGGGGCGGGGACCAGGGCGGAGACGTCGCCGCCGAGCCGGTGGACCTCCTTGACCAAGGAGCTGGAGACGTGCTCCAGCGCCGGGTCCCCGGGCAGGAAGACGGTCTCCACCCCGGTCAGGTGGCGGTTCATCAGGGCCATCGGCAGCTCGTAGGTGAAGTCGGTGCCGCCCCGCAGCCCCTTGACCACGGCCTGGGCGCCCGCCTCCTGGCACACGTCGACGAGCAGGCGCTCGGCATACGCCTCCACCCGGACCGCCGAGGCGGCCTCCTGCGGCAACGACTGCCGGACGAGCTCCAGCCGCTGCTCGACCGGGAACGTGCCCTGCTTGGCCGGGTTGTGCATCACCGCGACGAGCACCTCGTCGTAGAGCGCGGCGGCCCGCACGACGACGTCGACGTGACCGAGGGTCACCGGGTCGAAGGATCCGGGGCACACGCAGCGACGGGTCGTCATGCCCAGAGCCTACTGTCGGCGCGACCCACCACCGCGCCGCTCAGTCCTCGTCGTCGAGCAGCCCGTCCTGCTCGGCCTGCTCGACCAGCGAGCGCACCTGCTCGATGCCGACGCCCTGGTCGAGGTGGCGCCCCCGGACCTCGAGGAAGGCCGCCCCCAGGTCCGCACGGTCCTGGTCGGACACCTCGTCGCGGGCCGGGTTGAGGATGGTCAGCTCCTCCTCGGTCAGGTGGTGCTGCAGCACCTCGTTCATGGCCTCGACCGCGTCGTCGAACTTCTGGGTGTCGGTGCCGGCGCACTCGAGCAGGTCGAGCAGCGCGCGGTTGATCTCTGCGTGCTCCTCCTCGCCGTGCTCGGCCTCGTGCTCGTCGATGGCCTCCTTCCGCCGCAGCCGGGGGTAGACCTTCTCCTCCTCGGCCTCGCCGTGCGCGATGAGCACGGCAGCGAAGGCCTGGCGGGCGGACTCACGGTCCGAGCTGCTGTCGCGCAGCTCGCGCATGAGCTCCTCGAAGAGGCGGTGGTCGGCCAGGATGAGGTCGACGACGTCACCGGAGACGGGTCGGGGGATCGTGTATGAGGTCATGGCCCGATCCTGGCAAACGGCCGGCTCAGGCGCTCGCCGGGGTGGCGGGCTCGGCGAGGTGCACGGCGGTCTCGCCGTAGCGGCGGGTGTCGAGGTGGGCCAGCCCGGGGGGCCAGGCCGGCTGCGGGGAACGGGCGCTGCGCTCCAGGACCACGAGCCCGTCGGGGTCCAGCCACGGGACGAGCGCGGCCAGCACCTCACCGAGCTCGGCCTCCCCCAGGTCGTACGGCGGGTCCAGCAGCGCCAGGTGGAACGCCTCGCCCTGCGGCCCGGCCCTGAGCACCTCGGCCACCGGGGCCGTCCGCACCTCGACGCCCGAGAGCCCCAGGTCGGCCGCGTTGCGCTCGACGATCCGGGCGGTCGCCCGGTGGCGCTCCACCGCCAGCAGCCGGCCCCCGCCGCGGGAGACCGCCTCGAGACCGAGGGCCCCCGACCCGGCGAAGAGGTCGAGCACGGCGCACCCCTCGAGGTCGAGCAGCGACTCGATCCGGGAGAACACCGCCTCCCGCACCCGGTCGGTGGTGGGCCGGGTGAGCGCCCCCCGAGGGGTGTGCAGGCTGCGCCCCCCGGCGGACCCGGCGATGATGCGGGTCATCGGCTCACCCCCGCTCCAGGAAGGCCGCCCGGGCCGCGTCGAGCCGCGTCAGGGCCTCGGCGAGCTCGGGGTGCCGCTCCAGCTCGGGGTCGGCCTCGACCGTGCGCCATGCCGCCTCGTGCGCCTGGACGATCAGGTCCTCGTCGCGGGAGAGGCGCAGGAAGCGCAGCCCGCTGCGCCCCCCGCTCTGGCTCGCGCCGAGCACGTCGCCCTCGCGCCGGCTCTCCAGGTCCAGCCGGGCCAGCTGGAAACCGTCGGTGGTCGCCGCCACCTGCTCCAGCCGCTCCACGGCGGCCGGGTCGACCCCCTCCCCCTGGGTGAGCAGCAGCGCCAGCCCCGGCCGCCCGCCCCGGCCCACCCGGCCCCGCAGCTGGTGGAGCTGGGAGATGCCGAAGCGGTCGGCGTCCAGCAGCACCATGGTCGTCGCGTCGGGCACGTCCACGCCCACCTCGATGACGGTGGTGGAGACGACCACGTCGACGCGACCCGCGGCGAAGGCCACCATGACGGCGTCCTTGTCCTCGGCGGGCATGCGGCCGTGCAGGACCTCGATGGTCAGCTCGCTCGTCGCGGCCAGGCCCCGGAGGCAGCGCGCCACCTGGTGCACGCCGTGGAGGGCGGGCGGCGCCGCGCCCGGCACGTCCGGCGCCCCGAGGAGGTCGGCGCCGTCGTCGCCGGTGGTGCCCGCCGACCCGGCACCCGTGGGGAGCCCGGGCCCGGCCCCACCCGTGCCGGGCAGGTCCGGGTCGTCGACGTCCCCGATCCGGGGGCACACGACATACACCTGGCCGCCCCCGCGGACCTCCTCGGCGACCCGCTCCCAGGTGCGGCGCACCCAGTCGGGGCGCTGACCGTCGACGACGAAGGTGTGGATGGGGCGGCGGCCGCCGGGCAGCTCGCGCAGCGTGGAGATCTCCATGTCGCCGTAGACGGTCATCGCCACGGTCCGCGGGATCGGGGTCGCGGTCATGACGAGCACGTGCGGGGCGGTGCCCTCGGGCGCCTTCGCGCGCAGCGCGTCACGCTGCTCCACGCCGAAGCGGTGCTGCTCGTCGACGACGACCATGGCCAGGTCGGCGAACTGCACGTGCTCCTGGATGAGCGCGTGCGTGCCGATGACGATGCCCGCCTCCCCCGAGGCCGCCGCGAGCAGCGCCGCCCGGCGTTCGGCGGTGGACTGGCTGCCGGTGAGCAGGGTGATCCGGGTGCCCTCGGCCAGGCCCCCCAGGAGCCCGGCCTCGGCGATCGGGCCGAGCATCTGGGACATGGACCGGTGGTGCTGGGCCGCGAGCACCTCGGTGGGCGCCAGCAGCGCCGCCTGCCCGCCCGAGTCGACGACGGCCAGCATCGCGAGCAGGGCGAGGACCGTCTTGCCGGAGCCGACCTCACCCTGGAGCAGGCGGTGCATCGGGACCGTCCGGGCCAGGTCGTCGAGCAGCTCGGCCAGGACCGTCTCCTGCCCCTCGGTGAGCTCGAAGGGCAGCCGGTGCCGCAGCTGGGCCCCGAGTCCGTCCACGGCCAGGACGCGGGGACGGGCGGGCACGGCCTCGGCGGAGCGGCGGACCCGGGCGAGCTGGGCCTGCACCGTGAACGCCTCGGTGAACTTCAGCCGCCAGCGGCCACGGCGGTGCTCGGCCTCGGTGCGGGGCCGGTGCACGAGGCGGTAGGCCTCGAGCAGCCCCGGCAGACCCACCTCCCGGCGAACCTCCTCCGGGACGGGGTCGCGCAGCTGCTCCACGTGGTGCAGGACCAGCTCGAGGCACTGGCCGTGGACGATGGGCGACAGACCCTTGGTGGCGGTGTAGACCGGGACCAGCCCGTCCAGCAGCCACTGCGCGCCGCCCTCGCCGTCCTCGCCCAGGGTGGCGTAGTCCGGGTGGGTGAGCTGGAGGGTCTCGCGCCACACCCCGACCTGGCCCGAGCACACCACCCGCACCCCGGGCCGCAGGCGGTCCTGATGGCCGAAGGGCTTGAAGAAGGTCAGCTCGATCGTGCCGCCGGCGTCGTCGGCGACCTCCACCACGAGCCTGCGGCCCCGGCGGTTGCGCATCTGGTGCGTCGTCGCGGCCCGGACCGTCCCCACCACGACGACGTCCTCGCCGTGCGGCAGGTCGCGGAAGGCGGTGGGGCGGGTGGGGTCGAGGTAGGTCCGGGGGAGCCAGTCGAGCAGCTGCCCCACGGTGCGGATGCCGCGCGCCCGCTCGAGGATCCGGGCGCTGGTGCCGACGACGTCGCGCAGGCCGACGTCCAGGGGGTTGAGGTCGCCGTCCGCCACGGCGCGCAGGTGCCGCTGCGCCATCACTCGACCCCGATGAGCACGGCGTAGGTCGGTTGGCCCCCGTCCAGGACGGAGAGCTCGACCTCGGTGCCGGCCGCGCGCCCGGTCAGCTGCCGCTCGACCTCGGCGCGCACCTGCGCGTCGCCTCCCTCGCCGAGCAGGACGGTGACCAGCTCGACACCGGGGTGCCAGAGGGTCTCCAGCACCGCCTCGGTGGCCGGCGCCAGGGCGTCCTCGACGGCGACGATGGCGTGGTCGACGATCCCGAGCCACTGGCCGGGGCGGCACGGACCGACGGGGGTCTCGGCGCCGCGGTCGGCCCGGGTCAACGCGCCCCCGTGCACCCCACCGGCGGCCTCCCGCATCGCGCGTGCAGCACTGTCGAGGCGCCCGTCCGGGTCCAGGACGGCCAGGGCGGCCAGTCCCTCGGGCAGCGAGCGGGTGGGCACCACCTCGACCACCAGGCCCTCGCGCCGCGCCTCCGCGGCCGCGGCCCGCGCCACCATGACCATGTCCTCGTCGTTGGGGAGCACCAGCACCCCCTCGGACTCGCAGGCGCGGATCGCGGCGAGGAGCTGGCCTGCCGACGCGCGACGCCGTGGCCCGCTGGGCACGAGGACCGCGCCGGCCGAGCCCATGAGCCCGGCCACGCCGTCACCGAGCACGCAGCTGACCACCTGGAGGCCGGTGGGCAGACCGGCCGAGCCGCCGCCGGAGGGGCCGCCGCAGCGGTGGTCGCCCCCCGCGCCGTGGGCTGCCGCGTCCCCGGTGAGGGAGGTGTGCCGCACATCGCTCACGACACCGGCCAGCCCCCCGGCCTCGAGCGCGGCCGAGGGGTCGTCGAGGTGGACGTGCACCTGGTAGTCGTGCGGCCCGCCGGCCACGGCCACGGAGTCGCCCACGTGCGTGAGGTGGGAGCGCAGCCGCGCGGCGCGCTCGGGGTCGCTGCCGGTCAGCAGGAACATGACCTCGACGGTCCCGCCGGCCTCCGCCGACCCGGTGCGCGCGGGCTGCCCGGTGCCGGTCGACCACCAGCCGGGCACCTCGCCCTCGGAGCCGGCCGGCAGGTCGAGCAGCACGGTGTGCAGCGCCTCCACGACCAGCACCAGCCCCGCCCCACCCGCGTCCACGACCCCGGCGTCGCGCAGCTCGGCGAGCTGCTCGGGGGTGCGGGCGAGCGCGTCCTGGGCCTCGCTCAGGGCGGCCGCGACCACCTCGGCGACGTCGCCCTCCCCCGCCTGCACGGACCCTCTCGCGCCCTGGGCGGCGGCCCTGGCGACGGTGAGGATGGTCCCCTCCACCGGTGTCGCCAAGGCGTCCCAGGCGCTGCGTGCCGCCTGCTCGAAGGCCGCGGCGACCTCCTCGGGGCCGACCGCCTCGACGTCGGGGCCGACGGCGTCCGCCAGCCCCCGGGCGAGCTGGGCCAGGATGACCCCCGAGTTGCCGCGGGCGGCCAGCAGCATCCCGCGGGCGATGAGGTGCAGCCCGTCCCGCAGCCCCCCGGTGTCCTCACCGAGCTCGACCTGCACCCGGACGTGCTCCAGGGCCCCGTCGAGGGTGAGGAACATGTTGGTGCCGGTGTCACCGTCGGCCACCGGGAAGACGTTGAGCGCGTCGACCTGCTCGCGCGCCGCGGCGAGGGACAGCCGCGCCGTCATCGCCCACCGGCGGGCGGTCGCGAGGTCGAGGGCTGGTCCGGGCACGCCCCCAACCTAGTGCCCGCCCCCGACCACCCCCGCAGCCCCGCACCGGACGCGCCCAGGGACCGCACCCGGCGCGCGGTCGTGCAGCACCGGACGCGCAGGAGGACTGCACCGGAGGGATGATTTGGGCGCCCCGAGCAGCGTCCGGTACGCTGGTTCGGTTGCCTGCGCGCTCCGGCGCCGCGGGCTCTCGACCTCTCACCGGACGACCTTCAGGAGTACACCGTGGCTGCCACTTGCGACGTCTGCGCCAAGGGACCGAGCTTCGGTCACAGCATCTCGCACTCGCACCGCCGCACGAAGCGCCGTTGGAACCCCAACATCCAGCGCGTGCGCACCACCATCGGCGGCACCTCGAAGCGACTCAACGTCTGCACCTCCTGCCTGAAGGCGGGCAAGGTCACCCGCTGACCTCCCCCTCAGCAGGCCCGTGAGCCGGCGGTACCCACCAGGGTGCCGCCGGCTCCGTCGTTCCCCTCGCCCGCCTCACCCGCCGTAGTGGTCCCAGCCCCCCCGGGCCGGGTCGAGGCGGTCCGGACCGAGCCACACCCCGGCAGTCTCGCCCCGGCCGCACGCCGCCACGTCACCGAGGAGCACCCACCCGGGCGGCGCGGCGTCGGGCGCGAAGGTGGCCAGCAGCACGTGCTCCTCCCCGCCCCCGAGCACCGCCCGGCGAGCGGCCTCGGCGGGCACCCCGTGGAGGGCGGCGGCGAGGACGTCCACCGCCCCGGGCCGCAGGTCGATCCGCACGTCGCTGGCGCGGGCCACCCGGTCGGCGTCGCGGACCAGCCCGTCGGACACGTCGATCATCGACGAGGCCCCCGCGAGCGCGGCCCGCGGGCCTTGGCCCAGGTCGGTCCAGGGACGCCGGTGGTAGTCCACCCACGGCCCCTCCGACCGTCCCTCGAGCAGCTGCGCGAGCCCGGCCCCCGAGCGGCCCAGCGGCCCGGAGACGGCGAGCACGTCGCCCGGACGGGCGCCGTCGCGCAGGACCGGGTGCTCCACCCCTTCCGGCAGCTCGCCCAGCGCGGTGACGCCGAGCATCACCACGCCGTCCGGTGCCGCGCTGAGGTCGCCCCCGACGACCGGGACGCCGCTGCGTCGCGACGCCCACGCCATACCCTCCGCGAGGCCGCGCGCCCAGGCCAGGGGCAGCCGCGGGTGCGCCGCGAGGGTGACGAGCAGTCCGGTGCCCGCTCCCCCCATCGAGGCGATGTCGGCGAGGTTCTGGGTGGTGGCCTTGACCCCCACGTCCTGCGGCGTCGACCAGTCGTCGCGCCAGTCGTGGCCCAGCACCATGGTGTCCGTGGTCACGAGCACCGCTCCCCGCCGTGCCCGGAGGTATGCCGTGTCGTCGCCCGGCCCCACGAGCACGCCGTCGGCCGGCTGGTCGGCGAGGGCGGCGAACACCTCGGCGAGCACGCCCCGCTCCCCCACCTCCCCGAGCACCGGCCCGGTCCTCGCGCCGCCGCCGGGACCCGCCCGTCCACCGTCCTCGCTCGCGTCCACCCCCGCACGGTAGCCTCCCACCCACCGAGCCGGATCAGGAGGAAGCCGTGGTCAAGGCATACATGCTCGTCCAGACCCAGGTCGGGGCGTCCGCGCAGGTCACCCGCACCCTCCGGGGCCTCGCGGGGGTGGTGAGCGCCGAGGACGTCGCCGGGCCCTACGACGTCATCGCCGTCGTGCAGGCGCCCACCGTCGCCGATCTCGGCCGTGGGGTGATCGCCCGCGTCCTCGAGGTCCCCGACATCACCCGCACGACGACGTGCACGGTCGTCGAGCTCTGAGGGGCGTCCTGCCCGCCACCGCCGTCGTGCTCGTGCTGGGCGGGTGCGGCGACGAGGCGGTGCGCGCGGTGCCCTTCGACGCCGCCGACTCCGCGCCCTGCCAGGAGGTGGCGCGCCACTGGCCCAGCACGATCGGGCCGTACGAGGCACGGGTCACCGCGGTGCAGTCCGAGGGGGTGGCGGCCTGGGGCGACCCGCCCATCGTCGCGCGCTGCGGCAAGACGCCGCCCGGGCCGACGACCGACCCGTGCATCGACGTCAACGGCGTGGACTGGGTGGCCACCCAGCTCGACGACGGCGGCACGATGTTCACGACCTACGGGCGCGAGCCGGCGCTGGAGGTGCTGGTGCCGGCGGACTACGACAGCCACCCCCTGCTGCTGCCGCCTCTGGGGGAGGCCGCCGAGGCGGTCCCGCAGACCCTCGGGGAGTGCTCCTCGGCCGACGGCTGAGCTCAGCGCAGCCCGAGCGGGCGCTCCAGCGCCAGGGTGATGAGCTCGTCCACCAGCTCGGGATAGCTCATCCCGGAGGCGGCCCAGGCCTGGGGGTACATCGAGTAGGGCGTGAAGCCCGGCATGGTGTTGATCTCGTTGAGCACCACCTCGCCGCGCGGGGTGACGAAGCAGTCGACCCGGGACAGGCCCTCGGCGTCGGCGACCTCGAAGGCGAGGGCCGCGATGCGGTGGATCTCGTCCCGGATCTCGACCGGTAGGTCCGCCGGCGCGGTGATCTGCACGCTCTCCTCGTCGAGGTACTTCGCCTCGAAGTCGTAGAAGTCGTGCGCACCGGAGACGACGATCTCGCCGCACTCGCTGACCCGGGGCGGCTCCGAGCCGCGGCCCCCGAGGACGCCGCACTCGATCTCCCGCCCCTCGATCCCCTGCTCGACGAGCACCTTGGGGTCGTGGTCGCGGGCCTTGTCGACGGCGACCTCGAGGTCCTCGGGGCGTTCCACCTTGACGACCCCCACCGAGGACCCGGCCCGGGCGGGCTTGACGAAGACCGGGAAGCGCAGCCCGGAGGCGGCGTCCAGGGCGGCGGCCCGGTCCCGCCGCCACTGCCGGTCGGTGATGAGCGCGTAGGGCCCCACGGGCAGCCCGGCGGAGGCGAAGAGGACCTTCATGACGTGCTTGTCCATCATCGCCGCGGACGCCATCACCCCGCACCCGACGTAGGGCAGGTCGGCGAGCTCCAGCAGACCCTGGATGGTGCCGTCCTCCCCGAACGGCCCGTGCAGCAGCGGGAAGACGACGTCGACCTCACCGATCGGGTGCACCTCGCCCGCGGCGTCGACCCAGGTCCACTCGTGCTCCACTCCCCCCAGCGGCACGATGACCCGCCGACCGGTGTCGGACACGGACGGCAGACGGCCGTCCCGGATGTCGAGGGCCTGCGGGTCGTCGTCCACGAGCACCCAGTGACCCTCGCGGGTGATGCCGACCGGCACCACGGCATACCGCTGCCGGTCCAGCGCGCGCAGCACGCTCGCGGCGGTGGCGCAGGAGATGGCGTGCTCGTCGGAGCGGCCACCGAAGACCAGGGCGACGCGGCGTCGGCGGTCGGGGGCGGGCGAGGTCTGCGTGTCCATCGCCGTCGAGCCTAGCCAAGGTGGTGCGGGCGCCCGCGCAGGACGCGCACGCCGCTCAGTGACGCTCGTGCTTGCGGGCCCGGGTCATGAGCTCGCCGGTCAGCTGCTCCGGGGTGACCGACCCGTCCACCACGGCGCTGACGCCTTGGCAGATCGGCATCTCCACCCCGTGCCGGGCGCCGAGCTCGACGACGCTGCGGCACGACTTCACGCCCTCGGCCGTCTGGTGCGGCACGGCGAGGATCTCCGCGACCGTGCGGCCCTGCCCGAGCGCCACCCCCACCCGGTGGTTGCGCGAGAGCGGTGACATGCACGTCGCGATGAGGTCCCCGACCCCGGCCAGACCCATGAGGGTGGCCGGGTCCGCACCCAGCGCCTGCCCCAGGCGGGCGGTCTCGGCGAGCCCCCGGGTGATGAGGCTGGACTTGGTGTTGTCGCCGTAGCCGAGCCCCTCGGCCATGCCGACGGCCAGGGCGATGACGTTCTTCACCGCACCGCCGAGCTCGGCACCCACGACGTCGGTCTGGGTGTAGGGCCGGAAGTAGGGCGTCATCACGGCGGCGGCGACCCGGTCGGCCGTCCCGTGGTCGATCCCCGCGACGACGCTGGCCGCCGGCTGGCGGGCGGCGATCTCCCGGCTGAGGTTGGGCCCGGTGACGACCACGACGCGGCGCTCGTCGATGCCGCTGGCCACGATGACCTCGCTCATCCGGCGCCCGGTGCCGAGCTCGATGCCCTTCATGAGCGACACGACGGGGGCCCCGGCCGGCAGGTGGGCTCCCCAGCCGTCGAGGTTGTCCTGCAGGCTCTGGCTGGGCACCGCGAGCACGACGAGGTCGGCCCCCTCGGCCGCCTCGCGCGGGTCGGCGGTGGCGGTGACGACGGGCCCGAGCTCGACCTCCGGCAGGTAGTCGGGGTTGCGGTGCTCCTCGCGCACCTGCCGGGCCACATCCGGGCGCCGCGCCCAGAGGGTCACCCGTTCGGCCCCGGCGTCCGCGAGGACCTGCGCGAAGGCCGTGCCCCAGCTCCCGGCACCGAAGATGGCGGCCCGCGTCACCGGCCCTCCTCCCGGTACTCGTGCGGGCGCGCCGGCGGCTGCTCGCCCCGCAGCGTCGCGAGCTGCGCGGTGACCGCCGCCATGATGCGGGTGGTCGCCTCGGTGTGCGCCCGCGGGTCCTCCGGGCGGTCCTGCAGGTCGGAGAGGTCCACCGGCGGCCCGGCGAGCACCTGCTGCACGGGACGCGCCAGGAGGTTGCCCGGGCGCCGGGCGTAGCGACCGAGGATCCGCTGGGCGCCCCACTGCGCGACCGGCACCACCGGGGCACCGGAGGTGAGCGCCAGGCGGCCGACGCCCGGCTTGGCGCGCATGGGCCACAGGTCCGGGTCCCGCGTCAGCGTGCCCTCCGGCATGATGACGATGCAGCGGCCGTCGTGGAGCGCCTCGCGGGCGGAGACGAGCGCGTCGCGGGCCCGCGAGCTCGCGCGGTAGACCGGCACCTGCTCGAGGTGGGTGAGGGCGCGCCCGAGCAGCGGCACCTCGAAGAGCGAGGACTTGGCCAGGTAGAACGGCGGGTGCCCGTGGTCGACGAGGTAGTGGGCCAGCGTGATGGGGTCCACCTCGGAGTAGTGGTTGCCCGCCACGATGAAGCCACCCTGCTGCGGGAGGTGCTCGCCGCCGGCCCAGTCCCGACGGGTCGCGACCTGCAGCAGCGGCCGCACGGCGGTGATGACCGCGTGGTAGGACCAGGGCAGGTCGTGGTGGCTGGGCTGGCGTCTCACGACGGTCATCTTTGCATCCGGGCCAGGTCGTCGCGAGGATGCACCGGTGACCCCCACCCCCCGCGTCCCCCGGCCCGCGACCCGGTGGCGGCTCGTGGTCCCCCTCCAGCGCGCGGAGCGCGCCAAGACCCGCCTGGTGGCGCCCGAGGGTGTCGGCAGGGTCGCGTTGGCCCGCGCCATCGCCGCGGACACGCTGGAGTCGGTATGCCGTGCCCTCCCCCAGGGCGACGTCGTCGTCGTCACCTCGGACGAGGCCGGTGCGGCGCGGGCGGCCGCGCTCGGCGCCCGGGTCGTCGACGATCCCGGCGGCGGGCTGAACGCCGCGATCCGGGCCGGCCTCCAGGTCGCCGCAACGCCCGGTGGCGAAGCCGTGGGCGGGACGGGACCGCCGGGTCTCGCCGTCCTGCTCGGTGACCTGCCGTGCCTGCAGCCCGCGGACCTGGTGGCGGCGCTGGACGTCTGCGCACGCCACCCGCGCGCGGTGGTGCCCGACGCCGACGGCTCGGGCACCGTGCTGCTCACCTCGGTCGACGCCGATCTCGTGCCACGGTTCGGCGCGGGCAGCGCCGCCCGGCACGCGAGGACCGCCGCGCGTCTGGCGCTGGACCTCCCGCGCCTGCGCCGCGACGTCGACACCACCGCGGACCTGGGCGACGCCATACGCCTCGGCCTCGGTCCGCGGACGTCCGCCGCCCTCGCCGCCGGGCACCCGCCGACCTCGGCCTAGGGTGGGCACCATGCAGGCCAGCGTCCACACCTACGACCTCGACGCGCGCACGGGTGAGGTGCTCCTCGACACCGGCCGCGTCCTGCCCTTCCCGGCCGCCGCCGTCGAGGCGAGCGGCCTGCGTCACCTGCGGGTCGGCCAGCGGGTGTGCATCGAGGTCGCCGAGGGCGCCGACCCCGAGACCGCGGGCGCCACCGTCTCCCGCGTGTGGATCGTCGGCATCGGCGAGGGCGAGACCATCACCTGAGGGCCCCGCCCCTCCCCCACCGGCGGCTCAGCCCTTGCCCTTGCCCTTGTTCGTGCTCGTTGCCTTGCCCTTGCCCTTGCCGTCCTGACCCTTCTTCTTCCCCTTGCCGCCCTTGTTCTTCTTCTTCTTCGAGGACGAGCTCGTGGACTCCGCGATGACCTGGTCGTTCTTCACCCGGGCCAGCTGCGCCTTCTTGGCCGAGATCATGCCGGCGGTGATGTCCTCGCCCCCCGCGAAGACCAGGCCGGCGCCCCCCGGAGCCGAGGGACCGGCCTCGGACTCGACCGGTGCGGCGTCGCTGGGCGTCTCCTTGCGCACGCTGGAGGGGGTGCCCGACGCGGCCCGCTTCGACGCCCGCCCCTCGCGTGAGGCGGGGGCGGCCCGCCCGCCACGGGCCTCCTCACCCGCCGAGCGGCGCACGCTGGGCGGCGCGCCCGAGCGGCTCGCCGCCCCGTCGACCACCGCACCACGGACCCCCGCAGACCCCTCAGCAGGCAGCCCGGCGGGGTCGGCGACGACGTCCTTGAAATAGCTCCCCGGGCGGAACCGCGGGGTCGTCGTGCGGGCGATGGGCACGCGCTCCCCGGTGCGCGGGTTGCGGCCCGTCCGCGGGGCTCGCTGCACGCGCTCGAAGGTGCCGAAGCCGGTGATCGCCACCGACCCCCCGGAGGCGACCTCGCGCAGCACCACGTCCACCAGCGCCTCCACCGCCGCCGTGGCGGCCGCCCGGCCGCCCAGCCGCGGCGCGAGCGCCTCGATCAGGTCTGCCTTGTTCATGCCGCACCCTCTCCACCGTGCCGGACGTGAGACCGCAGGTCAGGCGACCGGGCCACGTCCTCCCCACGCTATCGCGACGAGGCGCCCCGACACGAGGAACGGCCCCCATCGCAGGTGCGATGAGGGCCGTTCGACACGGGTAGCCCCGACGGGATTCGAACCCGCGCTACCGCCTTGAGAGGGCGGCGTGCTAGGCCGCTACACAACGGGGCCGTGTCCGGCGCTGACTGCGCCGAGCGGAGAGCCTACCCGACCGGGTAGACCTCCACGAAATCGAGAGCAACGTCTCGATGTCGCGCTGGGGTACCAGGACTCGAACCTAGAACAACTGAACCAGAATCAGCCGTGTTGCCAATTACACCATACCCCAAGGGGTATCTCCGTCCCCGTACGGGGCGGCGAACCGAGGAACCACTCTACCGTGACCCGGTCGTCGACCCAAATCCCCAGGCGGGACCGCGTCGCGCCTCAGAGCGAGGCCCGCAGCCCTCGCAGCCGGTCCAGGGTCTCCTCCCGGCCGAGGATCTCCATCGACTCGAACAGCGGCGGGCTGATGCGCTGGCCCGAGACGGCCGTCCGCAGCGGCCCGAACGCGAGCCGCGGCTTGAGGCCCAGTCCGTCCACCAGCGCCTCACGGAGCGCGGCCTCGATCCGCTCGTGGGTCCACTCCACACCCCCGCCGAGCGGCTCCGGCGCGGCCCCGGAGATCGGCTCCAGCGCCGCCACGGCGGCGTCCAGCACGGCGGGTGCGTCGTCCTTGAGCTGTCCGCGGGCGTCCTCGGCGATCTCCAGGTCCGCGCCGCGGACGTAGAACGGGCGCACCATCGGGACCGCCTCGGAGAGCACCTGGATGCGGGTCTGGATGAGGTCGGCGACCGCCTCCAGCCGCGCCAGCTCGCCCATGTCGCTCTGCTCCCGAAGGACACCGGCCCCGCGCAGGACCGGCAGCAGCCGGGAGGTGAACTCCGGCAGCGACAGCCGCCGCAGGTGGTCGCCGTTGATGGACTCGGCCTTCTTCTGGTCCCACCGCGCCGGGTTGGGGTTGACGTCGGCGACGTCGAAGGCCTGCACGAGGTGCTCGGGGTCGAAGATGTCGCGGTCCGGGCCGATGGACCAGCCGAGCAGGGCGAGGTAGTTGATCATCCCCTCCCGGACGAAGCCCCGCTCGCGGTGCAGGAAGAGGTCGGACTGCGGGTCCCGCTTGGACAGCTTCTTGCTGCCCTCCCCCAGCACGAGCGGCAGGTGGGCGAAGGTCGGCACCCGCTGCGCGACGCCGATCTCGACCAGCGCGCGGTAGAGCGCGATCTGCCGCGGTGTCGAGGAGAGCAGGTCCTCACCCCGGATGACGTGGGTGATCCGCATCATGGCGTCGTCGACCGGGTTGACCAGCGTGTAGAGCGGGTGGCCGTTGCCGCGGACGATGACGAAGTCGGGCACCGACCCCGCCCCGAAGGTGACCTCCCCGCGCACCAGGTCGGTGAAGGTGAGGTCCTCGTCGGGCATCCGCAGCCGCAGCACCGGCTCGCGGCCCTCGTCGCGGTAGGCCTGCTTCTGCTCCGCGCTGAGGTCCCGGTCGTGGTTGTCGTAGCCGAGCTTGGGGTCGCGACCCGCCGCCCGGTGCCGCGCCTCGACCTCCTGCGGTGTGCTGAAGGACTCGTAGGCCAGACCCGCCTCCAGCAGCCGGCGCGCCACGTCGGCGTGCAGGTCGGCGCGCTCGCTCTGCCGGTAGGGACCGTAGGGGCCGCCGACGCCGGGCCCCTCGTCGTAGTCCAGCCCCAACCACTCCAGGGCGTCGACGATCTGCTGCATGGACTCCTGCGAGTCGCGGGAGGCGTCGGTGTCCTCGATCCGGAAGACCAGCGTGCCGCCGTGGTGGCGGGCGTAGGCCCAGTTGAACAGCGCGGTGCGCGCGAGGCCGACGTGCGGCGTCCCGGTGGGGCTGGGGCAGAAGCGCACGCGGACGTCCGGGCCGGTGACGTCGTCGTGCTCGGTGGCGGAGACAGGGGCGGAGTGCGTCGTCATGATGGGCGCCAGCCTACGTCGCGCGGGACCCGGTGGACGCCGGTCCTGCAGCCGCGGCACCCCCGTCGCGGGGTATGCCTCAGCGCCCCATGAGCGCGGTCGTCACCGACTCCTGCATCCAGGAGAGGAAGTCGTAGTAGGCCATCTTCTGCGCCAGCGCCGGGTCGAGGTCGGTGTCGGTGTCCCCCGACAGGGCCGCCTCGAGCTCCTGGTGCAGACGTTCGGAGTCCTCGTCGGTGCGCAGCCCGAGCCGCTCCCCGAGGATAAGCCGGGCGTCGGTGAGCGCGATCGCGAGGGCCCGCCCCTGGTCGAGGTCGAGCTCCAGGCGGGGCGGGGTCGCCCCCTCCAGGGCCGCGATGGCCGTGGCGAGGGTGCCCGCCTTGCGCTGGCGCAGACCGTGCTCGGTGAGCCGGCGGAACTCGGCCGCCTGCTCGTCGTCGTCGCGGGAGGCCGGCGGCAGCAGACGCCGCAACGCCGGGTCGCTGGGCTCGGTGGGGTCGACCTCGTCCCCCAGCCCGGCGACCAGGTCGAGGAAGGGGTCGCCGGTCTCCGGGCGCTCCGGGGCCACGAAGTCCCGGGTCAGCCGCAGGACGTGGACGACGACGGCGATCTCGTCGGCGTCGAAGGAGGCGACGAGCCGCTCGCCCCTGCGCCGGAACGCCCGCGCCATACCTCAGTCGTCCTTCTGGAAGGTGGCCCACAGGCCGTAGCCGTGCATGGCCTCGGTGTCGGCCTCCATCTTCTCCCGCGTGCCGGTCGAGACGACCGCGCGGCCCACGGTGTGCACGTCCATCATGAGCTTCTCGGCCTTGCTGCGGGTGTAGCCGAAGTGCGTCTGGAAGACCCAGGTGACGTAGCTCATGAGGTTGACCGGGTCGTTCCACACCAGGGTGACCCACGGGCGGTCCGACTCCGGGCGGTCCAGGACGGCCACCCCGCCCTGCTCCTGCGGGGTGGTCTGCGGGTCGGCCGGCGGCGCCGGTGGGCTGGGGGTGTCGATCGGCACGCCCCCACCATAGGGTGCGGGGGTGAGCCCGAGCACCGCCCTGCTGACCGACCACTACGAGCTGACGATGATCCAGGCCGCGCTCGCCAGCGGTCACGCCGAGCGGCGCTGCGTCTTCGAGGCGTTCGCCCGCCGGCTGCCCGAGGGGCGGCGCTACGGCGTCGTGGCCGGCACCGGGCGCGCGCTGGAGGCGCTGCGCGACTTCCGCTTCGGGGAGGAGGAGATCGCCTTCCTCGCCGACCGGGAGGTGGTGGACCGGCGCACCCTGGACTGGCTGGCCGACTTCCGGTTCCGCGGCGACATCTGGGGGTATGCCGAGGGCGAGGTCTACTTCCCCGGCTCCCCGCTGCTCGTGGTCGAGTCGGGCTTCGCCGAGGGGGTGGTGCTGGAGACCCTCTTCCTGTCGGTCCTCAACCACGACTCGGCCGTGGCCTCGGCGGCGTCCCGGATGACCGCGGTCGCCCACGGCCGCCCGTGCATCGAGATGGGCAGCCGGCGCACGCACGAGGCCTCGGCGGTGGCGGCGGCGCGGGCGGCATACCTCGCGGGGTTCGCCTCGACCTCCAACCTCGAGGCGGGTCGGCGGCACGGCATCCCGACCATGGGGACGGCCGCGCACTCCTACACCCTCCTGCACGACGACGAGCGCCAGGCCTTCGCCAACCAGCTCGCCAGCCTGGGGCTGTCGACCACCCTCCTCGTCGACACGTATGACGTGACCGGCGCCGTCGAGCTGGCGGTCGAGCTGGCCGGGAGCGAGCTCGGCGGGGTGCGCCTGGACTCCGGTGACCTGGTGAGCCAGGCCTTCGAGGTCCGCAGCCAGCTGGACCGGCTCGGGGCGGCGGACACGCGCATCGTCGTGACCTCCGACCTCGACGAGCACGCCATCGCCGCGCTGCAGGCCGCGCCCGTCGACGCCTACGGCGTGGGCACCAAGGTGGTGACCGGCTCGGGGCACCCGGCGGCGGGGATGGTCTACAAGCTGGTCAGCCGGGAGAGCGGCGACGGCCGGATGGAGGGGGTGGCCAAGGCGAGCAAGGACAAGGCGAGCGTGGGCGGGCGCAAGTACGCCCTGCGCCGCCGGTCCAGCAGCGGCGAGGCGACCGAGGAGATCATCGGGATCAACGAGAAGCCGCAGGACGACGGCGACGACCGGCCCCTGCTGGTGCCGCTGGTCGAGCACGGCGAGGTGGTCGCCCGCACCGACGTCGCCGCTGCCCGGGAGCACCACGAACGGGCCCGCGCGGAGCTGCCGCAGCGGGCGCTGCGGCTCTCCCTCGGTGACCCGGCGCTGGCGACGACCTACCTCGACGACTGGAGCTGAGGGCCGGCGCCCGGCTCAGGCCCGCGCCGGTCCCCCCGCCGTGGTGTCGTGCGTCACGACGACCCCCGCGTCGCGGTGTCGTGCCTCACGACGACCCCCGCGTCGCGCATCTCCCGCAGCGCGGCGTCCGTCGTCCTGGGGGCGACGCCGGCGCACAGGTCGAGCAGCAGGTGCGTCTCCAGCCCCTCCCGGCGGGCGTCCAGCGCCGTCGCCCGCACGCAGTGGTCGGTGGCGATGCCGCAGACGTCCACGGTCGTGATGCCCCGCTCGCGCAGCCAGTCGGCCAGGCCGAGCCGGCGACCGTGCACCTCGGTGCGTCCCTCGAACCCGGAGTAGGCCGCCTCGTGCTCCCCCTTGCGGAAGACCGCCTGGACGTGCTCGAGGGCGGGGGCGAGCTCGGGCCGGAAGTCGGCGCCCTCGGTGCCGACCTCGCAGTGCACCGGCCAGGAGGTGACGAAGTCGGGCTCGCCGTCGGTGGCCCAGTGCCCGCCGGGGTCGACGTGCCAGTCGGCGGTGGCGACCACCGTCGCGTACTCCTGCGCGTGGGCGACCGTGTAGGCGCTCACGCCCTCGGCGACGGCGATCCCCCCGGTCACCGGCAGCGAGCCGCCCTCGCAGAAGTCGTGCTGGACGTCGACGATGATCAGGCCTCGGCTCATACCCCTGATCGTGCCACCTCCAGTCGACACCCGCACAGGAGCGCCCGGCTCACGTCGCGCGGCCGGGCGGCGCCCGCCGGGGGGCCGTGCTCAGCGCCTCTTGACGACGTTGGTGCCGGCAGCCTTGTCGTGCAGCGCCTGGTTGTTCGCGTCCCACAGCGGCCACAGGACGTTGATGATGGTGAACAGGCCGAGGAAGCCGAGGGCGGGTGAGAGGCTGCCCAGCAGGTTCGGGCCCTGGTAGACGGCCGAGCGCAGCAGCACCGCGCGCCAGGTGGGCAGGCCCGGCTCGTCCCGCAGCCGCACGCGCAGCCCGGTGATGAGCTTGCCGACGGTGCCACCGAAGAACTTCACCATGAGCACCTCGTAGGCGAGGCCGAGGACGGCGGTCACGAGCCCCAGCTGGAGGATCCAGTCCTCGAGGATCACGGGCACGGCGCCCGTGGGGTCGGGGTCCATGACGTAGTCCTCCATGGCGCCGCGCACCTCGGGGGTCACGGTGGCCACGACGAGGACGGTGCTGACGATGAGCGCGAGGAGGCCGTCGAGCAGGCGGGCACCGACGCGGTGCCACCACCCGGCCAGCGGCTGGCCGTCCGGGGTCGTCGGACCCGGCTGCGGCTGGTAGCCGCCGGGCACCGGCCCTCCCTGCCACTGGCCCTGGTACGGGTTCTGCCCGGTCTGGCCGGCGTAGGGGTTGGGCTGCTGCTGGCCCTGCTGGCCCCAGCCCTGCTGCCCCTGGCCGTAGCCACCCTGGCCCTGCTGGCCCCAGCCCTGCTGCCCCTGGCCCTGCTGCCCCTGGCCGTAGCCGCCCTGGCCCTGCTGCCCCTGGCCTGCCTGCCCGGCCTCGCCCGACTCCGGCGCCTGCCACTGCTGGCCCGACTGGGCGAGGTTGGGCTTCTGCTTGGGTGCCGTGTGGTGGGTCCACTGCACGCCGTCCCAGTAGCGGAGATTCTGCGCGTCCTCGGGGTCGTCGTACCACCCTGCCTGCTGACTCATGGTGGCCAGACTATCCGCGCAGACGACCTCCTCTGGCACCGCTGCCCCGCCGGCCCTGCGGACCACCTCCCGGGCGACGAGCACCTGGTCGGCGCGGAACTGCTCGGCGGGGACGGGCGGCAGCAGGTCGTCCCGGTGGGACAGGAAGGTGCCGCGCAGCTGGGACATCCCGGTGGGCCGGGCATACACCCACCAGTGCAGACGGGCCAGACCTGTGCACGCCACCTGCACCCCACCTGCACCCCACCTGATCCTGTGCACGGTTGCGCAGCCTGTGCATGCCGTAGAACCTACGTACCGGCTGCAGATCCGTGTTCGGACTCGAAGCGGTCGTCCCCCGACCCCACCACCTGTGGACAACTCCCCGTCCGCGACACCGGGATCGGCCACAGTGGGTCGTCATGGAGCACCTCCAGGCCCGCCTGTCCGCCCAGCACCACGTCGCCAGCGGTGACGACCTGCGGGCCCTCGGCATCACCCGCACCCAGATCCGCAGACTCATCGCCGGCGGCGTGCTGGTGCGGATCCGCAAGGACTGCTTCGTCTCAGGCGAGGTATGGCGTCGGGCGGCCCCGTGGCAGCTGCACGAGCTGCGGGCGCGCGCGGTCGCGACGAAGCTGTGCGGACCGGGCCGCCCGTACGCCCTCAGCCACCACAGCGGGCTCGAGGTCCGCCGGATCGGAACCTACGGTGTCGACGACAAGGTGCACCTCACGCGGACCGACGACCAGCGAGGGCGGAGCGACGGCGTCGTGCACATCCACCCACCGGTCAGCCGCAGCTGGGTGATCTTCCCGGACGACCCGGCGAGCCGGGAGCCGCCCGTCGTCGACCCTGCCCTGGCCTGTCTGCAGGTAGCCGGGTCCATGGGCCTCGTGGCCGGGCTGGTCAGCGCGGACATCGCGCTGCGGGAGAAGGCGACGACCATCGGGCGGCTGCGTCAGGCGGGCCGGGAAGGGTCGTTCGGGCACGGAGCCCCCGCCGTCCGCACCGTGGTCGAGCACGCCACCGGACTGAGCGGGTCGGCCGGTGAGACCCGGGCCCGCTGGATCATGCTCGAAGCCGGGCTGCCGGTCCCGGAGCTCCAGGCGAGGATCTGCGACGAGCACGGCGAGCTGGTCGGCTTCGTCGACTTCCTGCTGCGGGAGGTCCGGACGGTGGTCGAGTTCGACGGCGCGCTCAAATACGCCTCCTCTCTCGACCTGATGGCCGAGAAGTGGCGCGAGGACCGGCTCCGCGCGCTCGGCTACGAGGTGGTGCGCCTCACCTGGGACGACCTGGCCCACCCCCAGCGCGTCGTCGCCAAGATCCGTGCGGCCATGGCCCGTGGGCTCGCTCGGCGTGCGACCCCGGCCTGAGACTTCCTCCCCGCAGCCGCGGACGACGGCATACCCAGTCTGGCGGCGTCCAGCAGTGTTCGGGACAGTCCTTTCCGCCCGCGCGCCCGGCCACGCAACACCTTGAACTCGATCAGCCCGGCCTGTGCACGGCAGCTGCAGCCTGTGCGTGCGGTAGAACCTACGCACCGGCTGCATATCCGTGCACAGGCGCTCCTGGGACGGGTGTGCCGTGCACAGGTATGCCCCGGGGCGGGTGTGGCGAGCCCGCACCCTGGCAGGCCCCCAGCGAGGTATGCCGTCAGCGGCGGCCGACGAACCAGCGCCGGATAGACTCGATGCGGTCGCGGACCTGCTCGGAGGTGGCCGTCGCGAGCTCGGGGCCGCCGCAGGCGCGGCGCAGCTCGGAGTGCACGACGGCGTGCGGCTGGCCCTTCTTCTGGGCGTAGGCGGCGACCAGCTTGTTGAGCTCCTTGCGGTGCTCGGCGAGCGCCCGGTGGGCGGACACGGCCTGGGCCCGCGCCTGGCCACCGTCGCGCCCGACCTGCTTCTTTTGCCGTTCTCGCAGCAGGGTCGCGACCTGGTCCGGCTCCAGGAGCCCGGGCAGGCCGAGGTAGTCGTCCTCGTCCTCCGACCCGGGCACCCCACCCAGGCCGAACTGCTCGGCGTCGAAGAGCACGTGGTCGAACTCCGCGTCCGACCCGATCGCCTCGTAGCTGCCGGCGAGGTCGTCCGAGGCCCCCTCGGCGGCCTGGGCCTGCTCGAGCAGACCCTCCTCCTCCGACCACAGCTGCTCCTCCCCGCCGTCCTTGCGGTTCAGCGCGTGGTCACGCTCCAGCTCCATCGAGCCGGCGTGCCCGAGCAGCAGCGGCACGTTGGGCAGGAAGACCGAGGCCGTCTCACCGCGGCGCCGGGCCCGCACGAAGCGACCCACCGCCTGCGCGAAGAACAGCGGAGTCGACGTCGAGGTGGCGTAGACCCCGACGGCCAGCCGCGGCACGTCCACCCCCTCGGACACCATGCGGACGGCGACCATCCAGCGCGAGTCGCCCGCGGCATACTCCTCGATCCGGGCCGAGGCCCCGGCGTCGTCGGACAGCACGACGGTCGCCGCCTCACCGGTGATCTCGCGCAGCTGCTTGGCGTAGGCCCGCGCCGAGCGCTGGTCGGAGGCGATGACGAGACCACCGGCGTCCTCGACGTGTCGGCGCACCTCGGTCAGCCGCTTGTCCGCTGCCCGCAGCACCGCCGGGACCCAGTCGCCGGCCGGGTCCAGCGCGGTGCGCCAGGCCTGCTTGGTGACGTCCTGCGTCAGCGGCTCCCCCAGCCGCGCCTCCAGCTCGTCGCCCACCTTGGTCCGCCAGCGCATCGTGCCGCCGTAGGACAGGAAGAGCACGGGTCGCACGACGCCGTCGCGCAGCGCGTCGGCGTAGCCGTAGGTGTAGTCGGCCGACGACCGCAGGATCCCCTCGGCGTCCATCTCGTAGCGCACGAACGGGATGGCCGCGGTGTCGGACCGGAACGGCGTCCCGGTCAGCGCCAGCCGCCGGGTCGCCGGCTCGAAGGCGTCACGCACGGCCTCCCCCCACGACAGCGCGTCGCCGCCGTGATGGACCTCGTCGAGGATCACCAGGGTGCGCGCCGCCTCGGTCCGGGCCCGGTGCAGCAGCGGCTTGCTGGCGACCCCGGCATACGTCACCGCGACACCGTCGAAGTCCTGGCTGTGCCGCCCCTGCGCATTGGCGAAGCGCGGGTCGATGCGGATGCCCACCTTGGCGGCCGCCTCGGCCCACTGGGTCTTGAGGTGCTCGGTCGGCGCCACGACGGTGATCCGCTGCACCTCTCCGCGGTCCAGCAGCTCGGTCGCGACGCGCAGCGCGAAGGTCGTCTTGCCCGCACCGGGCGTCGCCACCGCGAGGAAGTCACGGGGGCGCTCGGCGAGGTAGGTCTGCAGCGCGCTCGCCTGCCAGGCACGCAGCTTGCCCGCCGTGCCCCAGGCGGCACGCTCGGGATAGGCGGGGGGCAGGTGGGAGGCGGCTGAAGTGGACATCGACTCGCCAGGATAGGTCGTTTCCGGATCCGACTCACCGGCCCTCCCGCTCCCGCCGGGGCGCCGCACCCCGTGGTATGCCGTCCCTCCCGCCCGCGGGCAGGCATGCCGGAGCGCGCCTAGACTGGGGCGCATGAGCGTCCGCATGTCCGACCAGCCCCTCGACGCGCCCGAGGCACCGACCCAGCCGTCGACACAGACCGCCGTGCTGGAGCGCGAGGACACCCGGGTCCAGCCCGACCTGTCCGAGCCGGGCGACCACGAGCGCTTCTCGCACTACGTCCGCAAGGAGAAGATCATGGAGTCCGCCCTGAGCGGGGACCCCGTGATCGCGCTGTGCGGCAAGATCTGGGTGCCGGGTCGCGACCCGCAGCGGTTCCCGGTCTGCCCCCAGTGCAAGGAGATCTACGAGGGGCTGCGCGAGCCGCAGGACGGTGGCGGCTCCGGCGGGGGGTCCGGCGGCGAGGACTGAGCCACCACGAGCGACGCGCGGCCCCTTCTGAGCCACCACGAGCGACGCGCGGCCGCTTCTGAGCCACCACGGGCGACGCCCCGTCAGTTGCGCTCGGGGTGCTCGGTCCAGGTGGTGAGGAAGGAGGCAGCCGAGCGCTGGCGGAGCAGCACCTCCCGCCAGAGGTCGGTGGTGTCCTCACGGAAGGCGTCACGCGGCTCGCGGGGCACGACCTCCCACGCCCCGTGCCGGATCTCGGAGTCGAGTTGACCGGCGGACCAGCCGCTGTAGCCCACGAAGATCCGGAAGGCACCGAGCTCGGGCACGACCAGCGGCGCCGGGGCGTCCAGGTCGACCAGGCCGATCCCGCCGAAGAGCAGCTGGGTGCCCAGGGGCGGGTCCTCCGGCAGGTGCCCCGGCACGCTCACCAACCCCATGGCCGTGTCGCGACCCACCGGGCCACCGCGGAAGAGCACCCCCGGGTCGGTGACGAAGGGCTGCCACTCCGGCAGCACCGCGTCGACGCCGGCCTCCATCGGCTGGTTGAGGACGAGCCCGTGGGCGCCGTCCTCGTCGTGGTGCAGGATCAGCACGACGGACCCGGCGAAGGGCTCGCCGGTCAGCGGGGTCGCCACGAGCAGCTGACCGGTGACCTCGCCCCGCTCCATGCGCGGTGGGCTCACGACTGCCGCCTCGTCGGCGTCGAGGTTTCGCGCATGTCCCCATCATGACCCCAGCGGCTCTGGCTCGTCGCGGCGAGCCAGACCCCGAGCCCCACGCCCAGCAGGTCCGCGGCCGTGTCCAGCAGGTCTGCCTGCCGGCCGGGCGCGAGCAGCTGCTGCAGCGGCTCGCTCACCAGGGCGTGCAGCACCAGCACCGGCACGAGCCATGGCGCTCGCAGCCACCACGCCAGGGCAGCGGGCACGGCGAAGGCGATGAGGTGGCCGACCTTGTCCAGGCCGGGGACCCCGGCGGGCCCGGGCGCCTGCGGGGCGTAGAGCCCGTACCCCTGGACGAGCAGCGACACGAGCAGCGCGAACCACCCGAGCACGACGACGAGGTCCAGGCCGGGAGGCCGCCGTGGATCTCGCGGGCCGCCCGTCAGCTCGTCTCCGCGCGACGCGCCCGCGCGGCCTCCTCGACCGCCTGGGCGACTGCCTTGGTCGCCTTGGGGTTGAAGACGCTGGGGATGATGTAGGTGGGGTTGAGCTCGTCGGCGGTGACGACGTCGGCCAGCGCGGAGGCTGCGGCCAGGAGCATCTGGTCGTCGATGTGGTCGCTCGCGGCGTCCAGCAGGCCACGGAAGACCCCCGGGAAGACGAGCACGTTGTTGATCTGGTTGGCGAAGTCGCTGCGGCCGGTCGCGACGACCGTGGCGTGCTTGCCGGCCTCGACCGGGTCGACCTCGGGGACCGGGTTGGCCATGGCGAAGACGACCGCGTCGTCGTTCATCCGGGCGATGTCCTCACCGGTCAGGATGTTGCCGGCCGAGACACCGATGAAGACGTCCGCCCCGACGAGCGCCTCCTTGAGGGTCCCGGTCTCGAGGCCGCGGTTGGTCTGGCTGGCGATCCAGGCGAGGTTGCCGTTGTCGCCGCGCATGACGTCGGGCCGCCTCGGGTGGATAACCCCGTCGACGTCGGCGACGAGGACGTCGGTGGCCCCGGCCTGCAGCAGCAGCCGGATGATGGCCGAGCCCGCGGCACCCGCCCCGGACATGACGATCTTGACCGACCTGAGCTCCTTGTCGACCACCCGCAGGGAGTTCTTCAGCGCGGCGAGCGCGACGATCGCCGTCCCGTGCTGGTCGTCGTGGAAGACGGGGATGTCCAGCTCCCGCCGCAGCCGCGCCTCGATCTCGAAGCACCGCGGCGCCGAGATGTCCTCGAGGTTGATCCCGGCGAAACCGGGCGCGATCGCCTTGACCACCCGCACGATCTCGTCGCTGT
Source organism: uncultured Serinicoccus sp. (assembly GCF_947487915.1). Classification (GTDB taxonomy): domain Bacteria; phylum Actinomycetota; class Actinomycetes; order Actinomycetales; family Dermatophilaceae; genus Ornithinicoccus. Next base: position 120,171 of record NZ_CANKYH010000004.1, on the reverse strand, counting down.
CGTGGGCGTCGAGGCAGATGGGGAAGGCGTCGATGTCGGCGAACCGCTTGAACAGCGCGGCCTTGCCCTCCATGACCGGCATGGCCGCCAGGGGCCCGATGTCGCCCAGCCCGAGGACGGCCGAGCCGTCGGTGACGACGGCGACCGTGTTGCGCTTGATGGTGAGGCTGCGGGCGTCCTCGGGGTTCTCGGCGATCGCCTGGCAGATCTTGGCCACGCCCGGGGTGTAGACCAGGGAGAGGTCGTCGCGGTTGCGGATCGGCAGCTTGGACTTCACCTCCAGCTTGCCGCCCAGGTGGGCCAGGAACGTCCGGTCGCTGACCCGCCCGATCTCCACCCCGTCGACCTCACTAATGGCCTCGACGACCTCGGCGGCGTGGTCCGTGCCGTAGGTCGCGATGGTCAGGTCGGCCTGCAGCCGCTCGGGGGCCGAGTCGCTGATGTCGACCGCGGTGACCATGCCGCCGACGTCCGCGACCGCGGTGGTGATCTCGGAGACGGCGGTGACGCGGGCCGGCAGCTCGAGACGGACGGTGATGGAGTTCGACACGGACGGGACGGGGCTCATGGCCCCATTGTGGCGCGTCCCGACCCGCGAGAGGTATGCAGCCCGCTCCCGGCGTGCCGCGTCCGCCGGGACCCTGCGGGACGGCTCCGGCTCACCACTCGACGACGACGTCGCACCAGGTGCGCAGGAGCTCCTCGTCGTGGGAGGCGACCAGCACCCCGCACCCGGTGGCGTGCTGGTGCTCGTGCACGGCCCGGACGACCGCGCGGGCGGTGGCCGCGTCGACCATCGACGTCGGCTCGTCCAGCAGGAGGAAGTCCGCGCCCAGCGTGAGGGCCCGGGCCAGGACGACCCGCTGCAGCTGTCCACCGGAGACCTCGTCCGGTCGACGGCCGGCCAGCTCCGGTGCGAGGCCCACCCGGTCCAGCATCCGGGCGACCGTGGTGTCGTCACCGGCCCGCCCCGCCAACCGGGACGGCTCCAGCAGACTCCGGCCCAGCGTCCACCGGGGGTCCACCCCCTGTCGCGGGTCCTGCGGCACGAAGGCGATGCGACGACGCAGGGCGGCGGGCACGGCATACCCCGTGCCGTGGACCGGGCGCCCGTCCAGGCGCACCTGGCCGGCCGAGGGTCGGTGCAGCAGCGCCAGGGCGCGCAGCAGCGTCGTCTTGCCCGCACCGGAGGGGGCCATGAGGCCGGTCGTACGGTCCGGGCGGACCCGCAGCGTCACCCCGCTGCGCACCAGCGTGCCCCGGCCGCGCCGCAGGGTGAGGTCCACGCCGGCCAGGCCGGGGCCCTGTCCCTCGTCCGGCCCTCCGCCCGGGGTGTGCGGTGCTCCCCCGGTGGCCGGCCCTCCGCCGACGGCCGGCCCCTCCCCGGGCGCGGTCAGGCGCTGCCCGGTGGTGGCGTGCGGGGCCAGGCGGTGGGTGGCGCGGCGGGCCCGGGCGATGACCTCACCCACCGGCACGTCCGCGCCACGGGACCGCCCGCCGTCGATCTCGACCACGGCGTCCGCGGCCTCCTCCGCGAGCCGGAGGTCGTGGGTGACCACCAGCACGGCCCGGCCCTCGTCGTGCGCCAGCGCCGTCAGCCCGGCCGCCGCCGCCCGCGCCCGGGGCCGGTCCAGGCCGGTGGTGGGCTCGTCGGCCAGGACGAGCCCGGGGTCACCGAGCAGCGCGAGGGCGTTGGAGACCCGCTGGGCCTGCCCGCCGGAGAGCTGCGAGGGCAGCCGACGCCACCACTGCGGCTCCACGTCGTGGCGGCGCATCGCCGACCGCACCGAGGCCTGCACCTGGCCCGCCGGCACGTGGACCCGCGCCTTCTCGGTGAGGTGGTGGCCGACGGTGAGCACCGGGGTCAGCGCACCCACGGGGGCTTGCGGCAGCCACGCCGCGACGCGGCCCCGCAGCCGCTCCCGCGCGGGCGCGCCCGGGTCGACGAGGTCCACCGGCTCGGCCTCCTCGTCCTCCCACCACCCGTGCCCGCGGACCAGGGAGCCGGTGGGCAGCAGGCCCAGCAGAGCGGCCAGGAGTGTCGACTTGCCCGCGCCGCTGGGCCCGAGGAGCACCACGAGGCGCCCGCGCGGCACCCGGAGGTCCACCTGCTCCAGCACCGTCTGGTGCCCACCCCGACCGTCGGGCAGGGCCACCCCGAGCCCCTCCACCCGCAACCCGCCGACCGGACGCCAATCTGGCGTACCGCCCGGGCCAGCCGTCTGCGAGGCGGGCAGCACGACGTCCCGGCTCTCGGCATACCCGTGGCCGCTCACGAGCGCCCCCACGAGACCGGGCGCAGCCGCTCGCCGAGCACGAAGACGACCAGGCTCAGCGCCACGAGCAGCAGGCCGGGCAGCACCGCCGGCCACCAGTGGCCCGCGAGGACGGCCGTGCGCGACTGCTCGATGATGGTGCCGAGCGAGGCCTGGTCGTCGGGCAGCCCGAGGCCGAGGAAGCTCAGGGCCGACTCGTGCATGATCGCGTGCGGCACCATGAGCACCGTCGCGAGCACCACCCGACCCATGACGTGCGCCAGCAGATGCCGGGAGAGCACCCACCAACGCCCCGCGCCCGCCCCGACGGCCGCCTCGACGAAGCCGACGCCCTCCAGCGCGAGCAGCTCGGCCCGCACCAGCCGCGCGGTCGTCGTCCAGTGGGTCAGGGCGACGCTGAGGATCACGCTGCCGAGGGAGGGGCCGAGCAGGGCGACGATGACGATGCCGAGCACCAGGTGCGGGAGGGCGTTCACGGCGTCGACCACACGCATCAGCACGCCGTCGACGACGCCACCGGCGCGGGAGGCCAACGAGCCGGCGAGCCCTCCCACGACCACTCCGACGACGCTGGAGACGAGGGCAGCCACCAGCCCGACCAGCAGCGACACCCGGGCGCCGGCCAGGCTGCGGGCCAGCAGGTCACGGCCGGCCTGGTCGGTCCCGAAGGGGTGCTCTGCCGAGGGGGGCAGGAAGGCCTGCTCGAAGTCGGCCCGCTGGTCGGCCGCACCCGCGCCGAGCAGCAGGACGACGACGACCACGCCGCCGAGGGCGACCCACCAGGGGCCGGAGCCTCCCCGCGCCACCGCGTGCCGGGTCCCGGCCCAGGGGCGGGAGCGCGCGCCGGCGACCTCGCGCCACCCCTCAGCCGTCACGACGGCCCACCCTCGGGTCCACGACGCGGTAGGCGACGTCCGCGGCCAGGTTGCCGAGCACGACCAGGACGGTCGTGAGGACGGTGAGCGCGGCGAGCAGCGGGAAGTCGAGGCGCAGCGCCGAGTCGACCGTGGCGCTCGCGACCCCGGGCCAGGAGAAGACGGTCTCGACGAGCACGGCTCCGGTGATGAGCTCCGGCACCCGCACCCCGAGGACGGTCACCAGGGGCAGCAGCGCGGGTCGGACGGCGTGCTGGCGCAGCAACCGCGCCGTGGGTATGCCGCGGGCCCAGCCCGCGCGCACCGGCACCCCCGCCAGTGCGTCGCGGGTGGCGTCGCGGACGACCAGGCCGAACCACGGCAGCTGGGACAGCGCCAGGACGAGCACGGGGAGCACGGCGTGCCGCAGCACGTCCAGGGCCTCCACGGAGCCCGAGCCGGGCGAGGTCGCCCCGCCGGTCGGCAGCCACCCGAGCCACACCGCGAAGACCCACACGGCGACGAGCCCCACCCAGAAGGGGGGCGCCGCCTGGGTCGCGAGCAGCCCACCGCCCACCGCCCGGTCCGCCCAGGAACCGGGCCGGGTGCCGGCCAGCCCGCCCACCAGTACCCCGCCGAGCACGGCCAGCACCAGCGCGGCGGACATGAGCCCGAGCGTCCACGGAAGCCGCTGGGCGATGACGGTCGAGACGGGCGAGCGCTGGCTGGAGGACACCCCGAGGTCCCCCTGCAGGGCATTGCCCCACCACGCGGCCCACTGCTGCACCGCGCCGGTGTCGGAGGCCCGGTCCCGCATCGCCTCGAGCGTCGGCCCGTCCATCGTCAGGGCCCGCTCCCCCAGCGTGGCGAGGACCGGGTCGAAGGGGGTGCGCTGCGCGAGCGCGAACATCACGAGGGTGACCACCGCCACGAGGACGGGGAGCAGCAGCAGCCGACCGACGAGGAGCCCGGTCAGCGGAGGGCGGGCCGGGTGGAGCCGGGTCGGCAGCCTCACCCGCCGGCGGTCGTCCACGAGGGGAGGTTCCACCAGGGTCCGCCCTGGAGACCGTGCTCGTGCGGCTCGACGAGCGGCACGTCATACCCGGCCCAGGTGTCGGCCTCGATGACGTAGTCGTGCTCGACGTAGGCCAGGAACACCCAGGGCAGGTCCTGCGCGAGCTGCTCCTGCACGGTGGCGTAGGCCTCGACCCGCTCGGAGTCCTCCTGCGCGGCCCGGCCCGCCTCGAGGGCCGCGTCCATCTCCGCGGAGTCGTAGCCGCCCGGGTTGTCGAAGCCCTGGAAGGCGCGACTGGAGTGGAAGAGGGGGTAGGTCGACAGGTCGGCGTTGTAGGGGTTGCCGCTGCCGTAGACGAGGGCGTCGCTGGACATCCGCGGCTCGATCGCCTCCCAGCTCAGCCCCTCCGGCTCGACCTCGATGCCGAGCTCGGCGGCCTGGGCCTGGACCTCGAGGGCGACGTTCTGGCGCAGCGTGTCGCCGGCCGGGTACATGAGGGTGAAGGCGGCTCGCTGCCCGTCCCGGGCGCGGACCCCGTCGGCGCCCTCGACCCAGCCGGCCTCCTCGAGCCGCTGCTCCGCCGTCCTCGGGTTCGCCTCGACCTCGACGACGTCGGAGTACTCCGGCGCCTCGGGCGGGATCGGCCCGTAGGCCGGACGCCCGGCGCCGGCCAGGGCGCCGTCGACCAGCGCCTGCCGGTCCAGGCCCGTCTGCAGGGCCGTGCGGATGGCGGGGTCGCCGGTCACCTCCCCCTCCTCGGGCAGGACGAGTGCGCGGAAGTCGGCCGTGTCGCGGCGGATGACGTCGTAGGCCCCGTCGTCCTCGAAACGGCCGAGCGCCTGCGTGGGCAGCAGTGCGGCGTCCACCTCGCCGGAGGCGAGCCGGGCGGCACGGGCCGCGTCGTCGTCCACGAAGAGGAAGGTGGCCCGGGTGACCTCAGGCTGCTCGCCCCAGTAGTCGGGGCTGGCGGTGAGCACCAGGCGCTCGCCCGCCCGGTAGCCCTCGACCTGGTAGGGGCCGGTGCCGACGACGTCCTCCGGCGAGGTCGCGTCGACCTGGTCCGCCGGGAGTATGCCGAGGGTGGTCGTGGTGACGAACGCGGACTGCGGGTGGGCCAGGGTGAAGCGGACGGTGCGCCCGTCCACGGCCTCCACCGACTCCAGCGCGGTGAGGTCGGCGGCCACCGGGGAGCCGTTCTCCGGGTCGAGCGCGGCCTCGTAGGTCGCCACCACGTCCTCGGCGTCGAGCTCCTGCCCGTCGTGGAAGGTCACACCCTCCCGGAGGGTGACGGTGTAGGTGAGGCCGTCGTCCGCCACCTCGGGCAGCTCCTCGGCCAGCACGGGCTCGGGCTCGAGGTCGACACCCAGCCGCACCAGCCCCTCGACGATCTTGCCGTCACCCCAGCGCGCGTACCCCAGCACCGGGTTGAAGCTGTCCGGCTCGCCGCCGGTCGCGACGACGACCTCGGTCGCCCGGGAGGAGGTGGCGGCCGCTCCCTCCCGCTCCCCGGACGGGCTGGTGGTGGGGTCGGTGCAGCCGGCGAGCACCAGACCCACGAGGAGGAGGGAGGAGAGCGGCGCGGAATACCTGTTGCGAAACATTCGCATGACGCGACGGTAGCAGGAGGGCAGGCGCATGGAAGAAGGCGAGCGGTGCCCGCGTTGGAACGCCCATGAGCACCGTAGACCTGACCGCAGACACCTTCGAGCAGACCGTCACGGACCACGACATCGTCCTGGTCGACTGGTGGGCCGAGTGGTGCGGCCCGTGCAAGATGTTCGCCCCGAACTACGAGAAGGCCTCCGAGAAGTACGACGACGTCGTCTTCGGCAAGGTCGACACCGAGGACCAGCAGGCGCTGGCCCAGGGCGCAGGCATCAGCTCCATCCCGACCATCATGGCCTTCAAGGAGGGCGTGCTCGTCTTCCGCCAGGCCGGCGCCCTCCCGGCCCGCGACCTCGAGTCCGTCGTGGACCAGGTGCGCGAGCTCGACATGGACGAGGTTCGCGCCAAGCTCGCCGAGGCCGAGCAGGAGCAGGCCTCCCAGCAGGCCTGAGCGAGGAGGCGGCCCCCGCCACCATCGAGCGCGATCCCGCCGGCCCCGCGACGTCACCGTCCTTTCACCCTCGGTGTATAGACGGCGCGGGCCGCCAGTGCCAGACTCGTCCCACGTGTGTGGGGTTGCCACCCGGGCAGACCCGCTGGTGACGAGAGGAAGTTGCCCATGGCGACCCTGACCGTGTGGAAGTTCAACGACCCGGAGCGGGCCCAGCAGATCCGCGCCCAGGTGATCGAGCTGCAGAAGAAGCAGCTCATCAAGGTCCACGACGCCGTCGTGGTCTCCTGGCCGGAGGACAAGAAGAAGCCGAAGACCCAGCAGGCGTTCTCCCCCACCGGAGCGGGGGCGTCGGGTGGCGCGTTCTGGGGTCTGCTCTTCGGCATCATCTTCTTCGTGCCGCTCTTCGGTATGGCGTTCGGCGCCGCCATGGGCGCGCTCTCCGGGTCGATGCGGGACTTCGGCATCAGCGACGAGTTCATCAACACCGTGCGCGAGAAGGTCACCCCCGGAACCTCGGCCCTGTTCCTCATGTCCAGCGACGGCGTCCGCGACCGGATCGCCCAGGAGCTGGGCGACATGGACGGTGAGCTCATCGCCACCAACCTCAGCGCCGAGGACGAGACCGCGGTGCGCGACATGTTCGACTCGGAGGAGTCCGCGGCCGACAGCGGCGAGCAGCGCTGAGCCCGGCTCCCGCAGGAGACAGGCCATCGCCGTGAGCACGACAGCGAGCCCCCCCGACGCCACGTCCGCCGGGGGGGCCTCGACCTACCTCGACTCCGCGGACGGTCGCTCCTTCCGCGTCCGGGGGTCCTGGACCCCGCCGCGGGTCGGGGACTTCCTGCACCTGGAGAGCGGCGGCGCGACGCTGCTGGGCCAGGTCGAGCGGCTGGAGGCCGAGGGCCGGGACCAGCACGTGGCCTCGGGGACCCTGGTGTCCGTCGACGGCCCTCCCCCGGCGCCGGTGCCCACCCCGGTCGAGGTGTCCCCGGCCTCCGACGAGGAGGTCGCCGCGGTCGTCTCCGGGGCGGACCGCCGGCTGCACGTGGGGCGGCTCCAGTCGATGCCCGGCGTCCCGCTCGGGCTCCTCTCCCGCAAGCTCAACCGGCACACCTTCTGGTGCGGGCAGAGCGGCTCGGGCAAGACCTACGCGCTCGGCGTCCTGCTCGAGCGCATCCTCACGGCCACCGACCTGCCCGTCCTGGTCCTCGACCCCAACAGCGACTTCGTGCACCTGGACACCACGGTGCCGACGGCGGACCCGCAGGAGTCGCGTGCCCTCGCCGACCGGGACGTGCAGGTCCTGCGCCCCGACAGCCAGGAGCGCCCGCTGCGCATCCGCTTCACCGACCTCAGCGCGCGGGCCCAGGCCGCGGTGCTGCGCCTGGACCCGGTCGTCGACCGGGTGGAGTACAACGCGCTCCTGCAGCTCGCGGCCTCGTTCGAGGAGCGTCACCTCGCCGACGTCCTGCCCACCCTGAACCAGGCGGACACGCCGGAGGCCGTGATGCTGGCCCAGCGTCTGGAGAACCTGGGGCTGCTGGACTGGCGCACCGTCTGGTCGGACCACACCACGTCCGCCACGGACGTCCTCGACCGTCGTCCGGCGGCGACGGTGCTCGACCTCGGTGGCTACGACGAGCAGGAGGAGCAGCTCGCGGTGGCGTTGGGTGTGCTCGACCACCTCTGGCAGCGACGGTCGCAGCGACGCCCGCTGCTCATCGTGGTCGACGAGGCCCACAACCTGTGCCCGCCGCAGGCCGAGACCCCGCTGGGGGTAGCGGTGCGTGACCGCCTGGTGCAGATCGCGGCGGAGGGCCGCAAGTACGGCCTCTGGCTGCTGGTCTCCACGCAACGACCGTCCAAGGTGCACCCGGGGATCGTCACCCAGTGCGACAACCTGACCCTGATGCGGATGACCTCACGCACGGACCTCGAACAGCTGGCCGGCATCTTCGGACACGTGCCGGAGGACATGCTGCGGCGCGCCGCCCAGTTCCGGCTGGGCGAGGCGCTCGTCGCCGGCACCTTCGTCCCCCGGCCGACCCTCGTGCGGATGCGCGACCGGGTCACCGAGCAGGGCGGCTCCGACGTGTCCGTACCCCTGCGGGACGAGGACCCGGCGGTGGAGTCGCCCCCGCATCGCCCCACCACGGGCGAAGGAACGGTGTCCTGAGTCGGGTCACCTGTGGTCCCGGAGTTCGAGGGGTGGACCGTCCTGGACACCCACCCGAGAGATGCCGTGTGCGGTCGTGGCCCCCACAGGGCCACCGGCGCACACGGCATCGCCTCTCAGCCCCCGGCCGGGCTCAGTGCCCCGCCCGGACCGGCTGCCCCGGGAACGCCCCTTCGTCCAGCTCGCCGTCGCGGACCACGAGCTCGCCGTGCACGAGCAGGTGCCGCACCCCGGTGGAGTGCCGGGTCGGGTCGGTGTAGCTCGCGCGGTCCGCGACCTCCTCCGGGTCCAGCACCACCACGTCGGCGTCCGCCCCGACCGACAGGTGGCCCTTGCGGGCCGCGGCCGGGCTGACCTCGGCCAGCACCTGCGCCGGCAGCCAGCTGCAGCGGCGGAACGCCTCCACCCACGACCAGGCACCCAGCTCCCGCACCATCAGCCGCAGGGCCTTGGCGAAGGTGCCGCTGGTCCGCGGGTGGGTGCTGCCGCCCGGCGGCAACGGCCAGCGCCGCGACTCCCGGACGCCGTCCGGCCAGAGCACCGGCATCGCGTCGCTGGCCACGATGGCGTCCGGGAAGGCGAGGGCCCGCTGCAGGAAGGCCAGGTCCGCGGGCTCGCGCTCGTCCAGGAACTCCACGATGCAGGCGTGCCCGGGGTCCTCGCGGCGGACCTGGCGCAGGTGCGCCTCGTCCCGGATCCGGGTGCCCTCCGGCAGCAGCACCAGGTGGGTGGGGCCCAGGCCCCACACACCGAGCCGTTCGGGCGCCAGGAAGGCCGCGCCGATCCCGGTGCTCCCCGCACCGTAGGGGTAGGCCTCGACGGTCACCGCCGAGCCCTCCGCCCGGGCCGAGGCCAGGGTGTCCAGCACCCGGTCCAGGTGCCGGCGGGAGGTGCTGTTGACGTGGCAGTGGTGCATCCGGGCACCGGTCTCGGCGGCGGCGACGACGATCTCGGAGCTGCCGTCGACCGGGGTGCTCGGGTCCGCCGCAGCCAGCTCCCGGACGTGGGTGAAGGTCGGCACCCCCGTCTCGGCCGCCAGCCGGGCCACCGCGGTGAACTCCGCCGGGTCGGTCCGCGGGGCATACCCCTGCAGGATGCCGATGCCCAGCGCACCGTCGGCCACCTCGGCCCGGAGCAGCTCCATCCACCGTCCCAGCTCGGCCGGTGAGGACGAGCGCTGCCAGTCGGGCTCGCCGAGCATCCCGAGCGAGGAGGTCAGGTCCAGGGTCGGCTGCCAGCCGAGCAGCACCACCGCCCGGGCCTGGCCCCAGGAGGCCGAGAAGCCGAAGTTCAGCGGCCTCCCCTCGTCGGCGGTCTGCCGGTAGGCGAGGTCCACCGGCATCAGCCCGCCCTCCAGCTCCAACGCCGTGGTGACGCCGTCCATCGCCTGCAGCCGTTGACCGGCGACGGAGTTGACGTGGCTGTGCAGGTCGACGAAACCGGGCCCCACGACGCAGCCGTCCACGTCCAGCACCTGGGCCCCGTCGGGCACCGGCAGCCCGGGACCGACCGCGTGCACCCGGCCGCCGGCCAGGTGCACGTCGACGACCCGCTCGTCACCACGGGCCGGGTCGGCGACCCTCCCCCCGCGCAGCACGACCTGCGCGGGGGTGGTGGACGCCGTCACCCGACCGGCAGCCGCCGGGCCAGCCGGCCGCCCATGTGCACACCGGACACCGTGCCGTCGGCCTCCCGGACGAAGGTGCCCTTCATCCCGCTGGCCGAGCCGCTGGTGGCGACGAACTCGTCGTCGTCCACCATGCCCAGCGTGATCGGCGGCTCGACGAAGTCCTCCCGGCTGGCCCCGAGCGAGTCCAGGAAGGACTGCTTGGGCTCCATCATCACCGAGAGGGCCTTGTCGGCGAGCGAGACCTCGACGGTCAGCGCCACCGTGTCGTAGCTGCCGACGTAGGCCTGCAGCTGCTCCGGGTCACGGTCGACCGGCACCGGCGTGCGCGGCGTCAGACCCAGGAACTCCTCGCGCACCCGGCGCACCACCGCGTTGTTGAAGACGGTGCCCGGCCCGGACGCGTTGGTGGTGCTGGTGATGCCGAAGCCCCGCTCGGGGATCATGGTGAACGCGGACTCCTGGCCGATGGTGCTGCCACCGTGCGCGACCACCCGGGCCCCGTCCAGGTCCTCGAGCATCCAGGAGATCCCGATGTGGTCGCCCAGCGCCGAGCCCTTGACGGTCACCGTGGGCTCCTGCATCCGGCGCAGTGACGCGGCCTCCAGCACCCGGGTGCCGTCCGCGGCGGTGCCGTCGCCCAGGTGGAAGTGGATCCAGCGCACCAGGTCGCCGGCGTCGGCGGTGATCCCGCCGGCGGGTGCGCTGCCGCGCGGCATGTTCCAGGGCCGGGCGATCGCCATCGTCTCCCCGGCCGGGACGTGCCCCACGGCGAACCGGTGCGTCATCACGTCCTCGGGCAGGAACAGGCTGTGCTCCATCCCCAGCGGGGCGAAGATCAGCTCGCGCATCGCCTGCTCGTACCCGCTGCCGGTCACCACCTCGATGATCCGGCCGGCCACCGACAGCGCGGCGTTGTTGTAGGACATCCCGGCCCCGACCGGGAACTCCTGCTGGGCGTCCGCGAGGCCGCTGACGAACCGGGCGAGCGCGTCGTCACCGCGGTCCCGGACGTCGCCCATCCGGTCCCCGGACCAGCCGGCCGTGTGGTTGAGCAGGTTCAGCACGGTGACCTGCTCGGAGGCCTCCTCGTCGGCCACGGCGAAGTCCGGCAGGTAGCGCCGCACCGGCGCGTCCAGGTCCACGTCACCACGGTCGACCAGCCGCATGACGGCGGTCGCGGTGAACGTCTTGCCGGTCGAGCCGAACTGGAACAGGGTGCCCGCGTCGACGGGCAGCGGGTGCTCCACGCTCGTCACCCCGTGGTAGGCGAAGTGGTCCTCGCCGTCGAGCACCATCCCCACGGCGACCCCGGGCACGCCCGCCTTCTCGGCCTCCTCGGTGACGATCTCCTGCAGTCGGTCCTGGGTGCTCATGATGCGTCCTCTCCTGCGTCCTGCTGGGTGGCGGGGGCGGTCATCGGGTTGGCCCGGACCCCGTAGTGCACGTACCTGGTGCCGTTGTCGAGCTGGTAGAAGGTGATCGGGAGGTGGGTGTCCATCCCCGGTGGCGTCGCCGCGTAGAGGCTCTCGGACACCGGGACCAGCGGCCACCGCTGCACCGCGCTGTCCGGCTCGAGCTCGGCCATCGCCCCGCGCATCGTCTGGGTGATCATCGGCGTGCCGTCCTCGACCGAGATCTGCGTGGTCAGCGAGGCCCGCTCGTAGGTCCCCAGCCAGGGGGTCAGGTCCAGCTCCGGTCCGTCCTCCGGGGGAGCGAAGGCAGGAGGCATCCGGACCCCGCGCAGCTCCTCGAAGAGCTCGGTGAACAGCTGCTGGTAGAGCTCCCGGGTGCGCCCCCCGTTGGTCAGCAGCGCCACCGCGAAGGCGTCGTCGGCATCGCCGTCGGTGCCGGGCAGGATCCGCAGGAAGGCGTTCTGCCCCAGGGTGGTCCCGTCGTGCCCGAGCAGCCGGTGCCCGCCCCAGTCGAAGCGGATCCAGCCCAGCCCCCACGAGTCGCCGCCGAGCGTGTGCGGGTCCGGCACCGTGGCCTGGTGCTCGGTCATCCGGCGCGCGGACTCCTCGGTCAGCAGCCGTTCCCCGTCAGGGGCGACGCCCCCGGCCAGGTGCGCCCGGGCGAAGCAGAGCAGGTCGTGGACCCGGCTGGTGATCAGCCCGGCCGGCCCCATGGAGCGCGGCAGCAGCAGCTGCGGGGTCGGGTGCGGGGCCTGTCCCGGGGTGCCGATGTGCCCGATCGCCGCGGCGTGCAGCATCGTCTCCTCGGGCAGCGTCGTGGTGTGGCTCAGCCCGAGCGGCTCGATGATGCGGCTGCGCAGGGCCTGGTCCCAGGTCTGCCCGGTCAGCCGCTCGATGACGGCACCGAGCACGACGTAACCGGAGTTGCAGTAGGACCAGGTCGCCCCGACCGGGTGGTTCTGCCCGATCGTGGCCGTCTCCGCCAGGTAGCGGGCGACGCAGTCGTCACCCCGGCCGGTGTCGGTGAAGACGTCACCGTCCATCCCGCTGGTGTGGTTGAGCAGCTGACGGACGGTGATCTCGGCGGCGGCGGCCTCGTCCACCAGGGTGAAGTCGGGCAGCACCTCGGCGACCCGCTGGTCCAGCTCGAGGCTTCCCTCGTCGACCAGCTGCATCACCAGGGTGGCGGTCCACACCTTGGAGATGGAGCCGATCTGCCACAGCGAGTCGGGGGTGGCCGCCGCGCCGGTCTCGGTGGACAGGACACCGGCGGTGACCTCGGTGATGGCACCGCCGCGCAGGATCCCCAGGGAGGCACCCGGCACCTGGTAGGTGGCGATCAGCTCGGTCAGCCGGTGCCGCCAGTACGCGCTGTCGGCCGGGGTCGTCGAGGTGGGCCTCCGGGTGGCCTGCTCGGTGTCGGACGGTGTGGTCTCGGTGCTCATGAGGGCTCCTTCTCGGCGGGTCGGGGGTCGACGTGACGGGTCAGCCACTCGACGATCCGGAGGGTGTAGTCCCGCCGGTGCGAGGGTCGCCCGTTGAGGATGAAGAGGTGCGAGGCTCCCGGGTAGAGGACCAGCTCGGGACGCTGACCGTGGGCGCGCAGCGCGGCGAACCACATCTCCGCCTGCCCGGCCGGGCAGCGTTCGTCCTCGGCACCGTGCAGGATCAGCGTGGGCGTGCGGACCTGGTCCACGGCGTTCATCGGGGACTGCTCCCACAGCCGGTCGTGGTCCAGGGAGCCGTGCTCCAGGGCGATGGTGGGGTGGCCGACGTCGGAGGCGAGCATGCTCACGGTGTCCGCCACGACCCCTCCGGCGACCGCCGCCGCGAACAGGTCGGTATGCCCGGTCAGCCAGCAGGTGATGTAGCCGCCGTAGCTGTAGCCGGTCAGCGCCAGCCGCGCGGGGTCGGCCACCCCCTCCTCGACGAGCTGCGCGAGCGGCTCGAGGAAGTCGGCCTGGTCACCGAATCCCCAGCGGCCGACGTTGGCCAGGAAGAAGTCCTCGCCGTAGCCGTCGCTGGCGCGGGGGTTCAGCAGCAGCACCGACCAGCCCTGCGCGACCAGCATCTGGTGGTAGACGTGCGCGGCGTCGGCGGTGGGGCTCCACGCGTTGTGCGGCCCCCCGTGCACGTCCAGCAGCAGCGGGGTGGGCCCGCTGACCCCGTCGGGCCGGAGCAGGAAACCGTGCACCGTCCGTCCGTCGGAGACGGGGAAGAAGCGCTCCTCCGGGCGGCAGGGCGCCAGGCCCGGCACCGAGTCGGCGGTGTGCGAGGTGAGGGTGGTGCGGCTGCCGTCCCCGAGGTCGAGCAGCTGGATCTCGCCGTAGCTGCTCCCGTCGGCCACCACGAGGGCAGCGACCGGGGCCCGCGCCGCCAGGGACAGCCCGGAGACCTCGGTATGCCCCTCGCTCGCCACCGCCACCGGCTCGGCCCGGACGCGGGCCCCCGGCGCCCACGCCGGGATCCGGTAGAGCCCGGTCGCCCCCTGGTCGCGGGCGCAGAGGAGGAGGTCGCCCGTGACGCTCACCTGCGGCAGCCCTCCCGGGTATCCGGGGCCGCCGGGCATCACGTTGCGGTCGAGCGTCGCGGTGAGCGAGGTCAGGGTGCCCCCGACCGACTCCAGCACGTACAGGTGCCCCAGCCCGGGGTCGGCCCGTCCGACGGTCAGCAGCCGGGAACCGTCCGGGTGCCAGTCGGCGAGCACGACCATCGCGTCCTCGGGGGTCAGCCGGCGCAGCTCCTCCTGCGGGCGGGGTCCGTCCGGGGTCGTCACCGGGACCTCGTAGGCGGCGCTGGACAGGCTCAGGTCGGCGTCCTCGCCCAGCGCGGCGCAGGCGACCAGCCGGTCGCCGTCCGGGTGCCAGCGGGGCGGGCCGAGGTCGGCATGCCCGGTGGTGAGCCGGCGGCATCGACCGGGCCCGGGGCCGGCGTGACTGTCGGTGCCGAGCTCGAGGACGTGCACCTGGGCACGGGCGGACCGTGCCCACCCGGCCCCGTCGCTCTTGTAGCCCAGCCGGTCGATCACGACCGGTCGGTGCGCCCCCGCACCCTGCTCCTCCACCGCCCCCGACTCCTCGTCGACCGGGGCGGTGAAGGCGATCGAGGACCCGTCCGGGCTCCAGACGGCCGCGCCCGCACCCGAGGCGAGACCGGTCAGCACGGTCACCTCACCCGGTTCGTCCAGCGGCAGCAGGTGCAGCTGGGGCACCCCGTCGACCGGGCGGAGGAAGGCGAGCCGGCTGCCGTCGGGGCTGACCCGGGGCGCGCTGTCGTGCCGGCCGTGGGTCAGCGCCCGGGGCGCGGTCCCCGGGGCCGCGATCCACAGCCGGCTGACGTCCTCGTCCGCCTCACGGTCGACGGTGGTGACCACGTAGACGACCGCGCGGCCGTCCGGCAGGACCGCCGGGTCGCTGGGCCGTTGCAGCCGTTCGACGGCGGCCAGGTCGGGCAGGGTGGTCATGTCGCCTCCGCGGGCTGGGGGTCACGAGGACGGGGGGACGGCAGGTCGACGGGCCCGCCGGGGAACCAGCAGGCCGCCTGGTGGGGGCGGTCCCGTGCCCCGGGCGCCGGGTCCTGCTGGGCGCAGATCTCCCGCCCGGCGACGACCGCGGGCCCCTGCGGGCAGCGGGGGTGGAACCGGCACCCGGTCGGTGGCGCGTGCGGGTCCGCGGGTTCGGTGTCCTGCACCTGCGGGGGCAACGAGCTGTCGGCCAGTGAGGCCCCCACACGGGGAGCCGTGGACAGGAGCAGGCGGGTGTAGGGGTGCTGCGGGTCGGCCACCAGCTGGGCGGTCGGCCCGACCTCGACGATCTTGCCGAGATACATCACCGCGACGACGTCGCAGACGTAGCAGACGACCGCGAGGTTGTGCGAGATGAACAGCATCGACAGGTCCATCTCGGCGCGCAGGTCGCGGATGAGGTTCAGCATCGCGCCCTGCACCGAGACGTCCAACGCCGAGGTGATCTCGTCGGCGATGATGACCTCCGGTCGTGCCGCGATGGCCCGGGCCACCGAGACCCGCTGTCGCTGCCCACCCGAGAGCGCGGCGGGCATCCGCCCGGCGAGCCCGGGATCGAGGTGCACCAGCTCCAGCAGCCGCATCACCTCCGCCTCCCGCTCGCGGCGGGGCACCGCCCCGGCCACCCCCAGCGCCTCCGTCAGGCTGGCCCGGACGCTCATCCGGGGGTCCAGCGCCGCCACCGGGTCCTGGAACACCATCTGCACCGGTCGTCTGCCACGGCGGGGAAGCGGTCGACCGCTCGCGGTGATGCTGCCGCCGGTCAGGGGAGCCATCCCGATCGCGGCCCTGGCCAGGGTGGACTTGCCCGATCCGGACTCCCCCACCAGGCCCACCACCGACCCGGCGGGCACCTGCAGGCTCACGCCGTCGACAGCTCGCACTGCCTGCGCCCCGGTGCCGTAGGTCACGGTCACGTCGCGGAAGTCCAGGGCCGCGGTCATGAGGTCTCCTCGACGGGGTGGTGGCACGCGACAGCGCCGGAGCCGGCGGCGTACCGGACCAGGGGCGGCTCGATCGTGCAGGTGGTGTCGGCCCGCGGGCAGCGGGGCGCGAAGGGGCAGCCGGTCGGCAGTGCTGCCGGGTCCGGGGGGCGGCCCGGGATGCTGCTCAGCCGCTCGTCGCGGGGCGTCTGCATGGTGGGCACCGCCTCGACCAGGGCGCGGGTGTACGGGTGACGGGCCCGCTCCAGGTCGGCGACCGGCAGGTCCTCGACCACGCGACCGGCATACATCACCAGGACCCGGTCGCAGATGCTGCTGACCACCGAGATGTCGTGCGAGATGAGCAGCAGCGCCGCACCGGTCCGCTCCCGGGTCGACTGGATGACCTCCAGCACCTGCTGCTGGACCGTCACGTCGAGCGCGGTGGTCGGCTCGTCGGCGATGATCAGCCGCGGGTCGCCCATCAGGCCCATGGCGATCATCACCCGCTGCCGCATCCCGCCGGACAGCTCGTGCGGCAGCTGCCGGGACCGGCGCTCGGCCGCCGACATCCGGACGGCGCGCAGGCGCTCCACGGCCCGGGCGCGGGCGTCCCGCCAGCTGCTCCCCTGGTGCTCGGTGGCGACCTCGGCGAGCTGGTCGCCGGCGCGCATCGTCGGGTTCAGGGAGCTCATCGGGTCCTGGAAGACCATGCTCAGCGAGGTCCCCAGCCGGGTCCGCTCGGTGGCCCCGAGCCGGCCCCGCAGGTCCATCCCGTCGAAGGTCAGCCGCTGGGCGTCCACCCGCACCGGGTCGTGCGTGAGCCGGGAGATCGCGAGCGCGGTGAGGCTCTTGCCCGACCCGGACTCGCCGAGCACGCCCACCGCCTCGCCGGGTGCCAGGTCCAGGTCCACCCCCCGGACGGGTCGGATCAGGCCGTCGGCGGTCGGGATGCGCACCGTCAGGTCCCGCACCGAGAGCACCGTGCCAGGGGCGTCGTCGGACGACGTCGAGAGGCGGGGTCCGGCGTCCGCGGGGACGTGGGCGGGGACCTTGCGGTGCACCCGAGCTCGACCGCCCACGGTCTGGGCCGCGAACTCGCCGGCGAAGTTGAAGGCGAGGCCGCTGACGACGATGGCCAGGGCGGGCCCGAGGGCGGCCGAGGGGTTGGTGTAGATCGAGTTGAGACCCTCCGAGAGCATCCGCCCCCAGTCGTAGGCCGGCGGCTGGACGCCCAGCCCCAGGTACGACAGCCCGGCGAAGGCCAGGAGCGCGGACCCCGCTGCCACCGTGCCGTTGACGATGAGCGGTTCGGCGAGGTTCGGCAGCACGTGCCGGACCAGGATCCGGACCCGGGAGACCCCGAGGGCCCGGGCTGCGGAGACGTAGTCCTGGCTGGTGACGGAGGCCGCGAGGGTCTGGGTGAGGCGGGCGAACCCCGGCGCCATCGCGAAGCCGAGCGCGAGCACCGCCCCCCGGGGGCCGACCCCGAAGATCACCGCGAAGAACAGCGCCAGCAGCAGGCCGGGAAAGGCCACCGCGATGCCGATCATCATGGCCAGGAACCGGCGCAACCGCCGTCCGGACATGCTCGCCACCGCCCCGACGAGCACACCGAGCACCATCCCGATGGCGGTCGCGGCGACCGCCAGACCGATGGACAGGCGGGCCGCCACGAGCACCCGTGCCAGGATGTCGCGCCCCAGCTTGTCCGTGCCGAAGGGATGCGCCGCGCTGGCCGGCTGGTCCAGGCTGGTGAAGTCGTTGGTCTCCGCCGCCTCGCCCCAGATCACCGGCCCGAGGAGCGCCGTGCCGAGGACGAGCGTGCCCGCCAGGAGCGCTGCCACGGCCAGGGGGTTGCGGAGCGTGTCCGACACGCGCCGCCCCGCACCTCCGCTGCCCGGCACCTCAGGCCTCCCGGATCGTGGAGCGCGGGTCCAGCACCGAGAGCACCATGTCCACCACCAGGTTGATGCTGAGCACCATCGCGCCGTAGATCAGCACGATGGCCTGCATCAGCGGGTAGTCCTTGGTGATGATCGAGCTGACCATCGTGGGGCCCAGGCCGGGCCAGGCGAAGATGCTCTCGACGATGACGGTGGAGGCGATGAGACCGGAGAGCAGCAGGCCCCCGAGGGTGATCGTGGCGGTGAGGGCGTTCGGCAGGGCGTGCCGCAGGTAGACCCGGCGCGGGCGCAGCCGCTTCGCCCGCGCGGTCCGCACGAAGTCCCGGCCCAGCACGCTGAGCAGCTCGACCCGCACGATGCGCGACAGGGCCAGCGCCGAGCCGAGGGAGAGCGCGGCCACCGGCAGGATCACCGAGCCCGGGCCGGCGTTGCCGGCGATGGGCAGCACCTCCATCCGCACGGCGAAGACGTAGACGAGCACCACACCCATGAGGAACTCGGGGACGGCCGAGACCACCATCGCGATCCCGGTGTACCCCAGCTCCAGCAGGCGGTGCCGTCCGTGCTGGGTCAGCACCGCCATCCCGGTGCCGATCGGCAGCGCGATGAGCAGCGTGACCACGAAGGTCAGGCCAGCCAGCAGCAGGGTGTTCGGCAGCCGCTCGGCGATGACCTGCGTCACCGGCAGCCGCGACTGCAGCGAGACCCCCCAGTCGCCGCTCACGAGGCCGCCCAGGTACCGGACGTACTGGCTGAGCAGGGGCTCGTCGAGGTGCAGCTCGGCGCGCCGCGCAGCGACGAGCTCGGGCGAGGCGTTGACGCCGAGGGCCGCCCGCACCGGGTCGCCCGGGATGAGGTGGATCATCGCGAAGGCGAAGGTGACCAGCATCCAGAGGGAGAGGGCGAAGACCCCGAGGCGGCGGACGACATACCTCGTCCAGGTGCGCGTCGCCCAGGTGTTCCTGGCCCTGGCCCCGGTGCCGAGGTGCGGCGCGGCGGCGTGGGTGTCGGTCGTCGCCGTCACTGGCCGAGGCGCAGGGAGCTGCCGTCCAGCTCGCCACCGGGGTACTCGAGGGTGCCACCGCTGAGGTACACGCCGGCGACGGCGTCGAACATCGGCACCACGTCACCCTCGGAGATCAGGGCCTCCTCGGCCTCGTTCCACAGCTCGCAGGCGGTCTCGGTGTCACCGGTGGCCAGCGCCTCGGCCGAGCTCTCGTCGTAGGTGGCGTTGTCCAGGTGGCCGAAGTTCGTCCCGTCGGGGGCCGCGGGGCCGGAGAAGAAGGGCACCAGCTGGCTCGGCAGGCTGACGGTGATCGGCACCCAGCCCGCGTCCCAGTCCCCGGTGGCGAAGAGGACCTCGTTGAGCTGCGTCGACGTGACGCTCTGCAGGGTCACGTCTGCCCCGGCCTCGCGCCACATCTGCTCGACCAGCTCCGCCGCGGCGGCCACCGAGTCTCCGGTGCTGGCGGGGTAGATGAAGGTCATCGCCAGAGGCTCTCCGTCCTTGGCCCGCACCCCGTCGGGGCCGGCGCTCCAGCCGGCCGCGTCCAGGGCCTCGGCTGCTGCTGCGGTGTCGTAGGTCGGAAGGTTGCCCGAGACGGTGTCCCCCTGGCAGGGCTTGGGCTCGGTGGTGACCAGGCCCACCGACTGCGCGTCGTCCCGCCCCGTGGCGACGGTGGCCAGGGCCTCGATGTTCAGGGCCTGCAGCAGGGCCTGCCGGACGGCGGGGTCCGATCCGGGCTGCCCCTGCGCCTGGTTGAAGACGAACTCGCCCTGCGGGGAGCGCAGCTCGATCTTGTCGACACCCTCCTCGTCGAGCCGGTCCGCGTCTGCGCCGATGACGGTCGCCGCGTTGACCTCCCCCGACAGCACGAGGTTGGTCAGCGTCGTGGGGTTGGCGATCACCCGCACGACCACCTCCTCGGGCACTCCCTCACCCTCCAGGGAGGTGCCGTCGGGCCCCCAGGCGTAGTCGGCCCGCCGCGTGTAGGTGTAGTGGTCGTCGGCCACCGCCTCGGAGAGCACCCACGGGCCGGTGCCGTGGGTCTCCTGGGCCAGCGCGTCGTGGTCGTCGAGCCCGCTGCGACAGAGGATGAAGACGTTGGTGAAGCCGTTGAGGAGGAAGGCGTTCGGCTCGGGCGCGGTGACGGTGACGGTCCCTGCCTCGTCGTCCGCCTCGGTGGTCAGGCCGGCGGGGACGAAGACCCCCAGCAGCGGGCTCTGGTTCTCGGGGTCGGTGATGTAGTCCAGGTTGTCCTTGACGTCCGTGGCGGTCAACGGGCTGCCGTCCGAGCAGGTGACGTCCGGGTCGAGGGTGAACTCGATCTCCTGCGGCCCGACCTGCCAGTCGGTGGCGAGCTGGGACACGAAGGAACCGTCCTGGCGCTGGTGGACGAGCGTGTCGTAGCTCAGCCGGCTCACGGTCCGGGTGACCGACAGGACGGTCATGGACGGGTCGAGGTTCCCCGGGTCGTTGCCCACGCCGAGGACGAAGCTCCCGTCGTCCACCGGCGGGGCACTGGGCTGTCCGGCGTCGTCCGTGCCGGTGCCACCACTGTCACCCCCTCCGCCGCTGCAGGCGGCGAGCAGGGTGGCGGTGGCGGCGGCGATGGCCAGGGTCTTGGCTGAACGGTGCACGAAGGTCTCCTCGTCTGGGACGTGCGTTCATGATGGCAACCCTCTCCAGACCTCGGCTTCGTCGGATCGGCCGAAGATTCTCTGTCTGTTTGGTCCTATCGCCCATTGAACCCGCGGTGTGCGCCGCTCTAGCGTGGCGCAGTGTGAACACCGCTCCCGACACCCCCGCACCGCTGCTGGCCGCCGCCGACGCGATGGTGCCGGACCTGCTCGCGGACCTGCGGCGGCTCGTCGAGGTGGAGTCACCGTCCGCCGACCTCGCGGCGGTGGCCGAGGGCGCCGCGGTCGTGGCCGACGTCGTCGAGAAGCGGCTCGGCCGACGCCCGGAGACCATCGTCGAGCAGGGGGTCACGCACCTCCTGCTGCGCCTGGGTGGCCCCACGCGGGTCCTGCTGCTGTGCCACCAGGACACCGTCTGGCCCGTCGGCACCCTGGAACGACTCCCCTGGTCGCACCAGGACGGGGTCGTGCGCGGCCCGGGGACCTTCGACATGCTGACCGGTCTGGTGATGGCGGTGCATGCCTGCGCGCTGCTGCAGGAGAGCTCCGGACCAGAGGCCCTGGACGGCGTCACCCTGCTGGTCACCGGTGACGAGGAGGTCGGTTCCGAGCACTCGCGGGAGCTCATCCTGCAGACGGCGCAGGGGGCGGCCGGTGTCCTGGTCCTGGAGGCCTCCGCCGACGGCGGGGCCGTCAAGGTGGCCCGCAAGGGCGCCAGCCGCTACCGCCTCGAGCTCAAGGGGGTGGCCGCGCACGCGGGGCTGGACCCCGAGCGCGGGGTGAGCGCCCTGCTCGAGCTCGCGTCGCAGCTGCCCCGCATCCTCGAGCTGGCGGACCCGGAGCAGGGCACCACCGTCACCCCCACCACGTTCGCGGGAGGGACCACCAGCAACACGGTGCCGGCCGCGGCCACCCTCGACATCGACGTGCGCGCCGGCTCCGCCGAAGAGCTGGAACGCGTGCATACCGGGCTGCACACGCTGCGCGCGACCCAGGAGGGCGCGCAGGTGCGCACCGTGGGGGAGATCAACCGCTACCCGATGGAGCGGCACCACAGCGACGACCTCTGGCGCAGGTATGCCGATGTCTGCGTCTCGCTGGGACTGCCGGTCCCTGACGCGGCCGCGGTCGGCGGCGCCTCCGACGGCAACTTCACCGCGGCTGCCGGGATCCCGACGCTGGACGGTCTGGGAGCGGTCGGCGGCGGAGCCCACGCCGAGCACGAGCACGTGCTCGTCGACCAGATCGCACCCCGGACGGCGGTCCTGGCCAGGCTCGTCGAGCAGCTGCGCGACGCGGCGTCTGCCCAGGGCGGGGCCGCAGCGACACCCGGACGGGAGACGGACTGAGATGGCCGGTCCCCACCCCACGGCGCCTCCACCGACGGTCGGCGGCAGACGGCCCGCGGGAGACCTCGTGCTCACGCTGGTGACCCGTCCCGAGGAGTGCCTGGAGGTGGCACGGCTCTTCGACCGGATCTGGTCGGTCCAGCAGGGCACCATCCTGGACCGGCACATGATGGTGGCCCTCGTCCACAGCCAGAACTACGTGCTGCTGGCCAGCCTCGACGGCCGTCCCGTCGGTGCGGCCGTCGGCTTCTGCGGGCCACCCGGCCGGCCCTTCCACTCGCACATCGTGGGCGTGCGCCCGGAGGCGAGCGGCCACGGCATCGGCCGTGCCATCAAGGAGCACCAGCGTCGCTGGTGCCTCGACCGGGGGATAGCGACGATGGCGTGGACGTTCGACCCGCTGGTGGCGCGCAACGCCCACTTCAACATCCGGGTGCTCGGCGCCTTCCCGCGCCACTACCACGAGGAGTTCTACGGCCCGATGCGGGACGCGGTCAACGCGGGACAGGCCTCCGACCGGATGGTGGTCCGCTGGGACCTGCCGACCGGGACCCCCTCCGACCGCGCCCGGCCCCCCGCCGGCGCCCCCTCCTCGACCACCGCCCACGTGGCCCTGTCGAACCAGCAGGACGAGCCGGGTGGGCTCGCGCTGGACGTCCCACCGGGCACCACCGACGTGCTGGTCGGCGTCCCCCGGGACATCGAGGGGCTGCGCCGCGACGACCCGGACCTGGCCCTGCGGTGGCGGCGGGAGACCCGGCTCGCCCTGGAGAGTCTGCTGGCGAACGGCTGGCAGGTGCACGACTTCGACGACGACCGGCACTACATCCTGCGGAGGGAACCATGAGGCTCACCAGCCTGCGCCTGCACCAGATCGAGATGCCGCTGCGCTCCCCCTTCACCACCTCCTTCGCCACGACCACCGCCCGCAGCTGCTACCTGGTCGAGGCCCAGGCCCGCACCCCCGACGGTCGCGAGGTGACCGGCTGGGGAGAGTGCGTCGCGATGGAGGCCCCCCTCTACTCCGCGGAGCACCTCTCGGGCGCGGTCGAGGTCACCCGCCGCTGGCTGGCGCCCTCGCTGTTCGCGGTGGAGAACCTGACGGCCGAGACCGTCGGCTGGCACCTGCGGCACGTCGTCGGGCACCCGATGGCCAAGGCCGCTCTGGAGATGGCGGTGCTCGACGCCCAGCTGCGGGCCCACGACCTGTCCTTCGCCGACTACCTCGGGGCGGTCCGGACGAGCGTGCCCAGCGGGGTCTCGGTCGGCATCCAGCCCTCGGCGCAGGAGACCGTCCGCGTCGTCGGCGACTTCCTGGATCAGGGGTATGCCCGGATCAAGCTGAAGATCCAGCCGGGCGCAGACCTGGTCCCGGTCCGGGCGGTCCGGAAGGCATTCGGTGACGACCTGCTCTTCCAGGTGGACGCCAACGCCGCCTACACCCTGGCCGACGTCGGCCTGCTCCGCCGCCTCGACGACGCCGACCTCCTGCTCATCGAGCAGCCCCTCGGGGAGGCCGACCTGCGGCAGCACGCCGAGCTCGCCCGCCAGGTGCGCACCCCCGTCTGCCTGGACGAGTCCATCGTCTCGGCCGAGGCGGCGGCGGACGCCATCGCCCTCGGGGCGACCTCCGTCATCAACATCAAGCCGGGACGGGTGGGGGGCTACCTGGAGGCGCGCCGCATCCATGACCTGGCGCGGGCGCACGGCATACCCGTGTGGTGCGGGGGGATGCTCGAGACCGGCGTGGGCCGGGCGGCCAACGCGGCCCTCGCCGCGCTGCCGGGCTTCGTGCTGCCCGGGGACATCTCCGGCTCGGACCGCTTCTACAGCGAGGACGTCACGGAGCCGATCGTCATGCGGGACGGTGAGGTGGACGTGCCGACCGGTCCGGGCTTCGGCGTCGAGGTGCGCCCCGACGCGCTGGACCGGTTCAGCACCGCCAGGCTGGAGCTCACGCCCTGAGCCCGGCCCTCAGGACGGGGGCAGGAGGCGGAGGTGCAGCTGGGCGGCGAAGCGGGCCTCGGGGTCTGCCAGGTCCATCGTGCTGATGCTCTCGATGCGCCGCAACCGGTACCGCAGGGTGTTGGGGTGGATGTGCAGCGCACCGGCCGCGGCCGCCACGTCGCCGTGGGCATCGAGCCAGGCCCGCAGCGTCTGCACGAACGAGGTCTGCTGCGCCCGGTCGTGCTGGACCAGGTGGGAGACCGGCCCGCTCGGCTGCTCGTCGTCGGAGAGCAGGCGGTCGCGCAGCTCCAGCAGGAAGGACTGGATCTGCACGTCGCGATAGACAGCCACGGCGCCTGCCGCCCCGTCGACCGAGCTGGTCCTCCCCTCCATGAGGACCCGGAGGGCACGGTCGGCACCACGCCGGGCCGCCGCCAGAGCGTCGACGTCGGCGGCCGGCGGACCGATGCCCACCCGTGAGGTGAGCCCCGGACCCGTGCGGGCGACGAAGTCCCGAGCGATGCGCTCCGCGGACACCAGGCCGTCGGTGACCGGGATCAGCCCGTAGGTGACCTCGCCCAGCAGGGCCGTCGCGGCCTTGGGGTGGACCGACGTCAGGTGCAGGGCGAGCGCGTCGCTGCGCCGCTCCCTCTCGACGGCGTCCTGACCGAGCGTGCCGAGGTCGTCGCGGCCCGCCGTCGACCCGGCGGAGGGTGCGCCCACCTGCATCGCCAGGACGGCGACGGTGACGCCGGCCAGGCCCAGCCGGGTCACGGCGTGCCGTGCGCGGACCCCTCCCTCGAGGGCGGTGCCCAGCAGGTCGGCCCGCAGGCGTCGCGACGCGTCGGCGCCCGCACGGATGCGCAGCAGGTGCAGCGCCACCAGCTTCGCCGACTCCTGCAGCGCCGCGGTGCGTTCGTCGTCGAGCTCCTCGTCCACGGCCACCCAGATCGACCCCAGCACCTCGGTGCCGGCCCGGACCGCCATCGCGACCCGGAGCTTGCTGACGGCGTCCTCGCCCCGGAGCCGGATGCTCACCGGCCGGTCCGCGGCATACATCACGGAGAAGAACCCCTGGTCGTCCAGGAGCCGGGCGTAGCGCTCGGGGACCTGCCGCTCCAGGATCGTCTCGATCCGCGAGGGGTCGGCCTCGTCCTGACGTCCGGAGAAGGCGAGCACGCGCGAGCTGCGGTCCTCGATCGTGACCGGGGCGTCGACCAGGCTGCCGATCGCGTTGGCCAGCCCGAACAGGTCTCCCGAGGGGAGGCCCCCCACGGTCTCGTCGTCGGCCCCACCGACGTCGCCCTCGGCCAGCAGCGAGCGCAGCATGGCGGTGAGCTGCGCCCACGAGGCCCCGCGGGTGAGGCCGGCCACGGTCATCCCGTGCTTGCGGCAGATCGTGGTCAGGGTGGCACCCGCCTCGACCGGCTCCCGCACGATCAGCAGGGCGGCACCTCTGGCCCCCGCCCGGTCGGCCAGCTCCGCGACCTGCTCCGCGCCGCTCACCCCGACGCCGAGGACGACCGGCGAGGCGGGGCCGTGCTGGTCATCGAGCGGATCGTGGATCACCACGCCCTCCACGGCACGCCCCGGGCTCCCGAGGACGAGCGGGCGCAGGAAGGTGCTGCCCAGGTCGTCGAGGATCCGGCCCACCGTGGCCGAGGGCCGCGGACTGCTCGACCGGGGGGAGTTCATCGGCCCAGTCTCTCAACCCACCGACGCCCCGGGACGCCGGCCCGCCCGGCGGCGCCACGTCCTCCCCCGCACGTGGAGGGTGGCGACGACGTGGCGCTGCTAGACCTCGAGCGCGCGACGGGCGAGCGCGAGCCGGTCGGGCACGAGGGCGAACCACGCCCACTGGCCACGCCGGTCGCGGGTGAGCAGACCCGCCTCGACCAGCACCTTGAGGTGGTGGCTCACGGTGGGCTGGCTGAGGTCGAGCGGGACGGGCAGGTCGCAGGCGCAGATCTCCTGGCCGGGCGAGCAGCGCACGATGCCGAGGATCTGCAGACGGACCGGGTCCGCCACGGCCTTCAGCAGACGGGCCACGAGCACGGCGTCCTCGCGGGTCATCGGCGAGCTGCCCTCGGTGGCACAGCAGCGGTCCACCGCCTGGGCGAGCTGGGCACGTCCGTCCGGTGCTGGTGCGGTCATCACCTCTCCATATTGACATATATCGATATGAAGTGTCAGGATCTGCATATTGACATCCATCGATATCTTCGTGAGAAGGGAACCCCATGAGCCGCGTCCAGCTCGCTCTCGACGTCGTGGACCTCGACGCGTCCGTCGACTTCTACTCCACCCTCTTCGGCGTCGGTCCGCACAAGCGCCGCCCGGGCTACGCGAACTTCGCGATCAGCGAGCCACCGCTCAAGCTCGTGCTCATCCAGACCGACGGGGCCACCCGGGGCACCGGGGCGAAGGGCGCCCTGAACCACCTCGGCGTCGAGGTCGACAGCGTGGAAGAGGTGGCGGGGGCACGCACCCGCCTGACCGACAGCGGCCTGGCCACCTTCGACGAGAGCGACACGACCTGCTGCTACGCCCTGCAGGACAAGGTGTGGGTCCACGACCCCGCCGGCGCGCCGTGGGAGGTCTACGTCGTCAAGGACGAGAACCCGGCGAACGCCCAGCCGGCCACGGCCTCTCTCCCGGTCCTGGAGTCCTCCCCGGCCTGCTGCACGCCCGCGGGTGGCCACGGGTGACGACCGTCCAGGACGCGCCGGAGCAGGTGGCCGGCAGGCTCTCCCCCCTCGACCGCTTCCTGCCCGTGTGGATCGGGGTCGCCATGATCCTCGGCCTGGCCCTCGGCCGCACGGTCCCGAGCCTGGGCGCGGCACTCGACGCGGTGCAGCTGCACGGCATCTCGCTGCCCATCGCCATCGGGCTGCTGGTCATGATGTACCCCCCGCTGGCCAAGGTCCGCTACGACCGTCTCGGCGCCGTGACCTCCGACCGCCGGCTGATGGCCGGCTCGCTGGTCCTCAACTGGGTCCTGGGCCCCGCGCTGATGTTCGCGCTCGCGTGGTTGCTCCTGCCCGACCTGCCCGAGTACCGCACCGGCCTCATCATCGTCGGTCTCGCCCGGTGCATCGCGATGGTCATCATCTGGAACGACCTGGCCTGCGGCGACCGTGAGGCGGCCGCCCTGCTCGTCGCGCTCAACTCGCTGTTCCAGATCATCGCGTTCGCCGGGCTCGGGTGGTTCTACCTGACCGTCCTGCCCGGCTGGCTCGGCCTCGAGCAGAGCGCCCTGGACGTCTCCTTCACCCAGATCGCGGTCTCGGTGCTGGTCTTCCTCGGCGTCCCGCTGCTCGCCGGCTACCTCTCCCGAACCCTGGGCGAGCGGGCGAGGGGGCGGGCGTGGTACGAGGGCACCTTCCTGCCCCGCATCTCCCCCTTCGCCCTGCTCGGCCTGCTGTTCACCATCGTGCTGCTCTTCGCGCTGCAGGGCGAGCGCATCACGAGCCAGCCCCTGGACGTCGCCCGCATCGCGCTGCCCCTCCTGGCGTACTTCACGATCATGTGGGGTGGCGGCTACGCCCTCGGGAGCGCGCTGGGGCTCGGCTACGAGCGCACCACCACGTTGGCGTTCACCGCCGCGGGCAACAACTTCGAGCTCGCCATCGCCGTCGCCATCGCCACGTTCGGGGTGACCTCTGGCCAGGCGCTGGCCGGTGTCGTCGGGCCCCTCATCGAGGTCCCCGTCCTCGTGGCCCTCGTCTACGTATCGCTCGCCCTGCGACGCCGCTCCGGTGCCGGGGGCCCGACCTCCACCCAGGAGAGGCCATGACCACATCCCGCCCCGACACCTACACCGCCATCGTCGACGACCTGACCTACACCTACGAAGGGATCTTCCCCCGCGAGTCGGTCCAGCTCGCCGTGGAACAGGCCTGGCAGCGACTCGACGCCGTCTCCACCATCCACACCTACCTGCCCGTGCTCGTCGCCAAGGACGCCCGCGAGCGGCTGAGCGCCGCGGCCCAGGCGGAGGGACGCATCACCAAGAAGGTGCCCGAGCTGCTCTTCGTGTGCGTGCACAACGCCGGACGCTCACAGATGGCCGCCGCCCTGGCCGAGCACCTCTCCGGCGGGCGGGTGCACGTGCGCTCGGCCGGCTCACGACCCTCCCAGGAGATCAACCCCCTGGTCGTCGAAGCCCTGGCCGAACGCGGGATCTCCCTGACCGAGGCATACCCCAAGCCGCTGACCGACTCGGTGACCCGCGCGGCCGACGTCATCGTCACCATGGGGTGCGGCGACGCCTGCCCGATCTACCCAGGGCGCCGCTACGAGGACTGGACCGTCGCGGACCCCGCAGGCGCCGATCTCGACACCGTGCGTGACATCCGCGACGACCTTCAGGCCCGGGTCACCGCCCTCCTGCGTGAAGTCCTCGACTGACCCCCCTCCCGCCACCGACGCCCTCCGAGGAGCTCCGATGAGCAGCAGTCCCCGACCCTCTGTCCTCTTCGTCTGCGTGCACAACGCCGGACGCTCGCAGATGGCGCAGGCGTGGCTGACCCACCTCGCCGGCGATGCCGTCGAGGTCCGGTCCGCCGGGTCCGCGCCCACCGACTCCGTCAACCCCGCTGCGGTCGAGGCCATGCGCGAGGTCGGCATCGACATCAGCCACGCGCGCCCCACGGTCCTCACCGCCGAGTCCGTACAGCTCTCCGACGTGGTCATCACGATGGGCTGCGGCGACGCCTGCCCCATCTACCCCGGCAAGCGCTACGAGGACTGGGCGCTCGAGGACCCCGCAGGTCGAGGGGTGGAGGCCGTGCGACCCATCCGCGACGATATCCGGGGGCGGGTCGTCGACCTGCTCACCTCGCTGGACGTGGCGGGTGGCGCACCTGGGAGCTCCTGACCTGCGGTGACATGGGTGCACCGTCACTCATGCGCATGTACGTCAGGGCGGCGCTGCGCGCGACGGCCCTCTACCAGCGCGCGGAGAGCCTCGTCGGCCCATTGCCACAGACCGGTGTCCAGGCGTACATTTTTCAGTGAACAGGTGTGACCTAGTTCACTAAGGGGCGTCATGGCCACCACCGAGCATTCCGATGCACAGGCTGACGTCCCACGCCCGAGACGCGTCCGGGTCACCGAGGACTTCGTCCCCAGCCTCGACCTCGTCCATCTCGACCGCGAGGGCCTGTCGTCCTTGACGGAGGAGGACCGGAAGCGGGTCGTCGAGGACAAGATCGCCGACGTCACCCACTTCTACGTCGGTCTGGAGAGCCTGGGCCAGACCCTGGACGTCGCCCGCTTCCTCGCCCCGGCCGTCAGGTCCCTGCCGGCGCGAGTCCGCGGGCAGGTGCTCCAGCCGAACGACACCCCGGTCGACCGGCTCTCGGTGGAACCGACCCTGCCGGACGGCCGCGTCCTCGGGCGCGGCGTCGTCACGGGCGATGAAGGCGTCTTCGTGCTCCCCCTGCGCGACATCTCGGGGGATGACCGCTCGACCCTGCTCGCCCAGGGGCTGGGCCTGCGGATCAGGGGTGCCGACGGCCTGCACCACCTCGTGCTCGACCTACCTCCCGCAGGTGGCTCCGCCCTGGGCGTGATCCAGCTGCGGGAGTCGCTCGCCCCGCTTCCGCGAAGCGTGGTGGGTGCTCTGGTCGACCTCGTCGAAGGGCTCGGCCCGTTCACCGACGAAGACCCGGCCGACGACCCGCCCACCCCGCCGGTACGGGTCAGCCTCGGGCAGGACGCCTGCACGATGGTCTTCGAGGAGGACACCGCGGTCCGGCGCTTCCCCTACAAGGTCCTCGTCAGGCTCGTCGAGCCGCGGACCACGACGGTGACCCGTGTGTCCTGGCCACGGCGCGACGGTGCCGGCGTGCCCCTCGTGCTGTGGAACGCCGACTGGGCGCCCGCGTTCGGTTTCGCGCAGACGTCATACGTGGACCGGGTCCCCATCGACAGACCCATCGGAGTGGACCGCTTCCGGGACGGGATCATCGGCCTTCGCGGCGACACGATCACGGCGGAGCGACCTGTCCCGGTCGCCGGGACGCTCGGGCTCGGCTACGTGCTCAACCTCGCCCAGGTCTGGAAGTACAAGGGTCTGACGCTGGGCAACCTCGTCTACTCCCTCCCCCTGGCCCCCGGCGAGCAGCAGCGGATCGCGGTGTCCGAGCGGGTCAGCACCGCCTCCGTCCGGGACTCCGAGGTGCTCGAGGTCGTCGAGCAGCAGAAGGCCAGGCTGCAGGAGGACGCCTCCGCCAGCGCGGTCTTCACCACGGCCTTCGAGGAGCACGTCACGGCCAGCTCGAAGTACTCGAACGAGGCCCGCTCCTCGAGCTGGGGCGTGGCGGGCGGCATCGGCGCCGTGCTCGGACCGGTGGTGCTGGGCGTCGGCGCCGGCGGCGGTGGCGGCAAGAGCACCAACAAGGGCAGCACCGCGAGCGCGCTCGACGGCGTCCGCACGTCCACGAGCACCGCGGCGGAGGGCCTGCACCGGACGGTCGAGTCCGAGGCTTCGGGGCGACGCAGCGCCACCCGCTCCAGCATCAGGCTCGCCCGGGAGAGCGAGACTCAGTCGGTGACGACCAAGGTCATCACCAACCACAACAAGGCGCACGCGCTCACGATCCAGTACTGGGAGGTGCTGCGGAAGTTCGCGGCCTCCACCGAGGTCGAGGGCACGACCCTGGTCTGCTTCGTGCCGCTGGACATCGTGCGCTTCCTCCCCACCGGGCAGCCTCTGGAGATCACGGACACCGAGACCTTCAACGAACGTACCGAGCTGGTGGACCGCTGGGCCCTGCTGCACCGGCACGCCGACGCGATCCAGCCGTGGCTGCCGGGACGGCACCGAGAGGGTATGCGGTTGCTCGAGGACTTCTTCGCGAACCCGCGGCAGGAGGTCGCCATCGACGGCGCCGCGTCGGACTCCTTGAAGATCACGGTCGACGGCAGCTTCGTGCCCTACGAGACCATCTGGGTCACCGTGCTGCTGCGAGGCGGGCGACGGCTGCGGCGGGTCGAGCTGGCGCACTCGCAGACGGAGCTGGCTCCGAAGACCCTCGCCACGCGGGCTGAGGTCGTCGCCGAGCTCCAGCGAGTGCGCAACAACGTCGCGAGCCTCACGCAACGGACGGCGACCGTCCCGCTGATGGAACCGGTGGACCGCGGTGACGTCACCGGCTTCGAGGTGACGCGGTCCTTCCGGACCCTGACCTACCAGCTGGACATGTCCGACAACCCGTACTACCAGGCTCTGGAGAACCTCGAGGACGGCAGCTTCCTGAACAGCTTCTTCGACCTGGACCGGATGACCAGCGTGGCCCTGTCCCCGTCTGATCTGGAAGGACACCTGGGCGGCCCGAGGATCAAGGACTTCACGGTCACCCTCAACGCGGACCCGTCCTCGATCGTGGCCGACCCGACCGACACGCTCCTGGAGCTGACACCGGCCCCGCAGCTGTTCGCGGCGGTCGAGCAGAACTCCCCGCTGCGCTTCCGCGACCTGCTCAAGGTCGAGCGGATGCTGCAGCACGTGGTGGGTAGCACGATGACCTACTCCAAAGCTGTCTGGTCCTCACTCACCGCCGAGGAGCGGGTGGTGATGCTGGAGGGCTACACGATCGGCCTGCCCGACACCGGGCTCGACGCTGAGGGCCTCGCGGACGCGAGCCAGCACGTGCCCCTGCTCAACTGCGTCGCCAACCAAGTGCTCGGCTACTACGGCAACTCCATGATCATGCCGTTCTCGATCCCAGCGTCGCTGGCCGGTGACCTTGCCGGAGCGCCGGTGGACGACGGAGACGATGGTGTCGACGGTGACGAGCAGGAGCCTCCGCCCTCGCTGACCACGGGTGCGGTCCAGGATGCCCTGACCGCTTTCCACCGCACGGCCTTCTCGCCACCGGAGTCGCACTTCACCCTGCCGACCAAGGGAGTGCTCGGCGAGGCCGTGCTGGGCAACTGTCCCTCCGCGGAGAAGATCGACCTGACCCGATTCTGGAACTGGCAGGACTCGCCGGGCGACGAGGCCACCGCGATCGAGGGTGTGACCCTGCGCGAGTCGTCGATCGCCCAGCTCGCCGCCCCGTCGACGCTGACCCAGGTGCCCTCCGTCATCAACATCACCCCCGGACAGGGCGGGACCCTCACTCCGGGAACGCTGACGGCGGCCCTGGCGGCCGAGGCGGCCAAGCAGCAGTCCTTCTCGACCGACTTCCTCGGGCAGGACGTCCTCAAGGCGCTGGGTGAGAAGACCATCGCCAGTGCCGAGTCGGCACGGTCCGACGCCCTGGGCAAGGCCACCGCGCTGGCGAGCCAGGCGATGACGGCTGCCGTCGACGTGCACAAGACCGCCACCGCGGCGAAGCAGGCGCAGAAGGCGGAGGACGAGAAGGCCGCGAAAGAGGCCAAGGAGAAGCAGGCGGCCGAGGAGAAGGCGAAGAACGACAAGATCGACACCGCGGTGAAGAACCTCAAGGACAACGCGAAGGCCTACCTCGCCGCCGCGAACGCCAAGGCCGACCTGGACGCCGCCAAGGAACTGGCCACCTCGGTGATCACCTCGTTGACGCCCGAGCCGATCCCGACGACGAAGGCGATCACGCTCTTCGACGCCTTCAGCCAGGAGGAGAACGGCACCCGCACCCAGGGCAGTACCGCCTGGCTCACCACCCTCGGGTTGCTCTGAGCCGGCGGCCGCCGACACGCCTCGACCCACTGGTCACGATGCAGCCAGACCCCAGGAGGACACGATGACCGAGATCCCTACCACGGATGCGGACGAGGGCCTGGCCGAGATCATCGAGGTGCTCACCGAGCTGATGCGCACGGCCACCCGGCCCGAGGTCCTCGAGGCCCAGCGCATCCTGCTCCAGCGGTTGGCGCTGCAGGGAGACGTGTTCCCCTCGCGGGTGCCGCCGCCGCGCAACATCACCGAGGTCGGCGGCTATCTCAACCTGCTCTCGGAGATGAGCCTGCACGACACCAGGGCGAACGCCGTGGCCAGCGCCCTCGGCATCGCCGGGCCGACCCCCGGCGTCGGCTTCGCCGTCGCCGGACACGGGTTCGTCGAGATCGCCAACGACCGCCCGGCGGGGCCCGCCCAGTTCTCGATCCCGCCGATGATCTCGGTCCGCGCCGACTTCGTCACCGCACTCCTGAGCGCGCTCGCGGTGCTGCATACCTCTGGGTGTGCCTTGCCCCTGCGACCCGTTGCTCCCGGCCTGCCCGCCGTGGTGCCTGGACCCGCCCCCGCGCTGGACCAGTCGATGGTTCTCGCCGCCCTCGGGCGGGTCCTGGAGGTCTTCCCCGGCACGGTCCTGATCGATCCAGCCGTCGACGCCCTGGCGGTGGCGCGCCCGGACCAGCCGGCTGTCGAACCCCTCCGGCTCGTCGCGCGTGAGCTCGACGGTGGCACGCTCGTCCCGGAGGCCTCGTGGGTGAGCCTCCGTGCCGACGCAACCTCCGTCGCCGAGGACGTGCCCGCCCCCGCTCGCTACCTGGACGTCGCGCCCGTGCTGGAGGCGCAGGGCTGGTACCACCCCGAGCCACTCCTCCCCCCGACAAGCCTCGCCGCACGGGGCACCCTGGTGCAGCTGGTGAACCGGACCGGCCTCATCGCGGGCGAGACGACGCTCGGCGCCGAGCTGGCCACGCTGTACACGTCCGCGCAGATCGGGCAGAGCGCCCTGGCCGCGCACGTTCACGACGTCTGGGACGGGCAGGGGTTCGGCGCGACCCCCTGAGCTGGCTGGGGGTGACAGGAACTGCACAGCGTGAGACATCGGAGTGGAGGTGGCGGGAATCGCGCCCATAAGGCCTTGAGCAGCGAGGATGCACCATCTTTTCTCAGTGTGCCAGTTTTGTGACAGTCCTCCCGGGCCCTCGTGCTCATTCCTGCACGGTGTGGGAGCCGCATCGGTCTTCGAGTTGGCACAGGACCCGGACTTCCGCCGCCTCCTCCGCTTGCCGGGCAGACCCAGGTCCAGGACGAGAACCTCAGGGCTCTCCGCGCGGGCGGTGGAGACGGCCGCCGGACCGGTGTGCGCGACCGACACCTCGTACCCGGCCCGGGTCAGGTACGTGCCCACCATCTGGGCGATCGCCCGCTCGTCATCCACGACGAGGACCTTCGTGCGTGACAGCTGCGCATCGGCGTGCGGCGTCGAGTCCATACCGCTGAGTCTCTCCCGACGCAGCATCCTGGGGAGAACCTGCGCACGCACCCGTGCAGATCTTCGTCAGATCTTCATGAGGCATGAGGCAGATCCCCACCCTGACGCCAGGACCATAGGGGGTGTGACGGCGCCCTCGGGCGAGGAGGCAGCCATGTGGAATCACGGGATGAGCGCGACAGCGACGTGGTGGATGTGGGCGCTGATGGTCCTGGCCACGGTCAGCTTCTGGGTGCTGGTCGCCGTCGTCGTGCGGATGGTCGTGACCCGCTCAGGACCCAGCGAGCACACCGCGCCGACCCCATCGGGCACCGCAGCCTTCGCGACGGGCACGGCACCTGCGCATCACAGGTCATGGGCGAGTCCCCCGCCGCTGCCCGTTCCCGATCCCGCACAGACCTCACCCGAACGGCACGCCTCCCGGCCACCGCGCGAACGCGCCAATCCGACGGGCTAGGACGGGGGGCGTCATGCGTACGTCCTTGCTGGTCAAGGTGCCGCGCGCCAGGCGCCTTCTGAGGCGACGAGAGGCCTGGACCACAGCCCAGCTCGCCGCTCACCAGGCCCGATCGCTCGCTGCCCTTCGGGAGCATGCGCGCACGACCTCACCCTTCTACCAGCGGTTCCATAAGGGCCTGGACGATGCGCCTCTCTCCGAGCTGCCCGTGCTCACGAAGACGATGCTCATGGAGCACTTCGACGACATCGTGACCAGCCGCGACCTCCACCTGCCCGAGGTCCAGGCCTTCCTGACCGGCA
The DNA here is from genome assembly GCF_947487915.1 of uncultured Serinicoccus sp. Lineage (GTDB taxonomy): Bacteria > Actinomycetota > Actinomycetes > Actinomycetales > Dermatophilaceae > Ornithinicoccus. The sequence goes on along the minus strand of NZ_CANKYH010000004.1, from coordinate 85,547 downwards.
TGCGGCCCGGCGAGCTGTACCGCGACCGGTACTACGTGGCCGCCACCGGCGGAACCACCGGCCGGCCAGGAGTCTTCGCGTGGAGGCCGGACGAGTGGGCCGGTGTGCTCGCCTCCTACAGCCGTCCCTACGCCTGGGGACGAGCGCCGCTGAGCCTGACCAGGCGCGCCCGGATGGCCGTGGTGAGCTCGACGACACCGTGGCACCAGTCGGCGCTCGTCGCCTCCACCGTCGACAGCCCCTTCGTCCCGACCCTCCGACTGGACGCCGGCACACCGCTCGAGGAGCTGACCGCCCGCCTGGACGCCTTCCAACCACAGATGCTCGTCGGCTACGCCTCCATCCTCCGGCTGCTGGCCGATGCCCAGGCCGAGGACCAGCTGCACATCGCCCCGACCGCAACCTTCAGCGCGTCAGAGGTGCTGACAGAGGCGACGCGACGCAGCATCGACCACGCGTGGGGGCATCAGCCGTTCAATGTGTACGCCGCCACGGAGACGGCCGGGATCGCTGCCGAGTGCGAGCACCACACAGGCCTGCACCTCTTCGAGGACCTGGTCGTGACCGAGATCGTCGACGAGAACCACCACCCGGTGTCCGCCGGCGAGTTCGGTGCCAAGGTCCTGGTGACCGTGCTCGGATCGCGCACCATACCGCTGATCCGGTACGAGATGAGCGACAGCGTCCGTCTGTCCACCGCGGGCCCGTGCCCGTGCGGCATGCCCTTCCTCCGGCTCGACACCATCCAGGGCCGCGAGCAGGAAGCGCTCCGCCTGACCGGCACGTCCGGCACCGACATCGTGGTGCAGCCGATCGTCTTCCACCGGGTCATGGACACGGTCCCCCTGTCCGCGTGGCAGATCACCCAGAACACAGACGGTCTGACCGTCCTGGTGGTGGGTCTTGCTGACGTTGTCGCCCCTGAGGATGTCGAGGCTGGCCTGCGTCGCGAGCTCGACCGGCTGCGAGTCTCTCATCTTGCGATCACCGTTCGCCAGGCCGAGAGGATTCCCCGCACCGCCATCGGCAAAGCGCCTTTGATCCGCGCTCTCCATGCACCGCCGCCCTGACAGCGGCCCGCTTCAGCTGGAGCGGGAGCCCGACCTCTGGTGGATCCCTCAGCCACCGCTCCGGGGCCGGGAGCGATTCCAGCGGCTCGCCTCCTTCCGCGTCACCCCGCGGGGCACTTTCCCAGGAGGCGAGCGGCTGTCGGGGTGACGGCACTTGGGAGCTGGTGGCAAAGCGCAACCGTCCTCCCGGCGGTCATGAGGTGGCCAGCACGGTCTCCAGGTGGGTGGAACAGCACTCGGGCAGTTCTCGTCGCAGGAAGGCGAGCGCGTCAGCAGTCTTGTCGAGGAAGTCCCCGGTCGAGTCGACGAGGTAGCGCTTCGGGTGACGGGCCCAGAGGTCCAGGATGCGCGCGTCGATCGCGGCGGCCATGGTCGATGACTCGGTGCGCAGCGGGTTCTGGTGGTTGTAGCCCTGCAGGGTCGTGGGCGTGCGGAGGTGGATGACCGCGTGGTACCGAGCGAGTTCGGCCTCCAGGGTCGTGGATGTCGCTGCCCAGAAGTCCTCGGCCGAGCCCGGCCAGTAGGCGAGGCCGTCGATGGTCCCACGGTCGCAGAGCACGATGGCTGCGTTATGGCCGGCGCCGATGGCCTCGAGCTCCCGCTCGACGTGGAAGATCGCCCGTTGCGCGGCGCGTCGGCATTGTGCGTCGTCGTGCCGCGGGAATCCTCCGCCGAAGACCACGCTGGCCGCCTCGGGCAGTACCCGAACGTGCTCGCACAGGTACCGCCGGACCATCTCGAGCACCGCGGTCTTCCCGGCGCCCGGTCCCCCGGTCACCACAACCAGCCGGGGCTCATGGGATTGCGCACACATGCACGGCACCATCAGGCTCCCCCATCGATGGAGCCCGACAAACCCCTACCCACGCCCCACTTCTCGATGAGCGCCAGCACTCCGTACGCGGGATCCTTGAACTGCGCATGGCGTAGCACCGGCCAGTGCGCGCTCAGGTACTCCTGCAAGAACTGAACGACGTGCCGCATGGGGACGATCAGCCATGGCCCGTGGGGCACCTGGTCGTGCGCGTCGCCGAAGGCCACCATCCGAATGTGATGGCCCGCCTGAGTGGTTGCGGTGCCGGTTCGGATCAGCTGCCGGGTCAGCGTCTGGCTCTCGTCGGCGGGGCAGCAGCCGAAGCGGGTCAGAGCGACCGCCAGCACCGCCGGATCTCTCAGGGCGGGGTTGAGCCGTGCCGAGCCCTCCTTCACCTCACCTACGATCATGTCGGCCTGGTTGGACGGGCAGCGCAGAGCGGGGTCGACCACAAGCATCGTCGCGTCCAGCGGACGGTTGCCCGGGCCGTGGACCAGGTCGTGGCCGGCGTCAGCAAACCGGTAGGCGAGGATGTCGAGGTCGGTGACGGTCCGCGCCTGCCGGTCGTGGAGCGCCTCCAGGACCGGGTACTCGGCAACCGTGAAGTACCCGTTCACGTGCAGGTAGGCCTGCACCAGCGCGACTGCGGTGTCCATCGCCGAGCTCGCTAGCGGTGGTGCGCCGACGACTGCTGCCCTGGGATGGTGCTGGGCCGCACGTCACCGCGTGGTTGGTCGTGCCGCTGGTGCGCTCCCGCGCAGCCGCCGTGGCCTAGATGCACGAGGACTATGGCGCCGCCCGGCAGGACCCAGGTCCCGTAGCTCTTCGACATGGTCTGCCTCCTTGACCGGAGGTGGAGCGAGTGTCCGGCGCCCTGGCCACCGTCCTGCTGATCAGCCTGCCGAACCTGGGTAAAGACGCGGTGCAGACCCGATGAAGATTCGATGTGGACCGGTCGGATCGCGCCGGTGTGCCGGAGAACCTGCCGAGCGGTGTGAGGCTGAGAAAGCCGCCGGTTCTCCGGACTCCGGAACGTTCCCAGCGGTGACCGGCACCGCGCACGCGGCTCAGCGTCATGTCAAGTGCGTGACTCCCGCAGTACGTGACGCGGGCGGCGTGAACCGGGAACGGCGCTGGCGCGGTGCCACGGGGTGGTGTTCACGAGCAACCGGCAGCCAGCCAGTCGAGCGCATACATCAGGGGCACAGATTCGTCCAGGCCGGGGGTGAGGGCACCGTGGAGGAGTATCCGAGTCGCGCCGTCCCCGGGCGGCCATTGCGCCTAACTGTGCGACTGCGTGCTGAGCATCGGACTTGGGGAGATGCCGATGTCATGGAAGAGGAACGGGCCGACGAGAACACCCAGGAGCCTAAGGGGGCACCGACCAGAAGCATGCCGGTGATGGACGCGAGCCAGTTCTCGGGCTGGAACACCTCGCCGGCACGAGCAAGGCCACGAGGACGGCGGGGACGGCGGGGGAGCGTGGTCAGTCTGCAGGCCTGCGTCGAGGCGCATCAGGCCTAGGGCAAGCTCAGGGTGTCATGTTATGCGTGTGCTCGGGATCCCAGCCCGACTTACCGTGGTGCATGCCCGGATTGTGCTCGCCGGAGAACCCCATCTCGCCCTGCGCATGCATCTGCACGTGCTGGCCGAACGCTGCGCTGTCGCTGGCCGCTTGGGCCGGTCCGGCGATGAGGAGCCCCGCGCCTGTCAAGGAGAGGACAGCTGCGAACTTTGCATGATTGTACATTTGGTCCCTTTGCACGAGTGGGTGGTGGAGGAGGTTTAACGTCCACCCATCATGGCATCCGCGGTCGTGCCTGGTGGTCCATAGAGGGGTTTCTCCATCGAACCTTCATGATCCGGCGTGGACGCTGCGCCCGTCCCCGTCCCCTGCCCTCAGTGGAGGCCGACGCACGCGCGTCGGGGAGGCTGCCGAGGCAGTGTCACACGTGTCGCCGTCGACCAGCTCTGGGCCGACGCGCTCAAGGTCGAGGTGCGTGGTGACACTCCGTCGCACCCCGGTCCCCTCCGCCAGGTCGAGCCGGTGGCCCAGGAGCCCGGGTGCATGTCTTGCCCCAGCCTCCCGAGCCCGCGGAAGCGATCTCGGCTGCGGACGGCCGACATGCTCACCCGGTCAGGAAACGTTGTGGCTCGGCGACGAACTCGTTGCGGCAGGCCTCCGAGCAGAACCACCGGGTCCGGCCCTCCCACTCGGTGTGCGCCCCGGTCGGTTCGACCTGCATCTGGCAGACCGGGTCGACCACGAGGGACGCCACGGTCCGGAACCGACCGTCCTCGAGCCAGAGCACCCGGTCGGCGACGACACGAAGCCGGTCGTCGTGAGAGACGATCACCACCGAGCGGTCCTCCTCGTCGGCAAGGCTGCGCAGCAGACGCCCGAGGTCGCGACCGCGGGAGGCGTCGAGGTTCGCGGTGGGTTCGTCGGCGAGCAGGACGGGCGGGTCGTTGGCCAGCGCCCGGGCCACCGAGACGCGCTGTTGTTCCCCACCCGACATCTGCGACGGTCGAGCCGTGGCCCGGTGGGCCAGACCGACACGGGCCAGCAGCTGAGCTGCGCGCTCGTCGGCGGCGGCGCCCGTGGTGCCGGCAAAGTTGGCCGCCACCGCGATGTTCTCCGTGGCGCTCAGCGCGTCCAGCAGGGCGTAGTCCTGGAAGATGAACCCGAAGGTGGTGGCGCGCAGCGCCGGAAGCTCACGCTCGCTCGTCCTGGCCAGGTCGACACGGTCGTGGTTGCGTCTGGTGACCAGGACGGAGCCGACGGTGGGTCGCAGCAGCGCCCCGAGCATCAGCAGGAGCGTCGTCTTTCCCGAGCCGCTGGGCCCCATCACGAGGAGCACCTCCCCGGCGTGCACGTCGAGGTCGACCTCGTGGACGGCGGCGACCTGGGTGGCACCCTCGCCGTAGGTCTTGGTCAGGCCGCGCACCGCGATCGTGACCGCCCGCTCCGGCCCGCCGGCCTCCCCGGGGGTGGTGTGGTGGGGCGTGCTCATCGCGTCTCCCGGAATGCGGTCGCCGCGTCCAGGACCCCGATCCGGTGCAGCGGCCACGCCGCTGCGAGGAGTCCTACCGCCAGCGTCCCGACCGTGGTCCGCAGAACCGCCGCCGCGGTGATGCTGATGGTGACGGCCGGCGAGAGCAGCGGCACCGCCCAGGACAGCGCGAGGGCGAGGGTGCTGGCGACCAGGGCCGCCAGGGTGACGGTCCACAGCACCTGCACGGTCACGGCGCCGGCGAGCCGGCCGGTGGTCGCGCCGAGCGCCTTGAGCACGGCGTACTCCTGGAGGCGGTTCAGCGTGGCCGTCATCAGCCCGAGCGCCACCACGGCCATGGCGATCAGCAGGCCGATGGTCGACATCAGCCGGAGCAGGTCGGCGCTCATGTCGGTGACGATCCTGGCCTCAGAGGCGGCGAACTCCTCGCGCGTCTGGACGGTCACGCCCGGCACCGCCTGCCGGACCCCCTCCGCCACGGTGCTCGCGTCGGCGGAGGGCTCGATGCCGACCAGAAGGTACGACGGCACGGCGTGGTGGATCCTGGCGAACTCCGGCTGGCTGACGAACACGGTCGTGTTGGTGATGCTCGAGCCACCCGAGGACAGACCCACGACCAGCAGCCGCGCTCACAGGACCGTCACCGTCTCACCCACACCGGCACCCACGGCTTCGGCAGCCTGCTCGTCGACGATCGCCTCCCCCGGTCCGGGCGCGCGCCCGCTGAGCAGTTCGTTCGGGCCACCGCGCCCGGTGCCGGTGTCGTAGCCGATGAGGTAGGACAGCTGCCTGCCGGCGGGTCCGGCGACCGATCCGGAGGCGAACCAGATCGGGGCCACCCAGGCGACCCCCACCGCGGACCGGACCTGCGGGGCCACCTCCGGCGGCAGGGCCGAGGCGCTCATGTGCATCGTCCTGACACCGTCCTGGGAGATGAACACCTGCGCCGGTGAGGTGCGGATGTAGCGGGTGACCTGGTTGATGGCGCCGGCGAAGATTCCTTCCAGCAGCAGCACCAGCAGCAAGGCGGCGGCGACCCCGAGCACCGTGAGCGCGGCACGGCGAGGGTCGGCGAACAAGAACCGCCGCCCGATCGGCACGTCTGCGGGACGAGCCGCCGTCGGCCGCGGGAGGGTCGCGAGAGCGCGGTGCATCATCGGCTCCGGAAGACGGTCGCCGCGTCGAGGCGGTTGACCCGGCGTGCCGGCAGCCACGCCGCCAGGGTCGCCATGGCGGCCGCCGTCACAGCGGTGCGTCCTGCCGTCGCGGGGGTGAGCGCGATCGGGAACGCCGGTCGCCACCAGCCCAGCAGCTCACGGGCCAGGAGCAGCAGGAGGACGGCGGCCAGGGCGCCGGCCACGGTGAGGGCGGCGGTCTCCGCGACCGCGAGCCGGCGGATCCGGCCGGGTGTGGCACCGAGCGCTTTGAGAACGCCAAGGTCCCGCTGCTGCTCGGTGATGCCGGTGTAGACCACGAGGGCCGTGATCAGCGTGCCGGCGGCGAAGGCGACGGCGACCATGAGCCTGACCGGCGACCCGTAGATCTGGGTGGCCACGCTCAGCGAGGCCTCGCGCAGCTGCGCGGGCGTGCGCACGCTCAGCCCCTCGTCACGCAACCTCTGGGCCACGACCTCCGGCGAGGTGGTGCTCACCAGGACCGCACCCGTGGTGTCCGCGGCACCGAGCATCCCGGTCATCGCGTCGTTCGTGACGAAGAGCAACGGGGTCATGAACATCGCCGTGCCCTCGCTGAGGCCCACGACCTTCATCGCGTGCCCGAACATGTCGAGCCGGTCACCGACACCAAGGTCCTGCCCGTCGGCGAACAGCGCGTCGAGCACGACCTCCTCCGCAGTAACCGGCGCCCGGCCCTCGGCGAACGCCCACGGCCCCCCTGCTCCGCCTGGTTCGCTCGCCACCGCCGCCACGGCGGCCTTCCCGTCAGGAAGCTCCAGGATCAGGTACATGGTCCGGATCGGCCAGGTACGGGTGACGTCCGGCACCCGCTCGATCTGGCCGACTGCGGCGAGGGGGACGATGCCCGGATCGGCGAACAGACTGTCGGTGCCGGGCGGTACGACAACCAGATCAGCGCCAAGGTGGTCGTCGTACACCGTGACCTGCTCCTGAACTCCGGTCCACAAGCCGTTGAGCAGCAGCATCAACACCAGTGCCAGGCCGATACCCAGCACTCCCGCCCCGGTGCGCACCGGCCGCGCCGCGAGCAGCCGCCTGGCCACGGGAACCTGATGTCCGTGGGACGAGCTCATGACGTGTCCTCCACGACCTGTCGGTCTTGTCCGGGTCCGCGGGTGCTATCCCTGGCTGTGCTCCTCGAAGCGATCCGTGGGCCGCTTCGTGCCGTGGCTCATCCACAGCATCATGACCGCCATGATGACCACGCACACCAGGGCGTAGACCACGCCAAGTGCACCCCACGCCCCGGTCAGGACCAGGACACCGACCAGGGCGAGCACGGGCAGGCACACGACCCACATGAGCCAATCGCGCTGGTGGGCTGCGTTCAGAAGCGGGATCGACCGAGTCTGTGGGTGGCCGGTCAGGCTGGGGCGCGGTGGGTCCCGGCGGGCGTGGGGTGTCATGGTGCTGCTCCTTCGTCGTGCGTGCGGTTATTCCACGAGGACCTCGGTGGTGGTGCCCTCGTCCAGGGTGCGGATCACGGTGTCGTCTACCACGGCGATGATCTCCAAGGACCCGTCGCTGGTACGACCGGCAGACAGGGCGCCTGCCTCGCCGAGAATGGTCGCTGCCAACGACCAGCTCTGCCCGGCGTCGGTGCTGGTGGCGACCCTGCCGACGGTGGACAGGGCGACCACGGTGCTCGCGTCGACCCAGGCCACCAGGATGGCCTGCTGCGGCGGAGTCAGCCTGACCCAGGTGACGCCGGCGTCGCTGCTGCGCAGCAGCCCTGCTTCTGTGGTGGCCAGTATCGTCCCGTCCGGGGAGGCAGCCAGCGTGCGGGGTGGAGCGGTGATCGAGCGTTCCTGCCAGGTCCGCCGGTCGGAGGAGGTCCGTAGCGTCCCGTCGTACCCCGTCACCGTGCTGCCGGAGGCGGCGAGGGCATGAAAGTCGGACTCCCCACCGCGTGAGGCCACCGTCCAGCTGGCGCCCCCGTCGGTCGAGGTGATCAGGCCAAGCGGCTGCGGCAGGTCGGTCTGCAGGCCGGGGTGGCCCGAGGCGTAGTAGGTGCCGTCGGCGTCGACGGTGAAGCTCATCAGATCCATGACCGGGCCGACGGCGACCAGTTGGTCTCCCTCCTGACGGAACAGGCCCTCGTGCGTGGCGAGCAGCAGGTCGCCGCGGCCGGGGTCGCGGACAGCGGCGTGGATATGGGTGATCGCAATGCCGTCGGCGTCGCCCTGCACCCCGATCTTGTCGGCGGCCGGGGAGCACGCGGCGAGCGTGAGCCCCACGCCGACGGACGCCACCGTCGTGACGTGCCGGAGCGGACGCGACGCCAGAACCATCACGTGTACCTCAGGTCGATCATCATGCCGGCCTCCGCGTGGTAGATGTTGTGGCAGTGGATCATCCAGTCACCCGGGTTGTCCGCGTCAAGGTCAAGCGCCACGGACTCCATGGGGGCCATCAGCAGGGTGTCCTTGCGCAACCCGTTCGGCAGGGCGAACGTGTGCCCGTGCAGGTGCAGCGGGTGGGGCATCATCGTCATGTTCGTCGCGTCAAGGCGCAAGCGTTGGCCGGGCGCCACCCGCAGCGCCTCGTTCTGCCCGTACGGGGCACCGTTGATCGTCCAGACGTAGGGCGCCATCGACCCCCCGAGCCTCAGCGCCGCCGTGACGTCGGTGCCCCTGTTCGGCAAACGGCCGGCGTCGTCGGGCTGCAGCTGCGAGCCGGTCAGGACCTTTCCGTCAAGTTCTTCCGGGGTGACGTCGGCCGGGGGGAGGGTACCGGTGGCGGTGCGGACCACCGCCAGCCCCTGGCCGCCCGTGCGCCCGCCCTGCGGGCGCGCCACGAGCGGGAAGACACCCGACCCCAAGGTGACTGTCGCGTCGTAGCGCTCCCCCATGCCGATGTAGAAGGCGTCTGTCTGCACGGGTCTGACCGGCCAGCCGTCGGTGTGGGTGAGGGTCATGCGGTGCCCGCCCAGGGCTACGGTGAAGATGGTGTCCGAGGCGGCGCTGATGACGCGCAGCCGGACCCGCTGCCCCGCCCGACCCTGCAGGACCGGCGGGTCGGTGGGAGGTCTGCCGTTGATGAGGTAGTAAGGGTAGTCCACGTCACCGGTGTCGGTGCCCCAGGGCGTGTCGGACCGCCCTGCTGACATCGAACCGTGGTCCATGCCGGCCATCGTCCCGTGGTCCGTGCCGTCGGTGCCGGAGGCGCCGTCGGCGACCAGCTGCTCCAGCACCTCCTCGGGGGTGGTGCCTGTGCCGTCGACCCAGTCGTCCAGGACCAGGACCCACTCCAGGTCGTAGTCACCGGGCTCGGCGGGGTCGTCGATGATTAGGGGTGCGTACAGGCCGCGGTCGAGCTGGGTGCCGACGTGCGGGTGGAAGAAGTACGTGCCCGGGTCGGGGACCGTGAACTCGTACAGGAAGCTCTTTCCAACACGGACCGGATCCTGTGTGAGGCCGGGGACGCCGTCGGCCTGCGGCCGCAGCCGGACCCCGTGCCAGTGAACCGTCGTGTCAGCGGGCAGCTGGTTGTCCAGGGTGACCCGTAGCAGGTCCCCGGCCGTCGCCCGCAAGGTCGCGCCGGGGGCCGAGTCGCCGTAAGCCCACGTCTGCACCGTCCTGCCGCCCAGGTCGAGGGTGACTGGACGCGCGGTGAGGCGGGCACTCACGACGGACTGCCCCGGCGAGGGCGGCACCGGCTCGGGGAGCCCGAAGGGGGCAGTCGGCCTCGAGGTCACCGGAACATCCCCGGAGCAGGCGGCCAGGGTCGCCGAGGCGCCCAGGCCAAGGCCGGCAATGATGAGCTGGCGTCGTGAAGGGCGGATCATCGATCCTTCCAGGAAGGGTCGGGACATCTCAGTGCCCGTCGGCCAGGAGGCGGCGGTGCTGCTCGTACTGCTCGGGGGTGAGCTCTCCCCTGGCCAGGCGCTCCTGCAGCAACAGGACGGGCCCGGAAGGCTCCGTCGGTTCCCCTTTCGGCACGTTCAGCAGTACCCGGACGGCGATGAAGACCACAGCCCAGAACGCCAAAGTGCTGCCAACCATCAGCAGCCACATGCCCCAACCCATGCCTGCTACCAGCATGTCGACCTCCCGCTCTGGCTGTCACTCCCCCACCAGTCTGGACGGCGGTGGTTGACCCCCGACGCGCAGATCATGGAGGTTTGGTGAAGTTCCCGTCCGCAGGGGCTGGCGCCCTCGGCGGCCGGTGGCCTGTGCGGGAGGATGCGGGCATGACACCTGCAAGCGCACCCGACCCTGCGGCGAGGGTCCTGGTCGTCGAGGATGAGCGCGCCCTTGCCGGCATGGTCGCGGCCTACCTGTCGAAGGCCGGCTACGAGACGGCCGTGGTCCACACCGGCCCGGACGCAGTCGCCGCCGTGCGCGAGCGCGGTCCCGACGTCGTCGTCCTCGACCTCGGGCTGCCCGGTATGGACGGCCTCGAGGTGTGCCGGCAGGTCCGCACGTTCTCCGACTGTTACATCGTGGTCGTCACGGCCCGCACCGACGAGGTCGACCGGCTCATCGGGCTGTCGGTGGGCGCCGATGACTACATCACCAAGCCGTTCAGCGTCCGGGAGCTGGTTGCGCGCGTGCAGGCGGTCTTGCGCCGCCCGCGGACGGGCTCACCGGCCCGCGCCTACTCCCACGAACCCGTCTGGGTTTTCGGCGACCTGCAGATCGACTCGGCCGCGCTCGAGGTGCGTCTGGCGGGCGAACGAGTAGATCTGACACCGACCCAGCGGGACCTGCTCATCACGCTCGCCTCGCGCCCCCGCACCGCCTTCTCCCGCCGCCAGCTCATCGAGGAGGTCTGGGGTGGTGGCTGGGTGGGTGACGAGCACCTCGTCGACAGTCACATCGCCCACCTGCGCCGCAAGCTCGGCGACGACCCGGAGACGGCGCGCTACGTCACCACCGTGCGCGGTGTCGGCTACCGGATGGGCCCGGGATGAGCGCCCTGCGTCGCCCGGTACGACCCCAAGGTCTGGCCAGCCGGTTGATGGTCGGCCAGTCGATCGTGCTGCTGGCCGGTGCCGTGACGGTCGCTCTGGTCGCCGCAGCGGTCGGGCCGCCGATGTTCCACAACCATCTGCTCCAGACCGGGCACCCGGCAGATTCCCCTGAGCTGGTCCATATCGAGCTCGCTTATCGCAACGCCTCCTTGACCTCTCTGGGCTGGGGACTGCTCATCTCCGTCATGGCGGCCGGGGCCGTGACCTGGGTGCTCGCCCGGCTCCTGCGCCGACCCCTGACCCAGTTGACGCACGCGGCCCGTGAGCTCGCACGCGGCCACTACGGCGCTCGGGTGACGATCGCGGGGTCCGGCACCGAGCTCGACACCCTCGCCTCGGCCTTCAACGTCATGGCGGCCCGGCTGGAGGGTGTCGAGGACACCCGTCGCCGGCTGCTCTCCGACCTAGCGCACGAGCTGCGGACCCCGATCGCGACCCTCGCCGCATACCACGAAGGCCTCACCGACGGGATCATCGACCTTGGCCCCGGGACGAGGGCGGTGCTGACCGAGCAGACCGTCCGGCTGACCCGGCTGGCGGACGATATCGAGGAGGTGTCCCGGGCCGAGGAGGGCCGGCTGGTCATGAACCGTCAACCGGTCGCCGTGGCCGACCTGTTCGCCGCGGCCACCAACGCCCTGCGCGAGCCCTACGCCGCCATGGGCGTCCAGCTTCAGGTGGAGCCCTCGGCCGAGCTGGCGGCCACCGTGGACGTGGACCGCTCCCGGATCGGCCAGGTGCTCACCAACCTGCTGAGCAATGCGCTGCGGCACACACCGGCCGAAGGGACGGTGTTCCTGGCTGCCCACCGTGACGGTTCAGAGGTGGTGCTGACCGTCCGTGACGAGGGTGAGGGGATCGCCGCCGCCCAGCTGCCGCACGTCTTTGAACGGTTCTATCGTGGCGACAGCGCACGCAACCGTGACCGCTCCGGCTCCGGTATCGGGCTGACGATCAGCAAGGCGATTGTCGACGCCCACGGCGGCTCCATCACCGCGGCCAGTGAGGGACCCGGCCACGGCGCCACCTTCAGCGTCAGCATTCCGGCCCCGACACGGTCCCAAGGCGTCAAGCACCACTGAGCGACCTCAGGCCCCCACGTCTGCATCAAATCTCCACACAACCAGCCCCGCAGGCCAACATCGAGGGTCCACCGTGGAACCCGCTACCCACGCCGCACACCCGTGTACCGCGGCGGAGGCAACGGCACTACCTGTCCCTTGTCCTGTCACAGACCAGGTCGTCCCTGCACGACCCGGAGGTTCTATGAAGTCCACTGGTCGGCACCGCGCGCCCAGTGCGCTCCCCCGCACCGGCGCCGCGGCCCTGATGGTCGGCGGCCTCGTCGCCAGCGCCGTCACGGCAGCGTCGGCGTCCCCCTTGACCCAGCCCGGTACCGAGAAGTTGACCCCACCCGCGCCCGACCAGTCCTCGCCCCTTCGCGTCGCCCCCTCCGGCAGCGATCCCGACCCAGCACCAGAGCGGCTGGGCGGACCCTCCCTCGCCGAGCTGCGAGCCCAACCGGCCGCCGACCGCAGCATCGCCCGCAGCGCCCCCGACCGCGCCGAACCGGTCGAGACCACGCTGGGACACTCCCCCTTCACCGCCACCACCATGGAGGGCGGACACGAGCATCCGCCCGTCACGTCGACCGCGCAAGGCTCCGCACCGCAACCCGAAGCGCCGGCGCCACATCCGCAGCGGCCCGTGGACAACTCGCAGCCACGGCAGTCGGCACCCGCCGCGCAGCCGCAGCCTGCCGCCCCGCCCGCGCCGGTGCAGGAGGCGACACCGACCACCCTGGGAGGCTCGCTGTTCGACATCGCGGCGAGCTACGTCGGCTACCCCTACGTGCTCTACGGCACCCCGCCCCAGGCCTTCGACTGCTCCGCCTACACCTGGTGGGTGTTCAAGCAGGCCGGCATCGACATCCCCCGCACGGTCGCCGGGCAGAAGGCCGCCGTCACCCCCGTGTCCGACCCCCAGCCCGGCGACCTCGTCTTCTACAACGACTGGTACCACGTCGGCATCTACGCCGGCAACGGCATGACCTACGAAGCCCTCAACCCCAGCACCGACGTCCGCTACGGCCCCCTGCTGTCGAACAACGTCTGGTACGGCCGCCTCGGCTGACCGTACGCTTAGCCGCACGGCACGGGGTACTTCTGCCGAGCAGGTGCTGGAAGGCCTGTCCTCCGCGTGCGGCGAGGGCCGCCTCGCCGGCCGCTCGACGTCGCCTCCGGGGCGCGGGAAGCCCCAGCCGGTGACAAGCGCAGCGCACGACGTCGGCCTGGCCGCCACGGTCCTCCTCCCGGCCAAGGACGGTGTCCTGACAGTGATGGTTGCCGACGAGGTGCACCGGCTCACCGGCGCAGCGACCGTGCCGACTTGATCGCCCACCCGTGAGCCAGCTCGCGGTATCGGCCGCGCTCCCCGGGTCGGCCCTGCGGGGGTCATAGGGCCGACCGACCTGCCCTCGAACCCATGCGACGTCAGGGAGCTCGTCGCCCAGGCCGCCCGCGCAGCGACCCGGGAAACCGAAGCCAAGGGCGGCGAGGCCCTCCTCATCGACGAGCTCCCGGCCGCCGACGAATGCTCCTCCGTGCTCGGTCGCCTACGCCTGGCCATGCGCGACCCACGGGACCCGCTGGCGAGGTGATGAATCGGCCAGCTCCCCATCGACGGTCCCCCGGGGGCGTGCGTGAGGTCTCCCGGTCGAGGCTGGGGCGGTGCGCACTAGGAGTAGCGCTCGAGGATCGAGGACTCGGCCAGCCGGGACAGGCCCTCGCGCACGGCCCTGGCCCGTGCCTCGCCGACGCCGTCGACCTCCATGAGGCCCTCGAGGCCGGCGGACAGCAGGGCCTGGAAGTTGCCGAAGTGCTCGACGAGGCGGTCGACGATCGCGCCGGGCAGGCGGGGTATGCGGTGCAGGAGCCGGTAACCGGAGGGGGTGAGGCTGTGGTGGTCCAGGCCGTCGCCGATGACCGTGATGCCCAGGCAGCGGGCGACCGAGGACAGGTCGAGCAGCTGGCCCCGTCGAGGGTGGCCAGCGACTCCAGCACCTCGGCCGGGTCGCGGCTGGCGTCGGCGGCGGCGGCGTAGTCGCGGATGACCAGCTCCCGGTCGCGGCCGATGCCGCCGGTGAGCTCCTCCAGCTGGAGGCCGACCAGCCGGCCGTCGACGCCGAGCTCGACGACGTACTGCTCGATCTCGCCGCTGATCCGGCGCACCATCTCCAGGCGCTGCAGGACCGCGGAGACCTCGCGGATGGTGACGAGGTCCTCGATCTCCAGGGCCGACAGCGAGGAGGTGACCTCGTCGAGGCGGGAGCGGTAGCGCTCCAGCGTCTGCAGGGCCTGGTTGGCCTGCGCCAGGATCTGCGTGCGGGCCTCCAGGACGTGACGCATCGAGCTCACGTAGAGCGCGACGATCGACATCGACTGGCTCACCGAGATGACCGGCATGTGGGTCTGCTTGGCGACCCGCTCGGCCGTGCGGTGCCGGGTGCCGCTCTCCACCGTCTCGATCCTCGGGTCGGGCACGAGCTGGGTGGCGGCACGCAGGATGCGCGTGCCCTCGCGGTTGAGCACGATCGCGCCGTCCATCTTGGCCAGCTCGCGCAGCCGGGTCGCCGAGAACTCCACGTCGAGCTCGAAGCCCCCGCTGCAGATCGACTCGACCGTGCGGTCGCTGCCCAGCACGACCAGGGCGCCGGTGCGGCCGCGCAGGATGCGCTCGAGGCCGTCGCGCAGGTCGGTGCCCCGGGCGGCCGCCCCTACTGTTGCCCGGCGCCCAGCCTAGGTCCACCACGGACGCGTGCCTCGCACGCCGGTCCCTCCTTTACCAACTCGTGACAGGACGGGTCGCTCGTCCGGCTGCCGCGCCACGGCCACGTTCTCGCCCTCCATGCCTCGACCCGCCTTGCCTGTGAGCATGCCGCCCGAGTACGGACGGCGCGGGCCCGTCGGTCAGGCAGGCGGTACGCGGAGTCGGTCACGGTGCAAGGTTCGCGCAAGGTCAGCGGCAGACACTCGACGTGGGCAAGGAATGCGCACCTCTCCCCGCGAAACGTGCGTCCGACGCCCACCAGGCAGGGGCCTGTCACGAGGAGAAGCCATGGAACTCACACGTCGGACGCTGATGGCCGCGGGGGGCATCGGAGCGCTCGGCTACGTCGGGATGTCGCAACCCTTGGGGAACGCCCTGGAGGCCAAGGCTGCCAGCGAGCTATCCAGCCGCGACATGCCGGTCCCGTTCACGACCGCCTTCCAGCCGCTGCAACGGCAGCTCCCGCTCGAGACCTACGTCGAGAAGGGTGTCCGGACCGAGCTGTACAGCGTGACCGCCCGCAGGGGCCAGGCGCGGATCCTGAACAACTACCTCACGCCGGTGATCGGCTACAACGGCAAGGTCCCGGGTCAGTACATCTCGGTCGAGCGGGGCACGAAGGTCCGCCTGCGGGTCCGCAACGGGCTCGACCTGACCGGCGGGCACGCCGGTCACGAGTCCCAGGGGTTTGCCCTGTCCACGCACCTGCACGGCCACGCGTCGCTGCCCGAGTACGACGGCTACGCCGACGACCGGACGATGCCCGGGTACGTGAAGGAGTACGTGTACGAGAACGACCAGCCGGCGCGCAGCATCTGGTACCACGACCACGCCAGGCACATCACGGGCGAGAACGTCTACTCCGGCCTGGCGACGCAGTACCACATCCGCGACAAGGTGGAGCTGGCTCTGCTGCCGCAGGGTGAGTTCGACGTGCCGCTCACGCTGAGCGACATCATGTTCTACAGCAACGGCGTCGCCCGGTACGACGACAAGGACCACTCCGGCCTGTGGGGCGACATCGTCCTGGTCAACGCCAAGCCGTGGCCCGTCATGCAGGTCAAGCGCCGTGTCTACCGCTTCCGGCTGCTCAACGGCTCGGTCTCCCGCTCCTACCAGCCCTACCTGAGCAACGGCGCCCCGGTCACCATGGTCGCCACCGACGGCGGCCTCATGCCGACGTCCCGCCAGGTGACCAGGTGGCGGCACGCGCCGGCCGAGCGCTACGAGTTCCTCATCGACTTCTCCAAGTACGCCCCGGGCACCGAGATCCGGCTGATGAACGCCAGCAACGAGAAGAACGTCGACTTCGACCACCAACAAGATCATGGCGTTCAGGGTCGCCGACGCCCCGGTCGACAAGACCGACCCGACGTGGAGCCCGGCCAACATCCCGCAGACGCTCACCTCGAGCGACGCCATGTCGCTGGTGCCGTCGCAGAGCGTGAAGCGCCGCTACCTGGAGCTGAAGAAGTCGGACGTCACCAACCTCTGGAACATCAACGAGACGACCTGGGACGACGTCATCGACAGCGGCTACAAGAAGGTGCTCGCCGACCCCGGCCTTGACGACGCGGAGATCTGGGACCTGCACACCAGCTCCGGCGGCTGGTTCCACCCGCTGCACATCCACCTCGGGGACTTCCAGATCCTCAGCCGCAACGGGCGGGCGCCGTTCGCCTACGAACGCGGCCCCAAGGACGTCGCGTACATCGGTCCCGACGAGCTCGTGCGCGTGATCATGAAGTTCGAGCGTAGGGGGAGGTACATGGTGCACTGCCACAACCTGCCGCACGAGGACCACGACATGATGGGCCAGTTCCGCGTCGGCCTCGGCCCGGACGACGCCGACCCGCACGACCCGATCGAGGCGGCCGAGCCGTACGTCGACACCTACCCGCCGGACCCGGCATGAGCAGCGCGTCTGCGCGCGGGAAGCCATCCATGCCTGCGATTCCCAGGACCGCAGCAGCACCGGAACAGTGCGGATCAGGCCCGCCAACGGGTCACCCCGGCGGTAAAGGAGCATCGACACCCGTACGCGTGCGGACCGGCTTGTAGGCGCGGAACCGCATCAGGTGATCCCGTGCGGCCTCTTGGACGTTCACGCCGGTGAAGCCGGCAGCGGCCAGCCCCTCGAGGAGCTCCTCGGCGGAGACCATGCGGTGGGGCGATCGGTCAGCGTGGTGCACGAACCGTGCGAGGAGCGTGTTGGTCAGGTCGTACCCCAGAAGCACACCGCCGGGCTTGAGGACCCGCAGGGCTTCGGCCGCACCGTCGCGCCAGCTGATGACATGGTGGAGCACAAGGTTCGACATGACTGCGTCGAACCGGTCGGTGGCGAACGGCAGCGAGGTCATGTCTGCGGTCCGTACGCGCAGGTTCGGTAAGGGGGCAAGCCGGGCGCGCGCAACGGCGACCATGGCCGCGTCGACGTCCGTCACGGTGATGCTGGCCTCCGGAAATCTGCGGGCAGCGGCCTCGGCCATGGCCCCGCTCCCCGCGCCGACCTCCAAGACCTCGCCGAAGATCACGTGACCGTCCAGCGCCCACGGCAAGAGGACCCGCTGCGAGAACACCTTCCAGGGTGCCGCTCGGCAGAACGCTGCTTCGATCGCGGACATGCGCGGCATGTGTCCTCCCTCGGTGGGAGAGTAACGCGAGCGGTCGTGCGCGACCTGCGCGGTGTCGCGGCGGTCGTAGGTCCCCGCGCGGTCAGACCGGCGCCCTGCCCCTGGGGTCTGCGCGGTCGTACCAGGCCAGGTGTACTACAAGAGCGGTTCCAGAGAACCGAACACCGGCATCGGCGCGGACCAGTTCCACGTTCGGTGGCGCGTCGACGGGTCCAGACGACTCGGCTCCTTCACCTCGACGTGACCGGCCCCAGCTACGCGAGGCGCCTCAGAGATGACCGGACCTGACCGCTTCCCCGAGTGTGTCCGCCCGTGCCCTCAGGCCGACAGAGACTTCTGAAGCTGGGCGAGCAGGTCGGCCGGTGGCAGCCACATGGAGGGGTACTCCCCGTACCAGCGCCGCTGCCCTTCGCCGTCGATGAGGACGAAGCTGTGGCCCGGCAGCCCGGCGTGCATGCCCTTGCCCAGGGTCCCGTAGGCCTGGGAGACGCGGCCGTCGTCCAGCAGGAACGGGGTGCGGACCCCGTTGACCTGCATGTCGGTGGTGATCTGCTCGCGGGTGTTCATCACGATCGGCAGGAAGGTGATGTCGAGACCCTCGAACAGCGCCGCGTTCTTCTCGATCTCGGCCATCTGCACGAGGCAGGACTGGCAGCCGGCTCCCTCGTTGAAGTACAGGACCACGTTGCGACCGCGGAACTGATCCAGGCTGACGGTGCCGCCTGCGGTGTCGCTCAGGGTGAAGTCCGGCGCGGCGTCGGCGAGCTCGGTGGACGCCGGGCGCGAGGTCAGCAGCATGGCGGTGACGACCGCGGCGACGAGCACCAGCGCGGTGCCGATTAGGCCGTACCGACGGACTCGGCGACGGCGCTCTTCGGACCGCGTCTCGTCGGCGATGCGGGCCAGTCGGGACTCACGGGCTGATCTGGTGGACACGTCGGCTCCTTCAGGTGCGTGCGTCGTCTGCGGGGACGCCTGGGGTATGTGGTGCTGCGCCGGAGTGGCAGCCCTCGCCGGCAGGGCCCTGGGCGGCCGTGTCCGCACCGTCCGTGCCCTCGCCCGATGGGGCGTCGGCTCCCGGTCGACGGCGGTCGCGGAGGGTGGCGACGACGAAGACGGCGGCCAGGGCGAGCACGGCGAGGCCGAGCACCGGCTCTGGCACCGGGGAGGTCCACTGCTCCAGCCGGGTGAAGAAGCCGGCGAGGCCTCGACCGGCCGCGACCTGGACGCCCGGGCCGCTGGTCATCGTGCCGGTGCCGGCGAGGTAGAGGACGAAGACGCCCATCGCGGCGAACCCGGCGGCCACCACCAGGTTGATCGAGTTGGTGTGCAGCACGCGGGTGCCCAGCCGCAGCCGGATCGCCCGTGCCTGCAGCAGCTTGCGCTCGCCGAGCCGGAAGCGGTCCCAGCCCAGGGCGATGAGGAACAGGGGGAAGACCATGCCGAACGTGTACGCCATACCCAGGGTGAGGCCGCCGACCGCCGACCCGGAGAGCGCGGACAGGGTCATGACGCCGGCCAGCACGGGTGCGCAGCAGGCGCTGGCGATGCCGGAGAACACGCCGAGGCTGAAGAAGCTCAGCCCGTCACCGCCTCGGGTGTCGGGGGCGCGCAGGGAGGCGGGCAGGGTGAGCATGCGGCCGGAGACGCTGAGCGCGGCGAGGGCCAGCATCAGCGCGCCGCCGGCGTAGTACAGGGGGGTGTGGTAGTTCGCCACTGCGGAGGCCACCAGGCCGATGCCCAGGGTGATCGGGACCAGCACCAGCGCGAGCCCGGCGGCGAAGAGGAAGGTCAGCGGCAGCAACCGCCACCGCCGGTTCTTCACGGCGGCGGCGAGGTAGCTGGGGGCGAGGAACACGATGCAGCAGGGGGCGAAGAGCGCCACCCCGCCGGCGAGGAAGGCCGCCAGGACGGAGCCGGTGGTGAGCAGCTCGCCCATCTCAGGCCCCGAGCAGGCGCAGGAGCTTGCGGCGCGGCAGCCTGCCCTGGCTGAAGAAGGACCCGTCGACCAGCACCAGCGGCGTCATCGCGGCCCGATGCTCGCGCATCAGTGCCTGGCCGTCGGCGGCGCGTGCGTCGAGCGAGGTGACCTGGATCGCGTGGCCGTCCCGGGCGAGCCCGGCGAGCACGGCGTGCGCGTCGTCGCAGAAGTGGCAGCCAGGGTTCTCGACGACGGCGACCTGCACTGGTCGCGGCACTGTGGTCACGGGGGTTCCTCTCCTGCACCGGGATGACGGGACCAGCCTCACAGGCGCGCCCTGCGACTGCCGTGGCAGTTTCATGGCGTTTTGCTGTCGTCGCTGCGGGGCTCGCCATCGGATCTCCACAGAACTGCCGTCGGGAGACCGGGCGGGGCCTGCACAGTGGTGGCTATGGCCACATCTGCGCTCGAGCTGTCCGCCCCGCCCGGTCGATCTCCCAGGGGCTGGTGGGCCACGGTCCGCGCCGGCTTCGGGGCGGCCCTGGGAATGGTGCCGCACGTCCTGCACCACGTCGGCCTGATCGCCGGTACCGCGCTGCTGACCGGTGCGCTGGGCAACGGCGTCCTCTACGTCGTGGGCCTCCTGCTGAGCATCCCCCTGCTGCGCCGACTCCGCTCGCGGTTCGGCACCGGGTGGGCACCGGCCCTGGGAGTCGTCGCCTTCACCGCCCTGTTCGCCCTGTCCGCGTTCGTGATCGGTCCACGCATCGGCGCGTCCGACGCCCCCGCGCCGACGCCCACCACTCCGTCGCCCTCGGTGACGACTCCCGCCGAGCACGACGGGCATCACTGACCTGCCCGGGGCCGCTCGGTCCCCCACCACCCCTACGCTGGGCGGGCGCGTCCAGCCCGGCCGGCCTGGGCCGGCCGGGCTCCGGGCCGGCCGGCCTGGGCCGGCCGGGCTCCGGGCCCTAGTGGCCGCCGTGGCCGCCGGTTCCCCCGCCGTCCTCGGTAGCGCCCTTCGGCACGTCCAGGGTCACCGGTGCCTGGGCCGGTACGGGCGTGCTGGAGAAGCTGATGCCGTTGGGCGTGTCCCCGACCGGGACACGCGCGACGACCCGCAGCTCGTCCAGGTCCACGACCGCAACGTCGTCGGCGTAGAGGTTGGTGACGTAGGCGTGACGCCCGGAGGGGTCGACCACGACCCCGTGGGCACCCTGACCGGTCTCCACGGTCCCCGCCACCGTGAACGTCCCGGTGTCGATGACCGACAGGCTCGTCCCCGGTGCTGCCTCGGTGCCCTGGTTGGCGGCCAGCAGGTAACGGTCGTCGGGGCTGACGTAGGTCTGGATCGGCCCGTCCCCGACCGCGACCCGGCCGACGACCTCGCGACTGGCCATGTCGACCTTGACCACCTCGTCCTGGGCGCTGACCGAGGCGTACACGAACCGCCCGTCAGGGGAGAAGGCGACCTGTGCCGGCGCCCTGCCGACCTCGATGTCGGCCACCGTGGTGCGGGTGCTGGTGTCGACCACGCTCAGCGTGCTGCCCGCCACGTTGGCCACGACCAGCCAGCGGCCGTCGGGGCTGGGGCGCAGCCCGTGCGGCCCGGCACCCACCGGGATCGTCGCCTGCACCTCGCCGGACGCCGTGTCGATCACGGTCACGGTGCCGTCGGCGCCGTCGCTGGTGTATGCCGTGCGCCCGTCCGGGCTGATCACGACGTGGGCGGGCGCCCCACCGGTGGTCACCGTGCGGGTCAGGTCCAGCGACCGCGCATCGAGCGCGACGGCGAGCGAGTCGTGACCGCTCACCGCCCACACGCTGGCGCTGTCGGGTGAGACCTGCACGTTGTGCGGCCCCTCCACCCCGCGCACCGTGGTGACGACCGTGTTCGTCCCCGCGTCGATGACGCTCAGGCTGGCGCCCTCCTCGTTGGCCACCCACACCGCACCGGTGACCATCCCCTCATGCTCCGCCGCGGTGGACGGTGCCGCGCTGGACG
Source organism: uncultured Serinicoccus sp. (assembly GCF_947487915.1). Classification (GTDB taxonomy): domain Bacteria; phylum Actinomycetota; class Actinomycetes; order Actinomycetales; family Dermatophilaceae; genus Ornithinicoccus. The sequence goes on along the minus strand of NZ_CANKYH010000004.1, from coordinate 64,091 downwards.
GTGCGGCGGCTGACGGGGCGAGGGTTGCGGCGGCGGACTCCGGGGCGGCCGCCGGCACCGCCGGCACGGTGCCCGCGGTCCCACCGTCCCCCCCGAGCGCGACAGCCGCCGCCGTGCCTCCGACGGCGATCGCCAGTCCACCGGCCACCACCCAGCCCGTCGCCCGCCGCGGACGACCGTGCTCTCTGTCTAGAGGGAAATCGGTCCTGCCGGGTCGCTCGTCTGCCATGGGACATCTCCTGTTGCGTGGGCCACCTGGTGCGACCCGTACCGCCACAACTGTGAGTCCTCCGGACGGTGACGAACGGGCGTTCCGGTGGCGATTTGATGTAATTCCGTTAGTCGGTGCCCGCGGTCTCGTCCTGTCCCCGGCCAGGGTGATCGCCGCCCCCGCGCACGGACCGGATCAACGGTGCCTTGCCGAGGGCGGTCCGAGAGACGGCCGGCACCCGCACGGCCCGGACCGGAGGTACGACGGCGCCCGCCAGCGCGAGCGCGTCAGCCAGACGCCGGGCGACCTGGCCCGTGTCGACACGCTCCGCCAGGCCGGTGATGTGGATGGTGATCCCCGTGTCGTCCAGGACGACCTGCCAGCCGGTGAGGGGCAGCTCCATCACCCGGTGGACGACGTTGGGCTGGACAAGGACGTCACCGCCGCGGGCCGCGCGGAGGCGCAGCGCCTCCTCGGCTCTGCCCTGGACGCCGCCGATGCGGATGAAGGGCCGGCCGCACGTGCAGGCGCCCTGCTCGCTGCTCCCCCGCCAGCAGCCCCAGCATGCTGGCGTAACCCACCAGAACGTCGGGCCGGAAGTGGTTGAGCCGCCGGACGACGTCCTCGAGCTGTTCCCCGGAGTCGACCCGCAGTGTCGGGATGAACCGACTGTCGACGCTCGCCCCGACCAGCGCGGACTGGTGCGAAGGCGCCGTCGAGCTGACCACCGCCATCCTGGTGCGCGTGGTCAGCCGCACCGATGCCCCAGCCCAGCTGTAGGCGCGACTGTAGGAGGCCAGGACGTCCGCCCACTCGTCGACATCCCAGACGAAGATGCCCGGCTCGCCCGTGGTGCCGGCCGTGGCTGCGACGTAGTACCGACCCATGAGCCGCTGCGCCCCGGCCCCGGCGGCCAGGTGCGCCTGTGCATGAGCCAGCCGCAGGTCGCCTCGGGTGATGAGGTCGTCGAACCGGTCCATGAGGACCGCCTTGGTCAGGATCGGCAGCTCAGCCAGCGGCGCCCGCGTCCGGCCGCGGTGGAACTCGCGGTAAACCGCGATCTCCGTTGACTGTGATCACGCAACGCCGCCAGCTCCCGGGCCTGGTGGGTGCGCACCTGCGCTGCGGCCCAGCGGTCTCGCACTGTGAGCTCGCGACGAAGGCCCAGCACCTTGAGGAGCAACCTGGGGTCCATCTGCACCTCCTTGCCAGCGCGGCGGGCGGTTGCCCGGGGCCCACGGTCGAGATTCCCCACGATCGGTCGGTCGTCACCGCCGTCAGCCCAGCATGGACCCTCGTCCACGTCGCCGAGGTGACGGTTCGGTGCCGATCTGGTGACGCCCCGCAGGGCAGGGGCGGCGAACCGGGAGCCCTTGGAAGGGTTCGCTGGGCCCGCAGCTCGGGCGTGCATCGGGGCGGACCGGCAAGAGAGGAGGGCGGGGGCCGTGTCACGTTGCGCTGCGTCGGGGCGCGGGGGCGGCTTGCGAGGCACGTCCGCCGTCCGACGTCGGGCGGCGGGGCAGGTCAGGACGGAGGTGTGATGTCGAGGTCGGCTGCGTCCTCGGCGGCGCAGGAGCGCTCGACCTGCAGGGTGGAGAAATAGACGTCGAACCGGTCCCGCAAGACGCGCGCGGACTGCTGAAGCACCGCATCACCATCGCGTTCCGCCTCAGGGACGTGCAGGTGTGCCGAGAAGACGGTGCGCCCGGTGGTGATGGTCCAGGCGTGCACGTGGTGGACGTCGCGAACGCCTGGCACCTGGCTCAGGGCGGTGATCACCGCGCCGAGGTCCAGGCTGTCCGGGGTGCCCTGCAGCAGGATGCGCAGCGCTGAGCGCAGGATGGTCCAGGACGCCCAGAGCAGCACCACGCCGAAGGCCATACCGAGCAGCGGGTCGATGGCCAGGAAACCGGTGAGGCGGATGACCAGGGCCGAGATGATGATGAGGAGGCTGCCGACGAAGGTCTGCAGGATGTGCCAGAAGGCCCCCTTGATGTTGAGGTTGGTCTTCTGCCGCTGGTAGAGGAGCCGGAAGGCGATCACCTCGGTGAGGAGCCCGCCGGCGGCCACCCACAGCATCACGGTGGTGGGCAGCTCGATCGGGTCGGCCAGGCGCATCGCGCCCATCCAGAACACGTAGGCCGCCATCAGGGCCAGGAACACCCCGTTGAAGAGGGCGCCGAGGATCTCCGCCCGGCCCCAGCCGAAGGTCTCCTGCGCGGTCGCGGGACGTCGGCTCAGCCGCTGCGCGACGAGGGCGATGAGCACCCCGCCGACGGCCGAGAAGGTGTGGAACGCATCGGAGATCACCGCCACCGAGCCGGACCACAGCCCGACGGCCAGCTCGATGACGAAGTAGATGCCGGTGAGCCAGCCGGAGATCACCAGTGCTCGTCGGTCACCTCCGCCAGGGACGTGGGTGCCGTGACCGGTCTGGTTCATGTCGCTCCTCCTTGATGGTTGTGCTGCTCGGCTACGCCTCAGCCGTCCGGTCGCCCGCCGACGGGCTGCGGCTCGTGCCACGCGCGGGCTCCACCAGCAGCAGGGCCTCGGTGACCGTCTGCGCCAGCGGCCCCGGCTCCAGGGGTCCCCGGTGGCGCCTGCCGTTGACGAAGACCGTGGGGGTTCCCACGGCGCCGGAGGCATCGGCGGAGGCCACGTCCCGTGCGACGCGGCCCGCATGCAGGCCGGCGTCCAGCGCGGTGGTGAAGGCCTCCATGTCCAGGTCCAGGCTGGCGGCAATCTGGTGGATGCGGCTGCGGGTCAGTTCGGCGTGGTGCCGGTACAGCTCGGCGTGCATGGCCCAGAACCGGCCCTGCACTGCCGCGGCCTCTGCGGCCTCTGCGGCCACCTGCGCATGCGGGTGGATGTCGGCCAGCGGCAGGTGCCGGAAGACGACGCCTACCCGGTCGGGCAGCTCGCTGCGGACCTGCTCGACCACGGCCTGGGCGTGCGCGCTGTGGGCGCACTGGTAGTCGCCGTACCAGAGGATCACGGCACCGGCGTCCTGGGAGCCGGTGCGGTGGTCGATGGCCGGGTCGGGCGGCACCGCCAGATCGAGAAGGGGAGCTGCCACCCGTCCGGCTCCGGCGGTGCGGACCCGCAGCGGCATCCGGGGCAGGAGCCGGAAGATCAGCCAGGCCAGGAGTGCGGCCAGGGTGGACCCGGTCAGGATGCCGATCTTGGCCTCCTCCAGCTCGGGGCCGTCGAAGCTGATGTCGGCGATGAGCAGGGAGACGGTGAAGCCGATGCCGGCGACCATGCCGATACCGGCCAGGGAGGACCAGGGGACGGTCAGCGGCAGGCCGCCGACGCCGGGGCGGGCGGCCAGCCAGGTGGACCCGACCACGCCCGCCGCCTTGCCGACCACCAGACCCAGGAGGATGCCCAGGGTGATCGGTGAGCTCGCCGCGCGCCAGAGCGTGGCGGTGTCCACGCTCAGGCCGGCGTTGGCAAGGGCGAACAGGGGGACGATGACGTAGCTGGACCAGGGGTGGAACATCCGTTGCAGCCGGTCGTTCGGAGAGACTGCCTGGGCCATGGAGCGGCTGGCGCGGTGCGCCATCTGCGGCGTGGGCGTCATGCGGAAGCGTCGCCACCACAGCCCCGCCCGTCGCAGCTCCTCCCGTCCCGGCGACGTCGCCGTCGCCAGCAGGCCGGCCGCGACCCCCGCAACGGTGGCGTGCAGCCCCGACGCGGACACCGCCACCCACATGAGGACGGCGAGGCCGGTGTACCAGGGCAGCGACCGCACGTCGGCGGCGCGCAGGAGCAGGATCACCGCGAAGGCCGCGACCGCCCCGGCCAGCCACGCCAGCGACAGCCTCTCGGTGTACACCACGGCGATGACGCTCAGGGCAATCCCGTCGTCGATCACCACGAGGGTCAGCAGGAACGTGCGTGCCCGCGCCGAGACACCGCGTGACAGTGACAGCACGCCGAGCGCGAACGCCGTGTCGGTGCCCACGACGATGCCCCAGCCGCGCACCGAGTCGGTACCGGCGTTCAGGGCCACGAAGATCAGCGCGGGCACGATCATCCCGCCGAGGGCGGCGATCACCGGCGCCGCCAGTCGTCGGCGCTCGCGCAGGTCGCCGACGTCGAACTCGCGCCGGATCTCCAGCCCGGCGACGAAGAAGAAGATCGCCATCAGGCCCTCGTTCACCCAGTCCCGCAGGCTGTGGACCAGGTCCACCCGGCCGACGTGCAGGCCCGCCTCGGTTCCCCACAGCGCCTCGTACCCGGCCCGCCACGGTGAGTTCGCCCAGACCAGGGCGGCCACTGTGGCGAGCAGCAGGACGACCGCGCCGGAGTTCTCCGTCGCGACGAACCGCCGGAGGGCACCGGCGCTGCGTTCCCGGCGAGGGTCTGCGGTGTCCAGGTGGGCGTCGTGCATGCTGGGGTTCTCCTCCGCTCATGGCGCTTCGCCCGCGGTTCTGCGCCGCCGGTGCGGCACGTCCCGGGCTGCTCCACCGGTGGACGGTGGAGCAGCCCGGGCGGTGCGGGCCTGGTCAGCTGCGCACGAGCCGGGCGATTGCCCGTGAGGCCTGCTCCACCCGGTCCTCCGGCGGTCGCCCGGTGGGGTCGGGCTGCCGCAGGCACTGGTGGAGGTGGTCGTCGAGCAGGAGCAGGGCGACGGCCTGCAGGGCCCGGGTCGTGGCGGCGACCTGGGTGAGGATGTCGATGCAGTCCTTGTCGTCAGTGACCATGGCGTTGATGCCGCGGACCTGTCCCTCGATCCGGTGCAGGCGCACCTGGAGCGCGACGGGGCTGGTGCGGGTGCCGGTGGTCATCGTGCCGCTCCTGTCGGTCCTCGCCTCGGGCGCCGGTCAGGGTGTCGGGCTGGGGTGCCCGTACCGGTGGGGGTCGGTGTCGAAGGTCGTGGCGCAGTGCCCGGAGCAGAAGTGGAACGTGGTGCCGTCGTGCTCACGGGTGGCCGCGGCTGTGGTCGGGTCGATGCTCATCCCGCACACGGGGTCGGTGACGGTGGTCTCGGGCTGGTGCCCGTGGTCGTGGTCGTGATGGGTCATGGTGTCCTCCTGGAGGTGGTCGGCGCCGAGCTCGACCACCGGGTCGGTGGCCGGGACCTGGGTGAGGGCCGCGAGGGGTCTGGGTGTGAAGCCGCGCAGCCGGTTGGCGTTGGCGACCACGGACAGCGAGGAGAGCGCCATGGCCGCGGCGGCGATGATCGGGCTGAGCAGCAGCCCGAGGGCGGGGTAGAGCACGCCGGCGGCGATCGGGATGCCGATGGCGTTGTAGCCGAACGCGAAGACCAGGTTCTGCCGGATGTTGCGCATGGTGGCCTTCGACAGGTCGATGGCGGTGACCAGTCCGGAGAGGCTGCCCGAGATCAGGGTGATGTCGGAGGACTCGATGGCCACGTCGGTGCCGGTGCCGATGGCTGAGCCGACGTCCGCCTGGGCCAGGGCCGGGGCGTCGTTGATGCCGTCGCCGACCATGCCCACGACCTTGCCCTCGGCCTGCAGGCGCCTGACCTCGTTGGCCTTGTGCTCGGGCATGACCTCGGCCAGGACCCGCGTGATCCCCACCTGGCGGGCGATGGCCGCGGCGGTGTCGCGGTTGTCTCCGGTCATCATGACGACCTCGAGGCCGCGCTCCTGCAAGGCCGCGATGGCCGCGACGGAGCCGTCCTTGACGGTGTCGGCCACGCCGATGACGCCCGCGGCCTGACCGTCGACCGCGACCAGCATCGGGGTCTTGCCCTCTCGGGCCAGCCGCCGCAGATCGGTCTGCAGCGCGGCCGCGTCGATCCTCGCGGCGGACAGCAGCCTGTCGTTGCCGACCAGCACCTCCCGGCCGGCCACCAGCGCGCGCACGCCCTGGCCGGTGATGGAGTCGAAGGCGGTCGCCCCGGGCAGGCTCAGCCCGCGCTCCGCGGCCCCGGACACGATGGCGGTCGCCAGCGGGTGCTCGGAGGATGCCTCGACGGCGGCGACCAGCGTGAGCAGGTCCTGGGGTGAGAACCCCGGGGCCGGAAGCACGTCGGTCAACGAGGGGGCGCCCTTGGTGATGGTGCCGGTCTTGTCGAGCACCACGGTGTCGAGCTTGTGCGCGCTCTCCAGCGCCTCGGCCGAGCGGATCAGGATGCCGTTCGTGGCGCCCTTGCCGGTGCCCACGGTGATCGACATGGGCGTGGCCAGACCCAGCGCGCACGGGCAGGCGATGATCAGCACCGACACCATCGCGACCAGCGCGAAGACCAGGGCCGGTGGCGGGCCCAGGATCGCCCAGAGGGCGAAGGTCCAGATCGCGATCATGATCACGGCCGGCACGAAGTAGCTGGAGACCTTGTCGACCACCCGCTGAATCGGGGCCTTGGACCCTTGCGCCTCGCGCACCAGCTGGATGATCTGCGCGAGCATCGTCTCCGCGCCGACCTTGGTGGCCGTGTACCGGAACGCGCCCGTCTGGTTGATCGTGGCGCCGATGACCGTGTCCCCGACCGTCTTGGTGACCGGGATCGGCTCACCGGTGACCATGGACTCGTCCACCGCGGAGGCGCCCTGGAGGACCTGCCCGTCCACCGGCAGCTTCTCCCCGGGGCGGACCACGACGACGTCGCCGACGGCGACCTCCTCGATCTGGACCTCCACCTCCTGGCCCGCGCGGACGACCCGCGCGGTGCGCGGCTGCAGACCGATGAGCGCCCGGATCGCCTCGCCGGTGCCGGCCTTGGCCTTGGTCTCGATCAGCCGGCCCAGCAGGATGAGCGTGATGATGACGGCGACGGCCTCGTAGTAGACCTCCTGGGCGATGTCGGGCAGCACCCAGGGGACGAAGGTGACCACAAGGCTGTAGCCGTACGCCGCGATGGTGCCCAGCGTGATCAGCGAGTTCATCTCGGCGGTGCGGTGGGACAGAGCCAGCCAACCGGTACGGTGGATCGGCCAGCCGGTGTAGAAGAAGATGGGCGTGACCAGGGCCAGCTGGAACCAGCGGTTCATCAGCAGGTCCGGCACCCAGGTGGCGCCGAAGACCTCGTGCGCCATCACCGCGAAGACCAGGGGCAGGCTCAGCACCGTGCCGATGATCACCCGCCGTCGCAGGTCGGCGATCTCCGCGGCCCGCTCGGTGGCCTCCGCGTCGTCGCCCTGCCCGGCGCCGGAGCCGGTCGCCGGCCCGGCTGAAGTGGCGGCCGGCTCGGGCTCCCCGTCGGTGCGAGGGAGCGCGGCCGCCTCACCCCCCGGCTGCGCCGCGTCACCGGCCACCACCCTCACCTTGCCGTGGAGCATGTTCATCCCGCAGGCGAACCCGAACTCTCCGGTCTGCCGGGGGGTGAAGTCCACGGTGGTGCTGGCGTACGCCGGGAGCGCCTCGTTGATCCGGAAGTCGGGAAGGACCACCCTGGAGGAGCAGTCGCCGCTCTCCTGCCGGTCGAAGACCAGGCGGACCGGCACGCCCTGGACGACCTCGACCAGGTCGGGGCTGTAGCCGCCCTTGACGGTCACCGTGACGACCTGACGTCCCCCCTCCACCTCCGCGCGCCGGGACTTCTTGGGGCCGAAGAAGTACCAGCCGGTCAAGACCGTCAGCACCGCCGCCGTGGCCACTGTCAGCAGGACATCCATGATCGTGCTTCCTCTCTCGGGCTCCTACAGCCCCCCGCCGGCATCCATACCCTCGGGGGGTATCTCGACGATACAGCGGTCCGTCTGTCCGTCCGGTGGTCGGACGGTGGAGATTCGATGGCGGTGCACGATCGGACAGGCAATGTGGCGCCTGCCGTGCAGCCGCTCAACGGTCCCTCGGCCCGCCTCCGTGGTTCATCCACAGCATCATGGCCGCCATCATCCCCACGCAGGCCAGGGCGTAGAGGACGCCTCCGGCGCCCACCGCGCCGGTGAGGAGCAGGATCCCGACCAGGGCGAGCATCGGCAGGCACATGAGCCACATCAGCCAGCCGTGCTGGTGCCGCTGGCGGGGACGGTCGGTCGGGGACAGCGGCAGTGGTGGGGGCGGGCCCTGGGGGCCGGATAAGGCCGGGTATGCGGCGTCGGGGTGGTCGTGGTGCCTCATGGTGCTGCTCCTTCGTCATGTCGCGTGGTCACCCCACGAGGACCTCGGTGGTGGCGCCCTCGTCCAGGGTGCGGATCACGGTGTCGCCGACCACGGCGATCACCTCCAGGGCCCCGTCGCTGGTCCGGCCGGCGGACAGCGCCCCGGCCTCGCCGAGCACGGTCGCTCCCAGGGTCCAGCTCTGCCCCGCGTCGGTGCTCGTGGCGATCCTGCCGCCGGTGGTCAGGGCCACCACGGTGCTCGTGTCGGCCCAGGCCACCAGGACCGCCGGTTCCGGCGGTGTCAGCGTGCTCCAGGTGGCACCGTCGTCGGTGCTGCGCAGCAGCCCTGCCTCCGTGGTGGCCAGCAGCGTCCCGTCCGGGGAGGCGGCCAGCGCGCGTGGCGGCGCGGCGATCGGGCGTTCCTGCCAGGTGCGCCGGTCGGAGGAGGTGCGCAACGTCCCGTCGTAGCCGGTCACCGTGCTGGTGGAGGCGGTCAGGGCGTGGAAGTCGGACTCACCACCGCGGGAGGCCACGGTCCAGCTCACGCCCCGGTCTCGGGAGGTGATCAGCCCGAGCGGCTCGGGCAGGTCCGTCTGCAGGCCGGGGTGGCCAGAGGCGTAGTAGGTGCCGTCGGCATCGACGGTGAAGCCCATCAGGTCCATGACCGGGCCGACGGCCACCAGGTCGGCGCCGTCCTGACGGAAGAGGCCCTGGTGCGTGGCGAGCAGCAGGTCGCCGCTGCCCGGGTCGCGGACGGCGGCGTGGATGTGGGTGATCGCGATGCCCGCCTCTGTGTCCGAAGGTCCTTTGTCAGCCGTCGGGGCGCACCCCGCGAGAGCGAGGCCGAGGGCCGCGGCCGCCACCGCCGCCAGACCCCGGTGCGGGCGCGACTCGCGGGTGCTCATGTGTACCTCAGGTCGATCATCATCCCGGCCTCGGCGTGGTAGGTGTTGTGGCAGTGGATCATCCAGTCGCCTGGGTTGTCGGCGTCGAGGTCGAGCGCCACGGACTCCATGGGAGCCATGAGCAGGGTGTCCTTGCGCAGCCCGTTGGGCAGGGCGAAGGTGTGCCCGTGCAGGTGCAGCGGGTGCGGCATCATCGTCATGTTCGACGCGTTCAGCCGCAGGCGCTGCCCGGGCGCCACCCGCAGCGGCTCGTTCTGCCCGTACGGGGCGCCGTTGATCGTCCAGAGGTAGGGCGCCATCGACCCTCCGAGCGTCAGCGCCGCCGTCACGTCGGGACCCTTGGCGGGCAGCCGGGCAGCGTCGTCCGGCTCGAGCTGCGAGCCGGCCAGGACCTTCCCGTCCAGCTCGCCCGGGCTCACGTCGGCCGCGGGCACGGCACCGGTGGCGGTGCGCACCACGGCCAACCCCTGCCCGCCGGTGCTCCTGCCCACCGGGCGGGCCACGAGCGGGAAGACACCCGACTCCAGGGTCACCACCGCGTCGTAGCGCTCCCCCATGCCGATGTAGAAGGCGTCGGTCTGCACCGGCCTGACCGGCCAGCCGTCGGTGTGGGTGAGGGTCATGCGGTGCCCGCCCAGGGCGACCGCGAAGATGGTGTCCGACGCGGCGCTGATGACGCGCAGCCTCACCCGCTGCCCGGGTCGGCCCTGCAGGACCGGCGGGTCGGCGGGCAGCTTGCCGTTGATGAGGTAGTGGGGGTAGCTCACGTCACCGGTGTCGGTGCCCCAGGGGGCCTCGCCCCGCCCTGCTGACATCGAGCCGTGGTCCATGCCGGCCATCGTCCCGTGGTCCGTGCCGTCGGTGCCGGAGGCGCCGTCGGCGACCAGCTGCTCCAGCACCTCCTCGGGGGTGGTGCCGGTGCCGTCGATCCAGTCGTCCAGGACCACGACCCACTCCAGGTCGTAGTCGCCGGGCTCGGCCGGGTCGTCGATGATCAGCGGCGCGTACAGGCCGCGGTCGAGCTGGGTGCCGACGTGGGGGTGGAAGAAGTAGGTGCCCGGGTCGGGCGCGGTGAACTCGTACAGGAAGCTCTTCCCCGTCCCGACCGGGTCCTGCGTCAGGCCGGGCACGCCGTCGGCCTGCGGCCGCAGCCGGACACCGTGCCAGTGGACGGTGGTGTCGGCGGGCAGCTGGTTGTCCAGGGTGACCCGCAGCAGGTCCCCGGCCGTCGCCCGCAACGTTGGGCCGGGGGCGGTGTCCCCGTAGGCCCACGTCTGCACCGTCCTGCCGCCCAGGTCCAGGGTGACCGGAGCAGCTGTCAGGCGGGTGCTCACCACGGGCTGCCCGGCCGTGGGGGCCACGGGCTCGGGGAGCGCGAAACCGGCGGCCGGGCGCGAGGTCGCCGAGGCGCCCCCGGAGCAGGCGGCCAGGGTCGCCGAGGCGCCCAGGCCAAGGCCGGCAATGATGAGCTGGCGTCGTGAGGGGCGGGTCATGGTTCCTTCCAGGAAGGGTCGGGACGTCTCAGCGGCCGTCGACCACGAGGCGACGGTGCTGCTCGTACTGCTCCGGGGTGAGCTCTCCCCTGGCCAGGCGCTCCTGCAGCAGCAGGACGGGTCCGGCAGGGTCCGGGGAGGCGGCCGGCGGTACGTTCAGCAGCGCCCGTACGACAAGGAGCACGAGGGCCCAGAAAGCGACCGTGCTCACACCCATCAGGAACCACATGCCCCAGCCCATGCTGTGCGTCAGCATGTCGACCTCCTGCCTCCGGTTGCCACTACCCAGCAGTCTTGACCTCGGTGGTTGGCGCGCGGCGCACGGTTGATGGAGGTTTGGTGAAGTTCTCGCCCCTCAGGGCCCCCGCGGCGTCGGCGGCCGGTGGCCGGTGCGGGAGGATGCGGGCATGGCACCTGCAAGCCCCCCCGAACCGGCCGCCCGGATCCTGGTCGTCGAGGACGAGCGCGCCCTGGCCGGCATGGTCGCGGCCTATCTGTCCAAGGCCGGGTACGAGACGACCGTGGTCCACACCGGACCGGACGCGCTGGCCGCGGTGCGCGAGCACAGCCCCGACGTCGTCGTGCTCGACCTCGGCCTGCCGGGGCTGGACGGCATCGAGGTGTGCCGGCAGGTCCGCACGTTCTCCGACTGTTACATCGTGGTCGTCACGGCCCGCACCGACGAGGTCGACCGGCTCATCGGCCTGTCGGTGGGCGCCGATGACTACATCACCAAGCCGTTCAGCGTCCGGGAGCTGGTTGCGCGCGTGCAGGCGGTCTTGCGCCGCCCGCGGACGGGCTCACCGGCCCGCGCCTACTCCCACGAACCCGTCTGGGTTTTCGGCGACCTGCAGATCGACTCGGCCGCGCTCGAGGTGCGTCTGGCGGGCGAACGAGTAGATCTGACACCGACCCAGCGGGACCTGCTCATCACGCTCGCCTCGCGCCCCCGCACCGCCTTCTCCCGCCGCCAGCTCATCGAGGAGGTCTGGGGTGGTGGCTGGGTGGGTGACGAGCACCTCGTCGACAGTCACATCGCGCACCTGCGCCGCAAGATCGGCGACGACCCGGAGACGGCCCGCTACGTCACCACCGTGCGCGGGGTCGGCTACCGCATGGGCCAGGGATGAGCGGGCCCCGCCGACCGGCCCTGCACCAGGGACTGGCGACCCGGCTCCTCATCGGCCAGACGCTCGTGCTGCTCGCCGGCGCGCTGACGGTCGGCCTGGTCGCGGCGGTCGTCGGGCCACCGATCTTCCACGACCACCTGCTGCAGACCGGTCACCCCGCCGACTCCCCCGAGCTGGTCCACATCGAGCTGGCCTACCGGGACGCCTCGCTGATCTCCCTGGCCTGGGGACTGCTCATCTCCGTCGTGGCGGCCGGCGTCGTCACCTGGTTCCTCGCCCGGCTGCTGCGTCGACCCTTGACCGAGCTGACGCACGCCGCCCGCGAGCTGGCCCGGGGTCACTACGCCGCGAGGGTGGCCATCGCCGGCTCCGGCACCGAGCTCGACACGCTCGCCGCGACCTTCAACGTGATGGCCGACCGCCTGCAAGGCGTCGAGGACACCCGCCGGCGACTGCTGTCCGACCTCGCGCACGAGCTGCGCACCCCGATCGCGACCCTCGCCGCCTACCACGAGGGCCTCACCGACGGGGTCATCAACCTGGGACCCGAGGCCAGGACCGTGCTGGTCGAGCAGACAGCCCGCCTGGCGCGGCTGGCCGACGACATCGACGAGGTGTCCCGGGCGGAGGAAGGACGCCTCCTCCTCGACCGCCGGCCGGTCCGGGTGGCCGAGCTGTTCTCCGCCGCGGCCGACGCCCTGCGCGAGCCCTACGCGGCCAAGGGCGTGAACCTGCAGCTGGAGACCTCCCGCGCCCTGGACGCCCTCGTCGAGGTCGACCCCACCCGGGTCGGCCAGGTGCTCACCAACCTGCTCAGCAACGCCCTGCGGCACACACCCGCCGGCGGCACCGTGTACCTGGCTGCCCGCCGCGACAGTCCCGAGGTGGTGCTCACCGTCCGTGACGACGGTGAAGGGATCCCCGCCGCCCAGCTGCCCCACGTCTTCGAACGGTTCTACCGGGGCGACAGCGCACGCGACCGCGACCGCTCGGGCTCCGGCATCGGCCTGACCATCAGCAAGGCCCTCGTCGACGCCCACAGCGGATCCATCACCGCGACCAGCGACGGGCCCGGGCAGGGTGCCACCTTCAGGGTGAGCCTTCCGGCCGCCACACGGAACCAGCGGGGCGAGGACCACACCCCCACCGCCTGACCCCGCATCTCCATCAAATCTCAACACAACCAGTCCCGGACCCCAAGATCGAGCGCAGAGCGTAGGACCCGCTGCCCGCGCCGCACCCGTGTCCCGCGGCGGACGCAGCGGGACACCCCTGTCCCTGTCCCTGTCCCTGACCAGGTCGTCCTGCACGACCCGGAGGTTTCATGAAGTCCACCGGCAAGCACCGTGCGCCCAGCACGCTCCCCCGTACCGGCGCCGCCGTCCTGATGGTCGGCGGCCTCGTCGTCGGCACCGTCACGGCCGCGTCGGCGTCGCCGCTGAAGCAGCCCAGCGCCGAGGAGCTCACCTCACCCGACGAGCCCTCGCCCCTTCGCGTCGACCCTTCCCGCAGCGATCCCGAGCCAGCACTGGAACGGCTGGGCGGACAGTCCCTGGCAGAGCTGCGGGCCCAGCCGGCCGCCGACCGCAGCATCGCCCGCAGCGCCCCCGACCACGCAGAACCGGTCGAGACGCTGCTGGGACACTCCTCCTTCACCGGCACCACAATCGAGGACGAGCACGAGCACCCGCCCGTTCCGCCGGCCGCGCAGGTCGCCGCTCCACAGGCGGAGGCGCCGGCGCCACCTACCGAGCAGCCCGCGGACCACCCCCAGCCGCAGCAGGCCGCACCCGCTGCGCAGCCGGAGCCTGCCGCCGCACCGCAGCCGGAGCCTGCCGCCGCTCCCGCGCCGGTGCAGCAGGCCGCGCCGGCCCCCGTAGGTGGCTCGCTGTTCGACATCGCGGCGAGCTACGTCGGCTACCCCTACGTGCTCTACGGCACCCCGCCCCAAGCCTTCGACTGCTCCGCCTACACCTGGTGGGTGTTCAAGCAGGCCGGCATCGACATCCCCCGCACGGTCGCCGGGCAGAAGGCCGCCGTCACCCCCGTGTCCGACCCCCAGCCCGGCGACCTCGTCTTCTACAACGACTGGTACCACGTCGGCATCTACGCCGGCAACGGCATGACCTACGAAGCCCTCAACCCCAGCACCGACGTCCGCTACGGCCCCCTGCTGTCGAACAACGTCTGGTACGGCCGCCTCGGCTGACCGTACGCTCAGCCGCCGGGTGGTCTCGAGCCCTGCGCCGCTGGCGGTGCCTTCACCGTCAGCCGGTGCAGGGCTCCGCAGCACCGGCGCGGTTGCGGCCTCCGCGGTGCACCTGGGACGCCACGGCCTCTCGGGCCCACGGTGGGGCGCCACCGGTGGCGGGCACAAGACTGCTCCCTACCGTGCAGACGCGGTAGGTGCTTGCCTGGCCCCGCCGTCACCAGCTCGACAGAAGCACCATTCACGCAGTCGGGAAAGAGGAGGAGCGACATCATGACTCACCACGTGACCTCGATGCTGAAAACCTACCCCAAGGACCTGGGTACGGTGGACAAGCAGAAGCTCGCGGAATGCATCGCGGCATGCTTCGAGTGCGCCCAGACCTGTACCGCCTGCGCAGACGCCTGCCTTGCCGAGGACATGGTGGCAGAGCTGATCACCTGCATCCGCAAGAACCTCGACTGCGCCGACGTCTGCGCCGCCACCGGCAACGTCCTGTCCCGCCAGACCGGTGCCAACGTCGAGACCACCCGAGCGGTGCTCGAGGCGTGCCGTGAGGCGTGCCGGGCCTGCGCCGAGGAGTGCGCGAAGCATGCGCAGATGCACGAGCACTGCCAGGTGTGCGCCGACGCCTGCCGACGGTGCGAAACCGCGTGCGCCGACCTGCTCGCCGACCTCGCCTGACGTGAGCCCGGCCCCGGCCGGGGCGCCGGTTCCCGGCCAGCGCCACCCTCGCCGGGGGACCTCCGGACCGCTCAGCCCGGTGAACCGTGGACGTGCTCGACGGCGACGCGGCGAACCCCCCACGAGCTCTCCCCAGCCTGCACCGGACCGTCGCAGCCCGGTGGCCAGGTGTCCAAGTGCTCAAGTGCTTCGAACCGTCGCCTGCCGCTGCTGCGCACCGCCCTGGCAGTTCCACGGGGACATTGGGCAGCCGTAGAGCGAAAGGAGCAGCGGGAGGGATAGGGCCGCGAACCCGCCGCCGAAAACGGCCTTCGCGGTGCCGGGCAAGGTCGATGTGCACCTTGACCCCTCGGCCGTGAGCGTGTCGAGCCCGCGAGCGGCGACGGCTGTCTGCACACCCCGCAGAGTGCCTCGGCGCCGCCTGTGACGGCAAAGCCCTCGAGCTGCAGGGAGCACCCGGCGCGCCTGGCGAGCCGAGGGGTAGATCTGGGTGAACCACGTCAGTGCCGACGTGAGCAGCGCGAACCCGGTCGATGCTCGAGCGGGAGGGGTTGCTCGGACCCAGGGTCAGCGGCGTCCATGTCCTCGGATCCGAAGGTCCTCAACGTCGTCGGGGCCAAGCAGAGAGGGCTGTTGAATCTGCCGGTGCCCGGGTCCGCCGCGGCGTTCAGGTCCGCGGCGGAACTGCCCACCGTCTGGGCAGGATCGACTGCACGGGCGACACGGCGAACCTCGAGGCGGTTCACCGTCCCCGCCCGTGGCGGGCCGTAGGACCTTCGTGGACCGCCCTCACCCGGCGGCTCCGACGCCTGCGCCGCGCGGAGTTCAGCGGCTGGGGTCGAAACGACGCAGCCGCAGGCTGTTGGTAACCACGAACACCGAGCTGAACGCCATCGCGGCGCCGGCGATGAGGGGGTTGAGCAGGCCGGCAGCGGCCAGCGGCAGGGCTGCGACGTTGTAGGCGAAGGCCCAGAACAGGTTGCCCTTGATGGTGCCCAGGGTGGCCCGGGCCAGGCGGATGGCGTCGGCGGCGGCGCGCAGGTCGCCGGTGACCAGGGTCAGGTCGGAGGCCTCGATGGCCACGTCGGTGCCCGTGCCCATCGCCAGTCCCAGGTCGGCCTGGGCCAGGGCGGCGGCGTCGTTGACGCCGTCGCCGACCATCGCCACGATCGCGCCCTGGTCCTGCAGGCGCTTGACCTCGGCGACCTTGCCGGCCGGTAGCACCTCGGCGACCACGTCACCGGGCGCGATGCCGACCGCGTGCGCCACGGCCTGGGCCGCCCGGGTGTTGTCGCCGGTCAGCAGCACCGGTCGCAGCCCGAGCTGGCGCAGCTCGGTGATCGCCTGTGCCGACGTGTCCTTGATCGTGTCGGCCACGACCACGACCGCGCGGACCTGGCCGTCCCAGGCCACCCACACGGGGGTGCGTCCCTCGGCCTCGGCACGCTCAGCCGCCTCGAGCAGGTCCGCCGGCACGGTGAGCGCCCACTCGGCGGCCAGCCAGGAACGGCGGCCCGCCAGGACGGCGCGACCCTCGACGACGCCGGAGACGCCGTTGCCGCCGTGGGCGGCGAAGTCGTGCACCGGGACCAGGTGCTGCCCGGTGGCCCGGGCGTGGTCGGCGACCGCCCTGCCGATGGGGTGCTCCGAGGCGTCCTCCAGGGAGCCTGCCAGGGCGAGGACCTCCTCGAGGCACTCGCCGTCAGCGGGGTGCACGCCGATGACGCCCATGCGCCCGGTGGTGACGGTGCCGGTCTTGTCCAACACTATGGTGTCGACCCGGCGGGTGGACTCCAGGATCTGGGGCCCCTTGATGAGGATGCCGAGCTGGGCGCCGCGGCCGGTGCCGACAAGCAGCGCCGTGGGCGTCGCCAGCCCGAGCGCGCACGGGCAGGCGATGATCAGCACGGCGACGGCGGCGGTGAACGCCGCCGTCGCGGAGGCACCGGCCACCAACCAGGCGACGAGGGTGGCCAGGGACAGCCCGATCACGATCGGCACGAACACCGCGGAGATGCGATCGGCCAGGCGCTGCACCTCGGCCTTGCCGTTCTGGGCGTCCTCGACCAGACGCGCCATCTGCGCCAGGAGGGTGTCGGAGCCGACGCGGGTGGCCCGCACGACCAGCCGGCCCCCGACGTTGACGGTGGCTCCGGCGACACTGTCGTCGGGGCCGACCTCGACCGGGACCGACTCACCGGTGAGCATGGAGGCATCGACCGCCGAGGTGCCGCTGACCACGGTACCGTCTGTGGCGATCTTCTCCCCCGGCCGGACGACGAACCGGTCGTCGACCGCGAGCTGGGCGACCGGCACCCGGGACTCGACCGGCCCGTCGGGGCCGTCCCGGAGCACGGCCACGTCCTTGGCGCCCATGTCCAGCAGTGCGCGCAGCGCCGCGCCGGAGGTCCGCTTGGCGCGGGCCTCGAAGTACCGGCCTGCGATGATGAAGGTCGTGACTGCGGCGGCGACCTCGAGGTAGATGTGCGCCTCGCCGCCGGAGCGGCTGGGCAGCAGCTCGAACGGCATCCGCATCCCGGTCGTGCCGGCGTGCGTGAACAGCAGCGCCCACAGCGACCACAGGTAGGCCGCGGTCACCCCGACCGAGATCAGGGTGTCCATCGTGGCGGCGCCGTGGCGGGCGTTGGTCCAGGCCGCGCGGTGAAACGGCAGCGCGCCCCACACCACGACCGGGGAGGCCAGGGTCAGGGACACCCACTGCCAGTTGTCGAACTGCAGCGCCGGGACCATGGACATCAGCACCACCGGCACGGTCAGGACGCCCGAGACGAGCAGTCGCTGGCGCCAGGCGTCGGCCTCGCGGTCCCCGGCCCGCTGCGTGTCGTCCTGGTCGGACCCGGCAGGGGCCGGGGCCGGAAGGGCGGCGGTGTACCCGGCCGCCTCCACCGTGGCGAGAAGGTCGGCCGGTTCGACGTCTCCACCGAAGGTGACCTTGGCCTTCTCGGTGGCGTAGTTCACGGTCGCGGTGACGCCGGGCAGCTTGTTCAGCTTCTTCTCGATGCGGCTGGCGCACGACGCGCACGTCATTCCCCCGACCAGCAGCTCGAGGTCACGCGTCTGCTCGGCCGACGCCTCCACCTGGGTGGCCACTCCTGTCCCTTCCTGCCCGTTCGCCGGAGGGGTGCTCAGCTGCTGGCGAGCTGGTAGTCGCCGGCCTCGTCGAGGGCTGCGGTGACGTCGGCCTCAGCCAGCGGAGCGTCGCTGGCGACCCTGACCGTGGACGTGCCGCCGGCGACCAGGTCGACGGTGACGTCGGTGACGCCGGGCAGGCCCTGCAGCTCGGTGCTCACGGCGCTGGCGCAGTGACCACAGGTCATACCGGTGACGGCGAAGGTCTGGGTGTTCATCGTGTCCTCCTGGACGGTGGTGGTGGCCTGGCTGGTCTCGGGTGCTGCGCAGCAGGCGCAGCCGCCGGCCTGAGCCATCGGCAGCTGGGTGCTGGGGGTGCTTGCGGTGTCCATGTGGTTCTTCTCTCGGTCGTTGCGGGTTGGGTCTGATCAGGAGCGGATGAGCCGGGCGACGGCCGCGGAGGCCTCGGTCACCTTCTGGTCCAGCTGTGCCGGGTCGTTGCTCGCGTGCGCGAGGCAGTGGCGCAGGTGGTCCTCGAGCAAGCCGAGGGCCACCGCCTCGAGCGCTTTCGTGGCTGCGGAGACCTGGGTGAGGATGTCGATGCAGTAGGAGTCGGCGTCCACCATCCGCTGCAGCCCGCGGACCTGACCCTCGATCCGGCGCAGCCGGTTGAGCTGGGCGTCCTTGTTGTTCACGTACCCGGGACCTGCCGGGCCCGCGGTCGTCTCCTCGAGCGCCATGGTGGGCACCTCCTTCCGCTAGGGACAACTATACCCCTCGGGGGTTCATTCCGGGACACAACCGCGAGCTTCCGCACAGGACACAGGCCGTGACGCAGGACGCCAGTCTGCGGGCGAGCGGTGGCAGCTCGTCGACAGGGCTGCGCGCCCACCGGTCGCCGTGCACGCACCCCTGTCAGCGGTAGGCGTGTCAGTGCGTGCGCCGTCCGGTTTCGGTGCCCGGACGCGTGCCGGCTGGCGTCGTCTGGTCCAGCGGGTACGGGTCGTCGGCGTGGTCCTGCGGACCGTGCTCCGCGTGACCGCCGTGGCTGCCGTGGCCGCCGACCATCATCAGCACCATCATCAGTGGGCAGGACAGCACGGCGGCGAGGAGCAGGGCCTCCCCCGGTGCCCTGCCGAGCAGCAGCAGGACGACGAACACTCCTGCGACGAGCAGGGCCATTCCCTTGAGGTGACCGGCACCGCTGTGGTTCATCATGGTTCTTTCTTTCCGCAACCCTTGCGCGTTCGCGCTCAGGTGTGCTCGCTGCTGGAGCGCATTCTCTTGACACCTTCAGGGTCCCTCTCGAACCCGGGGACGAGGCGGCTCTTCTGTGGTGATCTGATGAAGATCGGGCCCCGCTCCTCGCCCCTCTGTAGGCTGGGCCTCTCCTCGATCAGAGGTGCGACCAGAAGGACGTCCGTGGAGGTGACCGGTGGGTTCGCGACGGGACCGGTACCGAGAGATCGTGGAGACCCTGTCGGTCCACGGGTTCGGGTTCACCATCGGGGCCATGGGGCTGCAGGGGCGTTTTCCTTTCCGCCGAGGCCTTCCCGGGCACCAGCAGGGGCGCACGTACACCCAGCCGGAACACCTGCGGCTGGCTCTGGAGCAGCTCGGTCCCACGTTCGTCAAGCTCGGCCAGCTGCTGTCGACCCGCTCCGACCTGCTGCCCTCCGAGTACACCGTGGAGCTGGCCAAGCTGCAGGACGACACGGCGGCCGTGCCG
The DNA here is from genome assembly GCF_947487915.1 of uncultured Serinicoccus sp. Lineage (GTDB taxonomy): Bacteria > Actinomycetota > Actinomycetes > Actinomycetales > Dermatophilaceae > Ornithinicoccus. Next base: position 44,622 of record NZ_CANKYH010000004.1, on the reverse strand, counting down.
GCCAACGTGATCCTGGAGGCGCTCTCCGAGGAGGTGGGCGACCCGGGGGTGTTCGACCGCTTCGACCACGAGCCGCTGGCCAGCGCGTCGATCGGGCAGGCGCACGCCGCGAGCCTCGCCGGCAGGGAGGTGGTGGTCAAGGTCCGCCGGCCGGGGGCGGTGGAGACGGTTCGAGCCGACCTGGAGATCCTGCAGAACCTCGCGGTCACCGCGGCCCGCCACTCAGAGGTGGCCCGCGGCTACGACGTGGTCGGCATCGCGCACGACTTCTCCACGACGCTGCTCGCCGAGCTGGACTACCTCGCGGAGGCCCACAACGCCGAGCGGTTCGCCACCAGCTTCGCCGACGACCCCCGCGTGCAGTTCCCGGCGGTGTTCTGGGAGACGACGACCTCCCGGGTCCTGACCCTGCAACGCGTCCAGGGCCTGAAGATCGACGACGTGGCGGCCCTCGACGCGGCCGGCATCGACCGCCGGGAACTTGCGGCGCGGGCCACCGGGGTGCTGTGCCAGATGGTCTTCGAGGACGGCTTCTTCCACGCCGACCCGCACCCGGGCAACTTCTTCGTCGCACCCGACGGCAGTCTGGCGGTGATCGACTTCGGCATGGTGGGCGAGCTCGACGACGCCCTTCGAGAGCACCTGGTCGCCCTGCTTGTTCCTCTCCTGCGGGGGGACCTGGACCGGACCACCGAGGCGATGCTCGACCTGGTCGGCAACCCTCCCGGCGTCGACCGGGAAGCCCTGCGCGCCGGGCTGCAGCCCCTGGTCGGGCGGTTCGGCGGGGTGCCGTTGGCGGACCTGGCGCTGACCGGGCTGATCATCGACGTCCTGGCGCTGGTGCGGCGCCACCAGCTGCGCCTGCCCACCGACCTGGCGCTGCTGTTCAAGATGCTGCTGATGGCCGAAGGGCTGGGGCGGCGCCTCGATCCGGAGTTCCAGCTCAGCAGCGTGGTTGCCCCGTATGCCGAACGCCTCGCCCTGCGACGCCACTCCCCCGACGCCATGGTAGACCGGATCCTTCACGTAGCACGCGACCTGCTGGACGCCGGGGCTCAGGCGCCGGGAAGCGTCCGCGGTCTGGCCGAGGTGCTGGAACGCGGCGGGTTCGACGTCTCCCTGCGCAGCACCGACCTGCACCAGGTCGTCCGGGAGGCCGACCGCATCGGCGACCGGGTGATCGCGGGCCTGGTCGCCGCGGCCTTGATCGACGGGGTCGGGCACATCGTGGCCGCCAGCACCGGACGGGGAAAGTTGCTGCAGGGACCGCTGGTGGTCGCCGGCGCGGGCGCACTCGGCGTGCTGGGCACCTACCTGGCCAGGAGCTCCCGGCACGCCCGCACAGTGGGCACGCAGCGGGCCCAGGCAGCCGTCTCGCAGCGGGCGCCTCGACGGCCACCGTCCCGGTCGTGACCGGGACCCGCGTCACCCTGACCCGGTCCTCGGCGCGGGCGTACGTGGGTGGGCGGGCCAGGAACGGGTCTGCCCGCTGGGGACCACCACGGGTGCGCCCGCGACCTGCAGGTGCGCCTGTGCCCGCCCCGCGCAGGGATCGGCGTCGACGGACAGGGTGTCCCGGTCCACGGTCACGTGGAGGCGTTGGCCTCGGTGCTGGAGCTGGAAGCGTGCGGCGCCCAGTCCGTGCGGCAGTCGCGGGTCGAGGATGACCCGGTCACCCTCGGTGCGGTATCCGGCGAAGGCCCGGGTGATGATGTCGATGGTGCCCGCCATGGCGCCCAGGTGGATGCCTTCCTGCGTGGTCCCGCCCTGGGTGTCGTCCAGGTCGGCGGCCAGGGCCTCCCGGAACGTGGCCCACCCGCGTCCGGGGTCCATCCGTGCCAGCACGCTGGCGTGCACCACCCGGCTGAGGGTGGAGCCGTGCGCGGTGCGGGCCAGGTAGTACTCGACCGTGCGGGCCAGCTGCTGGTGGCTCGTGGGGTAGCCCAGCCGCTCCAGGGTCGAGAGCAGGCCCTCGGGTCCCAGCAGGTAGACCAGCATCAGCACGTCGGCCTGCTTGGCGAGCTTGTACCGGTTGGTGGAGTCGTTCTCTGCCTCCAGGATGAGGTCGAGCCGGCCGATGTTGCCGTAGGTGGCCCGGTAGCCGTCCCAGTCCAGCTCGGCCAGGTCCTCGTAGCCGGCGAACTGTCCGATGACGCCATCGGGCAGGAAGGGCACGTGCAGGCGTCTGCCGAGCCGGTCCCAGGCGGCCGGTTCCTCCGGGCGGACGTGCAACCGGGTGCGGACGTCGTCGCACTCGTGGCCGGCCACGATCGAGAGCATCTCCCCGGCACGTCGGCACACCCAGGCGGTCAGGACGTTGGTGTAGGCGTTGTCGGTCAGGCCCTGCCCGGGCGCGTCCGGGTAGCCGTCGTGGTACTCGTCCGGGCCCATCACCCCGGTGATGTGGTAGCGGTCGGTGGCGGCGTCGTGGGTGGCCAGGGCGGTGAAGAACCGCGCGACCTCCACGATAAGGTCGGCGCCGCGCCGGGCCAGCCACGCCACGTCCCCGGTGGCCTGGTAGTGCTGCCAGGCGTTGAACGCCACGGCCAGCCCGACGTGGCGCTGGCGGCGCGAGTTGTCCGCCATCCACCGCCCCGAGCGGGTGTTGAACAGCATGACTGGGGTTTCCTCCCGCCCGTCGCTGCCGGACTGCCAGGGGAACATCGCCCCGGGCAGGCCCGCCTGGTCGGCGGCCCGGCGGGCGGCGTCCAGGCGCCGCCACCGGTAGTCCAGCAGGCCACCGCTGACCTGTGGCAGGTGGGCTGTGAGGACCGGCAGCACGAACAGCTCGTCCCAGAACACGTGCCCGCGGTAGCCCTCCCCGTGCAGTCCGCGGGCCGGCACTCCGGCGTCCAGCTCGGCGGTGTGCACCGACAGGCTCTGCAGCAGGTGGAACAGGTGAAGGTTGATCACCAGCTGGGTCTGGACGTCGGTCTCCAGCTGGACACCGCACCGGTCCCAGACCCTCGCCCACGCCTCCTCGTGCGCGGGCAGCAGGTCCCTGAACCCGCGCGGGACGGTGGCCAGGGCCTCCAGCGCCGCCAGGCGCGGGGAGGCGATGGCCCGGTCCCGGGAGGTGAAGATGGCGGCCGTCTTGTCGACGGTGACGGGGTCACCGTCACGCAGGTCGACCTCGAACACCTGGGCGTACCGTTCCTGGTGAGCCAGCACCGGTCCCCCCGGTCCTGCGCCGGTGACCACCGTGCGGGTGGCCGTGGCGATCCTCACCTCGGACTGGGTGGTCCGCACCTCCACCAGCAGGGTGCCCTCCTGCGGCGTCTCGATCGCGGCGGTGCGCAGGTGGCGGTCGGCCAGGGCGGCGTACTCGGCGACGTTGGAGTTCACCACTGCGGCGTCGATGCCCGACCTCACCTGAACGGTGCCGTCCCACCCCTCGGCCACGAGGGTGGTCTGCAGCGCGGCCAGGTGCGGGCGGGCCATGGAGACCAGGCGTCGCTGGGTCAGCCGCAGCCGGCGTCCGGCGCCGTCGGTGAGCACCGCGGTCCGGGTCAGCACGCCGGCGCGTAGGTCCAGCTCGCGTCGTTCCTGCGAGGTGGTCAGGCCGCCGCTCGACCACCAGCGACCCGTCTCGGTGGCCACGTCCATCGGCAACCAGCTCGGGGCGTTGACCATGTGCTCGTCCTCCATCCGTCGACCGTGGACGGTGGAGGTGAGCCGGTTGTAGACCCCGGCCAGGTAGGTGCCGGGGTAGTGCACGCCGTCAGCGGCCCGCTCCGGGGCGGCGCCGCGGGTGCCCAGGTACCCGTTGCCCAGAGTGGTCAGCGCCTCCCGGTGGCCCTCGTGGGCCGGGTCGAAGCCCTCGTAGACCAGGACCCAGGGGTCGGCGCGCAACGCCCCGAGGTCCAGCTGGGCGACGTCCTCGACCACCAGGTGCGCCCCCGCCGCCTCCAGGGCGCCGCGCTGCCCGGCCCTGGCCACCCCGACCACCAGGCCGAACCCGCCGCGGCGGGCCGCCTGAACCCCGGCCACGGCGTCGTCCACCACCGCGACCCGGCCAGGGTCCACTCCCAGCTCTCGGGCCGTCCGCAGGAGCACGGCCGGGTCCGGCCTGTCCGGGAGGTCATGCTCGGCTGCGTCGTTGCCGTCGACCACCACGTCGAACAGGTCCTGCAGGTCGGTCGCGGCGAGCACGGCCCGGGCGTGGCGGCTGGCGCTGACCAGCGCCACCGGCACCCCGCCGGCCTTGAGCCGGCGCAGCAGGTCCACCGTCCCCGGGAACGCTCGCTCCCCCTGTTTCTGGAGCCGCTCGAGGTAGATCTCGTCCTTGCGGGCGGCCAGGCCGTGCACCGTCCACGATCCGGGCTGGTCCTGGGCCGTCCCCACCGGTAGGTGGAGGCCGCGGGAGCGCAGGAGGGCCTGCACGCCCTCCTCGCGGGGACGCCCGGCGACGTAGCGGTGGTAGTCGGTCTGGACGTCGAACGGTCCGCCGGTGCTTCCTGTCCCGGCCCGGGGATCGGTCAGGGCGCTGTCGAACATGACCCGCCACGCCTCGGCGTGCACCGTGGCGGTGTCCGTCACCACCGCGTCCAGGTCGAAGATCACCGCCTCCTGCGGCGGTACGGCCCCGGTCGGGGCCGGCGTCTGTCTGGTCGGTGCAGGATGCGTGCTCGGGTGTGTCACGGTTCTCCTTCGGTCGGTGGCTCAGGTGTGGTGGCGCTCCCCGGGCCGCCGCGGGTGCGCTCGCCCGGGGCGGCGGTCGCCGTCGCGGCGTTCAGGGCTAGCGACGCGCACGGCGGGCGCGGGAGTTCGGCGTGGTGCGTGCAGGGCGGCCCACATGGCTATGAGCACCGCAGCCAGGCCGACGGTGGTCCACCTGCCCGGACGTTCGCCGAGGGCGAGCGCGGCCAGTGCGATGCCGAGGACGGGCGTCAGGAACGTCCACGCGGTCAACGTGTCGAGCCGGCTGTGGCGGGCCTCGGTGAACCACGCCACCGTGGTCGCCGCGGTGCCGACAAGGGCCAGGAACAGGAGCGAGACGACGAAGCGGGGGGTCCAGGAGATCACCGGTGCGCCCTCCACGGCCGCGGCCAGCAGCACCAGGCCCGCCCCGCCGATCAGCAGGTGCCACGCCGTGGCGGTGACCAGGTCCAGCCCGGCCAGTCGGCGGGAGAGCAGGGTGCCTGCGGTGACGGCAGCCGCCGCCAGCAGCGACAGGGCGGCCCCGCGGCCCCCGCCCCCGGGCAGCGCCACCAGGACCAGCCCGGCGAACCCCACCACCAGGGCGGCAGCCGTGCGCAGGGACAGCCGCTCGCCGAACATCCACCAGGCCGGCAGCAGGATGAGCAGCGGTTGGGCGTTGGCCAGCACCGCCGCGGTGCCGGCAGCGCCGCCGGCGACGCCCGCGAACATGGCGGCGAAGGCGACCGTGACGTTGACCAAGCCCAGGACCGTCAGGAGCCCCCAGGCCCGCCGACCGGTGGGGCCGGGGCGGTGCTGCAGACCACCCAGCGCAAGCAGGGCGGCGCCGGCCACCACCGCCCGCAGGGCGGCGAACCACAGCAGCGGGGCGTCGCGCAGGCCCCACTCGATCGCCACGAAGCACGCACCCCAGGCCGCGGTGACCCACAGCATCCGCACCGGCTTCGGCCGCCGAGGTGCGGCGGTCACCGCTCCGGCCGCCGCGGCGGCAGGAGCTGTGGGGCCCGCGGGGACGTCCACGCCGGCCCCGGTCAGCGGGTGCCGGCCGGGACCGGTGCGGTAGGCTCCGGCTCGCTGGCGGCGCGCTGCGGCGCCCCGGGGACCTGCTGCGCGGGCAGCCTGAGCCGCTTGAGCAGCAGGGCGTTGATCGTGACGATCACCGTAGACCCCGACATCGTCAATGCCGCGATCTCCGGGCGCAGCATCAGTCCGAAGGCCGGGTAGAACACCCCGGCGGCGATCGGCAGCGCGATGGCGTTGTAACCGACGGCCCAGGTCAGGTTCTGACGCTCCTTGCGCACGGTGCCCCTGCCGATGCGCAGAGCCACGGAGACGTCCAACGGGTCCGAGCGCATCAGGACGATGTCCGCGGTCTCGATCGCCACGTCCGTCCCGGCGCCGATCGCGATACCGATGTCGGCCTTGGCCAGCGCCGGGGCGTCGTTGACGCCGTCCCCGACCATCGCCACCGTCTTTCCGGCCTGCTGCAGCTCGGCGATCTTCTCCGCCTTATCCCCGGGCAGGACCTCGGCGATGACGGTGTCGATGCCGAGCTGGTCGGCGATGCGCAGGGCGGTCGCCTCGTTGTCGCCGGTCAGCATGACGACCTCGATCCCGGACTCGTGCAGGGCGGCGACGGCTGCGGCAGCGGTGTCCCGGGCGGCGTCGGCCAGGGCGATCACGCCGACCGCACGACCGTCGACGGCGACCAGCACCGCGGTGCGTCCGGACGCAGCCAGCTCGTCCCGGCTCGCGGCCAGGTCACCGAGGTCGACGCTCTCGGCGCTCATGAGGCGCAGGTTGCCCGCCAGGACCCGGCGTCCGTCGACGGTGGCGGTGGCGCCGTGGCCGGGGACGTTGCGGAACTCGCTCACGGCCAGCACGGGCACACCCCGCGCAGCGGCATGGCTGTCGATGGCCCGGGCCAGCGGGTGCTCAGACTCACGCTCGACCGCGGCGACCAGGGCCAGCATCTCCTCCTCGCTCATGCCTGCCGCGACGACGTCGGTGACCTCCGGTTCGCCCTTGGTCAGCGTGCCGGTCTTGTCCATCACCACCGTGTCGATCTTCGCCGTCCCCTCCAGGGCGGTCGCGTTCTTGAACAGCACCCCCCGCTGGGCGCCCAGCCCGGTGCCGACCATGATCGCCATCGGGGTGGCCAGCCCCAGGGCGTCGGGGCAGGTGACGACCACCACGGTGATCGCGAAGAGCATCGCGGTCGGTACACCGGCGCCGGCGAGCATCCACACGGTGAAGGTCAGGGTGCCGCCGATGAGGGCGACGAACACCAGCCAGAACGCGGCCCGGTCGGCCAGGCGCTGACCGGGGGCCTTGGAGTTCTGGGCCTCCTGCACCATCTTGACGATCTGCGCCAGCGCGGTGTCCGCCCCGACCTTGGTCGCCCGGGCCCGCAACGTGCCGGTCGTGTTGATCGACGCGCCGATCACCTCCGCGCCGGGGGCCTTCTCCACCGGCATGGACTCCCCGGTCACCATCGACTCGTCGACCTCGGACTCACCTTCCTCCACCACCGCGTCGGTGGGGATCTTCGACCCCGGCCGCACCAGCAGCAGGTCCCCGACGACGACCTCGGCCGTCGGAACCTCCACCGGCTGGCCGTCCCGGACCACGACGGCTCGGGAGGGGGCCAGCTGCAGCAGCGTGCGCACCGCGTCGTTCGCACCACCCCGGGCCCGCATCTCCAGCCAGTGCCCCAGGAGCACGAAGGTGGTCAGGACCGTGACCGCCTCGTAGAAGACCTCACCGCCGCCGGTGAGGGTGACGACCAGGCTGTAGAGCCACCCCGCGCCCACGGCGACCGCCACCAGGACCATCATGTCCAGCGTCCTGGCCCGCAGCGCCCGGTAGGCGCCGTCGAAGAAGATCCACGCCGAGTAGAAGACCACCGGCAGCGACAAGATCAGGGTGAAGACGTCGTCGCGCAGCCCGAACGCCAGCGGCGGGTCCAACCCCAGGACATCCCGCCCGAGCGGGGACCAGATCGTGATGGGGACAGCCAGCACCAGGGCGACCAGGAACCGGTTGCGCATGTCGCGGGCCATGTCCTCCATCGACCCGCCGCCGTGGTGCCCGCCGTGGCCCATCACCGCCTGCGCGGAGCGGTCCGCCTCCTCACCACCCCCGTGGCCCGCGTGCCCGGCGTGCGCCTCGTGCCCGACGTGGCTGCTGTGCCCGCCACGGCCCTCAGGGGCGTCGTGCCCGGCGTGGCCCTCAGGGGCGTCGTGCCCGGCGTGGGCGCCGCCGGGGGCCGGTTCGGCCATCGGGTGGCACATGTGGTCCGGCGTGGACTGCCCGGCGCAGTGGTAGCCGCAGTCGTTGACCCAGCCCACCAGCTGGGCCACCGACGTCGTGCCCGGGTCGTAGGTGACGGTCGCGCTCTGGGAGGCGGCGCTGGCCTCGACGGCGAGCACGCCGGGGCGGCGCATCAGCGTCTTCTCGATGACAGGCTCGGAGGTGGCCCAGTGCAGGCCACCCACCTCCAGGACAGTGGTCCGATTCTTCATGGTTGGTCTTCCTTCCCGGCCCGTGGCCGACAGATCGTGCAAGCACGGACGCCCCCGGCCGGATGCCGACCCGTCCGTGGCGTCTCAGGCCGTCGTCACCGGGACCGGCGCGGGCAGGAACTCCCGGCGCATGCCCAGGACCTGGTCCGTCATCGCGATGGAGGTGGCGCCGTCGGTCACGGTGCCGGCCAGTGCCCGGATCGCGTCGATGGTCTCGGGGATGACGATGGCCTCGTTGTTGACCTGGTAGGTCAGGTAGGCCTCGTCCCCCTCGACGGCCAGGACGTCTTCCCACACGGCGACCTCCCACATGTCACCGCGGGGCCGGCCCAGGTCGCCCATGAGCTCGACGGTGGTGTTCGTCGCGGTCAGGCCGTCGGCCATGCGGATGAACGCGATCCTGGGTGCGGCCCGCAGCGCGTCCAGGACCTCTTCCCGGCTGGCCGGGCGGGTCAGCTGCAGCGTCCAGAAGTGGTTGTGGGTCTGGGTGTGGGCCGCCCTGGCGGCCATGGTGACCACGTCAAGCTCCGGCAGGACGGTACGGGCGTCGGGGCCCTGGTGGGAGGGGATCGAACCCTCGGGGACCACGGTGTTCATGATCCCGCGCTGGTGGGACTGGCCTGGGTCGGTCGCCCGCCTGATCAGGACCCCACGCGCACGGGCGAGCAGGCCCGCATCCTGCAGCGCGCCGAGCACGCGCACGATGCTGGTGGTGTTGCAGGAGACCACCCGGGTGGTGTCCCGGCCGAGCGCGGTGGCGTAGTTGGCCTGGGCGACGAAGGAGTGCCCGGTGGTGGCGTGGGACTCCCCACCCTGGAACACGGCCTTGACCCCGGCAGAGCGGTAGACCTCCAGGTTCGTGGCGGCGACCCTCTTGGGGGTGGTGTCCACCACGACATCGGCCTGGGCCAGCAGCTCATCCAGGGTGCCGGCCACCGGCACCCCGGCACCGCGCATCCCGGCGCGTGTCTCCTGGGTCGCCGCGAACACCGCGATTCCCAGGCCGGCGGCCGTGCGCACGTGCCAGTCGGTGGCGATGTCGGCGACACCGACCAGGTCCATGTCCGGCATGTCCCGCACCGCGTCTGCGACCCGCTTCCCGATCACGCCGTAACCGTTGACGGCAACCCGGACGTTCATCTGTGTCTCCATCCTTGTCTCCTCGGTCTTCGAACTCGGTCGGCACCTGTGACGCCGCCGCCCCGTCGCGAGCGGCAGGGCGGCTGCAGCCCAGGCGCCGGCACGACCGCCCTGGTGGCTGCCACCTCAGACTCGCGAACCGTCAGGCATACGCCGCGTCGGGGACCATGGTCGCGACAGGACCGTCGGCGGTCAGGGCCGGCTGGCCGTTCACCGAGCCGGTTCCCGGTGACGAGCCGGAGCCGGCCCGTCCGCCTCTGGACCGGCCCAGGACGAACCCTCCTAGCTCCACCGCCGCACGGACGGTCTCGACCTGCGGTTCCCTGGCCGCGGTGATGACCAGCCGGGACCCGCCCTCGCGGACAAGGTCCACCGCCGCTGACCGCACGCCCGGCAGGAAACGCACGGCGTCCAGGACCACGGCCAGGCAGGCACCGCAGGTCAGTCCCCAGACCCGGTAGGTCCGTGTCACCGCCATCGTCCACCTCCGCCTACCCTCGTGGGGTACCAGTTGACTGCCACCAAACCACAGGATGGTCGGGGTCCGGCACCGCGACGGTGGAGATTCGATGGAGCCCTCGGTCATGGCATCCCGGTACCGCCCGCCGGTTGCGGTGGACCGCGACCTTCTTCTCGCGCCACCTCCCTCCGGTGCGTCTTCATCAAATCTCGACCGAAAGCCCCGCCCACCTCCGTGTGACCCGGTGATGATGGCGTCGAAGGCGCAGTGGCTCCCGGTGAAGACGGGCGGCTCGCAGCTTCGTTTGACCACGACGGGAGAAGAGACGATGCGTCCGGTGCTGTTCACCATCCTCGGTTTCGACGTGCAGGCCTACGGCCTCAGCAAGGCGGCAGCTGCGCTGGTCGCGGCGTGGTTGCTCGGCCGGGCCTTCGAGCGACGAGGTCTGAGCAAGGACTCCGCGCATGCCCTGGTTCTGTGGTCCACCGTCTGGGGCTTCGTCGGCGCGAAGATCTACTACCTCCTCGAGCAGCTCCCGTCGATCAGCCTCCACGACCTGGGCGGCATGGGCTTCACGTGGTACGGCGGGCTCCTCGGCGGCACCGCGGCCGCCCTCGTCGTCATCCGACGCCACCAGCTGCCCGGCGGCATCGTCGCCGGGGCCGTCGCGGTCCCTCTCACCGTCGCCTACGCGATCGGGCGCCTGGGATGCCTCCTTTCGGGGGACGGGACCTACGGCCGCCCCACGGACCTGCCCTGGGGCATGGCGTTCCCGAACGGCGTCGTCCCCACCGACGTCCCGGTGCACCCGACCCCCCTCTACGAGGCCGCCGCCGCCGTCCTCATCGTCGCGGTCCTTGCCTATCTCGGGCGCCGGTGGGCCCCCGTCCAGGTGTTCGGCGCCTACCTGGTCCTGTCCGGCCTGGCGCGCGTGTCGGTGGAGTTCGTCCGCATCAACGACCCGGTTCTGGCAGGTCTGACCCAGCCCCAGCTCTGGGCGCTGGTCAGCGTCGCCGTCGGCGGGGCGCTGGTCCTGGGCGGGAGGCGGCTGCAGCCCCCCGGCGGACAGCCGCAGAACAGCGTGGTCCCCCAGACCGCGTGACCCTCAGGAACGGCGCGGGGTTGTGTGACGATCCCGGCACCACACCGGGCGTCTCACCCTCACACACCGCGACCCGTCACGCGCAGACCGCTGCGCGGGGGCACGCCGCCCGGTACGTCTCCTCCCCCGTCGGGGCCGAGGCACCGGCGCAGGAGCGTCGAGCACGCAGAGCAGCCCACGCAGGACGCTCAGGCCCCGACGAGCTCGTCGAGGCTGCCCGGCACGCAGGTCCCCGGGCCTGTCCGTGCGCGAGACCGAGGAACTGTGGAGACTTGATGGAGATGTCCCGCGCCCGGCCCGTTGCGGTCTCGCCGCACTTCCACCGGCGGTTAGCGTCGGAGGGAAAGGACCGTCCGCCCAACCCTCGTCCACGGCGGCGTGGGTAGCGACGGTCACCCGCCCGACGCACACGGAGGCTTCTGATGAACCGCCACAAGACCCTGCTCCCTGCTGCTATCGCCACCTTGGCCCTCGTCCTCGCCGGGTGCGGTGAGAGCGCCGGGGACTCCGGCACGCCATCCGGCACGGCCGGCGGGGGCGGCGCCCCCGCCACCACGCAGACGGCCGCGGATGAGGCGCACAACGACGCCGACACCACCTTCGCGCAGATGATGATCGTGCACCACGAGGGCGCCATCGAGATGGCCGACCTCGCGGTGCAGCAGGCCGGCTCGGAGGAGGTGCGTGCCCTCGGCGAGGACATCTCCGCGGCCCAGGGCCCGGAGATCGAGAAGATGAAGTCGTGGCTCAGCGCCTGGGGCGAGGAGACTGCCCCCGCGGGCGGGACCGGTGGCATGGACCACGGCGACATGGACATGGGCAGCATGGAGATGGACGGCATGAACCAGCAGGAGGTCATGGCCGAGCTCCAGACCCTCTCCGGGACCGACTTCGACCGGCGCTTCCTGGAGCTGATGACCGCCCACCACCGGGGCGCCGTCGAGATGGCCGACGCCGAGCTGCAGGACGGGCGCAACCCGCAGGCGCTGGAGCTCGCCGAGAAGATCATCGCCGACCAGGAGGCCGAGATCGCCACGATGGAGCAGCTGCTGCAGAACCTGTGACCTCCGTTTCAGGCAGCGGCGGCGGCAGCAGCGACCGGCACGCGACCGGACGTCTCGCCCGGCCCCGGCCGGGCGAGACCCCTAATACCCCTACCCGGTAGGGGTTGTTACGGTGGCCCGCATGCGTTCTCGAGCCACCCTCCTCCCGCTGCTCGCCGGGGTCCTCGTGACCCTGCTGCTGGTCCTCAGCGGGTGCAGCACCGCCACCCCGACGGCCGACGGCCGGCAGGACCTGGTGACCGCGCACGGCCTGCAGGGCCTGGACGCCCGGGAGGTCATCGACCGGCTGGAGGCGACCCCGGTGTCCCAACGCCCGGCAGGCCTGATCGCCTCCGTGCAGCCCGCGGCGGTGATGCTCTCGGACGCCGAGGGCCGCGAGGCCCGGCTGCCGCTGCCCGAGGACACGTTCTACCTCTCGGTGGCCCCCTACCTGGACCAGACCCACGAGTGTCACTTCCACAGCCTCACCACCTGCCGCGGTGAGCTCGGGAACGAGGACCTCACCGTCCGGGTGGTCAGCGAGACGGACGGCACCGTCCTGGTCGACCAGACCCTGCGGACCCAGGACAACGGGTTCGCCGGGCTCTGGCTCCCGGCCGACCTGACGGCCACCCTCACGGTCGAGCACGAGGGCCGCACGGCCAGCACGCCGATCACCACCGGTGCGGACGCCCCCACCTGCCTGACCACCCTGCAGCTGCGGTAGGCGGCACCATGACCAGCCAGCACCGCCACCAGAGTTCCTCCAGCTCCTCCCCGGGGGCAGCACAACCCCCGCACCAGACAAAGGGCTCCACGCGTACCGGGACCGACGAGGCGACGCCCTCGGCAGCGCCAGGGCTGCCCACGCGGGAAGGAGGAGCACCGGTGAGACAGACCTCCCTGACGGCCGCTCTCGTGGCGGCCGCCGCCCTGCTGCTCGCCGCCTGCGGCCAGTCCGGCTCAAGCATCTCCGAGCAGATGCGCCAGGGCGACCAGAAGGGATACGTCGCCGGCGACGGCACCATCGAGTCCCTGGCACCCGAGCAGCGCCGGAGCGTGCTGGCGCTGGAGGGCACCACGCTCGAGGGCGACCCTTGGTCCGCCGCGGACCACAACGGCGAGGTCGTCGTCATCAACGTCTGGGGGTCCTGGTGCGCCCCGTGCATCGAGGAGACGCCGGACCTGGTCCGGGTCGCCTCCGACCTGGACCAGGCCGGTGAGCCGGTGCAGTTCGTCGGCGTCAACTCCCGCGACTCGGTGCCCAGCGCCCTGGTCTTCGAGGAGACGCACGGCATCCCCTACCCCTCCCTGCAGGACGACGGCGGGCGCACCCGGGCCCAGCTGGGCGGGCTGGCGGTGGCCACGCCCTCCACGATCCTGCTCGACGGGCAGGGCCGGGTCGCCGCGCGCGTCAGCGGCGCGGTCGACGCCACCACCCTGCGCGGCCTGGTCGACGACGTGCTCGGCAACGAGGCCGGCGATGAGTGAGGTCGTGCTCACCGGCCCCCTGCTGCTGGCCGCCGCGATCGCGGCCCTGGCCGGCCTCGTGTCCTTCGCCAGCCCGTGCGTGCTGCCGCTGGTCCCCGGCTACATCGGCTACCTCTCCGGCATGACGGGCGGCGCCCCCCGGGCTCCCGCCCCGCCGCGGTGGCGCCCCGTCGTCGGCTCAGGACTGTTCGTGGCCGGGTTCTCCGTCGTGTTCATCGCGATGAGCGTGGTGATCTCCTCCCTCGGGATGGTCCTGGCTGCCAACCAGGGCCTGCTGCTGCGCCTGGGCGGCCTCATCGTCACCGGGCTGGGTCTCGTCATGCTGCTGCAGGTCTCCCCCTCCTTCTCCGTGCGCTGGCGCCCGGCGTCCGGGCTCGCCGGGGCTCCGCTGCTGGGCGTCGTCTTCGGGCTGGGCTTCTCGGCCTGCACCGGGCCCGCGCTCGCCGCGATCCAGACCCTGGGCACCTCGATCCTGCCCGGTGACGGCGCGCTCAGCCGCGCGGTCGTGCTCGCCGTGGCGTACTGCGTCGGCCTCGGTCTGCCGTTCGTCCTGGTCGCCGCCGGCATGGGATCGGTGAGCCGTGGCTCCCGCTGGCTGCGCGGCCACTACCTGCTCGTGCAGCGGGCCGGCGGGGCCATGCTGATCCTGCTGGGCCTGCTCATGGTCCTCGGTGTCTGGGCCGAGGCCATGGCCTGGGTGCAGACCAGGCTCACCGGCAACTTCACCACGGTGATCTGAGGTGCCCGACACCCAGACGCCCCAGCGGATCGAGCCCACCTACCCCAAGGACCGCACCACCATGGGCGGCCCACGCCTGGGCCCGCTGGGGTGGGCCCGCTGGGGCTGGCGCCAGCTGACCAGCATGCGCACCGCGATCCTGCTGCTGCTGCTGCTCGCCGTCGCCGCCATCCCCGGCTCGCTGTTCCCGCAACGCTCGGTCGACCCGGTACGGGTACGGGCTTTCGTCGAGGACAACCCCGGCCTCGCCCCCTGGCTGGACCGGCTGTTCCTCTTCGACGTCTTCTCCTCCCCGTGGTTCGCCTCGATCTACCTGCTGCTGATGGTCAGCCTCGTCGGCTGCATCGTCCCGCGGACCGCGCAGCACGCCCGGGCCCTGCGGTCCGAGCCTCCACGGGCGCCACGGCGCCTGAGCCGGCTGCCCGCGCTCGCCGAGGCCACCGTTCCCGGCGCCCCGGAGGGCGTTCTGGCGGCGGCCCGGGACGTCCTGGCCGCCAAGGGGTACCGGCTGAGCCGGGCCGGGACCGGTGACCGGTCCGTCACCGGTGAGAAGGGATACCTGAAGGAGACCGGCAACCTGATCTTCCACCTGGCCATGCTGGGGGTGATCGTCGCGTTCGCCGCCGGGCACCTCCTCGGGTGGCGGGGCGAGATCATCATCAAGGAGGGCCAGTCGTGGACCGCCGGACCGGCCAGCTTCGACACCCTCAACCTCGGGCCCCTGGCCAGCACCGACGACATCCCGACCTTCACCGTGCAGCTCGACCGGCTCGACGTGGCGTTCGAGACCCAGACCGAGGGTGCCCAGTTCGGCCAGCCCCGCCGCTTCGACGGCCTCGCCACCGTCGACATCCCCGGACGGGACCCCGAGCAGCAGCAGTTCGCGGTCAACCATCCCGTCTCCGTCGGCGGGGACTCCATCTTCCTGCTCGGCAACGGCTACGCCCCCGTGGTGACCGTCCGCGACCCCGACGGGCAGGTCCTCTACTCCGAGGCCGTGACGTTCCTGCCCCAGGACAACAACTACGCCAGCGAAGGAGCCATCAAGGTCACCGGTCGCGACCCCGGGCTCGGGCTGGTCGGCGGCTTCCTGCCCACCCTGCGGCTCGACCCCGAGCTCGGCATGACCTCCTCCTTCCCCGGGCTGGGCGACCCGGCCCTGGCGCTGACCGCCTTCGAGGGCGACCTGTTCGCCGACGGCCGGCCCCAGTCGGTCTTCACCATCGACACCGAGCAGATGACCCAGATGACCGACGCCGACGGCGCCCCGGTCGCGATGCTCCTGCGACCCGGCGAGTACTTCGAGCTGCCCGACGGCACCACCGTGGAGTTCGAGGGCGTCATCCGCTGGGCCGGGCTGCTGGTCCGCCACGACCCGGGCCGGATGCCGGCCCTCGCCCTCGCACTGGCCGCCGCCGCCGGGCTGACCCTGATGCTCGGCGTCAGACACCGCCGGATCTACGTCCGCATCGACCCCGCCGACCTCACGCCGGTCGGCGCCAGCCGGGTGGTGGTGACGGTCGGCGGGCTGCCGAAGGGCACCGACCCCGCGCTGCAGGGCGTCGTCGACGACGTCCTCGGCCGCATCACCGCCACCGCCCCGCCACCACCCCAGCCGCCCACCCGAGGAAGCGACGAGGACACCCCATGACCGACCCGCAGCTGGCGCTGGCCAGCGACATCGCCATCTGGGCCGGCCTGGCCGTGCTGGCCCTGGCTCTCATCTCCTTCTCCGCGCACCTGGCGGTCACCGGAGCCGCCCGCCAGGGCCGGTCCGACGACACGGTCCCCCAGCCGACCGCCCTGCTCGTGCGCACGGGCACCGGCACGGAGGGGTCGGCGACCTTCCCCGACGCCGCGCCGACCTCCGCCGCCCTCGAGCCACCGGCTGTCGACCACCCGGCCGGCGTCACCCGCCGCTGGGGCGTCCTGGGGATGCAGCTGACCTGGCTGGCCACCTTCGCAGTGCTCGCGGGCACCCTGATGCGCGGGCTGTCGGTGCAGCGCTGGCCCCTGGGCAACATGTACGAGTTCGCGATCGTCGCCGCGTCCTTCGCCCTCGTCGTCTTCTGCACCTGGAGCCTGCGGCAGGACCGGCTCTGGCTCGGCCCCTTCGTGGTGCTGCCCGTCATGGTGGTGCTCGTCGCAGGCAAGATCTGGTACACCGAGGCCTCCCAGCTGATGCCCGCCCTCGACAACACCATGTGGCTGACAATCCACGTCACCCTGGCCACCCTCTCGGTCGCGCTCTTCGTCATCGGCGCCGCGCTCGCGGTCACCTACCTGCTGCGCGACGCGGCCGAGCGCAAGAGCCGCGTCCGCGGCTGGCTGGCCGCGCTGCCCCAGGGCGACAAGCTGGAGGCGATGACCTACGGCATGCACATCTTCGCCTTCCCGCTATGGACCTTCACCCTCATCACCGGCGCGATCTGGGCCGAGGTCGCCTGGGGGCGCTACTGGGGCTGGGACCCCAAGGAGGTCTGGACGTTCGTCATCTGGGTCGTGTACGCCGCCTACCTCCATTCCCGGGCCACCAGCAGCTGGACCAAGCGGCAAGCCACCTACGTCGCGCTCACCGGCATGCTCTGCGTCATCATCAACTACACCGTGGTCAACCTGCTGATCACCGGCCTGCACTCCTACTCCGGCGTGGCCTGACGCAGAACCGTCCGAGCGGACCGCCCATCCCCAGCGTTCCTGCGGGCGCCCCGGGTAACGCGCCGCACGCGGGGCGCCGCACGGTGCGCAGAATCACCGCACCCGTTGCCCGAAGGGGTGCTCACCACACCGGCAGCGGATGACCAGCGCCACGCCCGGACCCCGAACGGCGTCCGCGGGCTACTCGTTGTCGCCGCCGGTGTCGGCGCCAGGCGCGCCGGAGCCCTGCGTGTTGTCGGTGTCCTGGAACACCCAGTTCGTGATCTCGGGCAGGTCCTCGCCGTACTCGCGGGTCCACTGCCGGGCACGCACGCGCGCGTCGAGCATTTCCTGCCGCAGCACCGACGCGCGCTCCGCCAGGCCGGGGACGCGGTCGATGACGTCGGCCACCAGCCGGTAGCGGTCCAGGTCGTTGAGCATCAGCATGTCGAAGGGCGTCGTCGTGGTGCCCTGCTCCTTGAAGCCGCGCACGTGGATGTTGGGGTGGTTGGTGCGCCGGTAGGTGAGCCGGTGCACGAGCGAGGGGTAGCCGTGGAAGGCGAAGATCACCGGCCGGTCGGTCGTGAACAGCGCGTCGAAGTCGCGGTGGTCCAGCCCGTGCGGGTGCTCCTTCTCGTCCTGCAGCCGCATGAGGTCGACGACGTTGACGACGCGGACCCCCAGGTCGGGCAGGTGCTCGCGCAGCAGCTTCGCCGCCGCGATCGCCTCGATGGTGGGGACGTCGCCGGCGCAGCCCAGCACGACGTCGGGCTTCTCGCCGGGAACCTCCGAGCCGGCCCAGTCCCAGATCCCGATGCCGCGGGTGCAGTGCAGCACGGCCTCCTCCATCGTGAGCCACTGCGGGCCGGGCTGCTTGCCGGCGACGACGACGTTGACGTAGTTCTTGCTGCGCAGGACATGGTCGAAGGTCGACAGCAGGGTGTTGGTGTCCGGCGGCAGGTAGATCCGGATGACGTCGGCGGTCTTGTTCATCACCACGTCCAGGAAGCCTGGGTCCTGGTGGGAGAAGCCGTTGTGGTCCTGGCGCCACACGTGCGAGGAGAGCAGGTAGTTGAGCGAGGGCACCGGCACCCTCCACGGGATGTCGCGGCAGGCGTCGAGCCACTTGGCGTGCTGGTTGAACATCGAGTCGACGATGTGCACGAACGCCTCGTAGCTGTTGAGCAGGCCGTGCCGCCCGGTGAGCAGGTACCCCTCGAGCCAGCCCTGGCACTGGTGCTCGGAGAGCACCTCCATCACCCGCCCGGTACGGGAGAGGTCGAGGTCGGTGTCCACGACCTCGGCCTGCCATGCCTTGCCGCCCTTCTCGACCGTGGCGCCGAGCCGGTTGGAGTGGGTCTCGTCGGGCCCGAAGACCCGGAACGTCTCCCGGTTGCGGTCGACCACGTCGGCGAGCCAGCTGCCCAGCACCCGGGTCGGCTCGGCCGTGGCCGCGCCCGGAGAGGGGACGTGCACGCCATACCCGCGGAAGTCGGGCAGGTCCAGGTCCCGGGTGAGCGTCCCGCCGTTGGCGTGCGGGTTGGCGCTCATCCGTCGCGTGCCGACCGGGTTGTTGCGCGCGACGAGCGGCACGATCCGGCCCTGCTCGTCGAAGAGCTCCTCGGGCCGGTAGCTGCGCATCCACGACTCAAGGAGCCGGGTGTAGTCCTCGTTGCCGCGCACCGCGGCCATGGGGACCTGGTGGCTGCGCCACGTGCCCTCGACCGGGAGGCCGTCGACCTCCTTCGGACCCGTCCAGCCCTTGGGCGTGCGGAAGACGATCATCGGCCAGCGCGGACGCTCGGTGAGTATGCCGTCGCGGGCGCGGGCACGGATCGTCGCGATCTCCTGCAGCACCTCGCCGAGCAGGGCGGCGAAGCGCTGGTGGATCCCGGCGGCGTCCTCGTCGTCGAAGCCGGCCTCGAAGAAGTAGGGCCGGTGGCCGTAGCCGACCATCAGCGCCTCGAGCTCCTCGCGCGGGATGCGGTCGAGGATCGCCGGGTTGGCGATCTTGTAGCCGTTGAGGTGCAGGATCGGCAGCACGGTCCCGTCGACCTGCGGGTCGAGGAACTTGTTGGAGTGCCATGCGGTGGCCAGCGGGGCCGTCTCGGCCTCGCCGTCGCCGATCACTGCGACCGCGACCAGGTTGGGGTTGTCGAAGGCGGCGCCGTAGGCGTGCGAGAGCACGTAGCCCAGCTCCCCGCCCTCGTGGATCGAGCCGGGCGTCTGCGGGGCCACGTGGCTCGGGATGCCACCGGGGAAGGAGAACTGCCGGAACAGCTCCTGCAGGCCCCGCTCGTCCGGGCCGACGTGGGAGTACACCTCGGAGTAGGTGCCCTCGAGCCATGCTGCGGCGACGAGCGACGGGCCGCCGTGGCCGGGGCCGCTGAGGTAGATCATGTCGAGGTCGCGCTGGCGGATCTGGTGGTTGAGGTGGGCGCAGAGGAAGTTCTGGCCCGGTGAGGTGCCCCAGTGCCCCAGCAGCCGGGGCTTGACGTCGCGCTCGTCCAGGGGTCGTCGCAGCAGCGCGTTGTCCATCAGGTAGATCTGGCCCACGGCCAGGTAGTTGGCCGCACGCCACCAGGCGTCGATCGCGGCCAGGTCGGTCTCCCCCAGCGGGGCGGGCGCGGTCTTCGGCTCGGCAGACATGGCCCTACCCTGTCGGCCCCGCGGCGCCCTGGCAAGGGGCGTGGGTCCGAAGATGGGGCACAGGCGGGCGCGGTCCGGTCCGGGACACGAGGCGCTCAGGGCGTGTCATCGCCGCGGGGTCCTCCCACGCCGACCGGTGTCGCACCGGGCCGTTCTGACGGCCGGGGCGGGGGGCGTCAGCTTCCTGCCTGACGGCCTCAAGACCGTCCGCCGATCGTCACCCTCTCCTCGAGCCGGTCCGAGCCTGTCGACGGGCCAGTGCCTGAGGTGGTCCTCGAGCAGGGCTGCGGTGCCTGCCGCAGCCTGGGCCGCGGCACGCCGAAGCGGGCCAGGCATCGTCGCGTGGTCCGTTGCACTGCCCCGGCTCGTCGTCGGTCGGCGGACGAGCGCTCTGAGGATCGGGCGGTCATGGCAGGCGCCCGCGCATGCCGGCAGGGTGCCTCACTGCTGGGTCGTCGTGTTCGTGAACCGCGCCGCGCTGTGCGCGGGAGTCAGGACGAGGCGGCGGAGCAGCTGCGCGTTCAGAGCGACGACGACCGTCGAGGCCGACATGAGTATCGCCCCGACGCTCATCGGCAGCACGAATCCGACCGGAGCCAGCACGCCGGCCGCCAGTGGGACCGAGATGAGGTTGTACCCGCCCGCCCACCACAGGTTCTGCTTCATCTAGCGGTAGGAGGCACGGGAGAGCTCGATGACCGACAGGACCGAGCGCGGGTCGGAGGAGGCCAGGATGACGCCCGCCGAGCCGATGGCCACGTCGGTGCCGGCGCCGATGGCGATGCCGACGTCGGCCTGGGCCAGGGCCGGCGCGTCGTCCACCCCGTCGCCGACCATCGCGACCTTCCGGCCCTCCTGCTGCAGCTCGGCCACCTTCGCCGCCTTGTCTTCGGGCCGGACGCCGGCGAAGACGCGGTCGATGCCCAGCTCGGCCGCCACCGTGTCGGCGACCGCCTGCGCGTCACCGGTGATCATGACGACCTGGGCACCGGCGGCGCGCAGGGCCTCGACCGCCTGCCGCGACTCCGGCCGGATCTCGTCGGCCAGCCGCAGGGCACCGATCACCTCGCCGTCGGCGAGCACGTGCAGGATGATCGCGCCCTCCCGCCGCCAGTCCTCGGCGACAGCCAGCTCGGCGGCGGCGTGCTGCTCGAGCAGGTACGGGCCGCCCACCTCGACGACGGTGCCCTCGATGCTGCCCCGGACACCCACCGCAGGGGAGGAGGAGAAGTCGGTGGCGCGCGGGACCGTCAGCTCCCTGCCGCGTGCGGCCCGGCGATCGCCTTGGCCAGCGGGTGCTCGCTGTCGGACTCGGCGGCTGCGGCCAGGGCGAGGACCTCCAGCTCGGAACGAGTCTGCCCGTCAGCGGCCTGCACCGCGGTCACGGTGGGCTCGCCCTTGGTCAGCGTGCCGGTCTTGTCGAACAGGACGGCATCGACGGTGCGCATGGACTCCAGCGCGGGCCGGTCCTTGACCAGCACGCCACCGCGGGCGGCCCGCTCGGTCGCGATCGAGACGACCAGCGGGATGGCCAGGGCGAGCGCGTGCGGGCAGGCGATGACCAGCACCGTGACGCTGCGGACGACCGCGCGGTCGGGCATGCCGAGCAGGCTCCACACGACCGCGGTAACCAGGGCCGCGGCGAGGACGAACCAGAACAGCCAGCCGGCGGCCGTGTCGGCGATGCGCTGCGCGCGGGAGGGATGCCTGGGCGTCCGCGACGAGCCTCTGGATCCCCGCCAGGGTGGTCTCCTCGCCCATGGCGGTGTGACCTCCACCCGCAGTCCCGAGTCGGTCGCCAGCGTCCCCGCCACCACGGAATCCCCGGAGCCCCGTCGGACGGTCCTCGACTCCCCGGTGACCATGGACTCGTCCATGCTCCGAGCCGTCGACGATGCGCCCGTCCGCCGGCACGGAGGCGCCGGGACGGACGACCACGACGTCACCCAGGACCAGCTCGGACGGAGCGACCGTCACCACGTCGCCGCCGACGACCTTCTCCGCCTCGTCGGGCAGCAGCGCGGCCAACGAGTCCATGGCCGAGGTGGTCTGCGCGAGGGACCACATCTCGATCCAGTGGCCGAGCAGCATGATGACCACCAGCAGGGCCAGCTCCCACCAGAAGTTGAGCTCGTGGCCCAGGATCCGCAGGCTCGCGCCCCAGGAGGCGACGAAGGCGACGGTGACGGCCAGCCCGATCAGGAGCGTCATTCCCGGACGGCAGGCCCAGGCCTCCGCCACGGCGCCGGTCAGGAACGGCCACCCGCCCCACAGGTACACCACGGTGCCCAGCAGCGGAGAGACCCACCACACCCACGGCGCCTCCGGCAGCCGGTAGCCCAGCAGGTCCGCGAACATCTCGTTGAAGCCCACGACCGGCACCGCGAGGACGAGCATGATCCAGAAGAGCCGCCGGAACTGACCCACGTGGTCCCCGTGGGCATGGTCACCGTGCCCGTGCTCCCCGTCGGCATGCTCACTCTGACCGCCGTGACCGGGACCGGCCTGCTGCTGGTGCGCCTGCTGGGCCTGACTCTGGTCATGGCGGCGTCGTGGTGGCCACGAGCGCCGTCGGTGACCGGTGCGTGGTGGTCCTGGGGATCCATGTCGTCGCTCCTGCTCGTGGATGTGGAATCCGGCGGTCTGAGGTCAGGGTGCGTCGGTCCGCCGGCTCGACGTGACGGCGTTGCGCACTGACGGCGCCCAGGGTCCCGACCACCGCCTCCTCGGGCAGGCGGCGTGTCGGGTCTGGCAAGCCGACCGTGGGCGGCGTCGTCCTCGACCTGCGGTCGCCAATGGTCGTAGCGAAGCGGATGTACATCACCCCGGTCCGTATACCGGCCCGCACAGGCGGAGTCCCTCATTTGTCGTCGACTCACAGCGTACCCCGATGGGGTATAGGGCAGGCGGCGTGGCGCACTCGGTCCCCCTCGCTCCGCACACCCGGCCGCCGAGCAGGGCTATCCCATCCCGGCCTGCCCTCGGCGCGCGGCAGACCCTCGACGGAGGGAGGTCGTGGGGCGCTCGGGCCGTGCGGTCGTGGCTGCTCGTTGCGATCAGCGGACGTCAGACGGCCGGCCCAGGGGGACTACTGCGGCTCGCGCGGCCGACCGCCCTGCGCGCGAACCGTCTAGGCAGACCCACCGAGGCCTGATCGCGAGTACGCACCCGCTCGGTCCCTTGGACCCGGCCCGCGGGGCCGGAACGCCGCCAGCGCCACGATCATCGCTGCGCCGGGGACCACCCACGGTCCCGTGCGCACGGCCAGGGTGAGCTCCGTGCGCAGCGGCAGACGAGCGAGCAGTGTCGCCTCGGTGTACGGCGCGGTGCGTTCGGCGACGGTGCCGTCGGGGGTGATCAGCGCCGAGACACCGACGTTGCTGACGTGCGCGACGGACCGCCCGTACTCCACGGCTCGCACCCGTGAGATGGCAAGGTGCTGCACGGACTGGTCCCCCCGACCGAACCAGGCGTTGCTCGTGGGCACCACGAGCAGCTCGGCGCCGCCGGTGACGAGGTCCCTGACCGCCCGGTCGACGGCGACCTCGAAGCAGACGGCCAGGCCGAGCACCACGGGCCGGCCGTCACGTGCCGGAACCGGGATGACGCCCGGACGCTCGCCCGGGACGAGGTCCTCGATCCGGTCGACCCATGGGCTCAGGTGGCGCACGAGGGGGCGCAGGGGCATGACCTCGCCGAACGGCGCCAGGTAAACCTTGCGGTAGGTCTGGTCCAGTCCCTGGTCGGGCAGGTAGCTGAAGACCATGTTTGCCGCGGCGCCTGTCCCTCCCCTGCGGGAGAGCCCGCCGAGCACGACCGGTGCGTCCACCGCGTCCGTGGCCGCCCGGATGCGCGCTTCCGCCACGGGTCCGACCTCGGGGTCGAGGGGATCCAGGTCGGTGGCGCCCTCGGGCCACAGCACCAGGTCGGGAGCGGGAACGGCACCTGACCGGACCCGAGCGGCCAGGTCCTCCGTGCGCCCGGTATACCGGGCCAGCATGGTCCCCGGGTCCGCAGACAGGGTCCGGTCATACCCCTCCGGGATGTCGCCCTGCACCGCCGCCACGGTCAGCGTCTCTCCCGAGACGGGGCGTGGCACAGCAGCCGGTACCAGTATCAGCACGACTGACCCGCCCAGCCCAGCCAGCGCCCTCGGCCATCCGCGGTCCTCGCGGGCTCGGGTCTGCTGCACGCTCAGGGCCAGCAGACCGCCGACCAGCGCGACGAGGAACCCCAGCCCCGTGACGGCCACGACGCTGGCGGCGCCCAGCATCGGTGAGTCCGCCTGGCTGAACCCCAACCTGGCCCAAGGGAAACCGCCGAAGGGGGTGACCGAGCGGGCCCACTCCATCAGCACCCATGCGGCGGCGCCCACGACCGGCCGGACCGCACCCGCACGTTGCACCACGGACAGGAGCGCCCCCAGCGCGGCGGGGTAGAGCGCGGACAGCAGGCTCATCGCCAGCCATGCCGGGGCACCGGCGTAGGTGCTGGCCCAGGTGAACATCGGTGCGAACCAGGTCAGCCCCAGCAGCAGTCCCGCCGCTGCGCCTACCCACGGTCGGGCGCCGGCAGTCGCCAGGGCCAGGGCAGCACAGCCGACAGGCGCCAGCCACCAGACGTCATACCCGGGGAACGCCAGCCACAGCGCGACACCTCCCAGCAGGCCCAGCAACAACCGAGCCACCCACGCTGGCGCCGGAAAACCGCCATGCGCCTCGACCCGCCGTGCCCGGCGCCGTTCCCGTGCTGCGCCACTGCTCGGCTCGGCGCTGAGCACCCGGCCGCCCGGTGCAGTGCCCGTTCGCGCTCCCAGGACTTCGCCCGGAACCGACGGCCTTGCGGTCGTCATGCCACGCCCCCGTAGACCCTATGGTGAGCAGCGTCGCGTGCAGCCCAACGTGCCGCAGGCATCACCGATTGACTGACTGGTCAGGGTGCGCCCGCACATGGGCCCGTGCCACGGCTGGTGGGTCGATGGTCGACGGCTGTCGGTGGGCGCTCCACAGAAGGTAGCCGCCCACGATCACCATGGGGGCCGAGAGCACCTGGCCCATGGTGATCCATTCCAGGGCGAGGTAACCAAGGTGG
This sequence comes from uncultured Serinicoccus sp., assembly GCF_947487915.1. Classification (GTDB taxonomy): domain Bacteria; phylum Actinomycetota; class Actinomycetes; order Actinomycetales; family Dermatophilaceae; genus Ornithinicoccus. The sequence goes on along the minus strand of NZ_CANKYH010000004.1, from coordinate 20,087 downwards.
GCGTCGGGCACGCGGAGGAACTCCACGAGGACGCGGATCACTCCGTAGAGCAGCAGGAACAGACCGGAGACAGCACGGACCGGGGGCTTGCGACGTGTGTACCACCACAGGACGCCGAACAGGAGCAATCCTTCGAGAAGGGCCTCGTACAGCATGGTGGGGTGGCGGGGCTCGTCCCCGGCGCCGGGAAAGACCATGCCCCAGGGGACGGCGGTCTCCTTTCCCCACAGCTCTGCGTTGATGAAGTTTCCGATCCGGCCGAGGAAGAGGCCCGGCGGGACCAGTGGTGCCACGAAGTCGCTGACAGCGAAGAAACTGCGCCGGGCACGGCGTGCGTAGACCCACAGCGCCACCAGCACTCCCAGCAGACCACCGTGGAAGGACATACCTCCTTCATAGATGCGCAGGACACTGACCGGGTCGGCCACCGCGTTCTCGAACCCGTAGAACAAGGTGTACCCGACACGGCCGCCCACGACGACACCCACGACGCTGTGGAGGATCAGGTCACTGACCTGGTCAGTGCTCCACCCTGAGCCCGGTCGTTTGGCCAGGACGGTCCCCAGGACCCAGGCGAGCAGAAACCCGACGGCGTACATGACGCCGTACCAGTACACCGTGAGGGGACCGACGTCGAACGACGACGGCAGGTCCGGGTAGGGGACCTCAGTCAGCAGTCTCACAATGGCTGTCCCGCAGCGACGCGCAGAGCATCGACGCCCGCCGGGTGACAGCGGTCCCCCGGACTGCCCAGCGGTCGTGATGAGCCTGCCGCCTCATCTCCGGCCGTCGGAGCTGCCCGGTGCGACGATGCGACATCCATGAAGAAGCCGGCCCCCTCGACGGCCCGTCTGACGGTCTCGGTGTCAAGAGCATGCCGAGCTGCGACCCTCAGGCGGGCACGGCCACCCCCGACCAGGTTCACGGCGACCGCCTGCACGCCGCTCAGGGCGCGCACGCTGTCCAGAATCCCGGCCAGGCACTCACCGCAGGTCAGACCGAGCACCCGGTACGTCTGCGTGGTCATGCTCCACCTCCATACCACCCAAGGCATCTGTCCCACCCCAGAGAACCAGGCGGACATGGGTAAGGCCTTCCCGAACGGTGGAGTTTTGATGAAGACCCTCGCACAGCGGGTCGACCTATGCCGTCGCGGCTCAGCGAAGGGAGCGGCAATGCCGATGAGGATCTCCGCGTAGACGGCAGCAGCGGCCAGGTGGCCCAAGGGCTCATCCTTGTGCACCATTTCGGTGAGCTGCGCGATGGTTTTCCTGGCCGGATGCCCTTTCTGTAGAACTCCAGGAAGGGCCTCGACACCCCACGGGTCAGGCGTTTCCAGGCGATGCCTCGCCCTGGAACGGCCAGCGCGGTCCCGCCGGTCCGTGTGGCCACTCCGGCGGGGCCGGTCAGCACGGTCTTCAGCCCCGGCGCCCTCGCCGATGTTGCACTCTCGGTGGTTGGTGCCTGGCGCTGGTCCTGACAGTGGTCTCGGCCCAACCCTGTAGACCCCTGCGATCGTGCGGGCGCGGCCAGGGCCAGCACGCGACGTTGGCTAAACGCCCAGGTCGACAGATGCTCGACCGTCAGGCAGGATCTAGGGCGCCGAAGGGAGGTCCATGTACCTGGGTGTCGTCGTGATGGCCGTCGCCGCCGTCGTACCCGTGCTTGTGCTGTACGGGCTGCACCGTCGGACGGCGGTCACGCCGGATCCCCTCGAAGTGCTCCCGTTCGAGTCGGGCTGGATCCCCGAGCAGCACGCGCTGTCCCGGTACCACGTGCGGTGGTACCTGGCGACCCTCCTCTTTCTCGCCTTCGACGTCGAGATGTTGTTCATGTACCCCTGGGCCGTCGTCGTCGCCGAGATCGGCACCACGGCGGTCGTCGAGATGTTCCTCTTCCTCGCTGCGTTGTTCGTCGCCGTCCTCTGGGCGTGGCGGGAAGGTGCCCTGCGATGGGTCTGAGCGAGGCGAGCTCGCGCGTCGCCGCGCGGTACGCGCACGCCCTGCTGGTCGAGGTGCCCGGATGGGGACGCACGCGCATGGTGGCCGAGCACGCCGTGCTCGCGCGTGGATGGCAAGTGGCCCGTTCCCCGGCAGACGCTGACGTTCTCGTCGTGTGCGGCACTCCCGGGCCACGGCTCAGCGAGGCCGTCGACCAGTTGTGGCACCAGATGCCAGGGCCGCGGGTGACCGTCCAGGCCCTTCGCGTCGAGGACGTCGCGGCCGTCCTTGACGAGGCACACGCACTCCTTCTCTCCCCCGACCGCCACCGGCACGACGCGGCGGACCGACCCAGGACAGACGATCTGCTCGCACGCCAGCCCCACGACAGCCAGGCCCAGCACGCGCACGGTGGCCACGACCACCACGTTGAGCCGGGTGACGCGGATGACTCAGGTCATGGTGACAGCGAGCACCAGGGTCATGCCGGTCACGAGGAGCATGCCGGCCACGAGGAGCATGCCGGCCACGAGGAGCATGCCGGCCACGAGGAGCATGCCGGCCACGAGGGAGACCACAGGCACCCTGCAGGTCCCGAGGAGCCCGACGCCCATGAGGACGCAGAGGGGCACGGAGGCCACGGTGGAGGCGGTGGGCACGAAGGCCACGGCGGAGGCGGTGGACACGAAGGCCACGGCGACCACGGAGGTCACGGCGGCCACGACGGCATGGACATGTCCCCTGGCGGAATCCCTCTGGCGGGGGGCGGGGAGGACAGGGACGGTCTGGAGATGGACGTCCTGAAGGTCCGGCTCGGCCCGGTGCTGCCTTACTGGCCGGCAGGACTGGTGCTGCACTGCTCGCTGCAGGGCGACGTCGTGACCGAGGCACGCGCTGAGGTCCTCGGCGCCGCGGACGAGGCCGGCGACGAGACCGACGCCCGGGCCCGCGCGCTCGACAACATCGTCTCCTTCCTGGCGCTGGCGGGGTGGGAGGATGCCGCGGCCCAGGCACGGACGCTCCGCGACGCGGCACTGGGGGCCGGGGAAGACCCGGTGGACCTGAGGGGCCTTGAGCGGCTCCAGCGCCGGGTGCGTCGTTCACGGCTGCTGCGCTGGTCGTTGAGGGGGTTACGCCCGCTGACCGAGGAGGAGGTCCGCCACCAGGGGCTGCCCGCGGACTCCGCGGGCGATACCTACGACAGGCTGGTCCGCATGGTGGACCGTGCGGCAGCGGCCTCCCGACTCGGCGACCGCCCGGCTGTCCGTGTCGAGCACCTGGGGAAGCTGGTCGTCGGACTGGACCTCGCGGCTGCACGTCTGGTCCTGGCCAGCCTCGACCTCCACGAGCTGCGGGCCCACCACGCCCAGCACGAGGCGGCCCATGGGTGAGCTGGCGTTGGTGCAGAGCCCAGGCGTGCCGGACTCCCCAGTCGTGACCGTGGCGCCCGGCTGGGCGCTGGCCGCGGTGGCCATCCTCGGTGCCCTGGTCCTCGTCGCAGGGATGCTCGACGGCGTCCTGTCAGCACGCTCCAGCGGCGGCCCGGGCGGTGGCGCGAGCGGCGCGGCGCGCCCCTTTGGCGAGGCCGCGCGACTGATGCGGCAACGACGTCGCACCACCGTGCAGGCCGACACCCTTCTGTGGCGCGTCGGCGGGGCAGGGCTGATCGTCACGGCTGCGCTGATGGTGGCGGTGGTCCCGCTGGGGCGGTGGACGATCTTCGACCTGGACGTGGGGGTCATGTGGTTCAACGCCATGGACGTCCTGGTCTGGGCCCTGGTGTGGCTGACCGGGTGGGGCGCCAACTCGGCGCACTCGCTGGTCGGTGGCTACCGCTTCCTGGCGCACGGGCTGGGCTACGAGCTGCCCCTGATGTTTGCGCTAGTCGCTCCGGCGATCGCGGCGCAGAGCCTCAACGTGGGCACGGTCGCCGCAGCCCAGGACGGCCTGTGGTTCGCGGTGTGGATGCCGGTGGCCTTCCTCGTCTACCTGCTCGGGGTCGCGGCCTTCTCGGTATGGGGCCCGTTCGCCCCGGCGCTGGGCAGCGACATCGCCGGCGGCGTGCGGGCCGAGCTGTCCGGGGTGGACCGGCTGGTGTTCGAGACGGGTCGCTACGCCCTGCTGGGGGCCGGTGCGGCGTTCTCGGTCCCGATGTTCCTCGGCGGAGGTGCTGGTCCGCTGCTGCCTGACTGGGCGTGGGTACTGGTCAAGACCCTGGCCGTGCTCTCCTTGCTGGTCTGGCTGCAGCGGCGGTTGCCGGCCTTCCGGCCCGACATGTTCATGGAGGTGGGCTGGATGGTGCTGCTCCCGGCCGTGCTGGTCCAGGACCTGCTCGTCGCCGTCATCGCCGTCTGGAGGGCCTGAGCGTGGTCGCAGACATCGCCTTCTGGGGCCTCGGTCTGGTCGCCGTGATCAGCGGCGCCGCGGTCTTCTACGTCGACTCGATGGCCCGCGCCACGTACGCGCTCGCACTGTCCTTTATCGCCGTGGGCCTGCAGGTGCTGTTCCTGCAGCAGAACTACGTCGGCGTGGTGACCGTCCTGATGATGGTCATGGAGATGGCCGTCATGGCCGTCTACATGGTCATGTTCATGGGCATGAACCCCGCCCTGATGCCGATGAGCATGGTCCACAGCAACAGAACGGCCGTCGCGACAGCGGTCCTCACCTTCGGGGTGCTGGCGGCCGGCATCCTCCTGGTGGACTGGCCCGCCCGCCGCGGCAGCCCACCACCGGAGGTCACCGTGGCCCTCGGCGAGGCCCTCATGGGCCCGAAGATGCTCGTGATGGCCGTGATCAGCCCGGTCATGGTCGCCACCATCGTGGCCGGCGTCGTGCTCGCGGCGCACCGCACCCGGTACGACCGGTTCGGCGACGACCTGAAGCAGCGCGCCCCCGAGGACCCTCAGCCCGGAGGTGTGGGCCGATGACCCTGGAGGCGACCCTGCTCATCGCCGCAGCCGTCTTCTCCGTCGGCCTGTACGGCGCGATCTCCCAGCAGGTCGTGGTGATGGTGATGATGGGCCTGGAGCTGATGATCAACGCGGTCATCCTGGCCGCTGCCGGGTTCTGGTGGTTCCTGGCGCCCGCCCCGACCGGCCAGGTCCTGCTCCTGGTGATCATCGCGGCGATGACCCTGGAGATGGCCATGGGCTTCGCGGTCGCCACCCTGCTGCACCGGGAACGCCAGGCAGACATGACCGACATGGCCACGGACCTGACCCGATGAGCCCGCCGATGGCCCAGGCCGCTCTCTGGCTGCTCGTGCTGCTGCCCGCGGTCGTCGGCGGCGCACTGGCCCTCTCGCGTCTGGAGCGTGCTGCGGTCCCGATGTCCCTGGCCACAGCCGGTCTGACCGCGGTCCTGTCGCTGTTCGTGGCCCTGGCCCGACCGCAGGTGTCGGTGCCCTTCATGGCCGGCAGCGACCTGGCCCTCGGCGTGGACGCGCTGTCGGCACTGGTCGTGCCGACCGTGGCGGTCGTCACCCTGCTGGTGCTGCTCTTCGCAGCGGGTGAGATCCAGCGGTCCCGGGCACGGTTCCACGGGCTCATGCTCATCTTCGCCTCCAGCGCGCTCCTGACCGCCACCGCGCAGACGCTGCCAGCGCTGCTGCTCGCCTGGGAGGTCATGGGCGCGACGTCGTTCGCGCTGATCGGGTTCTGGTGGCGCGAGCAGCACCGGGTCTCCGCCGGGATGACCGCTTTCATGACCACCCGCGCGGCCGACCTGGGTCTCTACCTCGCGGCCGGCGCGGCTCTGGCCGGTGGAGCGGGGCTGGCCCTGGCCGACCTGCCCGGGAGCAGCGAGGGGTGGCGGCACGTGGTGGCGGCCGGTGTCCTCGTCGCGGCGCTGGGCAAGGCGGCGCAGCTGCCGTTCTCGTTCTGGCTGTCCCGGGCGATGGAGGGCCCGAGCCCGGTCAGTGCGCTGCTGCACTCGGCCGCGATGGTCGCCATGGGCGGCTACCTGCTGCTGCGGACCGAGCCGTTGCTCGCCTCCACGGGCTGGGCCGCCCCGGCCGCGGCCTGGACCGGCGCGGTGACCGCGTTGCTGCTCGGGGCGGTCGCGCTGGCCCAGCAGGACCTCAAGCAGCTGCTCGCGGCCTCCACCTCGGCCCAGCTGGGGTTCGTGGTGATGGGCGCCGGGCTGGGCTCGGTCGGCGGCGGTGCGGCACACCTGGTGGCGCACGCCTCCACCAAGGCGCTGCTGTTCCTGGCCGCCGGCGCCTGGCTCACCGCGCTGGGCACCAAGCACCTGACCGGCCTGCGGGGGGTCGGCCGGCGCTGGCCGCTGGTGGGGTGGGCCAGCACGCTCGGGGTGCTCTCGCTGGCCGGGGTCGCACCCCTGGCCCTGTGGGCCACCAAGGACGCCGTCCTGGCCGCGGCCCTGGCGCGCTCACCCTGGTTGTATGCCGTGGGACTGGCCGCCGCCGCCCTGTCGGCCGCCTACGCCGGCAAGATCCTGGTCGTCCTGTGGCGGCCCGTCCCTGCCGCGGAGCGCGCCGTGGTCGAGGGGCACCTCGACGAGGAGGAGCGCGGCACGGGCCGCGTCGGAGTGCTCGAACGCGCACCGATGGTCGTGCTCGCCGCGGGTGCGCTGGTCCTCGGTCTGCTCGCGCTGCCACCGGTGGGCGACACGCTCGCCCGCGCGCTCGGGGAGGAACCGCTGCACCCCACCCTCGTGGAGATGCTCACCTCGGCGGGGATCGCGCTGGCCGTGCTGGCGCTCGTCTGGTGGCGTCCAGCGCCCCGCCCCGGGTGGGCGCAGGACTGGCTGGGTCTGGAGCCGGCGACCCGGGCTCTCGTCGTCCGGCCGACCCTGGCGCTGGCACAGGCGGCGGCGCACTTCGACGACCACGCTCTGGACCGGGCCGTGACCGGGTCCGCGGCGGGCGCCCTCGGTCTGGCGCGCCGGGCAGCGGGGTTCGACGACCGGGTGCTCGACGGCGCCGTGGAGTCCGTCTCCCGGGCGAGCATGGAGGCGGCCCAGCGGGCCGGGCGCGCGGACGACCGGTGGCTCGACGGCGCCGTGGAGCGGCTCGCGGCACGGGTACGCCAGCTCGGCCGGCTGGCGCGACGCCCGCAGAGCGGACAGCTGCACCACTACTACGTCCAGGCCGTCGCGGTCCTCGCGGTCGGCGTCCTGCTCCTGCTCACGGTGAGGTGAACGTGCTCAGTCTGATCGTCTTCCTGCCCCTGGCCGCCGCGCTGGCTCTGATGGCCCTGCCACGGCTGGGCGACGGGGCGGCACGGTGGGCCTGGGTGGCCGTGGCCGCCGCAGACGTTGCCCTCGTCGCTGCGCTGTGGCTGGCCTACGAGCCACCGGCCGCAGGTCGACTGGCGTTCGAGGAACGCGCCCAGTGGATCCCTGGGGTGAACAGCAGCTACCACGTCGGGGTGGACGGGCTGTCGCTGCCCCTGGTGGCGATGACGACGGTGGTCTTCCTGGCCTGCGCGGTCTTCGCGCTGCGCAGCGGCGACCGGCCGAGGACCCAGGCGGCGCTGTTCCTGTTCCTGCAGAGCGTGAGCCTGGGTCTGTTCGTCGCCGCCGACCTGATCCTGTTCTTCCTCTTCTTCGACCTGTCCATCGTCGGCATGTACTTCGTGATCGCCGGGTGGGGACACGGGGATGCGGGCCGGTCGGCGATGAAGTTCTTCCTCTACACCTTCCTGGGCTCCCTAGCCCTGCTCGCCGGTTTCATCGGCCTCTACGTCGCTGCCGACCCGCACACCTTCGACATGGTGGAGCTGGCCGAGCAGACCCCGCTGGAGGGGTCCTCGACCGCCGGGGCGTGGGTGCTGGCCGCGATCCTCCTCGGGCTGGCCGTCAAGACGCCCACGGTGCCGTTCCACACCTGGCTGCCCCCGGCGCACACCGACGCCCCAGCCATCGGCTCGGCCGTCCTGGCCGGCGTCCTGCTCAAGATGGGCACCTACGGGTTCGTCCGGATCGCGATGCCGATGCTGCCGGAGGCGTGGCGGGCGTGGGCCTGGGTGATCGTCGTCGTCGGCATCGTCTCCGTCGTCTACGGCGCCCTGGTCGCGCTAGCCCAGACCGACTTCAAGCGCATGGTCGCCTACACCTCGGTCAACCACATGGGCTACGTCGTGCTGGCCGTCGGCGCCGCCGGGATCGTCGCCGACGACACCGTGCAGGCGCGGTCCGTGGCGGTCACCGGTGCCGTCACCCAGATGGTCAGCCACGGCCTGGTCACCGCCGCCCTGTTCCTGATCGCCGGCGTGATGTGGGAGCGGGCCGGCACCTACGACATGGGCGCCTACGGCGGTCTGGCCGACCGTGCCCCCAGGCTCGCGGCGCTGTTCGCCGTCGGGGCGTTCGCCTCGCTCGGCCTGCCCGGCCTGTCCGGCTTCATCGCCGAGTTCCAGATCTTCACCGGCAGCATCGCCGCGGCACCGGTCACCGCGGTCGCGCTGCTGGGCATCCTCATCACCGCCGCCCTGTTCCTACGGGCGCTGCAACGCATCTTCACCGGCGCCACCCAGGGCGCCTCCGTCGGTTTCGGTGACCTGCGCCCGGCCGAGCTGTGGGCCATCGGGCCGCTGCTGGCACTCTCGCTGCTCATCGGGGTCCTCCCCCGCCTGCTGCTCGACGTGATCGAGCCCGCGGCGCAGGTCCTCGTCCAGCTCGTCGGGAGGTAGACCGCGGTGGAGTCCATGGCCATGCGGCCGGCCCTGCTCGCACCGGAGATCGTGCTGTTCCTCGGTGGGCTCGCGGCCCTGCTGGGCGGGTCGTTCCTGGCGCGGACCCGCCAGTGGGTCACCCGTGCCGTCGCCGCGGCCGCCCTGCTGGTCGCGGCCGCCCTGGCCGCCCTGGACCTGCCCGGCCCGGCGCAGGTGGCGATGGAAGGCACCTTCACGGTCGACACCACCACGGGGGTCGCCCGGGTCGTCGCCGCGCTCGGCACCCTCGTCGTGCTGGCGCTGGCCTCCGACGAGATCGCCGGCACCCCGCGGGAGAGCGAGACCTACGCGCTGCTGCTGTTCTCCACCACCGGCACCCTGATCCTGGCCGGTGCGAACGACCTGCTCGTCGTCACCGTCGGGTTCCTGCTGGCCAGCGTCCCCCTCTACGGCCTGATCGGGATCGCCCGCACACCCCTGGGCGCCGAGGCCGCGATGAAGACCTACCTGCTGGGTGCCCTCTTCGGCATCCTGCTGCTGACCGGGGTCACGCTCCTCTACGGCGTGACAGCCACCACGTCCTACGCCGAGCTGACCGACCGGCTCGCCGACGCACCGGCAGGCGTGGTCGCCGCCGGCGTCGTGGCGGTGCTGGGCGGGCTGCTGTTCAAGGCCGGAGGAGCACCCGCGCACTTCTGGGTCCCCGACGCTGCCCAGGGTGCCGGCGGGACCGTCGCGGCGTTCCTCACCACCGTGCCCAAGATCGGGGCCGTGATCGCGGCATACCGGCTCGTCGAGCTGCTTCCCGACACCCTGGCCTGGCCGTTGCTGGTCGCGCTGCTGGCCGTGGCCAGCATGACGCTGGGCAACCTCGCCGCCTACTGGCAGACCGACCCGCGACGCCTGCTGGGCTGGTCCACGGTCAGCCAGGTCGGCTACCTGCTCGTGCCGGTCGCGGTCGCCGGACGCAGCGACCTCGCCCTGCCCTCGCTGCTGCTCTACCTCGCCGGCTACACCGTCACCAACCTCTCGGCGTTCGCGGTCACCACCGCCTTCCCCCAGCGGCGCGAGCTGCGCTCCTACCGGGGCATGGGCAGAGCCCATCCGTGGCTGGGCGCAGCCCTGGTCGTGGCGCTCCTCGGCCTCGTCGGCACCCCGCCCACCGTGGTCTTCGTCGGAAAGTTGACCACCACCGCCGCGGCCTGGGACGCCGGGTACGCCTGGTTGGCCGTGCTCGTCCTCGTCAACACCGTCGCCAGCCTCTTCTACTACCTGCGCTGGATCGCGCCCCTCTACACCCACCAGGAGACAGCGGGGCACCACCAGCAGGACGCCGGCACAGAAGGCCGGTGGTCGCGCAGCGCTGCGATCGGGACCGCAGCGCTGAGCCTTCTCCTCGGCATCGGAGCCGGAGCCCTCTGGGCCACCTTCTCCCTGTGACCCGGCTGCCTCGCACCGGCCGGTTCCGCTCGCGACCCGTCTCCCCCAGGTCTACCGTCGGGAGGTGGCCAGCTCCCGGCCGGCCCTGCACCAGATCCAGACGCCGGCACCGATGCCGGCCATAAGAGAAGGAGCAACACGATGACCCACCACGTGACCACGATGCTGCAGACCTACCCCAAGGACCTGGGGTCGATCGACCAGCACAAGCTCGCCGAGTGCATCGAGGCGTGCTTCGAGTGCGCCCAGACCTGCACCGCCTGCGCGGATGCGTGTCTGGCCGAGGACATGGTGGCCGACCTGGTCACCTGCATCCGCAAGAACCTGGACTGCGCCGACGTCTGCGCCGCGACCGGCAACGTCCTGTCCCGGCAGACCGGGAACAACGTCGAGACCACCCGGGCGGCGCTGGAGGCCTGCCGCACCGCGTGTCGGGCCTGCGCCGAGGAGTGTGAGCAGCACGCGCAGATGCACGAGCACTGCCGGGTGTGCGCAGAAGCCTGCCGACGCTGCGAGACCGCGTGCGCCGAGCTCCTCGCCAGCCTCAGCTGAACCAGCAGGAGCTTCATACCTCCAGCGCCCGGACTTCCTCTCGGGACACCCCATCCCGCCCGGTACAAGGACCGGGCATCGTACAGAAGGAGAACGACGTGAAGACTGCGATACAGAACCGCCGACGCACCGGTTCCTTCCTGACCGCCCTGGCTGTGGCCCTCGCCCCGGTGGCCGGTGTGGCGGTCGCAGCCGCCCCGGCCGCGGTCGCGGATGCCCCGGCGAGCTCGGAGCAGGCGGAACGGTTCGAGGTCGACTTCCTCACCGGGATGATCGACCATCACCACATGGCCGTCATGATGAGTCAGATGTGCCTGGAGAAGGCTGTCCATGACGAGCTGATCGCCACCTGCGAGGACATCATCGCCACGCAGACCGCGGAGATCGAGACCATGCAGGGCTGGCTCATGGACTGGTACGGCCTCGAGCACATGCCCGACATGACGGGGATGGAGTCGATGCACCGCCTCCACGACCTTGACGGGGAAGAGTTCGAGATCGCGTTCATGCGCTCGATGATCCGGCACCACTGGGGAGCGGTCCGGGAGGCGGAGAAGTGCCTCGACCGGGCCGAGCACGAGGACCTGCTGGCCATGTGCGAGGAGATCAAGAGCGTCCAGCTCGGCGAGATCGAGATGATGCAGACGTGGCTGCAGGAGTGGTATGGCCTGCCCGGCGGCCGCCCGACCAGTACCGCCTAAGACAGGCCTCCTCGCACGCCGTGCCCGCCGACGTCGCTGGGCGGGCACAGCCCCAGGCGGGTCCGCGTAGGACAACCACGGGCGAACGACACCCGCACGCGACAGCTGGCTTCAGAAGCGTGGTTCGTGGTGGTGGTCATCCGCGTAGGCGACGAACACCTCCTTAGCATCACCACCGGTAAGCAGGAAGTTGTCGTCGAGCTCGGAGCTGAGCTGGTCGATGGCCAGTGCCAGCTGCCGCCCGCTGCGTCGAACCACCGCCTCGGAGGATGCCAGGGCCTCGTCGCGCAGCCTCAGGGCGTAGGGAAGCTGGCGTGCCAGCGCCAGGTCGGGGTCACGTTCCTGGAAGTAGAAGCCCTCGGTGTGCTGGGCGAAGTCGATCCCCACCGTGACCACCTCCGCCGCGAGGGTGTCCAGGACCCGGGTGAGGACGGCGGGGTCGGCGTCGTCCACGCTGCCTGCCCAGTCGCTGTCGGCCAGGCCCTTGAGCTCGAGAGCGAGCGCGCGGCGGCGGGACAGCGGCGGGTAGATTTGGGTGAACCACGTCAGGGCGGCGGTGAGCAGAGCGAAGCCGGTGAGGGCCTGCAGGGGCGAGGCGGTCCTGACCCACAGGTCGGTCGCCACCATGTCCCCGTAGCCCAGCGTGCTCAGCGTGACGGCCGACAGGTAGACAGCCTCCAGGGCGTCAGGGTAGTCCGAGGGGTCCACGCCGGAGGAGTACATGAACCCCTCGGGGACGTGCGGCGGGTCAAGCCCACCCGAGCAGTTGCAGCAGCACCCACACCAGGATGACCGCGACCATCGCCAGGGGTCCCACGGTGGAGCCGAGGCGGTGCCCGGTCGCCTTCGAGACTTTCCACATCCCGGTCAGCACCATCCGGCTCAGACGTCCCTGGCCGGTGGGGTGCAGCAGGGTGTGGAACATGTCGTGCAGACCGACGCCGATCACCACGATCCCGGCGAGGGTCATCACGACCCCCATCACGATGTGCCTCTCAAGGAGTACCCCCGAACTCGGGGACGGGGCGCTGCTCGGCCTCCTGGTCGGTGGTGACCACGCCGTTGCTCTCGATGTCGTCGACGAGCCACTTCATCTCGGCGATCTCCTTGCGCTGGGCCTCGATGATCTCGTCGGCCAGCTCGCGCACGCGCACGTCGTCGATGTCGGCGCGCTCGCTGGTGAGGATGGCGATCGAGTGGTGCGGGATCATCCCGTTCATGTAGGCCTGGTCGTCGACCAGGGTCTGGGAGCGGGACAGCCACAGCGCGGTCAGGCCCAGGACGAGGGCGCCGGCGATGATTGCCAGGTTGACCCTGACGTTCTTGTACATCATCCCCCACATGAAGCCGAGCATGATGATGGCCATCGCCGAGCCCATGAGCAGGGCCATGTAGAGCCGTTCCTCGCTGAACGTCATGTGCGACCAGGTGAAGGCGTTGGTGTAGGTCAGCAGGAACATCGTCACCGTCGAGGTGGTGATCATGCCGGCGAAGATCAGGTACATCTTGCGCTCGTGCTTCTTGTGCTGCTCGTGGTCCTGCGCGGACCGGCCGTGCTGGTCGTGCTCGGTGTGCTGGCCCTGGTCGTGCTCGGACATCGGCGGTGCCTCCTCGGCTCGTGGGTACGTGCAGGGGTATGCGGTCAGGCTAGGTGCTTCTCAGGCGTCGGGCTCCTCGAGGCGTCGACGCCGGGCCCGGTAGTCCTCCTCGTCGATCTCACCGCGGGCGTAGCGCTCGTCGAGGATCCGGCGCGCCGCGGGCTGCCCGGCGGCCGCGGTCGGCTCGTCCGCCTCGTGCGCCGGCGGCTGGTCCACCGGCGCTGGCGGGCGTGAGCGGTCTGCGCCGGAGCGGACCAGCAGCGCCACCACGGCGACGGTGGCGATGATGACCAGGGGCCACAGGACCCACATCCAACCCATGCCTGCTCCCCAGCCGTTGCCCATCATCGTTCTCTCCTCTCCTTCGTGGTCGGTCGGTCCGGACGTCGCAGGGTCACTCGGCCTCGATCGTGCCCATCATGCCGAGGTCCTCGTGGTCGAGGATGTGGCAGTGGTAGACGGTCCGTCCGCCGAAGTCGGCGAACCGGACGCGCACGGTGACACTGCCGCCGGCCGGGACGTTGACCACGTCGAGCCACAGCACCTCCTCGGGAGCCTGCCCGTCGACGTCGAGCACCTGCATGGGCCAGACGTGCAGGTGGAAGGGATGGTCCATGGGGCCCACGTTGCCGATGGTCCACTCCTCGACCGTGCCCAGCCGCACCCGCTGGTCGACGCGGTCAGGGTCGAAGGACCGGCCGTCGATGGTGAGATCCATCATCCCGCCCGGTCCACGGCCGCCCCCGCCCATCATCCCGCCGCCCATGGACATCTCCATGGTCAGCTGCCGGCGCCGGTCGACCTGCGCGTCCCGCAGGTCGGCCAGCAGCCCGTCGGGACCGGGGGCCGCCCCCGCGCCGCCGTCGCCGGCCTCACCGGCCGAGGGCCCCCCGCCCCCGCGTACGTCGAGGCTGGCCAGGACCCGTTCGGAGTCCTCCGGGCCCACGGCGCCGCCCATCATCCCGCCCATCATCTGGCCGCGGTCCACGGGCACGGCGACCAGCTCGGTCCTGCCCTCGGCCAGGTCGACGAGCACGTCCATCCGGTTGCCCGGGGCCAGGACGATTTCCTCCAGGGCCACCGGCGTGGGGAGGCGGCCGACGTCACGGCCGACCACTCGCGCGGAGCTGCCCTCGCCGGACAACCGCAACGACACGAAGCGGGAGGAGCAGGCGTTGACCACCCGCCAACGCTCCCGATCGCCCCCCCGTGCCGTCAGGACCGGCTCCACCTGGCCGTCGAGCAGGAGCAGCTCACCCTCGCGGCCCATCATCCGCTCGGGCATCGAGGGGCCGACGACGGACCCGTCCTGGGAGAGGGTGATGTCGGAGACGACCAGCACCCGTTCGCGGTCGACGGCCGGCGGGTCGTCCTCCTCCACGACGATGGCGCCGTAGAGCCCGGCGAACAGCTGGTCGGCCACGCTGCCGTGGTGGTGGGGGTGGTACCAGTAGACCCCCGGCGGGTGGTCCTTCGGCAGCTGGTACTCGTACTGACGGCTCGCGCCGGGCTCGACCTCGACGAAGACGTTGTCGCCGTCGCCCTCGGGGGTCACGTGCAGCCCGTGCACGTGCAGGTTGGTCACGTGGTCCAGCTGGTTGTCCAGCTCGATCCGCAGCAGGTCCCCGGGGCGCAGCCGCAGGGTCGGACCCGGCACGCCGCCGTTGTAGCCCATCGTGGTGGCCGACCGCCCCGCCACCTCGTGCGTGTCGACGCGGGCCTGGAGCTGCACGTCCAGGCGCCCGCCGCCGCTGGCCAGCACCTCCGGCTCCACCAGCTCACCCCCCGGATCGCCGGGCGCACCGGGCGTGGTCAGCTCACGCCACAGGCCCGTCCCACCTATCACGGTGGTGGCGAGACCCAGTCCACCCATGGTCAGCGCCGTGCGCCGGCTGACCGGTCTCATGACTCCTCCTCGCGCCCGGCCAGCACAGCCCGGCGATGCTCGTACTCCTGCGTGCTCAGCTCCCCGGCCGCGTAGCGCTCGTCCAGGATCCGCCGGGCGCTCGACCCATCAGCAGGTGCCGTGTCCTCGGTCCGGTCCCGGCGGGACCGACCCGGAACGCCGGCCCCGGTCGGTCCGTGAACCAGGCCGCCGGCGAGGACCCGCGCCAGCGTGTAGGCCAGCAGCGCGATGCCACCGATGAGCAGGGCTGTGAATACCCAGGTCACGGCTCCATCCTCCTCTCACCACCGGCACGGCTGCATGCCGTCTCGGGGTTCACAACCCCTTGTGCAGCTGCTCCATGTGCTCGATCTCGGCCTCCTGGTCGGTCACGACCTGCTCGGCGAGCTCCTGCACGTCGGGGTGCTGCCCCTCGTCCAGGGCGGTCTGTGCCATCGTGACGGCGCCGCGGTGGTGCTCGATCATCAGCTCCAGGAACCGGGCGTCGAACGCCTCGCCGGACAGGCCCTCGAGCTCAGCCATCGCCTCCTCCTGGGTCATCCCGTCCATCTCCATACCGCTGGTGTCGCCGTGGCCCATCCCGGCCATGTCGTCCTCGGAGGCGGCCGGTTCACCCCACTGCTGCAGCCAGGACTGCATGAGCTCGATCTCCGGGCCCTGGGCCGCCTCGATCTGTGCGGCCAGCTCCTGCACCTCGGGCGTGACCGCCTGCTCCTGGGCCAGCTGGGCCATCTCGATCGCGCCCTCGTGGTGGACGATCATCATCTGCGCGAACATCGTGTCCGCCTCGTTGTGCTCCTGGGCGGCCTGCTCACCGTCCGTCGTGGAGGCGGCGGTGGTGCCGCCGCCTGCGGGCTCGGTGGAGTCGCCGCAGCCGGCGAGGAACGCGGTCAGCGCCAGGGCGCCGGTCGCGAGGCGAAGGCGAGAGGTGTTCATCATCGGGGCCAGCTCCAGAGGTCGGGGGACGGTGCCCCCTGAGTAAACGTGACCATGCAGCGTCATTCCAGCCCGGAGGGGGTCCCTTCAGGAAACCTTCATCGAACCGACGTCGGACCTTCGTCACACGGGTCAAGGCGCTCACAGGCGCGAGGTGGCCTCGCGCAGCAGGTCGTCGGGGTCGAGCCACATCGAGGGGTAGTTCCCCTGCCACCGCTGCACGCCGTCGGCGTCGACGAGGACGAACCCGTGCCCGGGCAGCCCGGCGTGCATGCCCTTGCCGAGCGTGCCGTAGGCCTGCGAGACGGTCCCGTCGTCGAGCAGGTATGGCGTGCTCACGCCGAAGGTGTCGAGGTCGGCCTGGATCTGGGCGGCGGTGTTCATCACGATCGGCAGGACGACGATGCCGGCGTCGGCAAAGCCACGGTTCTTCTCGATCTCGGCCATCTGCTGGGTGCACGACCCGCACCCGGCGCCCTCGTTGAAGTAGAGGATGACCGGGCTGCCCCGGTAGTCGGCCAGGGACGCGCTCTGCCCGGTGGTCGTCGGCAGCGTGAACCCGGGCGCCGCGTCGCCGCTGACCTCGTTGGTCGTCGGCCGGGCCTGCCACAGGCCGAAGGTCACCACGGCCACGAGGACGAGCAGCCCGGCCAGCCCCAGGAGCCGTCGGCGCCGCTCGGTGTGCTCCTGACGTTGCTGCTCGAGCCGGATCCGGGCGACGTGCGCCTGACGCCGCGCTTGCTGGGTCTTGGTGCTCATGGTTGCTGCGCTCCTTGTCCTGGTGCGCCCGTGTGCTCGTGGCACGCGTGCGTGGGTGCATCGTCGGCGGTTCCGTCGGCGGTTCCGTCGGCGTCCGTGGTCGTCCTGCGTTTCCGGTCGCGCAGCGTGAACCACACGAACGACGCGGCAAGGGCGAGCAGGCCCAGCCCGAGCAGGGGTTCGGGCACGGGCGCGACCCGGCCGAGGACCTGCTCGGCGGTCCGGGTGACCCCGTCGCTCGCGAGGCGCTGGAACCAGGTGGCGTTGCCGGTCATGGTGGTCGACCCCGCCAGCGAGATGACGGCGACCCCCATGGCGACGAAGGCCAGTGCGACGGCCACGTTGACGGTGTTCGTGTGCAGCGTCCGTCCCGCAACGCTCCACCGCAGCGGCCTGGCCCGCCCCCAGCGGCGCTCCCCCAGCCCGGCTGCGTCCCAGGCCAGCGCCATGACGAAGAGCGGCAGCACCATGCCGAAGACGTACGCCATACCCAGCAGCGCTCCGCCGGCGGCGCTGCCGGACAGCGCCGAGAGGGTCATCACGCCGGCCAGGACCGGGGCGCAGCAGCTGGAGGCGATCCCCGAGAAGACGCCCAGGCTGAAGAACGTCGCCGAGTCCCCCCGGGCGGTGTCCGGGGCGCGCAGCACCGAGGGCATCGACCACATGCGCCCGGACAGGGCCAGCAGACCGAGCCCGATCATGAGCAGCCCGCCGGCCCAGTACAGCTGCACGTGGTACCTCGCGATCGCTCCGGCGATCAGGCTGACACCGAGGGTGATGGGCACCAGGACGAGGGCGAGCCCGGCGGCGAAGACGAAGGTGAGCGGCAGCAGGCGCCACCTGTTGTTCTTCACCGCCGCGGCCAGGTAGGCCGGGGCCAGGAAGACGATGCAGCACGGGGCGAAGAGCGCGACGGCACCGGCGAAGAAGGCCGCCAGGATGCTGCCCGTGGCCAGCAGCTCGGTGCCCATCAGCGCACCTTGCCCGACCGCAGCGCAGCGTCCAGGCGGCGCCGGGAGAGGCGCCCGTGACCCAGCGGGCGGCCGTCGAGGAGCACCAGCGGGAACATGGCTGGTCGGTGCGTGGCGACCAGCGCGCGCCCCTCGTCAGACTCCACGGCCACCACCTCCAGGGACAGCTCGCCGCACCCTGCGCGACGGCTCAGCTCCTGGTGCGCGTCCTCGCACAGGTGGCACGCCGTGGTGGTGAGCAGGGTGGCTCGCGGCACGGGCTGGGCGTCCCTGGACCGACCGGTGGTGGCCCGCGCGTCGGTGACGCGGTTCATCGGCGGGTGCCGTGCTGCATGAACAGCATCATCGCCGCCATCATGCCCAGGCACGCCAGGGCGTAGACGATGGCACCGAACCCTGCTGAGCCGCTGAGGATCAGCAGACCCACGATCAGCAGCATGGGCACGCACATCAGCCACATCGCCCACGCGTGCCTGCCGTGCCCGTGCGGAGCCTGGGCAGGGTGCTCGTGGTGAGGTGTCGTCACGGTCGGCAGCGGCGGGACGCCGCTGCCGCTGTCGCGTGGTCCGTTCGCGGGACCATGAGGGAACTGGGTCATTTCCGGGCTCCTCGACTCGTGGTGGTCCTGCCAGGCTCCTGCGCACGGGTTGCTGTTTCAGAACGCGGATGATGAAGTTTTGGTCAAGGTCGGTCGTCCACCCGGTGCGTGAGACGCCGGTGCAGGGAGGTCGCCCGCTTGGACGATGTCGCACGGCGCCCACACCGAAGCCGAGGCGGACCGGAGAACTGTGGTCATCCGGTGATCTCCGACGGCGTTCCACACCTTCTCCGCCGTCGGCGGGGTGCGCTCATCGCCCTGGCCGCGCAGCGGCTCAGTCAGCGGCCGGCCACGGCCAGGAAGACGCGTTCAGATGGCGCCGGGGGGGGATTCTCGGCGCCCTGTTCAACGGGCTCTTCATGGCCCTCATGGCCGGCTACCTGCTGTGGATGGGTGCCATGTGGCTCTTCGAGCCGGTCGAACTGCCCACAACGGTGCTCAGCGACACCAACGGCGTGGAGGACCTGCACCATGTGCGGGCGTGGAGCCCGACGTCCGGGCGGACGGTCTTCTCCGACGCGCCTGCAGGTGACCGACGCTGCGGACACAGACCGGGTGCGGCAGGAGGCACCACACACCAGTTCACCGGCCCTCGACGGGGACTTCTCCACCCTGCAGGTCGGGCAGGCATGCCGGTACGAGCATGGCTCCGCCGACACACCGACATCGCCAGGCGCCCGCGGTCGGAGGGCTGAAGACGCCTCCTGAGTCAGCCGATGCGGCCGTACCAGACGTTGTTCGACAGCAGCGGTCCGTACCGCACGTCGGTGCTGGGGTTCATCGCCTCGTAGGTCATGCCGTTCCCGGCATAGATGCCCACGTGGTACCAGTCGTTGTAGAAGATGAGGTCGCCCGGCTGAGGGTCGGAGACCGGGGTGACCGCGGCTTTCTGGCCGGCCACTGTGCGGGGGATGTCGATCCCGGCCTGCTTGAAGACCCACCAGGTGTAGGCCGAGCAGTCGAACGCCTGGGGAGGAGTGCCGTAGAGCACGTAGGGGTAGCCGACGTAGCTGGCGGCGATGTCGAACAGGGATCCTCCGACCGCGGGCGCGGGCGCCGCCTGCGGCTGCGTCTGTTCGGTGGCCTGCTGCTGCACCGGTTCGGGTTGCTGCAGGGCCGCTTCGGGGGTGGCCTGCTGCGCCTCGCTGTGAAGGTTCTCGTCCTGCTCGGCGGGCTGCGGCTGGGGCGTGGTGGTCGGCTCGACGGGCTCGGGGTCGGCGGTCTGCACCTCGAGCGTGGTGCCGGTGAAGGTGGAGTCGGCCAGCAGGGTGGTGACCGAGGCGGCCTCGCCCTCGGGCGCCGACCGGGCTTCGCTGCGGTCCGCGGCCGACTGCTCGCGCAGCTCGTCCAGGGATGCGCTGCGCAGGCTCGTCTGCGCGGCCCCGGCGGGGCGAGGGTCCTGGCGGTCGGTGCCGGGCAGGATGACCGCGCCGGACGCCTCACCGGTCAGGTCATCCGCCTGCTCCGCTGTCGGCGGGTTGAGGGTGCTTGCGCCGGCGGTGGCGACCGTGCCGGCGACCAGGCCGCCGACCATGAGTGCGGCCGTGCCCCCTCGTGGGGCGGAGCGGGATGCGCGGTGCTTGGCACGGTGCTGGGGGGTGAATCGCCCCGGGTTTCGTGGAGGCTCGGTTAGGTGGTTCGGACCTCGGTGAGGACCGGGTTCTTACGGTAGTGCTCGCTGTGCAGGGTTGCCCAGTGGTTGGTCTCGAACTCGGAGGGTGGGACCAGCCCGATCTCGCCGTGAAGCCGTCGGTGGTTGTACCAGTCGACGTACTCGGCGACCGCGACCTCGACATCGACGACCGACTTCCAGCCGCCCTTCGGTCGCATGACGGGGTTGCGGATGCACTCGGCCTTGAACAGCGAGTTGAGCGCCTCGGCCATCGCGTTGTCATACGAGTCGCCCTTGGACCCGACCGAGGCGACGGCCTCGGCCTCGACGAGGCGCTCGGTGTAGCGAATCGCTCGATATTGCACGCCGCGGTCGCTGTGATGGACCAGCCCGGTGACGTCCTGGCCAGCGCGTTGGCGGGCCCACAGCCCCATGT